>NZ_LMQM01000017.1 GCF_001424145.1 Chryseobacterium sp. Leaf404 | reverse complement strand
TGTAGCGTTATCAGCATTTACTTTCAGTTTCCATTAAACGATAGCGAAAAGATTGAAATCAAAAGAAAGACTTTAATGACTGTCTTTAAGTCCGGTTATTAGTTTTTTTGTTTGCTGACCTTACGGGATCAGTCTTTTTTTTATAAGTTTTAGTTTTTATGGTTTTTTTTGAAAGTTATCTCATATCTCACGGAGAATGATTTACTATCTTGTATATGAGATAATGGCTTTTGATCAAAAATTTAAATACAGTTTTCATAGTTTCTGATTTGTTTGTTCTAANTGTAGCGTTATCAGCATTTACTTTCAGTTTCCATTAAACGATAGCGAAAAGATTGAAATCAAAAGAAAGACTTTAATGACTGTCTTTAAGTCCGGTTATTAGTTTTTTTGTCTGCTGATCTTACGGAATCAGTCTTTTTTTATAAGTTTTAGTTTTTATGGTTATTTTTGAAAGTTATCTCACGGAGAATGATTTACTATCTTGTATATGAGATAATGGCTTTTGATCAAAAATTTAAATACAGTTTTCATAGTTTCTGATTTGTTTGTTCTAATTTTATATGTCAAAAGTATATCAGGAAGCCTCGAAATAAAATTATTTTCGRTGGAAACCAATTTTATCGGGATGAAATGATATTTTTATCCGACGAATCACATTATTAAAAACAATAAATCAGTATANCCTCGAAATAAAATTATTTTCGATGGAAACCAATTTTATCGGGATGAAATGATATTTTTATCCGACGAATCACATTATTAAAAACAATAAATCAGTATAATATGAGGTATGAGCCTTTTGAGAAATATTCAGAATCTTTATACGAATAGGGATGAAAGGAGCAATTATCGTCTTTAATAATCACAGCAATTAAAATTACAGTCTCCGTAGATTTCTCTATTGGAAAAGGATAATTTTCGGAAGCTCGTTTTTTTTGAACATTTTTATTGAAAAAAAGTACACTCAAACATTGTACTCAATTAGTATGTCTAAAGTTTGTAATTTTTCAACAAATCGCTTTAGGGTTTGTTCATTTGTCGCTACAATTACTAAGCATTGTGGATCGATGTAAATTCAAAGGTAAATCCTCTAATAGTCATATGAGATATACTTACTGGTAGTAAGTGTAATTTATATTACTATTTATGTGACGAAATTCGGATATGTAGCGGATTTTTATAAAAGATGAGGAATTCGATGTTTGATACTCGTGAACAGCAAGGACCGTATTTTTACTTTTAAGAACCAGAACAAATCAATCAGCGAACCGATATTTTGCAAAACCTGCGGATAAATCTCGCAAACATTTTGTCCGAAAACTTTTACAACATTTGAATGATCATGTAAAAGTCCCATGATCAGACGCGTTGTGGTTGATTTTCCGGCGCCGTTAGCTCCAAGAAAGCCATAGATCGAACCCTTTTGGAACTTTGAGATTCACATTTTTAAGAATGAGCGTTTGATTGTCGTAACCGAAATTCAAATTCTCAATTTCAATGATGTTTTTCATGAAGCCTTTTTAATTTTTAAATATACTTGTAATTCGATTTAAACTTTATTCAATTTTTTTTGAAATATCAGTTGAATGAAAATTTTGGCACTATCTCAATTTATAGAGACAGTCTCTTTTAAATTTTTTAAAAGAGACTGTCTTAAATAAATGTTTGCTATTCGTCATCAAATTTTTACTATTCCCAACTTTAACATTCACTTTATTTTTAATTGTACAAATTAAAAATGTAATCTAAAATGATATAATTTTATCGTTTAAATAATCTATACAAATAAAATGAGATTAAAAGAATTATAGAAAAAAATTATTAATAAGGTATCATTCCTCTTAATTATGAATTATAATAATTCTTCTTTTTATAGTTTGCGCCTATATTTAGATTTAATGTAAAAAAAATATAATAACGGTCCCAGAAAAGGCATAGTAAAGACAAAGAAATATGAAATATTAGCATCTTGGTTTGTTAATCTTTTATTTTTTACTAAATCTAAGATTGCAATAACATGATAAATCAAAGTTACCGCGACTAAAAAATATACAATAAAATTCATAATTAATTTTTTTTAATGTCCTGCGGAATATATAGCGCACGCGGTTGATACTGTTCCCCAACATGATAACCATCCTATTACCGGAAAATCGCATACCCAAGAAGAAAAGCCATCCTGATCAATTGCATTGTTTGCAACACTATAGCATTCAAAAAATGATACATCTCCGTTACCATTAGTATCGAAAGGGTTCTTTCTACCACTTGTAGTTTGTGTAGAACCATTCGTATAATTTGGATTATTAAGAACTGTGTTAACTATTCTTCCACCCCTTACTGTCAATGTCATTATTTTCTGCTGTGTTTTCACATCCAAGAAGGTAAGTGTACCTTCGCTTGTCTGAAGATTAAAAGCTGCAAAATCAATAAACTGACTGTAAAAAACACCGTTCGCATCTTTAATAACTTGCAGATACCCTACTGTGTTACTATTCTTCAATACTTTGTAATTTAATACATTTACGGCTTCACCTTCCATAGTACGCTGTACTAGTTTTACATCATTAAATGAAACTTCTCCAAATTGCTTAACATTTTCTGTAATTGTTCGAAAATCATTTGATTTTGTAAAATCATCATTTAAAGAGCTTCTCAAGGTTACGTTTTCTGGTGAGATTGACGTCATTGATACTTGCGCATTAGAGAATGCTCCTAAGATGAATACTGCACTTACAGCGATATATAATTTTTTCATGTTTATTAGATTTTTATTTAGTTTTGATTATTAAATTCTACGCTTTTTTTTCTGTAGAATTTATTTTTGAATTTTTATTTAATTTAAATTTGACACCTAAAACCTTATGGTTTTACCTAGTACATCTTTGTTACTTCATTTTATTTAGTATTATAGTTATTAGTTTTTTAATTGCTGATCTTACGGGATCAGTCTTTCGTCTTATGTTTTAAATCTTACGGGATTAGAAAACATTCTCTCACAAATTTCCAGNTTCCGATCTCCATCCTGATCTTTTCACGTTTACCGAAAACCAGTGTTTTGAAGAAGTGATCCGGAACTGTCAGCAGACAGCGAGAAAAGATCAGGATGGGACGTGGCTTTCTGAAGAACTTAATTATTTTTGGAGTTATTAGTTTTTTAATTGCTGATCTTACGGGATCAGTCTTTCGTCTTATGTTTTAAATCTTACGGGATTAGAAAACATTCTCTCACAAATTTCCAGTCGCTGAATGAGTGTCGACCTGCCTTGGTTTTTTTAATGCATCATATTCGGTTCAACTMTTAWGGTGTAGCGTTATCAGCATTTACTTTCAGTTTCCATTAAACGATAGCGAAAAGATTGAAATCAAAAGAAAGACTTTAATGACTGTCTTTAAGTCCGGTTATTAGTTTTTTTGTCTGTAGCGTTATCAGCATTTACTTTCAGTTTCCATTAAACGATAGCGAAAAGATTGAAATCAAAAGAAAGACTTTAATGACTGTCTTTAAGTCCGGTTATTAGTTTTTTTGTTTGCTGACCTTACGGGATCAGTCTTTTTTCATAAGTTTTAGTTTTTATGGTTTTTTTTGAAAGTTATCTCATATCTCACGGAGAATGATTAACTATCTTATATATGAGATAATGGCTTTTGATCAAAAATTTAAATACAGTTTTCATAGTTTCTGATTTGTTTGTTCTAATTTTATATGTCAAAAGTATATCAGGAAACCTCGAAATAAAATTATTTTCGATGGAAACCAATTTTATCGGGATGAAATGATATTTTTATCCGACGAATCACATTATTAAAAACAATAAATCAGTATAATATNCCTCGAAATAAAATTATTTTCGATGGAAACCAATTTTATCGGGATGAAATGATATTTTTATCCGACGAATCACATTATTAAAAACAATAAATCAGTATAATATGAGGTATGAGCCTTTTGAGAAATATTGAGAATCTTTATACGAATAGTGATGAAAGGGATGAACGCAGGAGCAATTATCGTCTTTAATAATCACAGCAATTAAAATTACAGTCTCCGTAGATTTCTCTATTGGAAAACGGTAATTTTCAGAAGCTCGTTTTATGAACATTTTTATTGAAAAAAAGTACACTCAAACATCGTACTCCATTAGTATGTCTAAAGTTTGTAATTTTTCAACAAATCGTTTTGGGGTTTGTTCATTTGTCGCTACAATTACGAAGCATTGTGGATCGATGTAAATTCAAAGGTAAATCCTCTAATGGTCATAGGAGATATACTTACTGATAGTAAGTGTAATTTTATATTAAAATTTATGTGACGAAATTGGGATATGTAGCGGATTTTTATAAAAGATGAGGAATTCAATGTTTGATACTCGTGAACAGCAAGGACCATATTTTCACTTTTAAAAACCAGAACAAATTTCAAGTATGATAAAAACATTATAAATATTAAAAAAAAAAGGATGCTTTGCAGCATCCTCTTCTTTTAATTTTGTGGAACCTGATATAGTGGATTCACACACGATGTGCCATTCAGCTCACGGAGTTCCGGACCTGCTGCTCCCCAAGTGCACATGTCTTCGCTAAAGACCGTACTGCAATCCTGGTCTGTTACAATACACAAACCCTGCGCTTCGTCAAAGTGGTAGCCTTTCACGATAGCAATTTTACCATTGTCTGCTTTTTGTGTAGCAAACGCTGCTCCTGTACCTACTAGTACGATAAAAGCAGAAAAAAACAAATTTTTCATAATGAAATTGTTTAAGATGTTGCCTACTCTGGATATAGGTTTTCGGCTTCCCCTATTTTATAATAGTATTGAATGATTTATTGTATTTGTAAACAATCAGCTGGTTTCCGGTGATCACGTATAAATTCCGGTCAGTAGGAAGATAATGTGATAGTGTTTTATTACCGACCTTATTGATGTAAAAGGAACCCAAATATTCTTGTCTGTCTGATCTGTAAATATCAATTACATCATTACTTTTCCATACTTCTGGCAATTCATTTTTTGCTTTCAGCTGAGAATGGATCATCGCTACATTTCGATACTGCGCAATATTTTGATTAACCGTCATCGCAGGTCTGGATTTTTTATTCAGACCATTGGATAATTTTACAGTCTTGATATTGGCTTGGGATGTTGTATCAATCGTTTTGTATTCATTATAAGCATGCAGGTCGTCCTCTGAAATGATAAAACGGTTTCTGTACGAGTAAACATAAGCCAGCTTCCCGGATACAGAAGAAGTCAGCTTACCATCACTGTCAAATACTCCATCGGTCTGTTTTTTCAGAATAGCAGGATAAAGTTTTACTTTCTGCTTTTCCTGTAATCTTAATATTCCCAAGGTCAATTGGTTGGTTTTACCGTAGTGGGTACGGATGACAAAACTGACTGAATCAACGGGTTCCAGATGACTGAAATAAGCGTCTTGATAGCTTATGGTTTTTGCTCTAGTATCACCTATTTTTCCTCTGAAAATAACAGGCACTGTTCCGTCAGCCAGATAGAAATATGAATCTTTAACATAAATGCGCAGATCCTTAAAAGGGAGATTCAGCCGGTCAGGTACAATCTGTATTGAGTACAGTAGATTCGTTGTCTGGTTAAATATCAGGAGTTTCTGCGGAAATTTTCTGTTTCCCAAATAGATATTATTTGCATCAACTCCTGCAAAATAATAGTCTGTATTATCTAACCGGAAACTTCTATTTTTCTGAACAGGATAAGGTAAAAATTTACGTGTAAAATTATTTTCTTTCCTGATGATATAATCAGAGGACAAAAATAGTCCGGATACAAGAGCAATACTTACAATATTTGTTATTAAAAGAATTGTCAATGTGAACTTTAAATTTAATTTTTCATTTCCTGATCGCAGTATAATAGCTGCAATTCCGGCTACCACTGTGGTAATATTAAAAATAAGATGTTCATTCCAGCCCATCTTTTCAAGAATACCCCCACATGAACATGGTACAAAATCACTGTAATTAAGTATCAGAAAAATATAGATGCTGAAAGCAGACATCAGCGCTGTTGATGCATATAGACCGATTCTGCGTGTCCTTGTAAAAACCAACAGAACTACAATGGTCATTTCTGTGATAATAAAAGCCTGCGGGATCAATCCTGCATAAGCACTTATGATAGGAGACTGACCAATCTGAACCTGAAAATTTTCAAAGTCCATTATTTTACTTATTGCTGCATAGCAGAAAAGCAAAATAAAAAAATAGCTGACCGCAGGTACTACGTATTTTCCGGGATTTTTCATAAGCATAGTTTTTTTGTTATTTTTTTAAAATCAAAATCCACTGGACTTTCGTTCCACAGTAATCGGGCATCACAGATCCTTTAGTCATGGTAATTGTTGTTTTAAAATTCCCCGTACTTTCCCAGATGCCACCGGCAGGACATGATTTGCCTGTAACAGCTGATATGGATTTCTGAGGAATCATCTTACATTTCTTTATTGTTAGTCAGTAAATTTTTTCGGGGCGATCCGCCAGTCGTCACCATCCTTTACAGGAGGATCGGGATATAAATGCCCGGAAGATTCTGTGGAATCACCTTTGGCACTGAGTGGTCCTTGCTCCCGCTCAAAGTGCGTTTGGAGTTGCGTGATTTCTTCATCACGTTGTGTACAGTTTTGTAAAAAAACACTACCGCTCACGATAGTTAATAATGGGATCAACTTTTTCATTTTAATAATTTTTGTTGGTTATCCCGGCCGGATATTTATTCGAATTCTTAACCCAAAGATATTGGGGACAAGCGGTCTAAAAAACTGTTTGTAGGAGCTTTTGGATAATTAGGACGTCCTAATTTAATAATTGAGACAGGCAAATAATGCTGTAAAACAGGCTCGTTGCATAGATTGTCATAATTTGACTGTGAATTATTAATCAAATCAGTAGAAGTTGATTTATTATGTTGTAAAATGTTTATTTTTGGAATGGTGAGGTTCTAAAAAGAGCAGATGAAAAAGAACAGATTTATTTTTTCGTTATTTTTATTATTGTCAATCCACTTTTTTTCTCAGAAAAAAGTGCAAATTTCCTATGCTGAAATCCGCAGTTCATACAAGGATTTAAAAACGGATGATGAATCCGCACTACCGAAAGTTATTCAGTATATTCAGAAAGCAAAGAGCGAGGGTAGAAAGGACAGGTTGATTCAGGGATACCGTGACGGTCGTCAGTTTTCCAGGGTATTTGATCAGAAAATAAAATATGCAGACAGTACAATTTCTGCATCCGTTGATTTTGGCGATAAAGATGAGATCAGCAAATCCTATTTAAGTAAAGGTATATTGTATTATTTCAACAAAAAGAAGTTTACAGCAGCACTGGATGAATATTTAAAAGCGTATGAGTTTTCAAAAAGTTCTAAGGATGAGTTTTTAAAGAATAAGGTTTTATATCACTTAGCAATTGTCAAAAGTCATCTGGGATATTATAAAGACGCAAAATTACATTTTGAAAAATGTATTGTTTATTACGAAGCCCAGTCTAAAATTAAAAAGAATTATGTTGAACTGTACAATTCAAGGAAAGCTTACTATAATACTTTGCATCAATTGACCGTAATTAACAGATACTTAAAGAACTTTAAAAAAAGCGACAGCCTCAGTTCACTAGGGTATCTACTGACAAATAATAATGCAGATTTCAGACTTGAAAATGCGTATTTTCTCAAGTGCAGAGGTATTTCAAAATATTACAGGAAAGATTATGTCGCTGCGAGAAGAGATCTTGAAGCATCTTTACCGGGACTGACCGAGCGTAATGATTTTTCATGGAGTTCGGTAGTATATTTTTATTTGGGTAAGACTTTCGATGCCCAGAATAAAGAAGCTGAAGCAATTTTCAATTACAAAAAAATTGATTCTATTTTTAATGTCAATCAGTTTATACTGCCGGAAGTCACTAAATCTTATAATGTTCTTATTGATTATTACCAGGGAAAGGATGTAAAGAGAGAATTGTATTATACCAGGCAACTGCTTAAGGCCGATAGCCTGATAACAAAGGATTTCCCTTATCTGTCCAATAGATTACACAGCGATTATGACCGAAAAACATTATTGCAAGAGAAAGAAGAACTTGAGAAAGCCGGCAACACTAAGATAAGATTTGCCCAGGTTATTATTTTTGTCGCCTTTTTAGTCATCGTTTTTTTTCTGGTCAGATACCGCAAGGACCAGAAGATTAAAAAAAAGTATGATCAGCTCCAACAACGACTGACGAAAGAATCTGAGCATCTTAAGCAAAAGGAAGAGGTTGATGAAGTACCTAAAAGCCCGAGGTCAGGCCTGTCTCCGGAAATACATGAAAAGATTAGAAAGAAGATCAAAAAATTTGAAGAGGATAAAGCCTTCACTAAGCTAGGAATCAACCAAAAAACGATTGCAAAGGATTTCGGTACAAATACCCTATACCTATCCACCTACATCAAGGACAATAAAGGTGTTACTTTTACTACCTATTTATCACAGTTAAGAATCAGCTACATTACTCATCTTCTGAATACCGACAGAGATGCATTAAAACTTAATATTGAGGTCCTCGCAGCGATGTGCGGTATAGCAGCCCGTCAAAATTTCTCCGATTTATTTTACGAATATAATAGAATTCGTCCGGCTGATTTTATTAAAAAAAGAAGGGAAGAATTAGGTATGCCATAAACCTCAACTTCGTGAAATTTTGTAAATTTCTAAAAAAAGGACATGGTAACAAAAACAATTTTTAGAAAAATCACAGCATTGGAGGAGAAACTCCGGGAGAGCATCAAACAATTTCACGACCAAGAACCTGATATCGTTAAGGTCGCCGAAAAATGTCTTATTATCATTGACAGCATTACGAGGCAGGTCAAAAATCTGGTATCAAATCATATTTTTGAAGATATTGGGGAAGAAGTTTATTTCTTCAAACACATGAAGCCCGTATTTATTTCAAAATTTATTTATTATTCCTCCATACTTGAACTGGAATCCCGACTACCGCATGCAGGAAAAAAGACTTTAAAAAAGTTCTACGAGAATGAGCAGGAAAAGTTAAAGAGCTTTTATGAACAGCACTCTGAATTTTACAGTTATTACCGCAGGGATGCCACGTATCTCGATCACAAAATCTTTGTCAGAAATTCGTACGATCTGAAAATGAAACTTTCATCCGGGTTTTATAATTTTGATTTAAGCTTTACTACTTCCCATGATCATTTAATAAGCCATTTTATAGCAACTCAGGATTATGAACAATATTTAAAAAAGCAGATAGCATCGATATCAGAAGAAGCAGGCAATCAACCACTCTCACCATTGGTATGGTCAGGATCCAAGAGTGGACTTGTAGAACTAGTTTATGGTCTTTATCAGATGAGGTGTTTCAATGGGGGAAATATCGAGCTCAGCGAAGTCATTAAATTTGTTGAAAAATCATTAAGTTTAGATTTAGGCAATTTTCATAAAACCATTTTTGAAATCCGTAACAGAAAACAGGGACCCACAAAATTCCTGCAGATGGTTAATGATAATTTAATTCAGCATTTCAATAACATGGACGATTTTAGATAGATAGTATTTTTAATCCCGAAATTATATATTTACTATGCTCATTATTTACTGAACAAGATGAGATCTCGGTATAATAGTTGTTAGTATTAAAAATGCATATACTAGTTATATTAAATATCCTTTCAAAATAAACCCCAACATTTGAGTTGAGGTTTTTTTTTTGCTTTAAAATCAATTTTAGATAGTTAATGCATCTTTTCAGAATCATCATCCGGTCTTTAAAAATTATTACTGAATCAAATGCTGTAAATCCGGGTCATTTTTAATCCTTTCGAGCTCAACATTAATAATTGTCGAAATGTCTGTTTTAATTTTTCGGTAATTTTCATCGATCACCTGTTTCATTTGATCTTTGCCATCATTATCTACAAAACTTAAAACCTCCGGTATTTTCCGATAGTTTTTAGTTTCTTTCGCTACCAGTTCATTATCGACAACAATTTCAGCATGAAACATTTTCTGCTCAATTCTTTCATCAAAATTATCAGAGACGGCTCCGACAAAAACACCCTGCGTCAACGTAGATATTTTCGATGCCGGAATTAAAGTATCCAGCTGTGTCGAGATTGATGTGGAAGTGTCATTTTTATTGATCGATATGCTTTGTCTTTTCTGCAGAACTTTACCGAACCGTTCAGATAAGCTTTTCGCTGTTTCACCCACTACCTGACCGCTGAAAATATTACCAACCGTATTTTGAATCACTTTACTTTCCTTATCCCCATAATCTCTGGTCAGTTGTGAGAAATCCTGAAAGCCCAGACATACAGCAACTTTATTGCTTCTCGCTGTGGCAATCAGATTGTCCAGTCCCCGAAAATAAATAGTTGGTAATTCATCGATGATCACTGAACTCTTCAACTGTCCCTTTTTATTGATCAGCTTTACTATTCTTGAGTTGTACAGACCCAGAGCAGCAGAATAAATATTCTGTCTGTCAGGATTGTTTCCTACACATAATATTTTAGGCTCTTTGGGATTGTTTATATCCAGGGAAAAATCATCGCCTGTCATCACCCAGTATAACTGCGGGGAGATCATTCGGGATAGCGGAATTTTTGCGGAAGCGATTTGTCCCTGTAGCTGATCCTGTGCACCTCCCTGCCAGGCATCCATAAAGGGGGACAGATAGTTTTCAAGATCAGGATATGAGGTAAGGATGGTAAATACATCAGAATATTTTTTGTTTAACAGTTCGATGGCGTGCGGAAACGTGCAGTACTTTCCATCCTCGTAGATTTTCAAAAACCAAATAATTGCAGCGAGTAATATGATAGGGGATTCAACAAAAAAGTCACCTTGCTTTTGTATCCAGCTTCTGTTCAGATTCAACATGATGGTGTACGCCGCTTCATAGGCATCTGAAATATCCGTCATAAATTCCGGATTCAAGGGATTGCAGCGATGGCTCTTCCTTGGATCATCAAAATTGATCACATAGAATTTGGGTGATACTTTGTAATTGTCCGTATGTTTTAACAAATGATTGTACGCAATCGTAGAAAGGTCATCAAATTTAAAATCATAAATATACATTGAAAAGCCTTTTTCAATATGCTGCCTGATATAATTATTGACAATCGCATAGGATTTACCTGAACCCGGAGTTCCTAAAACAATTGTTGCTCTGAAGGGATTGACAACATTGATATAGCCGTCATTCCATTTTCCTTTATAATAAAATCTGGTGGGAAGATTGACAGAGTACTCATTCTGCATCAGTTTAGTCTCCTGCATAAAACTTTCATTCTCATTGTTGAAAACATCATCCATCAGATTATTTCGCAGCAGTCGGCTCATCCATACTCCTGCAACCATCAGAGAAACATAACCCAATCCCGTAAACAGAATATAAAGAAAATTACCAATAATTAATTCCAAATCCAACAAAGGAAAATTCAGAAAAAACAGAACAAACCCAATCCCTGAAACAACACATATTTTTGACCACTTGATCTTTTCATTCTTTACCCCTTTTGTTCCCAGGCAGCTCAGTGCCAGTAATACGAGAGCAAATATTTTGGAATATAGAAGATTCGAAAACAGACCTGCTTTACGGTCAAAATTGTACAGTATTTTATTTATAAGATTTAAAGTCCAGCCCCTTTCCAAAAAAAAACCGTGACAAAACCAATAGAGATGCATTAAAACCAACAGAATACTGATGGCTCTCATAAATCCCATTATTTTGGTCAGACCTCTTGCATCATCTTCTCCCATAAGATTATATAATTATTTGGGAGCGAATGTAAAGCACGATAAGATTGAAGCCAGCATACGTGAAATTGCCGGCATGATTAGGCAGTGTTTGTCAGTATTGCAGAAGATATTTTGCACCTTAACGTTTCTTTTTCCGTCTCTTTCTCATCTGATTCTCAAATTCAAGTTCCTCCTGAAGACTGTAATTATCAAATGAAAATAATCCACCTGCCGATTCAATAAAGCTCTCTTCGGACTGACTGTCATTTTGATGTTTTTCTAAAAAACCGAAAAATTCATGTGGTTTGTCTGACAGTGGAGCTGGTTGCCTGGCTGTACCCGGAATTTCATTATTTTTACTGCTCATTCTTTTATTTTCTTTTAAATTTTCATTTTTCCATCTTTCATTTAAAGTATTGGAAGAAAATTCTTTCCCCAGACCTGAACCATTCCAGACAGTTTTTGAGGTGTGATCAATAAATGTAATTCCGTACATCATCCCATTACTGTTTCTTCTAATCACAGTATTTATTCCCCGTCTGATTAAATTATTTTTAAAATCATTTTCATTCAATGTTGATTTTATGATATTCGCAATAACTTTTTTCAGATGAGATTTCAGGACATCATCTTTTAGAGATTCACGACATTTCAGAAAATGTTTTTCCAAAGCTGAAAGTCCTGCATCTTTTCCAAACAAAGATGCCTTAAAAGGACTTCCTGCTTTTTCACCTTTCTCATTCAGTGGAAAATAGAGCAGGCCACTTTGTATTCTACCTTGTAACTCACCATCAACTTTTTCTGTTGTAATATTAAAGAGGGAAAGTAAAGCATTGTATTCGCCCAGACTTCTAAACTGGTAGTATTTCGGAAGATGACGGATTACAGAAGCCATTTGATTTTTTACATCACCAGCTTTCGGATCGACAGGATAAAATATTAAGTCATATTTCTCATCTCTTTTCATTGTAGCAGGTGCTAATTCAAATTTGTTTTCCAACTCCCTGCATACTTCCATTGATCTTCTTTTCTCAAACCGATCTGAAATCTTTTTTCCCAACTCATCAACAGTTACTGAAACAATGTGAATGTGCGTACGGTCGATATCCAGATGTTTAAATACAACATAAGGCTGTTCTCCGTATCCCATCTTATTCATATAATCCTGTGCAATCTGTACAAAATCTTCATCGTTGACTTTATCCTTTGGATCTGGATTTAATGAGATATGGAGGGTATACTTTTCTGTATTGCGGTTTGCTGCCAGATAAGGTTCAAATGAATGTGCTAATTGAGATACCGTGTACCTTCCATCAGCCGTTTCAATCATTTTATTAGTCATTAAAATTTTTCCTTTCTCACTTTCAACCTTATTATTATTGTAAACTAACGCTCCATATAGATTGCAGCTTCTCCCAATTTTTGCAATCATTTCATTCTTCCTTTTTCAAATGATGTCTGTTAAACTCTTCCGTAATATCAATGATCTTCTTACAGAAAACGGCTAACTCAGCCGTTTGTTTTTCCAGTTTATATAAAAATGCAGCGGCTTTCCGGTCAGAAAATTGGGTATGTAAAAGCTTTACCACCTGGTTATAATTAACCCCTACTGCACGAAACTGAGAATAAAAAGATGTTAATCTCATGTAAAAATCTACCGCTCCCTTATCAATTTTCACCGTTTTAATTTCTTTCGAAAACAGTGCATGGACTATGAATTTTGCTTTATTAGAAAGTCCTGACTCTTCAAAAAGCATCATCAAACGATCATTTTCCTCATCTGTCAGTCTAAAAACATGGCGGTGGGTACTTGGATTCACCTTTGGTTTTCTGCCACCTTTATTTCTGTTTTTATTGTTTTGGTTGGTCATAGTAATTCAATTATTTTATTCATAAAACTTCGACTTCGGAGAATGTTTTCCAGCTCCCGGCAGGGCAAGTTGTTTTGAGGCACAAAAAACAGTTATGAGGCACTCAAAACACAACTTGCCCCTTTCGGGTGAAAGGCTAAACCCATAGTACAATAGATTCGATCCAACATTTAACAACTTTCACTTTAGCAAAAGATGAAGTGATAGCAGCCTGTCAATCATCCGTTGACAAAGTAAATCACAATACTTCGCAGATCCGTTGATGTTCAGAATGCCAAACAAGTCCACTACAAGCCAAAGGCAACCAGACAGAGGTTAAGTAAAACCGGATTTTATTTATTTGCACCAGAATGTCAGCGGGAATGCTGGATAGCAACATTGTTAGAGATCTTGAAGGCAAACATTCCAGCATTCAGGAATTCAAGCTTTCCGGACATCCGGAATTCCCGCAGCATAAAGGTCAGTCAGGAATTACAAGCTGACGGAGGTACAGAATGCTTTCAAGAAAGACCAACTGACTGATTGAAATATTCTCCTCATTCCTGAAGTCAGATATGCTTTCATTGCTTCAAGATTTATGGAAAGCTGGAAGTATTGCAATCCTTGTCGCCATCAGCCTTTCTACAATTACCATTAAATAATGTTCAACTATAAATCAAAGAAAATGGAAACAAAAAAACAACCAGTAATCATTGCCTTCTCCACGCAGAAAGGAGGCGTAGGAAAAAGTACTTTCACATCACTTTTGGCCAGTATTCTTCATTATCGTTTGAGTTACAATGTCGCAGTGTTCGACTGTGACTTCCCGCAATACAGTTTGATACAGATGAGAGAGCGGGATCTTAAAACAGTGATGCAAAATGAGGTGTTAAAAAAAATGGCTCACAAACAGTTTACTACCATTAATAAAAAAGCCTATCCCGTTTTCCAAAGCAAGACCGACACGGTGTTGGAAGAACTTGAAGAATATATTAAAACTTCAGCCGTGACGGCTGACGTTGTTTTTCTCGATCTGCCGGGCACGGTCAATACAGCAGGGATCTTGAGTACCCTCGCTAATGTCCATTATATCTTTTCTCCGATAACCGCAGACCGGGTTGTCCTGGAAAGTACCTTAAGTTTTACGGATGTCCTAACCAAGGTCTTGATGAAGAAAAAGCATACCGAGATCAAAAGCGTACAGCTGTTCTGGAATCAGGTCGATGGTAGGGAGAAAACACCGCTGTATGAAAATTACAATAAGGTGATCAAAGATCTTGGACTTCAATTGATGGAAACATCGATCACAGACAGTAAGAGATTTCGTAAAGAAGGGGAGACGGTCGCCAAAACCGTTTTCCGTTCGACATTGCTGCCAGCAGACCCTAAGTTGATGATGTTATGTCGGCTCGACCAGTTTATGGAGGAATTTTTAAGAATTTTAAAATTGTGAAAAGATGGACAATGATAAAAAGAATAACGAAGACAAAAATATCGATGAACAATATTTGATGTCTATCATGGCTGGCAGCACAAAGAAGGAAACGCAGAATCATGAACTTGATTCTGAAAAGGAAAAAACGGCGATGAAGCAAAAAATAAAAAGCAAAAAAAATATTGAAATTACCTATGCCGACCAGTTTCTCACGCATCACACGATGACCAAGCGAGGTGACAAAAGCATTTACATACGCCCCGAATATCATGAACGGCTTTCCCGAATCATCCAGATTGTTGCTGATGATCAGATTCCCTTGTATGCTTATCTCGACAATATTTTGGCTTACCATTTCGAAACGTTTGAAAAACAGATCACTGATGATTTCAACAATAAATACCGTCCAATTTTTTAATTAATCATCTTATGGAACAATTAATCATCATAGCATTATTACTAATTATCATCCTACTAATGTGGGAGAGGAAATCTACAGATCACCATCCTAAGGAAAAAAGTACTGAACCTCACCAAGCTTTGCCCTCTATTATGGGGAAAACAAGGATAGAAGAAAGAAAGTTACAGCCATTTAACGCCGAACAAGGCCAAGGTGAATCTATCGTACCAAAAGCAAATAATTTTGATTCAGAAACCAAAGAGGAAGTATCTGAAAACACGGCTTCAAAGAAAGAACTTGACGAGATACTGGTCAAAAATAATGATTGGGAAGACGAGGAAGAAGACTGGCAGTACCAGGATGATTCTAAAATTGAAAGCGGGTTTGCTACAGGGGTTACCTTTCAGGAATTGAGTACTGCGGGTCAGCTGCTTCAGCAGGATGTGCTGGAGCCTGACTTTGAACAGCAAGCGGTTAACATCATTCAAAAAATTCAGGGAACCGAGCTTTTTGATCTTTTAGAAAATTCGTTGGATGGCGCTTCAAAGCGAATTGCAGTTTTGCTGAGCCAAAGTATTTCGAATGAAGATGAGGACATTTCTTCTAAGCGTAACGATGATGCAGAAGGTTTCGATATTGGGGAGTTTGTTTAGACAAATTCCCCTTTTTATAATTAAGAACCTATTTATCTTTTAGATGGTTTTTATCAAGATAAGCACGCCAGACTATGACCAAAATTGCCAGAGCACCAAATACAGTTCCTACCCATGGTGTTATTGATATACCATTTTGGAAAATAAAAAAACCACCTACGGATGTTCCTAGTGAAACGCCTAAGTTTCCAAATGAGGTCTGTAGGCTATTGGCGAATTCTTTGGCGTCCGGTGCAGCTGAGATCATATAGCCAACACCTATCAGAAAGCAGGGACCATACATAATTCCCCAAATACCGGTAACTATCGCAACATCCAAAAATGAGGTGCCTGTATAATGAAATGCAAAAGGTATCAAGAAAACACCAGCAATAAAAAATAGGGTCGTCCAAAACATATTCTTTCCCAATAATTTACCAGCCACATAATTGGAAACTACGCCCATGGCTCCGAACAGTAACAGCAAAAGGCTTATTTCTTTTTCACTCATATGCTTCACTGATCCGAGGTAATCAGCAAAATAACTATAGGAGCAGAACCATCCCGTTATCAAGAATAGGTTCAAAAGCGTACCTGAGATAAATCTAGGCCGAGTTAAAATGGATAACTGACTTCTAAAAGAAGCAGGTTTTTGGTTGGGCAAAGACGGAAGAAACTTAAGAATGATCAATATTGTCAGCAATATGATGAATCCTTGGAGCATATAGGTTACCTGCCAGGAATATATGCTGGCAAGAAAAGTTCCTAAAGGTATCAGCGTTACCTGTGCAAGAGCAATACCTCCTATAATGATAGCCGTCAGATGCATCTGATCTTTTTGTGAGGTTCCCTTTACAGCTGCGGCTATAGCCATCGAGAAGAATGCCGGATGTAGGAGCGTAGGCAGTATTCTAAGTATCATCAAGATCCAGAACGATGGACTGAAAATGGAAAAGAAATTTGAGATCAAGAATAATCCCATCGCCCAAAGCATGATTTTTTTCTTATCAAATCTAGAAGCAAACAATACCGTAAATGGTCCTGTAATAGCTATCAATAAAGCGAAGGCACTGAGGAGGTATCCGGCTGTGGCAATATTGATGCTGTAATATTCTGCGATCTGTGGTAAGATGCCGATCACACCAAATTCTGTGCTGATAATTCCAACAACACCTAAGCATCCAATGTATGCTATTCTTTTATTTAAGTTTGTTATCATAATAAACTGAACGGTTTAAAATAGGGTAAAAAAATATATGTTTAATTATTTAGACTTAGCTAAACTTAGTTAATCCATTAATAAAAATAGTTGTGAATTTCTCTATCGACTGATCAATTGAATCAAGAGGCCGATCATTGCATTAACTTGTGCTTTATTATTATAAAGTACAAAATTTTTGAGTAAGGTGGTCGATGAGCTTGCAAAAAATGATGCCGTAGTTTTTATATCCAATTCATCTTTGACCAGTTTTTGCTGTACTCCCCGGAGCAGTAATGTCAGATAAACGACTTCAATTTTCTTCTCGTTTTCAACCAGCATTTTATTGATTTCCTTATCAACCAAGGCAATTTCAAAGATCATTTTAACAGCCAGACACACTTTATTATCGTTCATGCTCTGTTGTACTGACAGGTTCAATATTTTGACTAGGTCTTCCAACGCATTATTACCGCTGTTATCAAGAAAAGCTTGGTATTCTGTCAGCTTGGATCTTTGATATTTGTCAAGGCATTTTAATAAAAGTTCTTTTTTGTCACCATAGGTAGGATAAATACTGCTGCGATTGATCTGCATATTGATTTCAAGATCACTCAATGAGGTCACGTGGTAGCCTTGTTCCCAAAAGAGATTCATTGCCACATCCAGCTTTACCTCGTATTCAAATTCTTTTTTTCTTGCCATTACTTTGCAAATATATAATTTTAAACTGTTCGGTTTATAATTTTTGAATTTTATTTATTTTAGACATTTTGTTTTCTACTTCTTAAATTCCTAAGATCTTTTAAAGCCAAATCAACTTTTTAAAAGACAGTTAAAAAACACCCCATTTTTCCACAACAAATTTGCTTCTGAGTCCTGCAAAGAGCAGGTCTGAGTAACATTTAAATTTTTGTAAAATGGAAAAAAAAAGAAAAAAACTGCTGTTTGCAATATTAGCAATAGTTTTTGCCCCCTGTGCTTTCGCCCAGGGCAATGGTACTGCAGGGATCAACGAGGCCACACAGATGGTGACCTCCTATTTTGAACCTGCAACCCAATTGATCTATGCCATCGGGGCAGTCGTCGGACTCATCGGAGGTGTCAAGGTTTACAACAAGTTCAGCAGTGGTGATCCCGACACCAGCAAGACCGCTGCCAGCTGGTTTGGTGCGTGTATTTTTCTGATCGTAGCGGCTACGATCCTTCGTTCATTCTTCCTTTAAAATGATGATGATGAATACTTATCATATCAACAAAGGCATCGGAAGAACCGTAGAGTTCAAAGGACTAAAAGCACAATACCTCTTCATTTTTGCAGGGGGATTATTGGGGATACTCGTGTTCGTGATGGTCATGTACATGGCTGGCGTCAATACCTATCTCTGCCTCACGATTGGCGGAGCCAGCAGTGCACTTTTGATCTGGCAGACCTTCTCACTGAACGGAAAGTACGGTGAACACGGTCTGATGAAATTAGGAGCTCAGAAGAAGCATCCCAAATACATCATCAGCCGCAAGTGCATATATCGCTATTTGAAAAGTAATGGTCAAAAATGTTCAGTATGAGAAATACCTCCAAAGCCGCAACGCTGGAGAGTAAATTTCCACTGCTTGCGATAGAAAACGATTGTATTATTTCAAAAGATGCGGATGTAACGGTTTGCTTTAAGGTCAGACTTCCAGAACTGTTTACGGTAGCATCTGCGGAATATGAAGCGATGCATTCGGCTTGGTTTAAAGCAATCAAGACCCTGCCAGATTTTACGGTTGTGCACAAACAAGATTGGTTTATCAAGGAGAACTACAATCCTGATCTTTCAAGAGAAGACCAGAGTTTTCTGTCAAAATCCTTTGAAAGGCATTTTAACGAAAGACCTTTTTTAAACCATTACTGTTATCTGTTCATTACGAAAACCAGTAAAGAACGAATGCGGATGCAGAGCAATTTTTCTTCGCTGTGCAAAGGCAAGCTGATCCCAAAGGAGATTAAGGATAAAGAAGTAATCAGTCGCTTTATGGAATCCGTCGATCAATTTGAAAGGATTATGAATGACAGCGGTTATATCCATCTGGAAAGAATGACCGAAGATGAGATCTCAGGAACCGCCGAACATTCAGGAATATTGGAACAGTACCTGACCTTGTCGAGAGAAACCAATCCATCATTGCAAGACATCAAACTCGGTTCAGAAGAAATGAGGATCGGCAATAATCGGATCAGTATGCACACCTTATCTGATACCGATGATTTGCCCGGAACGGTCTCATCACACAGCCGATACGAAAAACTGAGCACCGACCGAAGTGACTGCCTTTTGTCATTTGCTTCTCCCGTAGGACTTCTGTTAAGCTGCAATCACATTTACAATCAATACCTATTCATTGACAACAGCGATGAGAACCTGGGCAAATTCGAAAAGTCTGCGAGAAATATGCACTCGCTGGCAAGATACAGCAGAGCCAATCAGATCAACAAAGAATGGATAGAGAAATACCTCAATGAAGCTCATTCATATGGTCTGCAATCCATTCGTGCCCATTTCAATGTAATGTCATGGTCACATAATCCTTCAGAATTGAAACAGCTGAAGAATGATACCGGCAGTGCTTTAGCCTTGATGGAATGCAAACCCCGCCACAATACTACTGACACGGCAACCTTGTATTGGGCAGGGATCCCGGGCAATGCAGGTGACTTTCCGAGTGAAGAAAGCTTTTACACGTTCATTGAACCAGCCTTGTGTTTCTTCACAGAGGAGACCAATTATCAGGACTCTCCATCACCTTTCGGGATCAAGATGGCCGACCGTCTGACCGGAAAACCCATACATCTGGATATCTCAGATCTCCCGATGAAACAGGGGATCATCACCAATCGGAACAAATTTATTTTGGGACCATCAGGAAGCGGTAAATCATTCTTTACCAATCATATGGTGAGGCAGTATTACGAGCAGGGTGCTCACGTGTTGCTGGTCGATACCGGAAACTCCTATCAGGGATTGTGCGAGCTTATCAAGGGCAAGACGAAAGGAGAGGACGGCGTGTATTTTACGTATACCGAAGACAATCCGATCGCTTTCAATCCATTTTACACCGATGACGGCGTCTTTGATATTGAAAAAAGAGAAAGCATCAAAACCTTGATCCTCACACTATGGAAAAGGGATGATGAACCACCGACCCGTTCGGAAGAAGTGGCATTATCCAATGCAGTAAGTGGGTATATTGAACAGATTAAACGTCAAAATGCGTGTCCCTCATTCAACGGATTCTACGATTATGTCAAAGATGACTACCAGAAAGTTCTGGAACTGAAAAAAGTCAGGGAAAAGGACTTTGATATCGCCAATTTTCTCAATGTGCTGGAACCTTATTACAAAGGGGGAGAATATGATTACCTGCTGAATTCAGAAAAGCAGCTTGACCTGTTATCGAAACGTTTCATCGTGTTTGAAATCGATGCGATCAAAGACCACAAGATCCTGTTTCCTATTGTCACCATCATCATTATGGAGGTCTTCATTAACAAAATGCGAAGACTTAAGGGAATCAGAAAACTGATCCTCATCGAAGAAGCCTGGAAAGCGATTGCCAAAGAGGGTATGGCAGAATACATTAAGTATCTGTTCAAAACGGTAAGGAAATTCTTCGGAGAGGCCATTGTGGTGACCCAGGAAGTGGATGACATCATCCAGTCTCCGATTGTCAAGGAGAGTATCATCAATAATTCAGACTGCAAGATCCTTTTGGATCAGCGAAAGTATATGAACAAATTCGATGACATCCAGGCGATGCTTGGGCTCACGGACAAAGAAAAATCGCAGGTACTTTCCATTAATATGAACAACGATCCAAAAAGACTCTACAAAGAAGTCTGGATCGGATTGGGCGGAACGCACTCTGCGGTCTATGCCACAGAAGTTTCCACTGAAGAATATCTGGCTTATACTACTGAAGAAACAGAGAAAATGGAAGTGATGAATCTGGCCTCTGAACTTGACGGCAATGTGGAACATGCCATTAAGAGGATCTCTCTAAAAAGAATCAAATCGACCAAAGACAATTAATTCAATCATTTAAAATTTTAAAACAATGAAAAATCTAATTATTAAAACAGCAATGGTAGCCATTTTCGCTACCGCAACTTATGCAAAGGCACAATTTGTCGTAACCGATCCGGCTAACCTGGCATCTGGCATTTTGAACTCAGCCAATGAGATCGTGCAGACCTCATCAACCGTTTCCAACGTCGTCAAGAACTTCAACGAAGTGAAAAAAGTGTATGAACAGGGTAAGGAATATTACGACAAGCTGAAAGCCATCAACAATCTGGTCAAAGACGCCCGAAAGGTGCAGCAGACCGTACTGCTCGTCGGCGACGTGTCAGAGATCTATGTTACCAATTTCAGTAAGATGCTCAACGATCCCAATTTCAATGCGCAGGAACTGACGGCCATTGCGAACGGCTATTCAGCACTATTGACAGAAAGTACAGAACTGCTGAAAGAGCTGAAGGAGATTATCACCGCCAATGGGCTTTCTTTAAATGATAAAGAAAGGATGGATGTGATCGACCGGGTTTACAAAGAGGTTAAAGAATATCACAATCTGGTTAGATACTATACCAACAAGAATATTTCTGTCAGCTATTTGAGAGCAAAAAAACAGAACAACACTCAGCGGGTATTAGATCTTTACGGAACCTCAAACCAAAAATACTGGTAAGATGGAACCTACTAATCTACACGAAGTCCTTCGTTCAGTTTATGATGAGATGATGCCATTGTGTGCCGATATGGCTGCCGTGGCAAAAGGGGTTGCCGGCTTGGGCGCATTGTTCTATGTGGCTCTCAAGGTATGGCAGTCACTCAGCCGCGCTGAACCGATCGACCTATTTCCGATGCTGAGACCCTTTGCCATCGGTATTTGTATCATGTTCTTTTCAACATTGGTTCTGGGAAGTATCAATGGCGTGTTGAGTCCAATCGTTCAGGGAAGCCATTCCATGCTGGAGGATCAGGTTCTGGATCTGAACAAATTGCAGCAGAAAAAAGATCTTCTGGAACGGGAAGCTATGCTCAGGAATCCTGAGATGGCCTATCTGATCTCGGATGAGGAATTTGACAAGAAGCTTGACGAGCTCGGCTGGTCTCCATCGGACCTGGTGACGATGTCCGGAATGTACATCGAAAGGGAAATGTTCGATATTAAGAAACAGATCAGGGACGGTTTTCGAGAGTTCTTAGAAATCCTATTCCAGTCCGCAGCGTTGGTCATAGATACGATCCGGACCTTCTTTCTCATTGTACTTTCCATATTGGGACCCATTGCGTTTGCCATCTCCGTGTGGGATGGATTTCAGACCACGCTGACCCAATGGCTGACAAGATATATCAGTGTCTATCTGTGGTTGCCGGTTGCTGATATTTTCAGTTCAATCCTGGCCAAGATTCAAACACTCATCATTGAGAAAGATATTGAAATGCTGGCAGACCCCAATTTTATTCCTGATACTTCCAATACCGTGTACATCATCTATATGGTCATCGGTATTGTCGGATATTTTACGGTGCCAACGGTTACAGGATGGATCATTCAGGCAGGAGGAGCAGGAAACTTTATGCGTAATGTCAACCAGACCGCTACAAAATCAGGCAATATTGCAGGGGCTGCAGCAGGCTCGGCAACAGGGAATATCTCAGGCAGATTATTAAAATAAAAAAACGATCCAATGGAATTTAAAACTTTAAGAAATATAGAGAGCAGCTTCAAACAGATCCGATTATTCACATTTGTTTTTGCAGTGCTTTGTTTTGCAGTGGTAGGAATCGTTGTTTTCAAGTCCTATCAATTTGCCGAGGAACAGCGACAAAAGATCTATGTATTGGATAACGGCAAGTCGCTGATGGTGGCACTCTCACAGGATATGTCCATCAACAGACCTGTAGAAGCCAGAGAGCATGTAAGGCGATTTCATGAATTGTTCTTTACAGTGGCGCCGGATAAGAATGCGATTGAAAGCAATGTTAAAAGAGCTTTCAATCTGGCAGATCAGTCTGCATTCAACTATTACAAAGACCTGCAGGAAAAAGGTTATTACAACCGAATCATTTCCGGCAATATTCAGCAAAGGGTTGAGGTTGACAGTGTGGTGGCTGACTTCAACAATTATCCATATCAGGTTAAAACATTTGCCAGACAATTCATTATCCGATCTAGTAATCTGACGATACGTAGCCTGATCACCGACTGTTCACTGGTCAACTCAGTGCGGTCTGACAGCAATCCCCAGGGATTTACCATTGAAAAATTCAATGTCATTGAAAACAAAGATGTTGAAACTGTTGAACGTTAACAATAAGAACAATGAAAAAAATAAGAGAAACAATAGAACGTCATGTTTTAAAGGCCGATCAAAAATGGAAGGCGCTACCAGCGGCTCAGCAGAGGTTATTGACTAAGCTTTTTTTTGGATGTTATGCCGTGCTTACAGTTGTTGTGCTTTTCAGCATAGCGACTTCGACTGGAAATAAGAATAACACCATGTCGATCAGTCACATCACCACCATTTCAGACCGCGTTGATGTGGGAAATGCTGCAAATGATAGTCGCACGAATGCCCCGCTTAAAAGATAGACTTATGAAAGATTCAAATACAATTAAGATCACTGAAGGTGATTCACCGCAATTTGAGCAAGAACCAAAAAACTTTCAGAATTCACAGTGGGAGCGACTAAAGAAGCCGGTCATTTATTTTTTGATGGCAGCGGTTTGTGCAGGTTGTTTTTACCTCATTTTTAAGCCTAAGGAGAATAAAATCGTTGATGATTCCGGTTTTAATGCGGGTATCCCGCAGGCCAAGGATGATCAGCTGCAATCTGATAAACAGAAAGCCTATGAACAGCAGCTACTCGAGCAAAAAGATGAAGCGAAAAGGAATGCGATCACCACTTTATCGGATTACTGGTCTGACGAAAACAACCAGGGTAGTAATCCTGCTGGAAATTCTTTGACCGGCAGTTCGGACGGCCTTCCACCGTCTGATCAGAATGCTGTCAAGAGTTATCGTAATGCACAGCAAACATTGAGTTCCTTCTACAGTCGCGATGATCGTGAAGTAAATAACCTCAGAAATGAAATCTCCAGATTAAAGAATGAGGCTTCCCAGAACAATGCAGTCCCTGCTGGAATGGGCATCAACGACCAGCTGGAACTAATGGAGAAATCCTACCAGATGGCTGCCAAGTATCTTCCTGTTAATAATAAGGAGGAGGTATCAGTATCCGGAAAAGATGATGTGAAACCATCGACTCAAAAAGAAAAGCTTTTCACAGCAGCAAAACCAGTCCGTCAAAATGTTGTCTCATCCTTGTACAGGGAACCGTCAGACAGTGCATTTGTAACAGGTTTTAATCAACGTTTTTTTGGACCTGACCATGATCTTAAAGATGCAAGGCAAGTCGGTAATGCGATTAAAGGCACTGTGCAGGAAACAAAGACAATGACTTCTGAAAGTACTTTATCCATAAGACTTGTGGAAAATATGCGACTTGGCCGCAAGGAGATTCCCTCCGGAACCTTGCTTAAAGCTACAGGAAAGTTTCAGGGTGGGAGACTGCAGCTTATTATTTCATCCATCGAATATCAGGGCAGTATCTATCCCGTAGAAATCAATGTTTATGACAATGATGGTCAGCCAGGTTTGTATGTTCCATATTCACCGGAACAAAATGCCGTAACCGACATTGTGGGAAGTATGGGGCAAACCTCCGGCACCAACATCATGATGACCCAGTCAGCAGGACAACAGATCGCTGCAGACTTGAGCAGGGGGGTGGTTCAAGGCTTGTCGGGCTATTTCCAAAAACGAGTCCGACAGCCCAAAGTCACTGTAAAGTCTGGTCACCAGGTATTTCTGGTATCTAAAAAATAACAACAAAAATTAAAGAAAAATGAACAAAAATAAAAGTCATTATCTCTTGATAATTCTGTTTCTGCTCTTTGCGAGCAGATCGTCCGCTCAGGATTCTATCTTAAGTCATCTGCCATTGGAAGAGGCAAAATTAGAATCCTACAAAATGCAGGTCACGTACAACAAGACTTCCCATCTGCTGTTTCCTTCACCAATCCGCTACGTTGACCTCGGAAGTGATCTGTTGATCGCCAGTAAGGCTGATCCTATCGGAAATGTTCTTCGTGTCAAATCTGCCGTCAGGGATTTTGAAGAAGAAACGAATTTTTCGGTAATCACAGAGGATGGGAAGTTTTACAACTTTGATGTCTATTACAGTTCTTATCCGGACGTGCTCAGTTATGATTTGTTAAAGCAGCAAAGAAGCATGGAACAACAATATTCTACGGATGTTTTGTTTGAAGACCTCAAAGGAAGTTCGTCTTCCCTAACAGAACTGATCATGGAAAATTTGTATGAAAAAAGCCATAGAACGATCAAACACATTGCATCTAAAAGCTTTGGAATTCAGTTCTCAGTGAGGGCACTGCATGTCAATGACAACAAATACTATTTTACTTTACAGCTTAACAACAGCAGTAATGTAGCCTATGAAATCGAATGGGTCACTTTCAAAATTGTCGACAAGAAGATTTTAAAAAGAACCGTTGTGCAAGACAAACTGTTAGAGCCGATTAGGGTCAATATGCCGGTCACAACAGCTTTTCACCATTCCGACCTGATGGGAGTTTATTTATTGGATCAGTTTACCCTTTTGAAAGATCAGGTTTTAGAAATCGAAATTCTGGAAAAAAATGGTGGACGGCATCAGAAGGTAGCACTTGAAAATAAAGATCTCATCAATGCCAGATTGATCAGTGGTTTAACTATAAAATCGAGATAAGATGAAAAAGATATTTTTAATAATCATAGCACTACTTATGAATAGTAAGACTGGTGCTCAGCAAATGATCCCAAAGCAAAAAGGTTTAGAAGTGTCTTATTCCGTATTTCCGAAGTCTCCTGAGAAATACAATTATGCTTTAAGTGCAGGTCTAATTTCCTATGCTAAAAACGGTAATTATCTTTTCGGATTGGCGGAATACAACAGACAATATAGCGAATATACCCATTACGATATTCCGACTGATACGTTTTTGTTCAATGGAGGATATAGCCTTTATCTGTGGGGAGACCTGATGCGAAATGTCAATATCAATCTTGGTATAGGCGGGCTAGCAGGTTATGAACAGATCAATAAAGGAAATGAAATGATCGATGATGGCTCTAAAATTAATTCAACCGAGAATTTTATTTACGGTGCCAATGGTAAGCTGTCCTTGGAAAGCTACCTGACGGAACAACTGGTTTTTCTGGTCAATGGGCAATTACGTTATTTGCAGAATAGTGAGCTTGGACAGCTTCACGCTTTGTTTGGTTTTGGATTGCGATTTAATTTTTAAAAAGTGTAAAAAATGAAAAATGTCATCACCAAAAAATTATCAATATTGTTCCGGTATTCGCTGGTCATGTTTATCATCAGTTTGCTACTGAGTTCTTGTCAAGACAACGATCTGGAAATCCAGCAGGACTTTCCATTCGATGTTGAAATATTGCCTGTGCCTTCAGAGATCGCGGAAAATGAAACCGTAGAAATCCGGATATCACTTATTACTCTTTCAAATTTTAACGGCACAACATACAGTGTTCGTTACTTTCAGTTTGAAGGCTCCGGTCAACTTCGCTATTACAACGACGAGCCCTACCTGCCTAATGACGAATATCCATTAAAGCAAAAGCAATTCAGGCTTTACTACACCTCGCAAGCTTCAGAATCCCATCAGTTCAGTATTTGGATCAAAGATAGTTTTGGAAACGAACGAAGGATTGATTTTGAATTTGAATTTGACAATGCGTCATAAAAAATAACGTTGACTTACAGACGGCTTGGTGTAAAACCAAGCCGTTTTTTCATAACTAAAATCATAACGACATTCAGAGCAAAATCAGGTCAACAACGGACTGAATAAAGTTTCAGCCTCCTTACGCAGGAGATTGCAAATAAAAAATGAATTATCTGGGATCTAAAGTAAGACTATCCGAATTTATCTTCAATGTCATATCAAATTCTGTAGATCAAAAACTGTATGATTGCAGTTTCTTCGATCTGTTTGTAGGAAGCAGAGCAGTGGGAAATTTTTTTCATAATAAAGTTAAGAGTATTGGGTACAATGACCGTGAATATTACAGCTATATTCTCAATTCCGCATTTTACAGTGAAGTAAGCGAGGGTCAATACCAGTCGATGCTTGACGAACTCAATCAGTTAAAAGGGATGGAAGGATTTATATTTCAGGAATACTCGGAATCAGGAACGGCCCGGAGATTATATTTCTCGACAAACAATGGAAAGAAAATTGATGCGATGAGGCTGCATATTGAACAACTGTTTCAATGTTCTGAAATAAATGAAGACCTCTATATTTTGTTGATAGCGACACTTCTTGTCGCTGCAGATAAAATTGCCAATACTGCATCTGTGTATTGCGCTTACTTAAAAAAGTTGAAGAAAACAGCGACGTTTAATATTGCACTAAAACCCATTAAAAGGGCTGTGAGATTAATAGAGTATAAAGTCTACAAAGATGATAGCAATATGCTGATTAAAAATATCAAAGGAGACATATTATATCTGGATCCGCCGTACAATGGCAGAGAATACGGATTATACTATCATTTGCTCAATACCATTGCCATTTATGATACAAAATTTCAACCCAAAGGGAAGACCGGGATAAGATCCTATGAAACATCTAGATTCTGTCTGAAAAAAGAAGCGGATAAAGCGCTTCTCGAAATACTCACTAGTGCTGATTTTAAGCATATATTTCTAAGCTATAATAATGAGGGTTTCATTTCATCATCCCGAATAAAAGAGATGATGACGGGTTTGGGGCATTATCAATTCTCATCTATAAAATACCCAAAGTTTAAAAGTCATAGAGATGATAGAAAGTCGTATACCGAGGAATCTCTACATCATTTAATCAAATATTAAATGGATAACATTCAGCAACTTTTTTGAATGGGGAAGGTCTTGGCCCAGAAATTCAAATGGGTTGCTTCAATACTATGAAAAAATGTTTTCGCCCGCAGAAAGAAATTATTTTTTCGTCGTCAGTCAAAGAAAGATCAAGCTATGGTTATAGGAATATCTATGCCTTATTGATCCTTAGAGATATGCTTGAATATTTGTAGATTTACTAGACAAAAAAATAAACAGGAAAGAACCCGAATGTCAAACGATATAATCACCTATAAATTCAGAAATAATTTACCCCTCGAATTTGAGATCGTGGACGTAGCACAATTATATCAACAAAAGTACAATATGCTTGTCAATCCGCACCGTACAGGATTTTTCCATATTTTGTGGATTACAAAAGGTCAAACGACGCATACTGTTGATTTTAATACGGTTACTCTAAATGAAAATTCTCTTCTTTTTCTCAATAAGGACATTGTGCACTCATACAGTTCCGTACCATTCGAAGGGAAATCAATTCTTTTTACAGAGGATTTTTTTTGTAGGACTCTTTCAGATATTCAGCTGCTTAAAAATTCTCTGGTATTCAATAATACGTATGGTGTTTCATCCATTGAATTAGGATCAGAAAATAGATCTGCCTTCAAGAACCTTACTGCCTTAATAGAGCAGGAAATAAAAAAAGGAAAAGATGACTTCACGCCTGAAATATTAAAAAATCATTTGCATTCCATTATACTCATTGCAGAAAGGGAACTCACCAATAAGAATGCACATAAAATTATCAAAGGACCGGATTCTGACTATGTGATACTGCTGAGGGACTTATTGGAAGATAATTTTAAGCTACAAAAACAGGTGAAGTTTTATGCCTCAGGTTTAAGTGTTACTGAAAAAAGACTTAACGCTGCCACTTCAAAGGTGCTTGGAAAAACCGTCAAGCAGATTATTGATGATAGGATTATGCTGGAGGCAAAGCGTCTTTTAGGACATACGAATGACAGCATAAAAACAATTGGGTACATATTGGGATTTGACGAGCCCACCAATTTCATCAAATATTTTAAAAAGCATCACAATGCCACACCGGTAGAATTCAGAGAAAGTCTGTAATTCAGATTAATTGTTCCGGGAAATAATACGATGGCGTAAAAGTATCACTTAAAGTCCCATTTGCACCTTTTCCATTTTTAGGTTTCTTTGCAATTTTGTACCATAATTTAAATCAATGAAAATGTACAAAATAATATTGACTGCAGCGATGATCATCGGAGTTGGATCTACCAGCATTCTGGCTCAAAGTAAATCTAATAGTAAAACAAAAAATACTTTAAAAATGGATAATAAACAAAAAGTAGTAGACCTCTTGAAGTCTATTGAAACAGGGGCGTCTGAACCTGTAGCTTACATCAACCCAAACAAATATATTCAACACAACTTAGGAGCTGCTGACGGGCTTGCAGGCTTCGGTGCTTTGCTTCAGTCTCTACCTGCCAATTCGGCAAAAGTGAATACCGTTCGTGTATTTCAGGATGGCAATTTTGTTTTTGCACATACAGATTACAACTTTTTCGGACCAAAGATAGGCTTTGATATTTTCCGTTTTGAAGATGGAAAAATTGTGGAGCATTGGGACAATTTGCAGGAGACTGCAAAACCAAATCCGAGCGGACACACGATGACCGACGGAGCTACGGAAGTCAAAGACCTGAACAAAACGGAAGCGAACAAAGTTGTGGTTAAGAATTTTGTGGAAGATATTCTGGTTAATGGTAACATGGAAAAACTGGCAGGATATTTTGACGGAGACAACTATATTCAGCATAATCCGAATATTCCCGATCAGCTGTCAGGACTTGGCGCAACTTTGGGCGAACTGGCAAAGCAAGGGATATTTATGAAATATGACAAGATCCACAGAGTTTTGGGTGAAGGTAATTTCGTTCTGGTTGTGAGTGAAGGTCATTTCGGAAAAAGCCATAACTCTTTTTATGACCTTTTCCGTGTGGAAAACGGGAAGATTGCGGAGCATTGGGATGTCATAGAACCAATCGCACCGAAAGAAAGCTGGAAAAACAACAACGGTAAATTTTAAGTTTTTGAAATTTAATTAAATAAAAGGGGCTGAATGTAAATATTCAGCTCTTTTTTATTTATTTAAATCCTTTTGCAGTCGATAAAAATCAGAATAGTTTTAATAATTTTATAACACAGATAAAGCAATTTTATGGATATAGAAAACGATAACAAGAAAAACGTGATGGCATTTTATGACCTGATGTTCAACCAATGCAGACCGGAAGAAGCAATTTCAAATTATGCCGGAGACACTTACATACAGCACAATCCGCACGTCGGGGACGGCAAGGAAGCATTCATCGATTATTTCAACAGAATGGCGACAGAATATCCCGGAAAGAAAGTCATTATCAAAAAGGCCATTGCCGAGGATAATCTTGTAGTCCTTCATTGCCACCAGATTTGGCCTGGAGATCAAGACTATGCGGGAATGGATATTTTCCGTCTGGATGAAGAAGGTAAAATAGTAGAACACTGGGATGTCCTACAAGTAATCCCTATGACCTCTGCCAATGACAATACAATGTTCTAGATAATTATAAATGTTAAAAAAAACGATCAAGCAACCTAATTATTTTCTCTTGATCGTTTTTTAAGATTAAACAAATTTTAATAACAAAAAAGTATAGTAAAGTCTTATTGCGTGACGAGGCTGAAAGAATTAGTTTTCATTTGGACTATTTTTTAAAATTGATTTCTTAGAATTTCTGTCGTAATTAATCTTGTAACCATTGGAATGAACAATGGTTTCAAGCGAATTTCTTGCCTTCCTCAAATCTTCATCGTCAGGTCGGGTCATATTTAGGAGATGAAGATTTTCAAATTCTTTGATTATGTTTCCAATGATGCACAAAGCTTTGTATTCAGTTTTTTTTGTAAGGATGCTCATTTTGATGGTTTTTAAGTAATAATAATTTGCTGTACACATCAGTCCAATAGGCTTTTTGTTTTTTATCGAAGCCTGCGAAGATTTTATCTTTGTGTTCATAATTTTTAAGATTCTCAGCCTGTTGAATGGCTTTTTCCAAATCGGTCACCTCAATATTTTTTCCGTGTAAATCCTTGATTTTCAGAAAAGTTATTTTTAAAGATAACCGCCTATAGAGGCGGCTATCTGAGTGATTAATTCAGAGTGAAAATATTCTGTCCGTCTTTAGCAAATCCGGTACACAACACAAAAGCTTTTTGAGATTTCAGTTGTGCAGTTCCTCCTAAGACAATGGACTGAAGTTTTGCTTCGTTGTCCTTGTAATTTCGGACATTCTGAAAATAACCAGTAACCGCGTTGTATGCGCCAAACAAAGTTCCCTTCGTCGTTTCCATCTGTTGGGTGTCATTCATCATCGCATAGGCAAAGGCATCATCCACGGTGTTTTTAAATACGGTGGACAGATCGTCAACATTTCCTTTCTGCAAATGGTTTAGGGTTTCTTTATTGGGGCAAAGTGCCAACTGAATCAATTTTTTAATCTCGTCATCACCGACCGTGATCTTTGCCCAATGGTTAAAGGTGCTTTCCAATTCATTACTCAATTTATTCGCTAATCCCATCACTTTGTAGGCATCCTCCAAACGTTGTTTTGCCCCTGCGGTGTGTCTGATTCGCATAACATTACTCATGTTTTTTAGGGAAGCATTCAAGGTATTTTGACAGACAATGCGGACGGGGGTAAATGCGGCTGTAATACTTCCGCTTCCATCGTGGGAGGTGGTTAGGAAAATATATTTTTCCGTAATATCGTCACCATTTCCAACACGGATGTAATCGGGTAATTTAGCCGTGATAAAAATGCGTTCCCCATTTCCTAAAGCTCCTGCAGTCTCGTATAAGATTCCATCTCCACCGCCTACAATAGAATCAAAAAATGAAAAGGCTTCACGGTTTTGTACGATATGGTAATCTCTGCCGACCACGCCTAAAACGGAGTTGTTATCGGTACGGATATTGGCAAAGTAGTTTGGGACTTCCAATTCTGAATCGGTTATTTCTATTCCGTTGCTGTTTTCAATTATGCCTACACCTTTTATAAATAGGGGAGACTTTTCTACCTCGTAGTTAAGTCCCGCAAATTTGATGGCTTCCTCACTAGTCGGGTATTCCTGTACGATCTGCCCCAAGTTATGCCATGCTTTTTCCTTTACGCTGAAAAATGAATATTTTCCTGTTCTGTTATTGAAATTTAAATTATGTGCCATGATGTTGATATTTTGTTTGTTAGAGAATTTTGTTTGGTTGTTTTAAAATGGGAGGTCATCATCCTTGTCGCTGGAACTAGAATTAGAAATTTTCTTGTCAACTGTGTTATTCGACTCAGCAGACTTGTTTTCAGTTCGCTTATTACTGCTGTGAACCTTGATCTGTGAGGTGTGGAAATTCAAACCAGCGTGGGGTTCTCCGTCTTTTCCCAACCATGCAGAGGTGTATGCTCTTCCGCTTAATTCTACCAAAGTGCCTTTTGTTAAAAAGTCAGCAACTTTTGGAGAGATCCAGTATGCGCATTCGAAATACGTGGTCTGTTCGATTCGTTCGCCTTGTTTGTTGCGATAGTTGTCGTTTGTAGCAACTGAAAAATTAACTACCTGTTTTTCATTTGGCAAGTGGCGCACTTCCGCATCCCTTGTCAGTCTTCCGATAATGTTCATAATCGTTGGTTTTAAAGATTGTACATTTTGATCTGTTCTCAATCTCTTCTCCGACCTATCCCCTAAAAGCCTTTCAGGCTTCGCTGAATATTTTTCAAAAGAAAAACCGGAAAAAAGAAAGCAGATAATCTTAGCGGGCAAAGGGAAAAGCCAAAAGGAAACGGAATAATTGGAGGGTACCTTCAGGGAGGAAACCGTTTATGCCGTAGTCTTTTGGCTGGGTGAAGAAATGGATGACCGATATACCTTAGCTGCCTTTTTACCGGTTTATTTTGAGAATTTTTATTGAGCTTTACCACACATATTTAATATAAAATTTAAGTGGATAACTTTGGTGTATTTTATTAAATGTCTATTTTTATACTACAAGAAAAATAAATGATAAATACCGATCAGCCTATTAACAACCCTGCAAATGACAAACTTGGAAGGACAGCTTTTGCTACCGAAATTGCATCTGGATTAGTTAATTCCTTTAAAGATAATAACGAAAGTATAGTCATTGGACTAAGCGGAAACTGGGGATCTGGAAAATCCACATTAGTTAATTTTATAGTGGCTGAAATAGAAAAAATATCTAAGGACCAAGAGCAAGATATTATTGTTTTAAGATTTAATCCTTGGATGTTTACTGGGCAAAAGGAATTACAGAATATATTTCTAAAAGAATTGTTAACAAAATTTAAAACTAATCAAACGAAACTTAAAGATTTATCTGAAAAGCTTTCAGAATTTTTAGGACATCTGACTTGGCTTAAATACCTTCACGGAGGAACCAGTGAGGCTGTAAAAGATGTCAAGGATTTTCTGGACGGTGTAAATAAGGAAAAAGATATTACTGAACTAAAACAGGAAATTGACAAATTACTTATTGAATCAAAGGTAAAACTATACATCACTATAGATGATATTGATCGCCTGACTCCGAATGAAATTACAGATATTTTTCAACTCGTAAAACTAAATGGTAATTTTGCAAACACCATTTTTTTACTTGCATATGATCAAAGAGTAGTAACTCAAGCGCTCACTAAACAGTTCGGCGAAAATGGTAATAGGTACATTGATAAAATTGTGCAAGTAGATTATACCATACCTAATATTTCAAGAGATACAATTGCCCGAATATTAGTAGATACATTATTAAATTTATTCCCTGCTGGAGACTTAAAAAATCTTCTTGAAAAAGAAATAGAATCTATAAAAGAACAAAGTTTTGTGAAATATTTTACATCATTGAGAGATGTATATAGATTTACAAATAGTCTGAAATTAAGATTATCGTCTGTTTATACTGATCTTAACCTTTTTGACTTCTTAAGAATCGAAGCCTTAAGAATTTTTAATTTTGATGCGTACGAATACATTCTCAATTATAAAGAAGAGTTAATTGCAAAAAAAGATAATTCTAACAATACATTTGGTATTCAGCCTGCAGAAAAAGAAACCATAATAAATGCAACAATATTCGATGCTCTAACGAAAACAGTTTTATTAGAGCTTTTTGACATTCGTGATTTCGGGTTCCATCAAAATATGGACGAAGAGCAATTGATTAAAAGCAGACGTGCTGCTAATAAACATTTTTTTGATCGCTATTTTAATCTGCAGCTAGGAGATTTTGATATTCCGGAAAAAATCTTTGATCAATTCATAAATGATTCTTCGATCGAACAAAAAGAAATAATTATAGAGCAAATAAATGAGAAGAATAACTTGGTTAAATTTCTTCGTTGGGTAGAATTAAAATGTCATGAAGTTGAAATAGAAAAGATAAAAGCTATTTTTACCTCAGCTTTGAATGTTTGTGAAAGATCTGAATATTCGAGAAACAGCTATTTCGGCTTTGGATCTGACTTTAACTTTCTAATTAACTTTTGCCACAAGCTGCTGGAAAAAGTTAATGGCATTGAAGAAAAGCGAAATATTATTTTGGATAGGCTACGTTCGAAAAACGGTAGTTTCACTTTTGTAGATTATTATTTGACTGACACTGTATTGTTGGTGAAAATCAAAGGCGATGAAGGTAAATCAACATATAACTATCTTTGGAATACCCTACATACAGGGACTGAAGAAAATGATAAGGTTTTTTTCGATGAGATATTACAATTTCAGAAGGACTCAGTTTTATTTCTGTTTAAAGGATATATAGAGGATGATACGATTTTGAACGATGATCAGTTAACAATGATTTTACCTTTAATGGAAAAATATCATCCCGATGTATTTAATACCGAGTTTGCAAAGCTAATAGAAAATGATAAAAAATTACTACATTATATTTGGCTATCAGTAAGACGGGTATATAGGACTTCCGTGACGGGCACTTCTTTTCAACTGTCCGATTCTCAATTTCTGCCAGGACTTAATAAAGAACAGACAAAAGAACGGTTGGAAAATACGGATCTTAGTAGCTTGGAGGAAGACGAAAAAAAGGTTTTAGATTTATATATGAAAGCCTATACGGACGGCTTTCAAGAACAACTTTTTTATGACATTGATGATCTTACAAAAGTTATTGAGTATTAATGTGAAAGAACGTTCCAATTTTTTAAAAGCTGGAAATTTTTTGTAACATGCGAAAATCGATTATAATTTCTGAAGCTTTATTTTGGATATAGCCTAAAGAGATCTCTTGATTTCATCGTACTCTAAAGATGACCTTCTGAACTGATTTAAAAGTTGAGCTTTATCAACACCTATCAATTTGTTTTCTCTTAAAACTAAAGTCTTTCTATGATCTCTAAAAATCTTAATGGCAGTATTTCTTGTAAGACCTATGTTTTGAAGTGCTATTACTTGAGGGATTTGCGTACCATATTCCAATAAAGTAGCCCAATTCTCACCTGCTTTTTGCTCTCCCACAATATTGAACAAAATTTGATAGTAATGATTAAAATATTTTTCTAATAAAAATCTTAGAACATATTCAATATCATCAATGATCTTTTCTATAAGAAGATTAATATGCCTTCTGTTAGATTTTTTAAAAGTTTCAAATTCTCTAAAGTTAACTTCGATTTTTTGAGATGTGTCATGATTATAGTCAATTGCCTGGCTAATAATTTGGCTTAATGGAAAGCCTTTCACCCATTGGTTCATGAGAACTGCGTAATATTTGAGACTGTTTTTATTGGACAATTTCTTTTCAGTCTTATCCCAAGCATATAAATTATGGAAATTTTCGAGAACATTTAAGATACTTTCGTAATTAATATCATTTCCTGTTGGCAATATACTTTTTTTTGATTTTTGAACAGCCTTATAAATCTTCTCTTGAATGTCAAAATTTATGGTTTGATGGAATTTTAAAATTGATTTTGGAATATCGTAATTGATCACCCCCGCTCTTGCTAAATCAATAATCTTTTGCTTATTCTTTTCGATAAGCTTATCAATTATAGGACTTTTGTAGTTGGCATCAGTTTCTAACGTATCAACTTTGATGATGTTGGCTATATATTTTAATATTTCTTTTTCGGTTTCTGAGCCTGTCTTTATCTCTTCATTTTTTAGCGCCTTTTCTATCTTTTGAAGATTTCTATCAATTTTTGTAAGAATTGTCGGTTGTAGGGTAATTTCCTTTTTTTGAAGTAGATCTGTATTATCCCATTTGAAAGAATCATGTTGTACACAGAATATATTACCTTCAAGTTCCCTTGTCAATCTTCCTGCTCTACCTGAAAGATTCCAGAAATCAATTGGAGATAAAATCGTCCGAGATCCACTTCTATTGTCGATGATAAAGATATTCTGTGTTGGCATGTTGACGCCTTCCAGCAATGTGGAAGTGCAAAATACATATCTAATTTCTTCTTTTTGGTAGAGTTCTTCAATTAAATTGCGAATTAGTTGAGGCAACTTACCATGATGATAGGCAATTCCTTTTTCAATAAAATCGACTAAGAAATATTCAGGATGAATATAGTCCTTGATATTCTTAATGGCTTTTTCAATAAGAGAAGTTTGGTCAATTTTCTTTAGCGATTTAGACAATTCGGTAGCTTTTTCCAAAACGTTTTTTTTCGAATAGCAATAAACGAGATTATTCTTACCGGTTCCAATAAATTTTATAAACTTAATAAGATTATAGTCATTGTTTGGATTTAGGATGTTATCTAATTTAATAATAGAATTGTTTGTATGGGCCTCTACTTCTTGATTAATAAGGTTAACATAATAAATGTTTTGAGAAACTGGAGATTCATCAGTTCTAAAAGAATTTTTAAAATCTCTGTTAAATAGCTTTAAAAATATTTCAGGATTTGAAACATTAGGTGAAGAAAAATATAATTTTATATTACCATATTTTCTTTGAGCCTTTTCAATTGCAGAATATGTTGTAATACTTCTGGAGTCTTTCTCGTTCGCTAGTTTATGTGCTTCATCAACAAATACAAATCCTATGGAAGGATTTGTATCCTGTGATAGGTAACTTAATAATCTTTCCGGTGTTAAGATGAATATATAATTAAATTTTTCTTCTGTTAGAATATCTGTAACATTAGAATTTATAAAAATCTTGTATTTGTAAATTTCCAATAACTCATCGAGTTCCAATTTAAGATCAACGAAAAATTGATTGATCAGCGCACGTGTTGGGACAATGATTACAATATTTTCCGGCGGGGTATTTTTGATTACCTTTTTTATAAATGATTTTATAATGAAAGACTTACCCATTGATGTGGGACCGGAGAAGCTGAATTCTTGACTATTGGAGAGTTTGTTGAATAATTCAAATTGAGTGTCTGTAAAGATCATACCATTGCCATCAGGAGCCACTTGAATTAATTTTTTAGTTTCTGCTTCTATCTCTCGAAAAAGGGGAAGGGTTGCTAGATTATTGTTTTTACTTTCCAAGTAATTTATTGCGGGAAAATTCCCTAATTTACTAAAGATTGCTTTTGAAATTGTTCTATAGATCTCATTATCTTTGTAATCGTGATTAAGGGCTGATATAATTTGGTATGCTTTATTTCTTGAAATAGAATTGGTAGAATTTGATAAAATGTCGGCGAATCGCAAAAGATCTTTAAGTTCCTTATTAGTAAGAATTAATCTGGTTTGCTTTTTAAAGATATGCTCAGCTGTTATTTGTAAGGATTTATAAAACAGATTACAGAAATATTTATCTTGTAGAATGTCTTCTGTTAGTTTATCAATAAGTTTCATTCGACAATTTTTTCTATTATGTGTTTTCTCTTATTTTTCAGATCTGAAAAAGGTATGGCATAAACGTAAAATGTATATCCGGAATATCCACTTTTCCTAAGCTGGAAGTTTAAGGAGTTTTTGGCCTTAATAACATCTTGTTTTATCCGTTCCCTGATATTTTTTCTAAAATCACTATTGCTTAATTTGCTTTCATCAGCACTGATCTCTATATTAAAACCTAAAAAAATTCCAAAAGAATAGTCAAGATAAGTTTCATCCTCTTTTGCGCTAGGAATAATAATTTTTTTTAACAACTCATAACTATCCTCGTCGTAAGCCTCTTTCACAAGCTCGCTGTTGATTAGGTCAATTTCAAATTCCATTTTTGATGTTGACTTTAAAAGCTTGTCTATTGACCCAAAGGCTTCGTATATACCCCTGCCAATATCAGAATTTAATTTTGACTCGCCCAGAATGAGTTGGTATTCCGAGTCACTGACTTTTAGCAAATGAACACCATCGGCACCTTTAACGTAATCGTTTGAATTGGTCTTTAATTCTAATTTTGTTAAGATTTTCGGGGCGTTAAGATGAGATTCAAGAAGACAATAGAGTAAGATTTCCCCTAATTCACCTTCATTGTCAGCGTGATGCTTTAATTTTGACTTTGCTTTCTTGACTAAATCATTTAGTTTGTCATCCTTTTTTAATTGGTTGATCTGATTTCGTGAAAGTGCGAAATAGCAAAGTTTGTTACCTAATTCACTTATCAGTTCATCATAGGCAAAGGCATTATTTTTTACTTTTAGCGTAAAAAGATTGAGTGTATTGTTATTCTCAAGTGCTTCATTACAGAGATCATTGTAAAATAACTCCAAAAAATCTTCTTTGATATTTTTCTCAATCATTAAGTTGGTTATGTTTTTATTTTGTAACTAATTTAATAAATTAGTATGGATTTTAGTGAAATTAAGAAAATTAATTGTAAAAGTAGATAATTTTTTGTGCGCCATATTATGGTTTCCCGTAAAGAAAATTAAAAATTAGTTTTAATGGTGTGATCAATTAGTTTATACAATCGAATTTCTGATAGCAATTTTGAAAACCCAGAGAGGCAGCATTAAGAGCATTGAATTTTTGAGAGGAATTTCTGATTGATAAGCTTTTTACTTTGAGCTTGATCTTTAATATGCTGATAGTTTAAATTGAAGAATAACAATGTATTTCTAATTGATTTTGCGTTAACTTGCATGAGTTCAGTAGATCCAAATTGAATCTGAACATTATTAAAAGTGTATTTTTTCTACAGTTATCTTTTGTGATCCCACAACAGCAGATGGCTGCCAAATGAAGCCAGTCGCTTTGGTGTACGTCAAAATTATAATTCACACCATATCTTGGTGGATTGTAATAAAGAAATAATACTAAATTTGTAATTATGCATCCATTATCGTCCAATCTTTATAGCTCTGTTAAGCATTTAATTGAAAATGCCAAAAGTAAGATCGTCCGAAATATTAATATGACGATGATAATGACCTATTTTCAAATAGGTGAAATTATTGTTGAGGATGAACAAAGTGGTAGAGATAGAGCTGAATATTCAAAAGAGACGCTTAAAAATCTCAGTAAACAGCTGATAGAAGAATTCGGAAGAGGATACTCGGTCGACAATCTTCAGTGGATGAGGAAATTTTATTTAATGTTCCAAAAAAGAATTTCTCAGGAAGTAAACAATGCTTCCGGAAAATACGAAACACTGTCTCGTATTTCTGTGCAGGATCCAAATTACGAAACACCGTCTCGTACTTCTGTATTTACACTGTCGTGGTCCCATTATATTCAGCTGATGAAAATTGAAGATGAAAATGAGAGAAATTTTTACGAAATAGAGGCCACTCAAAACAATTGGAGCGTCAGAGAACTTACAAGACAATTTAATTCGGCACTATACGAAAGATTGGCACTAAGCAAGGATAAAGAAGGTGTTACGCAATTGGCACAAGAAGGTCAAATTGTAGAAAAGCCCACAGACATACTAAAAAGTCATTATGTTTTGGAATTCCTTGATCTAAAACACGATCACCGATACTCTGAAAGTGATCTGGAAACAGAGATCATCAATAAGCTGGAGCATTTTATGATGGAATTGGGGAAAGGATTCTTATTTGAGGGTAGGCAACGCAGGTTCACTTTCGAGGGGGACAGTTTTTTTGTAGACCTGGTCTTTTATAACCGGTTGCTAAAATGCTTTGTGCTGTTTGATCTGAAGATCGGTAAACTGACCCATCAGGATATCGGACAAATGCAAATGTATGTTAACTATTACGACAGGAAAGTGAAGCTGCAAGAAGAAAACCCGACGATCGGAATTATTCTCTGTAAGGAAGAAAATAAAACCGTGATTGAATTTACACTACCAGAAAACAACAATACCATTTTTGCTAAAGAGTATAAAGCTATTCTTCCCAGTAAAGAAGAACTAAAAAAACAAATTGGATAACCATCAATAAAAACTAAAACATTGTCATCAAAAATACTTACGCCTCATAAAGCTCTTAACAAATCCTTTTTAAAGCTAAAACCGAGCAGAAAGGACATCGAAATTTTCAAATATAACTTAACAACACTTTTTGAAAGGATTAATGTAAAAGAATCAGAAGAGTTCCAAAAAAATCTTATCATAGATTTTCTGAAAAAAAATGGTTTCGAAAGTGATTTTTATATCAACACTAAAGGTCGTAATGATCTAGTTATACATAATGATAAAACTGCCGCTAGTCCGGTAGGTGTGATCATCGAGACAAAAAGCATTAGTAACTCTTCGGAGATGATAAGTGCGAAAAAACTCAATGCCAAGGCTCTTCAGGAATTGTTATTATATTTTCTTAGAGAAAGAATAACCCATAAAAATTTGGAGTTAAAACATCTTATCGTCACCAATGTTTATGAATGGTTCATTTTTGATGCCTATCAATTCGAACAATTCTTCGCTAAGAACAAAAAGTTAGTTAAGCAATTTGAAGATTTTGAGACAAAAAGACTTTCAGGAATATCAACAGACGTATTTTATAAAGAAATTGCAAAGCCATTTTTAGATGAAGTAGTTGGACAGTTAGAATTCACCTATTTGAATTTAAAGGATTACGAATCTATCATAAAAAGCAATTCTCAAAAAGATGATAATAAGCTGATTGGAATTTTTAAAATCTTCAGTGCAGCCCACTTGCTAAAACTTCCATTTATCAATGACAGTAATACTTTAGATAAGAGTTTTTATAATGAGCTACTACATATCATTGGATTAACAGAGACGAAGGAAGGTGGTAAGCGATTGATTGAGCGAAATAAACCTGCACAAAGAAATTCAGGGTCATTGTTAGAAGATACCATCATTCAATTAGATTCTTTAGATAAGGTAAATAGGATTAGCAAACCTTTTTTATACGGTGATTCATATGAAGAAAGATTATTCAACATTGCGCTAGAACTCAATATAACTTGGATTAACAGAGTACTTTTTCTAAAACTGATGGAGGGGCAACTTGTCACTTATCATAAAGGAGATAGATCTTTTCTTTTTTTAAATTTTAAAAAAATTAGACAATATGATGACCTGAACACATTGTTTTTTCAGGTTTTAGCGAGAAAGAATGACGATAGAAATGATGATGTAAAGAAAGTATATGAAAAAGTACCTTATTTAAATAGTTCTCTTTTTGAGCCAACAGAATTAGAGCATTCTACTCTTATCATAAGTAACCTGAAGGACGAAAAGAAAATACCAATACTTTCTACAACAGTTCTGAAAGATGGAACAGGAAAAAAGAGAATAGGCGAATTAACAACGCTTGAATATCTATTTGAGTTTTTAGATTCTTATGATTTTGCGAGTGAAGGCACAGCAGATATTTTAGAAGAAAACAAAACATTGATCAATGCATCTGTCTTAGGGCTGATCTTTGAGAAGATCAATGGCTATAAAGACGGAAGTTTTTATACGCCGGGCTTTATAACTATGTACATGTGCAATGAGACGTTACGTAAGGCAGTTATTCAGAAATTTAATGAGATCAAAGATTGGAACTATGATTCAGTTGTTGACCTGCACAATAAAATAAGTAATATTCAGGAAGCAAATGAAATAGTAAATTCACTACGCGTGTGTGATCCTGCGGTTGGTTCTGGTCACTTTTTAGTATCAGCTCTCAACGAATTGATAGCAATCAAAAATGATCTGGGTATTTTAGTTGATAAATCCGGAAAGATGTTGAAGGGATATAATATTGAAGTACAGAATGATGAATTAATTATTACGGATGAAAATGGTGAACTCTTTGAGTATAATCCTAAAGTCAAAGAAAGTCAGCGGATTCAGGAAACAATGTTTCACGAAAAGCAGTCGATCATTGAAAACTGTTTGTTTGGTGTGGATATCAATCCAAATTCTGTTAAGATTTGCAGACTTCGTCTCTGGATCGAATTGTTAAAGAATGCATACTACAAATCTGAGAATGAATTAGAAACACTTCCTAATATTGATATTAATATTAAAAATGGGAATTCACTGATCAACCGTTTTGGATTGGAAAGTAGCTTGGCATCAGCTCTTAAAAAGTCCGGAATTTCGATTGAAAAATATAAAGAAGCTGTTGATCAGTACCGAAATGCAGAAAGCAAGTCTCAAAAATGGGAATTAGAACAACTTATTAATGACATAAAAACTGGATTCAGAACGGAAATCAGCAAGAATGGTAAAGAAATAAAATCTCTTAATTTATTGAGAGGTGAATATTATACAAAATATCAAAGTGAGCAACTTTTTGAAGCGAGCCTATCAAAGGCTCAACAGAAGGATAAAAAAGTGTTGGAAGGGAAAATAAAAAAGATTGAAGATTTTATTGAAGAGATCAAAAATAATAAGATCTATGAAAATGCTTTTGAATGGAGGTTTGAGTTTCCTGAAGTTTTGGATCACGAAGGTAATTTTATTGGTTTTGATGCTATCATTGGTAATCCACCATACATACAGTTACAGAAGATGGGAGCTGAAAGTGATGCGCTGCAGCAAATGGAGTATGAGACCTATGCTAAAACAGGAGATATTTACAGCCTATTTTATGAATTAGGATATGATATTCTCAAGCCAAAAGGCATATTGACATTTATTACTTCTAACAAATGGATGAGAGCTGCTTACGGGGAAAGCTTACGTAAATTTTTTGCAGAGAAAACAAATCCTGAAGTCCTAATAGATTTTTCAGGTAATCAGATTTTTGATACTGCAACAGTTGATACTAACATTCTGACTTTTACCAAGGATAAAAATAGACAACAAACGGAAGCTTGTGTTGTCAAAGAAAAGCTGTTAATTAATTTGAGCGATTATTTTAGACAGAATTCGTCAACCTCACCATTTTCAAGTGCCGGAAGTTGGGTTATACTTTCTCCTCTAGAACAAACAATAAAAGATAAAATTGAGAAGATTGGCACTGCATTAAAAGATTGGGATATAAAGATAAATTATGGAATCAAAACAGGTTTTAATGATGCATTTATAATAGATGGAGCTAAGCGCAGAGAGCTTATAGACAAGGATCCTAAAAGTGAAGAAATTATACGACCTATTTTACGTGGCAGAGACATAAAAAAGTATAGTTATGAAGACAGCGATTTATGGCTAATCAATACTCATAATGGAATTAAGGAAAAAGGCCTAAAGCCAGTAGACATAGATGATTATCCCGCTATTAAGAAACATCTCGATCTCTATTATATTCAGCTTGATAAAAGGACGGATAAAGGAAATACACCTTACAATTTGAGGAACTGTGCTTATATGGAGGATTTTTATAGACCAAAAATTGTATGGATTGAACTGACTAACAATCCTAACTTTTATCTTGACAACAATAATTATTTAATAAATAATACGATTTTCTTCATTAACGGCGAAAGATTAGAGTATCTCGTCTCATTTCTAAATTCAAATGTGTGCAAGTGGTATTTTACCAAACTTGCAGCAACTTCAGGAGTAGGAACAACAAGATGGATTAAAATCTATATTGAACAGTTGAGAGTTCCTATGAATTTGGATCCTTTAATTGAAAAATCTCTCACAAATCTTTCTAAAGAAATTCAAAGTCAAAAGTCCGAGAATATAAATACTGACCAATTAGAAATTGAAGTTAATCAGAAGATCTATAGTTTATTTGCACTCGATGCAGAAGAGATAGACTTTATTGAATCTCAATAAAGCCAATCTCATTTCTTTCGTCGACAGACAAGTCATATAAGTCAAAAATCATTTGGTCAATATTTAATTCCAATTCCCGATTGCCCACTCTTTTAGAACTTTGGATTTGACTAACTAACTTTTCAAATTGATAGTTTAGTTGATCGTCTACTTTTAAAACAGGTATTTTATCTAGAAATATTTTCCTTATTTCTCTTGTTCCTCCTTGTAGTTCAGGAAAATTATCAATAAAGCAATACTTAAAAAGTGATGAATTTAAAAATGCAGTTAAATATGAGAGATGCGTACCGGTGATCATAAAAGATTTATCATTTTGCATAAATCCCTTATCATCGAGATAGAACGGTAAAAATTTAGTCATATTTGGATACATTATTTTTTGTATAGAAAAATCCTCCCAATAACTTATGCTATCCTGTGTTTCAAACCACTTATTATTGGTCTTTTTTCTAGCTCCTTGATCACCTGTTTGTTTTAATCTATCATATCCAAAGCTCAGAAGATGCTCTTTTACAGCAGGGAAGGAATCAATATCTACATTCAAGCTTGGGAAGGTTGTAAGAATATATAAATCAGCGAAATCAAACGAATAACGTTTTATATCTCGTCCTCTTAATAACGGTCGTATRATTTCGACAGATTTTGGATCTTTTGCAATCAGTTCATCTTTCTTTTTTCGGTCAATAATAAAAGCTTCATTATATCCCGTTAAAATCCCTCTGTATATATTAATATCCCACTCTTTAAGTGGTGTTCCAACAGCCTCAATTTTTGCTTTTATACGTTGTTCAACTTCGCCCAAAATCACCCAAGAATGGCTACTTGAAAATATTGTTTTCACTGAAGTTTGTCTAAAATAATCGCTCATTTCCTTGCAATATTTATTGCATAGATTTATTTTATACAGATTAGGTTTAAAATAAACCAAAATTGAATAATAATTTAAACAAATAAAAATGATTTACGGTTACATTAGAGTAAGTACAGACAAGCAAACAGTAGAAAATCAACGATTTGAGATCAATCATTTTTGTGGTAAACAAGAAATAGTTGTTAACAAATGGATTGAAGAAACTATTTCGGGAGCAAAGAATGTTGATGATAGAAAATTAGGAAAACTTTTAAAAAAGATGAGGAAAGGGGATGTGCTTATTTGTTCAGAGCTCTCGAGATTAGGAAGGAATCTCTTAATGATTATGGGCATTCTAAATGAATGTATGAACCGTGATATTCAAGTGTGGACTATTAAGGATAATTATCGATTAGGTAGTGATATAAGCTCAAAAGTTCTTGCTTTTGCTTTTGGTTTATCAGCAGAAATAGAAAGAAATCTAATATCTCAACGAACTAAAGAAGCATTAGCTAGAAAGAGAGCAGAAGGTGTAATCTTAGGTCGTCCCGTGGGAAGCAAATCATCCAAAACAAAACTGTCTGGTCAGGAAAAGAAAATTCAGGAGTTAATTAATAAGCATGTATCATATTCCGCTATAGGTCGAATCTTGGGTGTACATCGATTGACTGTGTCAGCTTTTGTAAAGGATAGGATGAACTAAATTGTTTTATCGAAAGAGTTAAATTTACCATATCGGCAAAAATAGCAGAATTTCATTCATAAAGTTTTTATTCTTGCCGATATTTATAAATATGTCACAAAATCATACTGTCTGCAGAACGTAGTAATCACTCAATGATTAGAGATAAATCATAAAATTATCTAATTTCATTTCTACTTTATCTTTTGGAGCCAAAGTGAAGTTAGAAAAAATTATGGAATTTTTAGACACTACCTAAACTGATTTTTACATCTGATTGATTATTTATATATTAGCTAAATATTAGAATGACGAATTTCTACCGCAACAATTTTCTCTGTGTTGCTATTTAAAATTTTTATACGGAATCAATTAATGTAATACTTTACAGCAGATCTGTGTACATAGATTTCACTGATGAAACATATACACAGGTTATCTTCACGCAAGGGGATGAAGATCATAAATAAGAATTTACTTTTAATAGATTAATAATGAATCAGCACTTCTATGCCAACTGAAACACATGAGTGTCATAACTAATGATGATTAATTGTGCCGAATATTTTTATTTAAAAGATATCGGCTATGGAAAGGACACTTGAAATTAAAAATATTAGCATTGAAGAGGTTATCAAAATATTTAAAGAAGAGGAGGGAGTTGAATTAACAGTTCCGGAAGCGGAACAAATTGTAGAATTTCTAAAAATGCTATTAACAATTACTGTAAAGCGTTTTTTAGATGAATAATATTATAAGATTTTAGAGATGAAAAAAGCTGATTTATATATCCGTGTGTCAACCGATGAGCAGGCAGATAAAGGGTATTCGCAAAGAGATCAGGAAGAAAGACTGAGACGATACTGTGAAAATAATAGTATCGTAGTTGGAGGGGTTATTTATGAAGATTATTCAGCCAAAACCTTTAACAGGCCTGAATGGATCAAGCTGCTAGATACACTTAAGAAAAAGAGCTCCAGAACTAATTTATTGCTATTCACAAAATGGGATCGTTTTAGCAGAAACGCTGGCGATGCCTATCAAATGATCAATATCCTCAAAAAGCTAAATGTTGAACCGCAAGCCATTGAACAACCTTTGGATCTTTCTATTCCTGAGAACAAGATGATGCTGGCAATCTATCTTGCTGCACCGGAAGTTGAAAACGACAGACGTGCCTTGAATACCTACTATGGAATGCGTCGTGCCAGAAAAGAAGGCAGATTGATGGGAAGGGCGCCTTATGGATATGTCAATAAAATCTCGGAGAACGGGAAGAAGTATGTCACTCAAAAGGAACCGGAAGCTTCCAATATGAAATGGGCATTCAATGAAATGGCGAAAGGTGTTTATTCAGCCAGCCAGATTATGGATATGATGAACAAGCGGGAAGGGAAAACTGTAAAGGTCAGTTCTTTTCTTGCCGGCTTAAGGAATACTGCATATTGCGGAAAAATTTATGTAGAACAATACAATGACGAAGAGGCTCATTTTGTTCCAAGTATTCATGAACCTTTGATCAGTGAGGAATTATTCGAAAAGGTTCAAAATATAATGGATGGCAATGCAAACCTTGCAAGACCCAATGTAAAAGTATTGTCCGACGATAATCTTCCCCTGAGAGGATTTCTTATCTGTCCGGAATGTGGTCATTTAATAACCGGTAGTGCATCTACAGGACACTCTAAGAAATATTATTACTACCATTGTCAGTCACCATGCGGATATCGTTATAAAGCAGAAATTATTAACGATAAATTCTTGGAGTTACTACAAGCATTAGAGATGAAGGAGTCCATTAAAAAATATTTGAGAAAGGTCTTGAAACAAAATTTCGAGAAGTTTATCGATAATCCTCAACATCACAGAAAAAAGATATTACTGGAAATTGATGGACTGAACAACAGGTTAAAGTTGGCAAGAAACAAACTGTTGGAAGATGTCATTGATAATGAGGAATACTTGGAAATTAAGACTGATTGCAAGGACAAAATTGAAAAGTTAGAAAGCAACTTGACCAAAGTAAAAGATAAAAACAAAATAGATTTTCCGAAACTACTTGACCATGCATTATCGAACGTCGTAGATCTTGCTAAAGTCTTTAGTAGTGGGGATATCACATTAAAACGTCAAATAATTAGTTCGATATTCCCTGAAAAATTGGAATTTTTTGAAAATCATTATCGAACTATTCGACCCAACGTTTTGCTGGCTTATATCTATCAAATAAACAATGAGTTAGAAGCTAAAAAAAACCGGAAAAATAGTGAATTATCACCTCTTTCCGGTCTTGTACCCAGGACCGGGATCGAACCGGTACTCCTAAGAACTGGTGTTTGAGACCAGCGCGTCTACCAATTCCGCCACCTGGGCTGGTGTTACATTGCTGTAAATCGGTGTGCAAATATAGAAAGTTTTATTAAAACTCAAAAATTATTTTCAATAAAAATTTAGAAATTTATTTCCAAACCGTCGTACGCAAGATGAATGCCCTCCGGAAGTAATTCGTCCTCAACAGAATAGAGCCCAAAATGATGACTGATGTGGGTAAGGAACATCTTTTTCGGTTTAAATTTTTCCATAAGTCTGATGACGTCCGGCAGGATAAAATGGGCAGGATGTGGATCGTATTTTCGGATGCAGTTCACAATCAGAATGTCCAGGTTTCTGAGTTTTTCTTCATCTTCAATTGAGCTCGCATCGGTAATGTAGGCTAATTTTTTAAATTTAAAACCTAAAATCGGAAGTGTATGATGATTTACCGCTATTGGATCAATTTCTGCATCTCCAAAAGTGAATTTTTGATTGGTAATTGAATGCAGGTCAAAAGCCGGCGCTCCGGGATACCGCCTGTCTGCAAAAGCATAAGGAAATCTGTTTTTTACTTCCTGACCAACCCTTTCCAGACAATAAATCGGCATATTTTTTCCGGTTTTAAAGATCAGCGGGCGCATATCATCCAGCCCAATCACATGGTCATTGTGCTCGTGGGTAATCAATGTAATATCGATATGACCTTCATGATTTAAGAGCATCTGCTGCCGAAAATCTGGTCCGCAGTCAATGAGAATTTTCTTTCCTCCCTCAGAGGTGATCATCACAGAAGACCTGAATCTGGTATCTTTTGGGTTTGCAGAAGTGCATACTTCGCAAGTACATCCTATAACGGGAACGCCCTGCGAGGTTCCGGTGCCTAAAAATTTCAACTTCATTTTCTTTTGAGGTTGGTTTAATTTTGGTAAATTTACGAAAAATTATACGTCCTAATGTATCAGAAACTTACGCCCAAGCAAAAAGCACTAACAATTAATCTAGATCCTACTATTTACGGTACTTTCGCAGAAATTGGAGCAGGGCAGGAGACTGTTCGGCATTTTTTCAGAGCGGGAGGTGCTTCATCCACAATTGCTAAGGCGATGTCTGCGTACGACAAAGATTTCAGTGATGCCATTTACGGTAAAGAGGTTAAAAACAGATATGTAACCCAAAACCGTCTCCGCAAAATGCTCAGGTATGAGGTTGCTTTGATTGAGGAACGTATTTCCAGAGAAAATCATCCAAACAGAAAGTATTTTTCTTACGCCAACACGGTTACTACCATTAATTTTGATAAAACTTTAAAAGGTCACGGCTGGGTGGGAATCCGTTTTCAGAGTGAAGTGGATGCTCAGTATAATGAAATCGTTATCCACGTAAAATTTAAAGAAAATGACGCCACTTTACAGCAGGAAACGCTTGGTAATTTAGGGGTCAATTTAATTTATGGAGCTTATAAGTACTCTGATAATCCAAGAAATTTAATAGAATCTCTTTACGACGATATTGCAAAAGACAATCTTGAAATCGATATGATTGATTTCAGCGGACCTGTTTTCGATTACGTAGACAACCGTCTGATGTCCCTTCAGCTCGTGAAAAACGGAATGACCGACGCTGTAGTTTTCAATGCTGAGGGAAATAATATGCTGCCTGCAGATATTCTCTACAAGAAAAATATTTTTGCAGTGAGAGGAAGTTTCAGGCCGGTAACCAATGTAAATATTGATATGCTCGAAAACGGGATGAAAATGTTTATGAAAGATTCTAAATGTACCCAGGAAGATACCGAGGTTTTTATAGAAATTACCATCTCAAACCTGCGTGCAGACGGAGATATTGACGAGAGGGATTTCCTGGACAGAGTGGATGTTTTGGGTAAATTAGGGTACACGGTTATTATTTCAAACTTCTCAGAATATTACCGATTGATTGATTATTTCTCTGCATATACCACCGGAGATATTGGTGTGGTAATGGGCGTTAACAATATGTTAATGGTCTTCGACGAGAAGTACTATAAAAATCTTTCAGGGGGAATTCTTGAAGCATTCGGTAAATTCTTCAGAAACGGTATGAGAGTTTATCTTTACCCGTACAAAGATCCTGAAACACAGCAGCTTCTCGATTCTTCTACGTTGAAAGTAGGTGATAATCTGAAGGAACTTTATAAATATTTCAAAACCAACAACAGAATTGTAGATATTGAAAATTACAACCCGGAATTTCTGGAGATTTACTCGAGAGAAATTCTGAGAAAGATTACCTGCAATATCGAAGGATGGGAAAATCAAATTCCTGATGGTGTGGCAGATATGATCAAAGAAAGAAGTATGTTTGGCTACAAAAAAGAGCTTTCATTAAAACAGTTTTCATAAATATTTTATTAAAATGTCAGAAATAAAAAAGAGACTTTTATCCATTTTAGAAAGTCCGAAACATAACACCGAAGAGAAACTTGAGAAAGTCTGTCATCTTTTGGATCAGGAAATTTCTTATTTCAACTGGACTGGTTTTTACTTCAAAAACGGAGATAAAGACGAGTTGAAATTAGGTCCTTACGTAGGTGCGCCTACTGACCACACTATTATTCCTTATGGTAAAGGGATTTGCGGACAGGTTGCCGTTTCCAACGAAACATTCGTAGTTCCCGATGTGCACGAGGAAAGCAATTATTTGAGTTGTTCTATCGATACAAAGGCAGAAATCGTAGTTCCAATCTTCAAAGACGGACAAAACGTAGGACAGATTGATATTGATTCTCACACGGTAGATCCTTTCACAGACGCCGACAGAGAACTTCTGGAATGGCTTTGCAATGAAGTTTCAAAGATTTTGTGATTGGATCTCATTTCGATTTAAAATATAAACTCAGATTCGGTCTGAGTTTTTTTATTAACAGGAGCGGACTTTAGTCCGCTTTTAATTTTTGATGGATCATTGGGTTTTAGCCAAAATATGAATGCAGTTTTCTTAGATTGTTTTATTGAAAAACATTGTCGTTTAAAATCCCTGAAAGGGCAAAATCATTAACATGGGCTGCAGCCCCATGATTAAAAGCAATAATGATAAAAAGCCCTGAAGGGGCGACATAAAATTTAAATCTAATTTCAATTTAATTAAATTCTGAAATCAATTCTTTAAAATAATCCTCACACTTCGCAATGTGCGTTCCATACCATGAAAACGCCTCGCCGTCCACAATCATAATTTTCTTGTCAGGATAAAACTCTTTCAGCTCCAAAATATGTTTTTCTTTAAACGGAAAAGGCTCTGATGAAAGCATAATGACATCGGCTCCTGCTAAATCTTCAGTTTTAATTTCAGGATAACGCTTTTGATATTCAAATAAATTTTCAAATCCGATTTCTTTTAAAACTTTATCTATAAAAGTGTCTGAACCAATCGTCATATAAGGGTTTTTCCAGATCAGATAGGCTGCTTTTACAGATGTTTTTAACTTAGATTTTGCAAGAACGTCATAGATTTTCAGATTAAACTGTTGGGCTTTTTCTTGTTTATTAAAAAGGTTTCCGAGGGTCTTCAGCAGATAATAATTGTCTTCAATATTTTCAATATTTGTCACAATTACCTTAAAATCTTTCATCAGTTCCTCCACCTGATCTTTCACGTTTTCCTCCTTATTGGCTAATATTATATCGGGTTTCAGGCTTATTATTTTCTCCAGATTTAGATTTTTTGTACCACCAATGATTTCAACATTTTTCACTTTTTCTTTGGGATGAATGCAGAATTTTGTTCTTCCTACGATTTCGTTTTCTGTAAGACCTAAATCAAATAAAGCCTCAGTGATTGATGGAACAAGAGAAATTATACGCATACAACATATTTATAATATTATCCGAACGAAAGATTGAAACATTTGGTTAAAATACTACTTATCATTTAGAATTCTGCTTTTTTTTCCTGTAAATATTTCTCTCAGGCGGGTTGTTGGTACTTCATAATATTTGTAGATAAGAACAGATAATGTCAATGTAAGAGTCCAGTACAGCAGATAAATTGTGGGTAATATAATATTGTAATTTTTTGTAAAGTCGGTCCAGGGAATATTTTTTATAATAAGAATTCTTATTAATGATTCGTGAGTTAGGTACATTGAGTATGAAATCAGGCTAATGATTGTAATCAGATTTCCGATTTTATATTTTATTTTTCTAAAATTTGAAAGAAAAGGAAGCAATAATACTGTAGATATTGAAATGATGGTGTGAGCAAGCATATAATAATAAAATACTGCAAAACTTTCGGAATGATAACCTGTTACTTCAATTGCTTTTTCGATTATAATGATACCGATACCGGTAATAAATAATAGGAGTGGAATTGAATTCCATATTTTAGAATAATAGTAGCTTACATACGCACCTAAAACTCCGTATATGATATTATCTATTCTGTATATAACCTGCTGATGATAGAAATAAAGCTCTGAATTTTCCCCATAATCCATGTAAATTTGATATTTTAAAAATGTTACCAGAAATATGACAGAGAGTGAAATGGTGATTACAGAAATTTTCGGCGATAATTTTAGAACAGTTATTAAAGCAAAAATTAAAAGAGGAATAGTAAAATAAAACCATTCTTCAACACACAGACTCCAGGATTCCCGAAAATAGGGAGGAGCCTGATAGAATAGGTTTTGACAAAATATATAGTATTTACCAATATCCTCGAACGTGAAGGAAGGATCGCTAATTTTATAACCAATCGTGACAACTATTAGAATTAAAAAGTAAGCAGGCAAAGTTCTAAACCATCTTCGAATCCAAAAATCCAATAATAATGAGAAGGAAGCTTTGTTGTTTTCCAACTGCTTAATAAGAATCCCTCCAATTAGGAAACCACTCAGTACAAAAAAAATACTTACTCCATCAAATGTAATGTACTTTTGAAAATCTGCAATCTTCTGTGGAAGCAGGTTTGCACCGTGACCTATTACCACAGTTGTTATAGCAAAAAATCGAAGCAAATCCAGTCCGAAAATTCTGTCCTGGTTTAATTCATCAGAGAATAATGCGTATAATGATGCCGGCCTTAGTTTTTTTAAAAAAGATTTCATCTTATCTTTGTGTCTTTATTGATTTTCAGATTTCGAAAGTACAGAAATTCATTAAATGATTAAGTCAAATTGGTGATGCAAGTTATTAATTGTCTTTCAAATTCCCGAAATCTCATGACAGTTACTTTAAAATCTGTGATAAAATTTTCTACCTGGGTTTTCTTATTTCTCAGTTTTTTCCAAGGAAGAGAAATAGCATTTGAATTTTTTTTTATGGTTTCATTTTCGGCAAAACCTATATTACATTAAGGTTTGGTTATAATCATAAATGTGAAATTATACGCAAACTATACAATCGTACCGATAATTAGGATAGAGTGCAGAAGCATTTGGTTAAAATAACTTCTCATTATCAGCATTAGCTTTTTGTTCGGGTAAATTTCTCTCTCAACCGGGTAGTTGGTACTTCATAATATTTATATAGAAAAACCGATAATGTGAGGGTAAGAATCCAGTATAAAATATAAATTGTAGGAAGAATAATATTATAATTGGTGGTAAAATCTGTCCATGGAATTTCTTTTAAAATCATAATTTTAATGAGTGACATGTGCGTCAGATACATCGAATATGAAATTAGGCTTATAATGGTAATTAAATTTCCTGTTTTGTATCTGGTTTTTCTGTAGTTTGAAAGATATGGAAGCAAAAGAACTGTAGCCACAGAGGTGAGATTATAATCCAGTACGATGTGATAAAATGAAAACCAATCCGCATTATTTACGTACTGCGTAACCGCAAAATATTTCTGAATACCAAAAATTAACAGTCCCAAAACCAAAAGGCCTATTGGCGAGTAGTTCCATATCCGGGAATGATAAAAACTCAGATAAGCTGCAACCACTCCGTACATTATGCTGTCTATTCTTATAATTACCTGATTGTGATATAAATCAAAAGATGATGATTTTACAGGATCTAAATAGATTCTGTATTTTAAAAAAGCTATCAGAATGATTACAAAAACGGCAGTGGCCAAAACGGCATTTCTTGTTTTAAATTTAAAAAGTATAATTAAAGTAAAAATGACAGGTGGAACAGCAAAATAAAACCACTCTTCAACACTGAGGCTCCAGGATTCTCTAAAAAAAGCAGGAGGTGGATAATATAGGTTCTGACAGAAAAAATAATATTTTTTTACCTGGTGAAAAGTAAATTCAGGATCTGTGATGCAGTAGAAGACTGTCAGGATTACTAAAATTAGAAAATAGGTAGGTAAAGTTCTAAACCACCTTCTCATCCAAAAATGAAGTAAAAGAGAGAAATCCGCCTGGTTATTTTCCAGTTGTTTGATTAAAATTCCGCCAATCAAAAAACCACTTAATGCAAAAAAAATATTTACACCGTCAAAAGTAAAGTATTTATGAAAATCTGCAATCTTCACAGGCATTAAATATGCGCCATGCCCCAGTACCACAGTTGTAATCGCAAAAAAGCGAAGCAAATCCAGTCCAAAGATTCTGTCTTGGCTTAATTCGTCAGAGAATAACGAATATAATGATTTTGGTCTTAATTTTCCAAAAAACGATTTCATCTTTTCAAGTGTAGTTATTAGTTTTAAGATTCGAAAGTACAGATTTTTATTGTACAATCGAATTATTTTGGCAAAATGTCATTATTTAAAGCAGTTTCCCCGTTAAAAACATAGCCGCGATGGTAAAATAAATAATAAGTCCAGTAACGTCTACAAGTGTTGCAACGAAAGGAGCGGATGATGTCGCAGGGTCAAGATTGAATTTTTTGAGAATAAACGGTACCATAGAACCCGAAATAGTACCCCAAAGTACAATCATCGCCAGAGAAATGCCTGCGCTGATACCTATGAAAAACCAATAATCTCCGTAATCAAACCAACCGAGTTTGTGCCAGATCATAATTCTTAAAAACCCGATGACGCCGAGAAATGTTCCTAAAATTATACCGGTAAGAAGTTCTTTTTTCATTACAATCCACCAGTCTTTTATCGTGATTTCCTGTAACGCCATCGCGCGTATAATCAAAGTTGCTGCCTGCGAACCGGAATTTCCTCCACTGGAAATAATCAAAGGAATAAATAAGGCTAAAACAACTGCTTTTTCAATCTCATTTTCGTAATAACCCATCACAGAGGCTGTGATAAGCTGTAAAAAGAAAAGAACAATCAGCCAAAGTCCTCTTTTTTTAATCATTTCCCACCAGTGAGTCTGGATGTAAGGGTCGTCAAGTGCTTCCACACCCCCGAATTTTTGAATATCTTCGGTATTCTGAGATTCTATCTGATCTAAAATATCGTCAATCGTTACAATTCCAACCAAAACTCCGGCCTCAGTAACGATAGGAAGTGCTGCACGGTCATACTTTTCAAAATACTGCACCGCATCTTCTTTGGTGGTGGTAGTGGTGATGGCAACGAAATGATTATCAGTTATTTCTGAAATTAAAGTGTCTTCTTCGGCTAAAAGTAAACTTCCCAATGCAATATCATCGATTAGGCGGTTCCGTTCGTCTACCACGTAAAGATAATTCATCGTTTCCACCCTGCTTCCCACTTTTTTGATCTGCTGAAGACATCTTTTTATTGTCCATTCTTTTCGGATCTGGATGTAGTAAGGTGTCATCAGGCGGGCAATAGAATCAGAATCGTAGCCAAGAAGTTTCAGCGCAATTCTTCTTTCCTGGGGATTAAGAAGGTTAATAGAATATTTTATAAGCTCATCCGGAAAATCTTCGAAGAGAGAAGTTCTGTCATCGGGCGTCATCCCGTTGAGGATATCAGAAACCTCGGCGCTGGTGATGCTGCGGATGGTTTCTTCCTGAAAATCTGGGTCTAGATGCGAAAAAACATCAGCTTTGAATTCTTTCGGAACTTTCAAAAAAGCCAACAGTCTTTCGTCAGCTGGTAAATCGCTGAGAGTTTCGGCAATGTCGGCAGGATTAAAATTTTGTTCGTCAGAATAATTCAAAATGAAATATTTTTAGCACTGCAAAAATAAATCAAATTTTAAAGATAGGAGCAGAAATGCCTAAATTTAAGGTTTTATTAAACTTCAAATCTCCTTTTCTGTCGCAGATTTCAGTTTTTTCAGATTTTTGAGGATGGTTTTGAGCGCTCCGGCAGTTCCTATTTTAATAGAATTTTCGGCTGAGCCCAGCATACGCATATTTTTTCTGTAGGTATCGTAAGAAGATTCTGTGATGAGATTTCCGCTTTTATCAAACAGTTTCATGCTCACTACAACCTGATTTGAGAATACATATTTTCCTAAACCCACTTTGAAATATTTTACTTTAGAAACCGTCACAAAATCTGCGTCGTTGTTTGAGGCGTAATCCGAAATTGTCTGCGGATCTGCCGTATCAAAAGGCATCTGGGTTTCAGTTTTCATCATTTTGCTTTTTTTGTGGAGGCTGATGTGGTCTGATACAGCACTGAAAAATGCAAGATTGGTAGGGTCTTTTATTTCCTCAAGATCCGGTTCTACTTCAGGATTAAAATAAAGAATGTTTTGAGAATCCCTTTGCTTCTGCGCTGAAACTGTGTTGGTTTGCAGAGCAAAAATAATCAGCAGGATAAGAGCTAAATTTTTTTTCATGATACAGTTACAAAAATACTGTCTTTTAATGAGATAACAGATATATAAGTGATATTATATACAGAATTTTTAAGTTTAAATTTAAAATAAGATCAGGATGTACTCCTATTCAAAAAAATGTTGTACTTTTGCACCCGTTACATAATAATCATTAAACAATATTGGAATGTACTTAACAACAGAAAAAAAGTCAGAAATTTTCGCAAAGCACGGAAAATCTGCAACAGACACAGGAAGCGCTGAAGGACAGGTAGCTTTATTTACTTTCAGAATCAACCACTTATCTCAGCACTTGAAGGCAAATCGTCACGATTTCAATACTGAGAGATCTTTGGTGAAATTGGTAGGTAAAAGAAAAAGCTTACTTGATTATCTTAAGAAAAAAGATATCAACAGATACAGAGCGATCATCGCTGAATTAGGATTAAGAAAATAATCTTAGCGATAGTCTAAAAACATTAGCAACTTCGAAAGAGGTTGCTTTTTTTGTGGATTTAATTTTAAAACTAAGAATAATTTAGATTTTATTTAAATCCTAATCATTAAATTTGCCACTTTCTAAAATAACAAGCCCGTGCTCCACAGATTTTATATTCTCTCCATCCTGCTGTTTTCAAATGCTTTTGTGTTTTCACAGGAAAACGACAGCTTGAAGCCTCAAAAATGGGCATTTGCGGCAACAGGAGAATATGGCGGAATTATTCCCACCAACGAATCTCTGAATTTTTACAGACATAAAGCATTTTCAGGATACAACATTCAGTTTTTGAAACAGACCGACGGCAGCAGAGATTGGGAAAAACTTTTCAATTATCCTCAAATCGGTTTCGGTGTTTTTGCTTTAGATTTTCTGAAAGGAAAAGACATGGGAAGTCCTTATGGTTTTTATGGGATTTACAACGCTAAAATAAACCAGTGGAACAGACTTAAATGGATGTACGGAATTAATTTCGGGATTTCTTTCAATTCAAATTATTTTGATTTTGACAGGCAGTATTACAATATTTCTGTTGGCTCCAAAACAAATATGTACATCGGCCTGTCCACAGGACTGCATTATGAACTGGATGAGCATTTTGATGTAGGTTTAAATTTAAAATTTAATCATCTCTCCAACGGTGCTACAAAAATCCCCAATAAAGGTCTGAATATGGCTGCCGGACAGCTCAGTCTCACTTATTATCCTGAAAGAATCAAACCCATTGAAACCGACACTGTATACAAACCGGCCGAAAAAAACAATACTCTGGAATTCTCTGTTTTTGGCGGAAGAAAAGACTCCTTTTATCAGGGTGAAAACCGCTTCGATCTGAAGTACTATGAAGGTTACGAGTACAACGTCTTCGGTGCCGATGCTCTTTACATGCATCAGTATTCAGACAAATCTGCCTATGGTTTAGGAGTAGGAATCACCTACGATGGAGAATATAATCACACCTCTTATGTTCAGGACAGTACTTTGTATGAGAAAAAAAGATTTTCTAATGACAGGATGCTCTTGAGTATCATCCCAACCTACCGTTTGATGATCGGGAAACTATACGTAAACATCGGTGCAGGAGTGTATCCATTCAAGAAAACCAGACAGTATGACAAAGATATTTTATTTCAGAAAATAGGTCTTCAGTATCAGATTACAGACCGGCTGTTTGCGTCATTCGGAATCAACGCCTACAATTTTCATATTGCCAATTATCTGGAATGGAAGCTGGGCTATACTATTTCAAAAAAGAAAAACAGAAAGTGAGGCAATTATTTGAGATCTAAAAGTTTAAAACTTATAAATCGATTCTTAAATCTATAAAATAGGATATTATAACAAATAATACCTTAAATTTGCACCACATTTTAGACGAAATATAATAATTAAAGCACTCAATACGGAGTGCAACACAAAACAATTTATGAGTATACCTCAAGCAATTACAGAAACGATCATTCTTGCAGACGGCAGAGAGATCACTTTAGAAACAGGAAAACTGGCAAAACAGGCTGACGGTTCTGTTGTAGTAAAAATCGGTGGCACAATGCTTTTAGCAACTGTGGTAGCCAGCAAAGAAGCAAAAGATGGTGTAGATTTCTTACCATTGACAGTAGATTACAGAGAAAAATTCTACGCAGGTGGAAAAATTCCAGGAAACTTTTTCAGAAGAGAGGCCAGACCTTCAGATCAGGAAATCCTGACAATGCGTTTGGTAGACAGAGTTCTAAGACCATTATTCCCTGAAGATTTCCACGCGGAGGTACAGGTGATGATTTCATTGATTTCTTATGACGGACAGTCAATTCCGGATGATTTGGCAGGTCTTGCTGCTTCGGCAGCGATTGCAATTACAGATATTCCTTTCAACGGACCAATGTCTGAAGTAAGAGTAGTAAGAATCGATGGGAAACTGGCAATCAATCCTAATTATGAAGATCTTAAATTGGCTGACCTTGACATTATGGTGGGTGCAACCAAAGATTCTATCGTAATGGTGGAAGGTGAAATGAAGGAAATCACTGAAGCAGAAATGCTTGAAGCGATTACTTTTGCCCACGAAGAAATCAAAAAACAGGTTGAAGCTCAGGAAAGATTAGCTGAAAAAGTAGGCAAATCATTACCAAAAAGAGAATACAGCCACGAAAATCACGACGAAGCAATTCGTGAGAAAGTGTGGAAAGAAACTTATGATAAAGTATATGAAGTAGCAAAAACTCCTTCAGGAAAAGAAGAACGGGGAGAAAAATTCAGAGCGGTACGTGACGAATTTTTAGCTCAATATGTTGAAAACGTTGAAGAACTTGAGAGAGTTACTCCTTTCGTAAAAGTGTACTTCCACGATGTTGAAAAAGAGGCGATGCGTCAGATGATTATCAATGATAAAATCCGTCTTGACGGTCGTGATCCTGAAACAATCCGTCCAATCTGGTCTGAAATAGATTATTTACCGGGAGCTCACGGTTCTGCAATCTTTACAAGAGGTGAAACTCAGTCTTTAACAGCTGTAACTTTAGGCTCGGTAAAAGATGCAAACATGGTAGACAGCGTAATGGTAAACTATGACGAAAGATTTTTCCTTCATTATAATTTCCCGCCATTCTCAACGGGTGAAGCGCGTCCTTTAAGAGGAACTTCAAGAAGAGAAGTGGGTCACGGAAACTTAGCTCAGAGAGCTTTGGCAAATATGATCCCTGAAGAAAATCCTTATACAATCCGTATTGTTTCTGATATTTTAGAATCAAACGGTTCATCTTCTATGGCAACTGTTTGTGCAGGAACTTTAGCGTTGATGGATGCGGGTGTTCAAATCAAAAAGCCGGTTTCTGGTATTGCAATGGGATTGGTGACTGATGTGAAATCAGGAAAATACACTGTGCTTTCTGACATTTTGGGTGATGAAGATCACCTGGGAGATATGGACTTTAAAGTAACCGGAACTGCAGACGGAATCACGGCTTGCCAGATGGACATCAAAGTTCAGGGACTTTCTATGGAAATCATGGAGAAAGCTCTTTTACAGGCAAGAAACGGAAGATTGCATATTCTTGATAAATTAAATGAAACTATTTCTGCACCAAGAGAAGACGTGAAACCTCACGCTCCGAAAATGGTGATGATGGAAATCTCTAAAGATTTCATCGGTGCGGTAATCGGACCTGGTGGAAAAATCATTCAGCAGATGCAGAAAGATACTGATACAGTTATCGCAATTGAAGAAGTTGGCGAAATCGGTAGAATCGAAATTTCAGGTGTAAGCAGAGAGAAAATCAACGAGGCGATTGCAAAAATCAACGAGATTACTTTTGTACCTGTTGTAGGTGAAGTTTACCAGGGAAGAGTAGTGAAAGTAATGGATTTTGGAGCTTTTGTAGCGATTGCTAAAGGTACTGAAGGTCTTCTTCATATCTCTGAAATCGAATGGGCTCGTTTAGACAAAGTTCCTTACAACGAAGGCGATCAGGTTGAGGTGAAATTTATGGGTTATGACGACCGTAAGAAAATGAAACTTTCAAGAAAAGTTTTATTGCCAAGACCGGAAAGACCGGCTCAAAAACCAAGAGAAGAAGGACAGGGAAGACCAGAAGGAAACAGACAGGACAGACAAGACCGACCTGCAAGACCTGAAGGTAGAGTAAATCCTGAAGGAAGAGATCAACCGGGTGAGCACAAACCTTTGAACGAACCACAAGATTAATCATCTTATACATACAAAACCACCGAATTTCGGTGGTTTTTTTTATTTTATCTTAAGCACGGTTGCAAATCCGCGCTATCTTATGAAGTTTTTTCCAGAAAACGGATATTAATCAAAGTTAAAAAAGAAAAATGCAACTGCTGCCCATTCTTTGCTGATGCCTTTTGCATAGCCAATGGTAGCGCGGCTGCTGTTTTCTACAGTTCCGTCATCTTTGATGTAACCAAGGGTTGAATGGCTGCTGTTTTCCACCGTTCCGTCTTTTTTAACGTAGCCCACAGTCGAACGGTTTTTATTTTCTATCGTTCCGTCACTTTTAATGTAACCAATCGTGCTTCTGCTGCTGTTTTCAATGGTGCCGTCATTTTTAATGTAACCTAAGGTCGAACGGCTGCTGCTCTCGATTGTTCCGTCACTTTTGATGTAACCTGTGGTGGTGCGGCTGGATGATTCGATGGTCTGCGCGCTTATTGTGGTAAGGCTGAAAAGAAGTATTACAAAAATGATTTTTCCCATGGCTTATTTTAATTTAAAATTTTCAGTGTTGAAGATAATAAAATTATTTAAATGAATCTGAATTCAATTGACGGCAGGGAAACCGACTTTTATCAACAAAATTTCAGATGTAATTATAGATTTTTCAAATCTGAATGATAAGTTATTGAAAACTAAAAAGTTATTATGAAGCTGTTTTCCAATAATATTTGTTGTATATTTGCAGAGTGATTAACTGAATGTTTACAGCTTTTGCTAAAGAAAAGTTTTGGGCATTTATTTTTTTCTATCAGTTTCACATTTCAGATGCCGGTTTATTCCTCAAAAAAATATTGATACAGGCAATCTTTTATCACTACTGAAAACAACAGAATACCTTAATGATGCACTTCTGCAAAGTATCTGGCCGGAAACGTGGTAGAATCCGGAAAAAAATTCTATCTTTAACGTCATCAGTAACAAATAAATTTTAAAATATATATGGCAGATTCTTTTTCAAAAAAAGAAAACTTTAAGAAAAAACAGGCAAAATTAAAAGAGAAAGCGCTTCGTCGTGAAGACCGTAAAGACAACAACGACAAAGGCAAAAGTCTCGATGATATGATTATGTACGTTGACGAAAATGGTCAGCTTACTTCTGTACCACCTGAAAACAGAGAAAAAATCGAGATCAGTCTTGATGATATTCAGCTTGGGGCAGCACCAATCGAAGAGGAGGAACTTAGAAAGACCGGGATTATCACATTCTTCAGCGATAAAGGTTATGGTTTCATTACCGAAGACCGTTCTAAAGAGAATATCTTCTTCCACAGCAACAACGCTACAGAAATCCTTAAAAAAGGGAATAAAGTTTCTTACGAAAAAGAAAGATCACCAAAAGGATTTTCAGCGATTGATATTAAAATCGTGAAATAATCTTTTGATTACTCATACAGAAAGAGCTTCAGTTTTGAAGCTCTTTTTTTGTGGAGTTAAGGGATGCTATGGTTTTAATTATAGCTATTTTGCTGCGCAAGCCGCTTGTTTACTCTTTATCTCTGGCAATGGGTACGATCGTGAAGCTCGCACCAGCGGGTAGACATAATAATGTTAGTTTAAAATTTTAAAATATAAAACTTTTGTTAAATCAATTAGCATCAAATTTTTCAAAATACATTTTTAGATCAAGATAAATTTTCTCCGCTTCTTTGTCTCCTTCCTTCGCCAGTTTTTTGACATTCTCATAATAAGCGATTGATTGTCTGTTTAAACTTTCTCCTAAAATCAGGTTTATATCTTCAATATTTTGCAAAAGAGGTTTTAGTCTGGAAGTTATGGCAGCCAGTTGTTCAAAATCTTCGGGTGTTTTATCCGGCTTGTTTTTAAAATCCTCTAATAATTTAAAAACGATCTGCAGGTTTTGTTTTATCTTTTCAAAATCTTCAGGAGAAATCCCTCTTACTGCCTGAAGGTGTTTCTGGAATTGTTCTTCGAAATCTTTGGTAAACTTATTGTCGAAATTCATATCAGTGTTTTTTTATTTGAAAGTAAATTTAGAAATTTATTTTGAACACGAATTAAAATATCAATGGTAAGTTTTTCTCTTTGCTGTGTTTAATGAGAATATAACTTTTCTCTTATTTCCACTAAAATTTCAGTGGTTTTATCTCTATCAGGATATTCAGGGAGTTTTGAGATGGAATGGTAATGGTCGATTGATTTTATTAAATTTTCTGCTTTCGCTAAAACTTTTTCATACGACCAGTTTCCGGCTTTGATGTCTAACAGTTCGTCACGGTTATCGACTCTGATATTTAATGAACTGTTTTTAAAAATCTGCTCACAAGACTGCAAAAGACGAATCGTGTGCATCATATTTTTGCTGTCGTAGTTTTGTCCGTGATTTTGGTTGACGTTGTAGCGGTCTTCGTTTCTTTCCGAAACCCATTTCCAGTATTCTCTGTAATCTTTGCAGTAAGTGGAGTAGGCATCGATGTTGCAAAACAAGTAGGCAATACATTTTTCTCCCTTCGGAACTGATGATACGGAAACCTCATTGGCTTCTCCGTTCCGGATTATTCCTTTATAATTTAAATCTCCCGATTCATCATAAAAGAGTGCAAACATTCCTTTAGTGTTGTCGATGCTCACCAATCCACATTTTTCCTGCGAGAGACCACCCCGTCCTTTGGACACCAGTGCCTCATAAGTTTTATTATTTTTAAATGAGTCGGCGAATCTCGTTCCTCGATTTCCAGAGGAGGGGAATTCGCGCAACCATTTTTTTAACGGAACAGAACCGTTATTTTCTAAAATATAGCAGAAATCAAGAATCGATTTTCTTTCCTTTTCAATTGGGTTTAAAATTTTCTTATTGAGTCCTTTTGCTTTTTTAATCTGAGAAAGGGCGTAACCGGCAAATGTATCTTTGCATAATTTCGACAGGAAATCTTCAGGCTTAAACAAATCCATCAAAGGATTCTTAATTTGAATACAGTCTTCCGGACTTGCCAGAATTTCCAGAATATTGGGATTGTTTTTCTGCAGTAATTCTACAAATCTCCCGATTTCATAATACGAAATATCATTTGTCTCATTAGAAATCTGCGGGATATAGTTTAAATCAAAAAAATCTTGTTTTGGCAAATAGTAAACTCCTTTGATATCTGTATCTGAATTTTCCGTGGCGAGCCCGAACGAGCGGCTTCCGGAGATGGATTCGAGGAGGATGAGTTTTAGGGATTTTAAGGTTTCAATTAACATTCTATATTATTAAGCATCCTTAGCAATTTTTTCAATATAATCTTTGTATTGATCAAGGCAGTGCCATGTGTTTTCTTCTTCTAAATTACTGTAGTAAAAATTCAAGGCATTTTCTGAAAAGTTTTCATACCCAAAATCTGTTGTGATGCATCCACTGGAATCACCATTCAAAATTAAATAAATATTGCCTCCGCAATCTCCTGTTATATGGGATCCAATTGAGAAGCATAGATGTGCATCAGAGCCGAGTTCTTCAAAACAGATTTGTAAAAAATCTACTTCCTGAATATGCTTATTAAAAGCATTATTTTTAAAGTTAAATTCGAATCTACCGATTGAAAAAGCGTCTTCAATATTTTGATTTGTATTTTCGTCAATTCCATGTAGATTAATCCACCGTTCGACAACATACTCAACAAACTCTTCATTGTAAAAAAGAGTAATGTCTTTAAAGTTTGAATAGAGTAAAGTTTGCAATACATCATCATTTACATCAAAATAAGTATAGAAGTATTCGATTTCAGGCGCTATTTCCAACCCAAATTCCATTCTCATGTACGAAAACATCGATGCTGTTTTTGCATTGTAGTTTTTCGATGTGTGATGTTTTTCTTTATGCTTTATAAGTAAGTCCAGATACTTTTTCATTAAATCTAATATAACAATATTTCCCTAAAAACCCTCTCCATCTTATTTTTGTCCGTTTTCCCTGCACCCAAACTTTTCGCTCTTTCCTCATTATCCTTCACCATCTCCTCTAAAAACCCAAATAACTCCCAGTCATTTGCATGAAAATAAGATTCTCCTTTTGTGGCTTTTAAGGCAACCAGATTTTCTATTTTTGTTCTTGTAAAATCATCAACTAAGACGAGAAGTTCGCTGAACAAAACTGGCGGTATTGTTCCTTTTTCCAATATCCATTTTCCCGTGAGTGCAGTTCGCAGACAATAAAAATAAGATTTCAATTTTACTTCATCTGTCCGGCATGCTTCGAGGTATTTTTTGCTCATACTCAGATAATGGTAAGAAACCGCTATCGGAGAAAATGCTTCATCAGCCAAAGGTTTAAAAAGATCATAAAATTTTGCGTTTTTCACATAAACGATTGGAGAATAGAACCAACTCAGCAATGCGGCATTGGATTTCAAAAGAAGATGAAAAGTCTTCCTCAGATCCCATCCGGAACCGTCAAGATCGTCTTCTGTTATAAATTCTATAGTTTCATCTTTGTCCCATGGCGAAAGATACCAGTCTTTGTCGTGTCGATATATAAACCGTATGTCATAATCGCTGTCGGGAGACGCAAAACCCCAGGCGCGGCTTCCTGATTCTACTGCAAGCAATATTTCTATGTTTCTTTTTGCCTCTGTCTCTTTGAGTTTTTCTAATATTTTTGGTGTCATTGTATTAGTTATTTAAATTTTATAATTATCGTTCCGCAGGAATTACCGTACAAAAAATTAAATATTTGCATAGATTCCTGCGGAATGACAAACTTTTATGAAGATTTTTAAGATGTTTATCAAAAACATATTATTTCCTAAACTTCTTTTTCCTCTTCCACGGCGCATTCTTCTGCACATCACCCGCCATAATACATCCGTAGGGCATCACTTCATCCAGTACTTCGCACAGACCGTATTCTTCAATTTGGGCTCTGACGTTTTTGGCGCTTTTATAGGCGGTGGGCAACTCGGAGATATCGATGTCGTTGGTGAAGAAACGGATGTCTAAACCTGCGGTTTCTTCGGCGAAAACTTCTTCAATGGTTTTGTGGGCCAGTGATTTTTTATGCTGGGTTCTGCTGAAATTTCTTCCGGCGCCGTGGGGTGCAAAACCTAAGTTTCTCTCATTGGTTTTTCCCTGAACAATCAGAACGGGCTCTGCCATATTCAGCGGGATCAGTCTTGGTCCCGTGATGTCGGGCATGAATTTATCGTCCAGAGGCGTTGCTCCTTTTGCGTGGTAAAACAAATCTCCGTCTTTGAAAACAAAGTTGTGCTCGTTCCAGTATCTGTTTTGTTTTTCGGTATTCAGTTTCTCCAAAACAGTATTATGAATGGCTTCGTGGTTTTCTTTTGTCCATGCTCTGATCAGCTGCAAAGCTTCCCAGTAGGATTGTCCTTCCTCGGTTTCGTAGGGAATCCATGCGTTTTCTTTCAGGGTTTCAGGGGAGATTTCCATTCTGAAACGGTTGGCTACCTTCATTCCTTTATCGTACAGCGCGGCGCCCGGAGCTCTTGAACCGTGATGGGTGACCATCATTGTGTTTCCGGTGTTTTTTGATGTTCCTACAAAAAGAAAATGGTTTCCGTCTCCCTGTGTTCCCATGTGCGAACGGGCAATGCTGATGAGTTTTTCATCATTTAAGAAGAAATTTTCTCTAAAAGCATCCATCAGTTCCTGAGACATGGGCATCTGTTCGCCTCTCGGTCTTCCGCCGTATCCGAAATGGGTGATGGAATGGGCGGCATCCAAAACTTCTTTGGGATCGGACTTTCCAAAATCAGTCAGCATTACCGAACAGCAGATATCTGCAGAGTGAAATCCGGGATGAATGGCGTTTTTCGCTACGACCACTCCGCCAACGGGAATCTGACCTTCAGGACCTGTCGGGCAGGCATCGGGCATAATGGCTCCGCTGATTAGGGTTGGCGTTTTCATCAGAACTGTCATCGTGTTGATGACTTTTTCCACGTTGTCGATTTCGTTATCATGTTCCGGACGGATGTTGATGACAAAGTCTTTCGGCTCAGCATGCAGAGGAATCGGATCGGGTGATCTGAACTGTTCAAGGTATGTTTTCATCTCGTTTTCAGTGAGTTGGTTTTCATTAATATGTTGGATGGCTTCGTTGAACCATTTTGATGGTCTGAAACCTAATTCGATAAGGTGGTTTCCGTTGATTGTGTTCATAATTTATTGTTTAATTTTTTTTATTTGGGGCAGCTTGACCGCCTTCCACTCCCGCTTTTTTGCTCGTCGTACCTCCTCACAAAAAGAGCTGCGTTCAAGTCGGGCTGCGAGTGATTCGACTTTTAAATTTTGTAACCTTGATGAGACTCGAACTCACATTCCAAATTGGCATTGAGGCTGTAAATACGCTTCCCTACTAAAATTTCGGTGCATCTGTAAACTCTACCCATTAGTCCGCACAGGTCTAACCGGAATATCCTCAAACTCTGCGAATACGTCAATTTTTTCGCAGGCTTTTCCTTTTAAGCTACAAGGTCATTTTCATAATGCAAAGTAATTACGTAATTGCGCAATGTTTTTGCGTAGATGAAATTATTTTGATTATTTTTGAGAAAATTTTAAATAATTTTTCTTTACCCCAACCCTAAAGGGAGGAAAAATTGCTTAAAATTTAAAAGAAATCACTCCCTTTAAGGTCGGGGCAAATGATTTTGATTAAATTTTTCATAGTCAAATATTTACTTAAAAACCTTGTGCGGTTTTTAAGTCTTTTCAATTTCAATTTAAAATAAAAAATATGTTATTCGAACAATTAGAAAAATCGGCGGAGGAGATTCAGTTTAATGATGTGATTGCATTCATTGATGCGCATTATGATTTTACTCCGACAAAATTTACGAATGGAAATACCTTGAATGAAGCGGGTCAGAATAATGGCTCTTGCAAAGTCTTCAGTTTTGCGAAGCTGAATGATTTGACTAAGGAAGATACGCTAGCTCTTTTCGGTTCTTTTTACAGGGAAGATGTTTTGAAAAATCCTGAAGGGACGGATCATCAGAATATCAGAAATTTTATTGAGTATGGCTGGGATGGAGTTTCTTTCAAGGGAAATGCTTTGAAGAGAAAGTAGAATGAAAAGATATAAATGGACCTTTATTTTTAGTATTCTCACTCCCATATTACTTCTACTTGTATTTTTTTTAATGGGTGGTGGACATGGATATTATTCTCCTGCAATAGTTTTATTTCCTTTTGGAATGGCAGGAACGATTTTTCAGCAGTCTATTACTGTTCCATTTTTTATTTTAGGCATTTTACAATTTCCTTTTTATGGTTTACTATTGGATCGTTTTACAGGTCATATCACGAAATATTGTGTTTTTATAATTCACTTTTTGCTTGCCGCAGTTGTTCTTGTCACCACCAACTTTCAATAAATGTCAATCAACAAAAAAGATTTAATCCTTAAAACTTTATAAATGCAGTACAGAAAAGAGAAATTGGTTTGTAATGGGAATTTTAAACTTATTACAGATTTAAATGAATTCAGAATGTCTTTGTGGATCAATGGTTTCGGACTTGAAAATGCATTGACTGGTGAGGAAATTATTCCTGTTATTACGATTTTTAATCTTGATGATATTGAAGAGGTTGACGGAGAAGTTTTGAAGATAAAATTCAGAATTTATCCGGATGGCTCAAAATATTATGAAGTTGAAATACATCCATTTTTGAAAAGCTTTGTGTATGAAGGTAAAACATATTCTACGGATGTTTTTTTTAGGACGATTACGGGGGAAGAGTGGGAGTGATGGATGTAGGGAAATAATTTTGTGGAATGATTCGCGTGTAACCACCCGTCAAAAAATCAAAGATTTTTCGCCACCAGTGCCTCAATGTTTTTAATTTTTAAAATGATTCGGCGAATCTCGTTCCTCGATTTCCAGAGGAGGGGAATTTTCACGCTTGTGATTTTAATTTTAACTTCAGCCTTAATTCAAATCTATTTTCAAACCTGACCTCAGCCTTAGCCTTAACCTCAATCTCAACCTCAACCTCAATTTATGTCATCCAATAAAAACGCCCTTATCCGTTACAAAACTTTAGATAAATGTCTGAAGAATAAGTATAAAAAATATACTCTGGAAGATTTGATGGACGAATGTTCTGAAGCTTTGTTTGAGTTTGAAGGGAAAGAATCTTTTGTGAGTAAGCGGACGGTGCAACTGGATTTGCAGAATATGCGGAGTGAAAAATTTGGGTATGAGGCACCGATTGAGGTTTATGAAAGGAGATATTACAGGTACAGCGATCCTGATTACAGCATTCATCAGATTTCAGTGAATGAGAATGATTTGAAAACGATGAATAATGCGATACAGATTTTAAAGCAGTTCAAGGATTTTTCGATGTTTAAGGAAATGAATGGAGTGATTCAGAAACTGGAAGATTCTATTCATTCGACAAAACAGAAATCGATTATTCATTTAGATAAAAATGAAAATCTGAAAGGTCTGGAGCATATAGATATTCTGTACGAAAGTATTCTGAATAAAAAGGTTTTAAAAATCTGTTATAAAAGTTTTAAAGCCAGAGAATCTAATTACTACCTGGTTCATCCGCAGTTGCTTAAGGAATATAATAACCGTTGGTTTTTGGTGTGCTGGCACAAACAGAAACTGATGAATCTTGCGCTAGACAGGATGGAAGAGATTGTGGTTGAAGACGCAATTCAGTACCATGACATTGATCTTGATGCAGACCGTTATTTTTCTGAAATTATTGGAGCAACGGTTTCACCCAATCAGCGGGGTCAGAATGTTATTTTTATAGTGACTCCGGAGCACGCGCCTTACGTGAAAACCAAGCCTTTTCACCATTCTCAGGAAATTGTGAGTGAAGACGAAAACGGAACTACGTTTAAAATATGTGTGCAGCTCAATTTTGAACTTGAAAGAATGATCCTTGGAATGGGAGAGTTTCTTACGGTTTTGGCACCCCGAAAATTAAAACAGAGAATTTCCAAAATCATCGGTAAAGCTTATAGAAACTACCATTCTAGTCCGGATCAAAATGCAGAATAGCTTTTAGTATCCGTGAAGATCGGTGCCTTCGGTTCTTTGTAAAGTCACTTTTTTGCCCATCTTTTTCTGAATTACCCTGAAATGTTGCAGTTCATCATCGGTAAGAATGCTAATGGCAGTTCCTTTTTCGCCTGCTCGTCCGGTTCTGCCAATTCTGTGAATGTAATCTAAAGGAGATCGGGGAAGTTCGTAATTGATAACGCACGGCAAATCATCAATGTGAATTCCACGACCGATTAAGTCTGTAGCGACCAAAATCTGAGCTCCGTTGACTTTAAATTCTTCCAGATTATTCCGTCTTGCCCCCTGAGATTTCTGACTGTGAATGGCAACGGCTTTTATTTTATTTTTCTTTAGTTTTTCAACCAGATTATCGGCTGATCTTGTGGATGATACGAAAATCAGAGCTTTCTCAACCTTTTTTTCTTTAATCAAATAACGCAGGAAAGGTCCTTTGTTTTCAGGAGAAACGTGATAGGCGAGTTGCTCAATATTATCAATTTCAACTTCCTCTTTTTTAATTTCAATAATTGTAGGATTGATGGAAAGTCGCTCTTTCATTTCAGAAACTTTATCGTTTAAAGTTGCTGAGAACAGAGTGGTTTGTTTTGCCACAGGCATCATGCCAAAAAGTTTATTCATTTCCTCTCCAAAACCAAGCTGAAACATTTTGTCGGCTTCGTCGATGACCAAATGTTTTATGGCTGAAATGCTCAAAGCTTTATGATCAATCAAATCCAGCAAACGTCCCGGAGTGGCAATGAGAACTTCCACGCCAAACATTCCTTTCATCTGCGGGTTGATGGAAACCCCGCCGTAGACAGCCATTGTTCTGATTTCACGCTTTAAATTTTCTGTAAAAGCCCTGAAAACTTCATCAATCTGAATAGCAAGCTCACGGGTCGGAACCAATATCAAAACCTGAGTATTACGGTCTTTCTTAACATCTTCATTCTGTAATTTTTCCAGAATCGGCATTACAAAAGCAGCCGTTTTTCCTGAACCTGTCTGGGCAATTCCCATCAGGTCTTTTCCCTGCAAAATCACTGGTACAGCCTGCTCCTGAATTGGAAATGGTTTCAGATAACCCAGTTTTTTTACTGAACGGATGATGTTTTGTGACAATCCTAAAGATTCGAATGACATAAATTGATATTTGCAGCAAAGATAAGCTATTGCAGCGTCATAAATATTCTTATTGTGAAAACGTACCTCTTTTGCAGGCTATGGCTTAAAAATTGTAATTGAATTTTGAAAATAAATCATTATGAAATCCAGAATTTTGAAGGCTGCCCTTGCGTTAGTGGTGCCAATCGTGGTAGAGTTTATCATCAAGAAAGTCTCAGAGAAAATAGATCAGAGAAGTGCTTCAAAGCCAAAGGAGTCACTTCCTACGGGACATAGCTAAAATTTAAAAGACTGCAGCGCGCAGTCTTTTTTCATTCAAATAAAATCGTAAACACCATTTTTCCAGCCTAAAACTTTCGAGGAATCAGCCTGCAGCCAGTTTTTTAGGACGGTCGCGTACACTTTTCGGAAATCTTCTGTGTAAATTAAATCTCCTTCATTCAAATTCTCCAAATCGGGAAGCGGATTTAAAATTCCTTTCTTTTTTAAACCTCCGCTGATGAAAAACATCTGGTTTGCAGTTCCGTGGTCGGTGCCTTTGCTTGCATTTTGAGAAACTCTACGCCCGAATTCTGAAAAGGTCATCAGTAAAATATCCTGAAAAACGCCGTTGCTTTTCATGTCTGCAACGAAAGATTTTACAGCGTCATTAATTTCGCCAAACAGTTTTTCCTGTCTTTCATTTTGGTTCACGTGGGTGTCGAAACTTCCGATGGAAAGGTAATACACCTGAGTGTTAATGTCAGATTTTATTAATGAAGCCACTGTTTTAAAATCTTTGCCCAGCTTTGAGTTTGGATATTCCTGAGTTGTTTTTTTTGCCTTGCTTTTTTCAAAAATATAACCGGCATTATTGATCGTAGAGCCTAAAGTCTGATATAAGTAAGAAACCGTTTCATCTTCATGATGATGATGCTGTTCAAATAAAGATTTAAAATACTTTTCCTGGCTGGTCTGGTATAATTTTTTTGGATCTTTAAAAGCAAAAGCCTTGTTGTTGTCGCCTTTCAGCGCTAAACTCAACATATCATCCACTTCCAGAGCCTGCGTTGGATGTTCGCAGCTGTAACATTCTTCATCCAGAAATCTTCCCAGCCATCCGGTCTCCAGATATTCGTCACTCTTGCTTGCAGAATGCCAGATATCCATGCTTCGGAAATGAGATTTGCTGGGATCGGGATAACCTACGTTGTTTAAAACTGAAAGTTCACCGTTATCATGCAGTTCTTTGAAATACGAAAGGGCAGGGTTGATGCCGGTTTCGTCATTTAATGTCAAAGAATTTTTTATGGAAATGTTTTCTCTTTCTCTAAAATAAATATCATTTCTGGTGGGAATAATTGTATTTAAACCATCATTTCCTCCGTCAAACTGTAAAACAATCAATATTTTTTGGCTCGGATTCAGTGCTTCGTCAAGCGTCATCGCCTTAAGGAAATTAGGCATCATCAAAGAAGCGGTTGCCAATGAACTTATCTTGAGAAATTCTCTTCTTTTTATAATCATGATTTTTGATTTAGGTTAAGGCTGAGGTTAAGGTTGAGGTTTTTCACTTCCATCTTCCATCTTCCATCTTCTTTCTCTCATCCCCTCACATTAGTTGATATTCCGGGGTTGACATCAGGTTGATGATATTCATTTTTATGCTTTTGTCTGAAAAACTCTGTACCGAATTCATGCTGAAATTTTCAGAGCTTACGATCAAATATTCTTGGCAGTCTTTCTGTCTAAAAGCGGATTCTACTTTTTGCCAGTCTATTGTAATATTGGGATTCTTAAAAGATTTTTTTAGTGCTTCACGGGATTTCATACCCATATCAACATCGTCATCTTCTCGCGGAGAGACATCCAGAGGTCTTAAACCTGACCAAATCTGGGGAATCTGCAGTCTTAACATCAAAGTTGAACTGTCTATCCATGATTTTCCGTTTGGCCACCCCGCAACGTTAGGCGGCGCGAGAAGGGTCTGTCCTAAAAGTTTCTGATACACCACCAGATTTTCAGGATTCTGAATGGTCATTGGAAGTACTCTCATCATTCCCACCATCAGTTCTGTAGGTGATTTTATTCTGTTGCCGATATTTTTTTTATCGTAAAACCAATCGCTGCTGAAGATAGCAGTCATCAGTTTTTTTAAATCGTAATTAGACTCATAGAAATCTCCGGATAAACCAGAAATAATTGTATCGTCTGCTTTTTCGTTCACAAAAAACCTATATATTTTTGTGGTAATGAATTTTGCGGTGGCTTTTTGCTCCAGAATAATATTTAATAAACCGTCTCCCGTAAAATTTCCTGTTTTTCCGAGGAATGTTTTGGAACCGTCATCGTGCTGTTTTGTTCTTTCAATAAAATTTCCTTCTTTATCATAGCCCCAACCTGTAAAAGCACGTGCTGCTTCCCTGATGTCTTTTTCAGTGTAATTGCCAATTCCCATGGTGAAGAGTTCCAGCACTTCGCGGGCAAAATTTTCATTGGGATGATCTTTTTTGTTCTGCTGATTGTTCAGAAAATTAAGCATTGCAGGAGATTTACTTACTTCAGTCAGTAAATCTTTAAAATTTCCTAATGCATTTTTCCGGATTATATTGAGAAGGTGCTGATTAAATTTCGGATTATTGATTCTCGTTGCAAAATGCCCATGCCAGAAAAAAGTCATCTTTTCCTGCAGCTGGGATTTTGAATTTGCCATTTTGTCTAAAAAATTGAGATTCAGTTCCTGATTCTGCTGTTGATTTACTTTCTGAATTTCTTTCCGAATCTCTGCGGAAGCTTTTGAAGCAACATAATCCGGAGGTTCAATATCTTGCGTAGAGTAGCCGATAATCTGTGAATGATCTTGTGAAAACAAAGATTTCAAAAGTTCTTTACGTTTAATATTTTTAAGTTCGGAAATCTGGGAAAGTCCCACCCCGAAACCTGCACGCCACAGAAGATGTTTATTGTTTATTAAATTAATGTCGCCCATAGTGATTCATTTTTAATAACAGAAAATTAAAAACACAGTATCAGCAGTAACTTCTGTACCAAGCCACCGTTAGCAAAGGTTAAATTTTACATTATGTTTGATAGTGATCTGAGCTTTTAGTTAAATTTTAAATCATTGTAAACCACCGTTATTCCTCTGCTTCAGCATAAAAGCGGTATACCGCAGAATTATTTGGCACAGTTTTTACAGTTTCCCACCCGTAAAATTTAAAATTCATTATTATGAAAACGTTGAAACAAACACTGATCGCAGCAGCATTTTTAACTGCAGGGTTGGTATCTGCACAGGATAAGGCAATGAATAATATGATCAAGGTAGGAGCTACAGTAGGAGTGGCAGTGCCTCAGGATAATACTTCTATGGCTGTGGGCGTAGATGTGGCTTATCAGAATTTGATTACTCCTGGATTTGGATTAGGTATCGCAACAGGTTATACACACTATTTCGGAAAAGAAAATAACGGCTACAACAATAACGATGTGGGAGTGGTGCCGGTAGCAGCACTTTTCAGAGTATATCCTAAACAGACAGGTTTCTATTTCGGAGCAGATTTAGGTTACGGATTTTTGGTAGGTGATAAAAATATTGCGGGGAATGTATCTGCTGAAAGACCAGACGGAGGTTTTTACTTAAAACCGGAACTTGGATATCACAACAGAGACTGGAATTTCTTCCTTCAGTATCAGAAAGTATTTACCGGAAGCACTGGTGATCTTGCAGGTCAGGATTATAATGTTGGAAGTATCGGAGCAGGATTTTCATACAATATTCCTTTAGGGAAATAATTTACAGATCAATAACTGTTTAAAAGACAAGCCTTTTCTTATTTTTGAAAAGGTTTTCTTTTATCCCTTCTGAAATACCAAAACAATTATTATATTTACTAAAATTTGTGATTATGAACTTGAATCCTAAATTTCCGCTGTATTTGCCGGGAGTAAAAAATACCAGAAATGAGAATCTTTCAATTTTGGGAACCAATCTTCGTGAGGATGAAACGGTAGTTGCTTACTATGTTTCGGGACGTGATGGCCTTGATGTGAAAATTCAGAAAAAATATATTACTAAAGATTATCCTACGCTTAACTCAATTATAAGTGCATTTCTTGCTGAAAATTCTCTTACAGAGGTAGACAGATTCGGGATTTCTGTGCCGGGTCCTGTTCTCAACGGAAAAAGTAATCCAGACCGGCTGGGCTGGAATCTGGATTCTGAAGATTTTAAAAATGAGTTCGGATTCAAAGAGGTCTGCATGTTGAATGACCAGGAAGCTGCAGCTTACGGTATCGGTCTTCTTGAAGATTCTGAGCTTGAAGATATCCGTCTTGGCGGTCATCTTGAAAACGGAAATGTTGCCGTTATCGCTCCGGGAAATGGTTTGGGTGAAGCAGGTTACTTCTTTGACGGGAAATATTTAAGACCTTTCGCTACAGAAGGCGGTCACTCAGAATTTTCACCGCGTACAACTATTGAGGTGGAATTTTACCAGTTTTTAAATAATCTGTACGGAATTGTAAGCTGGGAAAATGTTTTATCTAAAGCAGGTTTATTCAATATCTACAGATTTTTGAGAGACGTAAAGAGACATCCGGAACCGGAAGGGCTTTCTGAAAGATTAAACGAAGGTGATTTTGTAGAAGAACTTTACAGGGCAGCAACCGAAGAAAATGTCATGATCTGCAAAATTGCAATCGATACTTTCCTTGAGTTCTTGGCGCGTGAAGCCAACAGTTTAACGTTAAAATTAAAAGCTACCGGAGGTTTGATTCTGGCGGGAGATATTCCGCAGATATTAAGCAGTTATATGGATAAGGATAAATTCTATGAGAAATTTAAAATCAGTGATAAAATGGAAGCCATGCTTCAGAATATCCCGATTTATCTCGTGAAATCCACAAGTACCAGCATCAATGGTGTTGCACTTTATACCGCTTATCATCAGGATTAAAAATACAGACTCTGGCATCAGGCCGGAGTTTTTTTATGACAACACTCATACACTGTTTCAGTAATATCTTACCTTATGATAAGAGAATATATGAAACCGCTTTTCTACATTTGCAGCGTTAAATAATTCATTTAAAATTAAACATGAAAAAAATATTTTTCGTTGCAGTATTGGCAAGTGGTCTTGCATTCGGACAGTCTAAAAAAGTGGTCTCTTCAGATGTGCACTGGTGGGGATATAAAGTTGTAAAATCTAAATCCAGCTCACATGACGGTACAGTTAAAGTGAAATCAGGAGATGTCGTAATGAAGGGAAACCAGGTTGTAGGTGGAAACTTCGTTTTGGATATGACTTCTATCAATGCTACAGATCTTGCAGGCGAAGGGCAGACTAAACTAAACGGTCACCTCAAAAACGGAGATTTCTTTGAAGTGGAAAAATTTCCTACGGCTTCTTTTAAAATTACGTCCGTAAAGAAAAATAATGACGCAACATATAACGCTCTGGTTGGCGGAAATCTTACGGTGAAAGGAAAAACAAACGCCATCAGTTTTCCTGCAAAAATTACCAATACAAAGGGTGTAGTAACTCTTGAGTCAAATAAATTTTCTTTCGACAGACAGAAATTTGATATCGCATATCAGTCGGGAATGAAAGATTCTGTGATCAATGACGAAATTGATATGACAGTAAAAATTAGTGCGAAGTAATTTAATCTAAAAAAATATTGAGAAAAGTGCAGAAGTTCTGCACTTTTTTTTATTTTTGTTGAATTGTAAATAAAAAAGAATGAAAAGATTATTATTGTTTGCTATGATGTGTGCGGGCATGTCGTTTGTTTTTGCTCAGAAAAAAGGAGATAAAATTTCTAAGGTTGTAACATCTGAGATCTTATGGTGGGGAAGCAAAGTAGTGAAAACTGTACCAACCACTCATTACGGAAGCTTAAAACTGAAAAGCGGAAAGTTTAATTTTGATAAAACAGTTTTGGTAGACGGTGAGTTTGTGATAGACATGAGAAGTCTTGTGGTAGCAGATCTTTCTGGCGCTGATCAGGTGAAACTGACTAATGAGCTGAAAGGGACCAACTTTTTTGAAGTGAAAAAATTCCCTACTGCGAAATTTCATTTGAAAAAAATTATTCCTCTTGCCAATGCAGAGTTCAATTCTACTATCGTGGGCGATATTACCATCAAAGGAATCAGAAAGACTATCTCTTTCCCTGCCAATGCGCATGTTACTCAGTTTACGGTAGAGATTGAATCTTCAAAATTTGCTTTAAACAGAAAAGATTTTAAAATCTTCTATCAGACGTCTTTAAAGGATTACTTCATCAGAGACGAAATGGAAATCCAGTTTAAAGTTTCAACGGTTAAGGTTGATAATGAAAGACCAAGATAAAAGGTTAAATTTCTTATAAATTAAAAAGGACTGCTTTCACATGAGCGGTCCTTTTTTTATTTTAGCTGAACAAACTGAGTCCGTTGGAATTAAAACTATTATTCTGACCACTCTATAAATTTTACCAAAGATAAATTTCACATGAAAATCTACGTCATCAGCGGTCTCGGTGCAGATTATAAAGTTCTGGAACGCCTTGTTTTTCCGGAACAGCATCAAGTAATTGCAATAGACTGGATTGTGCCTGTACGTGATGAAAAATTTGCCAACTATGTAAAAAGAATGGCCGAAAAAGTAGATGATTCTGAGCCATTTTATCTTTTGGGATATTCTTTTGGCGGAATTATGGTGCAGGAAATCAACCGGCTTAAACCTGCGGTAAAAACGGTGATTCTGGGAAGTATAAAATCTGATAAAGAAAAGTCCAGACTTATAAAAATAGGGCAATACACCAGAATTCCTCAGTTTCTTCCTGTAGGTCTTTTCAATATTAAAACCCTGGAAACATACGCAGTCTTCAGAAAGTTTTTTGATCCTAAAAATCCTAAAATTAATCAATATTTCAGATTTACAGATCCGTATTATCTTAAATGGTCCGTTCAGCGCATTGCAGAATGGAAATTTGAGCAGAAAGACAATGTAATTCAGATAATGGGTGACCGTGATATTGTTTTTCCCTTTAAAAATTCCAAACCTGATTATATCATCAAAGGAGGAACCCATCTCTTTCCTGCAACAAAGCATAAAGAAGTTTCTCAATTATTAAAAAAAATATTTATTTAGATTTAAAATCGGTTTTTTTAAGGGGTATTACTGAAAATAATTTATATTTTAATTAAATTATCTCTATTTTTGTAGGGGTTAAATTAAAATTTATATGAAAGTTGGCTTAAAATGGATTATTTCCTTTACAATTATTACACTTGTTTCCATCGGTGGACTTTTCTGGCGCCCAGATTTTACTGCTCCCAATACCGGAGATTTTTTAAGTGAATCTGCTGTCGTCGGTTCCGATGTTGCATGGATTCTCGCTGCCGCAGGTCTGGTTCTGTTAATGACACCAGGTCTTTCATTTTTCTACGGCGGGATGGTTGGTAAAAAAAATGTGATCTCCACAATGTTACAGAGTTTTATTTCTCTGGGAGTCATCTCAATTTTGTGGATTGTTGTTGGCTTTTCGCTGTCATTTGGCGAATCCATCGGTTTTGAGATCAATGGTGAGCATTACGGAATTATAGGAAATCCCTTTACCTATATGTTTTTCAATAATGTAAGTCTTTATCCTCATAAAGATATGGCTTCCACGATCCCGTTTGTTCTTTTTGCGCTTTTTCAAATGAAATTTGCAGTGATTACTCCTGCCTTGATTACCGGCTCATTTGCAGAAAGGGTTCGTTTTATTTCCTATCTGCTTTTTATGATTCTCTTCAGTCTTCTCATTTACACTCCGCTGTGTCACATGGTTTGGCATCCGGACGGACTTTTAAATAAATTTTTCGGAGTAAAAGATTTTGCAGGCGGAACGGTTGTTCACATGAGCGCTGGTTTTGCAGCATTGGCCGGAGCTTTGGTTTTGGGCAACCGTAAAAATCCTCATCATGAACCCTCCAATATTCCTTATGTTATTTTAGGAACAGGAATGCTTTGGTTCGGATGGTTTGGTTTTAATGCCGGGTCGGCTCTGTCAGCCAATGCAACAGCAGCAGTCGCATTCGGGACTACAACGATTGCTTCTGCATCAGCGATGATGACGTATATCTTTTTTGACCGGTTAAACTGCCGTCCGGTATCTGCTTTGGGAGCTTGTATTGGTGCGGTTGTAGGTTTAGTGGCCATCACGCCGGGTTGCGGATTTGTATCCATTCAGGAAAGTATTTTTATAGGTTTTATTTCTGCTATTGTTTCAAATTTAATGGTCAACTGGAAAGCTTTAAAGAAAATTGATGATACACTCGATGTTTTTGCCTGCCACGGCGTCGGCGGAATTATGGGAATGATTCTCACTGCCATTTTTGCTCATGGCGAAAATGCCAGTCTTCTGCACGGTGGAATCGGGGTTTTTGCCCACCACATGATTGCTCTGCTTCTGGTTTCGGTCTTCACATTTTTCGGTTCGCTGTTACTTTACAAACTTACGGATATAATCATTTCGCTTCGGGTAAAAGAAGATTCAGAAGAAATGGGTCTCGATCTTTCCCAGCACGGCGAAAGTTTAAAATGGTAATTTAATTAAACATAGTATAATAATTTGGGCAGCTATTTCCGCCCTCCGTTCCCGCTTTTTTGTTCGTCGTGCCTCCTCTCAAAAAGAGCTCCACTCAGGTCGGGCTGCGAAAATTCTTGGATAATTCAACGGAAGTTTTTAAGTAAGACATTTACTACTATTCGGATTGTTTTTTAATCATTTTTAAGGTCGATTTTTTAATATTTTTCAATGTATATTTGCTTTTCATGAAATTGAAAAAATTGTATGGAGTCAATATCTGTATTTGAAATAATTAAAGTCGGGATCGGGCCTTCCAGCTCACACACAATGGGGCCTTGGAATGCTGCATCGGCATTTATTAGAATACTCAACCGTGAAAGATCGGTAGCCGAAGTAAAAGAGGTTTTTCTTGAATTTTTCGGATCATTAGCCAAAACAGGAATCGGTCACGGAACGGACATTGCCGGAATGCTGGGTTTAAACGGCGAAGATTTTAAAACCATCGATACAACGAAAATTGATGATATCGTCAATCATATTAAAGAATCTCAGATCATCAACCTGGGTGGTGAAAAAGAAATCCCCTTCATTTACGGGCATCATTTGGTTTTAAATATTTCAAAATCAATTGATTATCATCCGAATGGAATGATCTTCAGGGCAGTTTTTGAAGACGGAACCGAGCTGATGCAGGATTTTTATTCTGTAGGCGGAGGTTTCATCATGAGTCAGGAGAAAAATTCTATTGAGAAGCAGTGTGTAAGAACTTTATATCCGTGTCACAAGTCTTCGGATATTGTAAAGTACTGCGAACATTTAGGTTTAAAGAAAATTTCAGATTTAATTTTAATCAACGAAGAAAGCTGGAGAAGTCAGGAAGAAACCCGTTCAGAGGCTTTAAATATCTGGAAAAACATTAAAGAATGTATTTACAAAGGTGTCAACAAGGAGGGAATTCTTCCGGGAGGCCTCAACGTAACCCGCCGTGCAGCCGGAATCAACCGAAAACTTTTGGGCGATAAAGTCTACAGAAATATCGATGAGTGGTTTCAGCAGGTCGTTGACGCAGAGGAAAATTTCACTAATATCAATAAATGGATTTCCTGCTTTGCACTCGCTGTGAACGAGGAAAATGCAAGTTTTGGAAGAATTATCACTGCACCTACAAATGGAGCAAGTGGCGTGATTCCGGCAGTTTTAATGTACGCACAAGCCTTCACGGAAGCTAAAACTGAAGATGATATCGCAAGATTTATTTTGGTGGCTGGTGAAATCGGAACATTATTTAAAAAGAACGCAACCATTTCAGCAGCAATGGGCGGTTGTCAGGCAGAAGTAGGGGTCTCCTCGGCAATGGCAGCAGCTGGTTTAACTGAGATTTTAGGCGGAAGTGTCGGTCAGGTTTTGATGGCAGCAGAAATTGCTATGGAACATCATTTAGGTTTAACCTGCGATCCGATCAAAGGTTTGGTTCAGATTCCGTGTATTGAAAGAAATACGATGGGCGCTATAAAAGCCATCACTGCGGCGAATATTGCTTTGGAAAGTGATCCTGCAAAAGCCAAGGTAAGTTTAGATCAGGTGATTCAGACAATGTGGGAAACTGCGTTGTCGATGAATGACAGGTTTAAAGAAACTTCCGAAGGTGGTTTGGCAATCGCGGTGAATGTTCCTGAGTGCTAAACATTAAAACCTTCAAGGTTTCAGAAACCTTGAAGGTTTGGAGTGTATTTTCAGATTGTGACTGATTAAATTTTGAGTCTTTTTAGAACCATAGCTGCTCAAGATTACTTATCCAAAATCCCTCTGATTTTATTGGCATTTACAATCAATTCTTCCAGAAATTCAAAATTGTCTTTCTCCAAAGCAGATTTGAATTTTCTGAGCTGAGAAATGTGCTCATTCAAAGCATCCAAAACGTTTTCTTTGTTTTGTTTAAAAATCGGAACCCACATTTCGGGATGAGATTTTGCCAGACGAACCGTGCTCGAAAATCCGGAACTCGCCAGCTGGAAAATCGTTTCTTCTTCTTTTTCCTTTTCTAAAACCGTGTTGGCTAAAGCATAAGAGGTGATGTGTGAAATATGAGAAATGTAAGCGGTATGAACGTCATGATCTTCAGCAGACATGTGAATAATGTGCATATCCAGATTTTTGACGACGGTTTCTATCAGTTCCAAAGCATCTTTTGCAGATTTTTCACCGTCGCAGATGACACCGGCTTTACCTGCAAAACTTTCGGCGACTGCAGATTTCGGACCGTTATTTTCTGTTCCCCACATCGGGTGAAATGCCACAAATCTCTCTCTATTAGGATGATTTTCTACTGATTTTACAATTCCTGATTTGGTAGAACCTACATCCATTACCGTCTGATGATCTGAAATTAAATCCAGAACTTTAGGCAAAAGTTTCACTGCTGAATCTACAGGAACGGCAATGATGATGAGATCAGCTGATGCAATTCCGGTTCTGAAATCTGCTTTTTCGTTGATGATGTTTAATTTTAAAGCATCTTCAAGATTATCTATATTATTGTCGATTCCGCAGATGAAACCGGTAATGTTTTTCTGTTTTAATTTTAAAGCAATCGATCCTCCAATCAATCCTACGCCTATAATGCTGATTTTCATTATTCTTAAATTTATTTAAAACGAAAAACCCCGTCTTTCCGGACGGGGTTCTTACTTATTTTGAAGCACAAAATCCTTATCCGAAAAACTTTTCAGATGGATAATAATAGTTTTGTGCAGCTACTTTCATACAGCTAAAGTATTGAAATTTTTTTAAGTGAGCAAAACCTGATTGCTAAAAACTTATATCACAGTCATTGCGAGCAAAGCGAAGCAATCTGTTGAAAATAGCGAAATGGTCTAAACACATTGCTTTCCCGAAGGCTCGGGACAGGCAGTTCGTCGCAATGACAGAATTTGTTATCTTTGCCCGATAAGAACATCTTTGTGAAAAAATATCCGGTCTGGAAGTCGGTGATGGATTACGGAATCTCTTTCGTGGCCACAGTAGTTTTTCTTCCGCTTTTTTTCGTACTTTTTATTCTGGCGTCTGCAGATACCGGTTTTCCGGGGATTTTCACTCAGGAAAGGGTAGGGAGATTCGGAAAAATGTTTACGGTTTTTAAATTTAAAACTTATCATTCTGCCACTCATCAGAAATCTTCTTTCGGAAAATGGATGCGGAAAACCAAGCTTGATGAACTTCCACAACTGTTTAATATCTTAAAAGGCGAAATGTCTTTCATTGGACCAAGACCAGATATCAAAGGATATTACGATGAATTGGAAGGCGATGACCGCGAAGTTTTAAATCTCAAACCCGGACTCATCAGTGAAGCAGGATTCAAATACAGACACGAAGACAAAATTCTTTCCCAGCAGAAGAATCCGTTAAAATACAATGATGAGGTTCTTTTTCCCGATAAAGTGAAAATGAATCTGGAATATTACAGAAATCTTTCTTTTAAAAATGATCTGAAGCTTATCCTAAAAGTTTTAGGAATTGTTTTAAATTTAAAATCCGAAAAATACTTATGAAACTTCTGAGTACAACGGTTTTTTCGGGCATCACGGCATTTGTAAAAATTTCTGCAGGATTTGTTGCAACGAAAGTGATTTCTTCTTTTTCGGGACCTGCGGGAGTGGCTTTGGTTGGGTCTCTTACGAACTTTATGGCTGTTGTACTGAGCCTTGCAAACGGATCTGTTACTTCAGGAATTGTAAAATATACGGCAGAGTTTAAAAACGACAGAAGGAAATCAACAATTTTATATGATACCTCGGTTTTTGTATCGTTGTTTTGTTCTGCACTGGTTTTTTTAGGGCTTATAATTTTTGCTGAGCACTGGAGTAGAAGTATTTTCCACAGCACAGAATATGTTTCGGTGATTTACCTTTTGGGAGGTGGAATTGTTTTTTATTCTTTAAATACGATACTTTTGGCCTTCCTGAACGGGCTGGGCTATATTAAAAAATATACCGTCATCAACGGAATCAGCAGTGTGATTACTTTACTTCTTACGGTATTATTGATTTACTTTTACAATATTTCAGGAGCTTTGTATGCTTTGGTAATTTCTCAGTTTGCAGTGTTTTTTGTGGCCGTTCTCCTCGTTTGGAAAAGAATTTTCAGAAACATCAGCACTTCTGTCTTTAAACCTGATTTTAAAACGATAAAAAATCTCAGTCATTTCACAGTGATGGCAGTGGTGAGCTCTTCTGCAATGCCGTTGGCTCAGATCATCATCAGAAATTTTATCACCAAAGAAATTGATCTCAACAGCGCGGGAATTTGGCAGGGACTGATCAGGATTTCAGACGGATATCTTCTGATGATTAATATAACCTTAGGGACTTATTTTCTGCCAAAATTATCTTCTTTAAATAGTAAAAATGAAGTTAGAATAGAAATTTTGGATGGATTGAAATTTCTGACTCCGTTATTTTTGGCCATGTGTACAGGAATTTATTTTACAAGATTCTATATCATAGAAATTCTTTACACAAAAGATTTCTCAGCTATGGAAAGCCTTTTCTTCTGGCAACTGGCAGGTGATTTTTTCAAAGTGCTTTCTTTGGTGTTTTCTTATCTGATGATTTCTAAGGTGATGACGAAAGTTTACATCATTACAGAAGTCGTATTCGCTTCATCTTACGTGATTTTAAGTTTAATACTCATTCGTAAAATTGGATTGGAGGGTAGTTCTATTGCATTTTTTATCACCTATTTTCTAAGTTTTCTCATGATGATTTTAATATTTAGAAAAACTGTTTTCAGCAGATAAATATTTCAGTAAGATGCCTATTTTAAATTTAGTTTGACAGTTCAAAGTTTCATATTCGTAATCTGAATAGACAAAAATAAAATCTTTACGCTGTTCTTTTGCGGATATTTTATTAAAGTATTGATAATAAACGTGTTTTTTGCAATAATTCATTATTTGATGAGCCATCTGTTTTTATATTCCTCCCAAAATCTTTATATTCGTTGACCGAAAATAAAAGGGGAAAAATTTGAAGACTGAATTTAATAAAGAAGACTCTCTACAGGAAATTATAAAACCTTATAAAAGAAAATGGTATTGGTTTGCCATCAGTATCTTGCTGATGATTTTGCTCGCTTTGTTTTATATAAAAACTACAGCTCCTGTATATGAAGTTGTTACCAAAATTTTAATTAAAGATGCAAAAAAATCTGGTAATCCGGCAGACGCAATTCCCGGAATGGAAGGTTTGGCTGGTCTTACAGGTTTCAACTCAAATACGGTAGAAAATGAAATGGAAGTTTTGGCTTCCAAAAAACTTCTCAGTCAACTGGTAGACGAATTGCCTTTGCACTGTCCTATTTATGTAGAAGGAGATTTTCACAATGTAGAACTATACAAAGCAGAATCACCAATAAAAATTCAGGTGATTAATGAAAAACCTTTCGGTGAACTTCCAAAGAAGAGAATTGATATCAGCATCAAAGGAAATGAAATCACGCTGAATTCAGAGGAATTTTCATCTCCTTTAAAAACACAGTTTAATAAAACGGTAAGTCTTCCTTTCGCCAATATTATGTTTCTGAAAAATGAGACATTCAATCCCATTTTAGTAAAAAAACTCAATGTCAATCAATTATTTTTTACTTATACAGATAAAATCAGTTTGATAGATGAACTGCAGGAGCTGGTAAAAGTAAAACTGAGTAATAAAGACGCAACGGTAATCGACCTTTCTGTAAATCATAATAATATCGCAAAAGCCAAAGATCTTCTTAATACTTTGGTTGTACAGTACAATCTGGAAGCGATAGATGAAAAAAATACAGAATCTGAAAAAACCAAGCAATTTATTGATGACCGCGTGAATCTTATTTCAAGAGAACTGGGTGATGTAGAAAAGCAAAAACAGGATTTTAAAACAGCCAATGACCTTGTAGACATTCCCGCACAGGCGGGTCTCGAACTTCAAACCAATGCCGAAGCAGAAAAAAGAAAGCTGGAACTTTATACACAGCTGGAAATCAATAACATGTATTCTGGTTACATCAATAAAAAAGGCTTCAGTGAAATTCTGCCAACTAATGAACTCAGTGGTGAGGGAGAAGGTGAGGCATCTGGCAACATCGCTTCTTACAACAGACTGGTGACCGAAAGAAACAGACTTCTGGAAAATTCGACCTCAGAACATCCGATGGTGAAAACGCTGAACGACGAAATCCGTAAGCAGAGAACCGCCATCAAAGAGAGTCTTGACAAAAACAGATCCAGCATTCAGTCGATGATCAACAGTATTTCATCTTTGGAAGGCAAATCGAATACAGGAATGAGGAAAGTACCTGCTCAGGAGCGTATTTTCAGAAATATAGAAAGACAACAGCAGATTAAAGAAGAACTTTACCTTGTTTTGCTGAAAAAGCGGGAAGAAACGGCAATTATGCTTGCAATGTCTTCTAATAAAGCAAGAGTTTTAGACGTAGCCTACAAAAAGAAGAAACCTGTTGCACCCAAAAAAATGATTTCGTTGGGTGCGGCTTTATTTTTAGGTTTCGGTATTCCGTTTTTAATTATTTTTCTGAGACTTTTCTTTAATACAAAGATTTCTGATAAGAAAAGTGTTGAAAAATACACATCACTTCCTGTGGTTGCAGAAATTCCGCATCTTAAATCTCAGAAGAATAATCTTATTCAGCAGAATGATGTTTCTGCTTTGGCTGAGTCTTTCAGAATTTTAGCTACCAATATCAATCTTCAGTTGCCTTTAGACCAGAAAAATCATGTGTTATTAATTACTTCAAGTGTAAAAGGGGAAGGAAAAACTTTGGTTTCCATGAATTTGGCTTTAAGTTTAGCTAAAAAAGAAAGAAAAGTTTTACTGATTGGTTCAGATATCAGAAATCCGCAGCTGCAGAGGTACAGACCGGAAATGAAATCGGCTAAAGGTCTTACAGAGTTTCTTTACGGAACTGTCTCTGATCTTCGGGAGATTATTCATCCAAGCCAGATGAATGAACACTGTGATTTTATTTATTCCGGGATTATTCCGCCAAACCCTGTTGAACTTTTAGACAACGGCCGTTATAAAGTTTTGCTTGAAAAAGCAAAAGAATTGTACGATTATATTATTATTGATTCTGCCCCATTGATGCCGGTTACAGATACTTATGTTATTGCAAAACTTGCAGATATGACACTGTACATCATGCGTTCAGAAAAAACCGAAAAAAGCTATATCGAATATGCTGACCATACCGCCGCAGGGAAGAAACTCAACAAAGTAAATATAGTCCTGAATGATGTAAAAGCCCAGAATTTCGGATATGGAAATCAGAAAGGTTACGGATATAATCAGGATGTGGATGAAGGTTTTTTCGGAAAAATAAAATCTTGGTTCAGACAATCGTAATGATTTTATCATTAAATCTGATGGAGGAATTTAAACTGAAATTTTACGTCATTTACCTGATTTTTGCTGTTGTGGCGATTATTTTCTCCATGTATGTTGATATCAAAAAAAAGCATTACAATTCAATTTCTGCTGCTTTGGCACTTGCTCTTTTTTCAGCAACTGCATTCCTTTTCGGTCTCCGGGATCTGGATGTGGGTGCAGATACAGATATTGTAAGGGTTCAGTTTGAGTTTCACGACAGGATAGATTTCGGTTTTCAGTTTATGTTTGATTTTCTGATTGCGCTCGTCAGCCAGTTTACAGACAATTACCATATCTTTCTGCTGGTACTCAGTCTTTTGTTTAACGGGTTGATTTTTTCTTCGGTTCTGATTTTTTCCAGGAGAATAGATCTCAATATTTTTCTGGTTTCTTTCAGCTTTGTGAGCTTTTATTTTTTTGAGCAATTGGGTATCAACATTGTAAGGCAAGGGGTTTCGCTGGCATTTTTCCTTTTGGCAGTAAGTCTCTATTTCAAGAATCCTTCTCATTATAAACTGTGGATTATTTCAATGGTTTTTGCCGTAGGATTTCATATTACCACTGTAATGGTTCTGTTGATTTTTGGTCTTGTCATTCTTTTAAAAAAGCTCAAAACCGTATATTTTTATGCCTTATATTTTCTTGTATTAATAATTTCTGCGGTTGGCGGAAGCATTTTATCATTCGGTTCTTTATTAAGTTATTTTTTTTTGGTAGACAGCCAGCGGGCAGATTTCTATATCAATAACGAAAACGGTCTGGGATACGAAGTGGGTTTTAAAACCCAGTTCGCGATTTTTAACACGTTATTTTTAGGTATTTTTACCTTTATAAATTCCAGAATCCTTAAATATGAGGATGAAAGTTATGAGATTCTCCTGAAATATTATATGGTGATGAGCGCCGTGTTTTTTCTGATGTTTCAGATTCCGTTTTCAGACCGGTGGGGAATGATGTCCTGGATAACCATTCCGTTTTTACTGGCGCCACTTTTCAGTATCAACAGAACGGCCAGATACAGTATGGGGACACTCGGGTTTCTATTTGTTATATTTGTTACTTTTTCAATGTATTACAGTTCAAAATAATGGCAAAGGTAACCGTTGCAATCCCCGTTTATAATGCAGAAAAATATCTTGAGCAAGCCATTGTTTCTGTGCTTTCCCAGACCTTCCAGGATTTCGAATTGTGGATTGTAGACGATGGATCTAAGGATTCTTCAATAAAAATTGCTGAAAAATATACCGCCGATCCAAGAGTTAAAATTTTTGCAGACGGCCAGAACCTTGGTTTGGCAACACGTCTCAACAGAATTGCTCAGGACGTCACCACAGAATATCTTGCCAGAATGGATAATGATGATATCATGCATCCTAAAAGACTTGAAAAACAAATTAATGTATTTGCAGCACATCCGGAGATTGATGTTCTCAGTACCAATCTGTATTCCATAGATGAAGATGACTGCGTAGTAGGAAAGAGATTCGACAAATCAGACGGTTTTTTAGGTGAAAATTTTCCTGTCATGCATCCTACAGTTATGGCAAAAACATCGTGGTTCAGGGCTTATCCTTACGATAAAAATGCAGTGAGAGTAGATGATTCTGATCTCTGGATGCGTACCAGCGGTCACTGTGTCTTCAGAACCATGGGCGAGCCGCTGCTGTTTTACAGAGAAATAGGAGACAAATATTATGTAAAGTATTTTCAGGGATTTCCGGGCATATTTTATCTGCTGAAAAAGAATTATACTTCTGCTGAATATCTCAAATTCTGCTTTCGCTATATCGCCATTAGCTTTGTATTTCTCATCTCTTACCTTTTCGGAAAAGAACACATCTTAATTTCCAACAGAAACAAGGTGAAAATCGAAAAACAACATTTCACCAAATTTATAGGCGATGATGAATAAACGTGCTCAAAAACTCATTTTCTTTACAGGATTAATCCTGTTTAGTCTACCAATAAATGCTCAGGTTTTTGCTGTAAAAAATGTTCCTGCTTCGCTGGTAGGTAAATATTTAAAAAAATCAGATCCAAATATCAGCAATACTAAAAACCTTTTTCCTGCTGATAAGAAATTCAGAAATTTAAAAGATCATACAGCTTTTATTCAGAAAATTATTGATGCCAACAGAGTAATTGTACTTCCTGATTTTAAAATTTTGATCAATTCTAAAGGTTTAAAAATAGGATCAGATAAAAAAATTATTTTCAGAAATAATTCTGTTATACAGTCGGTGGGATTTGCAGATGGAAGATTTTCTGATGTATTGAAAATTTATAATGCTCAAAATGTAGAGATTATAAACGCAGTAATCACAGGAAACAGATATTCTAAAACTAAAACTCAGACAGGGCAATGGTCTGCCGGAATATGTGTTCTTAATTCAAAAAATGTAAAGATTATCAACAGCAAGATTTCAGATACATTTGGTGACGGGATTTTTATAGGTTCGGAAGATGGTGGTTTTTCTGAAAATGTAGTTGTAGAAAGTGGTTGGATTAACAAGGCAAGGCGAAACGGGATTTCTGTAACTTCAGCAAAAAATGTTGTCTTGAAAAATATTCTCATTTCAAATACATACGGGCACGATCCACAGTGTGGAGTCGATATTGAACCGAGCTGGGAAAAAGATGTACTCAATAATATCTCATTGAAAAATATTTATACCTTCCACAATCAGGTTTCCGGTATTGCCATTAATCTGAATGAATTTAACAGACAGCAGGCCTCAGATTACAAAACTGTTGATATCCTGATAGAAAACCATACAGATGAAGGTTCAAAGCACGGTTTACTTACCTCACTCAATACCGACGGTCTACCTCATGACGCTCACGGCACGATCAGAATTAAGAATGCAAAATGGCAGGAAAATCAGACGCCGTACTGGTTTACAACGAATAAACACAGTATTCACATAGAATTTTCTGGAATTTTAATTGAAGATTCAAAACAGAAAAACGATTTTGAAAACAAGATAAAAAGTCTGCAAAATGTCAAATTAATTTCTGAATGAAGATCCTCCACGTCATCACTTTAGCCGAACTGGGCGGTGCACAGTCAGTAGTCATCAACCTCGCCGAGAGATCTGTGCAGGATGGCGATGAGGTTTTTGTAGCGTCTTCCGAAAATGGCGAAATGTGGGACGTGCTTAATGAGAAAGTTTATCAAATTAAAATTAAAAGTTTAAAACATTCCTTAGGTTTAGCCGATTTCATTGTTTTAAAGGAACTTTATTCGATTTACAAAAAGTTTATACCAGATGTAATTCATCTTCATTCATCGAAAATCGGGATTTTAGGACGGCTCATTTTTCCTGCTTCAAAAATTATTTATACCATTCACGGTTTCGATTCTGTGAGACTTCGGTACCGAAAGTTTCTTCCTCTGGAAAAGTTACTGAAGTCGAGATGTAGAGCCATTGTTGGCGTGAGCAGATATGATGTGGAAAACCTCAAAAAAGAGGGTATTACAGAAAATGTACAGGTTATTCAGAACGGAATCAAAGATTTTGCTCAGCAAGATTTCAATTCTGAAGAAGATTTGTTTTCAGATTTGAGGCAAAATGAAAATACAAAAATTGTCTTAAGTATTTCAAGACTTGCACCACCCAAAAGGTTTGATGTTTTTTGCAGTTTGGCTAAGAATATGGCAGGCCAGAATATACTTTTTGTGTGGATTGGAAATAAGACAGAGGAAAAAAATATTCCCGGGAATGTAATTCTTTTAGGTGAGAAAAAAGATGCTTTCAGATATTATAGAAATGCAGATATTGCGGTGTTGTTTTCTAATTATGAGGGACTTCCGATGTCTCTCATCGAGGCTTTGTGCCTTTCAAAACCTGTGATTGCCTCAGACGTAGGCGGAATTTCTGAACTGATTGATGGCAATGGTGCACTTGTAGACAATAATGATTTGCACAAAATGCAAAAAACCATTACTTTTATGCTGAATAATCAAAATATTTATAACAAATTTGCAGTTCAGTCAAGAAAGTTATATGAAGACCGTTTCCATCTGGAGGTAATGTATAATAAATATAGAGAATTGTATTCTGTTATAGCAAAAAAATGAAAGTTTCTAAGTTAACCAACTTTCCTAAAAGATATCTTATTGTAAACGTCAGCGATATTTCTTACAAAATCTTGAAAGAAACAGACTTTCTGAAGGATAATAAGGTGATTTTTTTTGATACTGAAACAGAAACGAGAAGCATTTCAGATTACATCGTTAAACTAAAAATAAAAAATGTGATTATTGATACCACCAACGTTAATCATATCTCCGAAAAGGTGACCAATGAAATCATTGAATCCAGAATAAAAGGAGTGAAAATATACGATGCACAAAATTTTTATGAAGTAGTAAGCAAAAGAATTCCTTTAGTTAAATTCTCTACAAACGAATATCTCGCAGATAATGTATTCACCATAGGTTTGGATGAAGAAGATATCTTTTTCAAACGTGTTTTTGATATCATTGTAAGTCTCCTTTTACTTCCTGTAACGCTTCCACTTATCGCCTTTGGTGCCCTGCTTATATTTTCAACTTCACCGGGAAATGTATTCTTTTCACAGGTTCGGGTAGGTAAAAATTCTGTTCCGTTTAAGATTTTTAAACTGAGAACAATGACCAAAGTTCATGACGGTACATTCACTACCAAAAATGATCACCGTCTTCTGAAAGTGGGAAAATTCCTCAGAAAAACAAAAATCGACGAGCTTCCGCAGCTTTTTAATGTGCTCAACGGTTCTATGAGCCTCATAGGGCCAAGACCTGAAAGAACAAAATTTGTAGCAGAATCTATAAAAAACAATGCCTATTTTGATTTGAGACACCTCATAAAACCTGGAATAAGCGGATGGGCACAAGTACATCTGCCAAAAGCCACCCCACGGGAAAATCTTAAAAAACTGGAGTATGATCTCTACTACATAAAAAATTATAATCTGAAACTTGATTTTTTAATCTTTTTTAAAACAATAAAGGTTGTATTCAGTTTAAACAGCCACTAAATTTGCGCAATGAAAATAAAAGAAACTCCACTTAAGGATTGCTACATTATCGAACCAACAGTATTTGAAGATGACCGCGGTTATTTTTTTGAAAAATACAACGAAACAAAATTCGAAGAACTTACCGGGATGAACGGCCATTTTGTGCAGGACAATATTTCAAAATCTTGTTATGGTGTTTTGCGGGGTCTGCACCTGCAGAAAGGGGAGTATGCACAGGCAAAGTTAGTTTCGTGTCTTGAAGGTAAAGTTTGGGATGTGGCAGTAGATTTAAGAGAAGACTCTCCAACGTTTGGAAAATGGTTTGGGATTGAACTTACAGCGGAAAATAAACTGCAGTTGTACGTTCCGAGAGGTTTTGGGCACGGTTTTTCTGTTCTGAGCGAAACAGCAGTTTTCTCATACAAATGTGATAATTTTTACAATAAAGAATCTGAAGGAGCCGTAAAATTTGATGATCCCGAATTGAATATCGACTGGAAAATTTCTCCCGCTGAAGCTGTACTTTCTGATAAAGATAAAACTGCACCGTTATTTGGCGAAAAAAATTATTAGATTTATTTTGTAATAAAATACTCAAAACCATCTTTTTAAGGTGGTTTTCTTTTTATGGCTCATGCTTTTTATAATTTTGTATCTTTGCACCCTGAAAAATAGAAAGATGCGTACAAAATCAACAGGCAAGAAAAAAATCAATGTAGTCACTCTCGGGTGTTCCAAGAATGTATATGATTCTGAGGTGCTGATGAGCCAGCTGAAAGCAAACGGAAAAGAAGTGGTGCACGAAGACCGTGGAGACATTGTGGTAATCAACACCTGTGGTTTTATTGATAATGCCAAAGAAGAATCTATCAACACGATTTTAGAATATGTGGAGGCTAAAAACCGTGGCGAAGTAGAAAAAGTTTTCGTTACAGGTTGTCTTTCAGAAAGATATAAACCGGATTTAATAAAAGAAATTCCTGATGTTGACCAGTATTTCGGTACCAGAGATCTTCCGATTTTGTTGAAGCATCTTGGTGCAGATTACAAGCACGAGTTGGTAGGTGAAAGATTAACTACGACGCCAAAACATTACGCTTACCTAAAAATTTCAGAAGGTTGCGACAGACCTTGTTCGTTTTGTGCAATTCCTTTGATGAGAGGCGGTCACGTTTCCACACCGATTGAAAAACTGGTTCTTGAAGCTGCAAAACTGGCTAAAAAAGGAACAAAAGAAATCATTCTTATCGCACAGGATCTGACTTATTACGGCTTAGATATTTATAAAAAGAGAGCTCTCGGCGAACTTTTAAAAGAGCTCGTAAAAGTAGAGGGAATCGAGTGGATCAGACTTCATTACGCCTTCCCAAGCGGTTTCCCGGAAGATGTTTTGGATATCATCAGAGAAGAACCTAAAGTTTGTAATTACATTGATATTCCGCTACAGCACATCAATTCAGACTTGCTTAAGTCTATGAAAAGAGGAACTACACACGAAAAAACAAATGCACTTTTAGATAAATTCAGAGAGAAAGTTCCGGATATGGCCATCAGAACTACTCTTATTGTAGGGTATCCCGGCGAAACCGAAGAGCGTTTCCAGGAATTGAAATCCTGGGTTCGTGAGCAGAAATTTGACCGTTTGGGATGTTTCACTTATTCTCACGAAGAAAATACAGGAGCTTATGTTTTGGAAGATGATGTTCCGCAGGAAGTAAAAGAGGCAAGGGTAGAGGAAATTATGGAAGTTCAGTCCCAGATCTCGTGGGAGAAAAATCAGGAAAAAATTGGGATGACTTTCAAATGTGTTTTTGACCGAAAAGAAGGAAATTATTTCATCGGAAGAACAGAATATGACTCTCCGGATGTTGATAACACCGTTTTGGTTTCCGCAGAAAACACCTACATTTCAATCGGAGATTTTGCCAATGTTAAAATTACTTCCGCTGAAGAATTTGATCTTTATGGAGAATTAATTTAAAATTTAATTCGATGATTAATATAAAACCAATGCTATTTCAGTATTGGTTTTTTAATGTTCAAAAATGCTTAAAACATTGATTAATAATGGTTTTTTACATATTATCCGACCATCTTGTTTGAAATTTAGTTAATTAAATTAACTTTTTAAGGCGATTTTTAACATAATTTAACAATCGTGCTCTCAGTCAAAACTGAACGTGATTTTAGGTTGAATTTAACTTTTTATTTTATTTTCATTAACAGTCGTTAACAAAAAAAATAGGTCACTACGATTTCGCACTTTACTTTTGCCGAGTCATTAACCCAAAAAATTTCAAAATGATGAAAAGATTTATTCTTGTAATCATAATGATGATTTCTGCTCTCGGTGTTTATTCTTTTTCAGAAAATACCGGTGATGCCAAGAAAACAAGTTATGCATCGTATTACCACGATAAATTTAACGGTAAAAAAACAGCAAGCGGAGAAGTGTTCGATAACAAAAAGCTTACCGCAGCAAACAGAACGCTTCCTTTCGGGACGATGGTAAAAGTTACCAACCTGAACAACGGAGAAGAAGTAATTGTAAAGATTAACGACAGAGGTCCTTTTCATTCTTCAAGAGCATTAGATATGTCTAAAGCAGCGTTTGACGAAATCGGAGATCTTGCAAGCGGCAAAATCCCAATTGAATATGAAGTTGTAGAAGTCGAAGAATAGACTGATATAAAATGGTAGAAGCCAACTGACTGCAGTTGGCTTTTTTTATGTCTTTATTTTAAATTTTAAATCTTGAATTTTAAACCTTAAATTCAAGAAGTGCCGGGCAATGATCTGAGTGCACAGCTTCCTTCAAAATTACCGCTCTGGAAAGTTTGTCTTTCATTGGGAGAGATGCAAAATTATAATCCAGACGCCAGCCTTTGTTGTTGGCTCTTGCGTTTTGACGGTAGCTCCACCAGGTGTAATTATTGGGTTCACCATTAAATTGTCTGAAGGTATCAATCAGTTCGCATTCATTGATGAAATCGGTCATCCATTCTCTTTCCATCGGCAGAAAGCCTGAGGTGTTCTTTAAACCCACGGGATTGTGAATGTCAATGGCGTGATGGCAGATATTAAAATCGCCGGAAATAATCAGATTGGGAATTTTTTTGCGTAGTTCTTTGATGTAGCTTAAGAAATCGTGGCAGAACTGCATTTTAAATTCAAGCCTTTCGATATTGGAAGCCGAGGGAACGTAAACAGAAATCACAGAAAAACCGTCAAAATCAGCACGAATAACTCGTCCTTCGTTATCATAACTTTCAATTCCGCAACCGTATTCAATATGTTTCGGCTGTATCTTAGACGCGATTCCTACGCCGCTGTAGCCTTTTCTCTGGGCAGAATGCCAGTAACTTTTGTAGCCGATTTTTTCAAGACTTTCAATATCAATCTGATCATTTCCGGCTTTACTTTCCTGAATGCAGACGATATCAGGATCTGCGGTTTTCAGCCAGCCTAAAAAATCTTTTGTAAATGCGGCTCTGATGCCGTTAACGTTGTATGTAATTAATCTCAAAATTATAATTTTGCCAAAAATACAAAAGGAAAACGGTTTTATGTTTTAACATTCCACAAAAAAAACCGGGCAGAAAATCTCTATTAATTTCCGCCCGGAGTTTATATTTAAAAATATTATTTGTCCGAATTTTCGATCTTCACAAAAATCTTCCAAATCAGCGTTAGCTTAAAAGCCAAACGCAATCAGCCAAAAGCAAGCTGCTACTTCGGCTCAAGAATACTGATTGGAATTATACATTCCTCCAGAGAAATTCCGCCGTGCTGATACGTTTCCTTATAATAATTTACAAAATGATTGTAGTTTTTAGGGTACGCCAAAAAGATATTGTTTTTGGCGAAAATATATTTCGAGCTTAGATTTCCCTTGGGTAAAAACAGTTTTTCGGGATTGCTCACCGCCCAAACGTCTTTGTCTTCATACGTTAAACTTTTTCCGGTTTTGTATCTGATGTTGGTTGAAGTTTCTCTGTCTCCCACCACACGACTTGGTTTTTTTACATAAACCGTTCCGTGATCGGTCGTGATTACTAATTTGAATCCGCTTTCGGCAGCCAGTTTAATAATTTTGATCAGCGATGAATTTTCAAACCAGTTCAGCGTAAGAGATCTGAAAGTTTTATCATCTCTGATTAACTGATTAACAATATGATTATCGGTTTTTGCGTGAGAGAGAATATCAATAAAATTATAAACAATTACCAGAAGATCATTGTTTTTATGCTGATTAAAATCTTCATAAATTTTTTTCTCAAAATCTGCATTCAGAATTTTCAGATATTTCATTGATTTAGAATTCAAACCAATTCTTTTCATCTGATCTTCCAGAAAATCTCTTTCAAATTCGTTTTTATTTCCGTCTTCATTATCATTAAACCATTTGTCTGGAAAACGCTTTTCAATTTCTGAAGGCATTAAACCTGCAAAAAATGAATTTCTTGCATACTGAGTCGCCGTTGGTAAAATACTGTAATAGTAATCTTCAGAAACTTTATTGTAAAACTTGGTGAAAAGAGGTTCTATCACTTTCCATTGGTCATATCGCAAATTGTCAACCATCAGAAGAAGAACTTTATCTTTTTCAACTTCCGGTTTTATTTTTTCTTTGAATAAAGTGTGGCTCATTAAAGGCTTCTCGCTATCCTGCAACCAATCTTCATAATTGTGTTCTATAAATTTCGCAAACTGAATATTGGCTTCTTCTTTCTGAGACTGAAGCAGATCTGCAAATTCATTGTCGGCAACCTTGTCAAATTTAATCTCCCAGTTCAGGATTTTCTTGTAATATTCTGCCCAATCCTGGTACGTTCGCAGATAAGAAAGTTCCATAGAAAGATTTCGGAATTCCTGCTGATACTGCAAAATCGTTTTTTGCTCCACGAGATTATCCTCCTGAAGGTTTTTCTTTAAAGAAAGCAAAATCTGATTGGGATTTACAGGTTTTAAAATATAATCGGCAATCTGCGATCCGATGGCTTCTTCCATGATGTGCTCTTCCTCACTTTTGGTTACCATCACAATTTTAAGGCTGCTGTCTTTCTCCTTGATCATCGGAATGGCTTCAAGACCGGAAATTCCCGGCATATTTTCGTCAATTAAAGTTAAAGCAAACTTCTCCGAATCCATAAGTTCCAGAGCCTCATTTACGTTGTTAACTGGCGTTACATGATATCCTTTTTTTTCTAAAAATACGATATGAGGTTTTAAAAGATCAATCTCATCATCGATCCATAATATTTTATCAGACATATATAAAGTTCTATATTTATTTGAGAGTTCAAAGTTTTTGAACTGTGGTATCAGTTCCAAAAGTACGCCAAAAGATAGTTAAGATTTGAATAAAGTTATCACAAAAATTTAATAAAATATCTAAATCGGAAAACATTTATTTTAAGGTTATTTTCCTGTCTCAATAAATTCCAATGCCCGCTCCAGAACTTCATCTTTATCATTTTTAATACCTTCAATGGTTGGTTTTGAAATAATGTCCGGAAGAATTCCTATTCTCTGAGTTTCTGTTCCGTCCGGATAAAAAGTTCCCAGGCAGGAAAACCGTGTGGGATTCCCCAGAATTTGAAATTCGTTTACATTTCCGTCAGCTCCTGAAGTTTGAGATCCTATAATCGTAGTGTTATCTAACGCATTTAAAATCATTGAGGTATATTCTGCATGACTTTGCGTGATTTCGTTCACCAAAACAACAATTTTTCCTTTATAAGATGAATTGTTGCTACGCCCGTACTTCTGAGTCAGCATATAATTATATTTTCCCGGATAACTAAAGTTGGCAGAGGTAAATGATACTGCATCTAATCTTTCAGGAAATAAATAGAGTGACAGTTTGTGAATTGTACCTTTAGGATAATTTCGGATGTCAAAAATAATGGCTTTGCTGTCCTTAATTTCTGCAAACATTTTGTCAACATTTTCTTTTTGAAGAATTCCCATATCCACATAAGCAACCTGATTGGAAAGCATTTTCCATCCCTCAATATTTTTCTTTTGGGAGAAACGGATATCGTTGAAGGGATATGTTCTTTCATTTAACTCCATTATTTTATCATCTCTCAGAATCTGTACAGTCAAATTGTCGTCATTGCTTCTGGTAGGAATTTTAGAGTAAACAAAATTCCGCTCTTTTACGGATGTGTTGGATGCAGGTAAATATTTCTTCGTATTCTCAAATATCTGTGAGATTTTAAGACTGTTAATTTTCAGTATAATATCGTTTTTTCTGAGCTGTGTTTTAGAACCAAAGTCGCCGGCTATTTCAGTGATAATCAACTGCCCGTCAATAAATTTATAATGTACAGGCAACATTTTCATTCCGAAAAACGAGTTCGTTTCCTTGCTTGAAAAATAAGAATGGCTGTCATCTGTTTTCGTAACGAGTTCCAGTACAGCGAGATGCAGTTCTCTGGTGTTTTTTACAGACGAAAATTTAGGAATCATTTCCGTTAAAACATTACTCCATTTCTGGTCGGTCTGATATTTATATGGAAAAAAATATTCAACAAAATTCCAGTATCTGAAAAGTTCAAGCAGCGAGTTTTCTCCCGAGATAAATTCGGAATTTGAAGTTTTCTCGTTCCTGTAATTTGCCACAGAACTTCTGTCAACTGTAATATAATGATTGTCTCCCAGGTTTCTGTTTTCCTCTATGAAATTTAGTTTTTCGATCACTTTTGGGTCAAAAACTCCTGCGTCATCTGTCCAGCTTAAATCAAAGTTTTTCAGGAAATATTTTTCACTTTTTTTAGTAGTGCATTTTTTACAGAAGTCCACTTTTCCCAAACTGTCGATCCAGCTTGAAAGCATATCGTTATATTTTGCTTTGCTGTTGATCTTTTCTGCTTCAATTATTTTTTCAACTAACTGTTTATCCCAGTTAAAATTGCCTTTTGCTACATTTGGGTGATAATATTTCAAAAAACCCCAGACTTTAGCCAAAGTTTCTAATTTTTGAGTTTCTGAGAGTTTTTCCTGAGCAAAATTCTTCTGAGTTCCTGCGAAAATAAATACGAAAAGAAGTAAAAATCTTTTCATAATAAATAATAGTTTTTAATTCCTCAAAAGTAGATTTACATTTTCAAAAGTTTTTCCCAATTAAAATTAAAAATGTGTTAAACTAAATTTATCTAATTTTGTAGTATTATTCAGCATTACCAATGAGCATCAACAAACTGAAGATCATCAACGACCCCGTTCACGGATTTATAAAAATTCCTCATGAAATACTTTTTGATGTCATCGAGCATCCGTATTTTCAGCGTTTAAGAAGAATCGGGCAGACCGGACTTTTAAATCTGATCTTTCCGGGAGCAACGCATACAAGATTTCACCACGCTTTGGGCGCCATGCATCTGATGTTTACTGCGATCGAAACTTTAAAACAGAAAGGAATAAAAATTTCTGTTGAGGAAGAAAAAGCAGCGATGCTGGCGATTTTAATGCACGATATCGGTCACGGTCCGTTTTCACATGCCTTAGAAAATATGCTGATGGACGACTGGCATCACGAGAATCTCTCTCTATTATTAATGAACAGATTAAATGAGGAGTTTAAAGGTGAACTTACGCTTGCTCTGGAAATGTTTCAGGGGAAATATCACAGGAAATTTTTTAATCAGCTGATTTCCTCTCAGTTGGATGTTGATAGGCTTGATTATCTAAACCGCGACAGCTTTTTTACCGGAGTATCTGAAGGAAATATCAATACCGAAAGAATTGTTTCTATGATGAACGTCTGCGATGAGGGTGAGCTGGTAATCGATGCAAAAGGAATTTATTCTATTGAAAACTTTCTTACTGCAAGAATGTTTATGTATTGGCAGGTTTATTATCACAAAACTTCGGCACTAGCAGAATTTCTTCTGGTGAAAGTTCTGGAACGCGCGAAATATCTGATTTCCCAGGGAATGAAACTTCCGGCAACAGAAAATCTCAGCTATTTTTTGTACAGAGGTAAAAGTGAAGCAACAGATGAGGATGTTTTCCGGTTTACACAGCTGGATGATAATGACGTCATTCAGGCGATGAAACTTTGGCAGAATTCTGAAGATTTTGTTCTGAGCTATTACTGCAGATGCATTATACAGAGAAATTTACCTAAAACTATTATATCGTCACAACCGTTTGGTGAGAGTTTCATTGAAGATAAAATAAAATCAACAAACACTTTTTTCAGAATTGATAATGGTGAAACACTTGTTCATGAGATTAAACGTAAACTTTTACCTTATGACATTGAGAAGCAGCCTATTTATCTTCTTCAGAAAGACGGTCTGAAAATACGGCTGGATCAATCGCAGGATCAATTGTTGTCAGGTCTTCTGAATACCAAAACAACCCGTTATATTCTTACCTTTCCGCGCGAAATTTCGTAGAAATTTTCATAAATATTATTAAAATTTAATATCTGAAATCCAAATTTTGTTTGTGAATTACAGAAATTCTTATCTTTGCAGAATATGGAATTTACAGCTTCGCAAATTGCAAGTTTTATTGACGGAAAAATCATCGGTGACGAAAACGCAGTGATCACTGGTGTTTCACCTATAGAAAGCGGAGAGCCAGGGCACTTATCTTTTATTGCTCAGGAGCGTTTTGCTCACCATTTAGATAGTTCAAAATGCTCGGTGCTTATTGTTACCGAGACACTTATCACTAAAGATCAATACACTCCCACACTTATTGCAGTGAAAGATGCCTATCTTTCTTTTCAGGTTTTAATGAACCTATATCAGGAGATGCAGGGTAGAAAAGAAGGCGTTGAAGATGGTTCTTCAATCCACGAAACCGCTGTGATAGGAGATAAAGTATACATCGGAGCATTTTCTTATGTTTCTGAAAAGGCAAAAATTGGTGAAGGTTCACAGATTTATCCTCAGGTTTACATCGGTAAGGGCGTAAAAATCGGCAAAAACTGTAAGATTGACAGTGGAGCGAGAATTTACGATTACTGCATCATCGGTGATAACTGTGTGATCCATTCCAATACCGTAATTGGTGGGGACGGATTTGGTTTTCAGCCAACACCTCAGGGTTTTCAGAAAATTCCTCAGTTAGGAAATGTGATTATTGAAGATAATGTGGAAATAGGATCCAACTGCAGTATTGACAGAGCAACGATTGGCTCTACAACGATTGGCAGGGGAACTAAAATTGACAATTTAATCCAGATTGCGCACAATGTGAAAATCGGTGCCAACAACGTTATCGCCTCACAGACAGGGATTGCAGGATCTACCACCATCGGCGACTGGAATCAGATTGGCGGACAGGTGGGCATTGTAGGACATATTAAAATTGGCAGTCAGGTGAAAATTCAGGCACAGAGCGGTGTGAGTGCGAGTGTGAATGATAAAGAAACCATTTACGGATCGCCTGCTATAGCCTATAATGACTATCTCAGAAGCTACGTACATTTCAGGAAACTTCCTGAAATGGCAAAAAGAATAAATAATCTTGAGAATATCTCAAAAGATCATACGAATGAGTGATATGCAAAAAACGCTTCAGGAGGAGGTTACTCTTTCTGGAATTGGCCTTCATACCGGTAGAGAAGTAAAACTTACCATTAAACCGGCAAAAGAAAACACTGGTTTTGTATTTGTACGCACAGATCTTGAGGGGCATCCCCAGGTAGAAGCTGATGTAAACTACGTAACTGCCACCGAAAGAGGTACAACCCTTGAGAAACTCGGAGTAAAAATCAATACCTGCGAGCATCTTCTGGCTGCTCTGGTAGGTTGTGATGTAGACAATGCCTACCTCGAGATGGATGCTTCTGAACCTCCTATCCTGGATGGTTCTTCAAAGTTCTTCGTAGAAGCGATTGAAAGTGTAGGTGTGGTAGATCAGACCGTTGCCAGAGAATATCTTGTAATCAAGGAGGTACTTACCTACAGCGACCCAAATACAGGTTCAGAAATTACCATTATACCATCTGATACGTACGAGATTACAACAATGGTAGATTTTGGGACTAAAGTTTTAGGAACTCAGAATGCTACACTTAAAAATATTTCAGAATTTAAAGAAGAAATTTCGTCAGCAAGAACATTCAGCTTCCTGCATGAATTAGAAATGCTTCTGGATCACGGTCTGATTAAAGGTGGTGATATTTCAAACGCTATCGTTTACGTAGACAAAGATTTGACTGCTGAAACTACAGAAAAACTGAAAAAAGCTTTTGGTAAAGATCATGTAGCCATAAGACCTAACGGAATTCTGGATAACTTAACGTTAAACTATCCAAACGAAGCTGCAAGACACAAACTGCTCGACGTGATTGGTGATTTGGCTTTGACAGGAGTTAAAATTAAAGGGAAAGTAATTGCTAACAAACCTGGACATTTCGTCAACACGCAGTTTGCAAAAAAACTGAACCGCCAGTGGAAACTTCAGAAAAAGAAAAACGTACCGGAATTTGATTTGAACAAACCACCGGTTTTCGATATCAACGGAATTATGAGATTAATGCCTCACCGTTATCCGTTTTTGTTGATCGATAAAGTTCTTGAGCTTTCAGACAAACACGTGGTAGGTTTAAAAAATGTCACTTTTAACGAGCCGTTTTTCGTAGGACACTTCCCTAAAGAGCCGGTAATGCCGGGCGTTTTACAGGTGGAAGCTTTAGCTCAGACGGGGGGAATCCTTGTTTTGGCAAGTGTTCCGGATCCTGAAAATTATTCTACTTATTTCATCAAAATAGATAAAGTAAAATTCAAAAGAAAAGTAATTCCTGGGGATACTCTGGTTTTCAAAATTGAATTGATTACGCCAATCAGAAGAGGGATTGTGCACATGCAGGGTTACGGTTATGTGGGCGATCAGGTAGCGGTAGAAGCAGAATTAATGGCTCAGGTAGCTAAAAATAAAGTTGACTAAATGATTCACCAACTCGCTGCCGTTGACAAACGTGCAAAAATCAGCAAAAATGTTACCATCGAACCATTTACTACCATTGCAGGAGATGTCGAAATTGGTGAAGGAACCTGGATTGGTTCCAACGTAACCATAATGGATGGTGCAAGAATAGGCAAAAACTGCAGGATTTTTCCGGGAACGGTGATCTCAGCAATTCCTCAGGATTTGAAATTTGATGGTGAAGATACCCAAACAATAATAGGTGACGAAACCACAATCAGAGAATGTGTGACGGTAAACCGGGGTACAAAAGCTTTAGGTTTTACAAAAATAGGAACCAACTGCCTGATTATGGCGACTTCACACATTGCGCACGACTGTGTAATCGGTGATCACGTAATCATCGTAAACGGCTGCGGAATTGCAGGGCATGTTGAGATTGGTGATTATACTGTAATGGGTGGGCTTTCAGCGGTGCATCAGTTTGGTAAAATCGGTAAACACGTGATGATTTCCGGTGGAACTTTGGTAAGAAAAGATATTCCGCCTTACGTAAAAGTGGCACGTGAGCCAATGTCTTATGCAGGAATCAATTCTGTAGGTTTAAGAAGAAGAGGTTTTACCAACGATAAAATTTTTGAAATTCAGAAAATTTACAGAGCGATTTTCCAGATGAAAATGAATGTTTCTCAGGCAGTTTCGCATATCGAAAAAGAAATGCTTCCTACGGCAGAAAGAGATGAGATTCTTCAGTTTATTCAGAATTCACCAAGAGGTATCGTGAAAGGGTACGGAACCGGGAAAGAATAAAATAAAACTTAAAGCGATGAAAATTTCAATATTGATCTTAACAGCTCTTTCAACATTGGCTTTCGGACAGGAAAAAAGAAATTCAGACTTGAAAACAAAAGATTCGGTTGCAGTAAGCAATGTAAATTCTATTCTGTTCAATTCCAAAAAGTCTTTACCAAGTTTAAAAGCAGATCTTCACAATTCACCCGAAATGAAGAAGAATGTAAACCAGCTCAATGCAAACACTATTAATTTCAATACAGTGATGAATGGTCAGTACATTGATCAGATGACTTCGGGAACGATGACCAGACCGAGAGTGGATGCTATCCACAGGGCAGGAAGAACGGTTTTAAGCGTTCCGGTTTACAAAACAAAATAATAAAAATAATATAAAAATAATAATGGCAACAAGTAACGATATCAGAAAAGGTCTTTGCATCGAATTCAGTAATGATATTTTCAAAATTATTGAATTTCTTCACGTAAAACCGGGTAAAGGTCCTGCTTTCGTAAGAACAAAAATGAAATCTGTAACCAACGGAAAAGTTTTGGATAACACTTTCTCTGCAGGTCACAAAATTGATGAAGTAAAAGTAATCACAAGAAAATTCCAGTATCTTTATGATGATGAGAATGGTTTCCACTTTATGAATAACGATGATTTCTCTCAGTTGTATTTAAATAAAGAAATGATTGAAAACTCAAACCTGATGAAAGCAGGTGAAGAAGTAACCATCATTTTAAAAGAAGCTGACGAAACTCCGCTTTCTGCAGAATTGCCACAATCTGTTTACCTTGAGGTAGTAGAAGCAGATCCGGGTGTAAAAGGAAACACAGCAACCAACGCTTTGAAAAATGCAATCGTAGAAACAGGAGCAAGAGTAATGGTTCCTTTATTCATCGAGGCTGGCGACAAAATCAAAGTAAGCACAGAAGACGGTTCTTATTTAGAAAGAGTAAAAGAGTAATTCTATACAATATCAGAAGCTGAAAGCATTATAACTTTCAGCTTTTGTTTTTTACTATTGGCTGGCCTTCAAAAAATTTCTTTTATTTGGGCAGCAATTTCCGCCTTCCACTCCCGCTTTTTTGTGCCCTGGCTTTTCCCACCGCTTACAAAAAGAGCTCCGTTCAAGTCGGGCTGCAAAGTAGGCAGTATAAATATCTTTTCAAAATTGAATTATTAAGCAGTAAGACACTAAAAATATCCACTGCATAAAAATCAATCATCGATCATCAATCATCAATCATTACTTATTACTCATCACCCATTACTAATAAATTATGACCTTTCATCAGCCACAAAAATTAAAAACGATTGCTGACATTATCGGCGCAAAATTCGTGGGTTCCGAAGATTTTCAGGTTTTTGGCACCAACGAAATTCACAGAGTAAAATCAGGTGAAATTGTTTTTGTTAACCATCCAAAATATTACGACAAAGCTTTAAATTCTGCCGCTACCATTATTTTAATTGATAAAGAAGTAGAATGTCCTGAAGGCAAAGCACTTCTCATTTCTGAAGACCCTTTCGGGGATTTTAATAAAATCAATACGCATTTTACAAGAATCTACAACTTCACCGAAACACTTCACGATGTTGAAATAGGAGAGGGCACAAAAATTCATCCTTCAGCAGTTCTTGGCAACAACATTACCATCGGAAAAAACACTTTGATTTTCCCAAATGTTGTTATCGGTGACAGAACCGTGATTGGTGATAATGTTGTCATTCAATCCAACACAGTTTTGGGTGGCGACGCATTTTATTACAGAAAAATCAACGGAAATTTCGACCGTTTAATCTCAGTAGGAAATGTTGTAATTGAAAACAATGTAGAGATAGGAAATGCTTGCACCATCGACAGAGGTGTTACAGATTCCACAATTATCGGGGAGGGTTCAGTTTTAGACAATCAAATCCAGATTGGTCATGATACCGTGATTGGAAAAAGATGTCTGATTGCTTCTCAGGTCGGTATTGCAGGCTGTTGCATCATCGGTGATGACGTCACTCTGTGGGGACAGGTTGGCATCGCATCCGGAAATAATATCGAAAGTGGCACTGTACTTTTAGGGAAAACAGGAGTCAACCGCGACCTCAAAAAAGGCACTTATATCGGCATGTTCGCAGAAGATTATAAAACTTACCTCAAAAAAGAGGTGAAAATGAGAAATCTTGAATAAACAAATGACTTGGTTTTATCTTAAATCAAAGAAAAATAAGTAAATTTGTGAGCATTAATAAATTAAGAAAATAAATTTAAAAAACAATAAAATGTCAATTTTAGTAAACAAAGATTCTAAAGTAATTGTACAGGGTTTTACAGGAAACGAAGGTACTTTCCACGCAGGCCAAATGATTGAATACGGAACCAACGTTGTAGGTGGTGTTACTCCGGGAAAAGGAGGAAGCGAGCACTTAGGGAAGCCGGTTTTCAACACAGTGGCTGATGCTGTTTCAACAGCGGGAGCAAACGTAAGTATCATTTTTGTACCGCCTGCATTTGCTGCAGATGCGATCATGGAAGCTGCTGAAGCGGGTATCAAAGTAATCGTTTGTATTACGGAAGGTATTCCTGTGGCTGATATGGTGAAAGTAAAATCTTATATCGCTGATAAAGACTGCAGATTGATAGGGCCAAACTGTCCTGGTATCATCACTTCTGATGAGGCTAAAATTGGTATTATGCCAGGTTTCGTTTTCAAAGCAGGTAAAGTGGGAATCGTTTCAAAATCAGGAACTCTTACTTACGAAGCTGCTGATCAGGTTGTAAAAGCCGGTTACGGAATTTCTACAGCTATCGGAATCGGTGGTGACCCAATTATCGGGACTACTACAAGAGAAGCTTTGGAATTGTTCATCAACGATCCTGAAACTGAAGCGGTTGTAATGATCGGAGAAATCGGTGGAGGTCTTGAGGCTGAAGCTGCAAGATGGTATAAAGCAAGTGGTTCTACTAAGCCGGTGGTAGGTTTCATCGCAGGTCAGACTGCTCCTAAAGGAAGAACGATGGGTCACGCAGGTGCAATCGTTGGTGGTGATGAAGATACAGCTCAGGCTAAAATGGAAATCATGAGAGAAAACGGAATTAACGTTGTAGACTCTCCTGCAGAAATCGGTGTTACCATCGCAAAAGTTTTAGGATAAAAACAAATTTGATATGAAATCGCCATTAATAATACATTGCATGCAAACACAATATAGACTTGGCGATAACATGTGTCCTTTAAAAACAATTTAAAAACTACATATGAAAAAAATATTATTGGCATCAGCTTTAGCCTTTTCCCTTATGGCTTCCGCACAGATCGATTTAAGAAACACAAGATTCGGTCTTACAGCGGGGGTAAACAATTCCAGAGTAAAAAATGCGCACAATCCTTCGGGTTCCAGAGTGGCTTTTCAGGGTGGTGTTTTGGCATTGATTCCGATGGGAAGTTCCAATCAGTTTTTCCTTCAGCCGGAAGTTGTTTACTATGGCGCAGGTGAATCTGGAAAAGATAAGGATGCAAAAGGGATGCAGGGCTACAACGCAATGTATGCAAACAATTACATCAGCGTTCCGGTCTCTTTTAAAGGATATTTTTCTGAAGCTGAATCTGAGTTTTTCGGACAAATTGGCCCGAGATTCAACTTTTTGATCGATCAGAAAGTTACCAATGAATCAAGAGAAATCTACCGTACAGACAGATTCGGAAAAGCAAAATCTTTTAATTTTGCCATTGGTGCGGGTATTGGTTACAGCTACAAAAGACAGTTAGAATTGACTTTAAAATATGATTTTGGATTGTCTAATACCTATCCAACCTTAGATGAGAGTAAAATTGATGCTAACTCTGCAAAGAAGAAATCTGAGCAGGTTTTAAGTCTTAGCTTAAGCTATATCTTCAATTAATATTTTTTGAATTAAAATAAAAACGCCCGGTTTCTGTTGGAAGCCGGGCGTTTTGTTTGTAGGTGATTACGGATGAAATCTATTCATCATCTTCTTTTCTGTAGCCCTCAGTAGTAAGAATGTTCTATTCCCTTAAAGTAAACTTCTCTGCTGTCAATCTCATCAGTTAAGTTTTCGGAAAGTAATGTTCTCAACTCCAGATCATTGATAGGCTTCGTTCCATCGCCTATAGATACAGGGTTTTATCTACAATTGCCAGTTGACTATTTTTCCTAAATTCTTCTTTAAAATTAAATCAAGCCAGATGCGCATCGTCCTTCCATTGCCTTCAATAAAGGGATGAGCAATATTCATTTCAAGATATTTTTTGATATGATTTCTTCAAAAGAGTGTTCAGGCATCAATTTTATTTTAGCCAAAATTTCATTCAGATATAAAGCTGTTGCAACCCTGAATCCACATTTCGAAATATGATGTGCGCGAATCTCTCACGCGAAATCATATAATTTATCAAAAAGATAGTGGTGAAGCTGCAGCAATCCTGTCGTAGAGCCAACTTCAACAGACAGAATGTATCCGCTTTCAAACAGGCGATATCCATGATTCAGACATAATTTATCAATGTTTTTCATCTTATTCAAATGAATTTTCCCTTTCAAACTACTCTTTAATCCACTTCCAGATCTCCTTCAGACTCGCCTTATTTCCGTACATTAAAATTCCGACTCTGTAAATTTTTCCTGCAACAAAAATCATAAAAATGGTCGTCGCCAAAAGCAGAAAAATTGAAAGTGCAATCTGCCACGCCGGAACCCCAAACGGAATTCTCGCAATCATAGCCACCGGAGAAGTAAACGGAATAATCGACAGCCAGAAACCAAGCGGCCCGTCAGGATTATTCATCACAGAAAAGCTTCCGTACATTCCCAACATCAGCGGAAGGATGGCAAAAATGGTGAATTGCTGCGTTTCTGTTTCATTGTCTACCGCCGAACCTACAGCTGCGTAAATCGAGCTGTAAAACATATATCCCAAAAGGAAAAACACAATGAAAACGAAAATAATTAATGGGAAATTCAGCTCCAGAAGACTGTGGGAAATCTGAGTTCCCATTTCAACAATGTCAAACTTTGAAGCCATCTCTTCATCAGCCCCGGGAATATTTTTTTGAATGGACGAAAAGCCTGTGTTTAAAACCAATGCGCCAATAACTGACATCGTAATCCATACAAGAAATTGGGTAAGAGCAACAAGTGTTACACCTAAAATTTTTCCCATCATCAGCTCAAATGGCTTCACAGACGAAATGATAATTTCCACCACACGGTTGTTTTTCTCTTCCAAAACGCTTCGCATTACACGAACGCCGTAAATGATGATAAACATAAACGTAACGTACATCAAAAGCATACTGAGAACGCTTTTCACACCGAAAGCCATGTCAGAATCTTCTTTATCATCGTTCGTCAGATTGATGGTGGTAAGCGAAAATCTTTTATCCAAATCTTCCAGTTGGGAATTCTGAATACCGAGTTTTTTTATCTTTTCTTTTTTGAGAATTTCATTGATGTCTGAAGCAATCATTTTTTTGGTGTCAAAACCAATTTTTGTGTTGAGCAAAAGCTGTGTGTTTTTTTCAAAACCTGCATAATCAGAACTGTTGAGCTGAGGTAAAATCAAAATTCCGTCAGTCGCCTCACTTTTCTTCAGAGACTTAATTTTCTTTTCCGGATTTGCGTCTGTGATAAAATTGTAATTGATTTTATCGTCTGATTTCAATGCATTTTTAAACAGTCCGCTGTTGTCTACCACTTCAATTTTCGTGTGGGATTCATTAGCTTTAAACATCAGTCCGATGACTGCTCCAAAAGCCAAAAGCAGGATTGGAGCCAAAAGAGTAAGTACAACAAAAGATTTTTTCTTCACCTGCGTTAGAAATTCTCTTTTGGTTATTAAGATGATATTGTTCATAGATTTTTATTAAAAGGTTGGGTGCTGGAAGTTTGATGCTTAATGTCTAATCTTTGATTGTTTATGAATCATCATTTATAAATTATCACCCATTATTCGAGACTGCACTGATGAATACCTCATTCATACTTGGAATTTTCTCCTCGAAAGTCCTGATGTTTCCTGTTTTCAAAACTTCGGTGATGAGTTCGTTTTGCGAAATATTATTTTTAATATCAAACGTCGTAAGGCTGTGTTCACTTTTCAGATTTAAAACCTCAAATTTTTCTTTAAATAAATTGAAATTCTCCTGTTTCACTTCAGAAAGTTTTACGGCAAAAATATTCTTCTTGAATTTTTCCCGAACTTCAAAAACTCTTCCGTCGATTATTTTTTTTGAATTATTGATCAAAGCCACATAATCGCACATTTCTTCCACGCTTTCCATTCTGTGGGTGGAAAGAATAATGGTTGTCCCATTGTTCTTTAAATCTATTATTTGATCTTTAATTAAATTGGCATTCACTGGGTCAAAACCGGAAAATGGTTCATCCAGAATCAAAAGATTGGGTCTGTGCAAAACCGTCACCACAAATTGAATTTTTTGAGCCATTCCTTTGGAAAGTTCCGTCAGTTTTTTCTTCCACCACTGGTCGATGTGAAGTTTTTCAAACCATTTCTTAGCTTCAGAAAGCGCGTCATTTTTAGACATTCCCTTCAATTCCCCGAAATAAAGAATCTGATCGCCGATGCTCATGTTTTTGTATAAACCACGTTCTTCAGGCATATAGCCGATGTTTCTGATGTGTGAAGGATTGAGTTTTTCCCCATCAATATGAATGTCACCCGAATCTGCTTTGGTGATCTGATTGATGATGCGAATAAAAGATGTTTTTCCTGCACCGTTGGGACCGAGAAGTCCGTAAATGCTGCCTTTGGGAACCGAGATACTGAAATCGTCCAGTGCGATTTTTTTTCCCGAATCGTAGGTCTTTATAATATGCTCAGCTTTTAACATGAGAAATTTTTAGAAATAAATTAGAAGCCGAAAGTTACGGAATAATTAACTCAGAATAAAGGGCAAAAAAAAATCCTGATGATTATCAGGATTGAGTAGATTTTATTGTTTAACGATTTGCGTTACTTTCTGAGTGTTGTCGCTCAGTATGTAACGAATCATGTATTTTCCGGGTCTGATATTTCCGATATTGATTTCGCCCTTGTTGGCGTTAATATTATAGCTTGCCACCTGAGTTCCCATAATCGAGTAAAAGGTAACGTTTTTGATTTTTAAGTTGGCATCCTTTGCCTTTACCATCAAAAAGTCTTTTGCCGGATTTGGATATGCCGTCAAAATTCCGTCGTCAGATTTCTGTGATACGGAGGAAGGCTCTCTCAATTGTGCTTTCATTTGATTTGAAAACCCTAAAAAGCTGCCTGTAAATAGTATAATTAGTAAAATTTTTCTCATTAAACGCATTTTTGCATATAAACTCTAACAAAAGTATTAAATTACTTTCTACTGTGCAACATCTTTTTGCATCAGAAGTATTAAATTTGTATCAATATTTCAAAAAGTATTCCAAATAATGATATATTCAAGAAACAGAAGGCTCAGATCTACTGAGGCCGTGCGCAGTCTGGTAAGGGAAAGCCACCTTTCGGTAAATGATTTTGTAATGCCGGTTTTTGTGATGGAGGGAGAGAATAAAGAAGAAGCGATTGCTTCAATGCCTGGGATTTTCAGACGCAGCATTGATCTTACGGTGAAGGAATGTAAAGAACTTTTTTCACTCGGAGTAAAAGCAGTGAATCTTTATATGAAAGTTTCCGATCATCTCAAAGACAACACCGGAAAAGAAGCATGGAACAGAGACGGATTGATGCAGCAAACCATAAAGGAAATAAAAGATGCTGTTCCGCAAATGATTGTAATGCCTGATGTAGCTTTAGATCCTTATTCTATCTACGGTCACGACGGGATTATTGAGAATGGGAAAATAATCAATGATGCCACCAACGATGCTCTTGCAAGAATGTCAGTTTCACATGCTGAAGCCGGTGCAGATATTGTTGCGCCGAGTGACATGATGGATGGCAGAGTGTTGACCATCAGGGAAGCATTGGAGGAAAGTGGCTTTCATGATGTCGGGATTTTAAGCTATGCCGCAAAATATGCGAGTTCATTCTACGGACCTTTCAGAAGTGCTCTGGACAGTGCTCCGAAGGAGATGGGCGAAATTCCGAAGGATAAAAAAACTTATCAGATGGATTTTCATAATTCAAGGGAAGCTTTGAATGAAGTCTTCAAGGATGTGGATGAAGGAGCAGATATTATCATGATTAAACCGGGGCTTCCATATCTGGATATTGTTGCCAAAGTACGTGAGGCAATCGACCTTCCCATCGCAGTCTACAACGTAAGCGGTGAATATGCTATGGTAAAAGCCGCTGCCCAGAACGGCTGGCTGGATAATGATAAAACCATCATCGAAAGCCTCACCTGCTTTAAAAGAGCGGGCGCAGATATGATTTTCACCTATTTTGCAAAAGAAGCAGCAATGCTTTTGAATAAATAATTTAAAATACTCTCGCAGATTTTGATGATCAGCAGATTTTAAATTTTTTATCCGCTTAATCAGTAAAATCTGCGAGAATTTTAGAAAATATTTAAAGGATATCAAAATCTTTCCCTCTCACAAATTTTGCAGCAAAAGGAGACTGATTTCCGGTATATTTTAAGACAAAGTTCTTTTTGGTTTCAGTATCTACATTGGTCTGAACTTCCACATTCTGAGTGCTGAAACTTACGTCTAAGTTCACTCCGCTATCTTTTTCCAGATTTATTTCAACACTTTCAGCATAGAAAAGTGCGGTACTAAGAAAATTAAACTTTACATTTTTTCTGTAAGCTTTCGATTCATCTTGTGTAAACTGAGAGTATTTTCTTAAAATCTCAATTCCGGGAACATCAATGTTGGTGATGCGGGATTTGGTTACGTTGCTCACTTTGATTGTAAAATCTTTTGCGTTTTTCAGATCGCCTTTCACATCAATATTAAATAAAGATGGCAGCGAAAGTCCAAAATCCAGCATACTGTCTTTATTAAACTGAAAATCGGGAATCATTGCGGAGAATTTCTTTACCTCTTTTAAATGGTTTTTAACCCTTTCCAATTCTTCGCCGGCAAATAAATATCCGATCAGATTATTGTTGGTAGTACGCCAGTTTCTTCCGTTTCTCTCATAAATTTCACAGAGCATCGTGTCTTCAGAAGAATGGGGAAGTAGATCAATGTCCTGCCATTTAAAAACCTCCTTTGCATACGGAAGCCTGTTGATTATTGAAGTTCCCAGATCAAGGGCGAGAAGTTCGGTAAGCTGTTGATTGTTTTGCATAAAAATTAGTTTTTTGGTTACAGTAAAAATAGATAAATTTTCAGCAACGAGGGATTATTAATTAAATGAAATATTTAAAATTAAATTTCATGCATTGGCGAAAAAAACTTATTTTAGTTCAACCAAATTTTAACGTCACAAATATTAATTTCGAAAATAAATGGGAGTACTTGTTACCAACGAGACTGTAAAACAATTGTTTCATATTGCGCAGTCTATCGCCAGAGAAAATTATAACGCAACTTACGACGGTCCTCATATTCTGCAGGCTTTAATGCACAAAGATATTGGTCTGAATGAATTTTTAAAAAACATTGATAAAGATCCCGGATATTTTTACGAATGGGCAGATGTGCGTCTTGAAGAATATCCCAAAACTTCTCATTTGCCTTCTGAAGTAAAGGAGGGAGATTCTGTAGATCGGTTACTGGACGAGGCAGACGATATCAGACTTAAATTAGGTCTTGATGAAATTTCACCCATCTGCATTCTCACGGCAATCGTAAAGCCGGAAGTTTCATTTTCGCTTCAGCAATTAAAATCGCTTCCGTTGAGGGAGCATGAAATATTTAATTTATACCGAAAAGATACTCCTTACGAAACTATCGATAACGGCGATTTTTCTTCTTTATTAAATGGCAGCAGTCATTCGGATAATTCGTTTCCATCCATTAAAAATTATTGTGTAGACCGGACAGCACAGGCCCGAAACGGCGAAATTGAAAACATCATCGGCCGTGATAAGGAACTCAGAATGTTGGTCGAAATTCTTTGTAGAAGAACTAAACCTAACGTCATTATCATCGGTGAGCCCGGCGTTGGAAAAACCGCGTTGGTAGAAGGTTTCGCAACGGAAATAATCAAAGGAAATGTTCCGGAAATGCTTAAAAATGCTACACTTTTGGAGCTGGACACCGGCGCTTTGCTCGCAGGAACTTCTTATAAAGGCGAAATTGAAGACCGTCTGAAAAAAGTAATCAATGAATGCAAGAAAATTGAAAAAGCAGTTTTATTTATTGATGAAATCCACGCGCTTCTCGATCCGAAAGGAAGCATCGGAAATATCGGAAATATTCTGAAACCTGAATTGGCACGAGGCGAAATCACCGTCATCGGAGCAACCACTCAGGAGGAATACAGAAAAATTATAGAGCCCGAACAGGCTTTCAACAGAAGGTTTGAAGTTTTAACCGTTTTGGAACCTGATGAAAAAACCTGTGTTAAAATGATTGATGTTCTTCTGGACGGTTACAAAAAACACCACGGAATTGAAGTTGATAAAACTGCTCTTCCGGAATGTGTACGTTTGGCAAAACGCTATTCTAAAGGTAAAAAACTGCCTGATGCCGCAATTGATCTTTTAGACAGAACGATGGCTGCCATCAAAATGCTTGACGAGCTTTCAGAAAAAGAACTGGAAAGCTGGAAAACAATCTACGATCAGATTTTAACGGAAGAATATATTGACGAAAAAGATAAAGCCGACGAATTAATCTGGAATTATAATTTATTGAGAGATAAAATAAGTCCGATTTTGTGGGGTTCATTGAGTGAGCAGCCGCAGATTGACAATTCTATGGCTGTAGAGGAAATTCAAAAGATTATTGAGCAGACGTTTGCCGAACTTCTTGAGCATGCCGCCGTGAAAAGAGAAAAAGTAGGCCGTCTGGAACTGGCTGCGGTTATGGCTGCAAAAACCAGCATTCCGATTGGCAAAATTCAGGCTCAGGAAAAGGAGAAACTTCTGAATATGGAAGGTCTTCTGATGAACAGAGTCGTTGGTCAGGATCATGCGCTGAAAATCCTTTCAGATGCCATCGTGGAAAACCGAAGCGGATTAAACAAACCGGGTCAGCCCATCGGTTCATTCTTCCTTTTGGGTCCTACCGGAACAGGAAAAACGGAGCTCGCAAAATCGATGGCAGAACTTCTTTTTAATGACGAAAAAGCGATGGTTCGTTTTGATATGTCTGAATTTAAAGAAGAACATTCTGCGGCACTTTTATACGGTGCGCCTCCGGGTTACGTTGGTTACGAAGAAGGTGGAATGTTGGTCAATAAAATCAGACAGCAGCCTTATACTGTTGTTTTATTTGATGAAATTGAAAAAGCGCATCACTCTGTTTTTGATGTTTTCCTGCAAATTATGGATGAAGGAAAAGTACATGACAAACTTGGGAAGGAGGGCGATTTCAGCAACGCTTTAATCTTATTTACATCAAATATTGGTAGTGAAGAAATTGTAAAACAGTTTGAAGAAGGCAAAATTCCTGAATCAAAATCTCTGATGCAGATCATGTCGAATTCAGGACGTTTCAGACCGGAATTTTTGGCAAGAATTACAGAAATTATTCCTTTTGCACCGATTACAGAATCGATGGCTGAAAGAATTTTCAATATTCAGCTAAAATCACTTCACAATTCTTTATTAAGATTGGGGATGAGTCTGAAAATTTCTGATGAAGCTGTGAAAGGTTTGGCTTTAGGTGGTTTCAGCAGTAAATATGGGGCAAGACAGATTTCCGGAGTAATCCGCTCTCAACTCGCAAGACCCATTTCAAAAATGATCGTAAGAGAAGAGGTAAAAGCCGGACATACCCTCAATGTAGACTGGAATTCTAAAGACGAAAAAATAGTCTGGACAGTTAATTAAATAATTTTGAAAATGCACATCCGATGAAAACGGGATTTAAAATTTTGTTGACTGTAATTTTTACTGCAGGCATTTCGCAATCGGGTTTTTCACAGTTTTTAAATGCTTCGGATACTTCCGAAAGCAGTGTGAGAAAATATCAGAATATCATCAGTTCCAATAAAGAGATTGTTGAATTCATCGAATATTCAATGGTGGAAAAAGGGTTGCCGAGACATTTGCGAAATTTAGCTTTGATTGAATCCAATTTCAACAGAAACATCACTTCAAGTGCCGGCGCAGTGGGCGTTTGGCAGTTTATGAGTGCACACGCTAATCAGTACGGTCTCACAGAAGCACAGCGGAATGATTTATACCGAAGTACAAAAACAGCAGCGATTTCGCTTTCAGATCTTTACCGAAAATATAACAATTGGGTAACGGTTGTCGCTGCGTACAATTGTGGCGAGGGAAACATTGCCAAAGCCATGAGAAATGCAGGTTCTACTCAGTATCATGTGTTTTCAAAATATCTGCCGACTGAAACCGTTAATCATGTTAAAAAATATCTTAACGCCTGTTTTGCTACCGGAGAACTGAATGCTGTACTCACCGATTACAATAATTCGAGAATGAAAAAAGTATTTCTGGATGGCAGCGGAAGCGGAAAAACTTTTTCATCACTTACAGAAACAGAAATCAATGCAGGATTTAATCTGAAAATTGTTGCGGAAGAACTGAACATAGAATATTCTCAACTTATCAGTTGGAATCCTGAGCTGGAAAAACAGCTGCAGGAGGAAGGTGAAGGTTTTCTGAATCTGCCCACTGATCTGATGCCTGATTTTCTTTTAAAAAAGAACAGGATTTTAGGTAGATCTGTGAGAGAGTCTTCCAAAAAAAGTGTAAAATAATCGTAGTTTTATGACATCAAATCGTAGTTCTACTACACTTTTTAAAATTTCATTTAAAATATTTGAAAATCCTGATAAGGCGTTTTACCTTTGGAATACGAAAAATAAAAATCACAAGTTTCATTTAAAAAAATTTACGCTATGGCACTTAATTCAAGAGGAATCTTAAAATTCAACGGAGGAGAAGGACAGAAATTACTAAAGCTGAACTACAGCGTTTCGAGATCAACGGATGTTTCCGGTAGAGTAGCTTCAGACCCATCCAATGCAATCATCAGATTAACAGTGGAAGCAACGGAAAAATCTGACATTCTGGAGTCTTTACTCAACGGAAAATACAAGCCAACCACTGGGGAAATTACTTTCAACAAATCTCACGAAGAAGGAACATTAATTACTTTAAACTGGGAAAACGGTTTTGTTATTCAGCATGAAGTGGATTTTGATGCAACAGATGAAAATTCGATGTACATCAGCTTTGTCGTGAGTGCAGAGAAAATTAACTACGGCAATTCTGCTTACGAAGGTCTTTGGCCAACAAGCTAGAAAACCCATCTTTTCAGTATTAATGTATACAAAAGCAGGGCTGTCAATTTATTTTGACAGTCTTTTTTTTATGTTAAATCATTTTCAATTAATCCCAATCTTCACAAAACTGAAAGATACCTTTTTCTTTACCATAGTATACATTTTTCAATCCCGCATCCCGCATCCCTAACCTCGAACCTCGCATCTGGAATTTTAAATTTTAAATCTTGAATCGCCAGTCGTAGAACTACTACACAAAATCGTAGAACTACTACAAAATCTGAGATAATCGATTTTCAGGATTAATTTTTAAAAATGTGGTTCTATCTTTGGAATACCAAAAACAACAAATCACAAAGTATTAATTTTAAAAAAATTACGTTATGGCACTTAATTCAAGAGGAATCTTAAAATTCAACGGAGGCGAAGGACAAAAATTATTAAAGCTGAATTACAGCGTTTCGAGATCAACGGACGTTTCGGGTAGAGTAGCATCAGATCCTTCCAACGCTTTAATCAGAGTGACTGTAGAAGCTACAGAAAAATCAGACATTCTGGAGTCTTTACTCAACGGAAAATACAAGCCAACCACTGGGGAAATTACTTTCAACAAATCTCATGAAGAAGGAACATTAATCACTTTAAACTGGGAAAACGGATATGTAATTCAGCACGAAGTAGATTTTGACGGTACAGACGAGAACTCAATGTACATCAGTTTCGTTATCAGTGCAGAGCAGATCAATTATGGTAATTCTGCCTACGAAGGTCTTTGGCCGTCTGCATAAAATATAAATCATCAGAGTTTTATAGTTATTAAGGGAACGGAGACTGCCATTTTTATAGGCAGTCTTTTTTGTCTTAGGATTGATAATTATGTTAAATTTTTTTAAAACTTAAAATTGTTGCTGCATAATTTTTTAAAGTTGCCGATAAATAATTACCTTTATTATCACACAATCACAATATTATGACTACAAATCCGGAAAACAGAAACGGGAGCGGTTTCCGTCCGTCCCAAAACGCCGAAAATATATCTGCCCATCAGCATACCGGTATCAACCGTCTTGTAAAACTTTCTCTGGTTATTGATGGTAAAGTGATCCGATATTACAAGCATTTCAGTCTTAAACAAAGTGCCAACCGCCATCATGAATTTAAAATTACCCTTGCTCATGATGCTTTAGGAGGAAGACAGACCCACACTTTGGAAGATGCCCATGAGTTTTTAGGAAAAAGATTAACCGCTGTAATTTCTTATAAAGATGTACAAAACAGCCCTGAAAGAACATTTGTTGGCGTAATTACAGGAGTTTCTTTCAGTCAGGAACAGATGAGCCTTGGAAATATTGTATTGAAAGGTTTCAGTCCGACAATTTTACTGGATGGTGCGCCTCATATTCAGAGTTTTGGAGGCGGAAAGTCTGCAAGCATAGGTATTATCGCTGATGAGGTCATTCAACAAGGTTTAGACAAAAGTAAATTTGATGTGAGAATCGATACCAACGATTACTCGCAGATTGTCTACAGCAGCCAGTATAACGAAACTCATTATAATTATTTGGCTCGAATGGCTGAAGCTTATGGTGAACAGTTTTATTATGACGGTGAAGTGTTGCATTTTGGGAAACTCCCTGCACAGAACTCCCCTGTAAAACTGATTTATGGAAGCAGTGCTCAGGATGTAGAAGTTGAATTAAAAGCTTTGCATACAAAACCACAGTACTACGGCTACAACAGCAGTAAGAATGAAAAATTGACTTCTGGTGCAACGCCGGTGCAGCACGTTGGTGATTTGGCAAAAACGGCCTATCAGCACAATGATTCTATATTCAAAACACCAGCATTACAGGTAGCTCCAATCAAAGCCACCACGAATCTGGATGTGGAATATTCACAGAGAAGTACGTCGGGAAGTGACGCTGTAAATGTATTTTCAGTTTCAGCAAAAACTACTGTTCCTTTTCTTCATCCGGGCTGCATCGCAGATATTCAGATGAGAAAAATTGACAGCAACGAAAGTTCTTATTTTACCAAAATAATGATCACTGAAACAACGCATGAGATTGACACGATTGGTCACTACAGCGGAAGTTTTCAGGGCATTGCAGCCGATACAGGATTTTTACCAAAACCCGATTTCACAGTTCCTGTTGCCTATTATAAACTTCCCTGTTTAAATCTGGGTCGCAGTAACGCATGAGATTGACACGATTGGTCACTACAGCGGAAGTTTTCAGGGCATTGCAGCCGATACAGGATTTTTACCAAAACCCGATTTCACAGTTCCTGTTGCCCAGCCCCAGATTGCCACAGTGATTTCAAACACCGATCCTGAAGGGCAGGGTCGAGTGCAGGTGAGATTTGACTGGCAGATGAATGACACCACCAATTTCATAAGAATGATGAGTCCCGATGCCGGCGGAACAGATCAGGTAACTCAAAACAGAGGTTACGTGGCTATTTGATTTTCTTACCAATGATTTACCTCGCAATGCTATATACGGGAGGAGAGGTAATTTTTCAGGCTGAGATTTGACTGGCAGATGAATGACACCACCAATTTCATAAGAATGATGAGTCCCGATGCCGGCGGAACAGATCAGGTAACTCAAAACAGAGGTTACGTGGCTATWCCCGAAGTCGGTGATCAGGTGATGGTCAATTTCGTRCACAACCATCCAGACCGACCTTTCGTAATGGGAGGAATGTTCCAYGGRGGYACWGCTTTAGGCGGTTTTGCTGATAACAGAGTGAAATCTATTATGACGAGAAGCGGGCATAAAGTGGTCTTTACGGAAGATGAAAGTATTATTATTACAGATAAAAGCGGTAATGAAATTCATCTGGATACAACGGGAAGCAATATNAGAAGCGGGCATAAAGTGGTCTTTACGGAAGATGAAAGTATTATTATTACAGATAAAAGCGGTAATGAAATTCATCTGGATACAACGGGAAGCAATATCAATATTACGGCACCTGAGACGATGACTTTGAACTGTAAGAATATGTTTATTAATGTTGCCGAAAATATGACAACCACTGTAGGTAGAGACCAGTCTGACACCATTGGCATGAACAGAAGCCAGAGTATTGGAATGAATGCCACGCAAAGTGTGGGTGCGATGAAAATGACTTCTGTGTTGGGAGATACGAGTATGTTTATTACGGGAAAACTGACGGAGATGATTGAGGGTGATGTGCATAGNAAAGTGTGGGTGCGATGAAAATGACTTCTGTGTTGGGAGATACGAGTATGTTTATTACGGGAAAACTGACGGAGATGATTGAGGGTGATGTGCATAGTGAGACAAAGATGGAGAGGAATGAGGTTAGTGATGGGAAGATTGTGACCCAAAGTGCGGGAACGAATGAGCAGCATTCTGATAAGATTGTAAAAAATAATAGCTCTGAAAAGAGTAATAATTTCTAAACAGTTATCTCCATGAGCAGAACAAGAATTGTAAAGGGAAATATTACGAAAGTTGTAGGCGGAAATTATAAAAGATATTCTAATGATAATATTGAAAATATCGGTTCTAAAGTAATACAAGTTGGTAACGAAAGTGGAGTGAGTTATGGGATAAATGAAGATCGACCTAAACCCCCTATTCTCAATTTTACAGTACCAATTTTAAGCGGTGATGTTATTTTTTGCAATGGCTATTTAAGCAGTCCTAAGAAAAATCCAGGCTCATATTTAAATGTAATTATGGATAAAGTTCCCGATGATCCCGCTCAAAATCCATTTCGAGGTGCAAATATGAATGAAAAGCGGATTACAGATAATATTGATTTCTATACTAATGGTGAGCTAGAGATGGATAATAGGCAAGGAGGAGGTACTTTGTATAGTGATCCTAATTATGAGTCAACTGAAAATTATCGTTGGATTTTCGCAGCAAAAGAAAAGTTTGAAGGATATTGGGAGGGGTATGATAATGTCACAAAAAAAAGATATTCTCAGATTTTCAAAGAGTATTTTCATGCTCAGGGAAATGCTCATTTCATTAATGGTTCACATGGTTTACAGTCATCAGGTGCACATAGGGTAGAACATGGTATCGCACAAGGTTATGCTTGGGCTAAAAGAAAATGGAATATCAAAGAAAAGTCAGTTATAGAAAATCAGAAAGAGCAAAACCCAGGAATTGCTAGTTATTCTCCAGATTACAAGCCGATCACTGTTGTAGGGCACAGTCAAGGTGCTGCTATTGCTGCAGGAACAGCACTCGGAATTATTTATTATGCTTATGAAATGGGTTGGGAAGAGATTCCAATCAACATCATGTTTTTAGGCACTCATCAGCCTCAGGGACTTTATGGAGAAGATTACACGCAATTCAAAAATTATTATTTTGAAGATTTTATTAAAGAATGGGTTTTAGAATGGATAGGTGATATTTTTACCAAAGAAAAATTATATCAAAATCAAGGTATTTATGAGAAGATGAACGAACTCTTGGGAGATAATTCTTGGGGAGGACTTATTGATAGGGCGGTACAATTTACTTTTCCCAATGATAGGGCCTTGTTTGTTACGAGAATGGGAGATATTCCTAATGTGAAAAATGCTTGTAACGAAAAAGATAATCTACAGTTTGCAAGTTGGATGTACGTGAAGAAAGATGCTCCGGAAGGATTCTTCGAAGAAGAAGGCTATCATTTCCCAAAAAGACTCTTGGATAAAGCCTTTAACCCAAATGGAAGCATCAATGAAAGTGCTCCAACATTTAGACAATGCGTAAAAACATACTGGAAAACATATTATCAGTATAAAACCTATCGCGATTCTACAGTTGCTAATCCTTCTAAAAAATATGAACCGGCAAAATATAAAATCCCTATAATCAGCCAGGTTTTGCCGGATTGGTTTCACACGATTTTAGATCAAGCTATTTCAAAAGCAGAAGGGGTAAAAAAATCTCTTTACATGAAAAGTGAATTGTACCGTCTTAAGCTCAATGCATTAATCGCTTTTGAAAAAGTTCATAATATGGAATTGCAGGCACATTTTGCCCCTGTCGGTTTGATGTTTAACCAAGGTGTACTTTCAGATTGGGATCAGTATCAAAATCAAACGATTTGGGATAGAGTAAAAGAAACCGGAAAAGATTTGTTTTACAGATTAGATTACTCTTCTGGCGCAAGCTTAGATCAAAAGAGACAAGAAGAAAAAGCTTTTGTAGAGGGTAAAGGTAAATCTCTATTGGTAAAAACCAGCATTGCCAATACTGCGGGGATTAAAAAATGGATAAATCAAGCCAAAGAAGAACTGAAAGTTGAAAACCATTGGTATACCAGTATTGTAGATTGGGCAAGAGGTGACAAAGAATATAACGGCTCCGGCTGGGCACACGGTGCAAGACAAAGTCTGGCAAAATCTATTGGTTTTACAGATGGAAACATAGATAATCTTTTTGAAGCAGGAATTTATTCTATGCTACAAAGTGGAGAGGTAATTATAACAAATGATAGTAAACTTGCTCAAAAATTAACTAAAGATTCAGCTTTAGTAGAAAGAGAAAATTTTATTGCTTCTCAAATATTACAAGATTCCAGATATTTAAAAGAAGATTTTAAGTACGTGTATGATGGAAAAAAAGGATTGCAGTTTGGAGGAAAAAGAGCAAACGGAGATATGTTAGATCAATTTAAAAATCCATTTAGTGCTAAATATAGAGATACATGGAAAGTAGCGGCTAATGAACTTACTTGGCTAATCAGAAGTGCTAGTGTTTCATCAAGAGCAGAAGTATTTAAAAATGGAAATGTGAAAATTTTTCATTCATTTGAAGATACATTTGATTTGCGAGCCTCTGAAAACGGTTCAAGAAGTATAGAATATGACGTTGTAAACATTATTACAGGTTTTCTTTATCATGACATTGCTGGAGGGAATGACTTGATGAAAGTAATTGCAAACTGGAGTAATAAATACACAAGGGAAGAAATCGAATGGAAAGCTAATTTTGATAAAAAAATTAAAAAAATGTTGGATAATATGCAACAAAAACAAGATTCTTTGAGGCAGGAATATAATAGAATGGATTTATATAACAGAACCGCATTTCCATTTGGAAATTAAAAAAAATAGTATGAAAAAAATATTTTTATTAACATTATGTACAGTAATTTTAATAAGTTGTCAAAAAACAAAAAAAATGAAAGACAAGCTATTCCCTGAAAGACCCTATGAAGAAGCAAATATTGATAAATTTTATTGGTCAGACAGTGGCTGGGATTATACAATGGTTCCTTTAATCAAACCTTTTCAATTAATTAAGCTGCAAGGAAGTAAAGACTGGGAGTTATCGACAGGGTTTAATAGATTTGGAGAGATAGGCGTTTATAATATCAATAGTTTTAATGTTAATAAATATTATATTTATGGACATAAGGCATCCGAAATAAATGAATCTGACTCTAATTATAATATAGTAGAATATTGGTATATAATTGATCTTAGAAAAGGAGTCAAAATTGAAGATTCTGCTTTGGTTAAATTAGACAAAGAATCGGATTTTCAAGCAAAACTCAAAGAACTTAATCTTCCAGAAACTTTTCTAAATCCTGATGAAGTGTATGAACAATATAAACAAAACCCTGTTTTACTTTGGTTTCCGGAGGATATTAAAAAGCAATTAGAAGAAATAAATAAACAGAAATAATTGTGTTATGATAGAAGTTATTATATTGTTCGCTATTTTAGGATTTATTTTTTTATTCGTTTTGTATGCAACTTTATGCTTTTGTTCAAGAAGAAAAAAAGGAAAGGGAGTAGAAGTTGGCAAGATTGTACAAGACGAGAATAATGTTTTGCATGTGTAATTAATTTTTAATAAAGATTTTAAAGACAATATTACAGTAAAGGTAAAATACATCGAGGGTGAAGAACTAGGAAGAGCCATAAATTATATCGAAGAAAAAGAAGAACAGGCAGAATATAAATCGTTTATTTTTAATCAGATTAGAGACGTTCAAGCACAATCCAAAATATTTATTGAATAACAGAAACATTGGATTTTACTTTTAAAAGTGAACAGTTTCTTAATAACTCAAACAAGATTCAATTTCTCCTAAACGTTTGCTGAGTACCGATGCAGCCGGAATGGACCAAGTTACGCAAAACAGAGGTTACGTGGCTATACCCGAAGTCGGTGATCAGGTGATGGTCAATTTCGTACACAACCATCCAGACCGACCTTTCGTAATGGGAGGAATGTTCCAAATGATGAGTCCCGATGCCGGCGGAACAGATCAGGTAACTCAAAACAGAGGTTACGTGGCTATWCCCGAAGTCGGTGATCAGGTGATGGTCAATTTCGTACACAACCATCCAGACCGACCTTTCGTAATGGGAGGAATGTTCCAYGGRGGYACAGCTTTAGGCGGTTTTGCTGATAACAGAGTGAAATCCATTATGACCAGAAGCGGGCATAAAGTGGTCTTTACGGAAGATGAAAGTATTATTATTACAGATAAAAGCGGTAATGAAATTNGCTTTAGGCGGTTTTGCTGATAACAGAGTGAAATCCATTATGACCAGAAGCGGGCATAAAGTGGTCTTTACGGAAGATGAAAGTATTATTATTACAGATAAAAGCGGTAATGAAATTCATCTGGATACGACTGGAAGCAATATCAATATTACGGCACCTGAGACAATGACTTTGAACTGTAAGAATATGTTTATTAATGTTGCCGAAAACATGACAACCACGGTAGGTAGAGACCAGTCTGACACCATTGGCATGAACAGAAGCCAGAGTATTGGAATGAATGCCATGCAAAGTGTGGGTGCGATGAAAATGACTTCTGTGTTGGGAGATACGAGTATGTTTATTACGGGAAAACTGACGGAGATGATTGAGGGTGATGTGCATAGTGAGACAAAGAAGAACATGTTTGGTGGAAGTTTCCAAAGGTTCAGAAGCNAAGCCAGAGTATTGGAATGAATGCCATGCAAAGTGTGGGTGCGATGAAAATGACTTCTGTGTTGGGAGATACGAGTATGTTTATTACGGGAAAACTGACGGAGATGATTGAGGGGGATGTGCATAGTGAGACAAAGATGGAGAGGAATGAGGTTAGTGATGGGAAGATTGTAACCCAAAGTACGGGAACGAATGAGCAGCATTCTGATAAAATTGTAAAAAATAATAGCTCTGAAAAGAGTAATAATTTCTAAACAGTTATCCCCATGAGCAGAACGAGAATTGTAAAGGGAAATATTACAAAAGTTATTGGTGGAGATTACAAACGGTATTCAAAAGATGATATCGAGAATATTGGAAGTAATGTAATCCAGATCGGCAAAGAAGGAGGTGTGAGTTATGGAGAACCGGAGAAATATGTTCCTCCACCCCTAAGCATTGTTGAAAGTAAATACAAGTTAGTAAGTACCTATGCTCATGATCAATTATCTTCGTTAGCTAAAGAATTAGATGAGATACCTTTTATGTGTTTTATGATTGGTGTTTTTGGTGAAGAAATTGAAGCTTCAGCTTTAAGTAAATTATATAGAGGTTTAAGCGATAAATCTATAACATCTCCCGAAATTATAGTTACACACTTACCTGTAAACGGGAGAAAAGCTAACTACAGCAATCACCAAAAAAAAATATTGGTGTGGGAGCACACCGTGGATTTGGCTGTAAATGATAATGATGCTCGTGCAGAACTTATGGCGATGTTGGTGGAAGAATACGGACATCATATCGATAACCTTTTAAGAACCGAATTAGCAAACAAAGGAAAAAAAGATACTGATTACATTGATGAAGGTGCAAAATTCGCTTATGCTTTATTCAATTTTGATATTATTAATGAAAGCTTTCTCAATTATGCGAGGGCAGAAACACCAAAATATACTGGAGATTTAATTATTGATTTTTCTACCATACACACTCAAATTAAAAAGTACGTAAACGAAGAAAAACAATACGATGCAAACCCCGACGAAGACGAAGATGGCTTTGGGGCAGGTTTTGAAGCAGGAATGCATGGCGGTATTGAAAGGGAGGCTTTAGGAGAACTTGTTAAAAATAAAGAGCTTAATGATACAGAAGTTAAACAAATATATTATGGCAATTGGCTACGAGATTATTCGCAGGTGGTACTGGAGAGTACTGTACGTTTGGAAAAACAGGATATCGATAAAATAAAACAGACCAATACCAAACATCTGAATGATTTGCTCAAAAGCAATCCTTACAAACTATCGCATGATGCGTGGATAAAGATTCTGGAAATTTTGGCAACTAAAGAATTTATGTTTGGGGAAGAGAATAAATTTGTACATGATTATAGAACGCATCTGGAAGATTTTAGGAAAATCTATGGCAATCTTACGAAAGATATTTTAGGAATTTATCGTCCCGAAGAACACATAGATAATCCAAAACAATTAGAAGATTTTAGTAGCTTAAGTATTTCTTTTCAATATGAATATGCTAAAGGGCAAAAAACCACTTTGAATTTATATAAAGGGGAATTGGCAAAATCTTTAGAGATCAATCCTACATTTAATATGAAAAGGTTTATCATAGATAATGATATACCAGATAGACCTTCTTCAGATACTTATATGAGTCAGCAGTTGCAGTTGGCAGTACAATATGGTAAAAACAAAGATGGTTTCCGTCATTTGGGAGCTGCTTTTCATGTGTTAGAAGATTATTTCTCCCATTCAAATTTTGTAGAACTTTCACTTATAAAGGTTGGGCAACAGCTTCTTCATCAGGATAAAAATAGCGCTTTAGGAAAAGATCTTCAGCTTGTTTATCCTTGGGTAGAAGGAATGCAGGGGAAAGATTATAAAACAATCCCAATAGTGACTGGCAAATTTTTGAAAGATGATACTGCAGCAAGTGTTTTGCCTAAGGTAGGAGATAAAATGTTCCCTGTAGGAATACAAAAATATGAACAAAGAAAATCGGGAGACCGAACCTTTGAAGACGCATTCATACTTACTACTTTAGAAGATCTTTCTACAGGGCAGCAATCCGATGGTTTAGAAACAGATCCTGTCTACATGGGAATGAAAACCTCCGAATGGCTTTCTATGTATAATACTTATTTATATTTAATCGATCAAAAATCAGCAGCAATAGGATGGATGGGTAAAATAGGAACGGTGTTAGACAAAGGAATGAGTTACATGGGAGATAGTTTGAAAACTTTCACAAATATTGGTTTCAATTTATTCTTAAGCTCTGTAGATGAAGATACAAAAGAAGAGCAAACGCACAATAGTAACAAAAATTACGGCAATAATCCTACCCATACTCAAATTGCCAAAGATGCCACCAACCACCCTCTTAATCCTATTGCATCACAATTGGCTAAAATCGCAGTAAAAGATGTAGCAGAACGCGTCTTGAAAATATGGAAAACAGGAAATGACCCTACAGGAGAGGCTTTAGTTAAATATGTTACAAATAAATATACCATACACCCAATGTATAATAATGCGACTTGGGCAGATGTAGTGGTAAAAGGCTGGGCATCCTCTAATTATAAAAATACAGACATTATTAAGAGAATCCAAAGTGCCACTATATATGATCACGCCCACAAAGTAACCCAAAGGGTAATAAGCAACGAGAAAATCCAAGAAATTTTAAAATATTTTCAATGATGAAACAAATTATTATATTATTTTTTCTAATGAGTTTATTATTACAATGTCAAACCAAAAACGAACCTATGCCAACAACCGATTTTTATATAAGTGAACAAAAAATAACTTACAAAAACCAAGATTTACCTTTTGGAAAACCTGTGGAAGATTGGGTGAAGATTTTTGGTAAGTATAGCAGAAGACCTTTTAAAAGTATATATGTATGGGATAAATTAGGGATTCATATTTCAGAATCAGATGAAAGTGAAGATATTGATGAACTCCATATTTTCTTTATGAATCTGGATAGTCCCTTAGCTGAAGAAGGGGTATTGGATTTTGCTGAAGGATATTACATGAACACTGATAAAAATCCCAAAAACTATGAATATCCTTATACCATCTATACAAAACCTATTAATGTTGAAGGTGCTGAAGTAAAACAAGGGATGAAAATATCGGAAATAAATAAAGAAAGAGAATCAAAAGATTTAGAACCCATCAGTTATATAGATGCCAATATGAACGGCAAAGTTGAACAGGGGCCAGAAGAAGAAGCCAACGGTTATTTCAGTAATTATGGTGCAAAAAATAATCCCCAACAACAAAGAGAAGAAGAAAAAAAGAATTTTTATCATATTATGTTTCGCCAAACTTCTGGGGAAGTAGAATATATTAGAATTGTACAAGATAAGGGGCAGGAATATTTTAAGTATTAATCGGTAAAGAATCTTAAACTATTTTAATGAAACGCTTCATCCTACTTTTCCTATTAATGATTGTGTTGCTCCAATGTCAAACCAAAAAAGAACCTATGCCAACAACCGATTTTTATATAAGTGACAAAAAATAACTTACAAAAACCAAGATTTACCTTTTGGTAAACCTGTAGAAGAATGGGTGAAGATTTTTGGAAAATATGATAGAGTATTTCAAACGAGCGTTTATGTATGGGATCAATTAGGAATTTCTGTGCAAGTTGCATGGGGAGATAGACCTTCATTTAATAAAGAAACAGATGAAGAAATTGCTAAAGAAGCACTATCCACACCAATTGGAGAGCTTCATCTTTTCTTTATGAATTTGGAAAGTCCCTTGGCGGAAGAAGGGGTATTAGATTATGCTGAAGGATTTTATATGAAAACAGACAAAGATCCGAAAAACTACGTATACCCTTTTACCATTTATAAAAAACCAATTAATGTTGAAGGTGCTGAAGTAAAAATTGGGATGAAAATATCGGATATCAACGAAGAGAGAGAATCAAGAGATTTAGAACCCATCAGTTATGTCGATGCCGATAGGAATTCGAAACACGAGGGTGGTGCTCTTACAACCGACTCTAATTGATACTTTAGCAATTATGGAAATGGTTCACAAACTCCACAAGAAAAATTAAAAACAGCTTTTTATCATATTATGTTTCGCCAAACTTCCGGAGAGGTGGAATATATTAGAATTGTACAAGATAAAGGGCAAGAGTATTTTCAGTATTAATGAGTGAAATTTTAAACTATTTTAATGAAACGCTTCATCCTACTTTTCCTATTTATGATTGTGTTGCTGCAATATCAAACCAAAAAAGAACCTATGACAGCAACCGATTTTTATATTAGTGAACAAAAAATAACCTATAAGGTCAGGATTTACCTTTTGGAGAACCTGTGGAAGAATGGGTGAAGATTTTGGTAAGTATAGTAGAAGACCTTTTAAAAGTATATATGTATGGATAAATTAGGGATTCATATTTCACAATCAGATGACAGTGAGGATATTGATGAACTCCATATTTTTTTTATGAATTTAGAAAGTCCTTTAGCAGAAGAAGGAGTCTTGGATTTTGCTGAAGGATATTACATGAACACTGATAAAAATCCCAAAAACTATGAATATCCTTTTACCATCTATACAAAACCGCTTAATATAGAAGGAGCCGAAGTAAAAAAAGGGATGAAAATATCGGAAATTAATAAAGAAAGAGAATCAAAAGATTTAGAACCCATCAGTTATATAGATGCCAATATGAACGGCAAAGTTGAACAGGGGCCAGAAGAAGAAACCAATGGTTATTTCAGTAATTATGGAGCAAAAAATAATCCCCAACAACAAAGAGAAGAAGAAAAAAAGAATTTTCATCATATTATGTTTCGCCAAACTTCTGGGACCTTCTTGACCTTCTCCCAAAAAATAGGATCAATTAAACGTAGAGATTTTTCGAGAAATAATTAATTTTAAACAAAGAAAAATCTAATGAAAAAGAGCAGAATTACAGAGAGTCAGATCATTTTTGCATTGAAGCAGTCTGTTATAATGTAGGGTACATAAAATACTCTAATGGCTGGAATTACGAAAGTGAAAATAATGAAGATATAGAATTTAAAGAAACTTCTGCANGAAGCAGTCTGTTATAATGTAGGGTACATAAAATACTCTAATGGCTGGAATTACGAAAGTGAAAATAATGAAGATATAGAATTTAAAGAAACTTCTGCACACGAAGTTGGTCATGAGATACTCAAATCTTATGGAGGAACAGTGTATTCATACGGACATAAAGGAAGCGTAAATGTGGTAACCCAAGACAATAGTAATAGTTCAACAAATTATCCCGGCACTGGTGAAATAGATATAATGCCTTACTACAATAATTATATACCAATTTCAGAAAGGAAAAGAATGTCAGCAGCCGAAAAAGATGTTCTTAGTTTAATATGGTTAACTAAATTAAAAATAAGATAATTATGAGTGGAAACTTCTTGAATATTTTTTTAATATTTTTTTTAAATTCTTGCAATTCCGTACCAAAATTTTACGAAGGATTAATTTTCAGTAGAGAGAAAAAACCTTTAGCCAATATCAAGGTCTGTGAAATAAATACAAATAAATGTACTTACACTGATAACAAAGGTTACTTTAAACTTGAAAAAGAAAAAAGTTCTATAAATGATTTAATAGTCTATTCTGGTAACAAACCGGTAGATACTATCAAAACCTTTTGGAATCAGCATGGTGAGAAAATGAATTATTCTTTTGTTGAGGGAAAAAAAGATACTCTGTTCATCAATGTCCAGTAGGCATTTCATAATAATATCTGTTTGGAAAACTAAAAAATAGTATTAGAAATTTCAGCTTTTCGTTTTAATAAGAAAGCCTACATTCACAATAATAATATTTTTGTTAGGTCTTCTCTGAAAGTAACTGTAATTAAAGCAACCAATCTTGGTGTTGAATATTCACAAAAAAGCACCTCATGAAGTGAGGCGGTGAATGTCCTTGTAGTTTCAGSRAAAACTACTGYTCCTTTTCTTCATCCGGGCTGCATCGCAGATATTCAGATGASAAAAATTGACAGCAACGAAAGTTYTTATTTTACCAAAATAATGATCACTGAAACRACGCATGAGATTGACACGATTGGTCACTACAGCGGAAGTTTTCAGGGCATTGCAGCCGATACAGGATTTTTACCAAAACCCGATTTCACAGTTCCTGTT
>NZ_LMQM01000016.1:118651-118853 GCF_001424145.1 Chryseobacterium sp. Leaf404 | reverse complement strand
GCTTCCATAGCTCAGTTGGCTAGAGCAGCTGATTTGTAATCAGCAGGTCGTGGGTTCGAGTCCCTCTGGAAGCTCATTTTAATATAAACTCGGGGAGATTCCAGAGTGGCTAAATGGGACTGACTGTAACTCAGTTGCTTCGGCTTCGTAGGTTCGAATCCTGCTCTCCCCACGGTTTATATTCAAATAAAAAACTTGCAGG
>NZ_LMQM01000016.1:0-118645 GCF_001424145.1 Chryseobacterium sp. Leaf404 | reverse complement strand
GTTACCAATAATTTTGGAAACAAAATTGCGGAAGTAGCTCAGTTGGTAGAGCGTCAGCCTTCCAAGCTGAATGTCGCGAGTTCGACCCTCGTCTTCCGCTCAACATCACCTCCAGGGGTTGATTTTTTTACTGCTGGATTTGTTGCAGAGTAGATTTTCTCTCAGCGTTCGGTTTAGAATAAATATTAAATGCTTCCATAGCTCAGTTGGCTAGAGCAGCTGATTTGTAATCAGCAGGTCGTGGGTTCGAGTCCCTCTGGAAGCTCATTTTAATATAAACTCGGGGAGATTATTTACAATCACCTTGGCTCATTTTAATATAAACTCGGGGAGATTCCAGAGTGGCTAAATGGGACTGACTGTAACTCAGTTGCTTCGGCTTCGTAGGTTCGAATCCTGCTCTCCCCACGGTTTATATTCAAATAAAAAACTTGCAGACAGAAGTTTTAAAGCCTAAGTTTGTATAGCGTTTACCAATAATTTTGGAAACAAAATTGCGGAAGTAGCTCAGTTGGTAGAGCGTCAGCCTTCCAAGCTGAATGTCGCGAGTTCGACCCTCGTCTTCCGCTNTTACCAATAATTTTGGAAACAAAATTGCGGAAGTAGCTCAGTTGGTAGAGCGTCAGCCTTCCAAGCTGAATGTCGCGAGTTCGACCCTCGTCTTCCGCTCAACATTTAATCACGCTTTTGGTGTGATTTTTTGTTTAAGGCCGACTTAGCTCAGCGGTAGAGTGCTTCCTTGGTAAGGAAGAGGTCACGGGTTCAAGTCCCGTAGTTGGCTCACAGCAAATCCCGATTTCTTCGGGATTTTTTTGTTTCCTGAAGTTGTGTACCTGTTTTTTTCTGATAGTGCTCAGACATTTTATTTATTTTTGATTTGAATCTACATCCATTTTAAAAAAGTTTCGTGAATTTATTTTAGCAGTAACAGACTTCTCTGGCTTGTTTGTCATTCCGCAGGAATCTCAGCATGATAAAATAATCGGTTTAGATTCCTACGGAAATCGAAGATCCGACGTAGTCAATGACAAAACTACTGTGAAATCAGCATTAAGATATAAATGGATTTTCATTAAAATCTGTAGTGGGAAAAAAACTTAATCATAATTAAAATTTAATTAAACCTTCCTCTCAAATCCCATTTTCAATCCCTATCAAAATTATTTTTTCTAATTTCGTATAAAATTAGTTCCTGATGAATATCCTTTTACTGGAAGACGACCTTATCCTCTCTGCAGAGTTGTGCAAATTTTTAGAATCCAATCAAATTACCTGCAGTAAAGTTTTCGACGGCGAAACGTTTTTAAGGGAGATTAAAAACAGTTCTTACGATTTGTATCTTTTAGATATTAACGTTCCGAAAATGAACGGACTTGATGTATGTCAGACTTTAAGAACTTTCGATAAGACCACACCTATTATTATTTTGTCGGCTTACGGCGATCTTTCTGATAAAAAAGATGCTTTCAACAGGCTTGCCGATGATTATCTGGTAAAACCTTTTCAGTTTGAAGAACTTCTGCTTAGAATAAACTCTCTTCTCAGAAGAAAAACGCAAACCGAAGACATAGAGCAGGACATCATCAGAGTGGACGACCTCATCATCAATAAAACCGAACAGAAAGTGTTCAGATCAGGAAACGAAATTGCCCTTACTTTAAAAGAATTTCAGCTTTTGGTTTATCTTGCCGAAGCGCAGGGCAGAACGGTTTCTAAACAACAGATTACAGAGCACGTCTGGGAACATAATTTTAATACCAACACCAATACCGTCGAGGTTTACATCAACTTCTTAAGAAAAAAACTGGATAAAGACTTTCCAGTGAAACTGATTCATACAAGATCCGGTTTCGGGTATTATTTAAGTCCATTATAAAATGTCTTTAAAACGGAAAATCGCTTTAACGTTAAGCATAACCTTTTCGATTCTACTGGGGATCGTGATGGTGATTATTTATATCCTTTTTAATGATTTCCGGAGAGGAGAATTTAAAGAAAGATTTGTTCAGAGGCTTGAATTTACTTCTCATTTTATCTTAAAGTCTAAAGATTTTGAAGAGGAAGCTCCCGTTTTTTTTAATGAAAATTCAGATAATGTACTGCTCAATGAGAAGATTCTCATTTTCAATGCTCAGAAACAGCTGATTTATTCTACCCTTAAAGATCAAAAGGTAACCTGGGATCCCAAACTTTTAGCAGAACTTGATGAAAAGAAATCTGTATACACCGATAAAACAGTTCCCGAAATCTATGCCGCAAAGAGGCTTATTAACGGCGAAAACTACTATATTCTTACAAGTGCTAAAGACAGTACCGGTATGTCTAAGATGGCCTATCTCAAATACCTTTTAATAACGGCTTACATTACAAGTACCCTGCTCATCGGGTTTTTCAGCTATTATTTTATGGGGAAATTTCTTCATCCGCTTGAGCAGCTCAATCAGGAAGTATCAGAGATTACGGCTCATAAACTGAATACACAGCTTCCGGTGAAAGATGCTAAAGACGAAATCAGCATTCTTGCGCAATCTTTCAATACTATGATCATCAGATTAAACGATGTTTTTCAGTCTCAAAAAGATTTTACGTCAAGTGCCTCTCACGAAATCCGTACCCCGATTACCAGAATTGCTTTCCAGATAGAAAATCTGATCAAACTTGAAGAGCACTCTCCCACTACCCTCTTGGGACTTCAGCAGATGTTGAGAGATGTTTACCTGCTTTCAGATCTTACCAATTCACTTCTATTGCTTACAAAATTTGATAAAGAGAATATTCAGACGATTTATGAGGAAGTACGTGTGGATGAAGTTATTTTTGAATCTTTCGACCGCTTAAAAAAGAGTTTCCCCAAACTGAAAATGGATTTCAATATCTCTGCAAAATCTACTGAAGAGGCACTGTTGACCATCGGCGGCGTACAGTCTCTCCTGGTGATCGTATTTGTAAACCTCCTTAAAAATGCAGCAATTTATTCAGACAACGAAGAAGTGAATATTCTGCTCGATGAAGATAACAGTAATATCACCATAGACGTGATCTCATTTGGAAATACCATTCCCGAAAAAGAGCAGTCCCGTTTATTTGACGCTTTTACGAGGGGCAATAATTCACAAAACATCTCCGGTTCCGGCTTGGGTTTAAGAATTGTAAAAAGAATTCTGGAATACCACGGAGCCAACATTTTGTATTCCTCGCCTTCTGAAAAATTAAATAAATTCACCGTTATTTTTACTAAATAAGATATCCATTATCCATGGGGCTTTCGAAGTACCTGAAAATTTATGCATATGAACTGACAAACTCATCCGCATAAATTGATAAATTCACCCGCATGAATTACTAAACTGATGCCGGTGAATTTAAGGACGGATAAAAAATAAAATTGGAAAATTTAGGAGCATGTTTAAATTTCGTAAAAATTAGTTTCCCCGACCCTAAAGGGAGTTAATTTTGATGAAATTTTCCAGGCATTTTTCCACCCTTTAGGGTTGGGGGAAAAGAAAAATGACCTGAAAATTTATTTTTAATAATTTTTAAACCGGCTCTAAATATTAACCATTTGAATTAAATCAATTTTTGTTGAAACTTAAAAATCCAAACCCTGCAGAAATTTTATTTGTATTTAAACAAATTCACAATTTAATTTTTTTTTAAGCCACCTTTAAGTTCGTTTTAATCGTGTAGCTGCACTTTTGTCATTAAAATAATGATAAATGAACAAATTTGCAGGACTATTGCTTGTTGTCTCGTCTTTTGTGGCCGCACAGCAGCAAATGTCACTTCGGGATTGTGAGGAAGCCTTTCAGCGGAACAATCTTCAGCTTTTGGCTGAGCAGTATAATATCAATATGGCTGATGCCGATATTATCCAGTCAAAAATATGGGAACTTCCACAGTTGAGCGGATACATCAATGCCTACAATCCCGAAGATAAGAGAGCTTTTGATGCCGGAAGAGCCAAAGGTGCCGAAGTTACACAGCTGATCTACCTTGGCGGAAAAAAGAAAAACGAAATCGCTTTTGCAAAATCCAATAAAGAACTCGCACAGTTACAGTTTACCCAACTTTTAGCCAGCTTAAAAACGGAGCTTCACATGGCTTATTTCAATCTTTATTACCAAAAAGTGAAACTGGAAAGTATTACCAAACAGCTCGGGTATATGAATGAGCTTTTAAAGGCTTACAAAGTACAGTCGGCAAAAGGAAATGTTTCTCTGAAAGACGAAGTACGTCTTCAAAGCATCGTGGTACAGCTGAATTCAGATAAAACGGATATCAACAGAGAGATTCTTGAAGTTCAGCAAAATCTTCAGATTCTTACAGGGATTAAAGTTTCGATTGAACCACAGATGACCGATCAGGAAGTGAAAGAAATTTTAGAATCGCAGCCTTTTGGTGACCAAGAATCTTTGCAGGAAAAGGCTTTGCAGTTTAATGCCGATTATCAATATACCTTAAAACTGATTGACAACAGTAAATTGTATGCCCAGTGGCAGAAATCAATGAACGTTCCCGATCTTAATCTGGGTGCCCAGTACGACCAGGCAAGCGGAACTTTCAGAAATGAGGTCAACCTGATGGTGGGAATCCCGATCCCGCTCTGGAAAAGCAATAAAGGAAATGTAGAAAAAGCAAAATTTGCTATTCAGCAAAACGAAAAAAATGCTGAGTATCAAAAATTTTCTCTTGAAACGAAAGTGCAGGCAGCTTATAAAATCTGGAAAAACAATTTCGATCAGCTTTCAGAGATAAAAATTGCAGATCAAAATAATCTTGAAACAGTCTACAGCGGAATTCTTAAAAATTTCAGAAACGGAAACATCAGCCTGATCGAGTTTACAGACTTTATGGAAACCTACAGACAGACCGTACTTCAGGTGTATGACATGAAAAACGATCTGATTCAGTCTGCCGAAAACCTCAATTTACTTGTACAAACTAAAATCTTCTATTAAAATGAAAAAATTATTTATCCCCATATTTTCGATAATTCTTTTATGGTCATGTTCAAAATCTGAACAGCCAAAAAGTCCTGAGCCCAAAGGTTTTGAGCTAAGTAATACGATGCTTGAATCTATTTCTACAGCTAAAGTAGAAAGCAGAATTATTGAAGATTTTTACAGTTTCTACGGTAAAATATCCGCAGATAAAAACTCATACATCGACGTTTTCCCTTTGGTTGGCGGAAATGTGATGAGCGTAAATGTGGAATTAGGTGATTATGTAAGAAAAGGTCAGGTTTTAGCAACCATCAGAAGTACCGAACTGGCTGAAGTACAGCGTGAAGTGAGTGATGCCAAAACCGATATGGTGGTTGCACAGAATAATCTCCGTGTCGCCAAAGAAATGTACGATGGTAAACTGAATACAGAAAGAGAAGTTCTGGAAGCAAAAAGTCAGTTACAAAAAGCGCAGGATCAGCTTCAGAGAGCAAGCGCGGTGAGTACCGTTTACAATGTAAAAAACGGAAATATCTACAGTGTTTTAGCTCCGATCAACGGATACATTGTTCACAAAGACATCAACAAAGACATGCAGCTGAGAAGTGACAGAAGCGAAAATATTTTTGATGTTGCCAATACTACAAACGTCTGGGCAATCATGAATATCAATGAATCTGATATCGACAAAATCACTATTGGAATGCCAGCACAGGTTTCTACACTCTCCTATCCCGATAAAATTTTCAACGGAAAAATCGATAAAATCTTTAAAATCATAGATCCGGAAACCAATGCCATGCAGGCGAGAGTGGTTTTAGACAATGCCAACGGTCTGCTGATTCCGGATAGTAAAGCGACGATAAAAGTTTCTAAATCAGAAAATAAAACTGCCTTTTCAATTCCTTCAAAAGCTGTTATTTTTGATGACAACAGAAGTTATGTGGTGGTCTTTAAATCAAGAAATGATATTAAAATTAAAGAAATTCAGATTTTAAAACAAAACAGAGACATCACCTACATTTCTGAAGGTTTGAAAGAAGGTGAAAGCGTGATTACCAATAATCAGCTGCTCATTTACCGATCTTTAAATAACTAAATCTTTCAACTTAGCTTTTAGTTTAAACCTTTAAATTCTATCATGAATAAATTCATAAAAAATATAATCTCATTTTCACTTAAAAACAAAGCATTTACCTTTATCTGGGTCGCTGTTTTGGCAGTGGCGGGATTTATCAGTTTTAAAAATATGCCCATCGAGGCTTTTCCTGATGTTACCAACACCCAAATCGTCATCATCACGCAGTGGGATGGCCGAAGTGCTGAAGAAGTAGAGCGTTTTGTAACCACACCGATTGAGCTGGCGATGAGTCCTGTTCAGAAAAAAACAAGTGTGAGAAGTACTACAATGTTCGGTCTTTCGATTGTAAAAATTCTTTTTGACGATGGCGTTGATGATACTTTTGCCCGAAATATGGTCAACAATCAGCTTAGAAACATCAGCCTTCCCGAAGGTATCGATCCCGAAGTACAGCCACCTTATGGCCCGACCGGAGAGATTTTCAGATATACGCTGGAAAGTAAGAAAAAAGATTCCCGTGAATTGCTGACATTGCAGAACTGGGTCATCGACAGAGCACTTCGTGGCGTTCCGGGAGTGGCAGATATCAATGTATTCGGTGGTAAGGACAAGGTTTTTGAGCTGAGTATCGACCCGAGAGCTTTGGATAAATACAATCTGACACCGCTGCAGGTTTATGAAGCAGTTACGAAAAGTAACCTGAATGTAGGTGGCGATGTTATTGAAAAAAACGGACAGGCCTACGTGGTTCGTGGAATCGGTTTGGTGCAGTCGACGGATGATATCGCCAATATTACCATTCAAAATGATAACGGAAACCCGATTCTCGTAAAAAATGTTGCCGAAGTTCACGAAAGTTCGAGACCAAGAGTTGGACAGGCGGGATTGAATAAGCACGACGACACTGTTGAAGGAATTGTGGTGATGCGGAAAGGAGAAAATCCCCGTGAAGTTTTGGTAGGTGTAAAAGCTAAAATTGCAGAACTTAACGAAAAAATTCTTCCGAAAGATGTGAAAATGGTAACGTTCTACGACCGTGACCACCTGATGGATTTTACCACAGAAACCGTAATGCATAATTTGCTCGAAGGAATCATCCTTGTGACCGTGATTGTTTTAATATTCATGGCCGACTGGCGAACGACGCTTACCGTTTCCATCATTATTCCGCTTTCATTGCTGTTTGCTTTCCTTTGTTTAAAGCTTTGCGGGATGAGCGCCAATTTACTGTCACTCGGAGCAGTAGATTTCGGGATTATCATCGATGGAGCTGTGGTGATGGTGGAAGGAATTTTCGTAATGCTCGACCATAAAGCCAAAAAATACGGTCCGGAAAGATTCAACAAAATGGCAAAGGCGGGTTGGATCAAACAGACAGGAACAGGTTTGGGAAAAGCAATTTTCTTCTCAAAATTAATTATCATCACCTCTCTGATTCCCATTTTTGCGTTTCAGAAAGTAGAAGGCAAAATGTTTTCTCCATTAGCATTTACACTCGGTTTTGCGCTGATGGGAGCTTTGATTTTCACCCTTACTTTAGTTCCCGTACTGACGCATTTGCTTTTAAATAAAAATGTAAGAGAAAAGAACAATCCGTTTGTAAATTTCTGGGACAGAATTGTTTTAAGAGGTTTCAGATTTACATTTAAAAACAAGAAAATCAGTTTAATTGTTTCGATTTCAATTGTTGTCGTGACTTTATTTTCGGGGAAATTTTTAGGAACAGAATTTTTACCTCAGCTCAATGAAGGTTCCCTTTGGATTACCGCCGAAATGCCGATGAGTTCTTCGCTGAATGAATCTTTAAAAACCGCAGATATTCTGAAGAAAGACATTATGAGCGTTCCGGAGGTGACTGATGTTTTAGCCCAAACCGGACGTAGCAACGACGGAACCGACCCGAATGGATTTGGATTTGTACAGTTCGCTGTTAATCTGAAAGACAAAAGTGAATGGTCCCGAAAGATCACCTACGAACAGCTAACGGAAGAAATTGATAAAAAACTGAGCAAATATCAGGGAATTACCTTTAATTATTCACAGCCGATTTCTGATAACGTGGCAGAAGCTGTTGCCGGATTTAAAGCTGAAAACGGAATTAAAATTTACGGCGACAATCTTCAGACTTTGGACGAACTGGCAGATAAAGTTTTAAAATCAATCAAAGATGTTGACGGTGTTCGCGATGCCGGAATTATTAAAAATATCGGTCAGCCAGAGGTAAATGTAGTTTGGGACAGAAATAAAATGGCGGCATACGGCGTGATGCCCGAAGATGCACAAACCGTTCTGGAAATGGCTTTTGGAGGAAAAACAGCCTCCGAAATGTACGATGGTGAAAGAAAATTCCCGATTCGTCTGAGATATTCTCATGAGTACAGAAAAGATGAGGACGATATGGCTTCACTGATGATCCCTACACAGGACGGATCGATGATTCCTTTGAAAGAGGTGGCAACTATTGAAAAAAATAACGGGGCTGCATTTATTTACAGAGATGATATTAAACGTTATATCGGGATTAAATTCTCAATTCGTGACCGTGATTTGGGCGGAACAATTTCTGATGCTCAAAAAGAAGTCGCAAAAATTGATCTTCCTGAAGGATATAAAGTGGGCTGGACAGGCCAGTTTGAAAACCAGCAGCGGGCTACAAAAAGATTAACAGAAATAGTTCCTATCAGTATTTTAGGAATATTTTTCCTGCTTTTTATTCTTTTTGGAAATATGAAAGATTCATTCTTAGTCTTGGCCAACGTGCCATTTGCATTAATTGGAGGAATTATAGCACTTCATTTAACAGGAATGAATTTCGGGATTTCTGCCGGCGTCGGAATGATTGCCCTTTTGGGAATATGTATCCAAAACGGCGTAATCCTGATAACCGAATTCCATCAGAATGTGAAAAATGGTTTGCCTTTGGACGAAGCAGTGTTTAATGGTGTAAAATCCCGTACAAGACCTGTCATCATGACCGCTTTGATGGCATCCATCGGATTGTTGCCGGCAGCTTTATCCACAGGAATTGGCTCGGAATCTCAGAAACCTTTGGCCATCGTGATCATTGGAGGTTTAATTACGGCTACCGTTCTTACCTTACTTATTTTTCCAATTATATTCTGGATTTTTAACCGAAGTAAAAAATCACAGGAAATTATATAATTCATTTTTTAACCTAAAAAAATCTCCCGGAATTTTCGGGAGATTTTGATTTTAGGATTCAATTTTGAACCATTAATGACATTGAGTTGTTAAGTAATTTTTGATAGAGATTTGTATAGTTACCAAGATAAAATAATTAAGCGATGCGCTTAAATCAATCATTGATTTTTAACCAATCTCTTTCACTTACAAATCTTAATGGTTTAAATTTAAAAGCAAGAGATTTTATTTTCCTATAATTGTTTTAATATTTACAAATTCTTTCAAAGCATGTAAAGAAAGTTCGGTTCCGTAGCCTGATGTTTTTGTTCCGCCGAATGGAAAACGGGGATCTGAACTCGTCATTCTGTTGATGTTGACCGTTCCCGATTCTAATCCTTCGATGAAAAACTGCTGTCTCTTTTTGTCAGTTGTCCACACAGAATTAGACAAACCAAACGGAATATTATTAGCCATTTCCAGTGCTTCATCATCATTTTCAGCAATCATAATCATTCCTAAAGGACCAAATAATTCTTCCTGCAAAATCGGATTGCCTTCTTCCACTCTTATCAGCCCTGGATTAAATTCATTTTGAGAAATTCTTTCCAATGGAAGAATTGCTTCTGCACCATTATCCAATGCTTTTTGATATTGTTTTTCCAAATCATCCGCCAGATCGGGTCTTGCCATTCCACCTAATTTTGTTTCCTTCAATTTAGGATCGGCAGGTACATATTTTTTGTATTCTTCGATGAATTTTGGTAAAAAATCAAATTCAACAGCTCTCTGAATAATAAATCTTTTCGCAGCGACACAGGTTTGTCCGCAATTCTGAAGTCTTGCCAACGCCCCAACTTTTGCAGCTGCATCCAAATCGGCATCATCCAAAACTATAAAAGCATCGCTTCCACCTAATTCCAATAAAGATTTTTTGATATTTTTTCCGGCGATTGCGGCAATTTCTGCTCCTGCTTTTTCGCTTCCGGTAAGACTTACACCCTGAATGGTTTTATGTTCCAAAACTTCCTGAACTTCTTTGTGACCAATTTCAAGATTCTGGAAAACGCCTTCCGGAAAACCGGCGTCAATAAAAACTTTTTCAATTTCATTTCCGCTACCGAAACAGATTGAGGCATGTTTTAAAACCACAGTATTTCCAGCTAAAATAGCAGGTGTTGCAAATCTCAAAACCTGCCAGAAAGGAAAATTCCACGGCATCACACCGAGAATGACACCTTTGGGAACGTACTGAATTTCTGAAATACTGTATTCGGAATCAATTTTCTCCGGATTTAAAATGTTTTCTGCTTCCGCATAATAATTCATCATTAATGCACACTTTTCAACCTCTGCAACAGATTGAGAAATGGGCTTATTCATTTCACTAGTAATGATTTCGCCGAAAATATCAGATTTTGATTTAAAAATTTCTGCAGCTTTTGCAATGAGTTTCTGCTTTTCTTCAAACGGAACTTTTTTCCATTCCTGAAAAGCTTTGTCAGCTTTTAGAAGCTTGTTTTCTATTAAATTTTCCATGTTAGATTTCCATTTTTAAAGATTCGGTTCAGAATCTTCTGCTTTTGGATAAAGCATTTTTAAGGCAACAAATTTTGTTCCTTATAACTTTTATTATTACTGATAAATTCTATGAATTGTATTTATTAAGGTTAAAATAATTAAAACTTTCAATGAAAACTGTCTGACTGAATCCTATTAAAATCTCACGCAGATTGTGATAATTTAGCAGATTTTTCTATGACTGTCAATCTTCTCAATCAGCAATCGAAAGTATCATCAAATCATAAACCACTCATTAGCCAGACCCGCAGCCAATCTTGCCGTACGTTCCTGAATATCAAAATGCGGATTCACCTCTGCGATATCGAGCGCTACCAGCTTCTTATTTTTCAGAACGTGTCTGTAAATATTCATAAAAGCAGCATCAGCAAAGATACCGTTGTACGCAGCCGCGGAAACTCCGGGAGCAATTGAAGCATTGAAAACATCCATGCAAATTGTTACATACAAAACGTCTACAGAATCCATCAGTTCTTTAATTCTTTCGAGAACCGACGGAATATTTTCAAAAAATAATTCATCTGCAAGGATGTATTTCATTCCGAAATGATGAGCGGTATCGAAAAGTTTCAATGTATTTGAATTTCTCTGTATGCCGATATGAAGAGAATTGATTTCTCCTTCCTGTGCAATTTGCCAAAAACCGGTTCCTGAGCTTGCTCCCACTCCGTTTTCGGGTTGTCTGTTATCGAAATGGGCATCAAAATTAATAATTCCTACTTTCTGTTCCTGATAAGCCGTTTTTACACCGCGGTAATGGGCAAAAGTTACTTCATGACCGCCACCGATAACCAAAGATTTGCCGCCTTTCAATAACACTTTTGAAACACCTTTTGCCAGCTCGTTCTGTGTATTTTCGAGATTTCCGTCTTCACAGGTAATATTTCCAAAATCCAGCAGTGAAAAATCCGGACGGATCACCGGAAAATTAGACATGTTTTTTCGGATGACATCCGGCGCATCTTTCGCACCCTGTCTTCCTTTATTTCTGCGAACGCCCTCGTCAACGGCGAATCCGTGTAAAACGAAATCATTAGTTGAAACAGAATCGTAATTACATTCCTCTTTTACTCTCTGAAATATTCTATGATGCAATAATTCATCACCGTCATTCCTTCCCTGCCAAATCATTTTATTTAATTTTGATTTACATTATAGCGTTCAAAACTCTGCCAGTATTTATCCTTGTATATTTCGAGTGACATTTTGTATTCAGGATGGTTTTTTATGATGTTTTGCAAAACCTTTGACACTTTTCTGAAATCTTTGCTTGCAAAATAAATCTCTCTTATATTATTGGCACTTTCTCTCCCGATGTAAACGCTTCCACCTTCATCTTTAAGGCTTTGATAAGCACTTTCCTCGATACTGTCCAGCTTTTCATAATCGCTGCTTTCAGGAAGGCCGTTGTTCTCATTTCCGTTATATTCAATTTTCAGAGTAGAAATCCAAGGGTAGGATGCTTTGGACTCGTAGTTCAGTGCAGTGGTATTTACTGTGGCAATCAACGGTAATCCGTTATTAAGGACGGCTTCCAAAACCGAGTAAGCATCTTCGTCACCGATATCTTTGAGGTTTTTATATTTTTCAATAAATTCTCTCTCCCTCCACGATAAAAAATCTTTTAATTTGGAAACAGGCACAAGCTGAGCTTCAGCCTCATCTTTACCGATGACGTTAAACGTGTCGATTTGCGTTGCAAAATTGAGCTCGCCCAGAAAATTATCCAGAAAAATACAGACTCCGGTTACGCAGTCGTTTTTGTTTTCTTCAGTTAAGCCTTCATAAACAAAAGTTACATCAATCTCGTCGGGATATCCTTCGATTTTATTGGAATAGAAAAAAATATTATCCTGCGAAAAATCTCTTCCATCCATTTTAATTCCGTGGTCGAGATTCATTTCGGGTTTCAGTGCTGTGAATTTCCAGTGTTCCAGCTTTGGTGCTTCAGCGATAATTTCCTCTGCAAAAACAATATTTTTGATATCTCCATCTGCTGTAATTATTAATTCTGCAACTGCATCATCACTCATTCCGCACAGAAAATAATAACCTTCATTAAGCTGTTTCAGTTTAGGCGAAATTTCATCAAAAAAATCTTTCTCTATGTTTTTATGATTTTTAATGACTTCATAAAAATCCTTTTCTTTCGTTAAAAACCAATCCCAAAAATCTTTATAATTCCTGATTTCGACTTCCCCGTTTTTCTCTTTCTTTCCGAAAACTTTATTGAAAATCCCCATTTTATTTTATTTTTTCACCGTCAATGTAAACATTTTCTGCCTTCAGACTTCCCTGATTGTACAGTACATTCTGGAAATTATCTGTTTTAAAGGTAACCAAATCAGCTTTCATATCTTCTTTCAATATTCCTCTGTCTTCCAAACTCAATGCAAAAGCTGAGCGGAAAGTCATTCCTGCCAAGACCTCAGCTGTCGTCAGTTTTTCGAATGTTGCTAAGATGGAAGCCTGTGTAATCAGATTTCCCATCGGCGCTGAACCGGGATTCCAGTCGCTTGCAATGGCGACAATTGATCCGGCATCCAGTAATTTTCTTGCAGGAGTAAATTTTTCTCCTAAACCTAAACTTGCACCAGGTAAAGCTGTTGCAACTGTATCTGAGTTTGCCAAAAACTCAATATCCTCATCGATTGTGGCTTCCAAATGGTCTGCAGATTTTGCTCCAACTTCCACAGCGATTCTCGAACTTCCCGGCGTAAATTGGTCAGCATGAACGGTAATTTCAAAACCTAAATCTTTAGTTTTAAGTAAAAACTCTTTACTTTCTTCCGGCTGAAATGCTGATTTTTCGATAAAAATATCGACGCGGTCTGCCAGTTTTTCCTCCTTTATTTTTGGTAAAATTTCGGTTAAAATATAATTTAAATATTCTTCGTTTGTTCCCTCAAAATCTCTTGGTTTTAAATGAGCTGAAAGACAGGTTGGAACTAAAGTCGCTTTTGTCTGCTGCTGTGCTTTTTTAATGATCCGAAGCATTTTCAGTTCGTTTTCTACATCTAAACCGTAACCGCTTTTTACTTCAATCGTTGTAATTCCAAGAGAAATTAAAAAATCAATTCTCTCCAAAAGCGTTCTGAGTAATTCTTCTTCAGAGGCCTGTCTTGTATGTTGAACAGAACTCCAGATTCCGCCTCCACTTTCGGCAATTTCGAGATATGTTTTCCCGGCATTCCTCATGGCAAAATCATTGGCACGGTTTCCGCCGAAGCAGATGTGCGTGTGGGAATCAACAAAAGCGGGAAGCGCGATTTGTACGCCTTCGACAGTTTCAATTTCGATATTTAGATTTTCAGATTTTAACGTTTCAAAATTTCCTACCTGCCGGATCATATTGTTTTGAATTAAAATTCCGCCATCCACAATAATTTCGAGCTGTTCGTCTGAAATTTTTCCTCTTAAAGGGAGATTGGCAAGTGTAACGACCTGCCTGAAAGGGCCAATTAGTTTCATTAAAAATTAGGTTAAGGTTGAGATTAAGGCTGAAAAGCGCAACTCATCAATTTTCATTTCAAAAATACTTAAAATATATCAATTGGTTTAATGTAAAACAGTCCGGATTCCAAACTTTGGATTTGGCGAAAATTTATACCATCTCAACCTTTGCCTAAACCTAAAATTGTTATCTTTACGGTAAATGAAACTGAATTAATGCCCGATTTTTTACATCCAGACAAAGACAATTACTCCAATGAGGAGCTGATGCAGGAAGAACAGATTCGTCCGCAGAGCTTTAAAGATTTCGCAGGACAGCGAAAAACACTGGAGAATCTTGAAGTTTTCGTCAGCGCTGCCAAGAGACGTGGCGGTGCTCTCGATCACGTGCTTTTACATGGGCCGCCCGGTTTGGGAAAAACCACATTGGCGAATATTATCGCCAATGAATTGGGAGTTGGCTGCAAAATCACTTCAGGTCCTGTTTTGGATAAGCCAGGAAGTTTAGCCGGCTTACTGACGAATCTTGAGGAAAACGATGTGCTTTTCATCGATGAAATTCACAGACTGTCGCCTGTTGTAGAAGAATATCTCTATTCTGCGATGGAAGATTATAAAATTGACATCATGCTCGAAAGTGGCCCGAATGCGAGAAGTGTTCAGATCGGTCTGAATCCTTTTACCTTAGTAGGAGCAACGACCAGAAGCGGAATGCTGACCAAGCCGATGCTGGCAAGATTCGGTATTCAAAGCAGACTGGAATATTACACGATTGAACTGTTGTCAATGATTATCATCAGAAGTGCACGAGTTTTAGGTGTGAAAATTTATGAGGATGCCGCAATAGAAATTGCAAGAAGGAGCCGCGGAACACCTAGAATTGCCAACGCTTTACTGCGGAGAGTACGTGATTTCGCTGAAATCAAAGGTGACGGTGAAATTGAAATTGAAATCACAAAATATGCCCTGAATTCTCTGAACGTTGATGAATTTGGACTGGATGAAATGGACAATAAAATCATGCGTGTGATGATTGAAAACTTCAGAGGAAAGCCTGTAGGAATTTCAGCTTTGGCAACATCCATCGCAGAAAACCCTGAAACGCTGGAAGAAGTGTATGAACCGTTTTTGATTCAGGAAGGTTTTATCATCAGAACTCCGAGAGGAAGAGAAGTGACGGAAAAGGCTTATAAACATTTGAATATTGCTGTGCCGAGAAATCCGGGGGAACTTTTTTAAAGGAAAAAGATTTTGATGTGCTCATTCTTTTAACTTAAAAAATTGGAAATTCATTCAATATTACTGCAGCACCATAATTTAAAATCAATAACATAAAATAATAAACTTATATGAAACTATATCCAATTCAATGCGGAAAATTTAAGCTCGACGGTGGAGCGATGTTTGGGGTCGTCCCAAAGAGTTTGTGGGAGAAAACCAATCCTGCAGACGAAAGAAATTTAATTGAACTCGGAACAAGATCTCTGCTTGTGGAAGACGGCAAAAAATTAATTTTAATTGATTGCGGTTTGGGAAATAAGCAGGACGATAAATTTTTCGGTCACTATTCGCTTTGGGGCGACGATACTTTGGATAAAAATCTGAAGAAGTACGGTTTCGTGAAGGAAGACATTACTGATGTTTTTCTTACCCATCTTCACTTCGATCACTGCGGTGGTGCCATTGAATGGAATGATGACAGATCAGGCTACAGACCGGCCTTCAAAAATGCACAGTTCTGGACGAATGAAAACCACTGGCTATGGGCAACCGAGCCTAACCCAAGAGAGAAAGCAAGCTTTTTGAAGGAAAATATTTTACCTATTCAGGAAAGTGGACAGTTGAATTTTTTACCGCTCCCAACCAACGGGAATTACGGTTTCGCACCGGATTTGAAAATGGATGTTATTTTTGTGGACGGGCACACCGAAAAACAGATGCTTCCTGTCATTCAGTATCAGGATAAAACTATTGTTTTTGCGGCGGATTTGATTCCTACAACGGGACATATTCCGCAGGTTTATGTGATGGGTTACGATACAAGACCTTTACTGACGGTTGAGGAAAAGGCTAAGTTTTTGAAACAATGCGTGGATAATGATTATCTTCTGTTTTTCGAACACGACGCTCACCACGAATTGGCAAGTTTAAAAATGACTGAAAAAGGGGTTCGTCTTGATGAAACGTTTACTTTTAATGATGTTTTTGGATATTAAAATACTATGGAAGAATTACATTCAGAAGCTCAAAATGCAGAACCCGATCCCTTATCGACATCCAAAATCATTGGTCTGACGGGAGGCATTGGTTCCGGAAAAACCACTGTGGCAAAATTCATTGAAGAGTGTGGATTTCCTGTCTATTATTCAGATGACCGTGCTAAAGAGATTGTGAACGATAACGAAGAATTAAAATTAAAAATCAAAGCACTTCTCGGTCCGCAATCCTACAATGAAAAAGGACTGTACGACCGCAAGTTTGTATCAGAAATGGTTTTTAATGACAGTGAGTTGCTTCAGGCTCTTAATGAAATCATTCATCCTGCAGTACGCATTGATTTTGAAGATTGGGTAAAGAAACAGGAAAAATATCTGGTATTCAAAGAGACGGCTTTACTGTTTGAATTAAAATTAAACAAACAATGTTACCGCTCGATTTTAGTAACTGCCGAAGACAACATTCGAATCAAAAGGGTGATGGATAGGGACGGAAAAACATATCGTGAAGTACAGTCGGTTATGGAAAAACAAATGCCGGAAAAAGAAAAAATAAAACTTGCTGATTGTGTCATTTACAACAACACCAATTTAGATGACTTAAAAGATCAAACTGAAAAAGTTATTTTTGACATTGAATAAAGAGAAATCCCGCTGAAACTTTTCAGTGGGATTTTGTTTATAAATAAATTCATCTTATAGATACAATAATCAACGTTTCTATTGATAGGAGATTGCATCCAAGCTTTTGTCAAGGCGTTCCGTTGGAACTTTTACCACAAAAAATAAGCTCTCATTTCTGAGAGCTTATTCTATTTAAATAAGTGATTAATTATTCTTTAATGAATTTCTTCTGAACAGTTTTATCACCGTCAACCAATTCAATCACGTATAAACCGTTGATTAATCTGCTAACGTCAATCTTGTTGTTCAGGATTAATCCATCAGAAACTAACTGACCTGCTGAACTGTAGATTTTGTAATTAGCTTTCTTGCTAATGTTTTTCACGTTCAGGATTGTGCTTACCGGGTTAGGGTAAATCATTATATCAGTTTGATTGAGTGGATTTACTACAGCCTGCTTAACTATTCTCACTTTGTAATCTTCTACCTCTCCATTCTGGAAGTTGGTACAGTTTACAGGGATACCGTCTTTCTGCATAGCCACTCTCATTACTACATATTTGTAGTCTGTCATACTTACGAAAGCATCATCTGGAACTGTAAAGGCTGCACTCGCCGTATCTGCATTATTTGGTCCGTTAGACATGATTTTTTCGTTTACATCAAAATATCCATTTCTGTTGAAATCAATCCAAACTGCAACACCGGTATTTGTACCTGAAGAAGAAGTTTTGTCAACTTTGATAACGTTGCCTTGAGTTCCCTGAACCAGCACAAGTTCTTTACCATCTAAATTTGTTGGATAGTATGTGTACGGTGCACCAGTTGTAGTATTTACAAATGCAGTACCTTGATAAGGTGTTACTGTTACTTTATTAATGTATTCAGTACCAGAAACTGTAGAAGACATCGCACAATACGTAACTGTAGGAGTTGTGAAATAATACAGTGGAGTAAAGTTTCCAGGAGTACCTGTACAAACGTTTGCTACCTGCATTTCATACTTCGTTAATTCTAATAATCCTGTAATTGTGTATGTATTTGCATTATTAACATTAATAGTTGTCCAGCTTGGAATACCTACTTTTCTGTATCTCAGGATATAGCTGTTTGTAGCACCGGTTCCTGTATAAGGTTCCCATGTAACTTCAGCACTTGTAGGATTCAGCTGAGTAATTGTTAAGCCTGGAGGTGGTATAGAACAAACTCTGATGGTAGTAAATACCTGAGGATTAGACCAAGGGTTTCCTGTAGACGCTCCTACGCAGATAGATCTTACCTGAACTTCATAAGTTTTGAAAGATTCAAGATTCTGCATTAAATAACTGTTCTGTGGAGGCTGAGGAGTTCCCGGAGGCTGAGGAGTAAACCATCCCGGTGTACCTACAACTCTCCATCTGATTTCATAATTCGCACTTGCTACTAACGGATTCCACGTAGCCAATGCTGAAGTAGAAGTAATATTACTTACCACGACGTTTGGTGGCGTAGGATCACACGTTGTAGTGAAAGTTACCGTAGGAGCGGTTCCTTCATTCGTGTTACATACTGCTACTACTTTCACTTCGTACGCTTTCGCAGGCTGTAGACCTGTGATATTGTATGTTGTTGTAGGTGCGTTGATAAGTGGTGAAGAATTTGGCCAAGTTGGATCTCCAGCTAATCTCCAGTATACTCTATAAACAAGGTTGTTTGCAGATGCAGTCCAGTTTACAGTTGCTGCATTTTGCGTAATACCTGTAACTGTAACATTGGTAGGTGCTACTACAGAACAAGGTCTAATAATAAAGGTGTAATCAACGTAGCTTCCATAAGCAGCCGGTCCACAAGGTGTAACTGCACCAATATAGCTCTGAGCAAATCTAATTCTGTAAGATCCAGAGGGTCTACCAACAGAACTGATAGTAAACTGAGCTGATGCTTGATATGAAGTTGAAGAATATACTATTTCTGTTAACGGATCCAATACTAAATCATTGTTCCAATCAATCCACGCGTGGAAGTAATGGGTACCAGATGTTGCTCCAAGGTTAACATTTACAGATGCTCCCGGCAATACAGAGAAACTCTGCGCCGAGTTATTCACGTATGCATTATAAGAAGTTGCTGTATAAGCAATATTTGTAAAGCCAGTGGTTGTAGTAATGTTATTAAGATAATAAGTAGTTGAAGACGATCCACCTGTTGGCAGACAGTAATTAGTATAGATCTGTAATGGGCCCGTCCAGTCACCAATATCTGTAGCACTACATCTTGCTCTTACCCAAATATAATAAGTTGTACTTGGAGTTAAGCCGCCAATTAGCTGCGACGGACCAGCAACTCCTGAAAACTGTGGAGTAACCGTTGCAAGCGGAGTTGCAGGGTTGGTTGTATAATACACATCGTAACCATTTGCTGGTGCAGGTGTTGGTACTGTCCACTGTACTGTTGTACTTGTAGTAGTAGTATTTGTGATAGCCAAACCTTGTACATCTAAACAGGTAGGTGCAACTCTCAATTTGAAGTCATCAACTCCTAAGTACCATGGTGTAAAGTTTGAAGAAACATTTACTGCAAAATTATAATTTGCACTCACTGTAGGTGTAAAATAAACCTTGTATTGAGTATAAGCACTTGTTCCCTGAGTTGCTGTGATAAAGCCTCCTAAATTGGTTGCTCCAGTAGCAGACTGTGAGGTATTAACTAAAACATTTCCAGTATATCCTATCTGAGAAGAACCTGTACCCCCCGTATGGTAGTAGAAAGAGTATTCATAAGTAACGCCTGCAGTCAAAGCAAAACCTGGACTCCAAAGCTGACTTGCATTGGTATTTCCGTACTGGATTCTCACATAGTTTGGTGTAGATCTAGGACCAGGAGATGTAGTGGAAGACACTGCATTTGAAGACGTCCAGGCACTAGTCCCGGTAACGTTTTTCCAGCATGGAGGGAGAATAGCTGCTCCCAAAGTCGTCATTGCATCGAAGTTTTCAGTCCATGGAAGAACAGTCACTGGTACGCACAATGTCATAAAAGCAGGCATTGGAGTCCAGGTACTCATATCACCAGCGGCACATTTTGCTCTTACCCAAACGTAGTACGTTGTGATAGGTGTAAGCGCAGATATAGTGGCTGTATTCGTTGTACTCTGTACAGAATTGGTTGCATTTAAAATAGTTGCACCTGTAGGCGCTACACCAGTGGTGTTATAATAAACGTCATAACCATTTACCGGAGCAGGCGTAGGAGCAGTCCATGAAATATTTGCTGTTGTGGCCGCAACATTTACAAGTGTAATTGCTGAAGGTGCTAAGCAAGTAGGAGCTGCACCCTGAGTCATGGTAACATTATCAAAGTAATAATAGTTGTCTCCGGAAGCAGCAGATTTAACATAGAATCTTACAAATAAATTACCTGCATTAGGGCTGAAGGTGACAGTTCTTGTTGCACATGTATTTGCTACAACGTGATTTGTTGAATTTACAGTATATGCTGTAGTCCATGGTCCTCCTGCATTGCTTGCATATTGCACATCAATTGTACCAAGATTAGGAAGAGTGGTTGCTACGGTACCTGCCGACCAGATAGTAACTTTATAATCAAAAGACATTGTAACAAGCCCCTGATTATTCCCAGGAATATTCGGAGAAGTGAAATCTCCTTCATTTCCACTATATCTGTTGCCCCGTATGGTTCCTCCTGTGGTACCACAGATCTGTCCTGCTGTAGCAATTCTACTAAAGACAGAAGAAGTGGTAGTCCAGTTACTAAGACCAGTGGCTGTCCAATCTTGTGAATAATTTACCTGAGCATTCGTAAAAAACGCCAGTATCAATGAAAAAAGTAGTAAAATCTTCTTCATATTATTAAAATATTAAAATCTATTAAGATTTGAGAGTTATACATAAAATTAGAATTAAGTGTTACATCCTTTTCACAGCATGCTGTGTAAGATGATTAATTGGATTTGAAAAATAGAAAGATGTAAAGAATTTGTTCATAGGCTATAAAATTTTATATTAGATACAAAGCTAATCATTTTTAATGATTATCGTAAAAAATAAAATTATTTTTTTGCGGAAATATTATTAATAAATATAAATAACGTTCCTATTAGATTGAATAATTCAATTTAAAATAAAAATTTCCTGATGTTTTTAGATTTTTTCTTCGAATATCCCAAAACAAAAAACCTCAGAAATCTCTGAGGTTTTTGAATAATTATTGAACAAAATTATTTTTTGATAAACTTAACAGTCTCTGCTATGTCTTTATCTTTAATCGTAATCAAATAAGTGCCTTTTACAAGTTCGGCTACTCTTACCTGATTATTACTGATATTTCCAGCTTTAACCAACTGCCCAACTGCATTATGAATTTCAAATTTAGCTTTCTCTGAAACTTTTGTGATATTCAATACATCAGTAGCAGGATTTGGATAGATCTGAATGTTATTTTTAACTAAAGAAGTTTCATTAATACCAAGTGATGGTACCAATACATTGTAGTCTTCCACTTCCCCATATCCGAATGTACCACAACCAGCAAAAGTGGCGCCAAGTGACAATCCTGCATTAGTAGCTCCTGCGTAGTAAAGAATCACTCTCATTCTTAATGGAATGTTTGTTACTGCAGTTGCAGGAACTGCAAATGTACCTGTAATTGGAGCTGTAGGCACTGCCGTAGGATAATTCAACACTCTTTCTGTGCTTTCAAATACTCCGTTCGCATTAAAATCTATAAATACTGCAGATGTATCCCAATCCGGAGCTGCCACCGTGATTGACAGTCCATAGGTATTGCCAGCTGCCAATGTACTTTGTAAAGCAGTATTGGTAGTATAGTTTGTGTAGTTTGACGGACCTGACGTATTCGTCATTAAAGTAGTTCCGTTGTAAGACAACGTTACGTTAGAAATATACTCAAACTGAGGCGAGTTTGTAGCAGTAATTGTACAGTAAGATATAGTGGAAGTTGTAAAATTAACACTTGCAGAGAATGGCCCTTGTGTTCCACATACAGATGCTACCTGTACCTCATATAAAGTTCCATCCGTTAAGCTGGATATATTTACACTGTTGGTAGTTGAAGTAGTCTGTTGCCAAGCTGTATCGGTGGTCTTTTTGTAACGGATTACGTAAGACGTTGCTCCTGTTACGGCAGGCCAGTTTACTGATGCTGATGAAGGCGTTATATTTGAAACCACAACTCCTGTAATAACTGTACCACAAGTTGCCTGCGCCGCTACCGTCATTTTTTTCACAGCATAAAAGACATTTCCGATTGAAGAAACTCTTAGTGCTACTGCCTGACCGTTAAGTGCTGCAGGGAAAGCTGCTACAGATTCTGTACCGTCATTGGCAGTTGTAGCCAAAAGAGCAGTCCAGGTAGCACCATTGTCTGTAGAATAGTCAATTTTCACGTTTGGAGAGTTATATGCTCCACCCGCTGTATTTACAACATCCCAGGTAATTGTATTGGTTGCTGTACTGTACAGGAAACCACCTGTAGTCAATTTAAAAGGTCCATCATCGCCTACGGTAATGGTCTGTTCAGCAAACTGGGTCTGCTGTTGAGTAGTTGTAGGATGATTATCTCTTACAGTAACAGCAAACTTTGATGATCTGGCAACCATAGAAACAGATTCCCACTGATTATTGGAGTTATCCAATACACCATTGATTACGGATGACAACTTAGGAAAATATCTGGTAGGACTGGTCGTAGGAGCAATTGATCTGAACGACGGACCATACGTAGTAGTACCTAAGTTGGTTTTATTAATAAGCTGAGATGATGCAGTAATATTATTTACCTGCTCCCATGTGTAGGTTAACGGGTCATTCTGTGCATCAGTAGCAGACGCTGTAAGCACAAAAGCAGTACCTTTAGGGATGGTGTAGGTAGGAAGCGCTGCAATTACAGGCGCATCATTTGCTACAGTTGTTTCCACATCACAGGTTTTTGTATTCAGGTTGGTCTGCACCTGCGTAATACTTGCCTTATGAAAATATGCATCAGAATTTGGCTGCACATCTGTGTTTGCACCTGTAATACCGGCATATCCCATAATTGTAGAACCAGATCCCGGCTCCATATTTACACCTGTACCCTCGTAACCAGTTGTAAAGGTGTGGTTAGCACCTAACTGATGACCCATCTCATGAGCTACGTAATCAATATCAAAAGTGTCTCCCTGTGGAATTCCATTGGCGGGTGAAGTATACCCGGATCCCTTTCCATTAGGAACAGGCGTTGAAGGATTAACACATACACATCCTATACAACCGGCATTACCGCCGCCGCCAGATGCACCAAACAGGTGACCAATGTCGTAATTGGCATTACCAACATTTGCTGTAAGTGTAGATTGAAGTTCAGCATTCCATGCACCGCCAGAACCTGTGGCACCGTCAGAATAAGGATCTGTAGCGGCATTTGTATAGATGACGTTTGGAAAATTCTGAAGATTCAGATGCAGGGCAAAGTCTTTTTCAAAAACAAAATTAACTCTGGTTAATGTAGCATTAATTGCCGCTAAAGCACCTGCAACCGTTCCACCGTGAAATGTTGTATATTCTGCTGTTACAGACATTGCCAACCTCATGGTTCGGTATTTTTTGTCTGACATTTTAGAAAAATCTGAGAATTGATTATTGAAAGAATTACCTTTCTTTGCCATCTCTTCAATTTCTTTTACAGCAGCTGCGCCTTCCTCTGTACTGCAGATAAAACTTTTACCTCCTGTAGCTTTTGTTTTTGCATGTACTCCGTAGGTAGTTTTGTCACTGATCAAAGGTTCAATGAATTCGTAATCTCCGGAACCCCCAATGATCATAGACTGAAAATTATTTGGAGCTAAAGAAAATCTCACAGATTTTGTAGGATCGTCTATACCTACTCCTACATAAGAACCCAAATCATATTGCTCTGCCAGTTCTTTTACTACCACCGGAAAGCTGTAAACAGCAAATCTCTCTATCTTGCCACGAAGCGTGGGAAGCATTATTTCTACCGGCTTTGCACCAAGCCCCGTTTCCTGAGCATTTTTAAGCTGACTCTTAATCTTGGCAATATCAAGTTTGTATTCTAATTGGGTAGGATCTGATACAGATGATTTCCGCTGATTAACGGGAGACCACTGTCCAAATGCAAAACCACCTACCGCACTTAAAAATAAAGCAGTAATAAGTTTTTTCATAAAGATGAACTATTTTTGAATTATTTGTAAATTTTTAACATCCAAATGTAAGCATAATCTTGCAAATCAATACTTACTATTTAATTTTTAACATTTTGCAGCTATTTAGAAATAAAAAAACCTCCGAATTATCGAAGGTTCAGTTATTAAAAGATTGTTTTTTTATTTCTTAATAAATTTAAGTGTCTCTGCAAGATTTTTATCTTTTACAGTAATCACATAAACTCCTTTTACAAAATCTGCAACCTTTACCTGGCCGTTTTCTATTTTCCCTGATTTTACCAGTCGTCCTACAGCATTATGAATTTCAAATGTGGCTTTATCTGAAACATTTTGAATATTTAAAACATCGCTGGCAGGATTAGGATAAATGCTGAAAGTCTTTTCCTTAACATCATTTACGGACAATACCTGGTTGGTAAATGATTTTGTGGCATATCCTAAAATATCATCACTTCCGGTGTAGATTACTGTTCCGGAGCTTGTAGTAAGAGTTACATAACCTCCGTCAAAACTTGAGAGACCATCACCATACGCGTCAGAGATTGCAAATACGTAGCAACCTAAAGGCAGCGTCCATGTCTGGGTAAAAAGAGCAGGAAGACTTGCAGTATCGGCATAAGGTCCTCCGCTGTATAATACTGTACCGGCACTGTTTTTCAGAGTCCATTTTGTTTCAGAACCATAGAGGTCTCTCTGAAGAGCAAAATTTACAGTAGTTGTATTGAAATATTCAGGATTGGTAGGTTTAATGTAAGTTCCTGTGCTTGTATTATTAGACGCTCTCTGATCTGCACCTCCGTTTGCTGATGTAATTGTTGTGGTAACAGGAGAGGTAGGCACAGCAGGATCTACAGGAATGGTAATCAAGCTGAATTTATCCTGTGCAAGGTTACCCGTCCAGTTATAAGTAAGCGAAGGGCCACCTGTAAAGGTATATGAAATCACTGCTGAGGTAAGATTTGCAGTTCCTCTGTTGTACAGGTTTAAACGCAGAACTCCACCACCACAGACACCAGCTAAACAGCCGCCGTCGATTTTAATTTCTGCATCGTTTGCAAATAAAGGGATTGCAACATCTTTCGTTGAAGTTTTCAGTGTACTTCTTCTGGGAGAGTTGTTCATTACTGCTGTTAATCTCGCTGTCTGATTGACTGTAAAAATATTCATACAGGTATCAACAGTATAATCCATGTAATTCTGTATCATATCACTGCCGGGGCTTGAAGGGCAGGAGTCTACAGCAACACAGTTATAATTAGGCCCTGCTGCTGCTGGCGTGTCTAAACAGTAATCATTATTGCTGTCGGTAGCATTAACAACGCAGGATGAAGTATCTCCCCAAATATGTCTTAAACCTAAAAAATGACCTACCTCGTGAGTCATTGTTCTGCCTTTATCATAAGGTGCCGACAACATAAAACTACCATCATTATACGTACTGCTGCCAAAAGTACTGAAATTGGCAACTACACCGTCTGTGTTAGCAAGACCTCCGTTAGCATTCAAACCGCCTAAACCTGAGTTTGAAGGAAACTGAGCATACCCCAAAAGACTGGAATCTGAGAAATTTACACTCCACATATTCATATATTGTGTAGCATCCCAAATGGTTGTTGGTTTTACATAATCATCAATCTCATCTGTTCCCCAGCTGTCCTGGCAGAGATTTACTCTGTTGATTCCGTTGGTAGGATTTCCATTGGGATCCACTTTGGCCAGGGCAAACTGAATCTGAGTATCTGCGCCCACTGCATTGGTATTATATCCCGGTGTATTAAGCATTCTTCGGAAGTCATTATTCATCACAGTAATTTGTGAGATTACCTGATTATCTGTGATATTGGGAGCTACCCCTACGTTCTGTCCGCTATGGATCACGTGTACTACCACCGGAATGGTAATAATACTACCAGACTGAGATTTATTCGCTTTCGCCTCTTCCACCAATGGTTTAAGCCAAGCTTCAAATTCCTGTGGAGTCATTCTCGCAGGATACTTTGCTTTCAGATAATCTTCATATTCGTCAGCACTACATCTGTCAAACCCATGAGAATGAGCTTTCTCTTCAGCTGTCTTTGTTTTAAAATTTCCGCCGCTTTTTCTCATACCCTCTGCATTCTGTGCACTTACAGAACTAACAAAAAAGACAAACAGAAAAAACAGAAATTTAAGATTGTTGAATTTTTGCATTTCAAATTATTTTTTACTTTACAAAGATATCCATTTTTTAAATAGATTTTAATTAATAGAAGATTAAAATCCTTTTCACTAAAGCTATATCTCACTGAAAAGAAATACTTTGCGACAATGCAAAGAACAATACTTTGTCACAGGAACAAAAAAACCTCCGCGAGGGAGGTTTTAAAAGTGATTAAATTCTGAATCTTATTTTTTAATAAATTTCAGTCTTTCAGTAAGGTCTTTATCTTTTACAGTAATTACGTAAACACCTTTTACAAATTCTGCCACATTTACCTGTGCATTTTCTATGTTTCCTGCTTTAACTAATTGGCCCACTGCATTGTGAATCTCGTAAACAGCTTTGTCTGAAACATTCTTTATGTTTAAAACATCACTTGCAGGATTAGGATAAATACTGAATGTATTCTTAGTTGCTTCAGACGTTCCTAATGTCTGAATTTTGAAAAATTTTGTCTGGCTGCTTGCAAAGTGCGAGCCAGTGACAAGCGTAGAACCTGTAGTAGACTGGATATTGTAATAACCTCCGTAAGGATAAATACCGTCACCATAAGAATCTGAAATCAGGAATGTGTAGCACTCATTGGCATTCAACGTCCAGTTCTGAGTGATTAACGGCGGATTTGCGGTATCCGTATAAGGACCTCCACTGTACACTGTTGTACCTGCACTGTTTTTCAGAGACCATGTGGTTTCGCTGCCGTACTGATCTCTCTGGAGATTAAACACTACGCTTTCATTTAATCTTGTAGGCGCTCCCATGTAATTAACAAATATATTGCTGTTTGAAGCTCTTTGATCTGCTACTCCATTTACTGTGGTCACCGAAATATTCATATATCCTCCCAGTGCAGTTGCTGGCATAGGCAGGGTAACGATAGCATATTTATCCTGAGCAAGGCTTCCTGTCCAGTTGAAAGTTTGAGACAAATTATTAACTGTGTAAGTGATTGCCGCTGAAGTCATGGTTGTATTCCCTCTGTTATATAGAGAAACTTTCACATTTTGGGCAGAAACAGTAGTACAGCTCACAGTAGTGCAGTCTCTTTCAAGTTTCACCTCGGCATCATTTGGAAATAATGGTATTGCAATATCTTTTACAGAAGTTTTCAGTTCAAGTCTTCGCGGGGAGTTGTTCATCACCGCAGAAATCCTGTCCTTTTGATTCACTGTATAGATATTCATACATGTATCATTGGTATAATCCATGTAATTCTGTACCATCTCAAAAACAGTAGGTACCGTACAGCTCGGAATACTTGGATTGCAGGTATAATTCGAAGTATGCGCAGTAGGTGTATCTGCACAGAAATCGTCACCACATGTCGCATCGCCCCAAATATGTCTTAAACCAAGGAAGTGCCCAACCTCGTGCGTCATAGTTCTGCCTTTGTCGTAAGGTGCATTCAGCAGAAATGTTCCGTTTGTATTAAAATCTGTACTTCCGAATGTTGAATAATTGGCTACTACTCCATCGGTGTATGCTTCACCCCCACTTGCATTAAGCCCAGCCAGGTTTGAATTTGAAGGAAACTGTGCATATCCCAGTAAACCTGAGGACGAAAACTGTACACTCCACATATTCATATACTGCGTAGGATCCCAGATCGTCTCCGGTTTTACGAACGCATTTATTTGAGCCTGTGACCAGCTGGTCTGGCAAAGATTCACTCTGTTTATACCGTTTGTAGGATTTCCATTTGGATCCACTTTAGCCAGTGCAAACTGAATCTGCGTGTCTGCCCCAACCGGATTACTGTTGAAACCGGGTGTTCCGGCAATTCTTCTGAAATCCTGATTCATTACCGTGATTTGAGACTGCACCTGCTCGTCTACGATATTAGGAGCAGCACCGTATGCCTGACCGGCGTGGATTACGTGTACTACTACAGGAATAGTAACGATGTTGCCACTTTGAGATTTATTGTTTCTTTCTTTTTCAATCAAAGGTGTAATCCACGCTTCAAACTGAGCGGGAGTCATTCTGCCGGGAAAATGCTTCTGCAAAAATTCTTCATATTCTGTGGAAGAACATCTTTCTACACCACCAGATCTTGCTAACTCTTCGGCAGAAGGATGTGAAAATTCAACGCCTTTACCTGTTTTTACAGACTGTCCGAAAGAAATTACGCTGCTGTAAAAGGCAAACAAAACTGCCGTTTTTAAGATTGTAGATTTTATATTCATATTGGGGTAATTTCTTACAAATATAAGCCAAAAATGGAATTTTACTCAAAAAAAGGATATAGAAATTCTTAGAAAATAAATATTTGGCATTATAATTTCTGCGTTTCTAAAAAATAATTAAGATGAAAATATGTATTGGTTTATCCTTAGCGGTAATCACTTTGTTAAACTGTAACACTGCAAAAACTATGGAAAGCACCGTCAATCAAGACAAAACTGAGGTAGGAAAACTCTCACTATCAAGAATTTCTCTATCTGAAAGAACCCGTGGAACCAACAGATTATTCACCATCACACCGAATAAAACCGAGACCGACATCAATGGTAATATAAGCAGTAAAACCGTTACCGCAGAAGAATGGAAAGCGATTTCCGGTGAAATTAATAAGATTAACCTTGATGAAATCAGCAGTTACAAATCTCCCACCACCAAAAGATACAGCGATGCTGCTCTGGCTTCGGTTATGGTGATTGAAAAGGACGGCAAAACATATACATCTGAAGAATTTGATGCCGGAAACCCTCCACAGGAGCTGAAAAATCTTTATCAGAGCTTTCAAACTGCAGCAGGTATTAAAAAGGGCGGAAAATAATTCCACCCTTTTACTATTTTTAAAATTTATAAGCCAGACTCCAGGAGAACCCCATATTAAAACTGCTGGAACTCCGTCCGAAACCGGGAACTATCATAGGTTCCACATCATCCTGTTTTGATGTAGCAATGAGATATCGTGGCTGCATGGTAACATCAATATAGAAATTGGTTTCAAAAAGCTGCACTCTTCCTCCCACTACACCTTCCAGCCAGAATGTAGACTGGGCAGAAGCGGGCATCGAAACACTTGAGTTACTCCCTCCAAAACCTCTTACCGGTATTGCTTTGTATTCCTGATTATAAAAAGATCCCGCAATTTTACCTCCACCGTAGAAACCGTTAAATTCGTTTTCCTTATCGGTTGCCAACATATAAAAGGCACCAATTTTGGCAAAAGGTCCATTGGCTGTGGCATCATATCCATTTTTCTGATAAACATTTTTCTCAAAACCAGCCTCTACAACTGCGTGTGTATTTCCTTTAACTTTAGATGAAATAAACCCCTGAATAAGCTGACGGTCAGAGAAAAAAGAAACGGCTGTATTCAGAACATCTACCCCCACCATAAAGTTGGGTTCGTATTTCCATTTTTCTTTTACTTCCTCTTCCTTTTTAATCTGTGCAGAAAACTGCAGTACGAGGGTACTAAAAAGTAAGGAAAAGATTAGTCTTATCTTCATTTTCAATAAAGTTTTGTCCGTTTGCCAGTGAAAGTACTTTTCCGGGAGTTACCAACTGTGAATTTACATTTTGATACGTTTTTTTCACGCCACATCCGGGAGAAACATAGGTCGCCGTTGTGGTATAATTTACTCTGACCTTAGATTCAGTTTCGGTTTTTCTGGTCTTAAAATACATATCTGTAAAGGGTGCATCGTCTACTCTCAAAGGAATTAACAGCGAATCTGCATTCGCTGTTTTACCGAAATCTACAATCCTGGTACCGTAATCTACTCTTAGGTAAAGAGAATCCACCGTTCTGAGCTGGCCTCCTGCGTTTCTGAATCTCACCTTCATTCTCGGTGTACCTTCACCGCTTTCGCAGATATCGTCATCGCCACCGCAACTAACAGCAGTTCCTAGACTAAAAATTAAGAAAATATATTTTAAAAACTGCTTCATTTTATTTTGGGTCTAAAGCTTTTTCTATTCTGAAAACCAAATCTTCGTAATGGTATTTATTAACCGTATTCGAATCTGTTTTCGACAAAAGCTCTTTTTTTATTGAATTCAAATTTCCTCTTGCAATTGCAGAAACATCATTTTTATCGAAAGATTTTGAATCTGCCAGCTTTATCTGCTGATCTACATAGCTTCTCTGAAGATTTCTCACATAAACATCAGGATTATCTTTCGTGATAATTGAAGTATTCAAATCTGTAAACAGCTCGATTAAAGTATACGTTTTAGGATCTACTGTTTCGTTCTGATACATTTTCTGCAAAACCATGGGGCTTAAAATTCTTGCCAATACACCATTTTGTACGTCAGAAACTGTAGCGGCAGGAGTTTTTCCTGTTTTCTCGAAAATTTCTTTTTTAATCAGCCAGTTTGGCGTTGTGAAAATGTTTTCATCTAAAAATTTCATCGCTTCCTTTTGGTCTTTCTTAGAAACCGGTTCGTAAACCGCCCCCGACTGCTCCACATTTTTCGGCGTTTCCATTTCACCCCCAATGTATTTTGAAACGTGACCGGAATATCTTTTCAACTGAGTCACCACCTGATCATACATCATTCCGAGGTTATCGTAATCTTCGTTTGGCTTTTCTGTCCATTTTTCAAGATTGTCTACAATTCTTTTCAGGTTTTTGATTCCGTAAGTGCTTGCAATCATGGCGTTGTCACCCACCTGTTCGCTCTGAGATCTCGGATCGAAAGGATTGCTTTCTGTTCCAAACCAAAGTCTTTCGTTTTTAAGGTTTTTAATAACCCATTTATTTAAAAATTCCTTTTCAGTTTCAGGAGTTTTATATTCATTAAATCTTCTGTAGCCCCACTCGATAGCCCAATCATCATAGTCACCAATTCTTGGCATAATTCCCGCATCGCTGATGTTATCTTCCGGCTGTGCAACATAATTAAATCTTGCATAATCCATGATTGATGGCGTGTGACCGTTTTTTTCAACCCATTTTTTATCTCTCAGTTTCTCAACTGGGACAGTTGAGCTTGAACCGTAATTATGTCTCAAACCTAAAGTGTGACCAACCTCGTGAGAAGACACGAATCTGATTAGTTCACCCATCAGTTTATCATCGAAATCCACCATTCTCGCTCTTGGATCATTCGGAGAAGCCTGTACGAAATACCAGTTTCTCAACAACAGCATCACGTTATGATACCAGTTGATATGACTTTCAAGAATTTCACCGGTTCTCGGATCTGAAATTGAAGGTCCGGAAGCATTGGGAACATCGGAAGGTTTGTAAACAATTGCAGAGAATCTTGCATCTTCAAGGCTCCAGTCTGGGTTTGTTTTTAAATCAGGAACTTTTGCGATGATGGCATTTTTGAAACCAGCTTTTTCGAAAGCCTTCTGCCAGTCATTCACACCCTGAATTAAATAAGGAACCCATTTTTTCGGAGTTGCAGGATCGATGTAGAATACAATTGGTTTTGCTGGCTCTACCAATTCACCTTTTTTATATTTTTCCAAATCCTGAGGCTTAGGCTCAAGTCTCCATCTTTTAACTAAAGAAACTTTCTTTACCCCTTGAGGATCCAAATCGAAATCTGTGTATCCAACCGCAAAATATCCAACTCTCGGGTCAAAATATCTTGCCTGCATTTTGTTTTCGGGAAGAAGAACGAATGAAGAATTGATTTCTACAGTATAATTTCCGCTGATTTTAGGAGCATCTTTTGCCAGTTCCGGCGGTAATTTGCCTAAGGTTCTTGCGAAAGTTTTAGTGGTATTAATTTCAATATTTGTCGGATATGATTTTACAAAATTCACAAACGACATATCTTTTTGGAAAGCTCCAACACGGAAAGCATCTTTTGCCCAAACGGAAAATGAAGTCAGCTCGGTATCGGCGTTCAAAACATCGGTTACCTCAATGACAGTCGTTTTTTTGTTGACTCCGTACGTTTTAACATCAAAAGATTTGATAATCGACTGAACGTTATTTCTCGTTACCGAATTGTACATATCTGAAGTAGAATCTTTCGCATAATCTACAAACGAAATCGATCTTAAAAGAATTTTGTCTTTAGGACCTTTTTCAAAAGCAACAACCTGCTGCCCGATTTGATCACCAGCGTAACCAGACATTCCGGAACGCATTCCTGCGGCGGCTTTGGTTAATCTGGTCACCAAAAGAAACTCTTTTTTCAAAACAGAATCCGGAATTTCGAAGTAATATTTTTCGTCAACTTTATGAACTGTGAAAACGCCCTCGTCTGAAACCGCTTTATCTGTGATGATTTCTTTATAAGGCTTTATAGGAGATTTCTTTTTGTCATCTTCCTTTTTCGCACCGGCAGCAACAGGTTCTTTCTTTGTAGTGGCAGAATCTTTTTCCTGAGCAAATAAAGTCTGTGTTGACAACATCATTGCAGCGGCAGCCACGGCTAAGCTTATGTTTTTCACGTTTTTCATTCAGTTCTTAAAATTTATAATTTCAAAATTAAGCAATTATTTCTTGATAAGCAGAGCAATATTCTCCACGTGGTGGGTCTGCGGGAACATATCGACCGGTAAAATTTTTACTACGTCATAATCATCTTTCATCAAAGCCAAATCTCTTGCCTGAGTGGCCGAATTACAGCTTACATACACCACTTTTTTAGGAGCCAGTTTTAAAATCTGCTCCACCACTTTCTGGTGCATTCCGTCTCTTGGCGGATCGGTAATCAGAACATCAGCCGGTGGATGATTTTCTAAAAACTCGTCATTAAAAACGTTTTTCATATCTCCACAGTAGAACGTTGTGTTGGTTAATCCGTTAAGTTCTGCATGCTCGATGGCTGCGTCGATGGCTTCCTGCACAGATTCAATTCCGATCACGTGTTTTGCATTTCTGGCTACATATTGTGCGATGGTTCCGGTTCCGGTGTATAAATCGTAAACTACTTCATCACCTTTCAGATCAGCAAATTCAAGCGTTTTTCTGTATAATTCTAAGGCTTGTTTATAATTCGTCTGGAAGAAAGATTTAGGTCCGATTTTAAACTGAAGTCCGTCCATTTCTTCCATTAAGAAACCTTCTCCGAAATAGGTTTTCACATCTAAATCATAAATAGAATCATTCTGTTTTGGATTGATGGCATACACCAAAGTTTTGATCTGCGGAAACTGCTCCAGAAGAAAATCAAAGAGTTCGGTGCGGTTTTCTTTTTCTTCTCTGTGAAGCTGGAAAAGAACCATCCATTCTCCTTTGGAGTTTTGTCTCATCATCAATGTACGAAGAAAACCTTTCTGAATTTTAACATCGAAAAAATCCAGCCCTTTGTTCTCAGCAAATTTCTTCACCGCCAAACGAATCGCGTTGGAGGGATCTTCCTGCAGCCAGCATTCCTTTAAATCCAAAATCTTGCTCCACATGCCCGGAATATGAAATCCTAAAGCATCTCTGCTTCCGAAATTTTCTTCAGAACTGATTTCGTACTGAGACAGCCATCTTGCGTTTGAGAAAGAAAACTCCATTTTGTTTCTGTAGAAATACTGCTCTTCAGCACCCAAAATAGGAACGGTTTCAAAGTTTTCGATACCGCCGATTCTTTTGATATTGTTGTAAACTTCTTCCTGTTTAATTTCGAGCTGCTTTTCATAGCTCATATTCTGCCATTTGCAACCGCCACAAGTCCCAAAGTGAATACATTTCGGCTCTACTCTGAAAGGTGATTTCTCAACAAGTTCTTTTACTTCAGCTTCGTAATATTTTGATTTTGATTTTCTCACTCTGGCATTCACCACATCGCCGGGAATTGCTCCGGAAACCAAAACGGTTTTGCCTTCTTCAGTTTTACCGATGGCCACACCTTTGGCGCCGGCAGCAAACAATTTTATATTTTCAAGAATGACGTCTTTCTTTTTTCTCATAACAATTTCTATCGCTACGGATCTAACTTTCTGTTTTTATTTCCGTAAAATTTCTATTTTTTCTAATCAATTTTCAGAAACTTTTCAGTTTCAGTCTGCAAAAGTACAAATAAAAAAAACCTTATCCGAAGACAAGGTTTTGATCTATTTTGAACTTTACATTATTTTGTCTGAGCAGGTTGTTGCTGTTGTTGTGCAGCCATTTCCTGCATCTGCTGCATTTGCTCTGGTGTAAGCATTTGCTGTTGAGCTTGTGGTGCTGCCATTGGTGCAGATAAACCTGTCTGTTTGTCAAGAATGGTTACCAATTCCTGCTCACCAAGATTCATGTATGGTCTGCTGGCAATTTTTCCTGTTTTATCGATTACGACGAAGCATGGCAATTTAAAACCGTAGATTCCGAATTTTTTTGCAGCATCTGAGTTCAGACCGCCTTCTCCGTAAACATTGGTACCTGCCACTCCGCCGAACATTGCTTTGCCTGTTTTTGCGAACTGATCTTTGGTGTCATCAAGATTTACGAATACAAAATTCATTTTAGACTTATAGAAATTTACCACTTCTTTCACTACAGGCACTGTACCTTCTGCAATGTATGGATTCCATGAAGCATAGAACATAACAACAGTTGGTTTACCACCGTTATCTGAAAGTTTGAAAGTGCTGCCGTCCTGTTTGGTAAGTTTTACATCTGGAGCCACATCACCAATCTTAACACCGTTTACAGCAAACTGCATCTTTTTAAGATCTTCTTTCACTCCAGAATCTTTGATATCTTTTTCGATAATATCAGCAATTTTAGCTGAAGCTTTCGCCGGCGTTCCCAAATGCATATCAGACTGAGCAATCACAAATGCCAAAAGATAATCTTTGGTAGTTTGTGAAAGGTCTTTCTTTGTTTTAAGGTAATCATTAAACAGTTCTGAAGTAGAAATTTCTGTTTTTCCTTTTGCTTTTGCTTCCGCAAATTTCTGGAAATCTCCGCTAATTTTTGTTAAAAGATACTGTCTGAAAAACGGGCTTGAAGCCACCATTTTTTCTTTGTCTTCCTGAAGTTTGTTTTCGTAATCTGTAAACGCCTTAGAAACTTTAAATGAAGGATTTCCTGAATTTTGCTTCTTAGACATTTCGTAACCCGCCATTACATTAAGAATTGCAGTATTTACGTCGTTCTTTTTCCATTCGATAACCTCTTTTCCAGGGTTGAATTTTTTTACGTTTTCTTCAACATTTTTATTCAGATCTGCCTCGATTTTTTTAATTCCTTTTAAGAAAGCATCCTCGGATCCGCTGCTGAGTCCCTGCATATCGATAGTCTGGCCGTAAGTCATCAGATATTTCTGGCAAGCCTGGTAAAATTCATTATCGGCTTTACCATCTCCTGTAAGCGTGAATTCGTTTGGAAATGTAGCAGAATTAGCAGAGATATTGATATTCTGACCGCCTTTTAAGAAAATAAGGTTGGATTTTCCGGCGTAATTCATCAGGTACATTCCGTCTTTAGGAGCTTCAAAAGTTCCTGTGAAATTTCCGTCTTTGTCTAAACCAATATTGGTTAACGGTAAAGTTGCCACACCGGAAGCTTCTACAAACTCTATTCTTTCGAGGGGAGAACTTCCTGCGATCTTTCCTTTGATCTCAACTTTTTTTGAACAAGACATTACAAATATTGCAATGACGAATAACAAAAGATATTTCTTCATTTTTGATTTTAAATAATTAGGCAAAAATAAGTTTTTCAATTTAACTAAGAATACTGTTTAAACTTATTTTATGAAAGATTTAACTAAAAATCGCCTCCATGATGAAGACGATTTGTAAAATTTATTTCAAAACAGATTATCCTCTGTCTACGTTCGCAACAAAGTATTCTCTGTTCATTCTTGCGATATTTTCAAGAGAAATTCCCTTAGGACATTCCACTTCACAAGCTCCTGTGTTTGAACAGTTTCCGAAACCTTCTTCGTCCATTGCCTTAACCATGTTCAGAACTCTTCTTTTCGCTTCTACCCTACCCTGAGGTAACAATGCATACTGAGAAACTTTAGCTCCCACGAACAACATTGCAGAACCGTTTTTACATGAAGCTACACATGCACCACATCCGATACATGCCGCAGCATCCATCGCTTTGTCTGCATCTTCTTTAGGAACCGGAATTGCATTGGCATCCAAAGTATTTCCTGAAGTGTTTACCGAAATAAATCCACCTGCAGCCATTACTCTGTCGAATGCGCTTCTGTCTACCATCAAATCTTTGATTACAGGGAAAGCAGCACTTCTCCAGGGCTCGATAACGATAGTTTCACCGTCTTTGAACATTCTCATGTGAAGCTGACACGTTGTAATCCCAGTATCAGGACCGTGCGCTCTTCCGTTGATGTAAAGAGAACACATACCGCAGATTCCTTCACGACAGTCGTGATCAAAAGCAATAGGCTCCTTTCCTTCATTGATTAACTGTTCGTTCAGAATATCTAACATTTCAAGAAACGAAGAATCAGTAGATACATCTGATATTTTATAGGTCTCAAACTGACCTTTGGTTTTGGTATTTTTCTGTCTCCAAATTTTCAGCGTAAGATGAAGGCCTTTTTTTGCACTCATAATTTTATATTTATAGATTGGAGATTATTTATAACTTCTTGCTTTAACTTCGATGTTTTCATAGATAAGTTCTTCCTTGTGCAGAACCTCATTTTTGATATCATCTCCCTGATATTCCCAGGCTGCTACATATTTAAAGTTCACATCATCTCTTTCTGCTTCACCTTCAGGTGTTGCATGATCTTCTCTGAAGTGACCTCCACAAGATTCGTTTCTGTGTAATGCATCAATAGCCATCAGCTGACCTAATTCAATGAAATCTGCCACTCTGAACGCTTTTTCAAGCTCTGTGTTCATCCCTTCAGTTTCACCCATTACTTTTACATTTTGCCAGAAATCTTTTTTCAGTTCGTCAATTTCTGCAATGGCTTGCTTTAATCCTTCAGGCGTTCTTCCCATTCCTACTTTATTCCACATGATGTGTCCTAATTTTTTGTGGAAATGATCTACTGAATGAGTTCCTTTATTATTCACAAAGAAGTTTACTTTGTCTTTAATTTCTTTTTCAGCTGCATCAAACTCGGCAGAATTTGTAGGAATTTCTCCTGTTCTGATGTCTGCAGAAAGATAATCTGCAATCGTGTAAGGAAGAACGAAATATCCGTCTGCCAAACCTTGCATCAAAGCTGAAGCACCAAGTCTGTTGGCTCCGTGGTCTGAGAAGTTGGCCTCCCCGACAACAAAACATCCGGGAATTGTAGACTGTAAGTTGTAATCAACCCAAACACCACCCATTGTGTAATGAACGGCAGGATAAATCTTCATTGGAGTTTTGTAAGGATCATCCGCAGTAATTTTTTCATACATTACGAATAAGTTACCGTATTTCTCTTCAATCCAGGCTTTTCCTAAATCATAAATCTGCTGTTCTGACGGGTTATGAATGTGCTTTTCAATAGCAGCCTCCTTCCCTTTTTTCATGATTTCTGTGGAGAAATCCAGATAAACTCCTTCTTTAGTATCGTTATTTTCGATTCCGAAACCGGCATCGCATCTTTCTTTACCCGCCCTTGACGCAACGTCACGGGGAACAAGGTTTCCAAATGCAGGATATCTTCTCTCCAAATAATAATCTCTGTCTTCTTCTTTAATATTTTCAGGTCTCAGTTTGCCTTCTCTAATGGCTACTGAATCTTCAATTTTCTTAGGAACCCAGATTCTTCCTGAGTTTCTTAATGATTCAGACATCAACGTCAGTTTAGACTGCTGTGTTCCGTGTACAGGAATACACGTTGGGTGAATCTGAACGTAACAAGGATTTGCGAAATATGCTCCTTTTTTGTGAATTTTCCAGGCCGCAGAAACGTTTGAACCCATTGCATTGGTAGAAAGGAAATATACGTTTCCGTAACCTCCGGAAGCAATAACAACAGCGTGAGCAGAATGTCTTTCGATCTCACCGGTTACCATGTTTCTTGCGATAATTCCTCTTGCTTTTCCGTCTACGATTACCAATTCTAGCATTTCGTGACGGTTGTACATTTTTACTCTTCCTTTTCCGATTTGACGGCTTAATGAAGAATATGCACCTAATAATAACTGTTGACCAGTCTGTCCTTTTGCGTAGAAAGTTCTTTTTACCTGAACCCCACCAAATGAGCGGTTATCTAACTGTCCGCCGTAATCTCTCCCGAAAGGAACTCCCTGAGAAACACATTGGTCAATAATATTTGCAGAAACTTCTGCCAGTCTGTAAACGTTTGCCTCTCTTGCTCTGTAATCACCACCTTTGATGGTATCGTAGAACAGTCTGTATGTAGAGTCACCGTCACCCTGATAATTTTTAGCAGCGTTAATACCACCCTGAGCGGCAATGGAGTGCGCTCTTCTTGGTGAATCCTGGTAGCAGAATGCTTTTACATTATATCCCTGCTCTGCCAGAGTAGCTGCAGCAGAACCTCCTGCCAAACCTGTACCTACAACAATAATATCAATCTTATCACGGTTATTTGGCGCAACAAGGTTCATATGGTCTTTATGATTTTTCCATTTATCCTTAAGCGGACCAGCTGGAATTCTTGAATCTAATTTACTCATATTAGTATATTGAAATTATTGAGTTACGTAATGAAAAACTGCGATGATGATAAAACCAAGCGGAATAAGTACAGAATACCAGTTTCCGAAAGCTTTGATTACAGGTGTATATTTAGGATGTCTTGCACCAATAGACTGGAAAGAAGACTGAAATCCATGAGCAAGGTGCAAACCAAGCAATCCGAAAGCTACCACATATAAAACCACTCTCCAAAGATCATGAAACTTGTGGTGCAGCTCTGCCCAATATCTTGTTTCGTCTGGAGTATTTGCCTGAATGTACTTGTAATTCATTTCAGGAAAATAAAAATCATAAAAATGCAATACCAAGAAAGCTAAGATCACAGCACCAGAAATGATCATATTTCTAGACATCCAGGTAGAATTAGCAGAACCTTTATTATCAGCGTATTTTATAGGGCGAGCCTTATTATTTCTTATTTCCAGGATAAATCCCATCACAAAATGGAATACTACAGCAAACATCAGAATGGGTTGCATCAGGAACTGAACTGCCGGATTATACCCCATAAAATGAGAAGCTGAATTGAAGACATCTTCACTGAATACTGATGTCATATTGGTTGATAAATGCATCAACAGAAAAATCAGCAAAAACATTGCTGAAAATGCCATTGCATATTTCCTGCCTATCGAAGAACTTGTTAAACCTGCCATATCGAGCTTAAATTTGATTTTCCACAAAATTAAGGAATGTTAACAAAACTAAAAAGTGACGAATCTCACTATTAGACAGTTTGTAATCTTTCTAAATAAGAGTGACACACGCATTTACAGCAGCTAAGACTGCATTGATTTACGGTGACTCAAGAGGAAAAGATTTACCATTAAAAATTACCATTTTGGCAGATGCAGGAATATGTTTAAGCTCAACATTTTTTATTCTCCGGGAAGACTGATAAGGATTGATAACGTATTGCAGAATTTTACTTTTTTCCTGCTCAGAATTCAACCAAAATTCAACCCTGTCACCCTTCTTGACTGAAAAAACAGTTTCTTTTTTATAATGATGAACCAAAAATTCATCTTTTTGATATTCAATCAGATTGAAAGTAATTCTTATGATTAAAAAAGTAAAAATAGTTAAGGACAGATTTGAACTGTTTTTCAGATTAAACTCCTCCAAAACAAATCTCAGGAAAAAGACAACTGCAAACAGTGCAAAAACTTCGGTTAAGTTTAACGGAATATTTTCAAAAAAAACAGAATCAAAGCCAGCAAACCAGTGAATGATTTTCAACAGATATTGAATAACAAAATCGTAAATCAAATTGAAAATCTCAAAATCCAGATTAAAGCCAATTAAAGCAGTCATCAGAAAAGAAAAAATAATAATCAGTTCTGAAAACGGAACAATAAAGAAGTTTGCCAAAATTGAAATTAAAGAAAACTGATGAAAATAATACAGAACCAACGGCAGCGTAGCCAGTTGCGCAGCGATTGAAATTGAAACAGTATTGTAAATTAACTTTTTAAAATAATGATCCTGCCTCGGAAAATATTTCAAAATCGGTTGATTCAGCCAGTAAATCCCTAACACTGCAAGAAAACTCAACTGAAACCCGACATCGAAAATCTGTTGAGTATCAATCACTAAAATAATCATCGCTGAAAGCCCCACCGAATGAAGCAAATCTGGTTTTCTCTGAAGCAAAACGTATATAAAATACACCGAAATCATAATACACGAACGCACCACAGAATTTCCGAATCCTATGAAAACGCCAAAGATCCAGATAAAAATTAAACTGATGACAATGGCATATTTTTTAAATTGAACAGGCGAAAACCTCATCATTAAAAAATAAAACATCCCGAAAATCACGACAATATGCGTTCCCGAAATCGCTAAAAAATGCACCAAACCGGAGCGGTTGAAATCCTGAACAGTTTCAGAATCTATTTCTGTGCGGTCTGCAAGAATAATTCCCTTCAAAAACTCACGGCTGCGGAAATTCATTTCAGAATCATTGATTTGCTGTAAAATTTCCAAACGGTTTTGTTTAATTTTTTCAGAAAAACTTAAATCACTTCTTGTTGCTGAAGATATTTCACCGTTGATAAAACATTGGTAATCAATATTTTTCCTATGAAGATATTTAGAGTAATCGAACTGAAAATCATGCTCAGGAGATTTGGGTTGAACAACGTAAGCTTTTGCCCTGTAATAATGATTGAAATCTAATTCTTTTTGATCTCTAACAACACTTAAAACTGCGTCAAAAGATTTTTCCCTAACCTGAGCTCTAACTTCATATTTTTTATATTTTTCGTTTGAATTTAATTTTTTTGAAACTTTAAAAACGATGGTTTCATTGGTTTTTAAATTAAATTTTTCTTCATTTAAACTGTTATAAAAATGAAAAGAAATTCCCAGGCCGAAAAACAAAGTGATGAGAAAACCGTTTTTAAGCTTAAAAACCAATTGATTTTTCAGAAAATGCAATCCTGAAATTAACATCAAAAAAATTAAAATAAAATAAACAGAGTTTTGTGCAAGAGAAAAATGATCCTGAAAGAAAATTCCGAGGATAAAAGAAATGACAAGAATCAAGAGGGGCTGTCTGTTCAAAAATATCTGTGTTTGTACAGACTAAATTAAAAAATTTTAGAATATGAAAACTAAATTACTCTACTTTTTTAGATTTAAAATGATATCCGCCGCGTTTTCGCTGGCTCCTTTTCCACCTAACTTTTCTCTTAGAAGTTTAAAATCACGGAGCATCCCTACTCTTTTTTCACCTTCGATAATAGATTTGAGTTCCTCGACAAGATTTTCTGTTGTAAGTTCAGTTTGAATCAGTTCCTTCACCACTTCCCCGTCCATAATTAAATTCACCAATGAAATATATTTGATATTTTTCACCAGCCTTTTGGCAATGGCATAAGAAATTTTACTTCCACGGTAGCAAACTACCTCCGGGATATTCAGCAAAGCGGTTTCCAGAGTTGCCGTACCAGAAGTAACCAAAGCGGCTTTCGAACACCTCAGCAAATCGTAGGTTTTATTGGAAACGAAATGCACATTTTCATCCACATATTTCTGGTAAAACTCTTTATCCAGACTCGGTGCGCCGGCAATTACAAACTGATAATCCTCAAAATGAGGACGCAAAGAAAGCATAATTTCCAGCATTTTTTCTACTTCCTGCTTTCTTGAGCCGGGCAAAAGTGCGATGATTTCTTTTTTATTTAAACCATTTTCAGATTTAAAATCATCAACATTAATTTCATCTAAATTTGAAATCGCATCCAGAAGCGGATGGCCCACAAAATGAGATTTTACGTTATGTTTCTGATAAAATTCTTCCTCGAAAGGCAAAATAACCATCATTTCATCCACATATTTTCTGATGATTTCCACGCGGCCTTCTTTCCAGGCCCAGAGCTGAGGCGAAATATAGTATACCACTTTAATTCCCAACTCTTTGGCAAATTTTGCAATTCTAAGATTGAAACCCGGATAGTCTACTAAAATGAGAACGTCAGGTTTATTGTTTTTAATGTCTTCTTTGCAGATTTTAATATTTCTCAAAATCGTTTTCAGGTTCATCGCCACTTCCAGAAAACCCATAAAAGCTAAGTCGCGGTAGTGTTTAACCAAAGTTCCGCCCTTTTTCTGCATCAAATCTCCACCCCAGAATCTGAATTCTGCACTGGAATCTTTCTGTCTTAAAGCTTTCATTAAATTACTTCCGTGCAAATCTCCGGAAGCCTCTCCTGCGATGATGTAGTATTTCATAAACGATGAATAACAAAACGATAATTGATTTTCTGAATTTCAAATATCAAACCTCAGTTTCAATTTTGAATTGAGTAAATTTGCATCAAAGATAATGATAAAAATGTCAGAAGAATTTGAAATAAAGAATAAAGTAGCAGCCAGCGGATTAATCAATTTTGACCTCACCGATCTGGTTCCGAAAGGTGCAAGAAAAGGAATTGACCTGAAAGATTTTCTTTTTATGGAAATGGTTTTGAAGGAAAAGGATTTCCGTGAAAAAGTAGCTGCCATCAATGCTGAAGAATACAGAGATTCGTTTGTTTATGTTTACAATTCTGCCGATGCGATTGTTCCGCTTTGGGCGTACTTTTTAATTACGGCTAAACTGGCTGACATTACCAAAAAAATAGTTTTCGGCAACCTTGAAAATTTAGAAATAATTCTGATGCATGATGCCATTACAAACCATGATTTTTCTGAAATGGAAGGCAAAAGAGTTTTGGTGAAAGGATGCTCGGATAAATTAATTCCCGAAAATGCTTATGTAGAACTGGTAGAAAAAATCCAGCCCCTTGTAAAATCTCTGATGTTTGGTGAAGCCTGTTCGAATGTTCCGATACTGAAAAATTAATTGATGAATAAAAATTTAACAGGGATTCTGCTGTTTTTAATCTTTCTCTCCATCTATTTCTGGGGCAGCTTTGCAAGAATTCCGTTTGCAGATTGCGTAGGCTTCGTTCTTACTGTAGAACAGGGCGAATGGATGACTACCGCAACGGCAACTTCTCATTTTTTATATGTGAACACCGCAATCTTGATTAAAGATATTTTCGGGTTGAATGGGATTGAAGCCAACAGGATTTTAGTATTACTTTCAGCAGCGCTATCCGTTGTTTTTGTTTACCTCAGTGTTTTATCTTTAAAAGCCAATACGCTGACGAGCGCCATTGCCGCAGCAGTTTTTGGTTTGAGTTTCAGCTTCTGGAGAAATGCAGAAATTCCTGAAGTCTACACCTACAACTGCCTGTGGATTTCTCTTTTTTTTCTCTCTGTCATTAGAAGTTTCTGCACAGAAAAAAAAATATACATCATCCTGAGCGGACTGTTTTTAGGCATTTCTCTGTGGCTTCACATCCAGAATGTTCTTTTAATACCGGGATTTTTTGTATTCCTCTACTACATGAGAAATGAAAAGAAAGAAGCTTTTCTATCGCTGGCTTTATTTTCAGCGCTGTTTGCAGCTCTGTTTGTTTTAAATTATTTTCAGGGTTTGCAGCTCAATTCTCCTTATTCATCAGACCAAGGGCATTGGGTTGAAGATTCATTCAAAAAAACACTCCCGCAATACCTTGGTGATTTGGTGAAATCTGTTTTTTACATCATCTATAATTATACGGTTTTTATATTTTTCGGTGTTGTGGGAATTTTTACGCTGTACAGGAATAATAAAGAAATGTTTTTTGTGTTTCTGTTTTCCTCATTCTTCGTGTACGGATTTTCCACTTTTTACGCGGTGACAGACAACTACGTATTTTTTCTGCCATTCAACATCGTTTTTGCAATAGCCATCGGATACGGTATGATGCACAGACAGAAAATTTTCAGAAAAACTTACTTTGCCGTAATCCTTATTCCGCTGTTTTATGTTTTTTCATATTTTATTTTAGGACATGTGGAAAAAGCAAAAACTTTTGGTGATTTTAAAAGTTATAAAGGCGGATTAGCTTACTATCTTTTACCATGGATGAATGACAACAAAGGAATTTTAGAATTTGTTATTGATAAAAAAACTGCGCCTGAAGCTGTAAACTGGATGACAATTTCTGCGGAAGAGTACGCCGAACTGTTGAGATCCAAAGGATTTTCTGATCAGGAAATCAGAGAATTTTAAAGTGATAAAATTGTTTCATCAGCGATCATTTTTTTTACTACATTTGAAATCTAACAAATAAAATTTAAACACAACATGAGTTTATTAGACCTTTTAACAGGAAACACAGGAAATCAGGTTGCCGAGCAGGCAGAAAACAAATTCGGAGTAAGCAAAACTCAGATTTTAGCACTTCTTGCAGTGGCTGCGCCATTGGTAATTTCTTATCTCAGAAACAAATCTCAGGATGCGAAGGAAGCAGAATCCCTAAACAACGCTTTAGATAAAGATCACGACGGAAGTATCTTGGATGACGTTTCGCAGGCAGATGCAAGACAGGGTGAAGGCGGTTCTATTCTTTCGCACATTTTCGGAAACGATAAAAATACCGTAGAAAATAATCTCTCGCAAAATACAGGGATTTCTATGGATAAAATAGGACCAATTTTAGCAATGCTTGCTCCGGTAATCATGGGCTATATTGGTAAAGAAAAGCAACAAAATAATGTAGGAGCAGGAGGAATTGGCGATCTTTTGGGAGGAATTTTGGGTAATGCTCAGAACCAGTCTCAGGCATCAAACGATCCTTTGAGCAATATCTTAGGAAGCGTTTTGGGTGGCGGTGGTGCACAATCTTCAGGAGGCGGATTGGGTGATATTCTTGGAAGCGTTCTTGGCGGAGGCGGAAATAATAACAAGCAAGGAGGCGGTCTTGGAGATATCCTAGGAGGTTTTCTTGGAGGAAAATAACAGCGATTAAATTCATATATAGAATACCGGAGATTTTTTCTTCGGTATTTTTTTGCTTTACATATTTTAAATTTTTACAATTATTTATTGTTTTACGATAATATATTATATATTTGCAATAATAAAATTTAGCTATGAAAAATTATTCCCACTTCGCCATTTCATTTTTGAAAGTTATTTTATGGATTAGTCTCGTTTCCGGAGGCATTGCAATCTTAGTCACAATTCTATGTTTAGTTGCAATAGTTTTCGATTTGGATATGCCATTTCTGAACGGTGCAAAAATTACTATAAATGGTGCAGCTGTTAAATTTACAGAATTAAAACAACAGGGAATTTTCAATTTTACCATATTCGGAATTTTTATTATTGTCTATTTATGGGTTTTTATGAAGTTGATGAGCAACGCCCTTAACATCTTAAACAGAGTAGATTTTCAAAATCCATTTAATCAGGAAACATCTGATTTGATTTCAAAACTTAGTTCTTCAGCTTTGCTTTTGGGAATTCTGAATATTGTCTTCAGCTCAATTATCCCACTTCTCTTTAAAGGAAATTTTGTTATCGATTTTAGCTTTGAAAGTTTCAATTTTCTCATTATGGCTGCAATTTTATACATCGTAAGCCTCATCTTTAAAAAAGGTGTTGAGTTGCAATCCGAAATCGATTTAACTATCTAAAAACATTAACCAAATTCAAAAATTTAAAAATCATGAAACTTTTAGGAAAAAACTCCCTGCTTTATTGGCTAAAATATCCGTTTGGAATTTATACTTTAGGATTTACACTCATTTCAATATGGATTTTAGGCTTGATGTCAGTCTATGCTTTTACCAGTTCAACCAATCAATTTATATCACTCGATAACTGGAAAACTGAAAACAACATTCAACAGATCAGTTCAGAGATCGTACAGTTTCATTATCCTTTTACAAAAATGGTTCTGGTTACAGAAAATTCTTTGGAAGGCGTTTCATTGGCTTTTTTAGGATTGGCTTCTCTGTGTTTTATATTAATTATTATTTTTAAAATTTTAAATGAACTTTCAAAAGACAATTTTTTCACCGAAAACGCACTAAACAGCTTCAAAATTTTAGGTTTCGGTCTCATCGTTTTCGGAAGCATTCATTTAGCCATCGATCTATTGACCTCCTCACAAAGATTCGACTTAACACCACCATTTCTATTCATCATCACCGGATTGATTTTTATTTTCCTGAAAGAAATCTTTGCAAAAGGAAGAAAAATTCAGGAAGAAAACGACTTAACAATTTAAATTATGCCAATTATCATCAACGTAGACGTCATGTTGGCGAAAAGAAAAATGCAGTCTCAGGAACTAGCCGAAAAAATTGGTATCACGCAGGCCAATCTTTCCATTTTAAAAACAGGGAAGGCAAAAGCCGTAAAACTTTCAACCCTGGAAGCCATTTGTAAAGCACTCGACTGCCAACCCGGAGATATTTTAGAATTTAAACCTTAAAATAATTTTATATAATGAAAAAACTATTATTTACGCTTGTTGCTATAGCAGCATTCAGCATTACATCAGCTCAGGAATTGTCTGATGAGCATAAAAAAATGATCAGCTATGATGATACCGAAGACTTCGCCAAACTTGTTAATAAAGAAAACATCAACCTTTGCTATAAAACAAAAGATGCATCGTATTCACTTTTAGCATTGGCAATAAAAGCAGATCGTCCGAAATTATTTCAAAAACTTCTCGACAATAATGCTGATCTTGAAAAAGTATGTGACGGAAAAACTCCATTGATGTTCGCAGCAAAATATGGAAATACAGAATTTGCTAAAAAAATAATAGAAAATGGCGCAAACAAATCAACCAAAACGGATAGAGGTTACACCGCTCTGGACTACGCAAAAAAGTACGAGAAACCGGAAATCATTAAACTTTTGGAATAAAAAGTCCTGATAAAATTACATTTATGCTTTGTCTCTTTGTAAGTTGCTTGAAAATTTATCAAAAAAAATCTTTAGATTTGTAAATAATAAAGAAAATAAATAATTTATGAAAAATATAATCTTTACCCTATTCGCTGTTGCAGTATTTTTTGTTTCAAATCTCGCTCACGCACAACAAATCACTGATAATCAAAAGCAAATTTTTAATAATGATAATGTTGAAGAGTTTATAAAAGTATTTTCTTCAGATTACAACAAATGCATCAACGTAAAAGACGAATCGTTTACACCACTTGCATACAGTGCGAGACATCATAAAACTAAAATTTTCAGTTTTCTTGTTGAAAACGGCGCAAATGTAAGTTTAGCATGTAAAGGCAATACCGCTTTGATGGAAGCTGCGAAATTTAACGCTCCGGAGTTTGCAAAAATACTTATTGAGAAAGGTGCTGATAAAAGCATTAAAGACAGTAGAGGAAAAACCGCTAAAGATTACGCTGCAGAATATAAAAGAACTGAAATTCTGGGTCTTTTAAAATAAAAATTCAACAATCTATACTTAAAAAACTTCCTTCCGGGAGTTTTTTTTATTTAAAAAAGCACTCAAAAATCTTATCTTTGCACTCGAAAATTCAAAGTTCAAAGTTCAGTCATTCAAAGTTGATATACTGAAACATTAAACCTTGAACCATAAACTTTAAACCTTAAATAATAATGTTTCGATCGCACACAAACGGAGAATTGTCTCTGAAAAATCTTAATGAAGAAGTTACACTTTCAGGATGGGTACAGACCATTCGTGATAAAGGATTTATGATTTGGATAGATCTTCGTGACCGTTACGGAATTACGCAGCTGGTTTTCGATCAGGACCGTTCGACAGCAGAACTGATGGAAAATGCGAAAAAACTGGGACGTGAATTTGTGATTCAGGTTTCAGGAAAAGTGATTGAAAGAGTCAGCAAAAACCCAAATATTCCTACAGGAGAAATTGAAATTTTAGTTGAAAAACTATCTGTTCTGAATGAATCCCAACTTCCGCCTTTCACAATTGAAGATGAAACAGACGGTGGTGAAGAGTTGAGAATGAAATACCGTTATCTCGACATCAGAAGAGCTCCCGTAAGAGATAAATTGATTTTCCGTCACAAAATGGCGCAGAAAGTGAGAAATTATCTTTCAGACGAAGGTTTTATCGAAGTTGAAACGCCCGTTTTAATTAAATCTACACCGGAAGGTGCAAGGGATTTCGTGGTTCCAAGCAGAATGAATCCCGGGCAGTTTTATGCACTTCCGCAATCACCACAGACTTTCAAACAATTGTTGATGGTCGGTGGAATGGACAGATATTTCCAAATCGTGAAATGTTTCCGTGATGAAGATTTGAGAGCCGACAGACAGCCGGAATTTACACAAATCGATTGCGAAATGGCGTTTGTAGAGCAGGAAGATATTATGAATGTTTTCGAAGGAATGACAAAAGTTCTTTTGAAAGACATAACCGGAAACGAATACGGAGATTTCCCAAGAATGACTTTCGCCGATGCGATGCAGAAATATGGAAACGACAAACCCGACATCCGTTTCGGAATGGAATTCGTTGAGTTGAATGAATTAGTAAAAGGAAAAGATTTCAAAATATTTGACGAAGCTGAATTGGTTGTCGGAATCAATGTTGAAGGTTGCGCAGAGTACACCAGAAAACAAATCGACGAGTTGGTAGATTGGGTAAAACGCCCTCAAATTGGAGCAACAGGATTGATTTGGATTAAATTCCAAAATGATGGCGTTGTAACTTCTTCTGTAAATAAATTTTATAACGAGGAAGACTTAAAGAAAATCACAGAAAAATTCGGAGCAAAAGCAGGAGATTTAATGTTCGTAATGAGCGGAAATGCCGACAAGGTAAGAACGCAACTTTCCGCATTGAGAATGGAACTCGGAAACCGTCTTGGATTAAGAAAAGGAAACGAATTCGCCCCACTTTGGGTAGTCGATTTCCCGTTATTGGAATTTGATGAAGAATCCGGAAGGTACCACGCAATGCACCACCCTTTCACGTCTCCAAAAACAGCAGATTTCCACCTTTTGGAAACCGACCCGGGAAAAACCAGAGCCAATGCTTATGATTTGGTTTTGAACGGAAACGAAATTGGTGGAGGTTCTATCAGGATTTTTGATAAAGATTTACAATCCAGAATGTTTGACCTGTTAGGATTCTCAAAAGAAGAAGCAGAAGCGCAATTCGGATTTTTGATGAACGCCTTCAAATTTGGCGCTCCGCCTCACGGTGGTTTGGCTTTCGGATTTGACAGATTGGTTGCGATTTTGGATGGAAATGAAGTCATCAGAGATTACATCGCTTTCCCTAAAAATAATTCCGGACGGGATGTAATGATTGATGCGCCGGCAGCAATTGCTGATGAACAGCTCGATGAATTGGAATTACAATTGAATTTAAAAGCATAAATTAGAAGCGGAGATTTTTCTCCGCTTTTTTGTTATGAAAACATTTATTTCTATTCTTACGGCTTTACAATTCATTTTTGGTTTTATTGGTGTCATAATTTTACTTACAGCTTTTCTGAAAAAGAATATGTATGAATATCATCCATCGATAAAAGAAACTGAGATGGATAAAATTAATACAAAAAATATTTTGGGTGGAACTCTCATTCTAGTTTGTTTAATGATTTCCGGACTAAAAACCCAACTTATAAAAAAAGATTTCAAAGATTCTTTAGATGAAAATAAGATAAATTATGTTGAAATTAATGGTATTTACTTTACTCAATATGATATAAAGGGATTATTCAAAAGTTTTGAACATGATTCAGGGAGATACCGTTGTGAGAAATTTTCAGGCTTAATTAATTTAGAAAACAACAAAAACATTCCTATCGAAATCATTAAACATTGCTATGACAAAGACAAATATATTATCATTTCAAAAGCATTCAAAACAGAGACAACAATTGGCGAAATCATAACGGATAAATTCAATCAACTTGTAATAGATTCTGCATCTGCACAACAATAATATATTTACGTAAAGCCATTAAATTTTATATTTAGGAAACCAAGAAAGCAAGTCAGGCAAAACTTAGAATTAAATTTAAAATCATACATTAGAAGCGGAGATTATTCTTCACTTTTTTAAATTATTTATTCAATGATAAAAAAACTAAACTACCTTTTCCTTCTATCCGGGTTTTTAAGTGCTGCTCAGTTTTATGAAATTCCAAAGGAAAAGCCAAACGGGAACGTAAAATCTACAGATTTAATGCAAATCTCATATCGAAACACTGAACGGCCTATGCTTCTGCAAACTTTTGATACGAAAGGCAGACTGGTATCCGAAAAAGAATACAGTGAACACTTTCTCAGAAAAGAAATAAGAAATGAATATCTTCCGAATAAAATTATTTCCACCATCTGCGAATCCTGTGGTGACCATTTTGACAGTTATTTTTCCAGATTTTCAATTAAAGAAAATGAGAAATATCCTTACCATGGATATGGAACCAACGACCATAGTGTAAGAAAGAAAGTCTTTAAAACCACTGACAGCAAAGGTAATGTGGTCACCGAAAAATTCTATGATACCGAAGGCTATCTCACTTCTATGAACAAACTGACCTACAATACCGCATCCAAACTGCTTTCGAACGAAAAATACAATAGCGAAAATGAATTGAGTGGCTACGATCGATATAAATATTCCAATAATAAACTAATTACTGAGAAAATCAGTAAATCCAGAGATGAAGCTGAGGAAAAAACAAATTACAGCTACAATACATCGGATAAAAAAACAGCTGAAAAAGAGGTGTCAAAATGCGGAATATCAGAAAAATCATTTGTATACAGCAATACAAAAGACAGTATAAAAACACTGACTTACGCTATAAAAAATGGGAAAAACAAAAAGCTTGTTCTAAAGGAAATTTCATACAGTAAAGGAGGAAAACAAATTACAGAACTACAGAATATTGAAAACGACGAAGTTGCCAGAACAACAATTTTCGAATACGATATCAATAAAAACCTGATATCCAAAAAAGCCTATTTCAAAGACGTTCTCCGCTACGAAGAACAATATTCCTACGATAAAAACAAAAACTGGATCAGCTTAGATTATTCTTATCTAGTGAATGCAAGCGAAAACGGAAGCCCTCTGAAAACGGTGTGGCAGACCGAAAAGTATTTCAGAAAGATAGTGTATTATTAGATTTACGTAACCAAAGTCAAAATGTAATTCACTTTTTTAATTCACATTTAAAATTTTAATTTTTACTAAAAAATATAGTGGAAAATTTTTACTTTTACTCAAACACAAAATTTTAAATGATGAAATCTCCTCTCCAAATCTTAAAGCAATATTTCGGCTACGAAAACTTCCGCCTCGAACAGTCCAACGCAGTTGAATATGTAATTTCGAAAAAAGACACCTTTGTTTTAATGCCAACCGGCGGTGGAAAATCACTTTGCTATCAGGTTCCGGCTTTGGTTTTGGAAGGAACTGCCATTGTGATTTCTCCGTTGATTGCGTTGATGAAGGACCAAGTTGATGCGTTGCGTGTGAACGGAATTTCTGCTGCGTACATCAATTCTTCCATGTCTTCTTTTGAGCAAAATGAAACTATAAATCAATTAAAAAACGGCCAGCTCAAGCTTTTATATGTCGCACCTGAAAAACTGAGTGCAGATAATGGTGCGTTTTTAAAATTGTTGAATGATGTCAACATTTCCCTGTTCGCAGTAGATGAAGCGCATTGCGTTTCACATTGGGGTCATGATTTCCGTCCGGATTATTTATTTTTAAATGGTTTGAAAAAACAGTTTCCAAAAATTCCAATCATCGCTTTGACGGCAAGTGCAGACGAAATTACAAGGAGAGATATCATTAAACAACTCAATCTTCACGATCCTCTGGTTTTGATTTCTTCCTTTGACCGAGCCAATATCAAATATTTTGTCCAGCCGAAGAAATCTGTGCTCCAAAATATCATTCAGTACCTTAATGAGCATCCGGACGACTCGGGAATTATCTACTGTTTATGGAGAAAAGGAACTGAAGAAATGTCAAATAATCTGAGAGAAAACGGCATCAACTCGGCATTTTACCATGCCGGACTTTCGTCAGTGGAAAGAGCAAAAGTTCAGGAAGATTTTTTGAAGGATAAAACCCGCGTAATGGTGGCTACAATTGCTTTTGGGATGGGAATCGACAAGAGCAATGTCCGTTTTGTGATGCACGCAGATTTGCCCAAAAATATAGAAAGTTACTATCAGGAAACTGGGAGAGCAGGAAGAGATGGCTTGCCAAGTGAAGCGATTTTGTTTTATTCGAATGCGGATGTGATGAAACTGAAACGATTTGCAATGGTGGAAGGCAATAAAGAGCAATCTGAACTGATGCTGCGAAAGCTGAAACAGATGTCCGATTTTGCCGAAATGCAAAAATGCAGACGACAGTATCTGATGGAATATTTTGGCGAAAAGCACAATGGAAACTGCAATTCATGCGATTATTGCCTCAGTGATTTTGAAACTTTTGATGCAACAGTAGATGCTCAGAAGTTATTGAGCGCAGTCTATAGATTGAAAGAAAGTTACGGAAAAACAATGATTATTGACTTTCTGCGGGGTTCCCAGAGTGCGAAAATCACAGATTTCATGCGCGGTCTACCAACTTATGGCGTAGGAAATAATCAGGATAAGAATTACTGGCAAAACTTAATAACTCAATTACTGATCAAAGGTTTTTTAACTGAATCAAATGAGGAATTTTCTGTTTTAAAACTGAATGACGAAAGCAAATCAGTTTTATTTAAAGATAAAAAAGTAATCTTCCAAAAAGTAAAAGAAAGAGCAAAAGCTGTTACCGTTGCAGAAATAGAAACGGATTATTCCGCTCCCGACATCGATGCAAATGAAGAACTTTTTGCCGAACTGAAAACTTTAAGAAGGGAAATTGCTGAGCGCGAAAATGTTCCGCCTTACGTTATTTTTTCTGATGCGACTTTGCTGGAATTATCATCTTATCTGCCCAATTCAAAAGAAGAACTAAATCAGATCAGTGGTTTCGGAACTTTTAAAATTGAGAAATATGGAGAAATATTTCTTCCGACAATCATTGAGTTTTGTATTAAGAATAATTTGAGCAGTAAAATCTCCGAGAAAAGACCTAAGAAAGCACGTGAGCCAAAGAAAGCAGCTAAAAGTACATCAGGAACTTTCGCCACCACTTTTGAACTGTATAAACAAAATCACAGTGTTGAAGAAATTGCGAAAATGAGAAGTTTGTCTCGTAATACTATCCAAAATCATTTAGCAAAATACGTAGAATCGGGAGCGATAAAACCAAGCGAATTGATGGACGTCAATAAAATTGAACCCATTATTGAGATTGCCAGGTCACAGTCGATTCTGTCATTGAAAGCGATTAAAGAACAATTAGGCGATGATTTTTCTTACTTTGAAATTCATGTTGCAATTGCTTATCAAAAATTAAAAGAAAAAACTAATCTGTCTTGAAAATGATTTAGACGAATGATTATAATGTGGTTTCTTAAACAAAATTTTAAGAGCGAAATTAGTCTAACGAAGCTTCACCCACATCACATTCACCACTGCATTCAGACAAATAATCAAAATTTCAACGGCATAATCATTGCAAGTTTTACTGAAAAGAAAGACAATGAAAGCAATTTGGAACGGTGCCATTGGTTTTGGCTTAGTCAATATTCCTGTGAAGATTTATTCTGCTACAGAAACCAGCAAACTGGATCTAGATATGCTGGACAAATCTGATTTTTCTAATATTAAATTTAAAAGAGTTAACGAAAAAACGGGCAAGGAAGTCAAGTGGGCAAACATTGTAAAAGGTTTTCTGATCGACGATAAATACGTTGTTCTGGAAGATGAAGATTACGAAGCCGCAAGTCCGGAAAAAACAAAAATTCTGAGCATTGAACATTTCGTTAAAGAGGCAGAGGTTGATTCTGTTTACTTTGAAACTCCTTACTTTCTCGAACCTCAAAAGAATGGCGAAAATGCTTACAGACTTTTAATCAAAGCTTTGCAGCAGACTAAAATGGTTGGTATCGGAACTTTTGTGTTGCGTGATACTGAAGCGATTGGGATGATTCGTCCTTACAATGATGATGTTTTGGTTTTAAACCGTTTGAGATTCGATCAGGAAATCAGGGATTACAAACAGCTGAAAATTCCCGCCAAGAAAGCACCGAAACCAGCCGAACTGAAGATGGCTAAGAATCTGATCGAGCAACTTTCCGAACCTTTTGATCCCACTTTTTATAAAAATACTTACTCTGAAGAATTGCTTAAAATCATTAAGAAAAAAGCGAAAGGAAAATCTGTTAAAGTAAAAAAATCTGAACCTGCAAAACAGGGTAAAGTAATTGATTTAATGGCGCAGCTAAAAGCCAGTTTACAAACTCCAAAATCTAAAAACGCTTCCTGATCATGGCTCTGAAAGATTACAACGACAAACGGAAATTCGATAAAACATCCGAACCGAAAGGAAAGACAAAAAAGAGTGATGACAAACTTGTTTTTGTGATTCAAAGGCACGCCGCATCTCGTCTGCATTACGATTTCCGTCTTGAAATGGAAGGTGTTCTGAAAAGCTGGGCAGTTCCGAAAGGACCATCACTGAATCCTGAAGACAAACGTTTGGCGATGATGGTGGAAGATCATCCGTATGACTACAAAGATTTTGAAGGCAACATTCCTGAAGGAAATTATGGTGCCGGACAGGTTGAAATCTGGGACAGCGGAACCTACGAACCATTGGACGATACCAGCAAACTTTCAGACGAAAAAGAACTGCTGAAGGAATTAAAAAGCGGTTCGTTAAAATTTATTCTTCACGGTAAAAAACTGAAAGGCGAATTTGCTTTGGTTAAAATGAAAAATGCAGAAAACAATTCTTGGCTTTTAATTAAACATAAAGACAAATTTGCAGAAGATGAATATGATGCTGAAGAAAACGTTTCACCTAAATCGTTAGTTTCAAAATTCATCGAGGAAAAAAAAAGCCTAAAAAGCAGCAAAAAGAAGTCATAACGTCTGAAACAAAACCTAAATTTCAGCGTTTCAACTCTTTGGTGGATGAGAAAAAATTAGAAAAATTCATCAAACCGATGCTTGCAAAATCTTCTGATAACGCATTTGACAATGAGGATTGGATTTTCGAAATCAAATGGGACGGTTATCGCGCTGTAGCGGATCTCAGCAAGAAAGAACCTCTGTTTTATTCCCGAAACGGAATTTCTTTTTCATCTAAATTTAATTCTATTACCGAAGATTTTAGTCAGCAAAAGCATAAGATGATTTTGGATGGCGAAATTGTTGCGTATGACGAAAACGGCAAACCAAGTTTTCAGCTTTTACAGCAGATTGGCGATAATCCGGATTTGGCTTTAACCTATCAGGTTTTTGATGTTTTGTGGCTGAACGGTCATTCTACCGAAGAACTTCCTTTAATTCAACGAAAAGAGCTTCTGAAAGACGCTTTAATTGAAACGGATCTGATTAAATTCTGCGATCACGTTCCTGAAAAAGGAATTGAGTTTTTTAATGAAATGAAAAAAATGGAGCTTGAAGGAATGATTGCCAAAAAAGCCGACAGCGTTTACACTGAAAATTCCCGAAGCACAGACTGGCTCAAAATAAAATTCACCAACACCGAAGAAGCGATTATCTGCGGTTTCACAGAACCAAAAGGTTCAAGACAAGGCTTTGGTGCTTTGATTTTAGGAAAATATATAAACGGAAAACTAACCTATTCCGGACATACGGGAACGGGCTTTAATAATGAATTGTTGAATTCTCTTCATGCGCGGTTGAAAAAATTAGTAGTAAAAACTTCACCTTTTGAAACGATTCCCAAAACAAATATGCCCGTAACATGGACAAAACCCGAATTGGTCTGCGAAATAAAATTTTCGGAAATCACCAAAGACGGAATGTTCCGACACCCTGTTTTTGTGGCACTTCGTGAAGATAAGGAAGCGAAGGAAATCAGTAATTCAGTCAAAAAAGCGGCTCAGAAAACTTCAAAATCCATAACTATGACGAATAAAAAATCATCCGAAAAGGCAGAAGATGAAAACGAAAAAGACAGCGAAATTACATTGAACCGACATAAAATAAAACTGACCAATCAGGATAAAATTTATTTTCCGAAAGATAAAATAAGCAAAGGCGATGTGGTAGAATATTATCAGTCGGTGGCCGAATACATTTTACCCCATCTCAAAAACCGACCGCTTTCTCTTAATCGTTTTCCGAGTGGAATCGATCATTCCGGATTTTACCAGAAAGACGCGGGAGATTCTTTTCCGGACTGGATCAAAACGACCAAAGTACATTCTGAATCTACCAACAAATACATCGATTACGCCATCTGTAACGACAAAGCAACATTGGCATATCTGAACAATTTAGGCTGCATCGATTTCAATCCGTGGAACTCATCACTTCCCGATCTGGATCATCCTGATTATTTGGTTTTAGACCTCGATCCTTCAAAGAAAAATACTTTTGACCATGTAATCGAAACAGCACAGCAGGTGAAAGAAATTTTAGATTTAATTAAAATAAAAGGCTACTGCAAAACTTCCGGAAGCACGGGAATTCACATCTACATTCCGATGGGTGGCGGTTACGATTACGATCAGGTGAAGGATTTTGCACTGATCCTGATGCAGCAGGTTCATGAAAAACTTCCAAAAATTACAACACTGGAACGCAGTCTGCAAAAAAGAGACGACAAAAAAATCTATCTTGACTACCTTCAAAACCGACAGGGACAAACTCTAGCCAGCGTCTACAGCCTAAGACCGAAAGAAGGCGCAGCCGTTTCAATGCCACTGGAATGGGATGAACTCAAGAAAGGTTTGAAACCAACAGACTTTAATATTGAAAATGCTTTGGAAAGAATTAAGGCAAAAGGTGATTTGTTTAAACCTGTTTTAGGAAAAGGAATTGATATGATGAAGGCGTTGGAATTGTTGCAGGATGTTGAGTAAATCAATATTTTTACAAAAACTAAGTGTGTATGGAAACTCCTTTACAGGTCTTCATTAATTTTGATGAAAAAATCACTAAAAAACAACTCGAAAAACACTATTTCTATTCTTGGAAAAAGAAATTACCTACCTTATTAAAGAATTTTTTCTTTATCGTTCTGTTTTTAACTATTGTTGACAGTATTTTCAAAGGCGATAGAAGCAGAATTGATTTTTTAAAGTTTCTCGGGATATTTTTTGTTATTTTTTGCATACTGTATCTATTCATTTTCCTCTTCAATAAAGCAAACTACATCTCTAAAATAAACAAATACTTAGCTGAACTCAAGGAATTTAATCCCATTTCAGAATTGTACTTTGATAAAAAATCATTTCATATTAAAAGCGAGCAATACGATATTAGAAGCATTTGGAAGTATGTTTCATACGAGCTTTCAGGAGATACTGTTTACATTACTGTTCAAATGGGTACTTATTTCACCTATATCTTAAATGAAAAAGAGACTGACCAATATCAAAATATCATAGATTTTTTAAAGAAAAATGCCAATTCAAAAAAGTAATTAAGGCAACTTCGCCACCAAACCCTCAGGTAAAATTTTTAAAATAAAATAAATGATTTTCCATTTAAAATTGGGAACGATGGTGAAAGAATTTCCTGCATCAACGATATGTCGCGCCACATAATCAGGTTCCATGAGAAGTTTTTTATTGAGTTTGAGACCAACATTGATTTTTGTATTGATGTATCCACTGACCAAAACGTTCACTATAATATTTCTTTGAGCCAACTCCTGTCTTAAACCTGCCAGATAAGTCGTGAACGCAGCCTTTGTACTTCCATAAACAAAATTACTTTTCCTTCCACGAACACCCGAAAGTGAAGATAACCCGATGATTCTTTCTAAATTTTCATTGGATTGATCCATCGCAACGATATTCAGAATCGAAACACCGCCCATGTAATTGACCTGCATCATTTGCTGAGTTCCTTTGAAATCTTTTAAAGCATCAACATTTTCGACTAAAAATCCGGCAGCGTAAACCACAATGTGAGGTTTGACCAAAAGTTCATTATAAAATTTTTGGTGTGAATCAAAATCTGCTGCATCAAAATATAAAACCGAAACTTTATCTGACAGATTATTTTCTGCAACAAAATCTTTCAGAGAATCCGTACTTCTGGAAGCGGCGGCGATGGCAAAACCTCTTTCAGCATATTGCAAAATACACTGCTTTGCCACATCGGAATTGGCACCGAGAATAAGAACGTTTTTGGATCTCTTTTGATTCATTGGGCAAAGATATTTTTTAAAATGTTGTTTTACAAATTGTTGTTTGGTTTAAAAACATATTTCACAAATGAGTTTCTCCGTTGATTTTTTGACTGCCTGATTTTTGATGGAAATTTTTAATGATACTCAAATTAATTAAAACGGTGAAATTTCTGAAAACAGTAAGCGTCAGTCAGAAAATCACAGGAAGTTTTCCTAAAACTCATTTTCATTATCCTAAATGTAAAAGCAGCGTTACGGAGCATTAATTCCGGACTCCAAAGCATTAAATATGCATTCCGAAGCTTCAGCGCATCATTCCGAAGCCTCCAGGAGGGCATCTTTTTGTCTTCGGCAATAAGGATTCTTGTCTGCTGAGAACTTTTCCTTGTTTAAAACCACAAAAAAACAGCCGGATAAAATTTACCCAGCCGTTTTACTATTATTTTATATACGAAATTACTTCTTTTCAGTATCTGTAATTTCTTTTTTGTCTGAAGTTTTTGTAGCTTTTTCACCAAAACGGGCATCAGTAAACTCTCTGGAGATTGCTGCCTTCTCAAATTTCAGTTTGCCTGAAAGGGTTTCAATTACCACTCCATCCTCCTGAATCTGGGCAATTCTTCCGTGAAGACCGGAGGTCAGCACTACTCTGCTTCCCACTTTCAGCTCTTCCTGGAATTTTTTCTCCTGCTTCTGCTTCTTCATCTGAGGTCTGATCATCAGGAAATAAAACCCTACAAACATTGCCCCCATCATAATCAGCATCATAGAGTTATTGCCCCCTGCCGGCGCCTGTAAAAATAGTGTCAACATCATTATTTCTGGATATTTGCGTTGAAGGTAAGTTTAATCGGCGCTTTTTCTACATTAGCAAAAACATCTGCATATTTATCTACAGCACCGTCAAAATTACTTGAATCAAAACTTAAAGTAATTTTCCCTTTTTTGCCTGGCAAAATGGGTTCTTTAGTAAATTCCGGAGCCGTACATCCGCATCCCGGCTTCACTTCAGAGATTACCAACGGATTTTTTCCTGTATTGGTAATTTCGTACACGTGGTTTACTTTATCTCCTTTTTTGATGGTTCCGAAATTAAAATTGCTTTCCGAAAGAGCAACTGTGGTTGTTGGCTGATTGGATGCCGGAGCTGCAGCAACTGTAGCAGAATCACCTGTAGCAGCCGGAGCAGAAAGTGAATCCATTTTCGGAGCCATTGTAGAATCTCCACTTACGTTTTCTGTACTGGTAGTTTCTGTAGTTTCTTTTTTACACGAAACCAAACCAAAACCTATTACCGATAATGCGATGATTGATAATGTCTTTTTCATAATACTTTTTTATATTCTGTTTAAATCCTTACAGTATTTATCTAAAATTCCGTTGATGAAAATATTTGAACGGTCTGTTGCAAACACTTTCGCAATCTCTATATACTCATTAATGATTACTCTGGAAGGGGTGAGCGGAAATTTATCAAGTTCAGAAATGGCGCAGTATAAAATTACTTTATCCATTACAGCCACTCTTTCCAAATCCCAGTTTTCAAGTCTTTCGGCAAGCACCTTTTCGTTACTTTCCCAATTATTGAGGGTTTCACGCAGAAGTTTTGCTGCAAAAGCTTTGTCGTCCTGATCTTTAATCATTTTTATCAGCGTTCTGCTGTCTTCGTCTTCCTTTAAAAAACCGATTGTTTTCTGAACCATAGAATTGGCGATGTGAATATCATCAGACCATGAGAGCTCTTTATCTGAAACGTAATCCTGAAAATCTTCATTCTCTGCCATATATCTTAGGAAAAGTTTTCCAATGAATTTCTGATCGGCTTCAAAAGAGTAACCTTCTTCTTTCATGAAATCCTGATATCTTTTTCCGGCAGTCATTCTCTGGAAGGTTTTCTTCAAAAGATCATCATGCAAATCCCACTTCAAATCTTTATGCTGACCACTGAAAAAAAGCCTTTCCGGATTTTCTTCCAGTTTTTTAAGAACCTGATTGTTGATGAATTTTTGATTAGGATTGGTATCAGAATCAGTTTTCAGATATTTGTTTTTACTGATCTCAATTTGGTTTTCTGCCAAATCTTTCAGGGCTACCAAAAAATTGAGTTCATAGATATAAAGATGGTAGATCTTTTCGATTGAGGAGAACATATTTTTCTCCAAAACATCAAATTTGATCGGGTTTTGACAGTACGAGTACACCGATTCTACCACTTTCTCACGGATTTGTCTTCTTCCTAACATTCAAAGAGCTTTTTATGGGTGCAAAGATATGAAATTTAAAATTATTGAAATTCGTAGTGTGAACCTATTTTCGTATTTTTGTAAAACTTTATGAAAGCGCTTAAAACCTTAAATCCATATTTCTGGAAACACAAAATACTCTTGTTTTGGGGATTTCTTTTTATCATCGCAAGTAATTTTTTCAATATTTACAAAGTTCAGTTTGTAGGAAAATCTGTGGATGAACTTACAAAAGGCGGTCATCTGGGTTTCAACCGACAGGTTTTGATATATGTGGCCATCATCGTTGGCTGCTCACTTCTCACAGGGATTTTCACATTTATGATGAGACAGACCATCATTGTAGCCTCCAGAAGAATTGAATACGAGCTGAAGAACAAAATTTACAATCATTATCAGGAACTTTCGCTTACAGATTATAAGCAGACTACGATTGGTGATCTGATGAACAGACTGAGCGAAGACGTGGTTGCGGTGAGAATGTATCTCGGCCCGGGCGTGATGTACGTTGTTAATCTTTTAATTTTATTGATTATCACAGGCATTTACATGCTTACAACAGATGTTTCGATGACTTTATGGACTTTACTGCCGCTCCCGATTCTCTCCTTTGTAATCTTTAAAGTGAGCTCAATTATTAACCAGAAGTCTAAGATAATGCAGAAAAGCCAGTCTGCGATTTCAACCTTTGTTCAAGACAGTTTTTCAGGAATCAGGGTGGTGAAATTTTTTGCTAAAGAAAATTATATCAAGAAAAATTACGGCGCAAAAGTTTCAGATTATCAGGATAAAGCGTTGGATCTGGCCAAAACTGAAGCATATTTCTTTACCATTATTCTTTTTGTAATCGGTCTTCTTAATGTGGTGGTTATCTTTGTGGGAGGAGAGAAGTATATAGACGGAGAACTTTCTGTGGGGAAAATTGCAGATTTTTTTATGTATATCAATATTCTGATCTGGCCGTTTTCTATGGTGGGATGGGTAACTTCAATTAATCAGCGTGCTGAAGCATCTATGCAGAGAATTAATGAATTTTTAGATAAAAAATCTCATATCGTAAACACCAGTTCAGATCATCAGCCGATTAAAGGTGAAATTGAATTCCGAAATGTGTCTTATGTGTATCCCAATACCGGAATCGTTGCTTTAGATAAATTAAGTTTTAAAATAAATGCCGGCGAATCTCTCGCTATTATGGGAAAAACCGGAAGCGGAAAATCTACCATTGCACTTCTTCTTTGCAGACTTATTGATCCTACAGAAGGTCAAATTCTTATTGACGGAAAAAACCTGAAAGATCATAATTTAGAAAACTACCGAAACTGCATTGGCTACATCCCTCAGGAAAGTTATCTTTTTTCTGATACAATTGAGCACAATATCGGTTTTGCGATTGAGAATCCTACCCACGAAAAAGTGGTTGAATATGCAAAGATTGCGGATGTACACAAAAATATAATCGGATTTAAAGATCAGTATCAGACCACTGTTGGTGAGCGTGGCGTAATGCTTTCCGGCGGACAAAAGCAAAGAATCTGCATTGCACGTGCTTTGATTAAAAATCCTAATATCATTATTTTTGACGATTCATTGTCTGCATTAGATACGGAGACCGAGCAGAACATCCTTGAAAATATTGACCGCAAGATTCAGAATGCGACTTCTGTTATCATCACGCACCGGGAATCAAGCGCTCAGCGTGCAGATAAAATTATCAACCTTTCAGATTTTAACAATTTTATAACTGCTTAACCTATTCTTTCTCAATTGTTAAATAAATCATAAAAAAAATTTTGAGATTGAAAGAAAACTTTTATATTTGTTCTTAACAAGATTAAAAATTATCTAACAATGAGTGATTATAAGGAACGCCACGAGAACGAGATTTTTACGAAGGTGTTGAAGGCAGGAAGAAGAACGTATTTCTTTGATGTGCGCGAGACTAAAGCGGGAGATTATTATTTAACAATTACCGAAAGCAAAAAGAATTTCGGGGACAATGGAGAAGCTACTTTTGAGAAACACAAAATTTATCTTTACAAAGAAGATTTCAAAAACTTTCAGGATATGTTTAACGAATCTACAGACTTCATCATTAACGAAAAAGGTGAGGATGTGATTTCTGAAAAGCATGATAAGGACTTCAAAAGCAAATCTTTCACAATCGATTCTGACGACGAAGTTTAAATTTAGAAATAGAAAATATACAGCATCTTTAGAGATGCTTTTTTTGTGGGAAGAATTAATTTTTTTTAGAATTTCTGCGTCCAAAAATAAAAAAAGTACACTGTAAAAGTGTACTTTTTTAGGGTGAATGAGGGGTCTCGAACCCCCGACCTCCGGAACCACAATCCGGCGCTCTAACCAACTGAGCTACAATCACCGTTTTGGTGGTGCAAATATAAGAAAGAATATTTAATTACAAAATAATTCCGTCAAAATTTTTCAAAGCCATCAGTTTTTCTGTGGTAAAGCCCTCTGCATAGGTCACGCCAGATAATCTGCCAAGGTCCTGAGCACGATATGTGAGGCTTTCATAAAAGTCTTTTGATGTAATTGGAGTTTCAGGTTCTGTAGATTTCGGATCGTAGAATTGAGTTTTGAATGCCATACAGGCTTCAATCTTCTTATCAAGATGCTCAGAAATATCTATTACGAAGTCTGGCTTCACATCTTTCCACTGAATATAATGGTAAATTTGCTTCGGTCTCCAAACTTCCTGAACTTCTCCGTTGAGAGTAGTTTCAATCTTTCTTAAACCTGCTACAAAACACGCATCAGATTCTAATTTCGCTGCTTTCGCATGATCAGGATGTCGGTCATCAATTGCATTGGCCAACACGATTTCCGGCCTGTATTTGCGGATCATTTTCACCAACTCCATTTGATATTCTTCAGAATTCACCAAAAAACCGTCTTTCAAACCCAGGTTTTCTCTCGCTGAAACACCTAAAATTCTTGCAGCTTCTGTTGCCTCATCCTTTCGGGTCAAATCAGTTCCTCTCGTTCCTAATTCGCCTTTAGTTAAATCAACGATAACACAGGTTTTTCCTTCTGATATTAATTTTGCTATTGTTCCGCCACAACCTAATTCAACATCGTCTGGATGAGCGCCAAAAGCGAGTATATCTGTTTTCATAATCCAAAGATAATCAGTAATGCCTTAATAAAAAAGAGACTGCTAAAAAACAGTCTCTTTCAGAATATATTCTAAAATTTATTTCGATAATTTTTCTTTCAAAGTAACAGCATCAGGAGTAGAGAAAGTCTCTATCGATTTGTTGATATACTGTAAGCTTCTTTCTTTATCATTTGCAGTAAGGTTAGCAAGATTGAAGTAAACACTTGCCAACGTCTCTTTTGCTTTCTCTTTTTCTGCCGGTGTTTTTGATGCCAGGGTAGCAATATATCTTTCGTAAGAAGTAATTGCGTTCTCAGCATCGCCTGCTTTCTGGAAGGCATAACCTAAACCGTAGTACCCAGACTCCCAAGTAGGTAAAACATCCGTAAGTCTCTGCCAAGCGTAAGCAGCCCCTTTCCAGTTTTCTACAGTCTGGTATTCATTAGCCAGTTTGTAAAGTGCATCAGAATCTTTTGGATCTGCAGAAAGTTTTTTGTTTAAAGCATCAATGGCATCACTTGTAGGCCCGTCTCCAGGACCGGCAACTGTGGCGATTGTTTTCTTGCTGCCGCTTGCAATTTCAAACTCTTCATCCCATTTGAATGTTTCGTCTTTTGCTGCTTTGGCAACCGCTATTTTAGCTTTAGCTTCAGCCATTTGAGCCTGATCATTATTCGCTTTAGCCAAACCTGCCTGAATCAAACCCTGTAATCCGGTATCACTCGGCTGAACTCTTGACTTATCCGCTTTTGCAATAAATGTTTCTATGTTTGTTTTTGCAGAAGCATAATCTTTATTCTGATAATCGAGATAAGCTTTGATTCTAAATTTAATAGGATCCTGAATCTTATCAAATACAGAATTTAGTGAAGAACCAGCTCCTTCAAAGTCTTTAGACAAAAATGCAAGTTTTGCATAATCTAGGACAGTGTTAGGATCATTATCTGCCAGAGACAGATATTTCTTGTAATTTGCAGATGCCTGTGCCCAATCCTGATAAATACTGAAGAAAGTACCCAAATACTTATAAGCCGGCGCATAACCAGGATCTGCTTTTACTGCCATATCCAGATTGGTTTTTGCTTTCTCCCATGCTTTTGCATTCATCCACAAAGCTCCCATTCTTGTATAAACAACAGCTTTAGACTTTGCAGTAGGAAGAGCTTTCTCAAATGCAGTCATTGCATTTCCGTAATCAACACCACTTTTAGTCTGAACGCCTAATGCACTGTAAGCATCCCCCAAAGAATACAGATACCAGGCAGGAGTGCCGTTTTTCTGAGACTTTTCGATTGCGACATTCAGTACTTCTACAGCATATCTCGGATCGTTTGACCTGTCGTACTTCACCAATGTTTTACCGGCTTCAGCTAACAGATCTGTATCTTTTTCACGTGAGTCTTTTACGATTTCCTTAATCTCGGCCACTGCAGATTTGTCACCTTTTCCCAATTTCACAGAGGCAAGGCCTAATCTGCTGTAATAAGATTTTTTTGCATCAAGTGCAATTCCTTTATTAAAAGCTTCTGTCGCTTTAGCAAAATCCGGTTCTGGCTGAGAGAGATATGTGTTTCCTAAATAGAAAAAGTTTTTATCTGTAGGTTCTTTTGCTACCAGCCCTGAAAATACTTCTTTTGCCTGACCAAATTTATAGCTTTCTACAAGATTGTTTCCCTGATCAGCACTCTGTGCATACGCAACATTCACAAAAGCAAATGCCGCTACTCCCATCATCGCTAATTTATTAGATATTCCAACTCTTACTTCCATTGACATATTTTTGAAATTATAATTGTTTTTTTTATTTTTTAACCGTTTTAAATTATCAATTATCAGACCAATAATCTATTCCTCAGTAATCTTAACCTCTCTTGGAATGATGTAGAAAGGCTGTAATCCCTGTTTTCTCACGATAATCTGACCAGGCTGAGAGCAGGAAAATCTGATAAAACCGTTACCCAAACCAAAGTAAGCTTCATTGGTAATGAAATAGAGAATTCGGGTAAAGGGATATGCGTTGTTCTTCATGGTGTCCGGAGAGATTGCAACCGTCTTTCCCTCCTGATTGATTACCGGCAGGATGTTTACAGACTCACGAAACTTTTTTGCTTCTGTATTATGAGGTCTGCTGATCGCATTATATCCTATCACACCAATACTGTTTGGATATTTGTTGATCTGTGCTATGATATCTTCGTTAGATGAAAGCGAAGAATATTTTAAATCATTCGGTGATATCCCTAATCTTTTAGCAACGAAACTAGTATTTGCTGAATTTGATCCGTCAAAAATTAAAGTATTCTTTCCATCCTGCAGCCTTCTTTTCACTTCATCCACAGAAATACTTTTTAAAGCAGATTCTTTTGAAACGATGAAAACAAGCCCGTCAGCAGCAAATCTTGCCGGCTCAATATCCGAATTAAACTTCTGTTTGAATGCTTTCTTTTCATCACTGGTAAGATCTCTGGATAACACGATCACCCTTGCATTTCCTTTCAAAAGATCCTGCAAAGCCACATTTTCTTTTTTTATCTCAAGATTAATTTTGGTTTTAGGATAAAACAGCATATATCTGTCTTTCAAAACCCGTGTAACATTCTCGAAAGATTCATCTGCTATAACTGTAATAGCTCCTGTCTGGGGAGAATCAGTAGTGTCCTTCGAACAGCTTACAGACAATCCACAAAAAAGTATTAGAATTAAAAGATACTTATTCATCCTGATTAGAATTTTTAATCTGATAAATACCTCTCCCAATTCTGAAAATACCGTAGCCTATCAGCACAGCACCCAGCAGATAAGCCGTAACCTGCTCCAGAGGAAAGACAATAAATGCCTTATAAACAACAGTAAAAATGCCTACTGATATGTAGCACAAACCCACCAAAATTGATAAATATCTAAACAACATATAGCAAAAATACTAAAATAATATCAGTCTGCTAGTTAAAAAAAGTTAATAAAAAAAGAGCAACAAAATAAATTGCTGCTCTTTTTTATGAATATAAATCAGATTATTCAAATGCCATTTTAAGCGGCAATCTAAATCTTGATCTTACTGACTCACCTTGTAATTTACCAGGCGTCCATTTACCTTTGATCCCTCGGATTGTTCTTTCAGCTTCCTTATTAAATGCTGAGTTTGGTCCGCTTGCCTTAACATCGGAGATTGAACCGTCCCTTTCTACAACGAAACTGATGCTGGTGCTTACGGTTTCTCCAAGTCCTTCAAAATCAGACTGGTCGAAATTTTCACCTACTAATCTTCTGAACTTTTCGATACCTCCTACAAAGTCCGCCTGTTGCTCAAGACCTCCTTCTACAATTTTATTAGGATCTACTTTTGGTGCTTCCACAGCTTTACCTGCTCCTGTATCTTTAGGTGGTGGCGGTGCAACGAATGCCGTAGTCTTATCACCTTTCTGATCCACTGTTCCGGTTGTTGTATCCTTAGTTTCTTCCATCTTCTTCGGCGGTTCTTCCACTTTAGGATTTGGTTTCGGCTCAGGGATCATATCCTTCACAATTTCCACTTTTGGTGGCTCCACAGGTGGTGGCGGTGGTGGTGGCGGTGCCTTGATTTCTTCAGGTGGTGGAGGTAAATCTTTGATATCATCTAAATTCACTTCAACAATCTTATCTTCTGGTGCTTTTTCCTGAGTCATTTTTAAATATAAAAACGGACCCACTACTAAAAGAACGAAGATAAGAGTTCCCAAAAGAAATGCCTTTGTTAACAATGGTCTGTACGCCTGTCTCAGATCATACGCACCATATTCTTTATTTCTGCCCTCAAATACCACCTCATCAAGAGTGGGTACCGGAGCATTATAATTATCTGTTGACATACTTTTTAATTTAATTATTAAACCACTTATTTATTACCCACTTTCTGGTCATAAACAGTTTTTTCCCAAGGCTTCACTTCGCCGATACCGTAGTGATCAGTTTTTGTAATAGCCATTTCATCCAGAATATCTACAAAATTCTCGTAAGTAGAATCATCAGTCGGTTTGATAATTACCGTGAAGATATCCGGTCTTTTTGCTCTTGATTTTGCGGTTGCAATAACTTTTGCAATATCTTCAGAATCCAACGTTGTTTCCGCAAGTTTCCCTGGATCAGTAAGACCGTTTTGGTCTAACTGGTGATAATACATCTTGTTATCTTTTCCTAAAAGGAAAGTGATCGCATTTGAAAGGTCAATTTCAGGATCTTTAACTTGTTGATTTTTATCTGGTTTAGCCGGCAACTTCATATCCATAATATTGGGTTTACTGAAAGTTGTGGTAAACATAAAGAATGTGATCAACAGGAAACCAAGATCCACCATTGGAGTCATATCTACTCTGGCGTTATGTTTTTTCGAACGGACCTTGCCGCCTTTCCCGCCTTTTTCCTGTACTTGTACTTCTGCCATTTCTCTTCTATTTTAATCCGACTACTCTGAAGATGTAATCAGTACAAATTTATAAAACTGTATATCTTTCAATCCCTCAAAAAGAGCTTTGAACTGTGGATACTGTGCTTTTGCATCTCCCTTGATTGCTAATTTAGCATTAGGATTTGCCTGCAGAGAATATTTTACCCAACTTGTCAATTCTTTATTCACGCTGTCCATAGGAATTGAAACTCCTTTAATCTGCTGTCTCACATCTTCCGGCTTATCAAGATAAGAAGGAAGCTGTTTCATTGGAACTCCGATGGCACTTGCATTCTTAAATGCTTTCTTCTGTGCCTCAGTAAACCCGATTCTGTATTCACCAGCCATAAGATCAAGAATCTGCTCTCTCTCGGTAGGTGTAACAGTAGGTGTAAAGAAGAATCTTCCGTCAGGAGTTACACTTATTGTCATCAAGTTGGTATCATCCAACTTTTGTGTTGAAACTGAAGATGGCGTAGTAATCTGCTCTGCATCCGGCTTTTTAAACTGCGTTGTAAGGATGAAGAACGTAAGGAGCAGGAAAGCAACGTCGCACATTGCCGTCATATCCGTAACTACCCCGTGTCTTTTTGGTTTGACTCTCGCCATATTAAATATTTATAAAATTTAACAAAATAAGATTGTGTCTGTTTGCAGACATTATCCAACTCTTAGTTGAATTCTGCAAAAGATTGCTGAATGCTTAATCCGATTTCGTCTATTTTATAAGTTAATCCATCAATTTTAGATGTAAAATAGTTGTAAAGGATAATTGCAATCGCTGAAGTACCAATACCTAAAGCCGTGTTGATCAATGCTTCAGAGATACCTGTTGAAAGGGCAGCAGCATCCGGAGATCCTCCACCTGCACCTAGAGCAGCAAACGCTTTAATCATACCAAGTACCGTTCCTAATAGTGCAATCAAAGTTGCTACAGTACCTAAAGTAGAAAGAATCATCATGTTTTTCTCAAGCATCGGCATTTCTAAAGTAGTAGCTTCTTCAAGAGACTTGCTTAATGCTACCAGTTTTTGCTCTTTGTTAAGAGTCGCATCTTTCTCAAGAATTTTGTAAGTAGTAAGACCTTCTTTTACAACGTTCCCCACAGAACCTTGCTGTCTGTCACACTCTTCCAAAGCTTCATTGATTTGGTTTTTGTTCAGATAAGTTCTGATCGTTGATACGAAGTTATCCAGGTTGTTTTTACCACTCGCTCTACCTAAAACCATAGCTCTTTCAATAGAGAACACTAAAACCGTGATCATAAATGTAAGCAAGATTGGTACTACAGGACCTCCTTTGTAAACGATCCCCATCATTGATCCTTCAGCAGGCTCAATTTTTTTTCCTTCAACGTCAGACAAAGCTACAGAAGCTGCACCTTTAAACTGATCTGGATGCTGGAAGTTTGAAGGGTTACCCAGTACAAACATATAAATAGCAACCCCAATTACAAATAGAATAGGAATTACAATTGCAGGGTTAAGACCACCCATCTTTTTAGCAACTACTTGCTCATCATTCTTTGAAACATTCATTTCCATATTTAACTAAATTATATTGTTTAAAAATTTCAGATTGTAAAATAAAGATAAAATAATTTAAAATGCAAGAGACATAAATAAACATTTTATATTTTTAGAATAACAATTTATAAAACTGTTCCACTTTCATTAAAAATAAAAATTTATATTATGAATACTGTGGTAATAATTAAAAAAACATTGAATATTCAAAAATTTTGATTGTGTATTTTTTTGAATATTCCAATGTTAATTATTTTTTAAATTACGATATTCACTATCTTTTTAGGTACTACAATTATTTTTTTCGGAGTTTTACCGTCCAAAATCTGTTCCATTTTGTCATTTTGAAGCACTATATCCTGCACTTCCTGTGCAGAAAGTTGAGCAGGGAGTGTTATTTTAAATTTCATCTTCCCGTTTACGCTCACTGGATATTCAATTTCATCTTCTTCAAGATACTTTTCTTCCAGCTTCGGAAATTCTACATATTCTATTGAATCTGTATTTCCCATCATGTTCCACAATTCTTCGCAGATGTGCGGCGCATAGGGAGAAATTACAACGGCTAAAGGCTCTAAAATATTGCGTTTGTTACATTTTAATTTCTGCAATTCGTTTACAGCAATCATAAATGATGAAACGGAAGTATTGAAAGAGAAATTTTCTATGTCATACACCACCTTTTTTATCAAGGTATGCAGAACTTTATATTCCGCTTTCGTTGGCTCTTCGTCAGATACTTCAAAAACCTCTCCATTAAAATATAAATTCCAGAATTTCTTGAGAAAGCCGTAAACTCCGCTCAAACCCTGTGTGTTCCACGGCTTTGATTGTTCCAATGGACCCAAAAACATTTCATATAGTCTTAAACCGTCTGCACCATATTCTTCACAGATGTCATCAGGATTTACAACATTGTATTTTGATTTGGACATTTTTTCTACTTCACGACCTGTGATGTATTTTCCATCTTCCAAAATAAATTCAGCATCAGCATAATCTGGTCTCCAAGATTTGAAAGCTTCAGTATCCAATTCGTCAGAAGTTCCTTTTAATAGGGAAACATCAACGTGAATTGCCTGAGTCTTGTAATCTTTTGCCAAATTTTTAGAAACATATTGGTTTGTTCCTTCAACTCTGTAAACAAACGCACTCATCCCCAAAATCATTCCTTGATTGATCAACTTTTGGAAAGGCTCATCATTATTAATATATCCTCTATCCTTTAAGAACATATTCCAAAAACGGGAATACAATAAGTGACCGGTTGCATGCTCGCTTCCGCCGATGTATAAATCTACCTGTCCCCAATAATCTGAAAGTTCTTTTTCAGCAAAAACCTCATCATTATTTGGATCCATATATCTTAAAAAATACCATGAGCTACCTGCCCAACCCGGCATTGTGGATAATTCAATCCCCCAAACCCCCAATGGAGGCTCCTCATTGTCATTTATTGAAACAACTTTTTCGTTGATTTCATCCCAATGCCATTTTTTTGCATTTCCTAAAGGTGGATCACCGTCTTCTGTTGGTAAATATTTTTCAACTTCAGGAAGTTCCAAAGGCAAAGCGGAAGTTGGCAGAGTGTACGGCATTCCATCTTTATAATAGATTGGCACCGGCTCGCCCCAGTATCTCTGTCTTGAAAAAATCGCATCACGCTGCCTGTAGTTTGTAGTTCCGTGACCAATTGCTCTGTTTTCGATCTCTGCAATTATTTTTGATTTCGCATCATTATAATTTAAACCGTTTAAGAAATCAGAATTTACACAAACAGAATCTTTAGAATCAAAAGATTTTTCCTGAATGTCTTCATCTGTTTCTACAACTTTTATTATTTCCAAATTAAATTTCTTTGCAAATCTGTGATCACGGTCATCGTGTGCCGGAACAGCCATTACAGCTCCAGTTCCGTAACCCATCAATACATAATCTGAAATATAAACCGGCATCTTTTTTCCACTGAACGGATTGACGGCATAACTTCCCGTGAAAGCCCCGGAAACGTTTTTCACGTCTGCCATTCTATCACGCTCGGTTTTCTTGGAAGTTTCTTCGATGTAATTTTCAACTTCAGATTTCTGTTCTGCTGTGGTAATATTTTCTACCAAAGGATTTTCTGGTGCCAAAACCATAAAAGTTGCTCCGAAAATGGTATCAGGTCTTGTAGTGAAAACCTCAACGATTTCGTCATGACCTTCAACATTAAATCTAACCTGTGCTCCTTGAGATTTTCCGATCCAATATTCCTGTGAATCTTTCAACGGCTGAGGCCAGTCTAAAGTTTTTAAACCTTGTAAAAGCCTTTCAGAGTAAGCAGAAATTCTCATGCTCCACTGCATCATTTTCTTTTGGAAAACCGGATAACCTCCTCTTTCGGATTTTCCGTCTTTCACTTCGTCATTGGCCAAAACAGTTCCCAATGCAGGACACCAGTTGACTGTAGTTTCAGCTCTGTAGGCTAAACGGTAATTTAAAAGGATATCTTCCTTATCAATTTCCAAAGCAGATTTCCATTCTTCTGCTGTAAAATTTAATTCTTCGTTTTGATTGGCACTTAAACCTTCCGATCCTTTTTCTTCAAAATGTTGAATTAAAGTTTTGATAGATTCGGCCTTGTCGGTACTTTTATTATACCAGGAATGGAAAAGTTCGATAAAAATCCACTGCGTCCATTTATAATAAGATGCGTCGGAAGTTCTCACTTCCCTACTCCAGTCGAAAGAGAAACCAATCTTTCTTAACTGCTCTTCGTATCTTGTAATGTTCTGTTCAGTAGTAACTGCCGGATGTTGCCCGGTCTGAATAGCATATTGCTCAGCCGGAAGCCCGAAAGAATCGTAACCAACCGGATGAAGAACATTGAAACCCTGATGTCTTTTGTATCTCGCATAAATATCTGAAGCAATATATCCCAGCGGATGCCCCACGTGAAGCCCCGCTCCCGATGGATACGGAAACATATCGAGTACGTAAAATTTCGGTTTGTCTGTTTTATCGGAAGTCTTGTAAGTCTGATTGTCTTCCCAGTATTTCTGCCACTTTTTTTCTATCTGCTGATGATCGTAAAACACGTTTCTTAATTTGTTAGATGTTAGATGCAGGACTTCAGATATTCTCTAAATCTTAAATCCTGATTCACAAAAATAATGATTTTTAAAGAAATATGAGTTAAAATAAACCAGGCCTAAAACAAAAAATCCCATCTGAAGATGAGATTTTATATGTTAATTCAATATATTCAAAAAATTATTGCGGAATTCTTTTGAAAGAATAAGTTACCGTTTTGTAAACTGCAGGATTAGTTTTGTCTTCAATCATCAGATTCATTGCATCTGCATCAAGTCTCGTGATTGTTCCTTTATCTGAAACAATGGTTCCCTGATATTTTAATTCTACAGCTTTAGTCCCTCTGTCAAATGTGTAAGAAAAAGTACGGTTTGAAGTCTGTGTACAAACCACGGGAGACACCCCAGATTCCTGAAAGGTGGTACGTGTTCCTGAGTTGTTGTCTTTAAAAACCCATCTAGCCTGCTGCTGACAAGTGCTGTAAACAATCTGATCACTTACGCCATCGCCATCTACATCTACTTCGGTTCTTACCTCAGCTAATGGTTGCCAGGTTCCTACCAAAGGAACTTCTGGAGCTGTTTCTTCATCCTCGTTACAAGCTGTGGTAGTTGTAGCAAACAGAGCTAATCCCGCAAACAATAATACTAGTTTCTTCATAGATCATTTTTTCAAGGGCTAAAATTATGATTTTTTTTAAATACTTTGTTATTTTTTTTCATATTTAGAATCATATTTTACATTTTCTTATCATTTTGGTTTAATTCCACACATTTTAAAAAGTTTATCTTTGTGCAAAAAGTCGCAAATGCCCGAAATTTCCATCATCACCCCCTGTTATAATTCCTCGAAATTTTTGAGAGAAACTATAGATTCAGTGCTCAGTCAAACCTTTACAGACTGGGAATGGCTGATTACAGATGATTGCTCCAAAGACAACTCGGTGGATATTATTCAAAGTATTTCTGACCCAAGAATTAAACTTACAGTTGCAGAAAAAAATGGTGGCGCGGGGCATGCGAGAAATATTTCTCTAAAAAATACTTCGGGAAGATTTATTACTTTTTTAGACGCTGATGATTTCTGGAATCCTGAATTTCTCGAAGAGATGCTGACTTTTATGACGAAAGAAAATGCCGAGCTCGCCTATTCCAACTATGCCAGATGTGACGAAAATCTGAACCCACAAATTGAAGATTTTAAAGCAGACAAAACGGTAACTTTTCAAAACTTACTTAAAACCTGCAGACTTTCTCTTCTTTCGTCAATGTACGATTCTAAAAGGGTTGGAAAGGAATATTTCCCCGAAGGAAGCAAACGGGAAGATCATGTGATGTGGCTTAATTTGTTAAAGAAAATCCCAGAGGGAAAAGCTTTGCCGAAGACGATGGCCAAATACAGGATGCACTCCACAAGCATCTCAAGAAAAAAACAGAATATTATTAAAGATCAATATTTGGTGTACAAAGATTTTATGAATTTTTCAACTGCAAAATCTATGTATTATACCATGAATTGGGCTTTCAATGGTTTTAAGAAATATTCAAAATTATTTAACTGATGGAGTATTCTAAAGAATTTAAAGCTGCACTGAGCGAGCTGAAACCAATAGAAAAGGACCGCTTAATTTTCAGACTATTAAAGAAAGATAAAATTTTATCTAAAAAATTATATTTTGAACTGATTGATACTGAAAACGCAGATCAGAAGCGCGATGCGATGGAAGAACACATCAAAGAAAAAGTAGAATTTGCATCGAAATACATCAGCAATCAAAAATATTTTGTGGTTCTCATCAGAAAAATTAGTGCTGAGATTACGGAGCATGTGAAAGTAACAACAGATAAATTTGGTGATGTATATTTAAATCTTTTTCTCATCAACCAGATTTTAGAATCAAATGACAAATTGAGCCGACAAAGGTTTAACGACATTTATAAACTTTACCTGTACCTTATTAACAAAGTGGTGAAATCTCTTCTGCTCGCCAAAAAGCTGGATGAAGATTACTGGATTGAACTGGATGAACTTCTTTCGGAACTGCACGATAAAATAACTTCAAATGTCTATCTTGAAAAACTTTTCATCAACAACGGAATAGATTTAAACTGGCTCACCATCGAAAAAATCCCTGATCATTTTGATTTAATTATAAAAGACATTAAAAATCACGGTTTTTTAAAGTGACAGAATTTTCTGAATAATCAGTTCTGAGGAATTTGGTTTTTCATTCACGAATTTTGACGCATTTCCAGACATTTCGCTCAACAAATTTTCATTTTTATCAAGTTTTAAAATAAAATCTGCCGCTTCTTTTTCTGTTTCAAAAGTTTTACCGCCATTGGCTTTTATTAAATCGTCCGCTTCGGGATTTTTGCGATACTGATTTCCGAAAATTACAGGAACTCCAAAAGTTGCCGCTTCCAAAATATTATGCAGCCCTGAATCATGAAAACCACCGCCTACAACAGCGATATCAGCATAAGAATATATTTTTGAAAGCAGACCGATGCTGTCAATGATTAAAATGCCGGATTTTGAATGTTGGATGTTGGATGTCTGCAATTCGCTGTATAGAATTGCGGTTGGAAAGATTTCTTTTAAATTTTGAACTCTTTTTAAATCGTGTGGAGCGATAATGAGTTTTACATTCTGAATTTTTTCTGAAATAATTCTGGCTATTTTTTCTTCTGCCTGCCACGAACTTCCAAAAACAATTGTTTTTCTTCCTGAAATAAATTCCGCTATAAAATCAACGTAGTTATCCCTATTTTTAATCTGCTTTACACGGTCAAATCTTGTATCTCCGGTTACAGAAGATTTTTCGAGGCCGATACTTTTCGCCAAAACATAAGAATGTCTTGTCTGATGAAAAAACCAGTCGACATTCTCTTTCAGTTGTTTTACAAACCATTTTCCGTAAGATTTAAAAAAACTCTGTCTTTCATAAAACAGTGCAGAAACTACAAATATTTTTGCATCGTTTTCTTTTAACTGTCGCAGTAAATTATACCAGAAATCATATTTTACCGTAAGAAAGAGTTTAGGTTTAAAAGCTTTCAAAAATTCTTTTAAATCTGAATTTCTGTCAAACGGAAGATAACAGACCACATCCGCAAGCGGTTTCTTTTTAATTACATTCTCGTAACCCGAAGGTGAAAAAAATGTGACTAGTATTTTATAACCTGGAAATTTCTGTTTTAATTTTTCAAGCACCGGAAGTCCCTGTTCGTACTCTCCGAGACTTGCCGCGTGCATCCACAAGACCTCATCATCAGGAGAAAATTTAGATTTTATGATATTCAAAGACTGCTTTCTTCCTTCAACTCCTTTTTTAGTTTTAGCATTGAAATGAGCGAAAATCTTCATCCCGAAGATCATCAGACCGACAAAAATGGTATATAAAAAACTCAATTTTTCAGATTTAAAGTTTCTCTCCGTTCTTCTTTTATCATTTTAAAAATATGAAATCCTACGGTTAAAAAAAGCGACACTAAAAGGAAAAATACTGCGTTGGACATTTCAGTTAATTCGCCTTGTGCGATAAGAATACCTTCTAGAACAGTATCCGCAAGTAAAAGGAGGATGACGAAAAGTATACTGTAAGCAAAGACCTTTAGCTTTTCTTTATTTCTATAGCTTTGTGGAACATTCAGCATGGGCGATTCCGGATTTCTTGGTATACCTGCGAGAAGTAAAAAAATAAAAGTTCCGATTGCAGGAAGAAACCAAATGGTATTTTTGTGATTTTCCCCGTTTATCGTCCCATTGACTGCAAAGTGTGTAGGCACAATTTCCGGCAGATTTGAATAGGAAAAAATGGTGAAGCCCCAAATAAAGCTCAACAAAAGGATGCTTGCAATAAAAAAGACTGTGGACAATTTCATTATTTAAATCAGTTTCTTAATGACACGAAGTTTGTGAGTATGTTGATTCAGTTCTTTATTAAAAATCCCTGAAGAATCCAAAGTATCAATTCTCACTTTTCCTGATGCGTGGATGATTTTCTGGTTGTCAAGCATAATTCCGACGTGAATAATTTTTCCCTCGGCATTCTCGAAGAAAGCCAGATCGCCCATCTCACTTTCTTCCACAAAAGTAAGAGACTCGCCCACTTCCACCTGCTGTGAAGCATCGCGGGGAAGCTTTATATCATGAATTTTAAATACCAACTGCGTAAAACCGGAACAGTCGACTGCAAAAAAGCTTTTACCGCCCCACAGATAGGGAACATTAATGAATTCTTTAGCAGTAAGAGCGATACTTTCTCTCAAATTATGACTTCGCTTGGAGGCCACCACCGGAAATTCAACCTCAGAGCCCATGGAAAGTAGCGTTTTGCCGTCTTTCATCAGCACAGAAGAAAAATCTTCGGTAACCACTGTAACTTTTCTGTTGGTTAAATATTCATCAGAAACCGTTTTGATCTGCTTGGTATCCATCCAGCCTTCATAGCCGTCGTAGTGCATTTTTATTTTGGTCCAGTTTTTATTGACCTCCAAAATATCGGCACTTTCACCGAAAAGAATTTCGGTTACGATCTCTGCTCTATCCGAATTTTCTGCCCTCACCGGCGCCACAGTTACTGTACAAACTCCTTTGTTCATCATTGAAAGGTTAAAATTTAAAGTCGGGATTCTTTCTCTGAAATTATTTTCTTCTCAGAAAATTTACTCCGTCACGCAAAGGTAAAATAAGATTATCAAAATCTTCGTCCTCAGCTGCCAAATCATTCAGTTCTTTGATGATTTGGGTAGATTTCTGCTTAGGATTTTCATCTAAAACTTTTCCGTACCACAAGACATTATCAAACAGAACTACAGATCCTGATTTTGTTTTTGGTTTTATCAGCCTGAAATATTCTGCGTAACTTTCTTTATCGGCATCAATAAAAACAAGGTCAAATGCCTCATTAGTCTCTTTTAAAAATTCTTTAGCATCCTGAATTCTAAAATCGATTTGGGAAGAAAATTTACTCTCAGCAAAATATTTTCTCGGAAAATAAGCCAAATCTTCGTTGACGTCTAAAGTTGTAATTTTCCCTTCAGCTGATAATCCTTCAGCTAACGACAATGTCGCATAACCTGTAAAAGTTCCGATTTCTAAAATATTTTTAGGATTGAGCATTTTTGAGATGATACTCAAAAGCCTTCCCTGCTGATAGCCGGAAATCATGTGAGGCTGTGTGGTTTTCTGATATGTTTCTCTTCTCAGTTTTTTCAGAATTTCAGGCTCCGCAGAAGCGTGATCTTCCAGATATCTGTCCATTTCAGGGTGTTTTTCTTCGAAATAACTCATGTTATAATTTTAATAATCTGATTTCTCAAAATCTCTTTACGAAATTTTTTTCATTTAAAATACCGTAAAAATACGGATTGTATATTTAAAATAAGGCTTGTACTTTTGACACATCAATGATATAGGTAAAAATACTGTATTAAAGGTGATGAAAAAAAATAAACCGGGGTTCACAAACCTGCAGAATTTCCTCGATTACATTTTCAGCTTGATTGAAAGAGAAAATGTGGTTTAACTAAATTAAAAAGATCCCGATAAACATCGAGATCTTTTGTTTTTATCAGCTGAGTGAAATTATTTTTTTGGAGTAATATCCATCAATTTCATAAACTCATCCAGCTTCGGCATAATGATAATTTCCGTTCTTCTGTTTTCAGCTCTTCCGGAAACGCTCATATTGGTTGCTTTAGGATTGTATTCAGAACGTCCACCCGCTGTGATTCTTGCTGGGTCAACCCCAAACTGGGTCTGCAGAACTTTAGCAATTGAAGTACCTCTCAAAGCAGAAAGATCCCAGTTGTCTCTCGGTAAGCTTGAAGAATTCAGAGCAACATTATCTGTGTTACCTTCTATCAATACAGAATATTTGTCGTAGTCGTTAATTACCTTCGCTACTTTACCCAAAACTTCCTGGGCTGCAGGCAATACGTTGTAATCTCCAGTTTTGTACAACATTTTGTCTGATAATGAGATCATTACCACACCTTTAAGCACTTTTACCTGAACATCCTGATCAGTTACGTTATCCAAAGATCTTTTCAGTTTGTTTGATAAAGCTAAATTTAAACTGTCATTTTTTGCATTTGAAGCGATAAGCTGCTTGATATAAGCATTGGAAGAATTGATTTCTCCCACCAATTTGTCAATATTTGCAGAACTTTTCCCTGAATTTGAAAGACATGCATCTAAAGATGATTTCAAAGCATCATGCTGACTTTTCAATAAATTGTTTTCACTAGACAGGCTTGCATTTTGAGATTTCAGATCCTGAATTTCTCTTTGTCTTTCTCCGATGTTTTCGATACACTGCTTGTAATTTGAGCTTAAAGCCTCGTACTGTTTTTTACTTACACACGAAGTCATTCCCAAAACTACAGCAGAAGCTGCTAAGATTTTAAAAATTTTCATAAACAATCTTTTTTTAATTTTAAGATAGCTCCAAAGGTAGAAAAATTCAATTAAATGGTAAATGCTATCTTTGTTAAGTCAAAACCTGCTGCAAATGCTGAGCCTAAAATCGGTAGAATCTAAGATTTCAAACCTCATTTCTGAATTTAAAACCAAAAAATATCTCTTAGCGGTGAGCGGAGGTGCAGATTCTATGGTTATGGCGAGTATTTTCAAGGATTTACAGCTTTCATTTGAGGTAGCACATATCAATTATAAACTTCGGGGAAACTATTCAGATTTGGATCAAAAAACTGTAGAAGACTTCTGTAAAAATTTTAATATTAAATTTCATTTATACGAAGTTTCGGAAAAAGATCAGCAGCCTGAAAACTCTATTCAGCTTTGGGCGAGGGATCTGAGGTATCAGTTTTTCAGAAAAATTCAACAGGAAGAAAATATTGATTTTCTGGTGACAGCGCATCATCTGAACGATCAGCTTGAAACATTTATTATCAATCTTTCAAAAGCTTCAGGTTTAAAAGGTTTGAGTGGAATTCCATCGAATGAAAATCAAATTCTGAGACCACTTTTAGACTTTAGCAAACAGGAAATCTATGATTTTGCGAAAGAAAACAAAATTGAATTTCGTGAAGATCTTTCCAACAAAAAAAATGATTATTTACGGAACAGAATCCGAAATGAAATCACTCCGAAACTGCTGGAAACAAACGAATATTTTCTTCAGAATTTCAGTAAAAGTTTAGATTATTTAAGTCAAACCAAAAATTTTGTCGTGGAAAAAATAGCTGAGATTGAACAAAAAATAACGGTTTCAAATTCAAATCCTCAAATTTTATCCAAAGAAAAACTGGCGAAAGAATCTGATTTTGTGAAATTTGAGATTTTGAAAAAGTATGGCTTCAGTAAAACTGAGGAAATTGCTAAAATATTCTCAGCAGAAAACGGAAGTTCTTTTTTCTCCATAACCCATCAGATTTTTATTCACAGAAACGATCTGATTATCCAAAAAACACTTGAAAATCAAAACGTTATTAAAGAAGAGTTGATCTTAATTGCAGATTTTGACTTTTCTGAAAACCATTTTTCTTTAAATCTCGAAGATAAAGTTGAAAACTATAATGATTTTGGAACAGCCTTTATTTGGAATTTCGATGCTGAAAAATTAAAATTTCCTCTGAAACTCAGAAAGCAGAATGATGGCGACGAATTTTTCCCATCAGGATTTTCAGGCAAAAAGAAGGTTTCTAAGTTTCTCAGGGATGAAAAATTGTCTAATTTAGCGAGGCAAAAAATCTGGCTGATCTGCGACACCGAAAATTCGGTTCTGGGAGTAATCCCATTGCGGCAGGACAGACGGTTTTCAGCACTTGAGAACACTGAAAAAGTTCTTGTAATATATAATAAAAAGTAAAATGAAATTCAGAAGTTGGTTTTTTTTCACGCTGTTATTCTTTGCAACAGCGATCAACGCACAGATTAAAGATCCTGTAAAATTTAAATTTTCTATCAACGAACTTGGTAACAATGAGTATGAAGCGGTACTGAACGGAACCATTGAAAAAGGATGGCACATTTACTCAAGAGACATTCCTGAAGACACGGGAATTCCCACTGAGTACAAAGTTTCGGGTAAAAACATTGAGTTAATTGGTAAATTTGTAGAAACCGGAAAGAAACATTCAGAATTTTCTGAAGCTTTCGGCGGAACGATCGTCTATTACTCTGATGCTGCAGGATTTAAACAAAAATTCAAACTTAAAGACGGCACAAAACCGGCTGATGTGGTCGCTGAAATTATGTATCAGACTTGTGATGACAGGGTTTGTCTGGCTCCAAATACATTAGAATTCACCAAAAAAGTTACGCCAAAAGATGCGACGGAAGTAGTTACTGACGAAAAAACTGTTGCAGAAGATTCTTTAAGTCCAATTGTAGACACTTTAGAAGAAAACGCAACTGAGACAAAAACGGCTGTTGCCACTGCTTCAAAACTCGATCCCAAGCAGTTGAAAATCTCATCAATTGACATTACAAAACCTTTAACAGACTGCGGAATAGGCACCAAATTGGAAACAAATTACTGGAAAATATTAATTTTAGGTTTCATCGGTGGATTGATCGCCTTATTAACACCATGCGTGTTCCCAATGATTCCGTTAACGGTATCTTTCTTTACAAAAGGCAATAAAAATCCGACAAAAGGAAAAAGAGACGCTTTTGTTTATGGCTTTTTTATTCTTTTGATTTTTGTTTTATTAAGCGTTCCATTTCATTTAATTGATGGGATTGCAGGAAATATTTTCAATGAAATTTCCACCAACGTCTGGCTTAATATTTTGTTTTTCGTGGTATTTATCTTCTTTGCAGGAAGCTTTTTCGGATATTACGACATTACTTTGCCAAGTTCCATCGCCAACAAATCTTCAAAAGCTGAAGAAGTAGGCGGAATGATTGGTATTTTCTTTATGGCTCTAACATTGGTGATTGTTTCTTTCTCTTGTACAGGTCCTATTTTGGGAAGTATTCTGGGAAGTATTTTGAGCGATAATTCGGTTGATATTCCAACGGTTCTTACCTTTGCTTTGGCAGGTTTCGGCTTGGCCTGGGCGATTGTATTTGGTCTTCTGGCATTGTTTCCACAGGCTTTACAAAGTCTTCCGAAATCCGGCGGATGGATGAATACGGTAAAAGTTGTTTTAGGATTTATTGAATTGGCATTAGCCTTAAAATTCCTTTCAAAAGCAGACTTGGTGTCAAAAACATTCTTTATCAAAAGGGAATTATTCATTGCAATCTGGATCATTATTGCAATCGGTTTGGTAATCTATTTATTTGGGTTGATAAGATTTCCACACGATGATAAAAAACCGAAAATTTCGATTGGAAGAAAAATTCTTGGATTCTTAGGAATTGGGTTTGTGGTTTATTTAGTTCAGGGATTAATTCCTGCCGAGCGACCAAAACTTCAGCTTTTAAGCGGTATTTTGCCTCCATTGAATGTAAGTTATTTCCATGACGAAAAAGACGGTATTTTAGGAATGCATCCTGAACATGATTTCTTCTCAGCCATTGAACTGTCCAAAAAAGAAAACAAACCCATTTTAATAGACTTCACAGGTTATGGTTGCGAAAACTGCCGTAAAATGGAAGAATTTGTATGGAGCGAACCGGATATCTTACCGATTCTGCAAAACGACGTTGTACTTGCTTCTCTTTATGTTGACGACAAGGAAGAACTTCCCGAAGATCAGAAAACCAAGATTGAAATGGGTGACGGACAGGTGAAAAAAGTAAAGACCATCGGAGACAGATGGAGTTTATTCCAGACCGTGAATTTCAACAACAATTCACAGCCACATTACGCTCTGATTACACCTGACGGCAAAGTAATCAATCAGCCAGTTTCAGGATATATGGATAAAGAAGATTTTAAAAAATTCCTTGAATGTGGAGTGAATTTTTATAAGAATAACAAATAAAAACTTTTCAACTTTATACAAAACTCATATCGGAAGATGTGAGTTTTTTTGTTTTAAATCTTAAAACAATGCGGATTGTCGGTCATGCTTAAAATTACATTACACCTTATAGATTGGATATTACATGTGAAAATTTTTTAATGATATAATCATCATTTCAAAACAATCATTATCAAATCAATAAAACAAACAAGAACAGAGGCATGGAATTTGTATTGAAATTAAGAACATATTAGTTTTTAATCAATTTTAAATATCTGAATTATGGCAGAAATTATTACAGCTGAAAAAGAAGGAAGACGCAGACCAAGACAGGCCTCCATCCGTGTAGATATGACACCGATGGTTGATTTAGGCTTCTTACTGATTACATTTTTTATGTTTACCACTAATTTCTCAAAAGTCAATCAGATCGAAGCTAAACTTCCTGCAAAAAGCACTGAAAAAACGACCACAGAAATCAACGAAAAAAATCAGGTCACTTTTATTTTGGGAGAAAACGACCGCATATTTTATCATCAGAGCAGCAACGGAAAACTGAATGCCGGAAGTCTGAATGAGATAAAATTCACCGATGCAGCCATCAGTAAAATCATTTCCGATGCTTATCGAACGGCGCCTGCCAAAGAAAAATTCACAGTCATCATCGAACCAACTGATAAGGCAAATTATAAAAATTTTGTAGATGTTTTTGATAATGTTTCTGCTTCACAGAAATACCGCTACGGAATTTCAGACATTAAACCGTGGGAAAAGAAAGTCTACGATGCTCTCATAAAATAAGCAACTAATCACCTTTGCAAGAAGGTGATTTTTTTATGAATTAGATTTTTTGCCTTCCATGTAACTTTCATTTAAAAATACGTAATTCCAAAAAAGACCATGTCTGCAAAAGAATTACATTAATCAAAATATATATATCTTACGGTTTAAATTTTGCTGATAAATCAAAAATAAATTCCTGAACATGCTGCACTTCGAAAAAACACAAAACGGAAAAGAAACATTGGTACTTCTTCATGGCTTCATGGAAAACTGCACCATTTGGAAAGACATGGAAAAGCATTTATCTGATCAGTTTTCGCTTTTAAAAATTGATCTTCCCGGTCACGGAAAATCTGAAATTACAGGCGAAATCCAGACGATGGAAATGATGGCTGAAGAAGTGAATAAAGTTTTGGAAAGCCAGAATTTAGATAAGTTCCATCTTCTTGGCCATTCGATGGGCGGCTACGTTTCGCTTGCTTTCGCCGAAAAATTTCCTCAGAAATTAAAAACCTTAACTTTATTTTTCTCCACTTTTCTGGAAGATGATGCCGAAAAAAAACAGCAGCGGATTAAAAGTTACCGCATTATAAAAGATTCTTTTGCCCACTACGCCAGAGCAGGAATCCCCAATCTTTTCAACCCAAATGAACGCGACGTTTTGGAAGGAAAAATAGAAACCGCTTTAGAAATTGCCCTTTCCACCAACAACCTCGGAGCTTTAGCTTCTGTAAAAGGAATGGTGGAAAGAACAGATAAAAAACATATTCTCGAAAATATGGAAGCGAAAATTCTTATTCTCGCCGGCAAACACGACAATGCGGTAAAGACTGAAAGTTTACTTAAAAATCTACCGGACAGAACAAATATTAAATCTTACGTTTTAGATTGCGGGCACAATGGCCATTGGGAAAAACCATCCATCTGCGCAGAAATCATCAATACAGAACTGCTTCATCATCTACCAAAAAAATTAGTTTTATGAGAGGTTCGGTTCTTATAATTATTATTTCCTTTCTGCTTACAGCATGTAAAAAGGAAGCTCAAACAGGAAAAAAACCTGTAAATTCTGAAACAGAAACTGCGGCAGCATCTGCTGCGGAAAAACAGCCAGATTCTACAGCAGAAAGAAAAATTATTCAGGAACGATTTGATTTTATAACAGAACTTTGTGACAACAAGGGCTATTTTGATTCTAATAAGTATTCACGTAAAGAAATTGAAGGAACCTACAGACTTTGGTTTAACAGTGGCGCTTTTCACATCAGCACGCCTTCCGTTTTTAAGCCTGATGACTTATATAAAGTGAGACGTGAGAAAGATTTGATTTTAGAAAAATTAGATGCAGATTTTTTAAAGAAAAAAACTGCTCTCGAAAAACTGACTGTAGTCTCCAGTCCTTACTGGCAAAACATCAAAAAAGCACATCTTGCAGAGCTGAAAGAGGATTACGAAAAAAACAGACTGCAGATGATAGCCTACAGTGACCCTTCAGTACTTCTGAATAATTCATTTACAAAAAACTGTCAGAACTTCGCCAAAGCTTTAAGCGGTTCCGACGAAGCAATCATGTCTGAATGGCGCAAACTGCGGGAAGCAATGAGCAAAAAAAACGCAAACCCCGGGCGTATAATGGCGGAATTTGAAGACCATGCCCAATCCTCTCAGTGGAAAGATTTTGCAGTGGCAGATCTCATTACTTTCGGCTGGGGAAACTGCGCCAATCAGGACGTACAGAGGCCTTCCCATGACGATAGAATGAATAAAGAATTCGAAGCTCTGTTCATAAAAATTGATTCTGAATGTGACGAGCCATAAAAAAAATGTATCTTAGTTACCTTTAAAAATATTCATGGGATTTTTCTCCTCAAAAAAAAGCAAACCCGTTATCGGTCTCACGCTCTCTGGAGGGGGAATGCGCGGGATTGCACATATTGCCGTTCTGAAAGCTCTGGAAGAATACAATCTGAAGCCAGACATCATCTCCGGTACCAGCGCAGGATCCATAGTTGCAGCATTTTATTCTTTCGGAAAAACGCCTGATGAAATGATGGAAATTGTGCGTAAAACCACATTTTTTTCAAGATCATTCCTAAGACTTTCCAAAAACGGGATTTTCAGTTCAAATTTTATCTTAAAACTTTTCAGTGATTATTTTCCTGAAGATGATTTTAAAATCTTAAAACTTCCTGTTTACGTTGCCGCTACCGAACTCACGCACGGCATTGTGGATTTCTTTTCAGAAGGTGAACTTTTCGGTCCGTTACTGGCATCTTCCAGTGTTCCTTTTGTTTTGCCTCCCGTAAAAATGGGCGACAGGATTTACGTTGACGGTGGTGTTTTAGATAATCTACCGATAGAACCCATAGTGGATAAATGCGATTTCCTGATTGCTTCCCACGTCAATTCCATCAGCTATGACAGTCTTGAAAACATGAGTTTAATGAAAGAATTCGACAGAATTTTACACCTCGCCATTGCCAAATCTGTTTATGCAAAGATGAATTCCTGCGAAATATTTTTAGACCCGCCAAAGATGACCAAATTCAGTTTATTTAATAAAAAATCTCTTGATATTATGTTTTACGAGGTGTATGAATATACGTGTAGAGAGCTTGAGGAAAAAGGATATAGAAAAATGTAGAATCATTCACACTCATTAATAAATACTTAGAATTCAAGCTTATTCAATGCAGCATTAAAATCATTTATTTTCTTTACACCCTGATAATAATGTGGATTCTGTTTTGGAAAGGATATTCCGTCGATGTAAATCCTTACAATTATATTATTGCCATCAACTACATGACGGTTTCCTGCTTCTTCCAATTTCATATATTCACAAAAATCAAAATTGTCATTAAGTGATTTCCATACCGTTGGATCAGTATCTTTTTTAATGATATTGTTAGGCGAACTTCTTATCGTTGTCACTTTTTCTGTAATTTCCACAACGCTCCATCCGCCATAAGGTGAAGTCACTGTTTTAGTAATTTTGGAAAATTTAGCCTGTGTAAATCCTGGAGAATATTTAGTTACAGATTTATCATCATTTATAAAATAGAATTCATTTGCTTTAAAACCAATATTTACATTTTTCGAAATACTGTCCATCTCAAAATCACCTGCAGTTCCATCAGTATATAAAAGACTGAACTTATCATTTTTTTTCACAGATCCAATTATTTTGTCTGAATCCTTTGAAATTCTGTCAACTTTAGTCTTTGATTTCAAAAGTAACTTCCCACTCCTGTCAAAATAATACCAAAGTTGCTTTTTCCTGAATGCAAAAAACCTTTGAGAAACGTTAAATATATTTTCTGTATTTAAAGGCAGGGCCTCGTCGTAGTCAAAATCAACTATAACCCGTGAGACTGTATCTTCAAGTCCAAATTTATTATTGATCTTTGCTAAAACATAATTCTCTGTAAGAGAAATAATCGTATCATATTTTGGAGAAGATTGCAATGTCTTAAACCTGTCACTACAACTGAAACCATACTTATTGTTTTCCGATTTGTATGTTGTGTAAGAACTTCTGTTGGCTATTTCCCTGCTAACCTCCCATGGATTTGCTAAAGAATCATATATGTGTGTAAAAGCGTTTCCAAAATATACTAAAAAAGGTTGATCATTATTTAATGTTGGCTTATAAGCAAAATCAGGAATCTTTTCTATTAAAATAAATTCTCCGTTTCTACTAACGAGATTATATTCATTGTTATATTTTACAATAGCAACATCTTTATAAAAAGGATAAGCTTCCTCGAAAACCACGGGAAAAAGATCTTTTCCGGTTTTAATATTAATAAAATGAAAACCTCCCTTTAGAAAGACAGGTCTTACAGTATCTGATGTTTTAGAATATTGCTGTAAAATATCTAAATTAAACGGAAAACAATCTTGTGCAAAGAAAATCTGACTGATATTTAATAAAAAAAACAAGAGTAGCTTTCTCATATCAAAAATTTTAAAACCCCTCCTCTCCCACTCTTTCTTTGAAAGTTTCAATCGTTTCCTCTAAAGTCTCAAGAGATTTTCCTCCTGCGGCATTGATGTGTCCTCCACCGTTGAAATATTTTCGTGAAAACTGATTTACGTCAATCGCATCTTTACTTCTGAAAGAAATTTTAATGAAGTCTTCATACAGATCTTCCATGAAAAACGCCGCCATTTTTACACCGAGAATACTTAATCCATAATTAACAAAACCTTCGGTATCACCTTTCTGGAAACCATATTCTTTCAATTCGTTTCTTGTAAGATATAAAATAGCAACAGTCTCATTTACCACTTCAATTCTGCCTAAAATCAAAGCCAAAAGCTGAAGACGGGTGATGGTGTTGGTATCCCAGGTATTGGAAGTAATTAATGCCGGATCTGCTCCTTTTTCAATTAAATTAGCAACAATTCTATGCGTAGTAGCACTTGTAGATCTGAATCTGAAACCGCCTGTATCTGTCATTATTCCGGTATACAGACAGTCTGCTATGTCTTTATTGACCAAATTTTCATCACCCATCGCTTCAATAAAATGGTAGACCATCTGGCAGGTTGCAGGTATTACCGTATCAGAATAAACGTAATCAAAACGTTCCGGCTGCTGGTGGTGATCAATTAAAATCTTTTTAGCCGTCGCTTTCGTCAGCCAGTCGCCCAAAATCCCGATTCTGGCAGGAGAATTAAAATCAAGACAGAAAATAACATCCGCATCAAAAATGAGATCTGCCGCTATTTTTCTTTTGTACTCCGCAATAATATTTTTTTTTGACTCCGGCAGCCACTTCAGAAACTTCGGAAAATCGTTGGGAACAACTACCTCAGCAGAAATGCCTTTTGCAGCAAGATAATGCTTCAGACCTAAACTTGAGCCTACAGCATCACCATCGGGATTGTAATGGGTAAGGATAACAATTTTGTTTTCCGGTACAAGTAAAGTGTTGATTTCTAAAAGTTCTGCGGGTGTAAACATGAAATATTGTTTTGAATTTTGAGTTTCCAAAGATATATCTTTTTAAGACAAAGGAAGATGAAAGATAAATCTTTTGTGTAAATTTGCCTCACAATAAACAGGGAACAGATGGTTCGAAAATTATTTTAAAAAAACTTGCAAGAAGTTTGTAAGCTATAAAAATTTATATATCTTTGCAACCTGAAAATTAATAGATTAATTACGATTTAAACATATAGTAATGAGTAAAAGAACATTCCAGCCATCAGAGAGAAAAAAGAGAAACAAACACGGTTTCAGAGAAAGAATGTCTACGCCAAACGGTAGAAGAGTTTTGGCTGCAAGAAGAGCAAAAGGCAGAAAGAGTTTAACTGTAAGTGCTGCGCGCGCTAAGAGATAATTCTTTGTTATCATATACAAACTGTGCTTGAAAAGTATCTTTTCAGGCATTTTTTGTTGTTAAAATTTACTAAAATTCTTCAAAGTACTATTTCTTTTTATTATTTTTAAAATCTTAAAACTGAAACATGCCACATAGCAACATAACAGGAGAAGACATCATCAATCTGCAGCACGCAAAAATTGCTCAGAAGAACTTCACTGTTTTATCTGATGTCAATTTAAATATTAAAAAAGGCAGATTCTGCTACCTGATCGGAAAAACGGGATCTGGCAAAAGCTCTCTGTTAAAAACCCTTTACGGGCACATTCCTTTGGTGGGTGGCCATGGTGCAGTGGTAGGATTTGATCTTGCAAAATTACGTGCATCAGAAATTCCTAATCTCAGAAGAAAATTAGGAATTGTTTTCCAGGATTTTCAGCTGCTGTCTGACAGAACTGTTGAGAAAAACCTGAAATTCGTTTTAGAAGCCACCGGATGGAGCGATAAAGCAAAAATGGACGAGCGCATCAATGAAGTACTGAACAGCGTTAACATGAAGAGCAAGAAACACAAAATGCCTCATGAGCTATCTGGTGGAGAGCAGCAGCGTGTAGCGATTGCGAGAGCTCTTTTGAATCATCCTGATCTTATTCTTGCGGATGAGCCTACAGGAAATTTAGACCCGGAAACTTCTAATGAAATTATGACGCTGCTGAAGAAAGTGGCTGAAGATAACCATGCTGCTGTGGTAATGGCAACGCACGATTACCACATGATTCAGAACTTTCCTGGGGAAGCCATCAGATGCGAAGACGGTAAGGTTTCTGTGCTGGATACAGCAGAATTATTTGAATAAGAATTTATTTAGATTTAAAGACATGAAACTCTTTTGTGAGTTCAAGATATTGGTCCGAGTATTTTCTCGGACTTTTTTCTATCACAAAATCTGATTCTTCAAGCTCACTTTCATTTAATGAAAATTCAAGAAGTAATCTTTTTGTTTTAGAATTCTCTATTCCTTTGATGTTGATCTTCCGGTTTAAAAATAATTTATTTTCATTAGAAATTTCAATAAAATAATCTCCGGTTCCTGCGGGAATAATCACAGAAAAAAGTCCTTTTTCAGACAAAAGTCCTGCAGATTTTGAAATCAACTGCTTGAAATTTAATTCGACAGTTTGCCTGGCAATTTTATCTTTTTCGGAGGAGGATTCTTCAAAATAAGGAGGATTTGAGACAATTAAATCAAATTTTTCTTCAGAATCTAAATCTTTAAAATCCTGATGAAAGCTTTTTAACCTTGATGAAAAGGGAGAATTTTCAAAATTTTGTTGTGTAAGATTTACAGCCTCTTCATTGATATCAATTCCGGAAATTAAAGCGTCTGGATTTCTTTGTGCAAGCATTAGAGAAATCAAACCTGTTCCCGTTCCTACTTCAAGAATATTCAGAGCAGATTGCACGTTGGCCAAAGCACCAAGCAGAACTCCATCCGTTCCAACACGAAAAACATTTTGTGACTGCTGAATATTAAAATTTTTAAAACTGAAGGCTTTCACTAAAGGTTGGTAGGTAAAGTAATGGTAAATGTGGCTCCTTTCCCCTTTTCAGATTTCACAGTGATCTCTCCCTTGTAATCTTCAATCATCTTCCGCACCATGGCAAGACCAAGTCCCATGCCGCTGTTTTTGGAAGTGAAGTTGGGTTCAAATATTTTCTCAAACATAGCCTGATCGATCCCTACCCCATTGTCCTGAACCGAAATCACTACGCGGCGCTGGTACTGTTCAATATCAATATTAATCATCATATCGCGCTCATCGCTTTTCGCCTGAGTGGCATTTGTAACAAGATTTGTGATGATTCTGGACAGATAAACCCTATCCATATTGATCATAATATTGCTTTTGTTGGTATGGAGATAGATTAAATCGTCATTGAAAACGCCGAGTATATCCCGAATTTCTGTATTGAGATTAATAACTTCATTATTTTTTTCCGGAAGCTTGGCAAATTCTGAAAATGCTGATGCTACAGTTGCAATTACATCAATCTGGTCAACCATCGTTTTACTCAGTTGTTTCACTTTCTCTTTTACATTCGGATCTTCGGGATCAAATTTCCTTTCAAAATTCTGAATGGTGAGTTTCATCGGTGTTAAAGGGTTTTTCACCTCATGAGCCACCTGCTTTGCCATTTCACGCCATGCTTCTTCGGAGGCTTTAAAACGCAGCCTTTCTTTCTGATCCTGAATCTGAAGAATCATTCGGTTGTAGGCTTTGGCTAAAGCATTAAGTTCGTCGTTTTTATAATATTTGATGGGACGCATTTCATTTTCAAAAAGAGTAATGCGGGTAATCATATCAGAAAATTTAGTGATGTTTTTGGCTAAACTGTTAGACATCACCCAACTAAACCAGATGCTGAAAAAAATCAGAACTAAGTCTACTATGGCCATGTAAACCAAAAACTGATGAAGCACATCCAGATACGCAGATTCATTATGGTACAGCGGAATGTACATAATGCCCACGGGCTGCAGATCATTGTTCTGAAGAAGCAGGTAAGAAGAGGTATAAACAGCATCTTTTTTTTCGTCATACCCTCTCACATCATACCTTGTCTTACTTGCCAATATTTTATTGACTACTGAAACCGGAATTTTCTTCCGATACTCAGAATTTACATCTCTGCTGGAAAGAAGATAGTTTCCTTTCAGATCATAAATCACGATATCATGTTTATTGAGATCGGCAATTTCAAAAATTTTATTTTTTAAAACCATTGGCAGATCTGCTGTACTTACAGATTCAAGACTTAATGCATAATCAAAATACGCCATGACGGTATTTGTTTTTTTCTGCATGTCTATACGACTTTGCTCAAGAGAATTATTTCTTAAAACAAAGTACGGAACCAACGATGAAGCAGCAACGCTCAAAAGACAGACAAAAAGAAAACCGAAGAAAAACCGGTTTCTGAGACTGTATCCTTTGTATTTATTTAATGGCATTATTTTGTAGAAGTTTAGCTATATATTTACCTATAATATCAAATTCCAGATTTACTCTGTCACCTGTTTTTAAAGAATTCATATTGGTAAATTCCCAAGTGTATGGGATAATAGCTACAGAAAATTCGAGATCATCGCTTTTAGCAACGGTAAGACTTATTCCGTTTAAAGTGATGGAACCTTGAGGAACTGTAACAAAATTACCCTCTGAACTGTACTTAACACTAACAAAATAACTGCCATCTTTATTTTCAATTCCGGTAACTTCACCTGTTTTGTCTACATGACCCTGCACAATGTGACCGTCTAACCTGCCATTCATCACTGTACAACGCTCCAGATTCACCACAGAGCCCACTTCCCACTTTCCTAAATTTGTTTTTTCTAAAGTTTCGTTAATTGCAGTTACCACATATTGATTCCCTTCCGTTTTCACTACAGTGAGACAACAGCCGTTGTGTGAAAGACTCTGATCAATTTTTAATTCTCCTGTAAAAGGACAAGACAATGTGAAATCTATGTTGCTGCCGTTCTTTTCAATTTTTTCAACAATCCCTACTCCTTCAATAATTCCTGTGAACATATTATTTTTTGCTAAATTTGTAAAATTATAATCTTCAAAGATAATTAAAATGCACCCAAAAAACCATAAAGTACGAGTAGGAATTTCAATAGGGGATTTTAACGGAATAGGCCCGGAAATCATCATGAAATCTCTGAAAGACAAAGCCATAACAGATTTTTTCACACCAGTGATCTTTGGGTCAGGAAAATTATTCACCTATCAGAAGAATATTTTTAAGCTGAATTTAAACTTTAACTACATCACAGAATCATCCCAACTGCAGGAAGGAAAACTGAATATGGTGAATCTTGTGAAAGATAATTCTAACGTAGAACTGGGAACTCCCACCGAAGAATCTACAAAAATGGCGATCGACTCTCTTGAAGCAGCTACTGAAGCTTTGATTAAAGGCGCAATCGATGTTTTGGTAACCGCACCCATCAACAAAGATGAAATGATGAAAATGGGTTTCAGGCATGCCGGTCACACAGGTTATTTTGAAGAAAAATTTAATAAAAAAGGCTTGATGTTTCTGGTGACTGAAGATTTAAAAGTTGCAGTTTCCACACATCATATTCCGATTGCTAAGGTTGCAGAAAACATTTCTAAAGAGAAAATCAAAAAGCAGATCAAAATACTCAATCAGACTTTAATAGAAGATTTCAGCATCACAAGACCAAAAATTGCAGTCTTAGGTTTAAACCCGCACGCAGGAGACGGTGGCGCTATTGGAAATGAAGAAACAGAAATTATCGCTCCGGCGTTAAAGGAACTTTCAGATCAGGGATTCCTGGTTTTCGGGCCTTTCCCGGCAGACAGCTTCTTTCAGCCGGAAAAATACAAAAATTATGATGCGGTTCTTGCCATGTATCATGACCAGGGATTGGCTCCGTTTAAAACCATTGCGTACGAGGAAGGCGTAAATTACACCGCCGGATTACCTTTCATCAGAACTTCTCCCGACCACGGAATAGCTTATGATATTGCCGGGCAGAATATCGCCGATGAGCAGAGCTTTTCTGAAGCGATTTTTACAGCGATTAAAATTTTTCAAAACCGCGCAGATTACAATGATCTGATGGAAAACAGATTAAGACCCAGAAGAATGCCTTCCGACAACGGAATTGATGAAGATCTCCCTCAGGAAAACAGAGGATAGAATCCTGAAAAAGATTTAAAATAAATTTGTTATTTAAAATATTTGTTATTATAAAAAAATTGCATACTTTTGCACACTCATTTTATGGACAAGTTAAGAAACTATGATGTAAGCTTTTCCGGACTTAAGACCGGCAGGCATGAGTTCAGATTTGATATAGATAAGGAGTTCTTTCAATTGTTTGAGACCGAACAGGAGTTTACAAATCCTAGAATTGCAGTAGATGTATTGCTGGACAAGCATACTACTTTTTTAGAATTTGAAATAAAAGTAAACGGTACGGTAGAGCTGGTTTGCGATATTACCACAGACAATTTTGATCATCCTGTTGAGAATGAGATTAAAGTGCTGGTAAAATTTGGCGAAGAATACGATGACAGCGAAGAAGATGTAATTACTATTCCGGCCGGCGACCATGCTTTTAATGTTGCACAGTTGATTTACGAAAGTGTTGCACTATCCATTCCGATGAAGAAAGTTTCACCGAATGTAAGTGATGAAGACCTGGCAATACTCGATCAGTTCAGTCCGAAAGAAACTGAAGAAGAGAAAGAACACAACAGCGACCCGAGATGGGATGCTTTGAAAAATTTAAAGAATAAAAATTAAATAATTTAATGATGAGATGATGAATCTCATCGCTCATCAATTAAAAAAGTTATTACAAGATGGCACATCCAAAGAGAAGACAATCGTCTACAAGAAGAGATAAGAGAAGAACTCACTACAAAGCTGTAGTTCCTCAATTGGCTAAAGATGCAGCAACAGGAGAGCTTCACCTTTACCATAGAGCTCACTGGCATGAAGGAAAATTATACTACAGAGGAAAAGTAGTATTGGAAAAAGAAGTAGCTGATACTGAAGAAAACTAAGAGACCGTTTTCTCCCGAAAACACTCGTTTTAATACAAAAACCGCTCAATTTTTATAAAATTTGGCGGTTTTTTGTTGTTTTTTATGTTTTTTTGGTATCTTTGACCCAAATCAAATATCAATTTTTATGGACATTAAAGACATACAGAATCTTATCAAATTTGTATCTAAAGCTGAAGTTTCAGAAGTGAAATACAAAACAAAAGATTTCGAAATCACCATTAAGACACCACTTGGCGGTAATGAAGTAAGCTATGTTGCTCAACCGCAAATGTATCAGCAGGCACCTCAACAGCACGCTCCAGGACATTCTCCTGCCCCTGTTTCTGCTGCTCCTGAAAAAACTGAAGCCGCTTCTGATGACAGCAAATTTATCACCATCAAATCTCCAATGATCGGAACTTTCTACAGAAAACCATCTCCGGACAAAGACGTTTTCGCTAATGTAGGCGACGAAGTTTCTGTTGGAAAAGTGGTTTGTGTAATTGAAGCAATGAAGTTATTCAACCAAATTGAGTCTGAAGTAAGCGGTAAAATCGTTAAAATTTTAGTTGACGACGCTACTCCGGTAGAATATGACCAACCATTATTCTTAGTAGATCCATCTTAATTATAATTGATTAATGATGATTGATAATTGATGAAAAAATCAATTTCAAATTTCAAACTTTCAAATTTCAAATTAAATTAAGATGTTCAAAAAAATATTAATTGCCAATCGTGGCGAAATTGCAATGCGTATTTTACGTACTTGTAAAGAAATGGGAATCAAAACGGTTGCGGTATACTCTACTGCTGATAAAGACAGTCTTCACGTAAGATTTGCTGACGAGGCTGTTTGTATCGGTCCTGCAATGAGCAAAGACTCTTACCTGAAAATCCCTAACATTATTGCTGCTGCAGAAATCACCAATGCTGATGCCATCCATCCAGGTTACGGTTTCTTATCTGAAAATGCCAATTTCTCAAGAATCTGCCAGAAAAACGGCATCAAATTCATCGGTGCAAGCCCTGAGCAAATTGAAAGAATGGGAGACAAAGCCAATGCCAAGGCAACCATGAAAGCAGCCAACGTACCTTGCGTACCAGGTTCTGAAGGTTTAATTGAATCTTACGAGCACGCCGTAAAAACAGCTGAAGAAACAGGTTACCCTGTCATGATCAAGGCTACTGCCGGTGGTGGTGGTAAAGGAATGAGAGCCGTTTGGAAAGCCGAAGACCTAAAAGAACATTGGGAATCAGCCATTCAGGAAGCTGTTGCAGCCTTTGGAAACGGAGGAATGTACATGGAAAAACTGATTGAAGAGCCAAGACATATCGAAATTCAGGTTGCGGGTGACCAGTTTGGTAAAGCCTGTCACCTTTCTGAAAGAGACTGCTCTGTACAGAGAAGAAACCAGAAATTAACTGAAGAAACGCCTTCTCCATTTATGACTGACGAACTTCGTGAGAAAATGGGTGAAGCGGCAGTGAAAGCAGCAGAATTTATCGGTTACGAAGGTGTTGGAACAATCGAATTCCTTGTGGACAAACACAGAAATTTCTATTTCATGGAAATGAACACCAGAATTCAGGTAGAGCACCCGATTACGGAACAGGTTATTGATTATGACCTGATCAGAGAGCAGATTCTTTTGGCAGCAGGAACTCCTATTTCAGGAATCAACCACTTCCCAAAGCTGCACTCAATCGAATGCAGAATCAATGCTGAAGATCCTTACGCAGATTTCAGACCTTCACCGGGGAAAATCACAGGATTAAACATTCCTGGCGGACACGGTATCAGAGTAGATACTCACGTTTATTCAGGATATACTATTCCATCAAACTATGATTCCATGATTGCAAAGCTGATTACTACGGCTCAAACACGTGAAGAAGCGATTGCAAAAATGAAGCGTGCTTTGGAAGAATTCTACATTGAAGGTGTAAAAACCACTATTCCTTTCCACAGACAGTTGATGGAAGATGAAGATTATCTTTCCGGAAACTACACCACAAAATTCATGGAGAGTTTTGTAATGGACAGAAAATATGATAATCATTAAGATTACATTTTAATAAAACTAAAACCGCCCCAAAACTGAGGCGGTTTTTCTTGTTTTAAAGCTGAGGATCTTCGGGCGGTTCTTCTCCCGAAGGCGTATTGTAAATGATGTAATCATTATACTTTGCCACGTCGCTGCTTTCCCAGATATCCTGCCCGGTTTGCGTGTACTTAGTGAGGAGCATATAAATTTTGTTGCCATCTTCTACCCTGTCTTCCTGCTGAATATCCCTTTCACCGATTTTCAGCTTCTGCTCTATCAGAAGATCATTAAACTCATCATTCAGTTCGGTAATTTTGTTTAAATGGGAAACCTGAAGACCCTCGCCTGCCAAGTCATTCAGATTTGCAGTTCCCACTCTCACTACACGCTTTGCCGTGACTAGAAGATCAGCATCATTTTGTTTGGCAAGAGAATCTGAGCCATAGTTGGCATATCTCGCAGATCCCGCTCCATACTTCTGAGCCACACGGGTCATCACGCTGCGAATGGCAGTACGGAGCTCTTCTGCCTTCAGATCTTTTTGTTCGGTGATTTGCACCTGCTCATTAGACTTTTAAATGTCGGTAACGAGATTAGAAAAGGCAGTAATTTTGGCTTCGAGTTCTGCAAATTTGGTTTCATCGAGACCGAAAGAAGCAAATGCCTCAGCATCTCTTCTCATAAAGGCTATCTTCTCGTTTCCAATGTCGATTAGTTTAGCATCAGAAAAATTGTACAGCCTGGTAACTTCATTTTTTTTCATATTTAATTTTTTTTTATGTCTTACTAAAATAAAAAAAATTCATTAAAATGATAAAATTTGTGTTATTATTTCTCACTTAAACCTTTTAAGATTAACAGAAATACCCTAAAAACACCCATCTTCACTCAGAAAACAACAGGAAGCACTCCGAAAACAAATTTTCTTCGTCCGAAGCATCCGGGCGGCAGTCCGAAGCATTAAATCCGCAGTCCGAAGCTTCCGGGAGGGCATCGTTTAGGCTTCGGAGGGGGGATTTTTGTTTGCGGGTTGTTCTTTGCGCGAAAATGTGGCGAGCAGCAGATCAACGGAATGCAAAATGCAGTTTGCCAATTTGCGACAGCAGCAATTTAGCTTGATTTTCAGCATATTGATATGGAAGATTAATATTTTTACTTACTTTTGATTCTTTCCTAATCCCCATTTTACTATGAAATTATTGTCATTTTTATTCCTAATCGTTACCATAAGTTTTTTTGCTCAGAATCCTGAAAAACTTGACATTAAAGATTACGTGGTGAAAGCCACTTTTCTTGAAAATAAATTTGATGAGAAATATCTGCTGATTGGAGACTTTTTGCCTGTCTCGGAAGGATCAAAAGTAAAGCTGGCGAAGGTTTATACCAATACAGGCTGGGGATACATTGATCAAAAGGGAAATGAGATTGTAAAACCTGTATATAAACAGATAACATCATTTTATAATGGATACGTGATGGCCTCGGAACAGCTTTTTTCTGAATACGATTGGCATTCAACTGAGTTTCCTCTCATCATTAACTATTGGGGTAAAATTCTTACTTCATCAAAAGATTATATTTATAAAATACAGTACAAAGATCGTTATCAAAAAGATTTTTTCATTACCTCAAAAAATAAAAAAAATGGCATACTTAGCATTGCAGGAAAAGAATTGGTGCCATTTGACTACACGGAAATATCATATTCTGATAATTTTTTTTTCGCATACAACTACAGTGATTTCGAAAATGGTATTTGTGAATTTGATATTTATAAAAAAAACGGAGATTTTGTAAAAAAGATTACCAGCAAAGGGATCAGAGAAATTGGTGATTACCTGATAAATTATGATGTGGATGGGACATATTTTCTAAACAAAAAGAATCTTAAACGAATAGATAATCGTACTTTTAATAATATATTCTTATCTGAAAATTCTTCTAAATTTAAGTATGAGGTTGAAATTTATCATGAAAAAACAGATTACACGGAGCGGTATTTTCTGAATAACAGATTAAGGATTATCAGTCCTGATTTTCCAAACTCTTATATCTACGAAGATCGTTTTTTAGTAAAACCTTACGAACTGAATAATATTAAAAAATTCATCGTGGCAGATTTAAGCAACAATAAAATTGCTGAGTATAGCTTCAATGACTTTATATTATACCAATATTTTGCACATGGAAAACTCGACAATCCAAAATTTCTGAAAAGTCAAAAACCATTTTGGAACACACTTACAATCTCAAAAACGTTAATGGATAATCAATGGATGGAATATTATAAAAATATTGAGTATAGAAAACGATTTGCAAAATTCACAGAGAAAAACGAAAATAACATTCAGATTTCTACAGGATATATAGATGCAAACACAGGGAAAATCGTTATCAAGCGAAATATCAAAGATGTAACATATATTGAATCATTAGATGACACGGAATTTTTCCAAATTAAATATGATAATAAAGATGTTGGTCAACTTGACGTTTTTAATTCTAAAGATAGTTTAGTAAGGAGTTTCTCAGGAAATTATATCAATAGTAATTATAATTACCTTAATAAAACAAATGCCACATTTTTTATCTTGAATAAGGGGAAAGATAGTTTGAATAAAAAAAGTATGATAAGTGAGCAACTATTAAGAAGAAAAGATTTAAAACCAATTTTTGCGGATGAAAAAATGTTTGTAAAGACAACTGCTAAAAATTATGCAATATTTGGATTTAATAAAGACCTAAAAATGGGACTTATAGATAATCATAACAGAATTATAAGACCTGCAGATTATCAGAACATCTTCGCTGCTGATGAATCACAATCAACAGATATTCTTATCCTTCAAAAACAAGACAACCATAATGAAATAATTGATGCAAAAACATTTGAACCCATAATAGATATAACCTTTAAAATAGGAATTACAAAGAAGCATGGTTACTACAGAGATGGTATTTACCTAATAAACGAAAAGAAAAACGTGATGGACAGGTATGGAAATATTATAACCACTCCACCGAATTTTGATCTATTTCGGGATTAAACTATAAATTCTTAACTTTGTCAAAAACCAAAACGAATATGTCAACAGCAGAACAAACAAAAAATTCACAATACTTCATCGAGCTCGAAGAAAAACATGGCGCACACAATTACCATCCGCTTCCTGTGGTTTTAGATAAAGGTGAAGGCGTTTTTGTATGGGACGTTGAAGGCAAAAAATATTACGATTTCCTTTCAGCTTATTCTGCTGTAAACCAGGGTCACTCGCACCCGAAAATTGTTGAGGCTTTGGTAAATCAGGCTAAAAAACTGGCTTTAACTTCAAGAGCATTTTACAATTCAGGTTTGGGAGAATACGAGAAAAAGATCACTACCCTTTTCGGTTTTGATAAAGTTTTACCGATGAACTCAGGAGCTGAAGCAGTGGAAACTGCTGTAAAATTAGCCAGAAAATGGAGCTATGAAGTAAAAGGAATTGCTGAAAATGCAGCAAAAATTGTAGTTTGTGAAAACAACTTCCATGGTAGAACAACAACGATCGTTTCTTTCTCCAATGATCCTGATGCAAATAAAAACTACGGTCCTTTCACGCCAGGTTTTGTAAAAATTCCTTACAATGATTTGAATGCTTTGGAAGAAGTTCTGAAAAATGATGCTCAGAATATTGCCGCATTTTTAGTGGAACCGATTCAGGGAGAGGCCGGAGTTTATGTTCCGGACGAAAACTTCCTTAAAAATGCTTCAGAATTGTGTAAAAAACACAATGTTCTTTTCATTGCAGACGAAGTCCAGACCGGTATTGCAAGAACAGGAAAATTAATTGCATGTCATCACGAAAATGTACAGCCTGATATTTTAATTTTAGGGAAAGCCCTTTCCGGAGGAATGTATCCTGTGTCTGCAGTTTTGGCGAACGACGAAATCATGAATGTAATCAAACCGGGACAACACGGTTCTACTTTTGGTGGAAACCCGATTGCCTGCGCAGTTGCGATTGCAGCTTTGGATGTTGTTGCTGAAGAAAATTTATCTGAAAGAGCTGAAGAATTAGGAAAACTATTCAGATCCGAAATTGAAAAAGTGATTGAAAAATCTGATCTAATTACCAAAGTAAGAGGAAAAGGTCTATTAAACGCCATTTTAATCAACGATACACCTGAAAGTTCTACAGCATGGAATCTTTGTTTAAAATTAAAAGAAAACGGACTGCTTGCAAAACCAACCCACGGAAACATCATCAGATTAGCACCACCTTTGGTAATTACAGAAGAACAATTGCTGGATTGTGTGAAGATTATTGAGAAAACTATCTTGGAATATTAATAGATTTTTAATCCGGAAAATATTTTATAATACTTATATCAATAACACTCTTTTGGGTGTTATTTTTTTGTAATTGATTTAGTTTTAAAATAAACTGTATTTTTGCTGAAATTACCCGGTAAAAAATGAAGCTTTCGGTTGCTATTATTACTTTTAACGAAGACAGAATCATCGAAAAAACGCTCAGCTCGGTTCATGATATTGCAGATGAAATTGTTGTGATCGACAGTTTTTCGGATGACAGAACGGTGGAGATTTGTCTCAAATTTCCAAAAGTAAAACTGATTCAGCAGAAATTTTCAGGTTTCGGAAAGCAGAAAAACTTTGCCATCAGCCAGTGTTCCGGAGAATGGATTTTGTTTCTGGATGCCGACGAAATTCCTGATGAAACTGCCCTTAAATCAATTCAGACCATTGCAAATCAGGATCAGCCTGATTATTCAGTTTATAATATTTCATTTAATAATATTTTCCTCGGCAAATCGCTGAAATACGGAGGTTGGGGAAATCTTAAAAGAGAAAGGCTGTTCAGAAAAAACGCAGGAAAATATTCTGAAGACATCGTCCACGAAATGTTTTTAACGGAAGAAAAAACCGGACTTTTAGAAGGAAAATTAAATCATTACACTTACAAAGACATTCATCATCACATCGAAAAATCGAACAAATACACGACGATGATGGCAGAAAAAATGTTTAACAGAGGCAAAAAGTCAAGTGTTTTGAAAATTATTTTCAAACCGATCTATCAGTTTATCAAATCCTATTTTATACGTTTGGGTTTTCTTGACGGACTGGTAGGCTACTACGCTGCAAAAACTGCCGGATTTTATACTTTTCTGAAGTATCAGAAACTTTACGAACTGCATAACGTAAAAGAACAATGATTGTAAATTTCATCAAAGGCATCTTCGGAATTTCTTTTCCGTCCGATCTGCGAATTTTAATGTATCATCAGGTTTCGCCGGAAAAAGAGCGCGTAGATAATGATCTCAATATTTCTGTGGAAAAGCTGGAAGAACAGCTGAAATATATTTCACAAAATTTTAAAACCGTTTTTTTTAAAGAACTCAATGCACAGAAAGACGTCAGAAATAAACTGATCATCACGTTTGATGACGGCTATTACAACAATCTGGTGTACCTGATACCGCTACTGAAAAAATACAGCCTTAAAGCAACCATCTGTATCCCAACCCAACTTATAGAAAAGGATCTTGAAAATGTTCCGGGACTTTTTATGAGTTTTGAACAGATAAAATCTTTGCCACCGGATTGCGTTGAGATTGCATTGCACAGCCACAGTCATCGTAATTACTCAGAAATAAGCCTTGAAGAAGCAGAAAAAGATCTCACAGAAAATATTTCAATTTTAGAAAGAGAAAACATCAGTTTTTCCAGAGTTCTGGTTTATCCTTACGGTAAATTTCCCAAAAAAGGAATTCATAAAAAACATTTTTTTGAACTTTTAGAACAAAAAAAAATCTTCGCCGCTTTACGCATCGGCAACGATCTCACTCAGTTCCCGTGGAGAAACAAATTTGAGGTTAAAAGGATCAATATCAAAGGCTCCGACAGCTTTACCACGTTTAAAAGAAAACTTCTTTTTGGAAAAATAAAACTTTAAGAGAGTAATTTTCTATACAGATTTTCGTAGGATTCTGCCATTTTTTCGTAGCCAAACTGCAGCGCCCGCTGATGAAGTTTCTCAGGCATTTCTGCATCATTTTCATACGTTTCAATGCCTTTCAGATAGACATCATTCATTTGATCTGCTTCAAAATCTTCAAAATAAAAAGCGAGATTCCCACCAATTTCCGGCAGACTCGTCAGCTTACTCAGAAAAACGGGCTTGCCGAAATACATCGCTTCCACCGGAGGAATCCCGAAACCTTCAGCTAAAGAGGGATGACAGTAAGATTCGCAGTTTTGGAGGAGAAAATATTTCTCGTTATTGCTGATATTTTCAAGAATATGAACTCTTTTTTCTAAATTCAAATCTTTGACTTTATTTAAAAACTCATTTTTATAATCAGATTTTGCGGCGGTAGTTACCAAAACCAAATGTCTGTCGTTTTCAGCGATCATATCGAGCAAAACGGTTTGATTTTTTTTTGGATAAAGCACACCGATGGTCAGGATAAATTTTTTTTGGATAAAATCATCATATTTTTCAGAGGTCAGTTTTCTGTTTTCGGGAAATTGCAGTCCGTTGTAAATAACTTCTGTTGTTACGTCGGTTTTTACAGTGAAAAGATGTTTATTTTTGATAAAATCTTCTTTCACAAAATTTGAAATAAAGACAATTGCATCTGCATTACGAATATTTTTCTGAACGAGTTTTCTGAATTTTTCCACCTTTTTGGGTGAGCTCTGATCGTGCAGAAAATTCAAGTCATGCAGCGTCACCACTTTTTTCTGTCCCGGTTTTTTGTGGTGAAAATATTCCGAAAGCTGATGCATGGTATGAATCAACTGATATTTCCCTGTGCTGATGGGAAATTTTTTCTGCCAGAACTTCCAGGGAATGAGGTGGAAACCAGATCTCACATCAGGCATATTTTTTGACGGTCCGTACAGCGTAAAATCCAGCTCAGAGTTGAGATTTCCCAAGCCTTTGATGAGCGAATAACATACATTGGCAATGCCCGTTTTTGGATATTTTAAACGTTCTACATCAATCAGAATTTTCTTTTTCATAGCATCAACACGACTTTGACCCAAAAATATACATTTAAGTTTAAAATATTTACTTTTGTCTGATGAAATAACGGTACTTTGTAACATCTGTATCACCATTTTACTCCATCGCACAGGTCATCCGCAAAATTTGGAAAACCTTAAGAACAATAAGCTGCTACACATGAAGATATGTTTAATAAGTTTTGATTTCTGGCATTATGACGAGCACATCGTTGCTAAACTGAAAGAAAAAGGCATTGATGCTCACCACATTAATATTGGAGCATTTACGCATAAAAACCTGGGCGCCAGATTACAGAATACATTCAGCAAAGTTTTTTTTGGAAAAAATCTGAAGAGCGAAAACAGACAGAACTTCATCATCAGTTCTCTGGAGAAGATTGGAAAGCAGGATCAGATTTTAGTGATAAATCCTGAAGCAATTGAAGACCGCGTTCACCAGATCATCCGCAAAAAAACCGACAGAAACATCGCCTACCTCTATGACAGCATGCAGAGAAATCCGGCTGAGCATATTCTGCATTATTTTGATGATGTTTTTTCTTTTGATGATGAAGATGTGAAAAAATTTGGTTTCAGAAAGATTAACAATTACAATTATCTCCCACACGAACCATCAGAAAATCAAAACCCGGAACTCGATTTATTTTACATCACTTCCTACGATAAAACCAGAATTGCAAGGCTCATCAAGCTTTCTGAGAAGTTACAAACTCTGAATCTGAGATTTAAGGCCATCATTGCCGGAAAAAAAAGCTGGAAAAAAAAAGTAAGCCGGTTTTTCGACAAAAAATTAATTAAAAACCTGATTTTCAGAACAAAAAACATTCCCCAACAGCAGCTTCCCGATTACTATAAAAATACAAAAGCGATTCTTGATTTACAGAGGGACGCTCAGTCGGGGCTCAGTTTCAGGGTTTTTGAAGCGATGGCTTTGGAAAAAAAATATATTACAGACAATCAGAACATTTCCACTTACGATTTTTATAATCCTGAAAATATTTTAATTTTAAACAAAGATTTCAGCAATGTAGAAAAATCTTTTTTTGAAAAACCTTACCAAAAACTGCCACAGGAAATCTACTATAAATACACATTGGATCATTGGGTAAACACTGTTTTTAAATTATGAAACCGGTAAAAAATGTTCTTCTTATAACGAAAGAGTTTCAGTGTAAATTTCAGGAAAACATTGGCGGAACTGGTGTTTTCTATAAAAATCTTGCCTCGGAATTTGTAAAAAAAGGCATCAATGTTTATGTTTTTGGTTCGTCTAAAAAGCCGTTTCAGTTTTCAGAAAAAAATCTTGAGGTACATTTTGTAAAAGATTACTTCAAAAAAAGCAAGCTGACAGAACTCCTGCGCTCGGTAAGCGGAAAAATTTCAGTTATTAAAAATTTCCATCTGAAATTATATGACAGGGAAGCAGAATACCTTGCCAAAGAACTTCAGAAGTTCATCAGCAAAAAAAACATTGACGTAATTGAAACACACGACTGGGAAGGTTTGGGCAGAATTGCTGAAGATCTGAAAATTCCGTACGTCATCAGGTGTCACGGCTCGTGGTCTGTTCTTAAAAATTTTTTCGGGTACGGTGCCGCGGCAGGGAAGATATATGGCGAAAAAAAAGCATTTGGGAAAGCTGAAAACATCATTACCATTTCTAAAAGCAGCGAAAAGATGGTGCAGAAATTATTCGGCCCAAAAAACTGTCACTTAATTTATAACGGTATCGATACAGATTTTTATCAACCTTCCCCCACTTCCGGAAAAATTGATAAATCAGTTTTTTTCATTGGAAATGTGTCAACGGAAAAAGGTGCAGAAACCGCATTGAAAGCTTTTATTAAAGTATATGAAAAACAACATGCTGCGACGCTGCATTTTATCGGAAAAGAAACAGAGCTGTTAAATGAGCTCCGAAAGAAAATTTCTGAAAATCAAATTAGTGAAAAAGTATTTTTTTACGGTAGAAAAGATAAGGATGAGGCTAAAAGACTTCTTTCACAAGCTGAAGTTGTAATATTTCCTTCAAAGGGTGAAACTTTTGGGCTGGCGCTGATTGAGTCAATGGCTTTAGAAAAACCTGTGATCACTTCAGACATCGATGCTTTTAAAGAGATTGTTTCAGACGGAACTGACGGTTTTACAGCTGTAAGTGCGGAAGATTTTTCTGAAAGAATTCTTGAGATTTTCGGAAATAAAAATTTGGCGTTACAGTTATCAGAAAATGCAAGGAAAACAGTCCTGGAAAAATTTTCATTGAAAAATATGGTTGAGGAAACTTTAGATTATTATCAGAAGATCATTCCTTAGTTTCTGATTTTTTTGCAGGATCTGACTTCCTTTTTAGAGACAAACAGATTCAGAATATTAAGCCAGAATTTTAATAATTTCCACAAAAACGGATGATTGCTGTGGATGTTTTCTATTTGCTGCATCCTTCTCGAGCCTGCAAAATCCAATAGAATTATTTCGTTCTGAAGATTGGGGAAATACTTTTGGTAAACCGCCTGCTTTTCATTTTTCATCAAGACTTTATTGCTGTGGTTGCTGGAAATTCCGGAGTTATCAAAATCACTGACGGTAAGATTGATATTTTTATATTTTGCCTGATGAATAACAATGGCTTTCAGAAAAAATTCCCAGTCTGAGACGATTTTAAAATTTTCGCTGTAAAATCCTACTTTATCAAACAGATTTTTTCTTATAAAACTTGACGGATGTGGAAGAAATGAACGTAAAAAATAAACAAGACTAATGTTTTCCGGCGGTGTAAAAATGGTTTGAGAAATTCCGTTTAAGCTGTAGATCATATTCCCGCTGATGATATCTGAATGGTTGTCCAGCAATGGCAAAACATTCTCAATCACCTGATCATCTGCCAGAACATCACCACTGTTCAGAAATAAAAGATAATCGCCGGATGCCATCTTTATTCCTTTATTCATGGCGTTGTACACCCCTGAATCTGGCTCGCTTACCCAAAGATTGATGAATTCTGAGTTATTTTCAATTATATTTTTACTGCCATCACTGCTGTTTCCGTCAATTACAATATATTCAAATGCTCTGCGGGACTGACTGCCAATGCTCTGCACTGTTTTTGCGAGACCGTTTTTGTTGTTGTAGTTGATGGTGATGATGGATAGAATCATAAGCGCTTTAGAATAGAAACATTTTCATTCAAAAAAAGATTAATCAGTTTTGAGTTTAAATTTAGGCAAAAATAAAAGGAAAAAACCAATTATCCACTTAAAAAACCTCCAGGCAACGGGATATTTTTTGATATGAAAAACCTGCTGTATTCTTTTGGCTTTTGCTTCCTGACTGAATTTTAAGTCTTCCAGAAAAGCTGAGAAATATTTATTAAGCGTAATTTCTCTTTCTTTGAAATAGACTGAAAGGTTTTCAGGATTCGCAGAAATTCCGGAAAAATCATAGTAACAAACCGTTTCTTCCAGATGTTTGTAAGAAGCATTGTACAGACAGATTGCAACAATAAAAAACTCCCAATCGGCACAGATTTTATAGGATTCGTTGTAATAAAAATAATCTTTGAAAAGCTGTTTCTTAATGAAAGCAGCCTGATGATTAATCCCGCCGGAATACATGAAACTGAAGGTAATTTTCTTTGGTGGACTTTCAACCCTGTGGTAGCCGTCTTTATTAAAATACACAGAGTCACCGTAAAGGATATCAATACCCGAAGCGAAATGTGCAGCAGCTCTCTCAAGTACGGTATCGTCAAAAAAGAAATCTCCGCTGTTCATGAAGATAATATACTCGCCCGCAGCCTTTCTGATTCCTTTATTCATGGCATTATAAACCCCTGAATCCTGCTCGCTTACCCAGTAATCAATAGAAGTGTTTTTCTCGGTCAGCTCCTTACTGCCATCGGTACTTCCGCCATCAATAACAATGTATTCAAAGTCTTTAAACGTTTGATTTTTAACAGAATCAAATGTCTTTATTAAACCCTCTTTGTTATTAAAATTTATGGTGATTATGGTAAGCTTCATACGTATCTGCTGCAATATTCTGTTGATTAATTATTCTCTGCTGCCTTCTTATAAACCTTCAGACACTGTTCGGCAGCTTCATTCCAGTCATATTTTTTCACGTGCTGTGCCCCTTTTTTTGCATATTCTGCGCGTAAATCCTGGTCTGAAAGTAACTGTTCTATTTTATTTCTTAAAGACTCTTCAGAATCTGAATCGAAATAAATACCAGCATCCCCAGCAATCTCGGGCAAAGATCCGTGTTTAGACAGGATAATGGGGCAGCCACACGCCATTGATTCTAAAACAGGAATACCAAAGCCTTCATACAATGACGGCAAAACAAAACACTTTGCATTCTGATAGTAATATCCCAGCTCTTTTTCTTCAAATTTTCTCTGCTGAACCTGCTGATCAATTTTTAATTCTTTCAGGTAATTTATTTCCTCTTCATTAAATTTCCCTCCGCCAGCGGCAATTAAAAACAATGACGGATCATTTTTTAATAGAGGAACTATTGACTTTGCTAAAAATTTAAAATTCTTATAGTGAGGTCTTGCGCCTACATAGAGAACGTAGTTTTTCGGCAAATCTACTTTTACATCAGGATTTATTTTTATTGAGCTTCCGTGATAAATCACTGTAATTTTATCGGGATCAATATGAGGATAAACCTTTACAATATCTTTTTTGGTGTTGTGAGAAACCGCGATAATCTGAGTAGCTTTATTCAATAAAAGTGCCTTTCTCTCTACCACACGGAAATCATCATCAACGAAATACTCCGGCAAAAGCTCGTGTATCATATCATAAACGGTAAGTACAAAGGGTTTATTTCCTATTTTTTCTAAAAAATAAGGATTATAGTAAGTAGGAACACAGACATCATAATCGTTAGCCTGAAAAAGACTGTCCAGCAGCTGATCAGACTTTTTTTTCCTCAGTGATCTTGTACTTATTTTAAAAAATGCTAAAACTTTATACAGAGCCAGAAGACCGGGATTTTTTACTGTGAGGTCTGTTTCCTTCAAATAAGCATTGTCTGAGCTGTAAATGGGCAGCACAATTTCAACGTCTTTCTTCTGAGACAATACCGAAAAAACTTCCGTATAATATCTGGAAATCCCTCCATAGGTCTGCTGATGAAATATTTGAGGATCAAGTAGTATTTTCATATATTCTGAATTTTGCTGTATGCTTTCTGTAGACTTTAGCAAAACGTGTGAAGCCTTTGGCAAACGAAAGGAGCGGGCATTTTAAATTTTATCTTTGATACTGTCATGAAGGATCTGCTGAATTTTCGCATAATCTTTCTCTAAAAAACCATCTCTTTCAATTCTGAAATTGAGTCTTCGTTTTTTCAGACCAAAAAATTTTCTGTATTTTGAAATATCATGAAACGCATAATCAATTTGCTCCTGAGAAAATTCTTCAGCCGAAAATATATGATAATTTTTCTTGCGATAGTATTTTTTGCCAAATTTCCCTGCAATAATCTGTAATGCTTTTTCTGTATAAAAGGCGATGTGCTGCCCCGTTTCGCTGGCGATATAAATCCAGTTTTCTATGTTTCCGTTTTGGGGAACAAGGTCTGTGGAGAAAATTAAATTATCACCAAACTTCAGGATGTCTTCAATTTCTTTCAAAGGATTTTCAAGATGCTCAAAAACTTCGAAAGCGGTAACAACATCAAATTGAGTTACGTCGGTATCTGTAATATCGAAATGTTTGGAGAAAATATTTTCACAGTACATATCCTGTCTGTAAAATTCATATCCCAAATCTCGCATTAAGCGCACAAAGATCCCATAGCCACCGGCAAAATCAAGATATTTTTTAGATTTAGGGAAAAATGTATCAATAAATTTCGGAATGGTCTGTACCAATTCATTATTTCTTTTCAGAATACCAATATCCAAAGAAGTGATAGCATTATTGTATGCCTCTTCCAGCCAAAACGGTGTATCTGTCTGAATAAAGCCGCAATGGGTACATTGATAATATGAAGTATCATATTTCAAAAGGATTTTCTTCGAAAAAATTTTCTCAGAATGAGATGAGCAGATTTTACAGTTCATATTATCAGGTTATTTTATCTAGCTTCTGTCGTAATCATCTTCAATACGCACAATATCATCTTCCCCGAAGTAAGTTCCCGTCTGAACTTCAATAAAAACAACCGGCTTATCTGAAAGATTCATCATTCTGTGCTTTGCACCTAAAGGGATAAAAATACTCTCCCCGTACTTGAGATTAATTTCTTTATCATCCAGCACCACTGTAGCATCACCCTCAATTACCGTCCATTGCTCTTGTCTTTTATAATGATACTGATAAGACAATTTCTGCCCGGGGTTTACCACAATTCTTTTCAGTTTGTAATTTGCCTCATCTGCCAGTACATAATAAGTTCCCCAAGGTCTTTCTCCTATTTCAAGCATAACTAGTGAATTCTATATTTCTGCAAATGTAATTAATATCGCCAAAACATCCACATTCCAAATATCAAACTTTTGAATACATTTAATTTTGATTAATTTTGCAGCAAATTAAATTAAACATGAACAAAGTAAGAGTTCGTTTTGCGCCCAGTCCTACGGGACCTCTGCATTTGGGAGGCGTAAGAACCGCATTGTATGATTATCTTTTTGCTAAAAATCAGGGTGGCGAGTTTGTATTGAGAATTGAAGATACAGATACCGCGAGATACGTTGAGGGTGCAGAAGATTACATTGAAGAAGCTTTGGAATGGTGCGGAATTATTCCCGACGAAAGCCCCAAGAAAGGCGGAAAATTTGCCCCATACAGACAGTCTGAAAGAAGAGATATTTATAACCGGTATACCGAGCAGATTCTTAAAACAGATTACGCATACATCGCCTTTGATACAGCAGAAGAATTAGATGCCATCCGTGCTGAGTACGAAGCTAAAGGAGATGTATTTTCTTACGATAACAAAACAAGAAACCGTTTAAGAAACAGCCTTTCCCTTTCTGAAGAGGAAGTTCAAAAACTTTTGGATGAAAAAACGCCTTACGTGGTAAGATTTAAAATGCCTGTGGACAGAACTTTAGGTTTAACAGACATTATCAGAGGGAATTCTTCGGTAAACACAGACGTTTTAGACGATAAAGTACTGGTAAAAAACGACGGAATGCCAACATATCATTTTGCCAACATTATCGACGATCACGAAATGGAAATCACACACGTTATCCGTGGTGAAGAATGGTTGCCTTCTTTAGGTTTACATACTTTATTATATGAAGCAATGGGTTGGGAAGCTCCGCAGTTTGCACATCTTTCTTTGATTTTAAAACCTGAAGGAAAAGGAAAATTAAGCAAAAGAGACGGCGACAAATTCGGATTCCCTGTGTTTCCTTTGAATTTTACAGACCCTGCAACCGGAAATGTTTCTAAAGGTTACAGAGAAAGCGGATATTTACCTGAAGCGTTCATCAATATGGTGGCACTTCTGGGTTGGTCTCCCGCAGATGATAAAGAGATTTTGTCTCTGGACGAAATGGCAAAAGAATTTGATTTAAATAAAGTTCATAAGGCGGGAGCAAGATTCAGTAAAGAAAAATCTGAGTGGTTCAATCATCAGTATATTCAGTTGAAATCTGATGAAGAATTATTAAATATTCTGAAAGATTCAGATTTAAATTTAAGCATCGAAGATGAAAAATTATTAAAGATTATTCATCTGATGAAAGAAAGAGCAACGTTCCCAAAAGATATTTACGAAAACGGAAAGTTCTTCTTTGAGGCACCTACATCTTACGACGAAAAAGCTTCAAAAAAGGCATGGAATGATGAAACTTCTACTCTTTTGACTGAATTTTCTTCTGTTTTAAATGAAACCGAAGCATTCACTTCAGAAAATATCAAACAAAAATTACACGATTTCGCCGAAAACAAAGGCGTGGGAATGGGAAAAGTGATGATGCCACTCCGTCTGGCTTTGGTAGGTGAATTGAAAGGCCCAGACGTTCCGGATATTTTGGAACTCGTTGGTAAAGAAGAAAGTATCGCCAGAATAAGCAATGCTGTAAATAATTTTAAATAGATTTATCATATTTTTCATACATTTGAAAGATTTAATTTACTTCAAGAATGGAATATTTAAGTTTCGAACTTCCTATAAAAGAGCTGATGGATCAGTATCAAACCTGTTCATTGGTAGGAGAAGAAAGTGGTGTTGATGTAAAATTAGCATGCAGCCAGATCGAAGACAAGATCAGAGATACCAAAAAAGAAATCTACGGAAATCTTACGCCTTGGCAGAGAGTACAGCTTTCCCGTCATCCGGATCGTCCATATACCTTAGATTATATCAATGGTATGGTAGATAAAGGAAGTTTTCTTGAGCTTCACGGCGACAGAAATTTCGCTGATGATCCTGCATTGATTGGTGGCTTGGCAACACTTGACGGTCAGAGAATTATGATTCTTGGAACGCAGAAAGGAAGAACAACCAAAGAAAGACAGCACAGAAGATTCGGGATGCCGAATCCTGAAGGATACAGAAAAGCTTTGAGACTGATGAAATTAGCTGAAAAGTTTAAAATTCCTGTAGTAACTTTGGTGGATACACCGGGAGCTTACCCAGGTCTGGAAGCTGAAGAAAGAGGACAGGGTGAAGCAATTGCAAGAAATATTTTCGAAATGACCATGCTTAAAACTCCTATTTTCACTTACATCATTGGCGAAGGAGCAAGTGGAGGAGCATTGGGAATTGGTGTAGGTAACAAAGTATATATGCTGGAAAACACCTGGTACACGGTAATTGCACCGGAAAGCTGCTCTTCAATTCTCTGGCGAAACTGGGATCACAAGGAAGATGCTGCAAACGCATTGAATCTGACTCCACAGGATGCTTTAAGAGAAAAATTTATCGACGGAATTATTGAAGAACCACTTGGTGGCGCTCATTACGATCCTGAAACCACTTATTTGAATTTAAAAGCTTCAATTTTACAGAACATTAAGGCTTTCTCTAAATTCACAGGCAAAGAACTTGAAACGCACAGACAGGACAAGTTTATTGCGATGGGGCAATTTAAAGGATAAGATTAGATATCAAAACATAAAAAAACGCAGCGAAAGATCATTTTGCTGCGTTTTTCTTTTTGATGAACTTTTCTCAGTCACTTACGCTCAACTCCAGCTCAATATCTTTTGCAATTCTTTTTAATGAAGAATATTTCGCATCACAAACCATTGTAGTTAAGACATATTCGCCTTTATCTACCTGAACGTAATTCTGACTGTTGGCAGGAACATTCAGGTTATAATATTTCTTTCCGGTAATCTTCACAATGAGGTTACATTTTGATTTGTTTTTGATATTGATATAAGCCGTAGGATCAGAATCGTCCTGATTAAAAATATGTGAAAGATAACTTGCCGTTTTCTTATGATCTTCGCTTGGGCCGGTTTTTTTATTACCTGTACCCGCATAATTCACGGCTTTTTTTGCGGCTGGGCTGCCTGCTGCAGATTTGGTGGCTAAATCTGTATTTTTGGTGATTTTTTCCACTTTTTCCTTGCTCAGCGGGGTGATGGTAGGTTTTGCCACCTCACTGTTGTCTGCCATGATAATTTCAATCAGTTTTCTTTTGAAATAATCTGTTTTTGCATGCCCGGGATTCTGTTTCAGAAAACCTGCAATAATTCTGGCTTCTTTAGATATTTCGGCATCCTGCTCCGTATAGATAATCAACGTTTCCTTTTCTGCAACGGCTTTGGCTTTAGACTTAGCTTTTTTCTTCTGAGCAAAACCGAGACTGAAAATGCAGACAAAAAGAATCAGAAATATGTTCTTCATTAAAATTATTATTAAAAAATTGACAAATTAAACAGTATAACGCAAAAAGTCATTTTTTAGTTTATCATTAAAACATTATCTTTGCGCCACAAAATTTAAACGAATATAAACAATTATAAATTTAAATAAAAAATTATAAATATTATGTCTTATTCACCAGCTGCTGCAGACGTAGCAAAATTAAGAAACCAAACAGGTGCAGGAATGATGGACTGCAAGAAAGCTTTAGTGGAAGCAGAAGGAGACTTCGAAAAAGCAGTTGACATCCTTAGAAAAAAAGGACAGAAAGTAGCTGCAAACAGAGCTGACAGAGATTCTTCTGAAGGTGCTGTAATCGCAAGAGTAAACGAAGATAATACTTTAGGTGTTGTAATCTCTCTAAACTGTGAAACTGACTTTGTTGCTAAAAACGAAGCGTTCATCGAGCTTGCTTATGAATTGGCTGAAATGGCTATTTTCGCTGCTACTAAAGAAGAATTATTGGCTACAGATTTCCACGGAATGACTGTTGCTGACAAATTAATCGAGCAGACAGGAGTAATTGGTGAGAAAATTGAGATCGGTGCATTCGAAAGAATTACAGGTCCTTACCTGGGAGCGTACATCCACGCTGGAAACAAAATTGCTGCAATCACTGCGCTTTCTGCTAAAGTAGAAGGTTCTGATGAAGTTGCTAAATCTGTTTCTATGCAGGCTGCTGCAATGAACCCAATTGCCCTTGACGAAACTAAAGTTTCTCAGGAAACAATTGATAAAGAACTGGAAATCGAAAGACACAAACTTACTGAAGAAGGTAAGCCTGCAAACATTATCGAGAACATCCTTAAAGGTAAAATGCAGAGATTCTACAAAGACAACACTTTGGTTCACCAGGATTTTATCAAAGACAGCTCAATGTCTGTTGCTGATTATGTAAAATCTGTAAATGGAGATCTTAAAGTAACAGGATTTATCAGAGTTAGCTTATAATAACTTTTTTAAGTTTTAAAATATCAGTCCCGGTGAAAGTTTTCACCGGGACTTTTATTTATGAAATCTCTTACTATATGGAAGATCTGTTAAAACTAAATTAATTATTGTACTCAATAATGAAAAGATATAAAAAAATGTAAAAACCTGGCTATTAAAAATGTAAATTTGCATCCCTATAAATTCTGTATGAAAAAATTTCTACTAAGTATTTTTACATTTCTATGCTTATCACTTAACGCTCAGCTAGATACTGACCATTGGTTTGCGCCCATGGCAGCGAAAGCAGGAACGGCAAATTTGCAGAGTGTGCTGTATCTTTCCACCAATGAAATTACGCCATTCACTGTTCAGATTTATAACAACAATACTGTTTTTACCACAGTTCAGGTAAGTAAAAACAATCCTGCTCAGGTCACTATTCCTGAAGGTTTTATGTTTGCAACCAATCAGGCAGATCTTTTCACACCCAATACCATGGGAATTTATGTGAAGGGAAGCAAAAGATTCTTTGCCAATTTCAGATTTTCGGTTACCAATCATGCAGAGATTATTACCTCTAAAGGTTTGGCAAGTCTGGGTACCACATTCTACGCTGCCATGGCACCTCTCACCGGAACCAATTTTTATATTAATTCGATGATTGGCATCACCGCATCTGAAGATAATACCAACGTAGTTATTTCAGGATACGACCCTAATGTTGTTTTCAGTGATGGAGTTTCGGCTCCTACAAGAACTGTAACGCTCAATAAAGGACAGTCTTATATTGCAGATGCAGTAAGCATTGATGCCGCTGCGAATATGAACGGGCTTGTAGGTGCAAAAATTGAATCTACGAAACCCATCTCTGTGACCAACGGGAATTTTAACGGAATATACACCAATAATAATTTCAGTAACAATGATATCCTGATGGATCAGTCTGTCCCGGTAGAAAAGCTTGGGAAAGATTTTGCACTCGTAAAAGGTAACGGCTCGATAAGTACAGGCATGGAAACAGCTCTGATTGTTGCGACCGAAAACAATACCACTTTTACCATCAATGGTACAGCCTCTGGGGTTACTTTAAATGCCGGACAATATTTCTTACTTCCCGTAAATTATTACACCCTTCAGGGAAATAGCCTATACAATATGGGAATTTCCGCTACCAAAAATATTTATGTGTACCAGTTGCTTGCCGGCGCCAGCACAGGAACAGAATATGCAACGGGAGGATTTAATTTTATACCGCCGTTAAGCTGTTTTATGCCAAATAAAATTGACGAAATAGCTCAGATTAACAGGATTGGCAGCACCACTTACGCCACAAAACTTAATATCATTACGCAGACAGGAGCTACGGTAACCATCAACGGAAATGGACTTGCCGCAACCGCAGGCCCGTACCCTGTTCCCGGAAACCCAAACTGGGTTACTTATTCTGTAGAAAATATCAGCGGAAACGTCACGGTAAATTCAACAAAATCTGTTACTGCAGGAATTGCGGCAGGCAGCGGTGCAGTTGGGTACGGTGGCTATTTTGCTGGATTTTCTTCCGTTCCTGCTATCACAAAAACAGGAGACTGCTATCTGGGAGTTGTGCTTCAGGTAGACAGCAGTTATGATGCTTATCAATGGTTCCTGAACGGACAGCCCATTTCCGGGGCAACATCGTTCTCAATAAATCCCGAAATTTACGGTTCAGGAAACTACACGTGCCAGATTACGAAAAACAACTGTGAGACGAAGCTTACGGCGGTATACACTTATACCTCATGCCCGCCAATTCCTACAGCAACCTACACCATTGGAAGCTGCCAGACAAAACAGATTACTCCATCCCTTGTAATTTCTACGCAAACTATGGTTCCTTCAAGCGTAACTGTGGTACAGACACCAACAGCAGGAACCACATCTGTGAATTCTACGACCGGCCAGATCACCTATACTCCAAACACAGGCCTCACTGTGTACACAGCCGATACCTTCATCTATTCAGTACAGGGCAATGGCAATCCCGCAGATATAGAATATTTTAAGGTGATCATAAATATTGATGTTTTGCAGGTTAGCAACACGTCGCTTTCAGTATGCTCAAACAGCAACGGAACAGGAACATTTAATCTTTCGACAGCAGTTGTAACACCGGATTCCGGAACTACGGTTTCTTATTATACAGATACAGCACTTACGTCATTAATCACAGGTTTTAATGCTTACAACACCGCTCCAACAATAGTTTACGCCAAAGTAACCTCACAGTACGGATGTTCCAAAGTTGCTCTGATCACTTTATCTGTAAATCCGTCTCCAAATATCAATACTGCCAACTTCAATGCAAATCTCTGCGATGATAATCTTGATGGTATTATTAACATTANATGTTCCAAAGTTACTCTGATCACTTTATCTGTAAATCCGTCTCCAAATATCAATACTGCCAACTTCAATGCAAATCTCTGCGATGATAATCTTGATGGTATTATTAACATTAATTTTGCCGATGTAACTCCGCAGATCGTGACCAATGCAGCAAATTTTACCGTAAAATATTATTTGATCCAGGCTGATGCAACCATCGGAAACAACAATAACCTTCCTGTAAACTGGACCTACACCGCAAATACAACAGTCTACGTGAGAGTGGAATCTGCAAACGGATGCCCGCCAGCCTTCGGACAGATCAATTTCACCATCGGAAACAAAATTACACTCCTGACGCAGGATTACAGCACTTTGGTCTGTGATACCAACTGGGATGCTACCGAAAATGTAGATTTGAATAATTACAAAAACAATTTCACTACAGATCCTGCAGTTTCATTAACCTTTTACAGCACTTTGGCAAACGCTCAGAATGCTACAGGTGCTATTGCGGCCAATCAAACCATTGCCCCTTCGCAGATTTTTTATGTAAGATTCCAAAACACAAACGGCTGTCCGAATGTCGCAAAACTGACTTTAACCCTCGATCAGATCACCACGAGCAACACAACCATGTCTGCCTGCGCAGGAACAAACGGACAGGCTGTCTTTAATCTTACAGCCGCCGCAGTAACCACAACGCCGGGAGCGATTCTCACCTACTTCACAGACAGCGCACTGACGACTCAGATTCCTTTACCTACAGCCTATTCCTCTACCGGAGGAACAGTGTATGTAAAAGTAACCTCAACTTTCGGGTGCTCTAAAACAGCACAGGTTACCCTGATTGTAAACCCGTTACCAAATATCAATACAGCAAACTTCAACGGTGCAGTCTGCGATGATAATTTAGACGGAACTGTAAACATTACTTTTTCTACAATAACACCGCAAATCGTAAACAACCCGGCAAACTTTACCGTTAAATATTACCTTACTGCGGCAGCAGCTACAGCCGGAGGAAACAACAACCTCCCGAATAACTGGACTTACACTGCAAACACAACCGTCTACGTGAGAGTGGAATCTGCAAACGGATGCCCCCCGGCCTTCGGACAGATTAATTTTACTATTGGAGCCAAAATTACACTGCTTACCAACAACGTCATTACTCAGGTTTGCGACCTCGATTTAAACGGTTCTGAATCTGTTAATCTGAATGATTATAAAAATCTTTTCACTACAGATCCTTCAGTTTCATTATCATTTCATACCACTTTAGCGAATGCACAAAACGGAACTGCTCCTGTAAATGCTGTTCAGAATATTACAGCATCGCAGATCTATTTTGTGAGATTCACAAGCTCAAATGGCTGTCCGGCAGTTGGGCAGATCAGCATCACTTTAATCACCGGAAAAAAATCTGATGTCCTGAAAAATCTTATTGTCTGTCCGGGTCAGAGAACAGTTTTGGATGCAGGGCCCGGCTTTACCTCTTATCTCTGGAATACAGGAGCAACAACGCAGAGCATTACCGTGGGCGAAGGAAACTATTATGTGGATTTAGGATTTAACGGCTGTGTTTACAGACAGAATGTAGCTGTAACCAATGCTGTTTTACCGACCATCACAAGCATCACTGTTACCGCAGGAACTGCCACCATCAACGTAAGTGGCGGCACACCTCCATATCAGTATTCAATCAACGGATTTGATTATCAGACCAGCAATATTTTCACAGGCCTTCAGAGAGGTCCGTACAAAATATATGTGAAAAGTGCGGACGGATGCGAGCCTGTAGTAAAAGACTTTCTGATCATCAATTTAATCAACGCAATCACCCCGAATGGCGACGGCCATAACGACTACCTGGATTACACCGACCTTCAGATCAAACAGGACGTAAGCAT
>NZ_LMQM01000015.1 GCF_001424145.1 Chryseobacterium sp. Leaf404 | reverse complement strand
AGCGCCGATGGTACTGCGAAAGCGGGAGAGTAGGTCGCCGCCAGTTTTTATTCAAATCCTCAATCATTTATTTGATTGGGGATTTTTTTGTTTTGGTGCGGGATGCCAGATGCGGGATACCAGATTAGGTTGCGAGATGCGGGGATGCGGGGTGCGAAATTCAATGTTTAACATTCAATATTCAGGATTTAAGATTGGGGATGGAGTTGAGGCTAAGGTTGCGGGTTGCAGGGTGCGTGTTTCGGATGATAGGGGGTTAGGTGATGATTTTAATGTTTAACTTGAATAATCCACTATCTAAAACCTGAAACCCATCATCCATCATCCATCATCCATCATCCAACACCCAATATCACTCATCACTCATCATNTTATCGTAAAGAGCCATCGTTTCCTGAAGAACCGACATCACATCGTTTTTAATGTTTAACTTGAATAATCCACTATCTAAAACCTGAAACCCATCATCCATCATCCATCATCCATCATCCAACACCCAATATCACTCATCACTCATCACTCATCACTCATCACTCATCATTCATCGCTCACTACTCATTACCCATTGCTCATTACTCCTAGAACCTTTCTTCTCAGAAATAAATATTCCTCTTAGCTCGCTTCCCTAGCCCTGATAGCAGCGGCATCCTTTTTTGTCTTGAAGGGAACAGGTAAATTATCTAAAAGAGTGGGAGACAAAAAAGATATAGCGGATAGCAGGAATCAGCTCCTAATTCAGTATAACCTTTTGTAAAGGGAGGAAGTTTCTAAATTGATGTGTATGGATTTAAAATCTTGTGGATTCTCTGACGCCGAGTCCGGTCATTTTTAAGCCATATTTCCATTGGACGTACGCAAAGACCTGATAGAGCCTGTACTCGAATTTGATGCCGTATTTCTCTGTGGGATCGTATTGTATTGACGATTCAATGATGTTCCTGTAGCGTCCTGATGTGAAGTAGGAATTCCATTCTGTGACGAGGAAGGTGTTTCTGTTTTTCAGGTAGCTTTCAGAATACTGCGAAATGGGTTGGGCAATTGCATTAAGAAAGTAATCGTACTGCGTGTCTATAACTGTAAGTTCCCATTCTCCATCGTCATTCTTCTCCGGTTTCATCACCGCTTTTTCTTCTTCTTTTTCGCTTTTTTGTGGTTTGTTTTGGGCGTAATGTAACGTTGGAAAAAGTGTGAGTGCGAGTATTATAAGTAAGTTTTTCATGTAGATGTTTTAAATAAGTAAGGCACTCCAATTAGAGTGCCTTTAATGCTGTAAGTTAAATTTTATTTACGGTTCCTTCTGCAAAACCACGAAAGCAGGGAAGTGGTCACTAAATCCTCCTGTAAACTGATCCCCGTTCCATGAGCGGAATGGATAGCCACGGTAGTTTCCTTCTTTATTAACTAGGTAGGGTGGCGCAAAGACTTCGGTTTTGTAGACTGAATATTCTTTTGTTACTTCTTTGCTTATTACATTTTGTGATACAATAATTTGGTCAAATAAATTGGGAGCATCCTGATAAGCTAATGAAGCAACACCTTTTTTATAAAGGGGATACATAAGATTAAGATAAGGTGTAGCTTCGCTTAGATCTTTTGGGTTGGCCTGCGCTTTTAAATGGTTTTTTAAACTGGAACTTACGGGGTCGTCATTAAAATCCCCCATTGCGAAAAGTTTGACCGAAGGATCTGCAGTTCTGATGCTGTCCATTGATTTTTTTAAAAGCTGAGCTGCTGCATTTCTTTTTGGAAGTGATGCCGCTTCTCCTCCTCTTCTGGATGGCCAGTGATTCATAAAAAAGGTTACTTTTTCGTTATCCAGTAATCCGCTTACTACCAATATATCTCTTGTGTATTCTCTTCTACCTTCTTCGTTAAAGACTTTCAGTTCTTTTTTTTCTGAATGGGTAACTTTAAATCTTTTTTTCTGATAGATCAATGCCACATCTATTCCTCTGTAATCATAAGAATTATAATGCACGATACCGTAATCATATTTTGCCAGTATGGGATGTTTCACCAGATCTTCGATTACCTGACGGTTTTCTACTTCTATTAACCCCACAATTACCGGGGCTGTTTTCGTGTACTGCGCGCCCATTTCGGAAATTACTTTTGCTTCGTTGGCTAATTTCTGCCTGTACACTTTTGTGTTGTAGTTTTTAGCACTTGATGGCGTAAACTCTTCAGATCCGCTCTGGAATCTTACGGCCTTTTTGCCTTTTAGAGCCTCGTCACTCCAAACACCTTCATATTTTTCTGGTTCAAGAAATTTTACGCTGTCTAAAGGAATACTTCTGTGAAATGCCGGGTTTTTGAGGTCTAAAGTTCCATCAATATAATCCGCAGATCTTATGGTGTCCCAAAGGTTTTCTACGTTTAAAAAACCTACTGTTGCAACTTTTCTAAGCTTTCCCTGCTGTGCACTAACCGTCGCTGTTAATAAGATGGCCAGTATGCTCAATAATTTTTTCATCTGAGACTATTACGTTTAATTAATGTGCAAATTTAATTTATTTTAAAACATCGTGTTTTAAATATTTATAAATTTATACCAATCTTTTTATGAGAAGCTGCTGAAAATTATCAAAATTTAACAATGTTAATAAAAAGTAACATTAAATTAATTTTTAAATAAATAATTTAATTAAATTTGTGCCCCAAAAAGTTTTTAACTTATTGAGAATTAAGCTGAAAAGTATTAAAAAAGTATATACATGTTTAAAAAACTATCATTAGTCTCTTTGTTTACTTTACTGCCGGCATCTTACTACTATGCGCAAACTACTGTTTATGCATATCTGAAAGATAACGATGGTAAGCCGGTTGAAAAAGCGGAAGTAGATTTGAAAGGGAGCGAAAATGATGTGACGGCAGACAAGATTGGATATTTCCAGTTTGTAGATCTACAGCCGGGACATTATCAAATGGTGATCACAAAACCTAACTACGAAACGAAGGTAGTTGATTTTGATGTGACCAGTGATGAAAAAAGAAAAGATTTAGGTGTAATGGTTCTTGCAAATGCTCTTACGGGTGCAGATCAGGGATTGGCGATCATCGACAGTGATGATGACGAAGATTCAAACAGCCAGGCATCTACAGTGGGACTTTTACAGTCTTCACAAGACGTTTTCAGCAGAATTGCTTCTTTCGACTTAGGTTTTTACTGGTTCAGACCCAGAGGAATTGACGGAAGAATGGGTGAAAATATGCTGAATGGTGTATCAATGGTGAAATCTGATAACGGAAATGTTGATTTCGGAAACTGGGGTGGTCTTAACGAAATTACCAGATACCCTGAAATTTCTCAGAATCACGCTCCTTCAGAATATGCCTTCGGTGGAAATTCTTCGGTAATTTATAAAAATACCAAAGCGAGCGAATACAGAAAAGGCTTCCAGGGAACTTATTCTATTACCAACAGAAATTACAGAAACCGTTTTTCTTTGAGATATACTTCAGGGATGAGCAAAAAAGGTTGGGCTTTCACAATAATGGGAGCAAGAAGATGGGCCGAAGAAGGCATTCAGGAAGGTACTTTCTATGATGCTTACGGCGCTTACCTTGGTATTGAAAAGAAATTTAATGATAAGCATACGATGACTTTCAACTTCATCGCTGCACCTTACAGACGATCTACTTCAAGCCCAAGTACGCAGGAAGTTTATGATTACAGAGGAGTTCATTATAATTCGTACTGGGGTTATCAGAACGGTGAGCAGAGAAGTGAAAGAGTAAGAAGAGGTTTTCAGCCTATTTTTCAAATTCAGGACTTCTGGAAGATTAATCCAAAAACCAATTTGTGGACATCAGTTTCTTACCAGTTCGGAAAAGATAAAGGTTCACGTTTAGACTGGCAGAATGTGCAGAATCCGTCACCTACCTATTACAGAAATCTTCCAAGTTATTATGACTTCTTAAATCCCGATGCTTCGGTACCCGTTCCTGGTGGTACGGCCGGTACAACAGCTCAGGATGCTTTCCAGACTTCACTGGCTGCGTGGCAAAATGGTGACGCCAATATTACTCAGATTAACTGGGACAGGCTTTACAGAAGGAATATGTCTCAGGCTGCCGGAAATTACTATGGTCAAACCGGTAAAAGAGCTCTTTACTATCTGGTGAATGACGTAAGTGATGACAAAATTTTTAATGCTTCCACTCACCTAACTCATAACTTTAATGATACTTCAAAATTCATTTTAAACGTCTCTTATCAGAATTACCGTACTCAGCAGTACAGAGAGGTAAATGATCTTCTGGGAGCTGATTTTGTTTTAAACAGAGATCCTTTTGCAGCGACAAACCAGCCTGGAAAATCAGGACTGTTTAACGAAATGGATGACAGTGTTACGAAAAAAGTAGGTGATAAAATGACCTACGATTATATTTTCAGAAGACAGGAGTTTAAAGTAAATCCTGGTTTTAAATTTACTTCGGGGAAGTTTGACGTCTTTGTTTCTGCACTTGCAGGATACTCATCTTCCAGCAGAGAAGGTCTTTTCAGACATTATTTATATGCTGATTCATTCGGGAAAGGTAAAAATTACAACTTCCTGAACTTTGGTCTGAAAGCGCAGGCGATCTACAGAATGAACGGAAGAAATTTCTTCGTCTACAACGGGGCAATGTATAATCAGGCACCTTTTTTAGAAGATTTGTTTTTCAACCCGAGGGTGAATGGTTCTGTAGCACCTAATATTAAAAGTACAGTAGTAAATGCTAACGATTTAAGTTATGTAGTTTCTACCCCTTTTGTTAAAATGAGATTAACAGGTTTCCTCGTTAATACTGAAAATGAAACGACAGTACAGAGATTTTTTGCAGACGGTCTTCCATTAGCTGGTGTAGATGCAGAAGGAAATGCTACCAACGTGCAGAGTGCTTTCGTAACGCAGGTGATGACTGATGTTAAGAGAAGAAATATGGGTGGTGAATTTGGTATTGATGTAAAGGTTTTACCTACACTTTCTCTTCAGGGGGTGGCAAGTTATGGTGAATATACTTACCAAAATAACCCGAATGTATACTTCGGTTCTGATGCCGTTGGGGCTTTTGCAAACGGACAGTCAAGTGTTGGTCTCGGCAAAGCGTACATCAAAAATTACAGACAGGGTGGTACTCCGCAGCAGGCTTATTCTTTAGGCCTAAGATATAATTCTCCTAAATATTACTGGATCGGAGCTAACTGGAATTTCCTTGATGATAATTATCTTGATCCTGCAGCTTTGGTACGTACAGAATCATTCGTTCAAAACAATACTGCCGGAACACCTTTCTTTGGACTTACAGATGATCAGTTGAAAGATGTTTTAAGACCAAACAAATTGCCTTCAGCTCATTTCTTTAATGTAAATGCGGGTAAATCCTGGATTATCGGTAAATATTACGTTCTGATTTCTGCCTCAGTAAATAACGTTTTTGATAATACAAAATACATTACAGGAGGTTTTGAGCAAGTGAGAAATGCAAAATTTAACACTTATCAGGAAGATTTCAGCAGAGAATATACTTTGTTTGCACCCAAATACTGGTACACACAGGGAAGATCATATTTTGTAAATTTACAGTTTAGATTCTAACATTAATTATCTTAAAAATTACGACAATGAATATAAAAAAATACTTAAGCCTCGTAACAGGATTTGCACTATCTGCAATCGCTATTACATCTTGTACACAGAAAGATGAGTGGGAAACACCGCCAATCAACTGTGAAAATAAATTCCCAACTACAAATACCACCTTAGCAAATTTTAAAGCATTAACACCTTCTTCAGGATTTCTACTGATTACAGATGATAAAATTTTTGACGGTTACGTAGTATCTTCAGACGAAAACGGAAATTTCTATAAAACAATTTCCATTCAGGATAAGCCTGAAAATCCTACCGCCGCAATTCAGATGGAGGTAGACAGATCAAGCAACTACGCAGATTTTCCGGTAGGTGCTCACGTGAGAATCAATGCAAAAGGTCTTAGACTTGCATTAGACAGAGGTACGGTGAAGATTGGTTCTGTAGATCCAAGTTTTACGGTAGGAAGAATTCCCGCATCGCTTCTGAGCAGATATATTGCAGGAGTATGCAACGGAAACGGTCTTGAAGTAGCTGCAATCAAGCCACTTGAGTTGCCAAATCTTGCTGCTGCGAAAAATGATCAGTATATCAATATGCTTGTTAAAGTACCGGCATCACAGTTTGCAGACGGTGAACTTGAGCCTACGGTAAAAACTTTTATCGATTACGTAGCTGGAGCGGGTGTAGATACAGACAGAACAATTGAAGATGCATTTGGAAATACTGTAGCCATTAGAAATTCTGGTTTCTTTTCTGAAGGTTCAAAAAAATTGCCTACAGGTAGTGGTGCTGCTACTTTTGTGGTGAGCAAATACAATTCTACATGGCAAATGCTGATCAGAAACAGTGCTGATCTTAATTTCGCTGGTACAAGAGTGGATCCGGCTCCGCCTAAAGGAGGAACAGCAATTACCTACTCAGGCGCTTTCCTTGAAAATTTTGAAAGCTATTCACTTACTCCTACAAACTTAGAGGTTTATCCTAAATATGTAAATGATCCTACAAAAGGAAACAGATACTGGCAGCTAAAAACTTTCAGCAACAATAAATATATTCAGCTGGGGGCAAACGGAGGATCAGGCAACTACATTACTTATTTTGCAGTTCCTATCGACTTTACCGCAGCAAGCCAGTTCAAATTTAATGTGAATGTAGGTTTCTGGAATGCAAATGTTCTTAAAGTTTATACCAGCACAAACTATACGCCGCTTGGCGATATTACTGCTGCTACAAAGACAGATATCACATCCAGTTTCACTATCCCACAGGCTCCTTCTGGTGCTTACGGTACACTGGCACCTGCCGGAACTTATGATATTCCTGCATCACTTACAGGAAACGGATTTATCATCTTTGAATATTCAGGAAATGCAGCTACTGCGTCTACTACAATTCAGTTAGATAACATTCAGGCTTTGTAATCTGGCAGAGATCTTAATACTAAAAAGGAATCGTTCGGATGAACGGTTCCTTTTTTTTGACCGAAAAATTCGAAAGTTTCCACAAATGATGTTTTTTTCAAATGATATGGGGACGAATTTAAGAGTTGTGATTTCAAATAATTCAGGTCGCAGGATGGAACTTATTTTTAGAGCCGGTTTAAAAATGATAAAAAAATCAAGTCACTTTTCTTCTCCCAATGCTTAAAAGTGGACAGATGCATTGAGTTAAAACAGAATTAAATCCTATATAATCCTGATCTTGTGGATGGAAGGATCGGGAAAATTAATTTTGATGAAATTTAAACAGACTTCTATATAGCCATGAAACAGATTTAAAACAACAACTTAGATTAACTGTGGCAGGTTATCGCAAGTACAAAAAAAAACCACTGATTGCTCAATGGTCTTACCGTATTAAAATTAAAGGATATTCTTTAGAATTCTACCTCGTTCACTTCTTTGCCGCGCTGGAAATTCATTGTCTTCTGACTTCCTTTATAGGCAATGTTTACGAGGTTAATCTGTTTTGGAAATGCTCCGAGGAGGATGGTGTTTTTTATTTTTAATGAATTCACATCAGAAATACCATTTGCCTCAAAATACACCCAAACCGTTTCTCCGCTCACCTGGCTTCCTGTAAAAGTAAGCGTTTTCGGTGATCCGTTTACGTACACATCGAAGTTATTGTTCACATATTTTTTCACTTCAGCTTCAAAACCTGCGGTGTTTCTGTTGATTTTAATGGCATCAGAAATATGGCCTGTATTTATTTTAGAGGTAAATTTTAATGTTTTGCTGCCTTCGATATAATCTGCTTTAGTCATAGATGAGTAAAAATCAAAGACTGCGAAACTCATCAGAGAGACCAAGGCTACAACTCCTGTTAGATATAAAATTTTTTTCATTTCAGTTAATCAATTTTTCAATCATTCATGTCTGGATTAATTCTCAAAATATGTGCCAATCAGAAGTTTACGTTTACTGAGTATTTGTCATAAAAAGCTTTGATGTGTGCAACTGCCTCATCAGCGCTGTCTACCACACGGTAAAGATCCAGATCCGGCTCAGAAATCATTTTTTCTTTCAGTAAAGTTTCTTTAAACCAATCTAAAAGCCCACCCCAAAATTCAGAACCTACGAGTACAATAGGAAATTTCCCAATTTTATTGGTTTGGATTAAAGTTATTGCTTCAGTAAGTTCGTCCAGCGTGCCAAATCCCCCGGGCATCACGATAAATCCCTGTGAATATTTGATAAACATCACTTTCCTCACAAAAAAATAATCAAAGTTCAGCGAATACATTTTGTTGATGTAGGGATTAAAATGTTGCTCAAAAGGCAGATCAATATTTAAACCGATAGATTTTCCTTTTGCATTAAAAGCTCCTTTATTACCAGCTTCCATAATACCGGGGCCACCTCCTGTGATCACTCCAAAGCCTATTTTCGTTATTTTTTCGGCAATTTCCACTGCCATCGCGTAGTATTTGTTGTCGGGCTGTAATCTTGCAGAACCAAAAATAGATACACAAGGTCCTATTTTGGCCATTTTTTCGTAGCCATCTACAAATTCTGCCATCACTTTGAAGACCATCCAGCTGTCTTTGGTTATGGTTTCGTCCCAGTTTTTTTCTTTAAAACTGTTGTGTAATTTTGTTTCGTTGATATCTAAAGAAGGGTTTTGTAAACTTTCGTCCCTCAATTTTTCGTTTTGCATTTCAGTTTATTTAAAATATTTTTCAGCTTCCAGCACAGATTCAGGTCTTCCAACATCGATGAGGATATTCTGATGTAAAAACCCGTGTATTTGCTCTGTCTGCATCAGATCAAGATACTCTTCCATCACAGAAAATTTGCCTTTCCTTTTTATTTTACTGAAAATAACAGGATTGATGCAATGAACACCACTGAATGCAAAAGCTTTGAAACCTTTGTTGAATTCTGCGAGGCGTTGTTCGCCTGTCTGCACATTCAGCCATCCTCTCAGTACAAAATCATCATTGAAAAGCAGTTTTCTGGAACTGTCACGATCTGAAACCGCTAAAGTAGCAAAATCTTTCATCTTTTTGTGATAATCTACCAAATCATTGATATTGATTTCTGTAAGAATATCGGCATTCATAATGATAAAATCTTCACCATGGTCTAAAAATCTTTTCGCGAAGACCAGTCCACCGCCTGTTTCCAGCAGTTCTTCAAACTCATCAGAAATCTCAATTTTAGCATTAAAATTATTGTTCTGTTTTAAAAAATCTACAATCTGACTTCCGAAATGATGTATGTTAATCACAAAATCGTTGATGCCGTAGCCCTGAAGATATTTGATGTTTCTTTCTAAAAGCGGTATATCATTCACCTTCGCCAAAGCCTTCGGATGATGATCTGTAAAGGGTTTCAAACGGGTGCCTTTCCCTGCTGCGAAAATTAATGCCTTCATTTGATATGAGTAATAAGTGATGAGTAATGAGTAATGAGTAATATGTGGGTGATAAGTAATTTGTAGATAATGACTACTACGAAAGACGCAGTTTAAAATAATAATTGCAGAATACTTTTAAAACAGCGAATCCAGTATTACTCATTACCGATTAATTACCCATTACTTATGATTAAGTTGATGTTGCTCGTCGTGGTGCAGGCTGATTTCTACCTGGCTGCCATATTTTTCTTCTATGAAATGAGCAATTTTAATGGCTGAGTATACAGATCGGTGCTGTCCGCCCGTACAACCGAAATTGATTTGAAGATTTTCGAAACCTCTTCCCAAATAATTATCGATGTTGATGGAAACTATGCTTTTTACCAGCTCCAGAAATTTTGGCATTTCTGTTTTTGTTTCGAGATATTCCTGCACGCCGATGTCGTTTCCGGTTTGGATTTTATATTCCTCCACTCTTCCGGGGTTGAGAATGCCGCGGCAATCGAAAGTAAAACCTCCGCCGTTACCGCTGTTATCTTTGGGAATGCCTCCCTTTTTGTATGAAAAACTGTGAATGTCTATGTGCAGCATATTTTTATTTTATTATTGATGATTGATATTGAAATGTAATTATCATTTATTTAAAATTTATTCTGACAAAGTGAATTTATTGTTCTTAATTTCCTGGTTTAAATTTAATTGCTCAAAATTCTCCCGATTTTTAATCTTGTCTTTTCAGAATTCAATTGTTTGATCACATTACATAATTCAGGATAATTTTGCATCTCTTCCCAGTTTTCTATGAATTCTGTGATGTTTTGAATTCCTTTTTCTAAGCTGGAGATGAAATGTGATTTTCTCTGAACCAATCCGCGAAGACCATAAGCTCCCAAAACCTGCAAAAATCTCATCAGCTGTAAAGGCTTAACCGATTTTTTTAGTTGAATTTCTGTTTCCTCATTTTTAAACTGATTAATGTAGTAATGAAGCATTTCGTTTTTAAAATCTTCAGAGAAATTGGCTTTCGCCTGAAACAAAAATGAGATTACATCGTACATTAACGGGCCTTTCATTGCAGACTGGTAATCAATAAATGAAACTTTGTCTTCATCATTCACCATAATATTTCTTGCCTGAAAATCGCGGATCATGAGACCTTTTGGCTCAAGATTTTCAATGAGCTTTGTGATTTTTTTAAACTCTTTCAGCAAGGTTGATTTGTGATATTCAAGATCCAGAACGTCTGCGACGAAATTTTTGAAATAATAAAGATCATGCATTATAGGAAGCTCGTCATAACTTTCATATTCGAAAGTTTGTGAGTAGTCAATTTTGTTTTCAGTTGCGGTCTGAAGTGTGAAAAGCTTTTCGAGTGTCTGTTTTACCAGAAGTTTCACTCTTTCAGACTGACATTCACCGGCAATTATTTCAGAAAAAGTCTTCTGGCCTAAAAATTCCTGAATATAGAGCTTTCTGTCATCTGAAACTGCAAAAATTTGCGGTGTATTGAGATGTAAGGAGTTGAAAATTTCTGAAAAATACAGGAAAGATTCGTTTTCTCTAAGATTTTCGTTGAAGGTAACGATGTAGTCTCCATCTGAGTTTGAAGCCTTAAAATTGATCCTTGCAGAACCGCTTTGTGCTAAAATAGCAAAATCATGCGGAGTTTGGCCAAAGTGGTTTTCGAAAAAGTATTTTGCCTGTTCGTGAGTCATAATATGGTAACAAATATAATGATTTACCACCGAATATTTTATCTTTGCAGCATGCTAAAAGACTTTAAACCTGTACTCGGCATCCTGCTGCGCTTTATCATTATCTATGTGGTGTTTATTTTTGCGTACCAGTTTTATCTGAATCATTTTCAGGCAAAAGGTCTTGATCCCTATTCCAGGATGGTGGCAGACCAGGCTGCTTTTCTGCAGAACAGTTTTGGCTACAAAACTTTTTTATATAACGATGTGCCGAATGAGCAGATCTGGTTTCATGTAAAAGGTGAGTACATCACAAGAATGGTGGAGGGATGCAATGCGGTTTCTGTGATTATTCTTTTCGTGGCATTTATTTTTGCGTTTTATAAAGGTGTTCAGACTTTTGTTTTTGCTCTGGCAGGTTTTGCTGTTCTCTATGTGATGAATGTTTCCCGAATTGTGGGTTTGAATATTGTGGTGAGAGATTTTCCTCAATACAGCAAAACAGGGCATGATTATGTTTTTCCCGCGGTGATTTATGGTTCTGTGGTGGTTCTGTGGCTGGTCTGGATTAAATTTTTTGCACTGAAGAAATGAAGATTCTGAGTTGGTTTTTGATTTTGGCAGGCGTTGCTGGCATTGTCTCTGTGAGGATTTTTGAAGATTCTCTTTTCTACGATCCTTTTCTGAATTATTTTCACGACGCCACAAAAAATGCAGAATTCCCGGATTTTGAATGGGCAAAACTTATTTTGAGTCATGTTTTCAGATTTGTTTTAAATCTTATTTCATCTTTGGTTATTATTCATTTTCTGTTTAAAAATAAGAACTGGACGGCTCAGGCTGCGGTTTTAATTTCTATTATTTTTGTTATTACATTTCCTATTTATCTGTATTGTGTTTCAGACAGATTCGAAATTGGATATCTGTTTTCTTTTTATATCAGGAGGTTTGTGATCCAGCCTTTGATTTTACTTTTGATTATTCCTCTGTTTTATTACCGGAAGCAAATACTTATTAAATAAAAAGATAAAAATAAGAATCGGTAATACTCCTGAATTTAGGTTTAAACAGTGTGAGAAAGCGGTGCTGAGTTCCTAGCCCAGATCGCAGCGGATACCCCACAGCAGGCGTTGGAGGCTTGGATGGCCTCAGCGGTGGAGAGGGAAGGCGCGAGGAGTATGAGCGGAGAGCTGGAAATGGCTCCTAAAAAACCTACGCAGACTCTGCCTTGATTAAAACGTTCTTTAAAACTAAATGCTGTGTTTATCCACGCTCGTCACATTTTCCGGTGTCCATTTTACGCGTTGTACGAAAGGTAATTCCCGCACAGGGCAGTCGAAAATCTGGCAGACGGGGCATGAGACTGTTTTGCAGTCGTCCATGTGAAAATTAAATTCAACTGTTCTCTGGGTGTTTTTGGCTAAGAGCATAATTACATTTTCCATCTCCTGATGGGCCTCACGAAGGCTGTAGTAGTAAGGAAGTGTGATGTGCGCATCGATGTGAAGGGAGGAACCGAACTGCTGGATTTTCATGTTGTGAATGTCTATCCACTCGGTACGTCTGTTTTTTTCTAAAAGATCGATGATGTTTTGGAGAAGCTCTGGATTTTGCTCATCCATAATTCCGCTCAGAGATTTTCTTACAATTTTGTAGCCTACGAAGATGATGTAAAAGCCGAAAATAAGGGCAACGACAGAGTCAATCCAGTAAATTTTGGTAAAATAAACGATGACCAAACTGATGACCACGCCCAAAGTCGTAATCGTGTCGGACTGCAAATGTTTTCCGGATGAAATAAGGACTAATGAATTTTCTTTTTCACCTTTTTTAATGGAAATATAACCTAAAATATAGTTGATGACAGCCGTTGCGGCAATGATCCCGATTCCCCAGTCCAGCTGGCCTAGAATTTTGCCCGTCACCAAGCTATTGATTCCCTCGTAGATGATCATTATCCCGGCAATTGCGATGAGTGCGCCTTCAATACCGGATGTTACAAATTCTACTTTTCCGTGACCATACGGGTGATCTTCATCTTTTGGTTTTGATGCTAAGTACAGGGAATAGAGCCCCATGAAGGCACTGATGACATTCACGATGCTTTCCATTGCATCAGAAAAAACGGCATCGGAATCTGTGAGTTTCCAAGCAATGATTTTCCCTACAAAAAGGATGATCCCAAAAGTTGCGATGAGTTTCTGGAAGCCGATTTTGTCTTTGTTGATATTTTTTGTAATCATTATTATAACGATAATTTGTTTAAAAAAGATTTTTAAAATTATATCTTCCCCATCCTGAAAGTGAGTAATTTAAAAACCTTTTCAGAAAAATTTAGCTCCTTAATAAAGAGGAAGGCATAATTTCAAATAAGCAGCCAACAGCTTTAATATTCGATAAAAAAAAGAATCTCTTTTGGAGACTCTTTTTTGTTTTGTTAGCTTATACTAAGTTGTTTGCAACAAGGTATTCTGCAATCTGCACCGCGTTGGTAGCAGCTCCTTTCCGGAGGTTGTCTGCGACGATCCAGCAGTTGAGCGTTTTGGGCTGCGATGCGTCTCTTCGTATTCTTCCTACAAAAACTTCGTCTTTTCCTTCTGAGTAGAGTGGCATTGGATATTCGTTGTTTTTTACGTTATCCATTACAACTACACCAGGAGTTTCAGATAAGATTTTTCTTACTTCGTCGAGATCAAATTCGTTTTCAAATTCGATGTTTACACTTTCAGAATGACCTCCCTGCACAGGAACTCTTACTGCAGTTGCGGTTAAATTAAAGGTATCGTCGCCTAAAATCTTCTTAGGTTCCTTCATTAATTTAATTTCTTCTTTAGTGTAATCGTTATCCGAAAATACATCACAGTGTGGCAAAGCATTTTTGAAAATCTGATAAGGATAAACTTTCGCAACAGAATCATCGCCAGAAATTTCTCCGTTCAACTGATCTACGGCAGCTTTCCCTGTTCCTGTTACCGACTGATAAGTAGAAACGATCACTCTTTTAAGATTGTATTTTTTATTTAAAGGTCCCAAAACCATTACCAGCTGAATGGTGGAACAGTTTGGGTTAGCGATAATTTTATCTTCTTTAGTCAAAACATCAGCATTAATTTCCGGAACTACTAATTTTTTGGTGGGATCCATTCTCCATGCAGAAGAGTTATCAATTACAACTGTTCCCACTTCGGCAAAGAGAGGGGCGTACTCCAGAGAAGTATCTCCACCGGCTGAGAAAATAGCAATATCCGGTTTGGCAGCTATAGCGTCTTTCATGCTTACGATGGTATAATCTACCTGTTTATACTTCACCTGTTTACCAATAGATTTTTCTGATGCTACGGGAATTAATTCTGTTACAGGGAAGTTTCTCTCTTCGAGAACTTTAAGCATTATTTGTCCAACCATTCCTGTTGAACCTACTACAGCTACTTTCATAATTTATTTAAAATTTAATATTCAATATTCAAGATTCGATTTAAGATTTATATTTACTTCCTTTGATATCACTGTTTTGAAGATAAGTGATAAATCCGCTGATTTGTCTGCTTAAAATTTCTGTTTGGCTTTTCAGTTTTTAAAATGTGATCTCATCGATGAATTTTCTGTCTAAAACTCTGTAAAGCTGAGATCTCGTTTCACCGTATGAAGCTTTAGCTGTAGATAGAAATTGCACAAATTCTTTGTTACCGTTTCTTTCAAAGCCTTCTGCAATATTATCTATAATTGACCCTGAAGAACCATCTATTTGAGTGTAAAGACGGTAATTTTTACCCAAAGAAGTTTCCTGAGAAATTTGATAAATTTCGTTGCACTAGGTGCGGGCAAGTTGCCATATCTCTAAATCTTCAAATTTTTTAATTACCATGCTGAAGTAACTTTAAATTTTATATTTTATGCTCCGAAAAGTCTTCCCCACTGGAAAGCCCAGAGCATCAAAGCAATAGCTGCCAATGCCATAATCAGCCAGCTTACCTGAAGCCTGTCGCTGGTCTTTATTTTTTTATTAACAACCGTTAACAGTACAGCAGCAATAATCATTGCTGTAGGATGCTCAACGTATGTATTTCTTAAAACAGCATCTTTCATTAGCATTCCAGACTCTTTTGCCGCTTTGAAGCCCGGAGAAAAGAAGAAAAGCATCACTAAGCCTATCAAAGCCTGGGTGTGAAAGAAAATCATGGTGAAAAGAGTAGATCTTCTTAAGAGTTTTGAGATTTTCCCGGAATATCCGAACATGGCTGCCAATAGTGCTACAACAAAAACTGCGGTGGCAAGTAATATTAAATAAGCAAAACCACGGTGAGCCTGAAGCATAAAGTTGAAATCCATAAAGTTTATTTTTTATTAGATGCAAATATAAAAAAAATCCCAGCGATAAAGCCGGGATTTCGTATGTAATAAAAGTGAATTTTATTAGAAATTGAAGGATAAAGTTGCAGACCAGGTTCTTCCGTATCCGAAGTATACCTGATTTTGCTGACTGATACCATTCCAATTACCTGCAGCTTTGTACGTGTTGTAATTGTTTGTTAAAGTAGTAACCTGGGCAGCCGTAAGTGGTGTAGTCTGGATAGGTTTATTAATTTCAATATATTCATTTAAACCAAGGTCCGCGTGAATATTTGAGTTAGATTCTGCGATATAAGTTTTATCCAACAAGTTGTAAACATTTCCTCTTAAAGTAAAGAATTGAGATGGATTTTTCAATTTAACTTTAAATGTAATTCCTAAGTCTACTAATCCAAATGAAGGTAATAACAGAGAACCTCTGTTTTGAGATGCTTCATTTGAAAAGTTTAGTACATTTAAGTTTGCATAAAGTTTGTCTGCACCTCTGTAAGTTGCATCAAATGAGAACCATTCTACTGGTTTAACAGTAAATCCTCCTGCAACTGTTGTTTGCGCAGAGCTTCCTACTTTCACACCATCTAAATAAAGGGTCTGAGAATCAGCTCCAATTTGCTCGTTGTTTTCGGTAAAGATATTTCCCTGTGCATTACCTTTATAGTAGTAATCATTGAAAGATACCATACCGAATAATTCAAGCATTTTGTGAGGTTTTGCAGTAAGTTCCAATTCAACACCTTGGTGGATTTCAGTAATTCCCTGTATATTTGAATACGCCTGAGTTGTTGTAATCATATTACCTGGATTTGTTGGATCCGGGTAAGTTTGTGTAAGACCACCTCTTCTTTGGAATCTATCTCTCCACTCAGTTCTGTAAACATTTAAATTTGCATTAAACATTGATGAACGGAAACCGTAACCACCTTCAATACCGAAGATTTTTTCGTTTGTTAAATTCGGGTTCAGGTAATTTTTATTGTTCGGGTATACTGCATTCAAGAATGGCTGCTTAGAATAATATCCAATGTTTGCATAAACATTATGGTGATCATCAATGTTATAGTTAGCACCAGCTTTCATATTGTATCCTAAGATATCTTTAAATCCTGTTTTAGTATTTAATGCAGGATTTGCAGCTGTTGGTTGAGCAATTGTTGCAGCAGTAGTGTTTCTGAATCCAGCTTGCTGACCATTTAACAATGTAACACCATCGATAATAAAGTGGTCAATTCTTTGGAATGACTGATTAGAAACAGCTCCTTGTACAAAGGCAGAAAGTTTATCGTTAGAGTATTCGATCTGACCAAATCCTCCATACCATAGTACTTCCCCATCATTATCGTAACCGATTTTATCTTCTCCGTTATTTAATTTACCTCCGAAAGGATTTCCTGTAGCTCTTGGAGCAAATACATTTGAAACAACTCTAGGTGTTACAGTATATAGGTTTCCGGGAGCAGTATAGAAGTTTCTGTTGGTATTGTCTTTGTAACCTGAAGCTCCGTAAAGATCTGATATAATCTGATAGTGATATCCATAATAATATCTGTTGTCTGTACCAATTGTAAAATTAATATTATCATTAATTTTATGATTGAAGCTGATAATTGCACCAAACCAGTTGTGAGAGTTGATAGATGATCTTCTGATAAGCGTACTTTGAGTTGCAGTTGCAGGATTGTTTACATCAACTGCTGCATTCCCTGTGAAAATTGCATTATAATCAATCTGACCTTCTGGAGTTACAAATCCAGTTACGCCAGCAGTAGCTGTTCCAACCCCAGTACGGATTCTTCCTAAATCACCAGTACCACCACCTCTACCGAAAGAAGCATAAAATACTGAGTTCAATTTAGATTTTTCATTAAATTTCCAATCCCAGTTAAGAGATAATACGGGCTTATGATAATAATTTACTCTATTAGATAGTTGGTCGCCGTTTCTATCAAATCCCCAGTCTGCATTATATCTTCTGTTAGGTGTTCCATCCTGATCTGCATTATATCTGATGTAATTTTGAATTGTGGAAGAAGTAGATCTTTGGTTGTGCCACTGTGGAGCACCTGTGATTGTAAACTGGAAATCGTGCTTTTTATTTGGCTGATATCCTAGAGCGAAATAATAGTTGTATCCTTCAAAGTCAGTTCCATTAGCATACATTGCTCCGGCGGTTCTACCCATTAAGAATGAAGAAGACCATCCTTTAGCTGATTTACCGGTATTATATGAAAATACAGTTTTTAAATAACCTTCATTAGCTACACCTACTGATACTTTACCGCCTTGTCTTTTGTCAGCTGCTCTGGTAACATAGTTCATTGTACCACCAACCGATGCAATAGCTAGTTTTGATGAGCCTAAACCTCTCTGTACCTGCATTGCTGAAGTTACGTCAGAAAGACCTGCCCAGTTAGACCAGTATACCGCTCCGTTCTCCATATCATTTACTGGTACACCATTTACCATTACTGCAATATTCTCTTGGGCAAAACCACGAATATTGATTTTAGAATCTCCAAAACCACCACCAGATTTTGTAGCGTATACAGATGGTGTAGTGTTTAATAATTCAGGAAGTTCCTGATTTCCGATTCTTTCTTGAATTTGTGCTTCTTTGATGGTAGAAACGGCAACAGGAGTTTTTCTGTCCTTTGCAATATCTGCAACACCTGTAAGTACAACAGTTTCGATATCTCTGGACTTATCGTCTCTCACAGTATCTTTAATCTGTTGCGCATAATAAACACTAGCTGTTGATAACGTGATCAGAACAGTTAATGCTGATTTGTTGATTAATTTCATAATCGTAGTAATAGTTAGAATTAATTTGATGCAAAATTCATAAAATTTTTCCTAAGTATTGTTAACACAATGTTAATTTTTAATCAATCAAAATACTATGCAACACTCTGTTTGTCAGAGTTATATAAAGTTTTTGAATTTTAACGTGAAAAAAATCATATTATTTAATTTTTAACAAAATAGCGATGTTTTTATTAAAAATGTAATGGTTTATTTAATGGCTTTTAAACTTAAATCTATATTGTCAGCCGAGTGGGTAAGGGCTCCCGCGGAGATATACGTTACTCCGGTTGCTGCAATTTCTTTGAGTTGATCTCTTGTGATTCCACCAGAAGCTTCGCTTTCGCAAACTCCGTTGATAAGTTTTACAGCTTTTCTCATTGTTGCAACATCCATGTTGTCAAGCATGATTCTGTCTACTTTTGCGTTGATAGCTTCCTGAACTTCCTCCAGATTTCTGGTTTCAACTTCTATTTTAAGTTTTTTCTTCGATTTTTTTACGTAATCTTTCGCCATTTTCACGGCATTCGTGATGCTTCCATTATAATCGATGTGATTGTCTTTCAGCATGATCATGTCATATAAACCGTATCTGTGATTGGTTCCGCCACCAATGGCAACTGCCCATTTTTCACAAACTCTGAAGTTCGGGGTAGTTTTTCTTGTATCTAAAAGTTTGGTTTTTGAACCCACCAATCTGGAATCCCAATCCTGGGTTAAAGTCGCGATGCCGCTCATGCGCTGCATACAGTTTAAAACCAGTCTCTCTGTTGAAAGAATGGAGCGTGCGCTTCCGGTGACAATAAATGCAATGTCACCCGCTTTCGCTACTTCACCGTCTTTGATGTAGTTTTCTACTTTTAAATTTTTATCGAACGTTTTGAAAATAATTTCGGCCAATTCCACTCCCGCCAGAATACAGTTTTCTTTCACTAAAAGTTTTGCTCTTTGCTGAAGATCTTTAGGAATTGTGGACAACGTGGAATGATCCCCATCCTGAATGTCTTCTTCCAAAGCATTTTTGATGAACTGTTTTAAAACTTTATCGTTTGCGTAGCCTGGTCTTTTCATTGTTGTAATTTTTTTATTAATTCGTTTTCAGCTTCTTCAATTGATGGAAGGTGAGATCTGAAATTTTTTGGGGAAGTATTTGTAAATCTAAAATCCGTCAGATGTTTTTCATTGCTTTTTTGCAGCATTTCAAAATTTATTGAAAATTAAAAATTTAGATTTGAGGATTTTTATTAATTATCAATTATGCCTGCACCAGATCCTTATTGTAAAATGCTCCTTTATTCTGAGTCATTTCCATAGATTGAGTAATAATTAAATGGGCAACTGTTGTTAAATTCCTTAATTCTGAAAGTTGTGGAGAAAGAATAGAGTAGTGGTAAATTTCGTTGACAGCTGCCGCAATTTCTGCGTGTTTTTGCAGTGCCATCTTCAGTCTGCTGTTGCTTCTAACGATACCTACCAAGTCACTCATCATTTCCTGAAGCTGTTTTCTGAGGTAAGAAACGATCACCATCTCGTCTATAATTTTCATTCCTTCTTCATTCCATTCCGGAACAGCTTTTAGATCGTCGAAGTTAAAATTATTTTCTTTCAGTAATTCTACCGTTTTCATGGCTGCGTTATGACCAAAAACCAAACCTTCCAGTAAGGAATTTGAAGCCAGTCTGTTGGCGCCATGCAGTCCTGAATTGGTACATTCGCCTACGGCAAACAGATTATTGAGAGAAGACTGTCCGTCTTTATCGATATCAATTCCGCCCATAAGATAATGGCAGGCCGGAACTACGGGGATTAACTGCTTAAAAGGATCAACGCCTTCGTCTTTGCACTTTTTGTAGATGTTTGGGAAGTGCTCCAGGAACTTTTCGTGATTCATTTCACGGCAGTCCAGGCCCACAAATTCGTCTCCTGTGATTTTCATTTCAGCGTCAATGGCTCTTGCAACGATATCACGCGAGGCCAATTCTTCTCTGTCATCGTACTTGTGCATGAATTTTTCACCACGTTTGGTTCTTAATTTGGCGCCGTCGCCACGTACAGCTTCGGAAATTAAAAACAGCATCCCATCCAGCTTGCTGTATAAAGCTGTAGGATGAAACTGGTAATACTGCATATTGCTCACCTTGCCTTTGGCGCGTGCTACGAAAGCAATTCCGTCGCCGGTTGCGATGGTAGGATTGGTGGTGTTTTTATAAACATGACCCGCTCCTCCGGTAGCTACCAAAGTGATTTTTGAAGTAATTTTCTTGATAGATTTAGATTTTTCATCTAAAATATAGGCTCCGTAGCAATTGATTTCGCCTTCATTGAGCTCTTTTCCCGGAACGTGGTGTTGGGTGATGATGTCAATTACATAATGATGATCAAGAATCTCAATATTCGGGCTGCTGTTTGCTGTTTCAAGTAAAGCTCTTTCAATCTCGAAACCGGTGATGTCTTTGTGATGTACAATTCTGTTTTCGGTATGGCCGCCTTCTCTTCCTAAAGCAAATTCGCCATTTTTCATATCGAAATTAGCGCCCCATTCAACAATTTCGTTAAATCTTGCCGGAGCTTCTTTTACTACCATTTCCACAACGTCGCGTTTGTTTTCTCCGTCTCCGGCACGCATTGTGTCTTCAATATGTTTTTCGAAATTGTCGTTTTTGGCGTCTGTGACTACTGCCAAACCGCCTTGTGCATATTTTGTGTTGCTCTCGCCTTCGTCAGATTTTGTTACAATGATGATTTTTGCATCGGGAAATTGTTCTGAAACTTTAATGGCATAAGACAATCCAGAAATTCCGGATCCGATAACCAATACATCTGCTTTTATCATATTTTTTCTTTAAAGACGTTTGTCTGAAATAATTAAATAAATTTAAATAATTTATCGTTGGGTTTTCTTACTTTTTTCAGGTTTTGAAAATCATCGTCCTCGGCACGGTAACCTAAAGCCAGGGTAACGGTCACTTTTTCATTTTCAGAATCGATATTTAAGATTTTTTCAATCAACTCCTGTCTGAAACCTTCCATTGGGCACGTATCAATATTTTCAATAGCTGCAGCATACATCAGATTTGCCAAAACAATATAAGACTGTTTTTCTGCCCAGTTTAAAATATCCTGATGTTCCTGACTGCTGAAATGTTTGCTAATGCTTTTTCTGAAAGGGTCTAAATTTTCTACAGGCAGGCTGCGCACATCAGAAATATGTTTAAAGTAGCCGTCAAGATAAGCTTCTTCAACATTTTTTTTTGAAACCAAAACAATAAGATGTGAGCAGGTGGAGATTTGAGAAGGATTATAGAAAGCGGGAATGAGATTTTTTTTCATCTCACTGCTCTCCACTACAAAAATTTTGTAGGGCTGAAGTCCCTGTGAGCTTGCAGCCAACTTTCCAGCCTCCAGTATATTTAAAAGCACATCCTGAGGAATGCGCCTTTCTGGGTTGAATTTTTTTACAGAATATCTTCTGCTTAAAGCTTCCAAATAATTCATATAACAAATTTAAGAATTGAATGCGAATAAACTGTCTTTTAAAAGAATTATCTATTTGTAAATTGTCTCAACAGAAAAGCCGCTCCTTTTTAGAGGAGCGACTTCGCTAATTAAGTATGAAAAAAAAATTATTCTCTGTTTTTCACCACAATCCATCCGGAGAATTTCACTGGTGTTCTGTTTTTGTTGTTTTCTGTCCATGTTACAGAGTACCAGTAGCTTCCTGTAGGAACTTTTCTTCCGCTGGCGGTTCCGTCCCATTTGTACTGATTCGTTTTATCGCCCTGATGAATCTTGGCTCCGTATCTGTCATAAATATTAAAAATGAGATTGATTTTGTTTCCTAAAGCTGAATAATCGATGTAATCGTTCATCCCATCTGCATTCGGAGTAATTACATTCACCAGATTAGGTACAGTTACCACTACCTGAATCGGCTCACAAGTGTAAGCATCTCTTACGTAAACAGTGTATTCTCCACGGGCAATATTTTTAAACTCGTTAGAATCCTGCCAGACAATATTATCCAGTGAATACTGATAAGATGGAGTTCCACCGGCTGCGTTTACAATAATGGTGTTGTTTGAAATTTCTACGTAATTTACCACAGGCTGATCTGATGGGAAGATCTTTACAGACTGAGTTGCCCAGCAGTCTCCTGATTTCAGTTTTACCCAGTATGTTCCTATACCAATTCCGCTGATGGTTTGTGTGGTTTCTCCATTGCTCCATTCATATCCGTCGAAACCAGTTCCTGCGTCTAAGGTTGTTTTGTCTTCAAAACAGATTACTTTATCCATCAAAACGCTAGAATATTTAGGAGGAATTACTTCTAAAGTAATTTCCGCTACCCCATAACAGTTGTTGTTATCGCTTACTCTCACATAAACCACTCCGGTAGGAGCAATGTAGTTGTTAATAGGAATGATTTCATTGGTTTGATTAACAGCGTCTGTGAGTGATGGGTAAAAATGTTTTACAGTTCCCAGCAGCTGCGTCACTGTTACGCCGGTTAAATTAAAGGATGCCATCGAAGGGTTGGTTTCAATTGCGCAGGCTCTAATGGAGGCGTTATTTACAGTAACTGTAGGATAATGGTTTAAAGTTATTTTTGCATTATCTACACATCCCTGTGGTGTAGTAACTTTTGCGTAAACGGTGGTTCCGGCTGCTGCAGGATAGGCAGGCCAATTCATAATCTCATTGGTTCCGACGTTTAAAGCGGCCAGTGTTGGATAGTATTTTTTGGTAACACCCTGTACCGTTGTAACAGCGGCATTATCTAGATTAAAGATTGCCACACCTGCGTTATTATTGTTACACGCTGTCATAGTTACATCTGCCGCATCAAAAGGCTGCGGGTTGAGTACAATTCTGCCGTCGCCATTATCACAAAGTGTAGATGAGGGATCACTTACAACTACGGTAATATTGGTAGGGCCGGTGTACTGGAAGTTTGCGGGGTTTGCGATGGGAGTTCCGCTTCCTGTGATGAAATACGAGATGTTATAATTGGCAGGGTTTGCTACAAACTGGTTGGCATAAGACGTCAGATTTATGCTGCCGTTTCCTGTTCCTGGGTTAATGCATACAAAAGGTGTGATGGTATTGGTAGTGATAGGAACTTTATCTACGAAAATTTTCACATCTTTAATAGACTGTCTTGCACTTGCAGCACCGGTTGCAGATGAAAATCCGAAATAGCCGGTGGTCATTCCTATTGCGCCTCCGGATGGGGCAAAAGACTGATTGGTAATTAAAACACCATCAATTCTGATTTGAATTATCCAGTTGTTTATATTGTTAGGATCTACCTCTCCGTTTACCACCACGTGTTTGTAGGCAGCACCCACAAATGGCTGGGTAGGATTAAGGTCTGCTGAGTGAAATGTGCTGTTGGCCGTCATATTGTACTCAATATTCGGGTTTCCGGCAGGAAGGTTATTGGTTCCGTAGAGTACATGCACCTTGCTCATCTGTCCCTCTGTGGAATTGTTAAAGATGTCAAATGCAACCATCAGTCCGTTTGCATTGGCGGGAATTCCCAGTCCACCACCAGATGTAAAACCTACGGGTGGGTTTGAGAGATACCAGAATGTAAGCCCGTCTCCTCTTCCGTACGCTGTGGTTCCGTTTCCGTCGATTCTGAAATCAAATTCTACCTTCCATTTGTCGCAGTACTTCAAATTGATTGGGTTAGAAAGTTTTATTGCACCAAACTGGCTGGTTTGGTCCGGTGTAAGTCTTATAAAATCTGTGCTTACAGTAGCAGCAGAAACAAGATCCCATCCGGTGGTCACCACGGGATTTCCGGTTAGCTGGTACGTTTGTGCTTTAGCGAGATTTAATAAAAAACATAGAGTGATACTAAAAAATAATAAAGTTTTTCTCATTTAATTATTAGATTTTTGATTAGGTAAATGTATAGGTTTTGTCAAACAATAAATTGAATGAAATAACTTTAAAGTATCAAATGTGTATCTGCAGCGCCCATTTCTGCAGGAGAGAGGCTTTAATAAAAATCACTCTCTGTAGTAGAAAGTGATTTTTTTCAGGGGATTACTCCCTGTTTTTTAAGAGAACCCAGCCATTGTAAACGGTCTGTGTATTGTTTTTGTCATCTTCATTCCAGGAAATGGTATACCAATAAGTTCCTGTAGGAAGTTTTTTGTTGCCGGAAGTTCCGTCCCATTTAAAATTTCTGATTTTATCAGCTTCAAATTTCTTGTTTCCGTATCTGTCATACACAATGAATGTAAGATTTTTTTTGTAAGCAAGAGCTGTATAGTCAATCACATCATTTACGTTATCTCCGTTAGGTGTAATTGCATTCAGAATATTTGGTACTGTAACCTGAATCTGAATGGGCTCACAATTATAAGAATCTTTTACGAATACCTTATTTTCACCTCTCGGTAATCCTGTGAAGACATTGGAAGTCTGCCAGCTGGTGCCGTTGAGAGAATACTGATAAGCAGGAGTTCCGCCTGTTACATTCACTGTAATCGTGTTATTTTTAATGTCTAAACTTGAAATAGTAGGGTTTCCGGCTGCCCGCACACTTACCATCTGCAATGTGTAGCACGCTCCGGTCTGAAGTTTTAACCAATAACTGCCAACAGGAACGCCTGTGATAGACTGAGTTGTGGCGCCAGTACTCCACAGATAGCTTGCGAAACCTGGTCCTGCATCTAAAGTGGTTCTGTCTTCTATGCAGATTGTTTTATCCTTTAAAACAGCGGATCTTGTGGGTGGAATTACTGTAAGAGTAATTTTCCTGATAACCCAACAGAAGTTTGCACCAGTAATTCTCACATAAACAGTAGAGTTTGATGCGGTATGCGATGTAGGATCTGGAATGGGATTGGTATTGTTTAATGCGTTATCTAATGTTGTATAGTAAATTTTGGAAATCCCTGTTTGTGTAGAGACGTTGGCGGTTGTAAGATTAAATTGCCCTGTCAATCCCACCTCTGTGACGAAACAGGTTTGCAGAGTCGCATCTGTAGCCACTGGCAGCGGAAGGAAACTTAAAGTAATTTCTGCATTTCCTACACAGCCTTGCGGTGTTGTTACTTTCACATAAACTTTTCCTGGAGCAGACACGTATGAATTGAAATTCATAATTTCGTTGGCTCCGGCATTCAGATCTGCTAAAGTTTTGTAATATTTTTTAGAAGCTCCTGGTGTAGAGGTCACTGCTGCTGAGGAAAGATCAAACGTTGCCGTTGCTGCGTAATTGTTATTACAGGTCGACAGTGTAACATTGCTGGCGGTAAAATCACCGGTAGTAAGCTGTATTCTTCCGTCTGCGTTATCACAGAGCAACCCTGCATTATCTTTTACACGAACAATAATTGTAGTTGCTGCATTATACTGAAATGCTGCTGGATTGGCAATAGGAGTAGGATTTCCTAAAACAAAATACGTAAATGTAAAGTTGGCTGGGTTTGCTACAAACTGATTGTTGAATGTTGTTAAATTTACTGTTGCAAATCCGGTAGTAGGATTAGGGCAGTTAGACTGTGAAATAATGGGCTGTAGCAGTGGAACTTTATCCGTATAGATTTTTACGTTTTTTATAGAATGCCTTGATCTGTTGCCACCGGTGGATGCTGAAAACCCAAAATAGCCCTGCGTCATTGCTGCTGCTGTTCCAGATGGTACAAAAGGCTGATTACATATTATAGTTCCGTCAATTTTTATCTGTATTGTCCATCCTGTAGGGCTGGCAGTGCTTACTTCAGCAGTTACTTCCACATGCTTGTAAGTAGTTCCCTGAAAAGGCATAGTTGTATTAAGGTCCGGTGAGTGAAAAGAGCTTCCCGAAACGTTGAAAAACTCAACATTATTTTGGTCTGTGGTATTGGCAACCTGTCCGTAAGCTACGTGAACTTTGCTCATTACTGCTGTAGTCGTGTTATTGTAGGTGTCAAAACCTACAATCAACCCCACAGCGTTTTGAGAAACGCCTAAACCTGAACCTAAAACACTTGCGACAGGCGGATTCTGAAGATACCAGAATGCAAGCCCGTCACCATTTGCGGTTTGATTAGAATCCATTCTGAAATCGAATTCTACTCTCCATTTATCACAAAATTTAAGGTTAATAGGGTTGTTCAGTCTTATCGAACCGGATTGATTATTGGTATCTGGTGTAAGTTGCACAAATGCATCAGTACCATTCACCGCAGTTGTTGTAGGTGCTACCATTGTCCATCCCGTTGTTACAACAGGATTTCCGGATAGTTGATACGTTTGGGAATTAAAAAATGCACTGAAACAAATGAGAAAAAGCGCTATATAAGACAATAGATTTTTATTCATATACGTGGGAACTTTGAAATTGAGCCGTAAAGGTATGAATAAAAAGTGTAGATAATGGAATATACTATTAAATTTATGATAAATAGTGATTATTTTTCAAAGAATATCAAAGAAGATAGCGAATTAAATAATAATCTATTTTTTTCATTTTGAATCATTAAAAATAGATGGCAAACAATGCTGTTTTCTAATGGTCTCAAAATCAATACTATCCTGACCCTAAAAAAGCCCTCCAGAATCAGGCGTTTCAAAATTGATATCCACCTCCAGATTTGTACCTGCTGATGCTGCCACAGCCAGTTTGTCGCACAGTTCGTTTTCAAAATGTCCCGAATGACCTTTTATCCAGTGAAATTTCGGCTGATATGTATTGTAAAGAGGAATCAGCCGTTTCCAAAGATCAGGGTTTTTTACATTTTTCCAGCCACGTTTTACCCATCCCGAAATCCAGTTTTTGTTAATGGCATCAGAAACATATTTGCTGTCTGTAAAGATATGAATGTCGTTTTCTGCAGACTTGAGCTTTTCAAGAGCAACAATTACTGCTAAGAGTTCCATTCTGTTGTTGGTGGTTTTTCTGAAACCTTTTGAGAATGTTTTCTGGTAGTTTTTTTCGGGTACCCGCATCAATATTCCGTAGCCTCCCTTTCCGGGATTTCCGCTGCAGGCGCCGTCAGTATAAATTTCGATTCTCAATGTAGGAGGTTAAGGTTAGTAACTGCAATGATTTCAAATTATATTTCAAATTTCAAATTAATTTAAAACGGAAAATCTTCTTCGTCATCAAAATCATTCATCGATGATCCGGAAAGTTTAGAATTATCCGGTAAATCAAAAGCTGCACCCGGCTGAATGGTTGTTTTAATTTTTTCGAAACCGCTCGGTTCACTGAAGCTATTTCCTGCATTCATATTGAAAGCTTCTTCCACATCCCCGAATTTGGCAAAATGCTTCAGGAAAGAAAGTCTTACATCAGCCGTTGCCCCATTCCTGTGTTTTGCGATAATTAATTCTGCCTGATTTTCTGTTGAGGTTTCTGCACCTTCTTCATCATTATCCCAGGTTGTGATTTTATAATATTCAGGTCTGAAAATGAATGAAACAATATCTGCATCCTGCTCAATTGCACCGGATTCCCTCAGGTCTGAAAGCTGAGGTCTTTTACCAGGGCGTGTTTCCACACTTCTTGAAAGCTGCGAAAGTGCAATCACAGGTACATTAAGTTCTTTAGCAATAGCTTTTAATGATCTCGAAATCATTGAAATTTCCTGCTCACGGTTTCCGCTTCCTTTTCCACTTCCGCCACCGGCTGTCATCAGCTGAAGGTAGTCGACCATGATCATTCTCACGCCATGTTGCATGACCAGTCTCCGGCATTTTGCACGGAAATCGAATATGGAAAGAGAAGGAGTTTCGTCAATGTAAAGTGGAGCGTTTTCAAGTTCTGAAACGTTTGAAAATAATCTTTGCCATTCTTCATCATCTAAAGTTCCTTTTCTTAATTTTTCTGAAGAAATTTTGGTCTCAGACGCAATCATTCTGGTAATGAGCTGTACAGATGCCATCTCCAGAGAAAACAATGCCATCGGAATTTTGTAACCTACAGCAATATTTCTTGCCATTGAAAGAATAAAAGCCGTTTTCCCCATCGCCGGACGTGCCGCAATAATAATGAGGTCAGAATTTTGCCAGCCTCCGGTTTCTTTGTCTATATCACGGAAGCCTGACGGTACACCGGATATTCCTTCTTTATCTTTTAAGGCCTTAATAATTTCAATGGCTTCTTTTACCAAAGTATTTGCCGTATCAAATCCTTTTTTAATGGTTCCGTTGGTAATCTCGAAAAAAGACTGTTCTGCTTTATCTAAAAGTTCAAAAACATCGGTAGATTCTTTATAGGAAGAGTCGATCACGTTTGCTGAGACGTTGATGAGGCTTCTGAGGATATATTTTTCGAGAATTACTCTTACGTGATATTCAATATGTGCGCTTGAGCTCACTCCCATCGTCAGTTCGATGATATAATGATCTCCGCCGGCAAGATTCAGTTTTTCCTCTTTTTTCAGCTCCTGAATTACGGTCATGATATCTACAGGATGGTTGCCTTCATAAAGTTTGAGGATGATTCTGAATATCACCTGATGTCTTGGGTCATAAAAAACTTCGGGCGTAAGAAGATCGATCGAGTGATCCAATCCTTTTTTATCAATAAGGAAAGTTCCTATTACCAATCTCTCAAATTCTACTGCATTGGGAGGCATTTTCCCATCTGAAATGGAAAGCTCTCTGGCAAAGTTGCCCTGGGTAAGTGATGATAATGTTTCTTTTTGCGCCATAGTGCAAAGATAATTTTTTTAATAATGAAACGGAAAATACTAATCCCCAATTTAACATCTTAATATTCAAAAAGTCTTTTGTTATCGTGTTTTTGTTGTTGATAAAAAAAATCACCCTCAAAAACTTGAAGGTGATTTTAAAATTTATTTCAGAAATTTATTCTCTGTTTTTCACAAGGATCCACCCGCTGTATTTTGTCTGGGTAGCGTTTTTGTCGTTTTCAGTCCATGTAATCGTGTACCAGTAGGTTCCGGTTTCTATTTTCTTGCCTCCGGAAGTTCCGTCCCATTTGTAGTTTCGGATTTTATCACTTACATAGATTTTGTTTCCGTATCTGTTATAAACAGTGAATACTAAATCTTTTTTGTAAGCCAGGGCAGAGTAGTCTACCATATCATTAACGTTATCTCCATTTGGTGTGATTGCATTTACAAGGTTTGGAACAGTTACCGTCACGCTTACAGGGTCACAATCGTAAGAATCTTTTACGTACACTGTGTTTTCACCCCTTGGCAGTCCTGAAAATACGTTTGAAGTCTGCCAGTTGATTCCGTCTATGGAGTATTGGTAAGCTGGCACTCCGCCATTTGCAGTAATGGTAATATTGTTATTGGTGATGTCGAGCGTAGAAATTACAGGTTGATTGCTTGGATAGACATTTACATATTGCGTTGTGTAGCATTTCCCTGTCTGAAGTTTTACCCAGTAAGCACCTACAGCTACACCGCTTATGCTTGCAGTGGTGGCTCCTGTGCTCCATTCATAACTTAAGAATCCAGGTCCTGCGTCTAATGTCGTTCTGTCTTCTATACAGATTGTTTTATCTTTCAGGATAGCAGATTTTACTGGTGGAAGTACTACGAGCGTAATCTTTGTGATTGCCCAGCATCCATTGGCATCGAAAACCCTCACGTATACATCCGTACTTGTTGTGATATATTCATTTGCGGGAAGAATCTCGTTTACACCACTTGTTGCATCGGCTAAAGTTCTGTAAAACTTTTTAGTAACCGGAGACATAGAGGTAACTACTGCTGAGGTAAGATCAAATTTTGCTCTTGTTACGTCTGTTTCAATAAAGCAGGATTCAAGTTTTGCTGGTGTAAGTATAATTGTGGGATAGAATTTCAGCTGAATCTGTGCGGTGTATGTACAATCATACTGATTCGAGGCTTTAGCATAAACTGTTTTTTCTGCTGACACGTAGTTCCCAGGATTTGCAATAGGAATATTGTTATTTAAATCTGCCATAGAAGCATAATACTTTATCGTCAGATTGGGGATTGAGGTAGGGTTGATTGCCGCCGCCGTCAAGTTATATGTCGCCGTGCCAACATTGTTATTGTTACATTCGGTAAGTGTCGCGTTATTCAGTTTGAAAGATCTGTCTATAAAATTTACCGTACCGAATTCTCTGCAGAGATTAAGGAAACTTGTAGGATTCACCGGGTCAATATAGGTAATCGCATAAAAATAAGTATTATTCGCATTTACCATTATAGGGCCGTTAATCGCATTTATATCATCCAAAGCATTGGACGAGTTTAAATAGTATTTTACAACAAAATTAGGATTGCCGTTAATGATTCCTGGTGAAAGTGTATTGAAGTTATATAGTGTAGGGTTTTCACAAATTTTAATCGGTAATGGCGCTATAAAAGGATTTGGCTGATACTGATGTGCAAATTGGTTGTCGAAAGGGGTGAGCAGGGTTGCAGTTCCACCGAACGAGAGAGAAAACCCGTTTGCTGAACTTACGAAATTATCTACCAGTAATATATACTCTTCTCCTGCGATTACGTTAAGTTCTGCTTCGAAATATGTTCCTGTTGTAGCAGAAAGACCTGTGTTTCCGGTAGGCGATGCTCCGGCATAATTACATCTGATTGGTGTAAGAAGTGATGCCGCGGTACAGCTTGGATTCGGACCATATACAGCAAAATCATAATCATCAGAATTTACATTTGCATCAATCACAAAGTTTAATGTCCCTGAGGTAGCTATTTTAAATTTGTACCACACAGAATAATGCTCACCACTCTTCAGGCAAAGGGATTGGGGAACATTCGTGGTAGGTAATTCCTGATTTCCGTGACCAAAAGGGGTATAGTTTATGTTGAGATTACCACAGATAGGAATTGCATTGATACAGTCTGATTGCGAATACATCAGCTGTGAGCTTATTAAAATAAAAAAGAGTAGTAGTTTTTTCATTTTTAATTAAGTTTTAAAAAAGTTAATTAATTTTTAGATAAAGAATTATGAATAGGTATTCTAAATAAAAGCCGCACCAAATATGCGGCTTTTTATTTAGAATTGATAATTTAATCTCTGTTTTTAAGCATCACCCATCCTGAGAATTTGATTGGGGTACTGTTTTTATTGTTTTCGTTCCAGGTTACAGAATACCAGTAAGTTCCGGTAGGTACTTTTTTGCCACCTACAGTTCCGTCCCATTTGTAGTTATTCATTTTGTCTGCCTGGTGAATTTTAGTTCCGTATCTGTCGTAGATATTCAGAATTAAATTCTTTTTATTTGAAAGGGCAGAGTAGTCAATCACATCATTTACACCATCTCCGTTTGGCGTAATTACATTGATGATGTTTGGTACAACTACGTCTACTGCAATAGGTTCACAGTCGAAAGCATCTTTAATGTAAACTGTATGATCACCTCTGCTGATGTCTTTGAAGATATTAGACTCCTGCCAGTTATTGTTATCTAAAGAGTAACTGTACGCCGGAGTTCCACCTGTTACAAAAACAGTGATAGTATTGTTTGTAATTTCAATATTGGAAAGTACAGGTTGCTCAGAAGGGAATATTTTTACTTCCTGCTTGGTCCAGCAGTCGCCTGTTTTCAATCTTACCCAATAAGTACCTACGCCTACTCCAGAGATTACCTGTGTGGTTTCTCCGTTACTCCACTCATAACCGTCGAAGCCTGTTCCTGCATCTAATGTAGTTTTGTCTTCCATACAAACTGCTTTATCAATCAGTACAGAAGAGTAAACAGGTGGCAGCACTTCAAGCGTTACCTTTGCAACAGCATAGCAGTTAGTGGCATTCATTACTCTAATGTAGATAACCCCCGTTGGAGCAATGTATGCACCTGGGTTGGGTATAGGATTGGTCTGATTTATCGCATCTGTTTCAGACGGATAATATTCTTTCGTTGTTCCTGTCTGAGAATTTACCGTAGCATTTATCAGGTTAAAACTGCCTAAAGATGGCGTGCCTTCAATAAAGCAGGATCTTAATGAGGCAGGATTTACTACTACCAGTGGGTTGAAATTAAGTGTAATTTCAGAAATTCTGATACAGTTGTACTGGTTGGTGACTTTAGCGAAAACTTTACCAGCCCCGGAAACGTAGACATACGGGTTGGTGATTTCGTTTGTGTTGTTATTCGCGTCAGACTGCGTTGGATAATATTTGGCAGTAAGACCAGTTACCAGGCCAATGTTAGCTGTCGTGAGGTTGTACGTTGCAGTTCCGGAATTGTTATTGCTGCATTCGGTGAGCGTTGCGTTATTGGTTGTAAATGACCGGTCAAAAAACTTAATTGTTCCAAACTGTTTACAGTTATTGAGAAAACTTGCAGGGCTTGTAGGGTCTGAATAGCTTATTGCATAATGGTAAGTAGCTGTAGGATTTACAAGAACGGGTGCTGTAATAGCGCCCACATTGTCCAAAGCGTTTTGTGCAGAAAGATAGTAACGCACAATAAAATTTGGGTTACCGTTCACGATTCCCGCTGTTAAAGTTGAAAAGTCAAATAGAAAAGGATTTCCGCAAACGTCGATTTTTCCGTCCTGATTTGGGCCGGGAGCAATGAAAGGATAAGGCTGAAGTACAGGATCTCCGAAAGGAGTAAGCAATCCCGCAGATCCTCCAAATGTAAGAGAAAACTGTGAGCTTGTTCCGGAAAACTGGTCAATCAGCAAATAATAAATCTGTCCCGGAAGTACATCAATATATTTTACCATACCGTCTGAGGAGTTTCCAAGATTGTCGATACCAGCGCCTTCGGAGGTATCCAGAGAAGTAAGATTCAGTCCTGTTGCGTACTGTCCAGGTCCCGGCGCGTCATAAGAACATCTGATGGGATCTACAGTCTGTATCTGTGTACATGTTTGATTGGGGCCGTATAAAGCCCAGTCATAATCTACATTTAGAGCGGGTGTAATTACAAAAGTAAGTGTGCCGGCAGTAAGAGTACTGAAGGTAAACCAAATAGAATTGTGCTCTCCTCCGCTCATACAGCCCGTACCTTCGTCGCTGTTTCCGCTTCCGGATGGCGTAAGTGTAATATTGGCGTTGCTGCAGATAGGGATTGCCGTAGAGCAGTCATTATTCTGCGCAAAGAACAGATGTGAAAGTAAAAAAGATAAAAGAAGTAGTGCTTTTTTCATACTCAAAAATTTAATTAGACAGAAATAAAAAAGAAATGAGCTAGTTTGTAGCCGTCTTTTTTTCCATTTTACTTCTCTGTTCCATAATAAGATTCAGTAGATCTTTGCTTTCTTTGTCATCCTGCTTAAAAGCAAGTGCTCCAGCTGCATATTTTTCTGCAATACCGTTGTTGTTTCTTTCGTCAGAAGAAGGATTTTTACTCAGGTTGAGCTCCGTTTTTTTATACATTGCATAGCCTGCATAGTAATAAGCTTTCCATTTGTAAGAATCTTTTGATCTTGTAAGTACAGAAAATTCGTTGAAAAGTTTATCATAATCTGTTGCTGTTTTGGCAGCAGAAATGCTTTTTGCTTTCTCCTGAACGGTTTTTTCGTAGGTGCTCTGAGCCGAAACCAAAAGTCCGAAAAGAAGCATGAAAACAGTAAAAATATTTTTTTTCATACTAAAAAATTTAAAAACAAATATAATGAATTATTAAAGAGTAAATATTTTTTTGATGATTATTTATAAAAAACGCTAAAAAACAATTAATATTGCATTTTTCTTAATCTCGGATTTGTAGTTCCCACCAATACAGCAATAAAAACCGTGAGACTTCCGCCTATAACCACAGATTTTACGGCTCCAAGCAGCTTGGCGGCCAGTCCGCTTTCAAATTGTCCCATTTCGTTGCTGGACATGATGAAGATTGAATTCACACTTAAAACCCTTCCTCGGATGTGATCAGGAGTTTTCAGCTGCACAATCGTTCCGCGGATAACAACCGAAATTCCATCCAGCACGCCGCTCATTACCAAAAACATAAACGAAAGCCAGTAATAATTTGAAAGTCCGAAACCAATGATACACAAACCGAATCCCGCCACGGCAACCAACAGTATTTTTCCCTGATTTTTCTTTAGCGGAACCATTGCCAAAGTCGTAATAATAATCATAGAGCCGATATCTGAAGCAGCATTTAATAATCCTAAACCGTCCGCCCCTGATTTCAGAATATCGGTTGCAAAAACAGGAATCATCGCAACAGCACCTCCAAAAAGTACTGCAAACATATCCAGATATAAAGCTCCGAGAATTTCTTTGGTTTTATAAATGTAAGATACGCCCTCCCTAATGCTTTCCATTACTTTTACACTTCCTTTGCTTTGTTCAGAAAACTGTTTATTCAGCTGCCAGAAGAATATTGATGAAATGGAAATTAAAATAACAACGGTTAAAACTGTCCATTTAATCCCGTAAAATTCAATTAAAAAACCACCTGCTGCGTGCCCGCAAACTGATGATATCAAAAATGTTGCCTGATTTAAAGTAATTGCATTCGGAAGATTAATTTGTTTCACTATTTTTGGAATCATTGACGGGACGATGGGGCCTATGAATGCACGGGCAATCCCCGTAACAAAGATTACAGCATATATAAAATAGGTAATCTCATGGCCTGTAAGATGGAGCTGATCATTAAAAAATGCAGGAATTAATAAAAGTGCGATCAGAAAAACATACGCGTAAGTACAGATGAGCAAAAGTTTCTTTTTTTCGTTCGTATCAATCACATGGCCGGCATACAAAGCACAGCTTACGGCGGGAATCACCTCAGAAAGCCCGATAAGACCAATGGAAAAGGGATCTTTCGTCAAGTGGTAAACCCACCAGCCTAAAAGGGTTGCAAGCATCCTGAAGGCCAAAACGATAAAAAATCTTCCTGTAAGAAGATTTCTGAATTCAACATTTTTCAATGTCTGCAGCGGAGAAAGAGAAATCATATACAAAAATAGCCCTAAAAATTAATTTAGAGCTACTTATGCAATATTTTAAGTAAAATTTAAGCAGATTTTAGTCTGCTCTGTTTGAGCTGATCACAATTGCGGCCACTGCTGCTGCGCCAATTACTACGGCACCACCCGTTACTCTTGCTACAGAACGGTCTTTTACAGATGCAATCGCACTTTTCGGGATTGTAACTTCTGTACTGTCTTTTTTACCTTTCGTACCTACGATGTTATCCCCAACAATGTTTTTAAAAAGGATTTTTTCTTTTTTCGAACCGTCTTTTTTCTCTACGATGTAGATTTTACCGGTTTTAAGATTAGAATAATTGTTTTGAGAAATATCTTCGCTATACTTTGTCGTCGCACATGACGAAATCACGAATAATGATGTAAGCAGAGAAGATTTTATTAGTACAGATGCTCTCATTTTAATTTTTTAGTTTTCCAAATTTATAATTTTTTTCGAATATATCTTTTCATTAAAGCGAAAATATCATATTTTTTGAAATATTTAATCGAATATCAATAAATTCTATATTTTAAAAACAATATTCAAAAGTTTTTTTACAGAATTAGTTTGTTCCGCTTCCTACAGCAGCAAAAGTATCTGCCAGATCTTCCGAGGCTTTAACGGTAGCAGAAATAATCACCGCAGCTCCCGCAATTCCGCCGGCTGCAATAATTATAGCTAAACCGGAATTGTCTTTTCTTATTTCTTTGATGTTATTCTTTGCGATAGAAATTCTGTCTTTCCTGCTGGTTCCGATAATGCTGTCTCTTGCAATAGAAGTAACTGTCATTGTTGCTTTGTTGCCATTATTCTGATGAAAGATATATTTATTTCCTGCTTTTACATTTTTATAACCGTCAGGATTTTCTGCTGCGCTGTATTTTAACGAAGTACATGATCCGCAGAAAATAAAAACTGAAAAAAGGATTGTATTTTTCATATCTAATTGATTTGTTGGTTTTATTTCCTGTAAATTTCTAACATCTCTGCCAGTTTTCTTTCATTCGCAAGTCGCGGAATTTTATTTTGTCCACCCAGTTTGCCCTGAGATTTGGCATATTCATTAAAAGCACTCTTTTTAAGTTTTGAAATTTTAAGTTTCTGTAAAATATTTCCGGAAATCAAATCATCATAATAAGAATTTCTGCTTCTGAGCTGACTGTCGAGTTCTTCTTTGAATAATTCTAAATTTTCAGGCTCTTCCTCAAACTCTATAAACCATTCATGGTAAGGGAGTTCGCTCCCTGCATTCACCTGTGGAGCGAGATGGAATTCTGTAATTTTCGCAGGGTATTTCAGAACGGTAGATTTCAGCGCTTCTTCTACTTCAAAAGCAATAACGTGTTCACCAAAAGCTGAAGTAAAATGTTTTGTTCTTCCGCTCACCAGAATTCTGTGTGGGTTTTTATCAATAAACCTGACAACATCGCCGATGGAATACGCCCAAAGACCTGAATTGGTGGTTAAAATTAATGCATAATCTTTATTCAATTCCACATCTTTTAAAGTAATTCTTTCGGCATCCGGTTTTCCATATTGTTCCAATGGAATAAATTCGTAGAAAATGCCGTGATTGGTCAAAAGTAAAAGTCCGTCTTTGGTATAATCATCCTGAAAGGCAAAGAATCCTTCGGATGCAGGAAATGTCTGCACGATATCTGCTTTTCCTCCCAAAAGAAATTCCATTTTATCTTTGTAAGGTTCGTAGTTTACGCCACCCGTGACAATCAGTTGAAGGTTTGGGAAAATCTGTTTAATTTTTTTTCCGTGCTTCTCGGTCAGTTTTTCAAAGTACATCACCAGCCACGGCGGAATTCCTGAGATTAAAGTCATGTTTTCGCGCTCGGTTTCTTCCACAATTTTATCCACTTTGGTTTCCCAGTCTTCAATCAGATTGGTTTCCCAGCTTGGCAGTCTGTTTTTCTGAAGGTAATTTGGGATGTGATGTGCTACAATACCGGAAAGTCTGCCGGTTTTAATCCCAAAAACCTCTTCCAGTTCCGGACTTCCCTGTAGGAAAATCATTTTTCCGTTAACGAAATCGGCATTGTTTTTTTTTGCAATGTAATGGAAAAGTGCGCTCTGAGCCCCCTTCACCTGAAAAGGCATTCCTTCTTTGGAAATCGGGATGTATTTTGAGCCTGATGTAGTGCCTGATGTTTTGGCAAAATATTCGGGAACTTCAGGCCAGAGAATGCTGCGCTGCCCTTTTTTTACTTTCTCGATGTAAGGTTTAAGGTCTTCATAATCATTAACCTTTACTTTTTCCTGAAAATCTTTTACTGTTTTGATGTCTTCAAAGTTAAAAGTCCTGCCGAAAAGTGTTTTTTCAGCAGTTTTAACCAGAGAGAGCAGGAGTTTTTCCTGCAGCTGAGGTCCGTTTTTTTTGAAACTTTCAGTTTGGGCGACATGTTTTTTCGCCCACATTACAGCAATATTTTTCTTCAGGAAATTTAGCATGGTTCAAATTTATAAATAAAGCAGTTTTGCACAATCAAAAAAACCGATGAATATCATCGGTTCTGTTATATTTTTAAAACAAAAATTATTTGTTTACCTTAAATCTTTTGTCTGGCGTGCCGTCTTTTTTTAATTTTTGGTTTTCTTTATACCTTCTGTCGGGAGTTCCGTCTTTTTTAAGTTTTGCTGCCGGTTTTGCTGAGGGCTTAGCTTCAACGGTTTTTACGGTTTTAGTTGTCTTAGGAGCGGCTTTTGTTACGGGAGCTACTTGCTGTGCCTGGGCAATTCCTAATCCGATGATCAGAAAAACTGCTGTGATCAATTTTTTCATGTGTCTATTTTTAAATTCAAATCAAAGATAAATAAATATTTGTCACACAGGAAGCAGGTTTAAAGTTTAAGTTTCTTTTAATAAAAAAACCTGCACGTTATCGATGCAGGTTGTCAAGTGAATTTCTGAAATCTTATCGCGTACAGTTAGCTGTCCACGTTTTTCCGTCTTTGTTGTAAGCAATTTTAAGGTCATTGTTGTCAATTCTTACATAAACAAGTGCGGTAGAACCTACAGAAATTAAAGAATTGTCTCCCTGTTTCTGAAATTCCAGTCCGTTAAGATCAGGGATTCCGTTGCTGAATGCGAAATTATACTTCGTACCGCTTGCAATTTTAGTTACAAAAACGCTTCCGTCATTCGTACTGATGTTGTTAGAGCCTTCATTGAAAGAAATACTTCCTTTGTAAGTTCCAGCGAAGAAATCATTGTCTGCCGGATCATCATCATCCTTACATGATGACAGACTTACTAGAGTGAACATTACAAGCATCAAAGCTCCGAAAATTTTCATTAAATTTTTCATAATACCTAAATAGTTTTGGTTAGGTTATGGTCATTTCCAAATCGTGTGCCGAAGGAATTCATAATTGCTTATTTTTAACGAAAATTTGCGCTATTTAGGTTTTCTTATGATTGTTAAATATGATATTGGATAATTTTTGGATTTTTTAAGAATTTTTCTGCACGCTATTTTCTTCGGTGGTAATCTGATTCTTTTATCATAAAAAACGAAGTAAAAATTGGACTGTATCCATTTGCTGAACATTAATTTTCATATTTTTGCAGGCCTTTACGATTTCAGGAACAATTCTTGAAATCGCTTTTGTCGTTTCATCCCATTTATTATGCAGTTAAAAAATATCAGCGAAACCCTTCTTCCCGCTTTCCTTAAAAACGAATTTGGAAAAGACATCTTTGCCACGTTGCAACAGGAAAATCATGTTTCTGTAAAAGGCTTTGCAGGTTCGGCAGTTTCAATTTTTGCGGCAGAACTTTTTCTTACTCAGAAAAAAACCATCTTATATATAATAGATGACAAAGAAGATGCGCTGTATGTAAGTACAGAAATGGAGGATCTTCTGGGCAAAGAAAAAGTGCTGTACTTCCCTGCCACACACATGGAACCTTATCAGGTGGAAAAAACTCAGAATGCAAATCTTGTTCTCCGTACAGAAGTTTTGAATAAAATCAATGCCGGGAAGTATCCTAAAATGATTGTAGCTTACGCGGGTGCTTTATCTGAAAAAGTTCTGAAAAAAGAAGACTTCAAAGCGATTTCGCATAACATAAAAGTGGGAGATCAGCTTGATTTTGATTTTGTGGATGAACTTCTCAATCATTATCATTTTAATCAAACCGATTTTGTCTCCGAGCCTGGCGAGTTTTCAGTACGCGGCGGGATTGTAGATGTTTTCTCATTTTCCAACGAAAAACCTTACAGAATCACCTTTTTTGGAAATGAAGTGGAAAATATCAAAACTTTTGACATCGAGACTCAGCTTTCGGTTTCAAAAGTAGAAAGCTTCCAGCTGGTTTCAAACATGAATTTTTCGGTGGCAGGAACTAAAGTTTCTCTTCTCGAAATCTTACCAAAAGAAACTTTAATTGTCTCTAAAAATCTTGAATCGGCAAAGCAGAAACTCAAAAGTTTTTACGAAAAAGCCTTAGAAAAATATGACGGTCTAAACAAAGATATTGCCCACCGAAGCCCGCAGGAAATATTTATATCTCACGAAGATTTCTTTTTTGAATATAAAAAATTCAAGACTGTTGATTTTTCCAGCATTGCAACATCCGCCATTGATCATCAGACATCCATCGTTTATAGTCAGACTGCACAGCCTTCATTCCATAAAAATTTCGAACTTTTAATAGAAGATCTTGAAGAGAAAGAAGCTGACGGTTTTGAAATGTGGATCTCGTTTTCAGGTGAGAAGCAAAAAGAAAGATTAGAATCTATTTTTGAAGACGTAGGAAGAATAGGCTCTGAAAAACGGGAAATTAAGTTTAAAAGTTTTAAATCTGAACTTCATGAAGGGTTTGTAGATGCCGATAACAAAATTATGGTCTACACAGATCATCAGATTTTTGACCGGTATCAGCGTTATAAAACCAAAAACACTTTTGCTAAATCTGAACAGCTTACTTTAAAAGACTTAATGTCTCTGAAAGTTGGTGATTACATTGCTCACATTGATCACGGAATCGGAAAATTTATGGGTTTGGTAAAGGTAAACAACGACGGGAAAGTGCAGGAATGTTTTAAACTTACCTATAAAAACGGTGACCTTCTGTACGTAAGCATTCATTCGCTGCATAAAATTTCAAAATACAACGGGCCGGACGGGAAAGAAGTGGTTTTAAGCAAACTCGGTTCCCCTGCCTGGAAGTCATTAAAACAGAAAACAAAAGCCAAAGTAAAACAGATTGCTTTTGATCTGATAAAATTATACGCCGAGCGGAAAACAGCGAAAGGATTTTCTTTTGCACCGGATTCTTATCTTCAGAACGAACTGGAAGCGAGTTTTATCTACGAAGACACACCCGATCAGGAAAAAGCAACCATCGATGTGAAAAACGACATGGAAGCAGAAACCGTAATGGATCGTCTGGTTTGCGGTGATGTAGGTTTCGGGAAAACTGAGGTGGCCATCCGTGCTGCGTTTAAAGCGGCAACAGACAGCAAACAGGTAGCTATCCTGGTTCCCACCACGATTTTGGCGTTTCAGCATTACCGGAGTTTTAAGGAACGTCTGAAAGATTTTCCGGTAAATGTTTCTTATCTAAACAGATTCCGTACAGCAAAGCAAAAGGCAGAAACCATCGCCGGTCTCAAAGACGGAAAAGTGGATATCGTCATCGGCACACACCAGTTAGCTTCAGAAAAAGTAAAATTCAAAGATCTGGGTCTTTTAATTATTGACGAAGAGCACAAATTTGGTGTTGCAGTGAAAGACAAACTGAAAACTTTAAAGGCAAACATTGATACACTGACGCTCACGGCAACGCCAATTCCGCGTACGCTGCAGTTTTCTCTTATGGCAGCGCGGGATCTGTCGGTTATTAAAACGCCACCGCCAAACCGTCAGCCTGTGGAAACGCAGATTGTAAGCTGGGACGAAGAAATTATCCGTGATGCGGTTTCTTATGAGCTCCAGCGGGACGGGCAGGTTTACTTTATCAACAACAGAGTAGAAAATCTGAAAGATATTGCAGGTTTGATTCAGCGTCTCGTTCCGGATGCTAAAGTGATTACCGGGCACGGCAAGATGGAAGGCAAACAGCTTGAGCAGAACGTTCTTGATTTTATGGACGGAAAATACGACGTTCTGGTATCTACAACCATTGTAGAAAGTGGTGTGGATGTTTCTAATGCCAACACTATTTTCATTAATGATGCGCAGCGTTTCGGGATGGCAGATCTTCACCAGATGCGCGGAAGGGTGGGGCGCAGCAACAGAAAAGCGTTTTGTTACCTCATCACACCTCCGTTTGATATGATTACATCTGATGCTAAAAAAAGGCTGGAAGCAATAGAGCAGTTTTCAGATTTGGGAAGTGGTTTTCAGATTGCGATGAAAGATCTGGAAATTCGCGGTGCCGGAGATTTACTGGGAGGCGAGCAGAGCGGTTTCATCAACGAAATGGGCTTTGAAACCTATCAGAAAATGATGCAGGAAGCACTGGAAGAACTGAAAGACGATGATGAATTCGGGAGTTTGTTTGAAAATGAGGAAGACCGCCAGAAACTCTTTAAAACAGTAAAAGAAGTCAATATAGAAACTGATCTCGAACTGATGTTGCCGGATTCTTATGTTTCAAGCACAGAAGAAAGGCTGTTGCTCTATCAGAAACTGGCAGATATCGACAATGAAACTGATCTTGAAAAATTTGAAGCTGAACTGAAAGACCGTTTTGGTAAATTGCCGGAAGAAGTGGTCAATCTACTGAAAAGTGTAGCTCTGAAATGGCTCGCTGCAGAAATCGGTTTCGAAAAAATTGTAATGAAAAACGGGATTTTCTTAGGATATTTCCCGTCTAATCCTCAGGATAAATTTTATCAGACCGAAAAGTTCAGAAATATAATTTCGTATTTAACTCAAAATCCGGCTCAGGCACAACTGAAAGAAAAGGCAGGAAAAGAAGGAAATAATCTGATGATGCGTAAAGATAAAGTAAAAAATGTGGATGAGGTCAACAGCTTGCTGAAGGCGATTCTTGGGAAATAGCATTCATTACAATCTAAAAGTCTAAAAATGTGTTTTAGACTTTTTTTTTGCAGAAACTGGAAAAAAAATCCCATGTTATTGAAAATAATTTATATTTGTGACTTATAAATTAAAAACGTATGACTAAAAACAAATTTATTACTACAGCGGCTGCGTTGCTTCTTGGTTTTCTTTTTTCCTGCGATAATACTACAGCAGACCCCATCAATAACAGCCTTAACAATCCTAATAATCCCGGTGGAAGCAGTGGAGGAGGTGCCACGATTCTGGGGCCAAGAATCCTTCATAAAGTAACGGTAAACAATGTTACAAATCAAGAGTTTTTTACCACCGGAAATACTTTAGACAAAGCAGTTTTTCTGGAATCTGGTGCTCCGAATTCATTTGTTATAGGAAGGGTTACTTACACATCAGGCAAAGTTACAAAAGTTAAATATGAGCAGGAAGTAAATGGGTCTGTGCCTGCAAACAGCCTTTCTTACGAATATAATCTTACTTATGATGCCAATGGGAAGATCAATTATACCACCTGCACAACGATGGCAGGAACAATGCCAAGTTTTAACAGCGAATATACCTATACGTACGATGGTTCCGGTAAAATGACGAAGATTGTAGAAAAGAAAAAATCTGGCACTACGTATACTCATTTTTCTAATTATACCATTACCAACGCCGGAGATAATATCAGCAAAGTTGCTGTAGAAACAGGTATGACAAGTGCAACCGGGGTACCGGATATGTCTACCGTGGTTGCCAGTACTTCGTATAATTTTGATGGCTACGATACTAAAATTAATCCTTACACTACACTGCCAAAAGCTTTTTTTGTAACATGGAGTCTGTTGCATCCTCTGAATTTTTCCAGTCTTTCTGCAAACAATGTAATGAGTTTTACAGTGGTAAATCCTTCTCCAATGCCATCAATTCCCGGGGCATATACTTATCTGTACGATTCTCAGAATTACCCTGTTTCAGATCAGAGCCAAATGCAGAAGTATATTTATAAAGCTTTGTAAGAAATATCAACAGTAATTAAAACACGATACTTAAAGTCATTCTTCTATTGGATGGCTTTTTTTGCTTTTAAAAGATGTAGTAAAAGGTATTTTAAGATTTTTAAAATCTTAATTTTGTAAACACTTAACTTATCAGGTTGTATACAGTTCTTTTTTCAGAGACGTCCATGGGGAAGGTCTTGCCGGTATTTTCCTGATCAAAAACTATCGGTTTGCAATTTAATATTTATCTGATGAAAAATAACTGCTTGAAATTTGTATTTTCTGTTTTGTGAACATAATTTTTAAATATTTAAAGAAATGACAGTCGAATTATAATTAATTCGTTAAATTTTCACTATTATTTTGTCACATTCTGTATAAGAAAGTGTTTCTTATGTAAAAAAAAATTATATTTGTGGAAAATATAAGTAATCTCTTTGAAAATGAAACAACTCTTCTATTTTATATTGCTGGTTGCAGGTTTGTCTTCTGTACACTCTTGTAAAGATTTGGTGGATGAAGAAGGAAATCCGCTGATTGGCCTTAACGAAAACAGTGGTCTTATCGGGCCGAGATCTTTATTCAGAGAAATTACAAATTCTGATACCATTGCAGAGTACCGTTATAACGGTCTTTTGGTTTCTAAAGTTCTTACCAAAGGAAAATCCACAAGATCTGTTACAGATATGATGTGGAGCGGTGATAAAATAAGCAAAATTACATTCTACGGATTCTTAGATGAAGACAAAGACGGAAGTTTGGATGCAGACAGTGTTGCTTACACTCAGCTGCTTACTTACGGCGCTGGTGGAAGATTAACGATTATCGCAGAAAACAGAACTACTTACAAAAAAGTAATTCCCCCGGGAGGAACTGTTCCGGCATTGCCATGGCTGGTAGATAAAAAGTACAAAAAAATCTACAATCTTGAGTACGCAGCTGGTACAGACAAGCTGAGCAAAATTACCATGAGAAATGGTGAGGAAGTTACAGGTATGCCTTTTGATTACAGCATGTATTCAGTTTCAAACTACACTTTTACAGGTGACAATGTTACTACTGTAGACAGAAATTACGGTACAATTACAGGAGGAACCTTCGGGACACCTACAGAAAAGTATAAGTACGAGTATTCTACATTCGATACACAAATCAACCCTCACACCCTGTTGCCGTTTGCATATAAAATTTCTGCATTACTTTCTACAAGAGTAAATGATGAGAAGAGCCAGAGTCTTTCTATCAACAACCCTAGAAGATATACGGTTACAGATATGGTGCCACCAATCCCTACACCAATTGTATTTACTACCAATTATCTGTATGATCCTCAGACGTATATGACTGTTGGTTTCGGTGTAAATTATATTTATAAGCCGCAATAGAAACAGCATTTTACAATATTTAGCCCTGTCTTTTTAGAGACGGGGCTTTTTTTATTTTTAAAAATTTAATTTTGTAAAAAAATCAGCATGAAATACCTTATCGTAGGATTAGGAAATAAGGGAGCCGAATACGAAAATACCCGTCACAATATCGGTTTTAAAGTGGCGGAAAAAATTGCAGAGACTTTAGACACCCCTTTTAGTACCAGTAATTTTGGATGGATGGCAGATGGTAAATATAAGGGCAGGAAAGTCTTTATACTGAAACCGGATACTTACATGAATCTCTCCGGAAATGCCGTGAAATACTGGATGCAGAAAGAAAATATCCCTTTGGAGAATGTATTGATCATTACCGATGATCTTGCTCTTCCTTTCGGGACTTTAAGGATGAAAATGAAAGGTTCTGATGCCGGTCATAACGGTCTTAAAAGTATTCAGGAACAGTTGCAGACTCAGAACTATGCAAGGCTCAGATTCGGTATTTCTGCTGAATTTTCGGAAGGCAGACAGGTAGATTATGTTTTAGGAAACTGGAACGCCGAAGAATCTGAAAAGCTTGCCGAAAGAATAGAAAAATTTGCCAAAGCATCCCTGTCATTCGTCTTTGCTGGAATTGGCAATACAATGACGGCTTTCAACGGAAAATAAAATAAAAAGACCATTTCTGAATTGTGAAATGGTCTTTTTTAACTAGACTAATCTGCAATCTGAAATGTCCTCAATCATGTAAACATCAAGCATCCAGCATCCAACACCCAACACCCGGCATCCCACTACATTGCCCGTTTATGCGTAATCACAATATGAGAATTTTCATTGGCTTCATAATCTTTATAAGAAGTTTTAAAACCAAGTAAATCTACCTCAATATCTTCTTCTACTGCCCTGATGTTTGCAAATTCCTGTATCATTTCCAAAACATCTGTAGCAATATATGCTGTTGTTCTTGCATCAAAAATTACTTTAGAATTAGGTTTAATATTTTTCAGCGTCTTTTTGATGGCAGCTTTATTCAGAAAAGAAACTTCTTCAGCCAGCTTTATCGTTATTTCATCAGCGTCATCCAGTTTTTCTTTGCTCAGATAGTACGCACGCTTCATGTTCCCCTGAAGGATATAGAAAACTGAAATTGCAAGACCAATTCCCACGCCTTTCAGCAAATCTGTTGCTACTACTGCCACTACTGTTGCTACAAAAGGAAGAAACTGAAACTTGCCCAGATGCCAGAAGTGTTTAAATGTCGCTGGTTTTGCCAGTTTATATCCTACCAGAAGTAAAACCGCTGCCAGAGTTGCAAACGGAATCATATTTAAAACGACCGGAATAGACAGAACACAAATTAAAAGCAACACACCGTGAATGATACTTGATGCTTTGGAAGTAGCTCCGGCATTGGCATTGGCCGAACTTCTTACCACAACGGAGGTCATTGGAAGGCCTCCTATAAATGAACTTATAAGATTTCCAATTCCCTGCGCTTTCAGTTCAAGATTGGTATCTGTAATTCTTTTCTGCATATCCAGACGGTCTGATGCCTCTATACAGAGAAGTGTTTCAATAGAGGCTACAACTGCAATTGTAGCTCCTGTAAGCCATACTTTCCAGTTGAGAAAACCTGCAAAATCGGGAAGGGTTACGTAATTTTTAAAATCGTCTAAATTTTTAGGAACCGGAAGCGAAACCAAATGTTCTTTCCCGATGGCTAAAGAACTGCCCACTGCTTTAAAGATTTCATTTAATAAAATTCCTAAGGCTACGGCTACCAAGGCGCCTGGAAGAACTTTAAGTCTTTTTAAAGCCGGAATTCGGTCCCAGGACAGAAGCACGGAGAGTGAAACAGCAGTAACAACGATTGCCCCGGGATGTACCGCGCTGAAAAGTTCAGAGAAGTAATTAAAATTAATTCCGTTGTCGAAAATAGATTCGTGGCCTTCATAATCTTTATCAAAGCCGACTGCGTGCGGAATCTGTTTTAAAATGATGATAATTCCAATGGCTGCAAGCATTCCTTCAATCACATTATTGGGGAAATAGTTTGAAATACTTCCTGCCCGCACAAACCCTAAAAAAAGCTGTATAATCCCCGCAATAATCCCTGCACAAAGAAAGAGCTCGAAGGTACCCAGGTCTGTAATTGCGGTTAAAACGATGGCCGTAAGACCGGCAGCAGGTCCCGAAACTGAAATGTTTGAGTTACTTATAGAGCCCACGACGATACCGCCTACTATACCTGCAATTACTCCGGACAATGGTGGCGCTCCCGAAGCCAGTGCAATGCCGAGACACAATGGAAGGGCAACTAAGAAAACCACTAAACCTGAAGGCAGATTTTCTTTCACTCCTCCTGATAAACTTTTATTTTTTTTCATGACTGAAAAAATATTTAAAAAAATGTTGAAATATAGATGAATAGCCGCTGAAATAGCGGCATATAGAAAGCAAAAGCAGTGCACCAACGATGATCAATACACTGCAAAGTTTATCTATGCCTCCGGAGGAGGAGAAAATTTATTGAGATAGGGCGAAAGATGACTGCGGTCATCTGTCTGCACAAAGAGTGCGCCCTGAGAGTCTGGCTCAAAAAACTTCAGGTGATCATACACGCTGAGGGTTTTTGGAAGCGTCTTTTCTACAACAGATAAGAATGATGAATAGTGAGAATGAGTTTCTTCTTCGTTCAGAACCACATTGGTTTTAGCCAAATCCCATTTCATTACAGCAGCAATGCTTGGCAATGCTGTAAAGTTCAATACAATGAGTAATGTGACTATGCTCCAGATTTTCATTCTTTTCTAAGATTTTAGAGAGTTCTTCTGCTCATCGTCCAGGAATCTTCGCTGAGGTTATAGATCTTTTGGATGTCTTTCAATTCTTTTTCGAAATCGATTTCAAGATCAATAATGTTACCTGTTCTCATGTCGAAAACCCATCCGTGTACAACAGGATACTCTTCTGCGATGTACCTTTCCTGCACACATGCCATTTTAATAACGTTGATGCACTGCTCCAGCACATTCAGCTCTACTAATCTGTCATAGCGCTTTTCAGCATCTTCAATACCGTCCAGCTCTGCCTGATGAATTCTGTAAACATCACGGATGTTTCTTAACCACGGATTAAGAATCCCAAGATCCTGAGGAGTCATCGCCGCTTTCACACCACCACAGTTGTAATGACCGCAAACAATGATGTGTTTTACCTTCAGATGAGATACCGCATACTCTACTACAGAAGCTGCGCTCATATCCAAAGCATTTACTACGTTGGCAATGTTTCTGTGTACAAAAACTTCCCCTGGCTTAGCTCCCATCAGCTCTTCAGCGGTTGCTCTGCTGTCTGAACATCCGATGTAGAGATACTCCGGTGTCTGACCGCTTGCCAGTTCTCTGAAAAAATCAGGGTTATCTCCTAGCTTAGACTCTACCCACTTTCTGTTGTTTTCGAAAATAACTTCGTACGATTGTGACATAAAAATAAATATTTAAAGGTTATAATTATTTGTTTCGTTTAAATTATTTTCAGTTTTAATAGGTTTCATCAATAATTATACAAATCTACTTTTTTTGTTTCAGTATAAAAATTTTTTTAACAATGTTTAATATTTTCAGATCTGATTGTTGATATAGCCCTCTGTAGCAGTATCGTTAGGATATATTTTAGCTGGATTTCCCGCCACTACAGAATTATCCGGTACATCAAAGTTAACATAAGCGTTTGGAGCTACCAAAACATTTGTTCCGATGTTTACATTTCCTACAATAACCGCATTAGGGCCTATCCAAACCTGATCGCCGATTACAGGGTATCCTTCATTTTTGCCTCTGTTCTGTTGCCCAATGGTTACACCCTGAGCAATATTGCAGTTTTTCCCGATTTTAGCTTTAGGATTAATCACAAGACTTCCCCAGTGTCCCAGATAAAAACCTTCTCCAATTTCTGTTTCAGGATAAATCTGAAAACCGTATTTGATCTGGAAATGTCTTAAAACTATTCTCCAGTACAGGCTTAAAACCGGTGTTTTACTGTATTTCTGAGTTTTTCTTAAAATATAAATAAAATGTAGGTTGGGATTGAGACATTTAATCCAAATATTAAAAGTGGAAAGCCATTTACCGCTTTCTCTGTAAAAATCTTTTTGAATAGTAGAGTAGTGATCTGCCATACAACAAAGGTAGAAAAATCTGAATCAGTTTTAAAATTACAATTTTTTTACAAGCTGTCAAGAATTGATGTAATTTTCTGAACCGAATTTTCAAGCGTAAAAGGCATTTCTGCCTGACTGAGTTTTGCCAGATGCGGATCGAAAAATGATTTATCAGTGATGGCTTTTTTCATTCCTTCATAAATTCCGGCTTCAGAATTTTCTACAATCAAACCCAATTCACCATCATTGAGCATTTCTCTCACACCGGAAACATCGGTGGCAATAATTTTCTTTTTTAAAGTAATTGCTTCAAATAAAACCGTTGGGAAACCTTCATACCTCGAACTTAAGATATAAAAATCTGCCTTCTGAAAATAAGGATAAGGGTTGTCTGTAAAACCCAGCATTTTAGCTGTGTCATCAACTTTAAGTTCAGTTTTCAGACGTTTGATGTTCTCAAAATCGTAACCATCACCAACGATTAAGATTTGATGTTGAAAACCCTCATCCAAAAGTTTTTTATGCACTTTCAGAAGTCTGTCAAAACCCTTTTGAGGGAAAACCGTTCCTACGGAAATGAATGTCGGGGCTGGATGTGAGGAGCTGGATGTTGGATGCTGGATGTCTTGATGATAATCGGCAATTCCGGCTTCCGGCTTCTGACTTCCATCTTCCGACTTCTTAATAATTTCTTCCGTGTCTAAAGGATTGTAAATCTTTACAATTTTCTGTTTTTCAGTTTCATTTTCAGCTAAATTCTGGAAAAGCTTCTCAATTTTTTCTGAAATCACCATAATTTTATCAAAACCAAAAAACTTTTTGGTTTCATCATTCGTATAACCTTTCACTTCAGAGAGATCGTTGTGAATCCAGACTATTTTTTTGGATGATTTTAAAGGAGAATTTAATATTTCATCCCGCATTCCGTGGATGGCCGCAAACTCAATGTCGTATTTTTTATTTTTTAGTTTTCCTTTGTAGAGGAAGTTTGGGAATTTGTTTAAAGCTTTCTGATAGATTACTCTCGCCGCCTTTTTTGGAAGATCCTGAAGTCGGTTGGTGGTAATCATTTCGCCTTTATTCAGGTAGATAATATTAATCCAGTCCGGGACATCTTTCAGATATTTTCCAGAATACAAATTGAGAAGAAGATCAATCTCATATTTATCTTTCTGCAGACTTTTAAGAAAAGTAACCAGCACTTTTTCTGCTCCGCCGTGGCGTAGGGAACCGATTCTGATGAGGATTTTTTTCTTAAAAGACATTTTTATTTTGCTGTTTTATATTTTTTTGGAAGATTTTTCCTCAGCCAGTGATTGAGCTGTTTTTTGTCTTTTTCTAAATCGATGGGATACTGCGTCGTAGTTTTTAAGAGCACATCACCATAGTCTTCAATTTCACAGATGTATTTTGCAGGATTACCGCCGTATACACTGTTACTTGGCATAGAATCTGACAAAACAGAGTTAGCGCCAAGAACGCAGTTGTCTCCTATTTCTACGTTTTGCAGGATGACGGAGCCGTTTCCTATGGCGCAGTTTTTCCCCACTTTGATATGACCGAAATTTCTTACAGTTTCATATCCTGTAATTTTTCTCAGGTTAACTGTAAAGCCAGAGTGCGTCACAAAAGTTGTACCCTCTCCGATTCTTGTATCTTCGTCAATTTCTATCAAAAATGGTTCGGAACCAAATGATACATTATTCCGTATGACAACATTTTTACCGAGCTTCAATCCTTTACTTAAGCATATCTTGGTGTAGATACGTTGTTGATAATCTTTAAATGCAGTGAAGAGTTTATTTAAAATTTTATAAATCATCATCATCGGGCAAAGTTAAATATAATTTATAAATTTGCTTTTGAAAAATACGATTATGAACTTAGAAGACTTTTGTGGATTACTGCAATCCGAAATGAAGGAGAAATCACCTCTGAAACTGGAAACCCATTTTAAAGAGCTGGAAAATTATGGATCTCTGTCTGCGGTTTTAATTCTAGATCTTGTTGAAAAACATTTTAATGTAAAAATTAATCCAAGGGGGTTCAGAAGTATTGCCACCGTTCAGGATTTGGTAGATGTGATTGGCTCTGAAAAATTTTCCTAGATCATTTTGCTGTTTGTCTGTAAAAAGCACAGCATTTTTCTTACTGTTCCTGTAATGAATGGAGTTAAACATGAAATTTCAGCGAACTGCGCCTTTTCAGGAAGACAGGAAATTATCAGCAAAAAATTTACGCTTGATTTAAAATTTGCAGATTCGGAATTATTTTAAGAGCTTCTTTTCTCTTTGCTGTCGCGGTACAGCATTATCTTATAGCTGTGGGGATATATGGGATTTTCGTCTGTATGAATTCGGAATTTTTTTACCACTTCGTCCTGCGTGAATCCTAATCTTCTATAGTATTCTATTGCAAACCGGTTGTTTTCTAAGGGAATAAGATACATTCTGTCTGTTTGGCTACAAAGATTTTCTATCAAAGGCTTAGAAATTCCCATGCTTCGAAATGATGGTGCCACGAAAAGATATTCTAAAAAATACTTATTGGAGGAAATTTTTTTGGTATCAGGGAGATCTTTAGCGTTTTTAATGAAATTTTGAAGGTGTTCTTTTCCGAGGTGGATAGGAAATAATTCGCTTTTATTCTGATAATATTCTGCATTGGTGAAGAAAATACTGCAGCAGGCAGCAAGATCTCCATCATATTCAACAATGGTGTAAGTGTTTAAGGAGAACTCAGTACCGAAATTTTCTTCATCTTGTAAGAAGGCGGTGAGGTATTTTTTTGTGGTTTGGGTATCGGTACCAAATAAATTATTGAACGTGTTTTTGTCTCCAAAATTTTCAATTTCCATAATTGCATTCACAATGAAAGGGATGTCTCCGATATTGGCTTTTCTAATGGTCATTAAATCAAATTTTTAAGTTCATTTCTATCTGTTTTTCCAGATGTATTTACAGGAAATTTTTCCAGTTTAATTATTTTCTGAGGTATACAGTAATCAGGAAGATTTTTCTTTAAATGCTGATAAATTGTGTCTTCTGAAGCACTCAAATCATTTACGAAAAGAATCAATACATCATTTCCACTGTTGTCTTTATGTAAAACGGTAACGCTGACTGCGTTTTCCAATTTTTGATTAGCGAAATATTCAATTTCTGCTAATTCCACCCGAAAGCCATTTATTTTTGCCTGAAAATCGATTCTATTTGTGTAATAAAAATCTCCCTCATCATCTTTGATGCACCAATCTCCTGTTCTGTATAATTTTTCGCCCTGTATTTCTATGAAAGTTTCCTGGGTTTTAATCTCATTTTTCCAATAAAACTGAGTAAGTAGTTTTCCGGAGAGCAGGAGTTCACCTTCGTTTAAAGAATCATCTAAAAAGCGCATACAGCTGTTTGGTAAAGATTTCCCGATGCTGATAATTCCATTTTTTTCTTTAATATGATTTCCAATTTTATAAAAAGTGCAGAAAATAGTATTTTCTGTAGGTCCGTAAACATTGTACATTTCGGAATTCGGTACAAATCCTTTCCAGTTTTCTATCTGTTTTGCCAGAAGTGCTTCTCCACAAAACAAATTCAGCCTCAGACTTTCATTATTTATTTCACTGTCGAGATAGGGTATAATTAAATTTAAAATACTTGGTACCATTAATGCTACGGTGATTTCGTTGGCTTCCAAAAGATCCAGAATCTGTAGATATTTTGTTTCATTTTTATGAAGAGCTGTGATTTTTGCACCATTCAGCCAGGGAATAAGGTAGCTCATTACCGACAAGTCAAAAGTGAGCTCAAACATTTGCAGAACACTGTCGTCAGTATTTAGATTTCCAAACGTAGTATGAAAAGATTCTGAAAAATAAAAGAGGTTAGAAAACTGAATAGGAACTCCTTTGGGGTTTCCTGTGCTGCCAGAAGTGAACAGAATGTAGGCATTGGTTTCCATCGGAATGTTTTTTGGCGGTACACATACTCTTCCAAAATCTTCATTAGAATTAATCGTATTGACTCCGAAATCCTCTTTTATTTCAACTGATGATAAGATGGTTTCAGTTTCAGCCTGCTCAATTACGTTTTTATTTTTATTATATGGGAATTCTGGGTGAATAGGCACATAAGTTTTACCTTCAAGCCAAATTGCCAGAATTGATGCATACATAAAAACATCATCCGTTAAATAAATCCCAATATTTTGAGAAGAAGTCTTCTGAATCTGATGTCTTATCTGGCAAGATATGTCAAACACTTCACCGTATGTATGTTGCTCTTTATCAATGGCAACGCAGATGTTATTGCGGCTGTTGATGAAAGTACGGTATAAATTATCAAGTAATATGTTCATTAGAGTTATTTGTGTTTAGCATTTTTTATAAGATTTTTTAATCACAGGTGATGTCTGTGATAATTTTTTCCACAGCATTGAAAATTTTTCTGTTATCAAATTTTTCGTCAATATTTTCCAGGTTATGTTTTATTTTTTCTGTTAATTTTCCGTCTGTGAGAAATTTGACCATTCCTTTATACAGGCCGTCTTCAGAATATTCAACCAGATAGCCTGTTGAGTTATGGTCAATCATCTCTGGGATGCCGCCTACGTTAGTTGCCAGAATTGGTTTTTTAAGGATTAATGTTTCTGCAATAATTAAAGGCCAGCCTTCACTCTCTGAGGGCATTACATAAAAATCGCTGTTTTTCACATAAGGGTAGGGATTCATCTTTGTGCCCAGCAGAAGGAAGGTTTTTTTCACATTCAGTTCCTCTATTCTTTTCACCAGGAAATCAAAATCTTCCCCGTCTCCAATAATTTTGATCTTGTGTGAATATCCAGAATCCAAGAGTTTCTTATGCACTTCAAGAAGGGTTTTATAGCCTTTACGGAAATGAAGTCTGCCTACCGAAATGAATGTAGGAACATCTTCCTGATCGGGCAGAAATTCGTTGGCTTTGGATCTGATTTCAGAGATGGGAATTGCATTTAAGATTACCTCTCCGGGAGGAAACTGTACCTGCGGAAACTTTTCGTCCAATGCGTCTTTGCATTGCTTAGAGCCGTAGATTATATAATCAAACTGCTGCATATTTGCAAAAATCTCCTCACGGTAAGGATCAAAGCCTTCTAAAGTGAGATCAGAATGCAGCCAGGCTATTTTTCTGGAATTTTTATTGGTAGAATTTAATACGGTCTTGTAAACAGAGTATGTAGTTGCAATTTCCACATCATAATTTTCACGAAGAAGATTTTGAGCAACTTCAGCATTTTTCTCAGCCAGACCAAGCCTGTATTTTCTTTTTAATAACTGTATTTTTTGAAGAACAGGATTCTTAGACATATCCTCTCTTCCTTCAGCAATGTAAACCTTTTTTACGTGAGGAGGGAAATCATTTCTCAGTTCACCCTGATTAATGTTTAGACAGACGGTAAGATCAAATTTTTCTCTGTTCAGATTGTTCATCATGCTTAGAACAACCTTTTCTACACCACCGATCTCCATTGAACGGTGTCTGAACAAAACTTTTATTTTTTTTCCTGCCATTACCCGAATATTTTTTCTAAAAATATCAATATCTTCTTTTTGAGCCGGTATGGTATCTTATTTTGATATTCCAACAGGTCAAAAATCTCTTGAGTGGCAGTGTAGCTTTCAGGAACATTTTTCCCGTTAATCTCCTTTATTCCTCTTCGCTGCATTGCTTCCCAGATAGCTCTTGCGTAATATTCGTATGATTTTTTTTTGTTTTCATTCTGGGATATACCTCCAGCGTGCGCACGGTACAGATAATCAGTTTGGTTGATAAATTTTACTTTGCCGGCTTCGTACATTTTGTAGTAGAGATCCTGGTCTTCAGCAATCTTCAGTTCAGGGTTCATTCTATCCGTTTTCAGGTAAATATCTCTTCTGAAGCTCACAAAAGGTGCAATTTGAATAGGGAAGTTAAAAAAGGTTTTTCTTCCATTGGGAACCTGCATCGCAGATTTAAATTCTGATAAAACATTCAGGGACTCATCGCATTTTGCCAACCGGGAATAAGTAAGAACCACATTTGCATTTTTCTTTAAGGCTTCTACAGCGCTTTTTAAAGCAGCAGGTCTAATGGCATCATCCGGATCTACGTAGCCGCAAACATCGCCGCTGGCCAATTCTATCAGTTTAGATTTGGTAACGCCCACACCATAATTTTCGTCATTTTCAAAAAATTTGAATCTGCTGTCATTCTCTATAATTTCCTTGATGATTTTTACAGAATCGTCTGTAGATCTGTCGTCAACAATTACGGCTTCCCAGTCTTGATATTCCTGAGCAATAACAGAATCATAACAGTCTCTGAAAAATTTACCATTGTTGAAATTGGCAATAAGAATGGAAAATTTCATATAAGAGGGTTTGATAATAAATTTTAGACAAAGATAATTATTCTTTAAAATAATAAATCAGATAAAAGTCTTATTTTTGCACGACTAAAACAAACACTGTGAGAGAAATAGCACGGGTTTTCAAAACCCTTATCGGATACCTCAAAAGACCAGATCTTTATCCTGAATTAGGTAGAAAAATCATCAAAAATATTTTTAAAAGAAACATAGCTTTCAAAGGAAAAGACAAAACCAATCTTTGGGCAGCTAAGATTGCTGTAAGTCAGGAAGATGCAATCAAGAAATTATTTAATCTTGAATTTCGAGATTTTTCAGAAAAATATCCTCAGGAATTTCGAAAAGCTTTAGGAAAACAAAATGCCTGTCCCATAAAAATGGGTGGAGCAGGTGCTTTGGAATTAATCTACAGCGCGTGTGAATTTACCCAGGCAAAATCTGTTGTAGAAACGGGTGTTGCTTATGGATGGAGTTCTTTCGCCACACTCACTTCTTTACAAAAAAGAAACGGAACTTTGTACAGTTCAGATATGCCTTATTTAGGTCAGAATGGTGATCAATACGTCGGCTGCATCGTTCCCGATGATTTGAGAAAAAACTGGAAGCTCTTCCGCCATGCCGACCGGGAATCTTTACCCAAAATTTTAAAAGAAAGCGGCGGGATCGATGTGATACACTATGATTCAGACAAATCCTATGAAGGAATGAAGTGGGCTTACGAAACGCTTTACCCAAGATTAAGAAAAGGCGGCGTGTTTATCTCTGATGACATTAATGACAATTCGGCTTTTCAGGATTTTTGCGAAGAAATTAAAGTTCAGCCAACGGTTGTAGATTTTGAAGGAAAATATGTAGGTCTTTTTGTGAAATAAAGAGAAATGATGTACAAAACATTTTCCGAATTAAAGAAACTCGCAAAGCTTGAACACAGCGATTCTAAAAAGGTAAAAGTTGCTTTATTAGGCGATACTGCAACTCAATTTCTGAATGTTGCATTAAAAGGAACCGCTGCAGAAGAAGGTTTTAATCTTAAAATGTTCGAAGCAGATTTCGGGCAGATTTCAAGACAGATTTTAGACGCAACTTCAGAATATTATGAATTCGAAGCCGATTATACCATAATTTTCGAATCTTCTCATAAACTTTTAAATCAATATTATAAATCTTACAGTGACCAGTTAAATTTCGCTGAAAATAAGGTGAATGCTGTTGAAGAGCTTTATAATACTATTCAAAACAGGACAAAAAGCAAAGTGATTTATTGCAATTTTCCGGGAATTGATAATCAGGTTTTCGGGAATTTTTCTACAAAAGTGGAGTCGTCTTTTGTGTTTCAACAAAATAAATTGAATTATCTTCTGTCTGAATTGGCTTTGAAAAACAGCAATCTTTTTCTGGCAGATTTGGCTTCCATTCAGAATAAGTGGGGACGGGATTTTATGTTTTCGCCCAATATTTACATCAATACCGAAATGGTGTTGTCGCTCGATATTCTTCCAATAGTTGCTCATCATATCGTAAGTATTATTTCTTCGGTTGAAGGGAAATTTAGAAAATGTCTGATTCTGGACCTTGATAACACAACTTGGGGAGGAATTATTGGTGATGACGGCTTGGAAAAAATTCAGATCGGAAATTTAGGAATCGGGAAGGCTTTTTCGGAATTTCAGCATTGGGTAAAAGCTTTGCAGAGAAGAGGAATTATTATCGCAGTCTGCAGTAAAAATGATGAGGATAAAGCTAGAGAACCTTTTGAAAAACATCCGGATATGGTTCTGAACATGGACGATATTGCAGTTTTTGTCGCCAATTGGGATAATAAAGCCGACAATATCAGAAAAATTCAGAATATTTTGAATATAGGATTTGATTCGATGGTTTTCCTGGATGACAATCCTTTTGAAAGAAATATTGTCCGCGAAAATCTACCCGATGTCTGCGTTCCAGAATTACCGGAAGACCCTGCAGAATACTTGGAGTATCTGTATAGTCTCAATATTTTTGAAACCGCAAGTGTTTCTGAAAATGATGCAGAACGCACAAAACAATACCAAATTGAAGCAAAACGTGCGGTCGCTTTGGAAAGTTTTACAAATGTTGACGATTTCCTGAAAAGCATGAAAATGGTTTCTGATGTTCAGAAATTCAATAAATTTTCGACTCCGAGAGTTTCCCAGTTGACACAGCGTTCCAATCAGTTTAATCTAAGGACAATTCGTTTTACAGAGCAGGAAATTGAAGATTTAATTTCTTCTGAAAATCATCATACTTTGTCTTTCACTTTAGAAGATAAATATGGCGACAACGGATTAATCTGTGTGGTCATTCTTGAAAAACAAAATACAGAAACACTTTTCATCAACACCTGGTTGATGAGCTGCCGGGTTTTGAAAAGGGGAATGGAAGATTTTACACTCAATACCATCGTAGAAGCCGCTAAAAAACACGGTTTCAAATACATCGTGGGAGAATATATTGCTACTGCAAAAAATGAAATGGTAAAAAATCACTATGAAAATCTTGGTTTTGCCGAACAAAATAATCAGTGGATTCTTGAGGTTGAAAACTATCAATCGAAAAAAGTTCAAATCGTTACAAAAAACTCATTTTAAAATGAATAACTCAGAAATTTTATTAAAATTAAACGCAATTTTTCAGGAAGAACTGGATGTTGAAGGCATTACTTTAACCGAAGAAACCACAGCAGAAGACATAGAAGAATGGGATTCGCTTTCTCATATCCAATTGATTGTAGCCATAGAAAAAGCATTTAAAATCCGTTTTACTTCATCAGAAATCCAAAGCTGGAATAATGTGGGCGAAATGGTAGAATCGATTAAACAGAAATAGAATTTTTCGATGCTTCTCAACTCTTATAATTTCATATTTTTCTTTATCACACTGTTTTTTGTCTATTTTCTTTTGGGCAAAACATCGAAACTGCAAAATCTATTTTTGCTCCTGGGAAGTTATGTTTTTTATTGCAGCTGGAGTTGGGAATTCGTTTTTCTGTTGATCGCATCTACAGGAATCACCTATTTCATTGGAAACAAAATAAAATCTGCCGAAGCTGGGAAAAAAGTGATCTGGTTACGACTCGGCGTTTTTTTTGTGTTGATTCAGCTTTTGTATTTTAAATACTTCAATTTTTTTATTGAAAATATAAACGGTTTTTTACAGATTTTTAATTTTAAAAGTCAACTTGGTTTATTAAAAATTTTAATGCCGATTGGGATTAGTTTTTACTCCTTCCGAATGTTGGGGTATTTATTAGATCTTAAAAATAATAAGGTTAAAGAAATTCCGTCTTTATTAGATTATTCAGTATTTATCGCATTTTTCCCTTGTATTATTGCAGGGCCAATTGACAGAGCAACGGCTTTTTTAAATCAATTAAAAATAAAAAGAGACTTTTCACCGGATCAGTTTTCAGATGGATTGAAACAAATTTTGTGGGGACTTTTCAAGAAACTGGTGATTGCAGAAAACATTGCAACGATTACAACGCCTTTATTCGAATCTTACGAAACATTAAACGGGAGCGCTTTATTTATTGGTGCTGTTCTTTATTTTATTCAATTGTATGCAGACTTTTCAGGGTATTCTGATATGGCGATCGGGATTTCAAAAATCTTGGGAATCAAAGTTCAGCCGAATTTTAATTATCCTTTATTTGCACAAAACGTTGCAGATTACTGGCGAAGATGGCACATTTCGCTCACTTCCTGGCTCACCGAATATGTTTTTACACCACTTTGCATTAATTTCAGGGATTACGGAAAATCTGGATTGATTATGGCGATTATCATCAACTTTTTGGTGGTTGGTTTTTGGCATGGCGCAGAATGGCATTACATTGTACACGGCCTTGTGAGCGGGATTATGTTTATTCCATTGATTTTAAAAGGGAAAATGAATAAGAAAATTAAAGCCTCAAATAACATCATTCCTACAAAAGATGAACTGATTAATATTCCTTTGACTTTCGTTATGTTTTCATTATTAATGGTACTTTTCTTCGTAAAAGATATGACTATGGCGACAGGATATTACAGAGAAATTTTCTCACCCTCTTTTTTCCAGTTTCCGAATTTTAAATTCCAGAAAGAAATAGCGATTCTCACTGTGTTTATGATGACCGTTGAGTGGATTTTCAGAGATAAAGAATTTGCGATTAAAGATATTTTTGCCAATAAAAATGTGGTGCTGAGATGGGGATTTTATTATGTTTTGGTTTTCCTGGTGTTTCTGTTTTACATTGCTCCTAAAGGTTTTATTTATGCACAGTTTTAAATTTAATTATGAAAAAATCTTTATTTAAACTTGCTCTTTTTTCAATTTTGCCTTTATTGGTGATTGGCTATGCTGTTTTTTTAACAGGAAAAAAAACAGATGATTTTTATAAAAGATTCAGTTCACCACAACAGAATTCTCTTATTTTAGGAAGTTCCAGAGCTGCCGGAATGAATCCAGCAATCTTAGACAGCATTCTCAATACAAAATACCCGGATGTAAAACTGTATAATTATGCCTTTACCTGGGCGCATTCTCCGTATGGTCCTAAATATCTGGAATCTGTTAAGAAAAAAATTAAGCCGGAGACAAAAAGTGGTTTTTTCATTGTCACGGTTGAACCAACTGCTTTAATGGTTGATAAAAATTTGCCGGATTCTCCCGAGAATTACAATGAGAATGATAAATCTGTAGCAATGACTTCTACAGTTTCAGGTAATCCTAATTTTGAGTATTTACTGGAAAATTATAATTTTTCTATTACCCATGTGCTGAACAGAAAAATTCTGCCGGAGAAAAATGCAATAGGAACTTCTGAAATATTAGACAATGGCAAAATAAAAGTAACGAGGTTAAAAGCTGTATCTCTGGAGAAACTAAATAAAGAGAATAAGATAAGAATGGCTGAATTTGAAGACAGGATGATCAATCTGAAATTTTCAGAACGCAGGTTGAGCTATCTTGCAGAAACTATAGATTTCTTAAAAAAGCACGGAACTGTGGTCTTAGTGAGGATGCCAATTAATACAGCTCCATATTTAATTGAAAAAAAATATTATCCGGATTTCGATAGTAAAATTAGCATCTTGAGCAGTCAGAAGAACGTTTTGTATATTAATTACAACAATTTAAAAAACGATTATTTATATGGTGACGAGGTGCATCTCACATCAGAATCTATGGATAAGTTTTCACAGGATCTGGGGGAAAAGCTGCTTTTAAATCACTAAATATGGTCTGATGATCCTGTTTACCTGAAATTAATATTATATAATCCTGAAGCAATACTTTTGTAATCAGAAATCAAATATTTTGCAATCATCAGCCATTTTCCCGGAAAAGGTGCATTTGCAATTTCGAAACTTCTGTGTGTTCTAATGATATGTTTTCTGTATTCTTCCGGCAGATTCTGCTCGTGATCTGACCAGGCCTTCAGCTTTTCCCATAAAAGAATTTTGGTGGTGGCCGGTTTAGTCTGTTTGGTTTCTACTTTAGTAATTCTGTTATTTTCATGTATGCCCCGCATTGCAACTGCTTTATCGTTTATGCCGGTGTACAGGTTGAGATAGTAAGAAAGCCGGATGGTAAATTCTGTGTCCTGATGTAACCGTAATGATGGCTCAAACAGATTTTGGATTTTTTTCATAGCAGATTTTCTTACGGTTAAAGTATCAAGGTGAATCAACCCAAAACTTCCCCGAAGGTTCATCTGACCCGGGCAAACATCTTTAGGGTCAGTTTTTTTATATACTGTATCCAGTTTATCCTGATAAATATGGTAGAATTGCTGCTTCGCTTTTTCGGTGTAATAGTGTACTCCAATAGCTCCATAAACACCGTCTGTATCAGGATTTTTAAATAGTTCCTTTTCTGCATCAAAACGATTGGGAAGATAATAGTCATCTGCGTCTAAAAAGGCAATAAATTCTCCGGTTGCTTTTGTTATACCTAAATTTCTGCTGGCTCCGGCACCATGATTTGCTTTATCGGGATGCTGGAACAGTTTTACCCTTTCATATTTCTGTTCCAGTTTTTCACAAACCTCCAAAGCATTATCCGGTGATTGATCTTCCACTAAAATGACCTCAAAAACCTCATCAAACTGAAGTGCAGTTTCAACGGCTTGAGTAATGTATTTTTCAGCATTGTAAACGGGTATGATGACAGATATTTTCATTTGATTTTAAGCGTTTAATTTGGTTTTCATATACGCAGTTATTTTCTTTTCAATAAAATGATAAAGAAGAGCAGCGAGGGCAACTGACAGAATAATTTTAAAGATAAAAAAAGGTATGCGGTAAGATTCAGCGATTGAAAATCTTCGGAGTACTATATCTGTAAAGGGATGAGATAGATATAGTGAATAGGAAATATCTCCGAAAAAAACAAGAATCTTACTAGCCTTGATTTTTAAAGCAAAGTCAAAAAGTAGAAATGATAAGACAAATGCTGTTACTACAAGTAAAATCAATAGTTCCTGTTTAATGATAATGAAATTAAAAAAAAGCGCCGAGAAAAGCAAGATCCCAATTACAGATACTGAAACAGCAACATCGCGGGCAATCGTTATTTTACGAAAAATGATGGCGAGAAAAATTCCCATCACAAAATAGAGGTTAAGATTGCTTGTGAGCATTTTAAAGAAAGGATTGTCTGAAATTAACAATTTACCCACGCTGTAAGATGTCAAAAAAAACAGGGTTATGAAAATATATTTTTTTTTCTTAAAAAAGAGAGACAGACCAAAAACAGCATAAAAAAACATTTCGTAATTAAGAGACCAGCCCAGATAGAGTACTGGAGGATGATTTTGATGAGGTAAGAAAAGTAATGAGTGAAATAATCTTGACCGCAGTGATGCATCTGTGAAATACAAAAGCAAACTGGCTCCCAATACAATCCATGCAAATGTGAGAATATAGTACAAAGGAATAATTCTTATCACCCTTCTTTTATAAAAAAGCAGGATATCAGACAGAATTTCTTTATTTTCTACACCATTTATTTTGTTGGTATATGCCATTATAAAACCGCTGATTACGAAAAATATGGGTACGCCTATACTTCCGTTACCGAAGAGGATTTCCCCGATTTTTAAATTTTGGAAGTTGATGTCTGCACGGAAGTGAAAACAACACACCAGCAGCGCAGATATCCCACGTAAAATCTGTAAGTTATTAAGCTTCATTATTTCTGCATGTAGGTAAATCGATATCTTGTTTTTAATATCGTAGGATGTCTTAAAGCAGATAAGATGATATTAAATACTTTTTTTAAACCTTTTTTCTGAGATATTTCAAAGGCCTTAAACTGTAAAAACAGATGTTTTTTCTCATCATGTTTCAACGTGTTGTCTTTTGACCAGAGATACAGAGAATGCCAAAGTGAAAGCTGACGAAGATTATATTCTCTGGAGTAAATTTTAATTTTTGTAATTCTATTGTCATCATGCACGCCACGTATCGCTACTGCGCGATTTATAATTCCGGATTTTAAAAAACTGTGATAAGCAAGTTTTATAATAAAATCTGAATCCTGGTGAACCCTAAGACTCCTGTTAAATTTTAATTTGGATTTTTCCAGTGCGGCCTTTCTAATTGTAAGTGTATTTAAATGAAAAAAGGTTCCAAAGAAATCTGGGGTAAGATTTAATAATCCTCTGAAAACGTCTTTGCCTTCTGCGGAATAACGGACCGTGGTAAGTTGCGAATTATTAAATTTCACATTGTATTCTGCTTTTCCTTTCTCAGAAAGAAATTCTACTCCTATTGCGCCAAAAACGCCTTCAATTTCAGGATCTTTAAAAATAATTCTCTCAGCATCAAAACGGTTCGGTAGATAATAATCATCGGCATCTAAAAAAGCGACGAATTCTTGCGAAGCCATATCCAAACCTAAATTTCTCGTTGCAGCTGCGCCGTGATTTCCTTTGTCTGGATGTTGATAAAGCTTTACCCGCGAATCTTTTTTTACCAGATAATTACAGACCTGCAGTGAAGTGTCTGTGGAACAGTCGTCAATAAGAAGAATTTCTTTTACCTCATCAAAATACAGTGCCGATTCTACCGCTTTTTCCAGAAAGGCTGCTGCATTGTAAACCGGTATAATCACAGAAATATTCATCATGATTCCTATTTTGTTATGTCTATTTCCCATCCGGCAGGATGAATTTTTGCCTTTTTCTTCTCTTCCAGATTTTTATATTCAGATGACCAGTCGGGACATTCTATGCAGTAAGAATGGTCTGTGTCAAAAAAAGATTTTGAAAAAAAGAAAGAAATAACAAGGGTGGGCAACAGCAGCAGTTTTGTGCTCAGTTGCTTGTGTATCAAACCGTAAAAGAAGATTAGGGTTAAGGCATACAAATACACTCTGTATCGTTCTGTAATTTGCAGGGTGCATAATTTGGTCATATCAATGAAACAGAAGTTTGTAAAACAAATTAGTGATATGAGCGAAATTTCCCACTTTTTTAACAGTAAAAATAGAATTGACAAAACAAGAAGAATGATGTAGTAATGCATTTTCAGAAGCGAAATTTGGTTTTTTTGCCAATACTGATATTTAATGTTAAAGTTACAGACAAATCTTTCACTTAAAGATAGATTGTCTGATTGTTCTTTAAAACAGATGTAAAGTAAAGCATACAGAGCTACACATGCAAGACTGAAGAAAAGCGTCTTAAACTTTTTAACGAGTATAAGCCTGTAGACCAGATAGGGTAGCAGAAGAATACCCAAAACGCCGTTGAAGATATTCAGAAAGATAAGCACAAGTAAAAATATGTGTTTTTTCTTACTGATATTTTCAAGGTCATTTTGTAGAAAAATAAGGAGCAGTAGTGGTGTTATAAACTGCAGATTAATGGTGTTGAGAAATAATTGCTGATACTGATTCAGAAGCACAAAAAGACTTATAAACAGAAAGATTTTAAATAATGGATTAATCAGTTTTGCCACTATGAAGAATAATAAAACCCAGACTGAGAGGGATGCAAACAGAGCAAAATAGGGAATGTATTTGTAATTAAAAAACGTACTTACGTAGAAAGTAAAAGTGGGAATAATTGAGTAGTAACCCTGATGAAAATTAAGCAGTGATTTACTGCCATTAAGTATAGCATCTTTTAGATATACACTACCTTCTTCGGCCCAAATTCTAGGTTCAAGCAGAAATAATCGGGATTTGTAAATAAACAAAACTGTCGCCAAAAAGTAAATCAGCTTTAAGATCAGTTGATATCTGTCATTACTTAAAATTTGGTTTTTTTGACTATTCATACGGATGCAAAGTGGTTTATCTGATGGGTCTGCTGTAAATTTCTTTTAATTTCCTTTCAACTTCATTAGGATTATGCATCTCTGTAATTTTTTTTACAGAATTTTCAGATTTAATAATCATTTCTTCAGGATTTGCAAAAATACTCTTTAAAATTTCTTCCAATTGATTTTTCAGGGTTGTTTTTAAATTTTCCTTTTGTTCATCAGTAAAATAAAGTGCCTGTTTCATACGGTTTTGTGGCAGATGGATCATCCAGCCACAATTTTCATTATTAATTTCCGGCAAAGCTCTGATGTCTGTTGTGATCACGGGAACTCCTGCAGCCTGCATTTCGAGGACGGAGAATCCGTATGTATCAGACCAGGTTGGCAAAATTCCTACATGGGATTTTTTGATTAATTCTAAAACCTGCTCATTGGGAATGTTTTCATACAGATCAATCCAGTCTTCTTTTTTTAAAGCTTCTTTCGTTTCCAAAGCTTCTTTTTCGGTGACTCTAGTTACGTAATGATCTGTTTTAAAGGATGAAATGATGGTAAGTGTAAGCCGGTGATTTTTTTTAAATTTTCTGAAAACTTCCACCATTTCAACGCCGCCTTTCAAGTGAAACTGGGTTCCTACAAAAATAAATTTCAGGGTTTCAGTTTTATTGTAAATTTCAATATTGTTCCTTGGAATGATTTTTTGAGAGGGATGAATTACAGAAAGTTTGCTTTTCACCTGATCTGCAAGTTCCGGATAATGTTTCAGCAATTCTAACTGAATATTGGCAGAAGCCTGGCTAATTGCAATAATTCCTAAGCAGTTTTTCTTTGCAATCTGCTCAAAACCTTTTAAGGTTTTTTGATTATATTGATGTGAAGGCTCTGTTTTCTGATGATCATTTTTGGTTTCCGCAAATCTGGGAACTAATGTTTCAAATGAAGTCACCCATTTTTGGGAGGAATAATTGATATCGTTATAAAGATGAAGAATATCGATTTTGGGTTTTTGATAAAAAAAATATTTCCCTTCAAAATTTAATCTCTTTCTGAAAATCAGTTTTTTAAGTGTGGATAATGTATGAAAAAAATTGTTGTTTTTCTTTAAAACAACATATTCTGCACCGGAAATTTTATTTAAAATATTCCGCCTGATCGGATATCCGTTTTCTGCGATACCAATTTTCATCTTAATTCAGAATTTTTTTATTGTTTTCAAACCAAAGCGCCAAAACCAACAGACTCCAGTGCTGAAGCTGCTGATTCAGTTTTTTCTTAACTTCATTAAAATCTAAATAATTAAAGATAAAACTTTCACGATTTTCAAGCAGATTAATGCTCAGTTCCTGAAGTTCAGTCTCTTTAAACCATTCATTCACGGAAGCGGCGAAACCATTTTTCCCACGCTTCGCAATTTCTTCGGTCCACATTTGGGAACAGGCCTTTCTTAAGATGATTTTATCTTCAGTTTTATTCACTTTATACTGCCAGGGAAGCTGAATACAGAATTCTGCAAAATCGATGTCCAGAAACGGTATTCTTACTTCCACAGAATTGTACATCGAGGTTCTGTCACCTTTCAGCAGCATATTTCCGGGAACATATTTTTCCAGATCGATTCTCATTAAGTCATTAAAGTCTTTTCCGGTAGGTTCAAAACTGAAATCCTGTGTGGGTATATTCTCAGTAAGTCCCAGATTTTTTATTTCGGCTGAAGAGAAGTAATTTCTTACTTTATTTTGATGAAAATCAATAGTATCGCTGTACTGAGCACGATGTTGCCTTTCAGTTCCTATATTTTTAAATTTTGACGCCATCAGCAACATTTGTGAAAGATAAGCTGGGTAAAATCCTTTTTGTGAAAGATCAATGTTATATCTGTAAAAAGAATATCCACCAAACAATTCATCGCCCACATCGCCGGAAAGAACCACTTTAAGATTTTTTGAGGCTTCTTTAAAAATAAGATGGGTGGGAAGTAATGATGAATCCATAAGCGGTTCATCCATGTAAGAATAAACTTCCTGTAGGGTTTCTGATATTTTTTGTTTTTTATCTAAAAGAATATGGTGATCGGTTTCGTATTTATCTGCAATGGCTTTTGCGTAAGGCATTTCATTCAGATCTCCGCTTTCATATCCGTAGACCAATGTTTTGAGATTCTTTTTATATTTCGAAGCAACCGCCACAATCGTGCTGGAATCTAAACCGCCTGAAAGAAAAGAACCTACGGGAACATCTGCAACCAACTGTTTCTTAACTGCGTTATCCAGTAAATATCTGAATTTTTCTATGCTTTCCTCTAAACTTAACTGAGAAGTTTCCGTCGGAATTGTCCAGTAGGGTTGGGTTTCAATCTTCCCATTTTTCAGAGTTAGTGTGTGGGCAGGCTTTAGATTGAAAATATTTTTATAAATGGTTTTATGAGGATGAATGTATCCGTTTTTCAGGTAATACGCAATCTGAGCCTTGTCAATTTCGGGTTTTACCAATCCAGATGCGATAATCTGTTTGATTTCTGATGCAAAAATAAATTCTCCGTTTTTACCAGTTGCGTAGTAAAATGGTTTTTCGCCAAAACGGTCTCTGGCACAGAAAAGTTCCTGTTTTTTTTCGTCCCAGATGGCAAAAGCAAACATTCCCGGAAGTTCATGGATGAGATTTTCCTGTTTTTTCTGATACATCGCAAGAATCACTTCTGTATCAGATCCACCTTTGTAAGGATAATCAGAATATTGAGATTTTATGTCCAGATAGCCGTAAATTTCTCCGTTCAGAACAATGCATTCGTTTTTTGTGGACGAAAACATGGGCTGTTTTCCGTTTTCAGAAAGATCGATAATCGACAGTCTGCGGTGTCCCAATGCAGCGTGGTCGAAAAACTCGTGATCTGCAGAATCGGGACCGCGGTAGGCAATGACATCGGTCATTTTTTTAATTTCCGAAGTATAATTTCTGGCATTTGGGGTGATGATTCCGGCTATTCCGCACATATTATTTTTTTTTGAGAATTTTGATCCTTTTCTTCAAATCATATTTTATTTTAAATGAATAAAACATCATTGTAATCTGCTTGGTTTTAAAAAAAACATCTGTTAAATCGATATTTAAAGGGAATCCGTTTCTCCAAATATTTTCCCTGTACCTTTTGACGATAAGGCTAATAAAATCTACCGGGAACTTGTAGATGTAATTTTTTAATATGTACTCACAAAATAAATAATGTGCAAACTGTTTTTCAGTTGTATTGTTATCTTGCCCCGAGATGCTTTGGCTGGAGATTCGAACCTTAATTTTTGCATTATTTATAAAAATGAAATCGTTTAAATCTGCAAACTCCAGCATTGCAAGATCATCTGAATGCCATGCTAAAGGAAAGTTTTTAAAATTATATTTTTCATACATTTTTCTACTGAAAATATTTTCAGAAAGACTACTTGGAAATGATTTTGTTAGTCGTTTTATTAAAAAATTTTTCGAAGAGAATATCTGTGGTAATTCTGTAGCCGACCTTGTTGTATGCCCGAATTCGTCGATAGATTCTTGAGAAAATTTAACCAAGCTGATTTTTTTTTCTACTGTCAAATCGAGTTTTTTGTAAAATTCTTTTACAACATTCGGTTCTAGTACATCATCATCACCCAAAATCATAATCCATTCTTCATTTTCAATTTCATTGATTACTCGATCCCATTGTTTTGTGAGATTTTTGCCTCCAAAATTTTCTTGGTAGTGGATGTATTTGAACTCTGTCTTTTGAAGTGTCTCTTTAATAATACTTTCCGGATTGTCTGGGCTTGCATCATTTCCTATGTATACTGTAAATCTTCTGTCGGTTTGGCTTTCCACAGACTTCAACGTTTCTTGAAAGAAATTAATCTTATAATAGGGTATGATGATGGCAAGCATTAAGGTAATAATTTTTTAAAATCTACGAAAGAGATTAAGTTTAGTGTCTCCTGACGGTATTTTTCAAAAGTTCTGTATTCAAAAAATTCATTGTCAACTGTTGAGGGGTTTCCGAGATTTATTTTTTTAGAGATCACACCAATTCCCCAGTCTGTATCAATTACACATGCAAAAATGTCGTTTCGTTTTCTATTTTTTGCAAAAGCTTTCCATGTGGTGCCATTCCACATTGTACGAGCAGGAGAAAGGTGGTAATCGTAACATTCTGAGGCATGAAATTCTGTAGGAGTGTTACAATCATGCATTATTATAAAACCATCATCTTTAAGATAGTTCAGTGCGTTGAAAATGTCCTTTTCAACTTGTTCTGCAAGGTGAGAACCGTCAATAAAGATAGCATCAAATTTAATGTTTTTGTCTAGTATTTCGCCGCTTTCTAACTGTGAGAAAAAATCATCACTTGTAAGCTTAAAATCTACATTGTTATCAGAATTTTCGTAACCAGGATCTACGCTGTATTTATGAGCAGATTTAATTTTCACAAAATTGTCTGCTGGATTTCTCACGCCAATTTCTAAATAGGTTGTTTCCCGATTTAGATATTCAATGAGATAATTGATGATGTCAGTTCGTAAAGGAGTTTTCTTAATTTCTTGTAGAAATTTTTCCTTCGAAATTCCATAATGCTTATTGGTTACAAATTGGTTTGCTATTTCTAGCTTTTTTATATGATGCTTTACAGCATTGATGATTCCCATAATTTATTTTTTTTCAAAATTTGCTGGTAGATATAATGTAAATCTTCCCGATTTTACAACACGGTATTTTTTTGGATTTTTGACAAATTCTAATGGTTTCAGATCAGTGACTTTAAAAAGATAGTCATTACTTTCTACATAGATGAAATCATCCGGAGTTTTTCCCACTTTCTTGATAATAAAACTGATATAATCTTTCAGGGTAAAATAATAATAAATTGGAGGTGCGGCGTCTAAAATATATAAATAACCCATCAAATGATTACTGGAATAAATCACATTTTTTTGCTTATGAAGATAGGGACGCAAATCTTCAAGATCTTTTTTTCTTCCCTTATCTAAATACAGATCATACCCATTAATTTTAACCTTTTCTGTCTGTTCTGTAAATACAAAATCTTTCCAACCTTTTTCGTTTAGGATATTTGGGAAGTTACACGCCATAAAAATGATAAAAATTAGATAACCAATCTGCCAAAATTTATTTTTGTACAATTTGTGAATGACAATAAAAATAAGGACAAAATAATAAAATTTGTAGGCATTTAAACGCAAGTGAAACCATGTCTGCGATCCAAATGCCAAACAGTAAGGAATTATCAGCAGTAAGATTACTAAATATTTTGCATTTTTGGATTCAGTATTCGTAAAACAAAATCTTACGACCATCAGATGAGCCACTAAGATAAAGACATAAATGTAATATGATGGTACAACCGCAAAAAGCAAGAGGCAAAGTGCCGCTGTAATTGCTATAATTTTATCTAAAAGTCGTAAACTGAGTTTAGATTTCCATAATAAATAAGCAGTAATTATTGCGGGTAGTATTCCGTTTAAAAACAAGTAGACTCCCCACAAAACCATGAAGGTTTTAGAATGCTGTTTTCTGTGAAAAGTAAGGTATTCTTTTAAAAACTGCAGTTGGTAAACGACATTGTTTATACTGTCTAAAAAAGTGAAATAATAAATTAATCCTGCTGCAAAGCCCACAAGAAAATATCCAAAAACTGACTTCCATTGTTTTTTGTTTTGAATAAAGAGAAAAATGATAATTGGCAATAGAATGATGCTGTGAGAATTACCATTAAATAATACAAATGACAGGATGAAGCCCGAAAAAATGAGAATGAAATTTCGTTTTAGCAGGAATGAAGTAAGAATAGTAGAAACTCCAATGTTGATTAATATCGTATTACCAATATATTGTTGGATGATTAAATTGCTCATGCTCCATGTTTCAAAGCCAATAAAAATCCCTAAAGAGCTTAAAAGAAAAATATTTCTCTTAAAATTTAGATATTTGAATGTAGCGAAACACAGTAAGAAATTACTTAAAACCAATAATGTAATAGAAATAATCCTAAAATGATGGATGTTTGGAGTATATAAGAACTTAAATATTCTGAAGTAATTTGTGCGGTCAAAACTCAAGCTTTCACCTTGGTTTCTGTAGTAAGAAAGATAGTAAGCTTCATCATTAAAGATAAAACCTTTATCAAGATTAGTGTAGGTAATAAAAGCCAAAATTAGCGATGCCAGTAAAAATATCCAAGATGAAAGTCTAGCATCAAAATTTAAAATTTTACTCATCTTTGTTATTTTTTACATTCAAAAATAAATGCAGAAGCTATGTTTTTACTTAAGGGGTGATACTGTAATATCACGTCTAGAAATTTAATAGGAAAAGTAAGACACATTACAATAATCAATAAAATATTGTGCAGAGGTTTGATGCCGAAAGAGAATAACATAACAAACCACTCTTGTAGAGGCCAAAGCATACCACCTGTAGGGCTGATGGAGTGTATTTTGAGATCATTGAAATTTTTAAATTGTACTTTAATGCCTTCGTAAGTAAATCTTTGGAAATCATACGGTGAAGCGTGAAAAGCCTGCATGAAAGGAATTTCACACAATAGTTTTCCTCCAGGTTTCAAAACTCTGTGTATTTCTGCGATTACTGCCTGTGGATCAGGAACATGTTCTAAAACCGCAATGTTAATAATTTGATCAACAGAATTATCTTTAAAAGGCAGCTTTGTAATATCGCAGACAACATTCACCGGTGCATAAGGAATAAGATCAACATTAATGATATCATCTCTAAGATCTGTGTAACCGCTGCCCAAATTCACAACAATTTTATCTTTGTTTTTGGTTTCATTCAGCACCTTTCTTAAATAAAAGTATCTTGAAGGATAGAGCGGTGCGATGATGTAGATCAGTAATTCATACAGCCAGACATATTTTTTAAAAAATGTCTTTATTTTATCAAGAGAATCAGACACAATACCCTCATCAAATTCTAGAAATACGAATTTTTCATTTTTGTATTCATAATTAGAGTTTCCGTCAATTATTGTCTGTATTTTCTCTTTCATATTTGATGTTATAAAATCTTTATTTTAAGAATCTGTGTTGATAGTTTTTTCTATAATAGTGTAAGGTCTATTCCTTACTTCATTATAGATGCGGTAGATGTACTCACCAATAATGCCTAAACTGATTAACAGGATAGAATTGAAGAATAAAATCATAATAATGATGGTAGTATACCCTGCAACTTCAATTTCATTAAGGAGATATCTGATGATGGTGAATGCTGTAAAAAATAAAGAGGTTGCAAGACCAATATTTCCTAATATGCCGATGATTTGAAGAGGAAGGGATGAGAATGAAAAAATGCCGTCTTTTGCTATCTTGATCAGTTTCTTCAATGAATAGCCGGATTCGCCTTCTATTCTGCTGCTTCTTTCGTATTCCAAACCTATCTGTTTGAATCCTACCCACGCTCTTATCCCTCTTAAGTAAGGGTTTTGTTCGTTAAGTGAAAGCATTTTGTCTTTCACGTTTTTAGTCATTACACAAAAATCTCCTGAGTCCAAGGGGATTTTAGTGTCACTAATAGAATTCAGTAAACGGTAAAAGCTTGTATACGCAAGTTTTTTAGCCTCGCTTTCTTTCCTTTTTTTCCTGATGCCAAAAGCTACTTCATAACCCTTATCCAGCTCAGCAAAAAATCGAGGAAGCAATGAAGGGGGATCCTGCAAATCATCATCAATAATTGCTATATAATCTCCTGTCGCATAATTTAATCCTGTTTTAACTGCTATCTGATGACCGAAATTTCTTGATAGCTTAATAGCCTTCAAGTAAGAATAATATTCTGATAGCTTTTCAATGACTTCAAAGCTATTATCAGGACTGCCGTCTTCCACCAGAATCAATTCTAAATCCCAATCTGAAATCTTTCTCTGATCATCCACGGCTTTCAGTGTTTTATCTAGAAAACGAGAAGAATTATATACTGGAATTACAATAGTAATTTTCAACTTTTAAATGTTTTGTGCCCAAAAATACGTAAATATTATGATATGTTAAGAAATGTTAAGCCTTTCTGTTTTGTTTGATGGAGTAATTGCGATAATTTTTTCTCTTCATTTAATATCTTGCAGTATTTTTTTCTTAATTTTTGAACATTCGTGTTGTTTCCGGAAAACATGTTTTTTACGATACTCTGCCGTAGTGCTTTCTTTTCATTTTTAAGAGAATATGTAATATTTGGATTTAATATTTTTGTTTCTATGGTTAAATCTTCGTGCAAAGAAGTATTGACCTTATCTAAAAATTGTTTGCCGTCATGTACTACTTTGCTGGAAGGAACCAGCAAAACTTTCTTCTTGTGATAATGTACTCTGTTTACATATTCATTGTCTTCACCATAATGAAAAAAATAGGGATTAAATCCGCCTACTGTAACGATCGTCTCCCGGGGAATCAACCAATGCGCTGCGTTTACAAAACTGATTTCATAGCAGCATTTTAAAGTTTGAAAATAAAGATCAGAAATAAGTCTTGTTTTTTCGAAATTAATGGCAATGTACTTATCCAGAAAAATATCCAGATATTTCTCTGAACCATCGGTCTGCATAGGACTTAAGATGCCAATTTCTTTTTTATCATCATAACTTTCATAGACATCCAGCAGGCATTGAATGCTGTTTTCATGCAGCCAGGCATCCTGATTCATCAGATAAAAAAAATCTGCTCCGTTTTTATATGCTTTTTCAATACCGATATTGTTGGCTTTCCCAAAACCTAAGTTTTTCGTTGACTGGATAAAGTCTACTTCAGGAAAATTATTTCTCAAAAAATCCTGGGTGCCGTCTGAAGAACCGTTGTCAATTACAATGCAATCCAGCGGGAAAGAAGAGCTTCTAAGACTGCTGAAACATTTTTCTGCCCATTTCATGGCATTGTAGGTAACGATGATGACGGATATTTTCGGCATATTTTATTTTTGATAGTATTTTGAAATTAAATTTCTCAGATACTGCTCTTTATCGGTAAGATTATTCTGCCTGAAATAGTTTTCAATTTTCGAAACTTCAATTGCATATCCTGAACCTTCATTCTGAAGCTGCAGATTAGGTTCGGCTTTTAAAATGTCGGAAATGGTTTCGGTAATTTCAATAATTGAAAAATTCTGAAGATACGCCATATTGATGATCTGATTCGGGCTGAAATTTTCAAGCACATCCTTTGTGATCGCACATACATCACTTACGTCAATCAGATTTCTGGTTGCTTTGGTATGAACGGTAATTTTTTTCTGATTCTCAATTTCGCGAACGAGATAATTGACCAGAAGATTGGGATTTCCTCCGTTTCCTACAGCATTGCTTACTCTTAAAATAAAATAATGATCACACAGATCTGAAATAATCTGCTCCATTTTGAGCTTATGCAGAACATAATGACTATTGTTTTTAGATGAATCATAAATGCTGCATGTAGAGAAATAAACAAAGGTTTTATCTGGATTTTCTTCTATATTTTTTTTCAGAAGAGTGTGTTCCCGTTCAAATTCAGAACTTCTTGTTTCCAGAGAATTGGAAACACCTGATGCGAAAAAAAGAACACCATCAGAATCGATGCTTTGTAGGGATTTTGCGATAAGTCCGTTGCCTGTAATCATTTGTTGTTATATAAATCCGTTATTTTGTTTCTTAATATCATACTTCTGCATCATGGTGTGACGTGTCCATTTTAAAACATTATAGAGTTTGAAAGGGCGTAGTGTAAATTTAGATAAAATATTATAAAAGGCATAGCCAGCGGCAGCCCTGTAAAAGTTTGTCCTGCTCACTGTTTTCGGATAAGCCATGAGTGTATAGTAAAAATACGCCATAAGTTTAGACGTTCTGTATTCTGAATTGTGTTTCTTGATAAAAGGTACAATTGCAAAATCTTTCTTCATCACTTCATAAGGCACGTTCTTGGAAATGCTGCCCTGAAACTGTCTGTAAGCTGCAGTTTCTTCTGACATATATTGTACATCACCAAAACATCCTGCAAGTAAATAAAGACCGCGGTCAGCGGAAATAATATCGGTTGGAAAATCATCCTGCAGGATTTCTTTTCTGAAAAAAAAAGTAGAAGTCTGGAAAATAGATAAATCTGTAAGACCTTCCTTTTTCAAAATTCTCGCAGGTAGGTCTGAGTAGCTGTGGCTTTCCTTATCCACATCCTCATAAATAACCCTTGAATTGCTGCCTGCAGCAGAAAGAAGGCTGTTGTTTTCAAGTAGGTCAAACTGCTTCTGAAGTTTTAGACTGTCGGTCCAGTAATCATCACCATCGAGCACGGCGATATATTTTCCTCTGGCCTGTGAAAAGGTAAACAGTGTGTTTTTTACATATCCTAAATTCGGATTGTTTTTAAAATAACGGATTGTTTCGCCTTTTATATGGGTTTCTGAGATTTGACGTATGACATTTTCAGTTGCATCAGAAGAATTATCGTTGCCGATGATAATTTCGTATTCGCCAGAAAATTCCTGTGCAAAAATACTCTCAAGACATTTCACGATGTACTTTTCGTGGTTGTAGGTGGTGATGCAGATGCTTACGTCCATGTGTGACAGGTCTTTTTTAGTATTTAAAGAAATCGGTAAAATGTAAATCCAAATAATGGTGACGAATGCACTGAAGTATGTATTTTTTTCTTTTTAAAAAAGAGAGACTCTGCAGATACGTATTTCTGTTTTCAAGAAAAATTCTGTAAAGAGGTGTGCTCTGTACATTTTCATCAGGATACAGTAGTCTGTATTTTCTGATGGCTAAAAGAAAAGGGCCAACCAGGCTCTGAAAATAAGACTTTTCATTATCTCCCTTTATTTTCGGAGTATTTTCCATGGCTTCCCGAAGGCCGCATACCTGATCTTCGTGTTGTCTGTATTTTGAGAGTGTTTGAGGGATAAATCCAAGTCTGCCTTTGGCAGAAAGTTTCTGTGCGATAAAATAATCGTGGGCAATTTCAAAATTACTTAATCCGTACTGCTGTAAGGCAGACCTTTTAACAGCCAGTGCACAACCCAAAACGAAGCTTCCCATAATCTGCTGCTGCACAAACAGAGTATTGTTTATGATATTTTCTTCTAAGAATTTATAAGAAATATGCTTCCAGTTGAGGTAAGAAGGTTCATTTATCTGATAATCATTATTAATTATTTCGAGATCATTAAAAACGCCATCGTAATCTGGGTTTTTGTCAAAAAAATCTTTGGTGACCTCAATTTTATTTATTTCCCAGATGTCATCCTGGTCACTGGTTATAATAATATCTCCCTTACAGGCGTATATGGCCTTTTCAAAATTTTTGAAATAACCCAAATTGGTCTCATTGACCATGATTTTAAATAAGCCGGGATTTTTCAGCTGATATTCCTGCAAAATCTCCGTGGTTTTATCTTTCGACCCATCATCACAAACAACAATTTCATCTGCTTTCACAGTCTGGCTGAGGATGCTCTCCAGCTGTTCAGCAAGATATTTTTCGCCGTTGTAGGTGCAGATGGCAATTGAGGTTGTTGTCATTTGTATAATTTTTTGTAGTCTCCCAGTATTTCTCCCTCTTTATTAGCGAGCCATGAGCTGGAAGAATTTGCATTTTCGGCATAGAAGTTTTGCTCATCAGTCAAATTATTGTTATCGATATACCAGCCGCCGTGTCTTGCCGCATAATCCCCTGCAAATCTTAATCCCCTAAAAAACCACGCAGATTTGAGTTTAATTTCTGTGGGTGCTGTTGAATAAAGCGCAAATGTGGTGTCGATATCTGCATAGAAAATGTCTGGCTCGCATTCATCTATCCAAAATTTCTGTTCCCAGTTGATAATCTTTTGCTTTGTATTGTTAGTTTCCGGTATATCATCAAGTCTAAGTGCAAACCCCACTTTTAAAACTTTTTTCTGATATTTATGTAAAAAAGTGATAAGGTTAAACATAAAATTTTCAGGAAGTTTTTCATTGGGCAGAATATCTGCATCTGTAATTACATAATATCCCTTTCCATATTTTCTGTATAGCTCTTCACGTTTAAAGAATACAAGGTGACCATAGTTTTGAGACATATATTCTATTTTTACCTGATGCTCGATGGATCGGTAGTATTCCAGCAAAGGGGGATAGGTAGAGTGATTGTCTACAATAACAATATTACTGAATCCACGTTTAATATAAAATTCAACCTGAGTCCGCAGAAAATATAACTGATTAAAATTGATGATAATAATCGGAATCTGAAAAGGACGTTTTTTTTGGTACGAGAGGATTCGGCTTTTTTTTAAGTCCTTAATTTTATCCACTGCCTTTCTTAAAGTCTGATACATTGGTCTCAGTACCGGAACTGAAGTCATGAATTGTTCTAAAGCCATAGCTTTCATACCATAATTCATGTAAACACGGCTAAATTTTGAGTTTTTTGTACTGTGATTTTCATGGGCAGTACGGTTGAGCTTATCAATAGTGTTCAGTACAAACTCTTTCGGAAGACGATGGTGGAACTTTTCAATAAGAAGATTTAAGAATTGAAATGTGGCCAAACTTTTTTCAGTTTCATTATCTGATTTCCCTGAAATACTTTTTTCGGAAAATCTCACTAAAACCTTTGCAGAGTCTATAAAATATATATTTTCAAAATCTGAAATTTCATACACTGCAATATCATCAGAATACCATGCTAAAGGAAATTTACGGAACTTTATCTTCCGGAACTGATGCAGATTAAAGATGTGTTCGGATAAACTGGATCTCTGATGATCGATAATTTTTGATTTCCATGCTTCAATAGCAGGGAGAATGGTGGGATGCACTGTAAACTCTGTTGTCTGGATCCCATTTTCATCAATTAACGCCTGCGAAACTCTGATAACAGAAATGCTCTGCTCCTCTGCATTTTTTATGTTGTAATAAAATTCTTCTACAAAATTCTCAGATATGATATCATCATCACCCAAAATCTGAAACCATTCTTCCTCTACATTTTCAAGAATTCTCTCCCACTGCAAAGCGAGATTTTCTGCGCCCAAATTATCTGTGTAATCAAAATAGAAGTAAGATATGTCAGTAAGATGTTTCTGAATGAGGGGTAGAGGGTTATTTGCGCTGGCATCATTCCCGATATACAAAACAAAGTCTCTGTTGCTTTGTGCTGCAACAGATTTCAGCGTTTCTTCAAAGAAATCTATTTTATAATATGGGATCACTATGGCAAGCTTAGACATTACAACAAATTTTTATATTTCAACATGTTTTAAAAAAAATCTTCACAACAGCATGGATAGAATCAAAATTAGTCTGCTTTTCAGTGCTTTTATCCATTTCTAAACTTTCAAGATTATTTATTAAAAAAAGATAATAATCTATCAATAAAAATATATCGTTTTGAAGCTAACTTTTTTTTAATTTCTTTGTTTTCAGTGTTTTTAAGAGCATATCTTTTTTTATATTGACTTAGCTCATGATAGGTTCCAAAATGTTTTTGAAAAAAATCAATGTGTTTTTGTTCGATATATTTAATAACGGGTTCTTTCACAGACCAATCAAGTGCAGCAATCATTGAATTATTCTTGATTCTGTAATAGAAGCAGGTTTGATTTATTTTGTGAACAGCGCCACCATTTTTGAGAATTCTTATCCAAAACTCCCAGTCTTCAAGTGCGACTTTCATAGATTCATCATAACCTCCTGCATTATACCATGTGTTTTTTTTAAAGATTGCTGAGCAGAATATTATATTGTTCGTTGCTAAAGCAGATGCACTGTATTCTGGAAGACCCCAAATTCCTTTTTCCAGACCAAAGTATTCTGCATTGCTGTAAATAATGGTGTAGTTTTCAGAAAATACATCTGAAGCGAGCTTTAAATAGTTTTTGGAAATTTTATCATCAGAATCTAAGGGCAGTATCCATTCTCCTTTTGAATTTTCAATACCAAAATTTCTTGCAGATGACAATCCGCCATTTTCTTTCTTAAGATATTTAAAACGGGAGTCTTTATTTGTCCATCTTCGGGAAACTTCTTCAGTATTGTCAGGAGATCCGTCATTTACAATAATGCATTCCCAGTTTTGGTAGGTTTGTACGAGCACAGACTGCAGACATTCGTCAAGATACTGTGCCTGATTGTAGCATGGGACAATGATAGAAATGAGGGATTGGGGCATATCGTGTTTTTCAGTGGCAAAGATATTAAAAATCTGCCATAGAAGCGGAGTGTTACGATGTTTTAACGTCCTCTACGGTTTGTAATTAACTGTCTGCCCTCTCCTCAGACGGTCTTCCGGGACTTCTGTAAGGGGAGTAAGCCTGTTGATAAAGGGGTTGAGGCGGGTTGTGAGGCAGAGGCACCCCCGTTCAGAAGGGGGTATAACGGGTACGGAAAAGGGGGGCGGTACTTTAGTAAAGGGGTGACTGCCCTTAAGCAGTGGGCAAAGGGTCTTCATGAGCAGGTGAAATGGTGTTTTAAGATTCGACAAAAAAAACTGCCTCAGTATTCTGAAGCAGTGTGTAGGTAATTTGTTGATAAGCGTTATTCTTCTTTTTCATTATCGTTATTCTCCTTGTTGGCTTTAGGTTCTGTAACAATTCCTGTGGAAGGATTGACGAAAAACTGCCGCATATCTTCGTAAAGAAAAGTCGTTCCGGGAACATTCTCACCAGACAGATATTTTATGTTTCTGTAGAAGGTAATAGCATTGTGGTAGTTGTCATGATCCAACAGCGTTTTGGTATCAGATAATTGTTCTAATATAGAAGACATTCTCTGATACCTTGCTTCCAGCTGTGCGCGGGCAATAAAATCTCTGTCAAACTCCGGTTTGTCTATGAAAACAGGAACGTGTTGCGGATATTGTTCCATAATTCCTTTTGCTTTGTTGACGAAGAGTTTGTTTTGTTCGGCAATACGCCCGTGCTGTTGTCTCTGGTCTGGTGTAAGGTGGATGGTTTTGCCCACTAAAACAGCTTCAAAAATGGTTAAAGCCTGATCCATCTGTGCAAGTTCGGCTTCCGTAAACATTACACTTAGCAAATTGTTGAGTGCCATATTAAAAATATTTTGATTGTTAGTTTACCGAAACTAATAAAAAAAAACACGATGTGCATCATGTTTTAGGGAATATTATTTTATGTTAAGTTGCAGTGCTTCTGCTGTTTATGTAGGTGTAAAATATTTATATTGATCTGTTTTTAGCGTTATGTGATTATGATATAACAGATGAAAAAAATATTCAGATTTTATTGAATAATCTGCAGGTGAAATTTTTTAATTTTTGTTATATAAGATTAGGAAAGATGAAAAAGATTATTTACTGGCAATCGTTTTCATTATTAGATTGAGGGTGAATCTTATTCCTCTTTTTCTTAAAAGTTCCCTTCTGTTTAGCAAAATATAACCTACTAAAAAGAGGCTTTTGGTTTCCAGTTTGTCAAACATATAATAAAGTCTTTTATAAAATGTAAGATGTAGAATACCGTTTTCGTAAATTCTTTTCTTTTCGTTTGCCCGTTCCAGTTTATTGGCAAATTCAATTATTTTTTTTAACTCTGATTCGGATATTGATTCTACATATTTTGGGGTGAATAAAAGTTCACAGTATACGATTTCATTTTCAGTTTTTTCAATATTTAATCTTCTTAATTGTTCCCGACGTATTTTATCTGAGGTTTTAGTTTGCGTACTGTCTTCCAAAACAGTCATGTTGGTGGTGTGCATACGGTAATCCAAAAGAGATTCGGGAATGTTGTACATTTTTGTATTAATCGAAAGCCTTACCCAAAACTCATAATCTTCTGCTGCCTGATAGTTGTCATCATACCTTTGACTTGCCAGCATTGATTTTCTCAGCATCACTGTAGGATGACCTATGGTACAGTATCCCAGCAAATGTATTTTTATGGAGTCATGATTTTCAGGATGGCTGATCAGTATTTTTTCTATGCCGTTACCAAAAACGGTAAACCACGTGCCGCACACGCCTATTTCAGGGTTGTTTTCTAAGAGGGATACTTGTTTTGAAAATCTTTGAGGATTTGCGATATCATCCTGATCCATTCTGGCAATGAATTCTCCTTTTGCTAAATCCAGACCTATGTTCAGTGTTTTAATTAATCTCAGATTTGCACTGTTTTTTATATACTTAATTCGTGAATCATTAAAAGCTAAAATGATCTGTTCAGAATTATCTGTTGATCCATCATTAATAATAATGAGTTCAAAATCAGAGAAAGTTTGATTCAGAATACTTTCAATAGCTTCCCCAAGATGTATTCCGCCATTGTATACAGGCATGATTACAGAGATTTTTGGGATGCTGATTTGTAGGTTGCTCATCTTGGAATTTTTAACTAAATGGTTATCCAGTCTGATGGAACAATATTGTTGATATCGAAATTGGCAACTTCTTTATTAAACCAATTTTCCGGGGCAATGTTTATCCCCTGTTTTTGAGAAAGCCATGCTCCCCACCAGCTGAAACTGCTGTTGGCGATAATGTGATGCCTGCACTGCGCCATAAGAAACATATCTTTCCAGCTGTCTTTTCCGGAATTTATATTAACAAAATAAGTGTTTTCAAGGTCTTTAAACAGGGTTTTCGCAAAGCTGATGTCATCAGAAAATACAAAATAATAAAGATTCGGAAATTTTGCTTTAAGTAATTCCAAACCAGCTTTGTAATAATTTTCTCCTAAAGAACCGTGGTATTTAAGTACTTCCGGTTTCAGATAGTCTCCTCTGCGGATGTGTATAGAAACGGAATTTTGTACTGAATTAATCTGGTCCAGTATCCTGATGTTAGCGCCATCCAGTTCAGGAAATGTAAATTCAGTAAGAAGTTGATTACGTATGCTTGCAAAATATTTTTCAGACTGAAAGTAACCGTCGAAGTAGATGTTTTGTGCAGCTGGAATTATAACAAATTCGTTTTCGATTTGATGTACAGTTTCTGTACGACCGTAAAACAATTTTCTAAGTATTTTGTCTTTAGTTGAGGTTCCAAAGCAGATTTTTCTCTCACGATCTGAGAATTCTTTGTATTGAATACCGAAAACTCCAAGCTCAAAATCTCTTTTGGTAAAGTGTTCAGTGGAGACATTGTTTTTCTGCAGGAAAGAAAAATCGAGATATATTTTTTCATCAACGCATCTGCTCCTCGCCACTGCGTATTGAAACATCTGGTTTCCAAGGCCGCCTTGGAGTTTAGTGATTGTCACAGATAATCATTTTTTACAAACCAAAAACATCCGCAAGCGTAGTTTTGTAATTTAACATCGTCGGGATTTGCATTATTAATGAAATCATGATTATCATAAATCATAGAAAACTCCTTCAATGTGAACCCAGTCATAGCATCCATAATCATTTCGTAAGAATATATCCTATGGGCATTATACATTATTTTGGGTTTGCCAATCGGTGTGACAAAAAGAAGATTGCCACCAATTTTCACAATTCGTTTAAGCTCGTTGATAGCTTTTAGATCACCTTCTGGGTCGAGAGGGTCTCCATATCTGCCTAAGCCAATATGTTCAACAGTATGCATGCATGATACAGATTCTATAGAGTTGCTTTCAAAAAAAATATTTGTCAAATCTATTTTACCGGACTCCAGATTAGAAAGGTTTAACTGTGCAGGTCTGTAATCATAAAACTTAACGTCAATGAATGCAGATAATATTGAACAAAAATGCAAAGTAGAGGAAATATCTAAGTGAAATTTTGGGTTTATTTCTTTTACTACTCTGGCTGCCCAAGCAGGATGATATACATAATGTGAGTCAAATCCCGTGTACTCAGTATTATCATTCAAGCAGGGATACCAATCATTTTCTGAAATTTCAAATCTTTTGTTTTGATCTTTCCTCAAAAATTCAGAGAATTCTTTTTTGAAATTCTCCATTTTAGGATCTTTTTTCTTGAAAATATTCATTATTGATATTTTAAAAGTTTTTTGTCGACAAATATGGAGTTAATATTTGTATCAGCATACAAAGAATAATTTCTACCTGATAAAAAATTTATTATATTAATATTCTTATTATTTTCCGAGCCATCGGGAGAAAACTCCAAAGTTTCTATACAAATTACTTTTGGTCTATATTTCTCAAAGTTTATGGATGTAATTATTTCCTTGTCAAGTCCCTCCACATCAATTGAAAGAAAATCAGGCAGGAAATATTCATCAAAAATTTTGTGTAAATGTTTAATCTGTATTTTCTTCTTGTCGACAATAGTATAAGTTCCTTGTGTATGAAGCCTTTCAGCCTCCTCTTTAGAGAATGTATTGAGTGTAGGAGTACTCATAATGTAAAAGTCTGCTACGTCAGACTCTGTAATATCATTATCAAATAAAACTCCAACGTTTAAACAAATTTCATTTGGTCTTTGTTTTTTAATTTCGGTAAACAGGCTTGGATCAGGCTCTATAGAAATACCTTTGAAACCTTGTTCATAAAATAATGCAGTATTGCTTAGGTAATATGGATGATGAGCACCGACATCCATATAAGTAAAGTCATTTTTCCCTAATATATTTTTAAAAATAAAATCTACTAAAATGTCTTCTCCGCACTGTGAAAATGACTTTTTAATATATATATTATCTGAAGTGTTCTTAGTTTTTTTTCTGAAGATACTCATTATATTTTTTTGGTTGTATTTTGTAATTCGTGTAGTATAAGTCCTGAGTTGCTTTTGACGTCAATGGTAGTTCCCAAATTATCTTGTGTCATAGGCAGATATTCGAAAGTTATAACGCTTTCCAAAAAGTGAATGCTTTCTATTCCTTTACTAAGGCCGATATGAATTTTATAATTTCCAGCTGCAAGTTTTAAAGATTTATCAGAAATAAATTCTGAGCAATATGTTCCGGGCGATAATTCCTGCGGTTCGCTCCAGGTTGTAAAAATGGGGATTTCATAAAAATTGCTAATTCCAACAGCACATATATGATCTTTAATATTTGATTTTAAAATATATGTGACTTTTATTTTCCATTCTTCTCCAATGAAGAATTCTCCTTTTGGATTTCCTAGCAAATCAGTGAGTTCCACTTTCTTTATGTTGGATTCCAAAGATTCAGCCACTGCTAAAGATACAGATGTACTTGTGTTTACATTTCCTATTGCTAAGTAATTATCAAATGTTTGCTGGATATCACCATTATACAGTATCTGCCCTTTATCCAATAAAATGCCCTTGCTGCATAATTGTTTAATTGCAAGCATATTATGGCTCACAAACAAAATCGTCCTACCTTCTCCCTTGGTAACATCACCCATCTTCCCCAAACATTTCTTCTGAAACTCCGCATCACCCACTGCTAAAACCTCATCTACAATCAAAATTTCAGATTCTAAGTGAGCGGCAACGGCAAATGCCAAACGAACATACATTCCTGAAGAGTATCTTTTTACAGGGGTATCAATATATCTTTCTACACCTGAGAAGTCAACAATCTCGTCAAACTTTCTGCTGATCTCTTTTCTGGTCATTCCCAGAATTGCGCCGTTCAGAAAAACGTTTTCGCGCCCGCTCATTTCCGGGTGGAAGCCGGTTCCTACTTCAAGCAGAGAAGCAATTCTTCCTTTGGTATATATTTTTCCTGTGGTAGGCTGGGTAACTTTGCTTAAGATTTTAAGGAGGGTAGACTTCCCGGCACCGTTTCTTCCGATAATGCCCACGGCATCTCCCTGTTCTATTTCAAAATTGATATCCTGAAGAGACCACACGTAATCTGAACTGCCTTTTGATGTTCTGTCGTTGGCTTCACCTATTTTCAGATAAGGATCTTCTTTCCCTCTTACTTTGTGCCAGAACCGATTGAGGTCATGGGTGATTGTTCCCGTTCCCACCTGGCCCAGTCTGTACTGCTTAGATATATTTTCCGCTTTTAATGCAAGCATTTTTTTAGATTTTAGATTTAAAATTCAAGATTTAAAATTCAGAGTGTAAAAAAAAGTGGTTGAAGAGTTTAGTTATGTTTTGTTAATTTTTACTGCCCATAATTCATTACTCATTACCTATCATTCATTTCCTGTATTTTAAACCGTGTCTATAAATGATTTTTCAGATTTATTGAAAATGATAAGACCACAAAAAAGTATAAATATAATAAATGTAAAACTGAGCAGGAGCCTTGTCATGTTAAAATCACCTGATCCTATAAAGCCGTATTTAAAGCATTCAAATATAGGCGTCAGTGGGTTGAGGTCTGCTAAAAACGCATAACTTCCCAGCTTTTGTTTTACCAGTGTGGTAGGTAAAATAACAGGTGTAAACCACATAAAGAGACTAACTCCAAAACCGAGTAGAAGTGAAAGATCACGGTATTTTGTGGTAAGAGAGGAAAAAATCATCCCTAAACCTAAAGAGAAAAGCGCAAGGAAAATAATAAGAACCGGAGAGAATAATGCCCACAGGTTGGGCTGTGCTTCACCATGATAAATAAAATACCCCAACACTCCGAAAAACAATACCAGTTGAATACTCAATCGCATAAAACTGGAGATAATTGTAGAGATAGGGGTTACAAGTCTGGGGAAATAAACTTTGCCGAATATACCGGCATTTCCTGTGAAAACGCCTGAAACACTGAGCATCGTAGTACTGAAGTATCCCCAAAGTGTGTTTCCTGCCAAGTAAAAGAGAATGGGGGGGATACCGTCTGTAGGCAGCGATGCAATGTTGCCGAATACCAGTGTAAAAACGATAGTTGTTAAAATGGGATTAATAAAAAACCAGAGTGGCCCCAAAATCGTTTGCTTGAAAGATGAAATAAAATCTCTTTTTACAAACATAAAAACAAGGTCCCGATACTGCCAGACTTCTTTTAAATTCAGCCGGAATAAAGAATCTTTAGACTCTATTACATCTGTCCACTGTTGTTGTGGTTCATTCATTTGAGGGAATTTTTTATTGCAAATTTAGTGTTTTTAAAAGTATAAGAGCCGGATGCTAAAGAGCCAGGGCAAAAGGAGAAAGAGGCAAGTGTAGGTGGAGTTACTAAATAACTGAACTACTAAAATACTAAACCACTTTTGCGCCTGATTCTTTTTATCTTATAAGTTTCTTCAGATACTCTCCGTAGCCGCTTTTACCGTATTTCGCTGCCGTTTCCAGCAGTTTTTCTTCATTGATGAAACCGTTTCTGAAAGCAATTTCTTCAATACATCCGATTTTGAAGTCCTGTCTTTTTTCGATTACTCTTACGAATTCTGAAGCGTCATTCAAAGAATCAAAAGTTCCGGTATCGAGCCATGCTGTACCTCTGTCGAGAACGCCTACTTCAAGTTTTCCTTTTTGAAGGTAAACGTTGTTGATGTCGGTAATTTCCAGTTCGCCACGTGGGGAAGGCTGAATGTTTTTGGCGATTTCCACCACTTCGTTGTCATAGAAATATAATCCGGGAACTGCGTAGTTTGATTTCGGCTGAGTCGGCTTTTCTTCGATGGAAACTGCTTTCAGGTTGTCATCAAATTCCACAACGCCGTATCTCTCGGGATCGGCAACGTGGTACGCGAAAACAACGCCTCCATCGGGATTGGTTTTGTTTTTCAGCAAAGTTCCCATTTCGGAACCGTAGAAAATGTTGTCTCCCAAAACTAAGGCTGCGGCATCGTTTCCGATAAACTGCTCGCCAAGGATGAATGCCTGCGCCAATCCGTCCGGACTGGGCTGAACTTTATATTCAATATTACATCCGATCTGTGAACCGTCACCCAAAAGTTTGATAAAACCTTCCTGATCATGCGGAGTAGTGATAATCAAAATATCTTTAATCCCTGCCAAAAGCAATGTTGAAAGCGGATAGTAAATCATCGGTTTGTCATACACCGGCATCAGCTGCTTGCTTACAGCGATTGTAAGTGGATAAAGTCTTGTGCCGGAACCTCCGGCTAATATTATTCCTTTCATTTGGTTTTCTTTTTAGTATGTTTTATATACATTAAGATGTTTTCATTGAGCAAATTACTGTAATAGTAACTAGTCAAAAAAATTGATTGTTCTTTATCCAAGCCACCATCAATAGATTTGTAAAAATCAATTAGTTTGGAAATTTTATCGTTTTCAACTCTGTTTAATGAAGAGTATGTGATATAGCCTGCGAAAACTTTGTAATCAAAAATTTTCTTTACCTGCTCTTTTTGAAAATCTGTAAGTTTAAGCTCTTCAGAATGTAACCACAAATAATCTGAAACATATTCTCTTAAAGAATTTTCATAATTACTTACAATGATAAATTCATCCATGAGAGCAATTTTTGCCTCATCTCTTTGAATTGATGTAGGTGGAAGTTTTGGCTCCTGTGCGAAAACAAAAAATCCAATCATTAGAAAAACTGAAACTATTACTGATTTCATCCTTAAGAATATTGTTTTTCGTAGTAATCTTGATAATTACCAGATGTAACATTCTCCAGCCATTCTTTGTTTTCCAGGAACCAGTCGATAGTTTTACCTAATCCCTGCTCAAAAGTTACAGATGGTTTCCAGCCTAAATCTGTATTTAATTTGGTAGCATCAATGGCATAACGCTTATCATGACCTGGTCTGTCTTTTACATAAGTGATTAGTTTTTCTGAATGTCCTGCAGGGTTTCCAAGCTTTTCATCCATTTGTTTGATTAATTCTTTTACCAAATCAATATTCTGCCACTCGTTGAAACCTCCGATGTTGTACGTTTCTCCGGTTTTAGATTCATTGAAAATCTGGTGGATAGCTTTGGCATGGTCGATTACGAATAACCAGTCTCTTGTATATTTTCCGTCACCGTAGATCGGTAAAGGTTTTTCATTGATAATATTTGAAATACAAAGCGGAATCAATTTTTCCGGAAAATGATTGGGACCGTAATTATTTGAACAGTTGGAAAGGATAAACGGCATTCCATAAGTATTTCCGTAAGCTCTTACCAAATGGTCTGAAGCAGCTTTTGATGCTGAATACGGAGATTGCGGATCGTAAGGAGTGGTTTCCAAAAAGAATCCTGTTTCACCTAAACTTCCGTAAACCTCATCAGTTGAAACGTGGTAGAAAAGATTTTTTCTGGGCTCGTTTGGAAATCTTCCGTGGGTATGATCCGGGTTTAATGTCCAGAATTCGATGCACAGATTCAAAAGATTGGCAGTTCCGTTTACGTTGGTATTGATGAATGCGTTTGGGTCTGTGATACTGCGGTCTACGTGAGACTCAGCAGCCAAATGCACTACTGCATCAGGATTGTATTTTTCAAAAACCTTTCTTAACTCTTCAGGTTTTGTGATGTCTGCTTTCTCGAAAACATAATTGGGTTCGTTTTCGATGTCTTTTAAGTTTTCTAAATTTCCGGCATACGTCAATGCATCAAGATTGATGATTGTAGATTCGGGATTATTTTTTACAAATTCACGAACTACGTGTGATCCAATGAAACCGGCACCTCCGGTGATGATAATGTTTTTCATATTTATATGCCTTTCTCTGTTTATTCCACATGTTTGCCTGTGGATGATCTGTTAAACCCTGCCGGGTTCTGAATTATTTTTGTTTTTTTTTAATCCCATAGGTTTCACCTATGGCTACTGATATTGAACCCTGCCGGGTTCTGATTATTTATGCAATTTTCAACAGCTGAAGAGTCAAACTGCTCAATGGTTCCACCAAAAAGATCTATCTCTCTCCACCTTCTGCATTCCCGTTGGCTCTTTTTACTTTTACATTGTCTCTTGCGAAACAGTTTTCCGCCCTATCGATTTATAAAAGAACCCATTCTGCTGAGGAATTTCCAGCGGAAACATGTTTCTGCCGTCAAAAATCGCTTTCCCATTCATTTTTCTTGCCATAATTTCAAAATTGGGATTTTTAAATTCAGGCCATTCTGTTGCGATGAATAGTGCGTCGGCGCCTTCCAGTGCATCATACATGGTGTTGGCGTAAGATATTTTGTCGCCTAAATGCTTTCTTACATTTTCTTCCGCAATGAGATCGTAAGCCACAATTTCAGCACCTTTTTCCAGAAGAAGTTTTATATTGTCTAAAGAAGACGCTTCTCTGATGTCGTCTGTGTTGGCTTTAAAAGCCAGTCCCCACATCGCAATTTTCTTTCCTTCAAGGTTGCCTCCGAAATATTTTTCAATCTCAGATACCAAAATCACTTTCTGCGACGTATTGACATTCTCGGTAGCCTCTAAAATCTGAAAATTAAAACCATCGTCTTTCCCTGATTTTATCAAAGCTTTCACGTCTTTAGGGAAACAGCTTCCGCCATATCCTATTCCCGGGAAGAGGAAACGGTGACCAATTCTGTCGTCGCTTCCCATTCCAAGTCTTACTTTATCAACATCGGCTCCTACTTTTTCGCAGTAGTTGGCGATTTCATTCATAAAAGTAATTTTTACCGCTAAAAATGAGTTGGAGGCGTATTTTGTGAGTTCGGATGACTTCTCATCCATGAAAATAATAGGAATTCCGGTATTGGTAAATGGCTGATAGATCTGAGCCATAATATCTTTTGCCTTGTCAGAACTTGAACCTACAACCACTCTTGCAGGGTTCATGGAGTCTTCCACAGCAAAACCTTCACGCAAAAATTCAGGGTTGGATACTACATCAAAGTTGATATTGGTTTTAGCAGCAATGGTTTCTCTTACTTTATCTGCAGTACCCACGGGAACGGTACTTTTATTAACGATTACTTTATATTCTGTCATCATTTCACCAATATCATTGGCAACTTTCTGAACGTAGGAAAGGTCGGCAGATCCGTCTTCACCCGGTGGAGTAGGCAATGCGAGGTAAATGACCTCACTTTTATCCAAAGCTTCCTTTAAGTTGGTGGTAAAAAACAATCTTTCTGACTGTATGTTTCTGAGGAACATTTCTTCAAGATTCGGCTCATAAATAGGGACTTTACCCTGCTTCATGCCTTCTACTTTTTTTTCATCGATATCTACACAGTACACCGAGTTTCCAAGTTCTGCAAGTGTGGTTCCGGTAACCAAACCTACGTACCCCGTTCCTACTATCGTAATATTCAAAATTCTATGTTTTTAATAAATTTCCGACAAAAATACTAAAAATTGTAGAACGGTCTTTTAAATTACTGATAACTTGTTCTGGATTCAGCAGAATCTGGCAATAATATTTTAAATTTTTCAGAAATAGTGAAATTTTCGAGTTTAGTATTACTTTGGAAAGACTGTTTTTAGATGTTTGATTTCAACCATTCGTCCTCAGCTGTAATGCTGCCATCTTTCCATGTCCACTCAATTTTCTGATAGGTAAATGATACCTCTTCGTATTCTGCCAGGTTTGCAAGTTCAGGATTTTTATTATTGGGCATTCTGAATTTAATATCCAAAATGCTGGCATTTGTAAGTCTTATCGTGTAATGTTGTTTCTCGGATCCAACTCCCACGGTTGCGCCTTTCTGTGGCATCCAGAACTGCAGTTCAAATTCAGTGATAAGCTCGTTATTGCACAATGCAATGTACAGCAAAGGGCTTGACTTGTCGAGTTCCTTTATTATAACGAATGGTTTGTGTATCCTCTTACCGGTCGCAAGACCCGTGACGGCATCCTTTGGCGAGCTGAGGTCGTGGCTCACGGCAATCACCTGAATTTTGTTTTCTCTGCCTTTCTGTATTACAGATCCTTTGATTTCTCCTTGTTTTTGACCTTTTAGGTGTAAATATGCATTGAGTGCCATGGTAATAGTTTTAGTTTGATTAAAATTAATAATAATTCAGAGATTTGACAATAGTTTTTTTTAAGTATGGCAGGTAATGTTTTGTTTTTGAAGGTGTTTAAAATTTTATTGTTTCATTAAAAAAAATCCACCCTGCAAAAATTTCATGCAAAGTGGATTGATATTTAATTTTGATTTCCTGTATTAAAAAGAAGATCGTCGAAGTGTATTTGTAATTTTTAAAACTGAAATTACTCCACAATCAGTTTTAGAGTAAATAATTTTCTGGTGTGAACTTTCACGAAGTAAACGCCTTTCGGTAAGTTTTCATTCACTAGAGAGAATTTCTGATCATTCACATTTTTAGTTTCATATAAAAGTTGTCCTGATGCTGATAAAAGCTGAATTTTCTCAATAGGATAGTCACTCTTAATGAAGGTTGGCTGTCCCGGTTTTGCAGGATTTGGGTAAAGAATCACATTTTTCTCAGTCTTGCTGTTGGTTTCATTAGTTCCCAAAGTAGCGCCCACGACTTCAAAAGAAACTCTGTTGGAAACTTCTGTATATGAATCGTTGGTAAACATTACCATGTAATAATTTCCGGTCGTTGTCGGTACACCGTTTACATTTCCGGTAATGGTTTTGGTGCCTTGTGTGATGCCGTCGAAGTACGTGTAAGACGTAAACTGGTCATTCGGAGTCTGCACAGATTGAGGATAAATTCCAAGCCAGTCTTTGATGATTCCCGGTGAATCTGTCCATGAAGCGGTAATATTTTCGCCTAAAGTATAAACCGGTTTGTTGATCCAAAGATCGGTAACAATGTCTCCAACTTTAAAGAATACTTTCTCTCCGATTTGCGTGTAGCCGTCCTCCAGAAGATAGGTTGCGTAATAATATCCTTTTGGTAATCCTGTGAAGTTTTTGGTTCCTGCAGCGGTTGTTACATAGCTCCATGTTGCAGATGGGTTGGCTGATCCCGGTACCTGTCCCATTTTGTAGATTCCGATCCAGTCGTTGGTCAGGTTAGGACCGTTGGAGTAATTTACGACTACTGTTCCGCCTACAGGATAAGAATCTGCAGTGGTTTGAAGAAGTACTTTAGGACCTACATAGAAACTTTTTCTTCCTGTGATTTCAGTGTAACCATTGTTGGCAAAGAAACCTGCAAAGTATTGTCCTTTTGTAGCCAGTCCGGTATTGAAATTAGCTGTACCAGAAGTCTGTCCATTAACGTATTTGTATTGTTGAGACGTTACAGTGGATGGGTTTTGTCCTTTTTTGTAAATTCCTACCCAGTCCTGCTGATTTCCGGGACCGTCTGTATAGGTTGCCAGAATCGCTTCGTTTTGTAAGTATTCTGTTTTATTTAAAACCAGTTGAGGGTTTGAAACCACACTTCCGGTTACCTGAAAGGATTTTACATCACTCCAGTCGCTCCATTCAAGATTTCTGTCTCTGTATCTTAATTTTACATAATAAACACCGTTGGTAATTGAGTTGGCAGCGATGGTTGCTTTTGTAATATCTACTCCTGCATTGATGTTTTTCGTTACATCAGGATTTCCTGTTCCGTCTTTCCCGAACCAGTTTTCGTAGTCACGGTAAAATTCTTTATCAATAACAGAGAAATCTGCAGTTTTACTGATTAGAAACTGTGTCGTGTTTAGTAATTCTGTGGTGGTTGTGGCAAATGTGCTTCCATCTAAAGTTAAAGGTAGCGTAACGGGGGCTGTAAATACATTCGTTAGAGATGGTTTTGTGGGTTTTGCTGAATTTTTATACCGGTGGAAACTGTCTACAGTCACACTGTTTTTCTGATTGTAAATACTTCCGATAGAGTAGCTTTCGATATCCATTTTACCGGTATTTACGTCAACTTCAATAATCTGATACGTCCAGTCTGTTAATGTTTTTTGTACATCGTCAAAATCCTGCTCATTAGACATTCCCCAATACTGATCCCAAGCCGTTCCACCGGAAATGATTTGGTAATTTGGCGAATTTTTAAGTTGACCTCTGTGATACAAATGGTGGTGAGCTCCGATGTGCATAACGTATTTGTCTGACGCGGTCAACATCGGTACGGCAGTGTTTCTTACCCATGTAGAAATGTCGCCCACGTATTGCTCTGCCTGATAAGGTCTGTGGCTTAAAGAGATAATCCACTGAACTGTGCTGTCGGTGGCTGCGGCAGCAAGAATTTGCTGTAACCATATTTGTTGTGCAGATCCGGTGTGTTCTGAGCTTAAACTTACAAACAAAACGTTTCCTGCCTGCTGAGCATAGTAGTTTTCGTTTCCTGAGCTGATGTTTTTGTAGCTTAATTCGTCAATAAAAAAGTGAGCATAGTAAGAACTCATTCCTAGAGTTCCGTAAGTTTCGTGGTTTCCTACTGTCGTTTGAATAGGAAGATATGGCGATAGTTTTTGGTTTTTCTTAAAGTGAACGTTTTCATAATGGTCAAGTGTTCCTACATCAACTTGGTCTCCTACCATAAAAGTCAGAGCAATGTTGTCTGAAGGATCATTGTTTATTCCAAATCTTTCTTTGATTTTTTTATAAGCATGAAGATTCAATGAATCATATCTCGGCTCATTTTTCAACTGATTATCTCCCATAATCAGAAACCTGATTTTTCCGTTGGCAGTTACGGGCTGTCCCGGCAAAGGAAGTGTACGGAAATTATAAACTGATGATTCGGTGGTTCCTGTTTTGGTTTTGTAGTAATACTTTGTGTTGGGTTGTAGATTGGTGATTTTTGCGGTGTGATAAAAATAATTGTTGCTGTATCCGGTATCTGTGAAGATGTTGGTTGTTCCGGTAACGGTAACGTTGAGGTTGGTAGGCGAAGTTCCGTAAAAAACGGTTGTTTCGTTATTGGAAGCCGTTTTCCAGTTTACTATCATTGAATTTGGAGTAGGGTTCTGCAAATACGGTACGATGGTCTGCCCAAAACATAAGCTCGTGACAAAACAACAGAGCAGGAGTAAATAATGTTTCATAATGGTGGAATTAGGGATAAATTTTGATTGGCCAAAACTAACTTCTCGAGATTACGATACTATTACCAGTCTGTTAAATGATATTTAATTAAAACCCCGATTTCTGTGAATAAGGCTTTTAATTGTGAATTTTAAATTAAATCTGATAACCAGGCTGATGTATCTGTACTTATATCATTCTGATAATTAGACTTATTTGTATTTTCTTAAAAAAAATCTTATATTTGCAGAAGATTTACGGGAAAAAATGGAAAGGCTTCGAAAAGAAAGCCTTTTTTCGTACTGTAAACCAGTAGTATAACGTATGGAGTTTAGAAAAAAAATTGAAGACTTATTAAATGAATTTCTCGCAGAAAGAGAAGATCTTTTTTTAATAGATTTAAAAATCTCGACAGGAGACGATATCACGGTAATCCTTGATGGAGACAACGGAGTTTCTGTGCAGGACTGCCTGGATGCAAGCCGCGCTATTGAGTTTAATATGGATCGTGAAGAGCATGATTTCAGCCTTCAGGTAATGTCTGCGGGATTGAGCGAGCCCTTGGTGACGCCGAGACAGTTTCAGAAAAACATCGGAAGAGAAATTGAAGTGATGTTTGAAAATTCTGAAAAAACTGAAGGTGAACTGGCAAAAGTGGATGAAGAAAAAATCACATTAATTCTTCGTTACAGAAAGCCGAAAGAGGTAGGAAAAGGTAAAGTGGATGCGGTAGAAGAAAAAGAAATTTTGTACACCGAGATCAAAAAAGCACTGGTAGTAATTAAATTTTAACTAAAAAGGTGAACGGTTTTTGATTTGCTGAAAATCATTTATCATTCATCATTTATCAATTATATAATAGATATGGATAATATAGCGTTGATTGAATCCTTTGGTGATTTTAAAGACGAAAAAGGGATCAGTAAGATTGATCTTATGGCAATTATTGAGGATGCTCTGAAGACTCTTTTGAGAAAAAGATTTGATTCTGATGATCATTTTGATGTAATTGTAAATCCTGATAAAGGAGATTTTCAGATTTTCTTAAATAAAACAATCGTAGAAGACGAAATGTCTGAAGACGATGATCTTGAAATTGAAATTTCTGAAGCGAAGAAAATTGACCCTACTTTCGAAGTTGGTGAAGATTTTACAATGGAAATTCCTGTAGCTCAGCTTGGAAGAAGAAATATTTTAACTTTGAAGCAGATTTTGGCAACAAAACTGCAGGAGCACAACAACGCAATGTTGTATGAGCAGTTCAGAGACCGTATCGGGGAGATTGTGATTGGTGAAATTCACCATATCCGTCACAAACACGTTATTCTTTTGGATGATGAAGAAAATGAATTTATCCTTCCGAAAGAAAATCAGATTCCTTCAGATTTCTTCAAAAAAGGAGAAAGCATCAGAGCTATTGTTGAAAGTGTTGATTTTAAAGGTTCTAAACCTCAAATTATTATTTCAAGAACAGCACCAAAATTCTTAGAGAAATTATTGGAGCTTGAAATTCCAGAAATCCAGGATGGAACGATTATACTGAAAAAAGTAGTAAGAATTCCTGGTGAAAAAGCAAAAATCGCCGTAGATGCCTACGACGACAGAATAGATCCGGTAGGAGCGTGTGTTGGTGTGAAAGGTTCAAGAATTCACGGAGTTGTAAGAGAATTGAGAAACGAAAACATCGACGTTATCCAATGGGCAAAAAACCCCGAGCTTTTGGTAAAAAGAGCGCTTGGGAATGTGATTATCAATAAAATTGACATCAACGAAGAGACCAATTATGCATTGGTTTATACACCGGTGGAAGAAATTTCAAAGGTGATTGGTAAACAGGGACAAAACATCAGATTAGCTTCTTGGCTGAGTGGCTTCGAAATTGATGTGTACAGAGAAGCCAGTGAAGATGATGACGTAGAATTGAAAGAATTTGATGACGATATCGAAGCATGGGTATTGGAAGAATTCAGAAAAGTGGGTCTTACCACAGCAAAATCTGTATTGGATAAAGATACATCGACTTTACTGAACATGGTAGATCTTGAAGAGGAGACAATTGAAGATGTGAAGAGAATTCTGAAAGAAGAATTTGAGGAATGATAACGAGTTGATATCCTGATAAAAAGTAGAAAGTACTTTAATTTTAAAAATTAGAAAACAGTAAAAATATTAGATGCCAAAAATTAGATTAAATAAAGCGGTAAAGGAATTCAATATTTCAACATCCAGATTAGTAGAATTCTTACAGTCGAAGGGTATTGAGGTTGAAGCCAATCCTAACGCTCAATTAGAAGAAGCGGCATATTCTGCATTGGAAGCTGAGTTTGCCAAAGACGGCGAGCAGAGAAAAGCATCCCATGAGGTGGTGATCACCAAAGTTCCGGAAGAAAAACTGGAAATCGAGGAAAAGAAAACCCCTGAAGTAATAAGAGCTAAATCAAACAGACCTGAAACTAAAATTTTAGGTAAAATAGATCTGGAAGGTAAAAAGCCAGAGCCGGAAGCTGTTACTCCGGAACCACAAAAAGTGGAAGAAAAGGTTGAAGAACCTGTACAGCAAAAAGAAACTCCTGAGCCGAAAGCGGTTCCGGAAAAACAGGAATTTAAAGTTTTGGATAAAATTGACCTTTCACAGATTGAGTCTAGAAACAGACCTTCTAAAAAAGACCAGCCTAAACAGGAAGAAAAGAAAGCAGCCGAAAAACCTGCTGAACCTGTAAAGGAAACTCCGAAACCTGCGGTCGCTAAAGAAGAAACAAAAACAGTGGAGCCAAAACAGGCAGAAACTAAGGCAACAGAAGTGATGCCTGCTGAAACAAAAACTGAAGCTTCGGCTGAACCGGAATCTCAGAAAATAGAAACCGTTTACCAAAAACTTGACGGACCGAAAATTGTAGGTGAAAAAATAGACTTAACTCAGTTTGCGCCAAAAACAGGTCCGGGAGCCAAGAAAAAACGTAAGAGAATAGAGAAACCAGGCGGTCCTAATCAAAATACAGGAAATAACCAGCAAGGTGGAAATAATCAGGGTGGACAAAACCGTCCTCAGGGTCAAAATGGTCCTGGAGGAAACCGTCCGCCAGGTCAGGGTGGCTATCAGGGTAACCGTCCAGGCGGTCCGGGTCAGGGTGGTCAAAACCGTCCTGGTGGCCCACAAGGTAACCGTCCTCCAGGACAAGGAGGTCAAAACCGTCCAGGCGGTCCAGGCCAAGGTGGCGGAAACCGTTTCGGAAACAATAACAGACCGGGTCAAAGAACCATGCCGGTTGAATTGACAGACGAACAGGTTAAAAACCAAATCAAGGAAACCCTTGAAAAATTAACAAATAAAGGAGGTAAATCTAAATCTGCTAAACACAGAAAAGATAAAAGATCTTACCGTAGAGAACAGGATAATCTTCAGCAGGAAGCTGATGCAAGAGATACGTCATTAAAAGTTACAGAATTTATCACTGTCGGGGAACTGGCAAGTTTGATGGACGTAAGTGCAACTGAAGTAATTTCTGCTTGTTTCTCTCTTGGTGTCATGGTGACCATGAACCAGAGATTAGAAGCTGATACCTTATTATTGGTAGCCGACGAATTTGGTTATAAAATCGAATTCTCTGATGCTGATCTTGAAGATACTGACGCTGAAGACGAAGTAGATACAGAAGAAAGCCTTGTTTCAAGAGCACCTATCGTTACTGTAATGGGTCACGTTGACCACGGTAAAACTTCATTGCTGGATTACGTAAGAAAGACCAACGTTATCGCTGGTGAATCCGGAGGAATTACCCAGCATATCGGAGCTTACAACGTGAAACTGGAAAACGGTCAGAGAATAACATTCTTAGATACACCGGGTCACGAAGCGTTTACCGCGATGAGAGCGAGAGGTGCACAGGTTACCGATATAGCAATTATCGTAATCGCTGCCGACGATGACGTAATGCCGCAAACTAAAGAAGCAATTTCCCACGCGCAGGCTGCAGGTGTACCGATGATTATTGCAATCAACAAGGTAGATAAGCCGAATGCCAACCCTGACAACATCCGTCAGCAACTTTCTGGAATGAATATTTTGGTGGAAGAATGGGGTGGAAACGTTCAGGCACAGGAAATTTCAGCTAAAATGGGTAATAATATGGATCTTCTTTTGGAGAAAGTATTGTTACAGGCAGAAATGCTTGAACTGAAAGCCAATCCTGACCGTACAGCAAACGGAGTTGTAATTGAAGCATCTTTAGATAAAGGTAGAGGTTACGTAGCAACGATGTTGGTACAGACCGGAACTTTAAAAGTTGGAGATTATGTAGTAGCAGGTAAAAACCACGGTAAGGTTAAAGCTTTGCTTGATGAGAGAGGTAAAAACCTTGAAGAGGCAGGTCCATCTATCCCAGCAACAATCTTAGGTCTTGACGGAGCGCCTACAGCAGGTGATAAATTCCGTGTTTATGCAGACGAAAGTGAAGGTAAAGCTATCGCAAATAAAAGAGAACAACTTCAAAGAGAACTTTCTATCAGAACCAAAAAACATACGACACTTGAAGAATTGGGTAGACGTATTGCTTTAGGAGAGTTCAAAGAATTGAATATTATCCTTAAAGGTGACGTGGATGGTTCAGTAGAAGCACTTTCTGATCAGTTACAGAGATTATCTACAGAAGAAATCAGCGTGAAAATCCTTCACTCAGGTGTTGGACAGATCACTGAATCTGATATTAACTTAGCGGCAGCGTCTGATGCAATTATCATCGGATTCAACGTAAGAGCTGGTGCTAATGCAAAAGAATTGGCAGACCGTGAAGAAATCGAAATCAGAACATATTCTATTATCTACAAAGCGATAGACGAAGTGAAAGAAGCGATGGAGGGAATGCTTTCTCCGGAAATTCAGGAGCAGGTAATCGGTAACGTAGAAATCAGAGAAGTATTCAAAATTTCTAAAGTAGGAACTATTGCAGGTTGTATGGTTCTTACCGGAAAAGTAACGAGACAGTCTAAAGTAAGATTACTGAGAGACGGTATAGTGAAATTCGATGGTGAACTTGAAAGTTTAAAACGTTTCAAAGACGACGTAAAAGAAGTTACAAAAGGCTACGAATGCGGATTAAACCTTAAAGGTTATAACGACATCGAGCAAAATGATATTCTTGAAGTTTACGAAGAAGTATCAGTGAAGAAAAAGCTGAAATAAGCTATTTATCGCATAAATAAATGAAAGACCGCAATCTCATGACTGCGGTCTTTTTTTTGACGAAATTTAATTTATAATAATTCTAAATAAAATAAAACTTATTAGTTGAAAACTGTTAATGTTTTTTAACAATTGTTTGATGCTAAAAATTATGCAATAAAATTGGTTTATTATTAAATAATTCTTAATAATTTAATTAAATGCTTGTTTAGATTATCGAATTTATTTAATTATCACTTATTATTGAATTTTTTGTGTTAATAATTTTTAACATATTTGCAGAGTTAAATATTAAAATTTGTTAATATGAATGTGAAATTAAAAGTGTTAACGGTTGGGTCTTTCTTCTTTTTAGGAGGGACACTGCTTGCTCAGAAAAGTCAAAGGGACACAATTACTGAAAAAAGTATTGATGAAGTTGTGATACTAGGGTATAGTAACAAACGATTAGTTAAAAATAATAACTCTGCGGTTACAACGATCACTCCCGAACTAATTGAAAATAGACCAAATATCAACGCTCTATCCTCAATTCAAGGTCAGGCGGCGGGTTTGCAGATTTCTTTCAATTCAGGCTCGCCTGGTAGTAACAAGATTACAGCCATTATCCGTGGGGTAGGATCAATTAGTGGCTCTGCGACACCGTTATATGTTGTTGATGGTATTCCCGTGTCTGAAACTTTTTTTAGAAGTATAAATCCTGATGATGTAGCTAGTAGTTCTGTATTAAAAGATGCTGAAGCTTCTGCGGTATTTGGTAATAGAGGTGCTAACGGAGTAATCATTATAACTACAAAAAACGGGAAATATAATTCTGCTCTAAAAGTGGGTTATTCTTCAAACGTTGGTGTAACTATGTTGCAAAAACATAGATACAATATAGCAAACTCTCCAGAGACTTTAATGTTCGAAAAGCAGAATAACGCAGGTTTAGGATCTACATTATCTGATAGTGAAATTGCTAATTATCCAACTACCGATTGGGAGAAGATCTTTTTTAGAACAGGATTTACACAAAACCATTCTCTTACATTACAATCTGGTGGTAGTAATATTTCTAATTACACCTCATTTAATTATTTAGATCAGGAGGGTATTGTAACAAATACTGATTTTAAAAGAATGTCTGTTAGAACAAACTTCCAAGGTAGATCAAATAATAATAAATTTAATTTCTCCAGTAATATCGCACTTACATATTCTAGAAGAAATCAGTTAGAACAAGAGACAAGAACCGATATTAATGCGAATGTTTTGCAAAATCCATTACAAGGATTGTTGACATCTTTACCGTATGTAGACCCAAATGTATATGTAAGTGGGCAGCAGCTTTTCAATGATTTTGGAGCTCCAAGTTTCCAGATTATCCCATACATGCTAATGGACTATTTGAATCCGGGAAATATTCCAAGTAGATTCGATGAATTAAGATTATTAGCTAATACGGTTGGTAAGTATAAATTCACAGATAATTTAAGTGCGCAGATAACCACAGGTGTAGATTATTCTCAGGAAACGAGAATGTTTGCTAGATCTCCATTTTCATATTTGGCGGTATCAAGTAAACCTGCAAATGTTGAATTCGGAGGAATTGAGCAACGAGCAAACACAAAAGATTTTGCATTTAATAATGTGGTAAAGTTAACCTATGAAAAAACATTTGCTGACAAGCATGATGTTGAAATTAGTGCTTATACTGAATATTTAAAGTACCATAGAGTTACAGATTCTTTTACTCAAAATGGATTAGACCCAAAAACGTGGGTTTTTGGTGCAGGAACGGGCTGGCCGCAATTTATTCCAACTCCATCACCTGGACTTTACAGACCAACAATTGCTGCAACTAAAAATGATGCAGGATTATTTGCATATTTTGCTACAGCAAGTTATGATTATAATAAGAAGTATGGTATCTCGGGAAGTATAAGAAGAGATGCGGCTTACAGATTTGCAAGCGAAAATAAATGGGGTACATTCTGGTCTGTTGGTGCTAGATGGAATATCGAACAGGAAGAATTTTTGAAGTCAAGCATTTTTAATCTTTTAAAATTAAGAGCTTCCTATGGTGTCCAGGGTAATCAAAATATTGCTGCAGCAGCTCCAGGATTTAGTGCAATCTATTTGCTACCATCAGCAGTTAGAAATCTAACCTCTACAGCAGGAAGCGGATATGGTAACAATCCTCAGTTAAGTACTTCAATAGCTAATGAAGAATTGCAGTGGGAGGTTCTAAACCAAGCTAACGTCGGTGTTGATTTTGATATTAAAAATGGGATACTTTCTGGATCTGTAGATGTCTATAACAAAGAAACAGAAAAACTGTACAGTATAATGCCACTATCTGCAACTACCGGCCAATATACAATAAATGGAAATATTGGTGATATGTATAATAGGGGTGTTGAACTCTCTTTGAGATCAAATATTTTTAACAGAAGTGATTTGAAATTGAGTATTTTTGCAAACGGCGCGTACAATAAAAACAGAGTTACAAAGTTAGCTCCCGGAAAAATTTATCCTAATAACCCGTTTTTAACAGAAAATAGTACTTCAACGTTATACGGTACAACTTCAGAAGGTCATATGCTTGGAGAGTATTTCATGGTACCGTATCTCGGAGTAAATCCTACGACTGGTTTGGCACAATTTCAAGATAGAAATGGTAATGTGACAACTACACCAACTAATGATGACAGAAGATGGACTGGTAAATCTTTCCTTCCTGTATATCAAGGTGGATTTGGTTTGAATGCTAGCTACAAAGGATTCTTTACGGATGTTTTATTTACATATGCTGCAAAAGTATGGAGAGCAGATTTTGATTTGTCAAGCTTAAGCAGTCCTTCAAACGTTGGAGTATTTCCAATTACTAGAGATTTACTTAATGCGTGGACTCCAACGAATACAAATACAGATGTTCCAATTATAACTGATATAACTGGTTATAACAATTCATCAACTTTTTCTGATAGGTTTCTAAAAGATGCATCTTTTGTAAGATTAAGAAATGTTACTGTTGGATACAATTTTGGAAAGGAGTTGCTAGGTAATACTCCTATCTCCCAGTTTAGAATCTATGCTCAGTTAGAAAATTTCTTTACTTTCACAAAATACAGAGGATTTGATGTAGAAGGTGGAAATGCGTCAAACCAAGGAGGTTTCCCGACACCGAGGGTGGCAACAGTAGGTGTGGATGTTCAGTTTTAATTTTAAAGTTTAAAAAAATGAAAAAAATAATATTATCAGTTATTCTTTTTACAGCTCTTTGTTCAGTAAATTCGTGTAAAGATGCTTATGAAATTATTCAGGACGGAGAATTTAGCGAAGAAGCAACTTTCCAGTCTGTGAATGACATGCAAAAATTTGTTAATAATACGTATGATAGAATGGATGTTTCTAATGAAATCACATTTACATCTATTTTTACCGATGAATTAGGAATTGGCAGCCAAAATGGAGGACAAAATATAGGATTGTATAATTTTATTCTAAATTCAAATAATGGTTTTGCTAGCGGTATGTGGTTGTCGCATTATCGCACAATTAACTCTGCAAACAGATTGATAGAAGGCTCAAAACTAATCACTCCTAGTTCAGCTGATCAGGCAGCGTATAATTCCATTTTAGCACAGGCTCGTGCTTTGAGAGCTTTTTCACATTTTCAGCTTTTAAGCTATTTTGCTCCAAATATTAAAGATAACAATTCATTAGGAGTAATCTTATTAGATAGGGTACCTGGTGCCAATGAAAAACTTCCAAGAAGCACTGTTGGTGAAGTTTTTGCGCTTATAGAAAGTGATCTAAACTATGCATACGCTAATATAGATCCTGTGAAATTACCGTCCACTTCATCTGCTGCCTATAAATTTGTTTCTAAAACGTTTATCGATGCTTTAAGAGCTAGAATGTATCTGTATAGAGGGAATTATGCTTTAGCTGAGCAATACGCAGATGCTGTAATAAATACCTCCGGATTGAGCCTTACTCCTACAGGAACTGTTGTATTGAATCCGACAACAGGTCTTGCCAACGCGGCGTTTTATGGAAGTTATACTGTAGCATCCACTAGTCCATATAAGAGCATGTTGCAAGATTTTACAAGAGGTGAAGTGATTATGGCTTTGGATCGTCCAATTGGAAAAGTGGGAATTGCTGCTCAATTTTACTTCAACAGAACTAATCTTACAGGTGGGCCTTACATGGATTTAGGAAGAGCTGTTTATAATCTTGTTGATGTGCCAGGTGATGTTAGAAAACATGCACTACTTGATCCAACTTCCAAAATTGATCCTAATTATCAGTCACTACCATTTAGCCAGTATTTACTTAACGATGTCTTATGTATAGATAAGTATTCTGGAAAGGCTGGAACAGGAAATCAAGTTGAGTTGCTTAGTGATTTGAAACTTTTCAGACTTTCTGAAATGTATTTCATCAAAGCCGAATGTAGAATCAATGCAAATGATCTGGCAGGTGCTGCTCAAAGAATTAAAGCAGTTAGAGACGCCAGAAACTTTTTAGGTCCTGTAGCCTTACCTGTGTACGCAACTGCATCTCAAGCATGGGCTGATGTACTTAAAGAAAGAAGAGTTGAATTAGTATTAGAAGGTCACAGATATTTAGATCTTAAAAGAATTGGAGCCTTAGCAGGTGTTACCAAAACGCAAAGACATCCTAAAGATGTTGAAGGATATTCCATAAAAGAAATCGATATTAGTGATAATAGATTTACTTTACCAATTCCGTCTGATGAAATCAACGCTAATCCAATCCAGCAAAACCCTGGTTACTAAAAGAATCATATTTTTGAATTATTTTTTATACCGCCCTGCAAATTTTTTGCAGGGCTTTTTATTGCTCTTTATTTCTTATTTTTGCCTCGTCAATCTTATCAGAAAAGATTTGATTTTTAATTCAATGAAATACATATTTCTCCTTATTATATTATTTTGCACAAATCTCCGTGCCCAAATTGTAACTGACACACTGGCAGGCAGGTCAGATTCAGATACCATCATCGTAGATTCCGGCAAGAAAGATTCTTTACAGATCTTTAAACCTACCATCAATGATTACCTTATCCAAAAACAGTATGCGGAGAAAAAAATCTTCGATACCGTAATGACGATGGATAAAACCTATATCTTTTCCCAGTACAACAACAGAGACAATTTTGGAAGAGTGCAGTTTTCAAACATCGGAGCAGGATTCAATCCGCTTTCTTATGAGTTTAATCCGGAGCAGAATCTTTCCATTCTTCCCACCAACAAAAGCTACAGTATTCTGGGAGCCGATGATGTTCTGTATTACGACGTAAAAACCCCCACAGCATCTTTTATCTATCACAATGCTATGCGAAACGGTGCCGCTCTGCGTTCCACTTACACACAGAATATCGGGAAAAGATTCAATTTTGCAGTAGAATATTCTGGTCTGCGATCTCAGGGGATTTACAGAAACTATTTGGCTTCAAACAACAACACCATTTTCTCAGGCCACTATGTTTCCAAAAGCGGTAATTATGAAGTGTTTGCCCACTATCTTCATCAGAATGTCAACAATCAGGAAAACGGAGGGATTGTAGAAGATAATCTTTTTCAGGCCGGTGATTCGGCCTATCGTAACAAATGGAGTGCACAGGTTAATCTTGAAAATTCAAGTTCGCAGTTTTCATACAGAAGATATTATCTCAGTCATCAGTTTTCACCTTTCAACTCAGAGAAATTCCCGTTCAGAATAAGACATACAATTTCTCATCAGGGAAATAAATATTATTATAACCAAAGTTCGGCAGATCCTTACTGGTATAATCTTCCTGCGGAATTGGTTAACGCTTTTTCACCCTCCACAAAAAAATATTCTGATAATTTCAGCAATACCGTAAGCCTGGTTTTTGATAATGCCAAATTTAAACTGGATGCCGGTGTAAGATATCAAATGTTAAAATATGGTCTGAATGAGGTCGTTCTTTCCAGTCTTTCCGTTCCTGCCGAAATGAAAGAAAGCAGAATTGGAGCCGTAGGAAATCTGCAGGTAAATCTTTTCGATAAAATTGCCTTAAAATCATTTTTAGAATTCTCAAACGGAAGCCAGTTCGGAAGTTATTTAAGAACAGCCAATTCACTGAAATTTGAACCCATCAAAGACTATTTTGTGGATGCTCATGTTAATTTTCAAACTTCTACGCCTTCATTTAATTACCTTGCCAACACATCCGTTTACAGAAAGTATAATTATTACCTTCAGGATGCCAGAAATCAGGCAGTGATGGATGTGGGAGGAAGCGTAAATTTAAAATGGTTCAAAACCCAGCTTTTTGCCAATTACTACAGAATCGATAACTATGCTTATTTCAATTCTGATGGGAAGTCTTTGCAGAGCGATGCTTCAGTAAATATTACGCAAATTGGCGGTGATGCAACGTTCAGCTACGGCAAGTTTCATTTCAATACAAGAGTCCAGTTTCAGGATGTTTTGTCCAACGGAAATCTTTTGCCTTTGCCCAATTTTATAGGTCGCGGTAATCTTTTTTTCCAGTCGAAAGCATTTAAAAACGCAGCAGAAATTCAGGCTGGGCTGAAGGTTTATTATTTCACTAAATTTGCCTCAAGAGAATATTTTCCCATTTTAAACGAATATATTCTTCCGGGCAGCGACTCATTTTCTATCGGAGGAAAACCAATTGCGGATGTTTATTTTAATTTAAAAGTTAAAAAAATGTTCTTCTTTATTGAAGGCCAGCAAATCGGCAATCTGGTGACGCCGAATACAGCTTATGCTTTTCCACATTATCCGGTGTATGATTTCAGATTAAATCTGGGAATCGTCTGGTATTTGTTCAACTAAAAAATAAAAAGTTGAGAACTTTAAAAACGTTAGATTTCAAAAATATACAAAGTATTCCGCAGCTGATCAAAGATTTTATCAGCGGTCAGATTGAAGGTTTTGAAGAACATACTTTTTCAAAAACCAATTTTGAAAAACAGATTGAGAAGAAAAGACAGAGTTTTGCAGATACTCATAGGCATATTTTGTCAAATGAACTGGGCGCTCAGCTTTCGGGATTAAAGCTTTCGGAACTTCAGAAGGAAAATTTAGAAAAACTTAAAAATTCTGAAACATTCACAATTACCACAGGGCATCAGCTCAATCTTTTTACAGGGCCCGCATTTTTTATTTATAAAATTTTACAGACGGTAAAAACCTGTGTTTATCTGAAAGATCAGTTTCCGGATCAGAATTTTGTACCCATCTACTGGATGGCTTCAGAAGACCACGATTTTCTGGAAATCAATCATTTTAAAACCCACAACGGTTATCACGAAATCAGCGGAAAAAGTGGTGGTGCGGTAGGTAAAATTGAAATTTCTGATACTCATTTTATCACAGAATTTGAAAAAGAATTCAAAGATCATATTTTCGGGACAGAATTGATTTTGATGCTGAAAGAATCTTATCAGACGGGAAATACTCTTACGGAAGCGATAAGAATTTTAGTCAACAGGCTTTTTTCAGAATACGGTCTGCTGATTATCGACGGGGATTCAAAAGCTTTAAAAGCTCAAATGAAAGAGATTTTTCAGGATGAAATTTTAAATTCAGCACTGCGTGACCGGTCAGAACAAAAAGTAGATTTTCTTTCTGAAAAATACGGAAAGGTTCAGGTGAATCCGCGTGATGTCAATCTTTTTTACCTTTCAGAAACAAGAAACAGAATTGATATTTTCAAAGATGAATATCAGGTTAATGAAACTGAAATTTCGTTTTCTAAAGATGAAATAATTGATGAACTTAATAGTTTTCCGGAAAAATTCAGTCCGAATGCTTTGATGAGACCTGTTTATCAGGAGAAAATTCTTCCCAACCTGGCCTACATTGGCGGAAATGCCGAAATCATGTACTGGCTGGAGCTGAAAGATTATTTTGAATCTGTAAAAATTCCGTTTCCCGTTCTTATTCCAAGAAATTCGATGGTTTTCGTTGAGGAAAAAGTGTTGAAAAAAATTGAAACTTTAAAACTTAATATCGAAGATTTTTTCGGAAATTTCACTCAGGTCACCAATGCTAAGATTTTAGATGACCACGAAATTTTAAAATCTCTGGATGAAAAAGAAATCATTATTCAACAGCATTTTCAAAATCTGAAAGCGCTTGCAGAAAAAACCGAAAAATCTTTCGGGAATATGGTGAAAGGTGAAGAGATAAGACAGATGAAATCTTTCAGCAGACTGAAAAAAAGACTGTTAAAAGCAGAAAAAATAAAGCAGGGTGAATTGCTTGAGAGACTTGAAAATCTTTTTGCAGAAATAAACCCCGCAAAAATCTGGCAGGAAAGAGTTTACAATTTCAGTGTCTTTTTTGCAGATCACGGCACAGATTGGGTAGCCGCCTGCTACCAGGAAATGGATGTGAAAGAATCAAAACTAATAATTGTTGCCATTTAATTTTAAAGAAGTATTTTTGTAAACTATTTAAAATCACAGAATGATTAAAAAGCTTTTCGTTTTATCAGGTTTAATAACAGTTTTAGGGCTTTCTGCACAGAAGACCCACAAGGTTGTGAAAGGTGATAACCCGTACAATATTTCAAAAAAATACGGCATCACGGTTGATGAATTTTATAAATTAAATCCCAAAACCAAAGACGGTTCTTTGGCGATTGGGCAGGTTTTAAATGTGAAATCTTCCTCTGCAGCTGCACCTAAAGTTCAAACTTCTGCACCTAAAGTAAAAGAGCTGGGAAAAATTGTTCTTCAGCCAAAACAAACCATTTACGGGATCACAAAGCAGTATAAAATTTCTGAAACAGATCTTAGAAAACTGAATCCCGATCTCGATGCGCATACCAAAATAGGTGATGAGATTACGCTTCCCTTAGAAAGCATCAAAAAATACGGAGGCACGCAGGTTGCCGTTGCAGAACAGCCCGTAAAAACAGCTCCGGCAAACAATAAAACAAAAATTGATACAGGAAACGACAGAAGTGCTGCATCATCTTCTGCTTCTCAGAGTGATGAATATGTGACCTACACTGTAGAATCTGGCGACACCGTTTTCTCTATCGTCAACAAATACGGAATCAGCATTGATGAGCTTATCGCCCTTAATCCTGATCTTGCAAAAGGTCTTAGAACGGGCATGGTTCTGAGGATTAAAAAACTGGATCCTGCGTACGTAAAGAAAAACGGCGATGCGCTCAACGTTGTATTAATGTTGCCTTTCGGGTACAGTTCAAACGATTCTCAGTACAGAGCGATGGCAATGGATTTCCTTACCGGAGCAAAACTGGCTATAGAAAGAAACGCAGGAAACGGGCAGAAACTTGATATCAAAGTGGTAGATTCCGGCAGTGAAGCATCATTCAGAAATTCTTTAACGCAGATTAATCCTAATAATACGGATCTGGTGATTGGGCCTTTCTTCAAATCAAACGTAATTGATCTTTTAGATTTTACCAAAAATCAGAAAATTCCTGTGGTGGCGCCTTTTGCAAATTCGGCAGATCTGCATGGGTTCAGTAATTTGATTATTCTTGAAACTACAGACTATACTTACGCTGATAAAATTGTGGAGGAAGTAAAAGCAGTATATTCAAACCAGAAAATATATGTTGTTGCTGATGCCAAAAAAGAAAATGCCAACTATCTCAAGGCTGGTTTTGAAAAAGCATTAAACAGCCCAAATGTAACCATTGTAAATTCTGCTTCAGAGATTGAGCTGGACCAAAATATGATGACAGGGCAGTCTGCACCGGTAATTGCTGTTTTGGCAAACGACAATGACGCGGCGGGTGAGGCTTTTGCCACTAAAATAATTGCGCTTTCTAAAGAAGTTCAGGGTCTGAAGGCATTCAGCATGTATTCTGTTCCTAGTTTTGAAAAGAAAGCTGATGATCTGGTACAGGCAAATCTGGTATATTTAATGGACAGAAAGATCGATCCGGACGGAAATTTTGAAAATGAAATTTTAGCAGCCTACAAAGCAAAATACTGTAAAGCGCCCGGAAAATATGCCGTAATCGGTTTTGACGTGGTTAATGATATGTTAACCCGCGAAAACAAAAAAGGTGAAATCTTTAAGCAGATGAATAAAGTGCAGACGCAGCTTGCAACCAAATTTGAATTTACGCGTGCTAAAGCAAACGGAGCCTATATCAACAAAGGCTTCAGAGTCATTAGACTTGAGCAGTAATCTATTAGAAACTATTTTATAATATTTAATTAAATACATGAAAGCACTTGTATTTCCTGGGCAGGGTTCACAGTTTGTCGGGATGGGAAAAGAATTATACGATTCCCGAAAAGACATCAAAGACTTGATGGAGTATGCCAATGAAATTCTGGGATTTGACATCACAACCATCATGTTTAATGGGACAGATGAAGATCTTAAGAAAACAGAAGTTACACAACCTTCAATTTTTATACATTCAGTTGCTGCTTTGAAAGCGGTAAACGGTCTCGGCGCAGAAATGGTTGCCGGTCACTCTCTTGGAGAATTTTCAGCATTGGTTGCCAACGGCGTTTTGTCTTTTGATGACGGTCTTAAGCTGGTTTCTGAAAGAGCAAAAGCAATGCAGGCGGCATGTGATGCCAACCCAAGTTCTATGGCAGCGATTTTAGGTCTGGATGATGCTAAAGTGGAAGAAATCTGCGCATCAATCAGCGGAATTGTGGTTCCTGCAAATTACAATTGCCCTGGGCAGCTGGTAATTTCAGGGGAAACATCTGCAGTAGAAGAAGCCTGTGTAAAGCTGAAAGAAGCTGGAGCAAAAAGAGCTTTACTGTTACCGGTAAATGGAGCCTTCCATTCACCTCTCATGCAGCCGGCACAGGAAAGACTGGCAGCTGCAATTGAAAATACTAAATTCAGAAAGGCTACAATCCCTGTTTATCAGAATATTACTACAACGTCTGTTACAGATCCTGATCAGATTAAAGCAAACCTTATTGCTCAGTTAACGGGGCCTGTAAAATGGACGCAGTCTGTGCAGAATATGATTAAAGACGGTGCTACTCACTTTGTAGAAGTGGGGCCGGGCAAAACGCTTCAGGGTTTGATCAAAAAGATTGACGGCGAAGTAACCTCTGCATCAGCAATTTAAAAAATACAAAAAAAATGGGCGAAATTTATTCACCGGGAAAGCTGATGCTTACTTCAGAATATTTCGCTGTAGACGGAGCTCTTGTCCTGGCAGTACCAACCAAGCTGGGACAGGAGTTTTTTTTTGATGAAATTGCAGACGCAAAATCTCTGATATTCTGGGAAGCGTATCATCAAAATAAATTATGGTTAAAAGCTGTCATAGATTATAAAAAATGGCAGATTGTAGAAACCAATATTCATTCAAGTGCTGAGTTTATTCTAAAAACACTCAAAAATGTTCAGAGTCTTTCTGAAACCAAATTTAAAGGCACAGATTCTTATAATTTAAAAACAAACCTCCAGTTTCCCGCCGATTATGGCCTGGGAAGCAGTTCTACATTAATGAACAACCTTGCTGAATGGTCACACATTGATCCCTTTCTTTTAAATTCTTTGAGTTTAGGCGGCAGCGGTTATGACATTGCGGTGGCAAAAGCCAAATCGGCAGTACTCTTCCAAAACAAGCCCGAAATACATTTCGAAAAAGTAAATTTTAAACCAAAATTCAAAAAAGAGCTGATTTTCATTCACTTAAATCAAAAACAGGACAGCCGTGAAGGAATCAGTCTTTATAAGTCTAAAATAAAGTCTCAGAAGATGATTGATGAATTTTCTAAACTCACAAAGAATATATTATTGTGTGATGAATTAGATAATTTTTCTGAACTAATGATGCTTCATGAACAACGTATTTCAGAATTTATTGAAATTCCGACAGTTAAATCGATTTTCTTTGAAGATTGTGCAAATTTTGTTAAAAGTTTAGGTGCCTGGGGCGGTGATTTTGTGATGAGTGCAAAATTTGAGGGTTATGAAGAGTATTTTTGGGGCAAAGGTTTTACTACCATATACAATTGGGATGATATAATAAACTGTTAATCAACCTGTTAAATTGTCTTATTTTTATTTGTCATTTTCACATATATTTTTATATTTATCGAAGTTTAACAAATCGTTAATATTAACACTGTTAGATCAACAAAAAGCAAAAAGAAAATATAGTAAAATGAAAAACGCTAAAATCATCCAGGATTTACAAAAATTAGGGATTAAAGGAGATTACGAATTAATTTATAATCCTTCCTACGAAGAATTATATCAAGCGGAAATGTCGCCTGAAAATCAGGGTTTTGAAAAAGCTGAGCTTACAGAATCCGGTGCGGTTTCTGTACAGACAGGGATTTTCACAGGCCGATCGCCTAAAGACAGGTACATTGTGCAGGATGATGTTACGAAAGATACTATTTTCTGGGACGGTAAAGTAAATTTACCTACAACGCCCGAAATTTTTCAGTCTTGTAAAGATTTAGTTTTAACTCAGCTTTCCGATGCCAAAAAAATATATGTTGTCGATACATTTTGCGGTACCAATGATGATACAAGACTTAAAGTAAGATTTATCGTTGAAGTGGCATGGCAGGCGCATTTCGTTACGAATATGTTTATCCGTCCTTCTCATTACGATTTAGAAAACTACGGAGAGCCCGATTTCACGGTAATCAATGGTTCGAAAACAACCAATCCAAACTGGGAAGAGCAGGAATTGAATTCTGAAAACTTTGTAATGTTCAACCTTACGGAGAAACTTCAGATTATTGGCGGAACCTGGTACGGTGGAGAAATGAAGAAAGGAATGTTTGCGATGATGAATTATTACCTTCCGTTAAAAGGTATGGCATCAATGCACTGTTCTGCAAACGTGGGTGAAGAGGGAGATGTAGCGTTATTCTTCGGACTTTCGGGAACAGGAAAAACAACTTTGTCTGCAGATCCTAAAAGATATTTAATTGGTGACGACGAGCACGGCTGGGATAACAATGGCGTTTTCAACTACGAAGGGGGATGTTATGCTAAAGTAATCGATCTGTCAGCAGAAAAAGAACCGGATATTTTCAGAGCAATTAAAAGAGATGCTCTTCTAGAAAACGTAGTAGTCAACAACGGAATCGCTGATTACACAGACGGATCTATCACAGAAAACACTAGAGTTTCTTACCCAATTTACCATATCAATAAAATTGTTTTACCTTCTAAAGCAGGTCACGCGAGCAAGATTGTTTATCTTTCTGCTGATGCGTTCGGGGTTTTGCCTCCGGTTTCTATTTTAGATGAAAATCAGGCTCAGTACCACTTCCTTTGCGGCTATACTTCAAAATTAGCGGGAACTGAAAGAGGAATTACAGAACCGGAACCATCGTTCTCTCCGGCATTTGGAGAAGCTTTCTTAACATTACACCCAACGATGTATTCAAAAACTTTGATTGGGAAAATGAAAGAACACGGTGCAAAAGCATATTTAGTAAATACAGGCTGGAACGGAACCGGAAAAAGAATTTCTTTAAAAGATACAAGAGCAATCATTGATGCCATCATCGACGGATCAATTGAAACTGCTGATAAAACAACAATTCCGGTAATGAATCTGGAAATTCCAACTTCGTTGCCGAATGTTTCTGAAGGGATATTAGACCCAAGAAATACGTACAGTGACGTTGCAGAATGGGAAGAAAAAGCAAAAGATCTTGCTGCAAAATACATCAAAAACTTCGAGCAGTACTGCGGTAATGACGAAGCCAAAAAGCTGATTGCTTCTGGTCCTCAACTGCAGGAACAGACCATTTAGAAATAGTGAAATGAAGCCTCATCGATTGATGAGGCTTTTTTTTTATGCCCTAAAAATAACACGTGTTAATATAAATTAATTAATACGTGTTATTTGTTAATCTTTTATATATTTGTATATAAATATTTGATAATGAATACTAAATTAACATTAACAATAGAAAAATCTGTTATTGAAAGAGCTAAGAAATATGCTAAAAATCGGGAAAGAAGTCTGTCTGAGCTTATAGAAAACTATCTGAAGGCATTGGTTAATACAGAGTCTGATAAGAAAGGACAGGAAGATTTGACTGCAACTGTGAAGAGTCTGAAAGGTTCATTTAAGATGCCAAAAGATTTTGATGAAAAAAAGGAACTTACCAATCGTTTGACAGAAAAATACCTGTGATGGAAAATATTCTTATAGATACTGATGTTATTTTAGATTTTTTCTTTGACAGAATACCTTTCTCAGAAGATGCTTCTAAAATTTTAAGTAAATGTGAAAAGGGAGAAGTTCAAGGTTTTGTAACCGCGGTTATATTGAGTAATATTTATTATTTACTGAGAAAAACCTCTACGCACATTAAAGTAACCGGTAGTCTTAAATCACTTCTCACTTTCATACATGTCTTGCCAACAGATAAAAACACTGTTGTTGATGCACTGGATTCTGAATTCAAAGATTTTGAAGATGCTTTGCAAAATTTTTCTGCTCAGAATGCAGATACAATCAAAATTATTATTACCCGAAATATTAAAGATTATAAAACCAGTGGTTTGTCAATTATGACACCTGAGACTTTTCTGAAAAGTTTCGGATAGAGACAATTTATCAGATCTTATAAAGAAAAATGTCAGTTGCCCGATCACAATACTCTATCTGAATTCCTGCATGTTAAATTTTCAATTTCAGAATTTATAAGCTCAAAACCGCCAATCGATATCCCTCCATCCCAAAGCCAGACAAAACCGCATCCGTACAAGCTGCCGTTACAGATTTCTGACGGAATTCTTCACGTTTGTAAATATTACTGATGTGAACTTCTACTTTTGGTTTCTGAATATTTTTTAAACAGTCGGCAATCGCATAAGAGTAATGAGTGAAAGCTCCGGGATTGATCACGACTGCATCAAAATCATCTTCCTGCAGACGGTTGATCAGTTCACCCTCAATATTGGATTGATAGTACAAAATCTCATGAGAAGAAAACTCCGATTTCAGTTTTTCCAGATATTCTTCCATAGAAACACTACCATAGATTTCCGGCTCCCTCGTTCCAAGAAGATTTAAGTTAGGACCATTTACAATTAAAACTTTCATAGGATAAATTTAGATAATTTAATTTAAAAAAAGAGATTATCAATTTACAACCAGGAAATTTTGAAAGAGAAAATGCTTTCTTCGCCTCCAGCACCCCGAATCCCGAATCCCGCACCCCATAACCCGTATTGCGCACCTCGCACCCCTGACTTTCATCATAAATAAACGCCAAACTCAATTTTCTACCCTATATTTGTAATAAAGATTTTTGTTTGAAGTTTTTCATTTCATTTTTCATCGTTTTTACCATCGCCATGCGTCCTGTTTTGCCGATGATCAACTATGCAATAAATTATGACTATATCGTAAAAAATCTCTGTGAAAAAAGAAATGTGGAAGATTCCAACTGTAAAGGCAAATGTTTTGTAGGGAAAGAACTGGCGAAAATTGAAAAGCAGTCTAACGGTTCTCAAAATGTGAAAATTGCAGGTTTGGATGTATTTCTTTCTTATGAAATTCTGTCTTTTTCAGATAATTTAAATCTTGCTTTTCAGTTGAAAAATCCAAATTCGGGTTACTTCAATTTTAATACTTCAGAATATTATTTCAGAATATTTCATCCGCCGTTAGCTTAGATTTTGCTTAAACTAAACTTATTGCTTGAGTTATAGAATCTTTGAAGAGGGCAGTAGTTGCTTTGCAGTATTTTAAAAATCTATCGGATCTCTTTAAAAAACTAAATGCAGCAATTTCAAATGGTTCAGATTTTCAATTCATATTAAATTTAGTTTAAAATTACTGAGCTTTATTTAATCAAATTATCAATTTCAATTAAAATTAAAATGAAATCAAAATTATTATTAACGGCATTATTGTCTGTTTCATTATTAGCCTGTGCGCAGGAAACCCCGAATGTAAGACACAAAAAGAAAAATACATCAGCAAAAACAACGGTGCAAAAACCAAAATTTGTAAACGCCATTGACCCAATCTGTGATATGAAAACAGACAGTGATATGAAAGACACTGTAGTTTACAAAGGAAAAACGTACGGTTTTTGCAGTAGCTACTGTAAGGATGAATTTAAGAAAAATCCTGAGAAATATGCTCAAAAATAATAAGCAAAACAATACGAAAAGTAAGATCATTATTCCGGTTGTAATTATTGCTTTATTGTTCTTGGGAATTGGTTTCGGAATGAGTTATTTTAAAACCAGTCTTTTTACAGTGATGAAGGTTCCTGATTTTAAATTAACTAATCAGAACAACAAACAGATTACCAATAAAGATATGATCGGTAAAGTTTATCTGGTTGAATTTTTCTTCAGCAAGTGTCCCACGATTTGCCCAGTAATGAATACCAACATGAGAGCAATTGAGGATGAAATTAGTAGTCCAAAGTTCGGAATCATTTCAATAAGCATTGATCCGGAAAATGACACTCCGGAATTATTAAAAAATCATGCAGAAAAGATTGGTGCAAAATCACCGAACTGGCATTTTTTGACAGGTGATCGCGGTTACATTGGTAAAATTGCTGATCAGTTTGATATTTATGTGGGAGATCAAGAAGATGAAAGTGAAAATCTCAATCACAGCGGGATGATTGCTCTTGTAGACCAGGAAGGTAATGTCCGTTGTCGCTACAACGAACAAAATATGCCGATTCTTTATTATTCAGGTTTAAATTACGAAGATAAAGATGGAAAAATTGCTAAATTAAACGGCAAATATCATCCGGACAGAGAAAAACTGATAGAAGATATTAAGAAATTATTGAGAGAGTAGGAAGAGGGCAGATGGAAGTCGAAAGTTATGGCGCTTTATTATAAACTTCCAGCTTCCATCACCCCGCTTCCAGCCAAAGAATTAAAAGTTTAACCTTACATAAAACGTTATGAAGATTTTTAAAGTAGCTGCATTTACTGCAGTATTTGCGGCGCAGTTTGCGTTTGCACAGTTCAAGCAGACGCCTTTGCCATACGCTTACAATGCCTTGGAGGGTAATATAGATGCTCAAACCATGGAAATTCATTATTCAAAACATGCAGCAGCTTATGTCGCTAACCTGAATAAGGCAATAGCAGGAACTCCACAGGAAAAGCAAACCTTGTTTCAGATTTTGTCTACGGCTTCAAAAGTGAGCCCGGCTGTGAGAAACAATGCAGGTGGCCACTATAATCATGAGTTATTCTGGACCGTTCTTACCCCTCAAAAAGACACTAAACCATCAGCTAAACTGATCAAAGCTATTAATGACGCATTCGGAAGTCTGGATGCTTTTAAAGAAAAAATGGCTAAAGCAGGAGCAGATCGTTTCGGTTCTGGCTGGGCTTGGCTTTCGGTAGATAAGAGCGGAAAGCTGTTTGTTTCTTCAACGCCTAATCAGGATAATCCTCTAATGGATGTTGTGGAAGAAAAAGGAACGCCAATTTTCGGAATCGATGTTTGGGAGCATGCTTACTATCTGAAGTATCAGAATAAAAGAGCAGATTATCTTACAGCGATTTGGAATGTGACCAACTGGAAAGAGATCAGCAGAAGATACGATGAAGCATTGAGTAAGAAATAGTTTCGATTAATATGAAACGAGCCGTACATCAATTGGTGTACGGTTTTTTTGTCGGATTACCTAAAATGAAAACTGCACTTAACAGCAAAAAAAAAAATAGTCATTGAATGAATCAATGACTACAGTAGCCCGTAGGGGAGTCGAACCCCTCTTACCAGGATGAAAACCTGAGGTCCTAACCGATAGACGAACGGGCCATCTACCAATCTGTAATACATTACAGGGTTAGCTTTTTGTTTTTACAAGTTTTGCTCTTGTTAATTATCCGGTTAGTGATAATTAAATGAGTAGCCCGTAGGGGAGTCGAACCCCTCTTACCAGGATGAAAACCTGAGGTCCTAACCGATAGACGAACGGGCCTACTATATAATTACGCTAATTTATTAACGTGCTTAGTCAATTTACTTTTCAAGTTAGCAGCCTTATTCTTGTGAATAATGTTTTTCTTAGCTAATTTGTCAAGCAAAGCGATTACTTTAGGCAATTGCTCAGTAGCAGCTGCTTTGTTTTCTTCGCTTCTCAAAACTTTTAATGCAGTTCTTGCAGTCTTGTGGTAATATCTGTTACGTAGTCTTCTAACTTCGTTTTGTCTGATTCTCTTAAGTGCTGATTTATGATTTGCCATATCGTTCAAATGTGAGTGCAAAAGTATAGTCTTTTTTTTTATCTACCAAATTTATTTTCAAAAATTTTTAATTTTCTTCTGATAAATATTTTCTAAGCTTTTCTCTTGCGAGTTCTATTTTTAAATTTTCGTTTTCTTTTTCAATTTTGCGGATTGTGCTTGTGAGCATAATCACTGCATTGTTCCAGTCTCCAGTAGTGTTGGTAAAGGTGAGACCGTCTATGACAATCTCAAAATTAAACCGCTCTCCTTCCCGTTTCAGCCTGAAACTTATTTTCTCGTCACTGCCTGTAATCCCGTCTTCATTGATCTTTAAATCATAACTTTTTGGGGCTGAATGGATTTTCTTAAAAAGCAACTTGGCTTCCTGAATTTTAAAATCCGGCATATCTGATAATTTGTAGTCTATAGGAGAATCGAACTCCTGTTGCAAGGATGAAAACCTTGAGTCCTAACCACTAGACGAATAGACCAAATTTTGAGGTTGCAAAAATATATATTAAGTTTTACATTTCAAAATTTTTCGCCTATTTATACATCTTTTGTATGATTGTATTTTTAATTCCTTTGGCTTCCAGTTCTTTTTGAAGTTTTACTGCATCTTCCAGAGAGTATTCTTTTCCGTATGTGTAGTAGAATATGCCGTTCATTTTGTTTCTTTCAACATCTTTTAGCGTCTGGAGAATATGTGAATTGGCACTCAGTTTATCTTTTCCTACGTATACTTCTATATTGTAATATCCAGTATTCAGTTTTTGATTTGGCATAAACCCAACTGCATACGCGTTTTTAAATCCTGCATCCTTGGCAGTTTTTATGTTCTGATCTTTAACGGATGCCATATTGGTAACACTATAATAGTATTTATAAATACCGCCTTCTTTCATCGGCAATATGTAATTTAAACCACGGAATGCCGGATCACCCTCATCATATTTTGTAGGCGTAGTCATCAGCAGAATTCTGAAATCATTCTTTAACGGAACTTCAATAGGTTTTTCAGGTTCTGGTTTTTTGTTTGAGGTTAGTTTGCCCGTTTTTCTGTCATAGGCTTTTTTATAATCGATGATTGCCAGATAAATACTTTCTGCAATTTCTTCCTGGCCTTTGTCTGACGCCAGATAATGGCTTTCTTCAGGATGATTGATAAACCCGGTTTCAATCAGTACCGATGGCATTGCATTCATTCTTAAAACGTGTAAATTTTTCTGGAAAACTCCGCGCGAAACTCTTTTGTCTCGGTTGACGAAATTTTCTTCCACCAAACCTCCCAGCAGCGAACTTGCCTCCAGATATTTGCTCTGCTGCAGTTTTAAAGCAATTAATGATTCCGGTGAGTTCTGGTTGTATGAACCAAAGGTTTGTTTATCCTTCTCATCTAAATAAATTACATCATTCTCCCTTTTGGCTACTTCAAGATTTTCGCCATTCTGATTGGGACCCTGTACAAAAGTCTCTGTACCATACGCGGTGTTTCTGGCTGCTGAATTACAGTGGATGGATACAAAAAGATCTGCTTTGCTTCTGTTCGCAAGGTTAGTACGGTCTGATAGAGAGGGGAATTCGTCTATTTTTCTGGTGTAAATTATTTTAAAATCTTTATTTTTTTCAAGTTTTGAACCTAATTTTAAAGTGATGGCGAGAGTAACATCCTTTTCTGCAATACGGCCTATATCACTGTATGATCTGTAAGCACCGTGATCGCTGCCTCCGTGCCCTGCATCCAAAACGATGGTGAATTTTTTCTGAGAAAATGCCTGGTGGGAGAAAACGACTAACAGAAATGCTAAAATTATTTTAAAATTTGATTTGTACATCTTTTAGTTTTAAAAATTACACTAATTTTGAACCCAAATTATATCAAATAAAAATTGGACAAAACCGTCTTCAAAAATATATTACAATTTCTTATTATCCTAATTTTTAACAATTTTTTAGCACAGAAAGCTCCCGAAAAATTGCAGAAAAATGTGATAGTTAATGATACCATCCCCAAAGTGGCGAATGATACCATAAAAAAGAAGGATACAATAGTTCTGCCAAAAGAGTCTCTTGCAGACGTTCTGCGTACAAAAGCAGATTCTAAAAGAAGAGATATCCCGAAAAAAATGACTTACCTCGTTCAAAATGCGCAGGTAAAGTATCAGGATATGCAGATTGATGCAGATTATATCTCCATAGACGACGAGAAAAATCTGATCTACGCAAGAGGTAAGCTTGATTCTTTAGGGAATATATATGAGCTGGCGAAAGTGCAGCAGGGTGGCAAAAATTATGAGGTAAAAAGTTTTAGTTATAATACCAAAACCCGTGAAGCAATTGCCTACGATGCAAGAACAGAAGAAAGCGAAGGCCTGATTGTAGCGGATAAAACTAAAAAATACAATGACTCTGTGTTTGTCATGAGGCGGGCAGAATTTACCACAGATAAATATTATATTGATAAGAAAGATACAAGACCGGATTATCACCTCTTGGCTTCTCATATTAAAATGCAGAAAGGAAAAGAAAATTCTACCTTAATTGTAGGGCCTGCACAGATGTATATAGAAGACGTTCCTACACCGCTGGTAATGCCTTTTGCAATACTTCCTTTCTCTGATAAACGTTCCGCAGGGATTTTAATCCCAAGTTTTGGGGAGAGAGAAGATGTAGGTTTTTTCCTGAATGGTTTGGGGTATTATCAACCTATCGGAGAACATTTTGACCTCAGGGTTTTAGCTGATATATATACCAAAGGAAGCTGGAATTTAAGACCTGAAATGAATTACGTTAAAAAGTACCGTTACAATGGTAATTTTTCGGCAGATGTGGGAACCACAGTCCGGGGCATTAAAGGTCTGGATAATTACGGAAAAACCGGAACATACAGAATTGCCTGGAGACATACGCAGGATACAAAAGCAAATCCGTTTTTTACATTTTCTGCTTCGGTAGATGTTACCAGCCAGACGTTTTATAATAATACGGTTAACAACAATTATATTATGGATCAAAGCGTGCTCAGAACTCAGCAGAATTCTACACTTACGCTTACCAAGAGATTTTTAACCTTACCAATTTCCATTACAGGAACGGCATCATACAATCAGAACTTCGCAACAGGACTGGCAGATCTCCGTCTTCCGCAGATGAACATCGCCATCAATCAGTTTTATCTTTTCAAATCTAAAACAGGGGTAAGACAGGGTTTGCTAGAAAATATTACTGTAAATACCGGTATCAACCTTACCAATTCTGTAAGTACCAATGAAGGTGAGCTTTTTACTCAGGCCATGTGGGATAAACTGCAGACCGGCGTGAAAAACAATATTGCTTTGGGGACCAACACCACCATTGCAAAATATTTTACTTTCAGTTTAGGAGCAAATATTGATAATGCTTTAACAACAAAAACACTTACCAGACAATATGATCCCATTCAGAATAAAGTGGTAGATCAGGTGAATAAAAAAGTGGCAGGATACTCTACTTTCAGTACAAGTGCATCTTTGCAGACTACGCTCTACGGAATGTTAAACTTCAAAAAAGGGGGAGCAGTAGAGGCCATCCGTCACATGATGATGCCGAGTTTAAGTTTTTCTTATTCACCGGATTTTGGTTCGCCGGGTTTCGGATATTTCAGAAATTATTATGATGCGGCAGGTGCTTTGACCCCTTACTCAATTTTTGATATGGGTATTGTTGGAAGTCCTTCTTCTGGAGAAACAGGAGCAATGGGATACAGTATTTCTAATAATATTGAGATGAAAGTGAAGTCTAAAAGTGATTCTACAGGTGTTAAGAAGATCAAAATTTTTGAATCTCTGAATATTTCGGGAAACTATAATTTTCTTGCAAAATCGCATCCTTTTTCTATCATCAACGTGAATGGGCAGACTTCGCTTTTCGACAGTAAACTGAGTATCAATACGAGTTTAGCCATCGAACCTTATAAAATTCTTTTTATTCCGGGGCAGGATAACGGGATCAGAACCGAAGATTTCGGATCTTTCAGCGTGCAGGGCTTCAATGTTCAGATGTCTTATCCCTTAACCAGCGAAATTTTCAATAAAAAAGGTGAAAAGAAAGATCTTTCCAAAATTTACGATAAAAAAGGTGAAATCAGAAACGAAAATTATTATTTTGATGATGATAATTATGCCCACTTTGATCAGACCTGGAGTCTGAACGTGAACGCAAGTTACGCCTACACAAGAAATCTTACCAGAGAAGGCACAAGAATTGCCTCCGTTGGTTTGGATGGAAATATGAAGCTTACCCCGTTTTGGAATATTACAGGAAGTACGCACTACGATATGATTACAGGAAAATTGGCTTACACGCGAATTGGTTTTGCGAGAGACCAGCGAAGTTTTACCATTAATTTCAACTGGGTTCCGTTCGGGCAGTATAAAGTGTACGATTTCTTCATCGGTATCAAAGCCAACATCTTAAGCGATGCTCTTAAATACAAAGACAGAAGTTTTACGCAGCCTAACGCTCCGTTTTAAAATCATCTTTTAATTAAAATAGAAATTTTATATTTGCAGCCTAAGCAAAATCAGGATTTGCATATATTGTAAAGCTCAGTAAACTATTTAAATATTCGAAATAAATCTACATAATGAAAACAATTATCAATACAGAAAACGCTCCAGCAGCAATCGGACCTTATTCGCAGGCAAATTTTGCCAACGGAATTCTTTACATCTCCGGCCAGATTCCTGTAGATCCGGCTACTGGAAAGCTTGTGGAAGGTATCGAAAAAGAAACACACCAAGTGATGAAAAACCTTGAGGCGATTCTTACCGAAGCAGGAATGACTTTTAAAAACGTTGTAAAAGCTACAATTTTTCTTAAAAGCATGGACGATTTTGCTGTTATGAATGATATCTATGCATCTTACCTTGACGCTGAAACATATCCTGCGAGAGAGACTGTACAGGTTTCCTGTCTGCCAAAAAATGTTGATGTAGAAATTTCAATGATTGCACATCAGGATTAATGAATTTTTTAAGAAATACATTAGCGGTTGTAGTGGGTCTTGTGATTGCAGGGCTTATCATTACTCTTGGGATAAGAGCATTTCCGCAATGGGTTACTTTCGAGGCTTTTGCTCCGTTTGAGCACTGGCAGAGATTTTTGGAAAGCATGAAGGGCGACGATGCTTTTTTTGGATTTCTGCTCTTCATTTCGGGTTTGGGAACCACAGTGGGCGGCGTAATTACCGCAATGATTGTGAAATACGCAAAGGTGGCTTATGCTATTCTAATAGGCTTTATCATGTTGTTTATAGCTATGCTGGATGTGATAATTTTTCCATATCACCCTACATTTTATAAAATAAGTATATTTCTCACATTTTTCCCTTTTTCCTGGCTTGGCGGCAAAATCGTCTCAGTAATTTACGAAAGAAAAAATAAAATGTTAAGACTTAAACTTAAACCATAAAAAAACCGCCGTTTCATTTCTGAAGTGGCGGTTTTCTATTAATATTTAATTCTGCATTGTCTAAGGCATCTTAAATCCTTTTGTATAAATTCTTCCGTATTCATCCACAAATTTCACCTGTACGTTTCCTTTGTAGTTATTCAGGATTTTTTCAACATCTCCCTGTGAATTGACCGGCTTTCCGTTAATCTCAATAATGATATAATTGTCTACGATGCCAATTTTTGCCATCTCACCTCCTTCAACTACGCCTTTCGCCACAACACCACTGTTCAATCCGTAATCGGTTTTAAATCTTTCACTCAGTTCTGTAAAGTCTGAGCCAATTTTTTCGCTCACGCTTAAATCTGCTTTGGTTCTGGTAGAAGTACCGCCTTTTTGGTCTTTAAGTGTAACTGTTGTAGTAGTTTCTTTACCATTTCGCAAATAAGTCAGCTGAACTTTATCGCCGGGTCTTCTGCTTCCAACTGCTGCAGAGAGATCTGCAAAATCTGTGATCGTGTAAGAATCTACTTTGGTAATGATGTCACCTTTTTTCACGCCACCGTCTTCTGCGCCGCTGTTTTCAGAAAATCCTGTAACGTACATTCCGTTTCCTGCCTTCAGATTTGTTTTCTGTTCTTTATTATAGGCAGTTACCAGTTGATCATTAGATAAATCTAAAGTCATTACCCCAAGGAAGCCTCTCTGTACAATACCGAATTTCTTGATATCTTCCACAATTTTTCTGGCAAGATTCGCTGGTACTGCAAATCCGTATCCCTGATAATAACCTGTGGTAGACTGTATTGCAGAATTTATCCCTATAAGCTCACCACTTGCATTTACCAGTGCACCACCGGAATTTCCGGGGTTAATGGCCGCATCAGTTTGAATAAAACTTTCAATAGGATTGCTCGCTTTCCCCTGAGAACCTAAAATCCCTATTCCTCTTCCTTTAGCAGACACAATTCCTGCAGTCACGGTAGAGTTTAGACCTAAAGGGTTTCCTACAGCCAATACCCACTGTCCCACTTCAATATTATCTGAATTGGCAAAGTTTAAGAAAGGAAGTCCCTTTTCTTCTATTTTCAACAAAGAAATATCTGTATTCGGGTCTGTTCCCACCAGCGTAGCTATATAAGCTTTTTTGTTGCTCAAAACCACTTCAATCTTGTTTGCTCCTGCCACTACGTGATTGTTTGAAATAATGTACCCATCAGGTGAAATAATTACCCCGGAACCCATTCCTGAAGGCATATTTTCCGGTGTCTGCTGCTGTCTCTGTTTATTTTGACCTCGGCCGCCGAAGGGATCACCGAAAAAGAAATCCATCATGTCCTGTTCAGAAGCTCTGCTTGCCGATCTGTTCTGATAATTTTTAATAGTAACCACGGCAGGAACTGTAGTTTTTGCCGCTTTCGTGAAATCATCTCCTATCGCTGCGGTATTCATTCCTACAAAAGAACTGTTTCCCGATTTAGTAAAATAAGACTGATCATTTGTGCCGGTGCCATCATTAAAATATTGCTGAACACCCACTGTGGTAGCTCCAGATATAACTCCGACTACTGCAAAAGGTAATAGTTTTTTTAAAGTACTTTTCATTGTATATCCTTTATTTTATAATTGTTAAGTTGTTTTCTTGTATAAACAAATTTAATGCTAAATAAGTAGTTAATCTCTTTAATGCGTTTCAGTTTTAACTAAAATTTAACGGGAATTGCAGCATTTTATAGTTTAACCCGAAATATCAATGAAGATTTAACTAAACTTAAAATAATATTAAGGTCAAAATGTCATATTTTAGATGTCATAAACGTGCTGAAAGTTAAACGGAGACTGTAAAACTGTCATTTTTTTGTATGAATGCTCAGGAACTGAAATTCTTTAAAATGTTTTATCTTTGCAGAAATTTTCTCACTTAAAAGTTTATAGCATGCAACTGTACAACACATTAAGCGCAGAAGAAAGAGCTCAGTTAATTGATGAAGCCGGTAAGGAACGTCTTACATTGTCTTTCTATGCGTACGCCAAAATTCAGGATCCCCAAAAATTCCGTAACGATTTATTTATAGCCTGGAATGAGCTTGATGCTTTAGGACGTATTTACGTTGCCAAAGAAGGTATAAATGCGCAAATGAGCGTTCCTGCAGAGAATTTGGAGGCGTTTAAGGAAACACTGGATGCGTATGATTTTATGAGAAATATCAGGCTGAATGTAGCTGTAGAACAGGATAATCATTCGTTTTTAAAATTGACCATCAAGGTTAGAAATAAAATTGTTGCAGACGGATTGAATGATGAAACTTTTGATGTTACAAATAAAGGAATTCACCTCAAAGCTGAGGAGTTTAACAGTATGCTGGATGATCCCAATACGATTGTAGTAGATTTCAGAAATCACTACGAAAGTGAAGTGGGGCATTTTGAAGGAGCCATCACGCCGGATGTAGAAAATTTCAGAGAAAGTCTGCCGATTATTAATGAGCAGCTGAATGATTTTAAAGAAGACAAAAACCTGCTGATGTACTGCACAGGCGGAATCCGTTGTGAAAAGGCGAGTGCTTATTTTAAACACCAGGGTTTTAAAAATGTTTTTCAGCTGGAAGGCGGAATCATTGAATATACACGTCAGATCAAGGAAGAAAATATAGAGAGTAAATTTATAGGTAAAAACTTCGTGTTTGACCACCGTTTGGGTGAGAGAATTACAGACGATATTATTTCTCAGTGCCACCAGTGTGGCAAACCCTGCGATAATCACACCAACTGTGCCAATGACGCCTGTCATCTGCTGTTCATTCAGTGTGATGAGTGTAAAGCAATCATGGAAAATACCTGCTCAACGGAATGTCACGAGATTATTCATCTGCCCTGGGAAGAACAGGTTGCCAGAAGAAAAGGTCTTCAGGTAGGAAACAAAGTGTTCAGAAAAGGTAAATCTGACTCTTTGACATTTAAAAATTCCGGCGATTTGTCTACGCAGCCTTTAGCAAAAGCAGAAATTAAAGTTGTGCGCCAGAAAATTAAGGTGAAGAAAACTTTAATAGGAAAGGCTGAACATTATTACACTAAATCAAAAATTGCTCAGTTTTTAATCGAAAAAGAACTTTCTGTTGGCGATAAAGTTTTAATTTCCGGGCCTACCACAGGCGAACAGGAATTTTCTGTCAGTGAAATTTTCGTAGATGGGAATTCTGTAGATTCGGCAAAAGCAGGAGATCAGATTACCTTTGAATTGCCTTTTCGAATTCGTCTTTCGGATAAAATTTATAAACTTCTGGATTAAATTAAATCAAAAACTGCATCGGAGCTTTATCTGTGCAGCAGCATTTTGCATTTTTACATAAGGGCGCTCCGTAGGAGCGCTATCTTTTTTAAATTTGAACATGGAGAAAAACGAACTTAGAAAAAGGTATTTAGAAAAAAGAAAATCTCTTTATGAAAAAGAAATTTTCCAGCTCTCTAAAGATATTTTTAAAAACTTTATCAATCATTTTAAACCTTTACCCAATCAGAAAATTCATATTTTTATTCCGATTGAAAAGTTTAAAGAAATCAATACCCAGATTTTCATTGATTATTTTCTAAGCCGGAATATCAGAGTTTTCGTTCCTAAAATTGTTGAGACTAAATTAATCTCTGTTGAAATCTGTGCTGAAACTCAATTTAAAATCAACAGTTGGGGAATTTCTGAACCGGTTTCTAATGAAGATTCTGCAGTTTTAGATTTCGATTTTGTTATCACACCACTTCTGTACTGCGATTCAAAAGGCAATAGAGTAGGCTACGGCAAAGGTTTTTATGACGGATTTTTCAGCGGTATTTCAAAACATTCAAAAAAAATCGGAATCAATTATTTTAACCCCGACGAATGTATTGATGATGTCTGGGAAGAAGACATTCCTGTGGATTATTTGATTACACCCACCGCTGTACTGTCTTTTGCAGGCGGATCTGAATAGAATTTCAGAAAGTAAAACTTAAACTCTTTATTCATCTGTTCCTGTTTATAAACCAATGTATATTGGGCATTTCTCTCAAAAGTACCCATCGATTTATTTTTAGAATTAAAATATTCCACATTGAATTTTGCGAAATCTAAGGTGTCTCTGTCCTTAATCTGTTTAAAAACATTGATGTTGCTCACTTTTATTTTCTTCACCTGTAGACTTTCCAGCTCTTTAAATAACCCCTGAAACGTGGTGGAATCTGATTTTTCAAAGTATTTTTCAATTTTGGCATAGATTGCTTTGTCAATCTCTGTCTTTTTATTTCCGGAAAGATAAAGTGTTGAAAGATCCAGCACGTCCTGTACTTTCTGCATCGTAATGGCGTTGATGGCTTGCGCACTGTCCATTTTTACAGAGATATTTTCTGTATTTCTAAGTTTATCCAGATCGCTCACGGGCGGCGTTTCATCTTTTTTCTTACAGGCAATTACAGCAATGCTGAGAATTATCGTCAAAAACAAAAAGTTAAGGGTTATTTTCATTGTTTGAGATTTTAAATTTTATAGATACAATTTTTCCTTTGTTATCTTTTTTCATTTCGATAACATTGAGGTTTTTAAGGGATGTCGTTGGGGTGGTTACAAGCGTGATGTAATCTTCTTTGTCTAAGGATTCCAGACCATAAATGTCGCTGTCATAAACCTGAGTGATTACTGCAGCATTGCTGATTAGATTTTCAAGCTGTTTTCTTTTTTGCTGTATAAGCTGTTCGGAATTGTCGCCTTTAATATCTTTTATAGAGAAATAATAGAGTGCCATCTTATAATCGTCAGGTTTCAACTCTATAGTTTCTTCTTTTGGTGCATTTTCAAGATTTCTGTTGACCTCAAGATTCTCATAAACTGCCGAGCTGATCTGCATTTTTAAAGATTTGTCTTTTGAAGGATACACAAATTTTTCACCCGGCTTAATTCTATAAAGAATAGGAGATTCATTTTCTTTGATCACTTTTATTTCAATATCACTCTGAACACCTTGATTTCTGTCGGCATCCGTGAAATGATAAGTATAAGTTTTCTGAAAAATTTCATCTTTAAAACCTAAAAGTCCCAGTAAAATGACGAAAACTGAGCTTGCGGCAATCCAAGCAGTCTTCTGAAAGCTTTTTTTAGACGTTGTAATACGACTATTTTCAGGCAAAGGTGTATTTTGCGGAAATTCCTTAACTTTTTGATTATCAGTATTTGATTTTTGTAAATCATTAAGAATTGTCTCGCTTTTTGCCTCAATATTTCGGTTTTCAGGATTTCCTTCGAGATTTATTGATGCAGAAACCGTTTTTTCTAATTCTTTTAAATCATTGTCGGTTATTTCATCCTCGTCTCTCAATAATTCTCCGGCAAAAAGATTTTGTTTTTTAAAGTCATACCAAGAGTCGAAACCCGCATAAATACTCAATAAATTAAGCATATCGATTCTGGGTAATTTAGCGACAGGGGAAGATTTAAAATAGGTATAAAAAGATTTTTCGCTGATGTTTCCTTTTGCCTTTTTTCTGAGATCTTCCTGAAAATAGATGATATCTATACCCTTCCATTTTGAAATTTCATCAAATGAAGGGGTGTATTGGGTTAAATATTGAGCCTGAACCGATTTTTTCAGTTGCTCAAAGTGTAATAAATCCAGATCAGTCAATTTCTAAAATATATTTAAAGTATTGATTTTCAATAAAGTTTAATTGTAAAACTGTTTTACAAAGTTATTACAATTGTTTTTCATAAACAAATTTTTCATCTGCTATACCTTTGTCTTGTTCAAATAACAGAACAGAAAAGAGATTTTAAAAAACAATATTAACAAATTAAATTTAATTTATTATGAAAAAGTCATTATTCGTAGCTGCTATCGCTGCTATCTCATTAGTTGCTTGTAAAAAAGGTGATGCTGCAACTGAAGGTAAAGATTCAGTAGAAGAGACTAAAGATTCTACAGTTGCTGCTATCGATTCTACTAAAGATGCTGCTGTTGATTCTATCAAAACTGGTGCTGAAGTTGCTAAAGATTCTGTAAAAGCTACTGCTGAAGTTGCTAAAGAAGAAGTAAAAGCTGAAGCTAAGAAAGAAGAAGTTAAGCACTAATCAGCTACGACTTACAACAAAAGAACCGTTTCGCACAGCGAAGCGGTTTTTTTGTGGCTTTCATTTTCATCAGAATCTAAGACTTTTTCTGTTTTAAAGTTTCGTAGCAGGTAATTGCAACCGCGTTGCTGAGGTTAAGAGAATCGATGCTTCCGCTCATAGGAATTAAAGTATTCATACCTTTACCGATCCAGAAGTCACTTAAACCGGAGTGTTCGGTTCCAAAAACAACTGCGGAGCGTAGAGTGAAATCTCTTTTGTAAAGATCATCAGATGTTTCATCCATAATGGTGGTGTAAATATTAAATTGATTTACCTGTAAAAATTCATAGACTTCACTGTTTTCAGCCTGAAAAATTTCCATTCCGAAGAGACAGCCAACGCTTGACCGGATGACATTTGGATTATAAAAATCTGTCTTCCCGTCAGCTACAATTAAAGCATCAATCCCAAAGGCTTCGCAGCTTCTAAGTATGGCTCCCAGATTACCCGGCTTTTCTACACCTTCCACAATGATTACTGTAGAATCTTTCTTAGGTGTAAAGCCTTTAAGATGACACTCTTTTGTTTTAAAAATACCAATTATTCCCTCAGATGTTCCGCGGTAAGCTATTTTTTCATACACCTTGTCGGTGACTAAATGCGTTTTTCCACTTGGATGTTTTCCCTTGAAAATTGTGTCGCAAATGTAGAATTCTACAGGCTCAAAACTGTATTTCAAAGCTCTTTCGTTTTCCTGCTGACCTTCCACCACAAAGACATCAGCCTTTTTTCTGAACCTGTTGTCTGTTAAAAGTTTGGTGATGTGTTTTATTTTTTCGTTTTGAAAACTTTCGATGATCATGATTGCTGGATGATAAGGGATAATTGATGCAAAAATAAGGTTTTAAAAATGATTGTCAGTTATCACCCCTCACTCTTCACAAAGGCGATTTGCTTCATCTTTCAGACTTTGTGGCAATTCTTTTTTGTTTTTCACTCCTAATGCTTTCAGTTTCTGGGTTTGCGAAATCAAATTGTCATTTCCGGATGAAAGCTGTTTGAATGCATCGTTGTACACATTTTTTGCCTGATCTAAATTTTTCCCAACTTTTTCTAAATTTTCTACGAAACCCGCAAATTTATCGTATAATTTCGCTCCACGTTCCGCGATTTCCATAGAATTTCTGTTTTGATATTCTCTTTTCCATAAATCAGAAATTAATTTCAGTGAAGTAATTAAATTGCTCGGGTTTAAAAGTAAAATTCTTCTGTCGTAAGCGAAATTCCAGAGGTTTTGGTCTGCCTGCATTGCTGCAATATAAGCCGGTTCGCTCGGGATAAACATCATCACGAAATCCAGAGATTTTCCGTAATCATCGTAGGCTTTTTGGCTTAATTGATTGATGTGATTTTTTACGGAAGATAAATGCCGGTTTATTTTGATTTGATAAATTTCAGGATCAGTTTCGTCTACCAGTTCTGTGAAGGCGGTAAGAGAAACTTTAGAATCTATAATTACATTTCTCTCGTCGGGATATTTTACCACCGCATCAGGACGCATTTTTTTACCCGAAAATTCTGAAAATAGCGCTTTATTATCTTCGTCTCGGAGTTCATGCTCTAAAAAATATTCTCTGCCTTTTACCAATCCGGATTTCTCCAGAATACTTTCCAGAATCATTTCGCCCCAGTTTCCCTGGGTTTTGCTTTCGCCTTTTAACGCTTTCGTCAGTCTTTTTGCATCTTCGGATATTTGCTGATTAAGTAAAGCGAGTTCCTTTACCCGTTCGCCAAGTGAAAAACGTTCTTTGTTTTCCTTTTCATACGCTTCATTGACTTTATTCTTCAAGTCATTGATTTTTTCCTGAAAAGGTTCAAGAATATTTTTAAGATTATTTTGGTTTAAAGTGGTAAACTTTTCAGTTTTTTCTTCTAAAATTTTGTTGGCTAAATTTTCAAACTGCTGTTTTCCTTCTTCCTGAATTTTTTTTGTTTCTTCTTTTTGGGCTTTCAGAAAAGTGTTTTCGGCGGAGACTTTTGCAAACTCATTCTTTAAATCATTTAAAAGATCAGTCTGTTGAAGATTGTTTTCTTTTTCAAGTTTAATAATTTGTTCTAAATCCTGAATTTTAAGATTCAAATTTTGTAAATCTGCGTTGGATTTAATATTTAAAACATTTAATTCATCAAAAGAATTTCTTGAAACCATCGAAGATTTCAGATAAAAATAAATGATGGCTGAACCTAAAATTCCTCCAATAAAACAGCCGATGATCAGGTATGTGATTTCCATTTTTCAAAAATACGAAACGGAAAATAATGAATTTGATTTTGTTTTCCACAAACCTCACAGGTTTTCGAACTCTGTGAATTTTAGAGAGAATATTTTGAAATATGAATTTTTGTTAAGTTGTTTTTGTTTTCTCCAGAATCTCAATATTTTTGACCACATCACTGCTTTCGCATTTCTTCAACTCTTTAGCCAAATTTGAAGAAAGTAATTTCGGATGAAGAATTTGTGAAGCTATTTTTGCTGCTGCATAATCTACAATTCCGATAACGTTTTCATTTAAAAAGTTGGGTGTGTTGGAAGAAATAACCGCCGTCGCCCAGGAAGTATCTCTTGCTTTTGAAATTGCAAAATCTAAAACAGCGTTATCTTTTCCGTTTGATAATTTGTCGATCAAATTCACGGGATAACAGATTTTATTTAAAGAATCCTGCACATTTTGGTTGATGGACGCAATGACAGAATTGATTCTCTCAAAATCTGTTTTTAACGGATTGATTTTTCTGTAAGGCATAATCGACGCAGCGGAAATTCCCAAATCTAAATTGATGTGCGCATTCATTCCCAAAAATATATGCTGAAGAATCAGAAGTTCTTTATTTTTTGTCGCTTCAAATGCCAAAAACCAAGCATTGGTACATTTTTTACCTTTAGAATAATTTGTCCAGGCATCTAAATATCTTGTTGCAAAAGCAATGTCGAGCAAAGTCATTCTCGGGTTGTTTTCAAATTTTTTCTGCTGAATTCCCTTTAAAACCTGGGTGGTCATAATTCTGTAGGTACATGCGAAATATCCAATGGTGCTTTTGTTTTCTTTGCTCAAGATGATGATTTCATCTAATTTTTTCAGTACTTCTTCAATGGTTTTCATGGTAGTTTAGTTTTAATTAAAGATATGAAAAAACCTCGCAGGTTTGCGAGGTTGTTGTTATTTCAATTTTTTATAGTCGTACGAAAACTGACAGTCTTTTCCTAAGTATCCAAACATTCCCCATTTTTCGTCATTAAAATACTTCATGTTTTCAATCAAAAATTCATGATAGACAGTTTTTATGAGGATGGTACTTGATATGGGCGCTTTTTCAAATGGCAAATTGAACTCAATTCTGTCTTTATGCTGATTCGAAATTTCTGCTGAGTCGATTTTTACTGAATCCTTTATAAGGTACAGTCTTATATTTCCGGAATTTTTAGCCATGAGACTATCTGAAATTTCTATTTTAGTATCATTCATAATATATTGAATGCTCGCACATTCTAAATGATCTGCCTCACTGCGTTCTCTGCTGGTGGACATTTGATAATAAAAAAATCCTGCAATAATAGAAGCGAGTAAGATTAAAATTCCGAGAATTACTAGACAGCCTTTTAAATATTTGTTCATAGAAATTTCTCTTTAGTTTTAGGGATTCTCTTTGGCAATCTCATCGTGATGCTTCAAATACAGTGGCAACGCTGCAGAACCATACCAGGCAAAAATTTCATAGTTGAAAATTCCTGCGGCCACGGCGGGATCTGTTTTTACCCAGGATTCTGCTTCTTCTTTTGATTTTGTATTGAAGATAAACATCCCACGATAGTCGCGCTGGTTTTTTTCTAAAAACGGTCCGGCTACGGTAATTTTTCCTTCTTTGGCAAGCTTTCCGATGTTTTCCATGTGACCTTTCATCAGTTCGGCTTTTTTGGCTTTGTCTTCAATTTTTGCAGTTCCTGTTGTGAGCATTACAATCGTGTAGCCCTTCATTCCGTATTGGTCTGCGCCTAAGGAATCTGCGAGTTTTTGGTTAAAGGGAATCTTAGAATTTGTAGAAACGCCTTCTTTTCCAGGCTTGCCATTTTGAGCTTTTGTTTGGATCGAGCAGGAAATTAAAGTAAAGATGATTCCGCTGAGTAGAAGTAAATTTTTCATCATTTTAAATGTTTAACAAGTTAATAGCAATTGTAAATTTCGGAAGTTTTAGCTTACTGTCAAATAAATGATTTTAAGTTTAAACCATTTTCCGTTTCGAAATTCGTAGAGAGCTGTTTCCTGTCGGGCATTCATTTCTCAGTGGTAATAGTAGTATGAAAAAATGACTTTGTTTTTATCTTTTAGAAAAATAGGTTTGTCGAAATATATAATTGGAGTAAATTTCTTTTTATAGTTATAATATTCCACAGGCCTTTCCCGTCTGATATATTCCAAAGCTTTTGAGGTACTTATTTTTCGTAAAGAATCTATTTTTGTACTTTGCCAATTTCCGAATTTTATATTTTCTGCTCTTAAAGAATCTGAATTCAGAATTTTTTGCTCAACATTTTCTTTCAGAATAACATAATTTCTTTTATCATTTAATTGTTCTTTAATTGAAACCATATCTTCACCGGTAAATAAAGAATCGGACTGCGATTTTGTAACCAGCCATTTTTCCGGTTGATGAAGTACGGAATCTTTGTCCAGTCTATTGCCACAAAATTTAGTGTTCGATAGCATTAAAGAAAAATCATCCTTATCATCTAAATTTTTAAGAAAAAACTGAAGGAAATTATTGATTTGCTTTTCGTTATAAATGTCAAGATCTTCAAAATGATTATTCCCATAATTTTTTTCATTACAGGAAATAAGAATGAGTAGTATCAGAATGACATTTTTAACTTTCATTTTATTTTGAATTAATCTTTTATCCTCAAAAATTCCTTCGCCAGCTCGATCATTTTCGGATCGCCGGTGTATTTTCCGTGTTCGTCGGAGAGTTTTACGGTGGGAATCCATTCTTTGTTTAAAGATTGAACTCCAATTAATTTCATCACGATATTCATTGGTTTTAAACCTACATCATTCGTAAGATTGGTTCCGATTCCAAAAGAAACTCCTATTTTTCCTTTACAGTAATTGGTGATTTCTTCTACTTTTTCAAGATTTAAGGCATCAGAAAAAATGATGTATTTAAATAATGGATTGATTCCGTGGGATTTGTAATGCGCAATGGTTTTGTCGGCAAATTCCAATGGATCTCCGCTGTCGTGACGCACACCGTCGAAAAGTTTAGCGAATTTTTTGTCGAATTGCTGGAAGAAAACGTCGGTCGTGTACGTGTCTGAAAGCGCAACACCCAAATCTCCACGGTAAACATCGACCCAATGTTCAAGCGCCAATCCGTTGGCCATTTTGAAACCAAATTCAGCTCCATGAAACATAAACCATTCATGAGCGTGCGTTCCGATGGGTTTTACCCCATACTTCATCGCAAAATGAACGTTGGAACTTCCAATAAATGTTGAATCTTTTTTCTGAGTTAAAGCTTCCATCACAAGGTTTTGAACTTTATAAGAATGCCTTCGTCTCGTCCCAAATTCTGCGAAAGTAACGCCTAATTGATTAAGGGATTCTGCTTTTTCCAGGGTTTTATTCATCACCACTTCATTAGAATCTCTTTCCAGATGATTCATTTCATAATGGAGTTCGCTGATTAGAGCCAATAACGGAACTTCCCAGAGAATTGTTCTGTACCAGAGCCCTTCAACGGTAACGGACAAATCATTTCCGGTCTGAATGATTTTTACTTCTGACGGATCGTAATGATAACCTTCCAGAAAATCGAGGTAGGGTAAATCTAAATACGGACAGGTTTTAGCTAAAAACTTTTTCTCGTCTTTTGTCAATTTGAGTTCTGCCATTTTGTTGACGGTTTCTCTTAAAGCATGGTCAAAGTTTTCGGGGAAATGATGTTTTCCGCGGTTGATGAATTCGTATTTTACGGTTTGGCTGGGGAAGAGTTTTACCACTGCATTTTGCATGGTAATTTTATAAAAATCGTTGTCGAGAATGGAGTTGAACGTCATGTTTTGCATTTTGTGTAATTTTAACACAAATTTAATTATTTAAAACTAAAAATCGTCTAAATGTAAGACGATTTTTTAAATTTTGTAATGATTTCAGTTTTGTTTTTACTTCCCCAAAAAAGAATTGTACATCCAGACTTCTTTTTCCTGCTCGGTAATGTAATCGCTCATTTGTGAATTGGTTCCCTCGTCGCCGGCTTTTTCTGTGATTTCTAAGAGCTCACGCTGCAGATCAATAACGGTTTTGAACGAATTTAAAATGATTTCAACGCTTTTATTTCCGTCGTTTACTTCTTTGCTTTCTTTGATGGTGGAAACCTGAAGATATTCTGAATAGTTATGAGCGGGCGTTGCGCCTAAAGTAAGAATTCTTTCTGCGATTTCATCGATTTTCAAAACCAGACTGTTGTAAAGTTCTTCAAATTTCGGATGGAGTGTAAAGAATTGCTCGCCTTTGATGTTCCAGTGTGAACCACGTGTGTTTTGGTAGAAAACGGAATAGTTGGCTAACAAAATATTGAGTTTTTCTGAGATGTTTTGGCAGTCGGCTTCCTGAAGACCGATGATATTGGCATTTTTCATAATGAATTTATTATTTTATCAACTTGTACTTGTAAATATTATGCCGAAGAGGGATGTAGATGATTGATGATGATTATCTTTGTTATTTTTAAAGTAATTTATTTGAATGGATATTAAGAAAAATCCTCTTAAGACTTATCTAATTTCACTTCTTATTTTTCTGGCGATTTGCGCAGGGTATTATTTTTTATCCCTGACAAATACAGACGGACATTATATATATGTAATTGATGACGCGTATATTCATTTGGCGATGGCTAAAAATTTTGCGATGCATGATGTTTGGGGTGTTACGAAGTACAAATTTTCTTCAAGTTCGTCTTCTCCACTTTTTACTTTTCTGATTGCTGTTTTAATCAGGATTTTCGGCAATGATGATTTGATTCCCCTGTATTTTAATTTTGTTTTTTCGGGTGGAATTATTTTTATCTTAAATAAATTTTATTCGAAGATCTTTTCATCAGATTTAAAAGTTATTTCGGCTGTTGTTTTTACAGTTTTATTTGTGACTTTACATTTACAGGTGCTTACGGGAATGGAGCATGTGTTTCAGGTTTTTGTTTTTGCACTGAATGTTTTCTGTTTTTATCATTTCAATAAAAGTAAGTCTGCCACATACGGTTTTTTTGCTACATTGCTTTTCCTCGGATTGATCAGGTTTGAAAGCATGTTCTACTTTGTGTGTCTTGGTTTCCTTTTCTTTTTAGTTAAAAACTGTAAGTACGGTACTGCTGTTCTGTTTCTGGGGTTTCTGCCGATTGCGGTTTTTTGTGTTTTCAATCATTCACAGTCGGGATATTGGTTTCCGAATTCAGTAGTGGTGAAAGGAACTGCGGTGCATTTTGATGAAAATTTTTTTAAAGAATTAATTAAAATTGTTGATTATAAACTGATCTCAAGCAACAGTCTTTATAAGATTGGATTATTTCCTGTTTTAATAAGTGGTTGGTTTATATTTAAAGACAGGAGAAAATCATTTGATGAACTTTTGAAGCAGAACTTTATGCTCATAGTTTTATCCTGTACTTTTATTCTTCACTGCTTGTTTGCTGAAACCAAATCTATGTTCAGGTATGAAGCTTATATTCTCACAGGTTTTTCTATGGCAATTTTTGAAAGGATTTCCAGAGACTTTGTGTTTTCGGATTTTTTGACATTAAAAAAAGTTTTAATCACAGGTTTTCTTTTGGTAAATTTTGTTTTAATGTGTTACAAAACTTTTATATCTCATAAAATGCTGGCTTTTGGAAATAAAAACATTTATGAACAGCAGTTTCAGTCGGCAAGATTTCTTCATACCTATTATAATGATGCGAAAGTAGTGGCAAATGATATTGGGGCGGTAACTTATTTTACAGATATTCATCTTTTGGATATTGTGGGTTTGGGATCTTCTGAAACGATTCCTTTCAATGGAAACGAAGTCACTTTTGATTCCAGATTCAAAAATTTTCTTACTGAATATACTGCAGCGCAAAAATTTGATGTAGCCATTGTTTATGATCACTGGTTCAACGGTCAGATTCCGGATACATGGCAGAAAGCGGCAGAGCTTACCATCAGTGACAATGTAAATGTTGCGGGAAGTACAGTTTCTGTTTATTCTCTGGACGGCGGGGATTTGCATACGTTGAAAACAAATATCAGAAATTTCAGATGGAATAAAAATGTTCAGGTGCAAATGAAATGAAGGTATAAGTTTCTGTAAATTAATTTTTAAGAATGTAAATTATTTGTTTGCAACTACTTGTCAATTAAAAAATTATTACTACTTTTGCACCCTAAAATAAAAGCAATTAAATGCCTACTATTCAACAATTAGTTAGAAAAGGAAGAGTCGCACTTACCAAGAAGAGTAAATCGGCTGCCCTTGATTCTTGTCCACAAAGACGAGGTGTATGTACGAGAGTATATACTACCACTCCTAAGAAACCTAACTCTGCACTTAGAAAAGTTGCAAGGGTAAGACTTTCAAACGGTAAAGAAGTTAACGCCTATATCCCAGGTGAAGGACATAATCTTCAAGAGCACTCGATAGTATTGGTACGCGGGGGGAGAGTAAAAGATTTACCAGGAGTAAGATACCACATCGTAAGAGGTGCGTTGGATACTGCTGGAGTAAGCGGAAGAACTCAAAGAAGATCTAAGTACGGAGCTAAGAGACCTAAACCAGGTCAGGCTGCCGCTGCACCGGCTAAAGGAAAGAAAAAATAATCATTAAATAAGGTACAGAAACAATGAGAAAGACAAAAGCGAAAAAAAGACCGTTGTTACCAGATCCAAAGTTTAATGATCAATTGGTAACTAGATTCGTAAACAACTTGATGCTGGATGGTAAGAAGTCTATCGCATTCAAAATATTCTATGATGCTTTAGAGATCGTAGAAACTAAAAAAGGAGAAACTGAAAAGACTGCCCTTGAAATCTGGAAAGATGCATTAACAAACGTTATGCCTCACGTTGAAGTACGTTCCAGAAGAGTAGGTGGAGCTAACTTCCAGATTCCTATGCCAATCAGAGCTGACAGAAAAATTTCTATGGCAATGAAATGGTTAATCCTTTACTCTAAAAAGAGAAATGATAAGTCAATGGCTTTGAAATTGGCTAACGAAGTGGTAGCTGCTTCAAGAGAAGAAGGTGCTGCTTACAAGAAAAAATCTGATACTCACAAAATGGCGGAAGCTAACAAGGCATTCTCACACTTTAAATTCTAATCTGAAATGGGTAGAGATCTTAAATTTACAAGAAATATTGGTATTGCTGCGCACATTGATGCCGGTAAAACTACCACTACAGAAAGAATTTTATTCTATACAGGGGTAAACCACAAAATTGGTGAAGTACATGATGGTGCTTCTACAATGGACTGGATGGAGCAGGAAGCTGAAAGAGGTATTACAATTACTTCTGCTGCAACTACCTGTTCTTGGAACTTTCCAACAGACCAGGGAAAACCTGTTGCTGAAACTAAACCTTACCACTTCAACATCATCGATACACCGGGACACGTTGACTTCACTGTAGAAGTAAACAGATCTTTGAGAGTATTGGATGGTTTGGTATTCCTTTTCTCTGCAGTAGATGGAGTAGAGCCTCAGTCTGAAACAAACTGGAGACTGGCTGACAACTACAAAGTTGCAAGAATGGGATTCGTAAACAAAATGGACAGACAAGGTGCTGACTTCCTTAACGTGGTAAACCAGGTTAAGACGATGTTAGGATCAAACGCAGTTCCAATCGTTTTACCTATCGGTGCTGAAGAAGATTTCAAAGGTGTAGTTGATTTAATTAAAAACAGAGCTATCGTTTGGGACGAAGCTGGGCAAGGTGCTACTTTCGAGGTAGTTCCAATCCCGGAAGACATGAAAGCTGAAGTTCTGGAATACAGAGAGAAATTAGTTGAAGCTGTTGCTGATTACGATGATACTTTGATGGAGAAATTCTTCGAAGATCCGGATTCAATTTCAGAAGACGAAATCAACGAAGCTCTTAGAAAAGCGACTATCGATTTATCTATTATCCCAATGACTTGTGGTTCTTCATTCAAGAACAAAGGAGTACAGTTTATGTTGGATGCAGTATGTAAATACCTGCCTTCTCCATTGGATAAAGATGATATCAAAGGTACAGACCCAAGAACAGATCTTGATATTACAAGAAAACCATCTGTAGATGAGCCTTTCGCAGCATTAGCATTTAAGATTGCTACCGATCCTTTCGTAGGAAGATTGGCATTCTTCAGAGCATACTCTGGAAGACTTGATGCAGGTTCTTATATCCTGAACACCCGTTCTGGAGATAAAGAAAGAATCTCAAGAATCTATCAGATGCACGCTAACAAGCAGAATCCAGTAGAATATATTGAAGCAGGTGATATTGGTGCAGCGGTAGGTTTCAAGTCTATCAAAACAGGTGATACAATGTGTGATGAGAAACACCCAATCGTTCTTGAATCGATGGTTTTCCCAGATCCGGTAATTGGTATTGCTGTTGAACCTAAAACTAAAGCTGACCAGGATAAAATGGGTAACGCTTTAGCTAAATTAGCTGAAGAAGATCCTACTTTCCAGGTGAAAACTGACGAAGCTTCAGGACAGACGATTATCTCAGGAATGGGTGAGCTTCACCTTGACATTCTTGTTGACCGTATGAAGAGAGAATTCAAAGTGGAAGTAAACCAGGGGCAGCCTCAGGTAGAATACAAAGAAAACTTAACAAGAGTTGCCCAGCACAGAGAAGTTTACAAAAAACAATCTGGTGGTAAAGGTAAATTTGCTGATATTGTATTTGAATTAGGACCTGCTGACGAAGGCAAAATCGGTTTAGAATTCATCAATGAGATCAAAGGGGGTAACGTTCCTAGAGAATTTGTTCCTGCTATTGAAAAAGGCTTTAAAGCTGCAATGAAAAACGGTCCTTTGGCTGGTTTCGAAGTTGAAGGTATTAAAGTTACTCTTAAAGACGGATCTTTCCACGCGGTGGATTCTGATGCACTTTCTTTCGAATTAGCTGCAAAATTAGGATTCAAAGAAGCGGGACGTGCTGCTAAGCCGGTAATTATGGAGCCTATTATGAAACTGGAAGTTGTAACTCCGGAAGAATATATGGGTAACATCATTGGTGACCTTAACAAGAGAAGAGGTACTATCAGTGGACAGGAAGAAAAGAACGGTGCCGTTGTAATCAAAGGTTCAGTTCCATTATCTGAAATGTTCGGTTATGTTACTACTCTAAGAACACTTTCATCAGGAAGAGCTACTTCTTCTATGGAATTAGAGAAGTACCAGGCTACTCCTCAAAACGTTGCTGAAGATATCATTGCTAAAGCAAAAGGTTAATTTTTTAAAGTACAAGAAATGTCACAAAGAATCAGAATAAAATTAAAATCTTACGATTACAGCTTGGTAGACAAGTCTGCTGAGAAAATCGTAAAAACGGTAAAGGCTACTGGTGCTGTTGTAAACGGACCCATTCCATTGCCTACGAATAAGAGAATCTTTACAGTACTAAGATCTCCGCACGTAAACAAGAAAGCAAGAGAGCAGTTCCAGTTATCAGCTCACAAGAGACTGATGGATATCTACTCTTCTTCTTCCAAAACTGTTGATGCTCTAATGAAATTAGAGCTTCCTTCAGGAGTTGACGTAGAAATTAAAGTGTGATAAATGCTGGAAGATGGAAGTCGGAAGATGGAAGTTTTTAAAGCAAACACCTTAAATATAAATCCCCTTTCGAAAGATTGGGGATTTTCTTTTGTATTTAATTACTACTTTCGTGCAAAGAATTCTTTTTGATGAAAGATGATATTAAAAGTATAGCACACCAGTTTAGTATTTGTGAAGACTGCTATTATTATAGTACGGCGAATGGCGTAACTGTCTCACTGGAAATTTTTGAACCTGAATATCAGGATTTGGACATAATAACCAGGAAAAATATACTGCAATTTGCATCATCTTTTAAAAGTCTAAAAACGTTAGAGATTAATTTAACCGATTTTGTAATCGAAGACCTGTCAATGTTTTCAGATTTAATTTCCCTTGAAAATTTCATACTTGAATGTGATACTAAGATTAAAGATCTTAATTTTCTTGTCAATTTAAAAAATCTTGAGTCGCTGTTTATCCAAAGTTCCGGAATAAAGAACATTACTGAATTGCAGGAATTATTTCATCTAAAATCTCTTTTCATAAATGAAAGTTACATTGAAGATCTCACTCCGGTTTCTCAATTGGAAAACATCGAAGCCCTAGGATTTTCATTCAATAAAATTAAAAAAATCGAAGCATTAGAAAACTTCAAGCATTTACAAAGTCTGGATTTATCTAACAATAAAATTAATGATATTTCTGCACTTTCTCGCTTCGAAAACCTCAGATATCTTGACTTAAGCAATAATGCAATTTCAAACCTAGAACCTATTGCAGGGAATTTGAACTTGGAATCATTAAGTATTGCTGGCAACAGAGTTGAAAATATTGCAGTTACTAAGGCATTTTCGCAGCTTAATCGTTTGAATATTGCAAATAATGAAATTCAGAATATTAATGCTCTCGAAAATTTACATAAAATAAATTCTCTTAATTTATCTCAAAACAATATTTCCTCTTTAAAATCTCTTGAATTTTTACGGCAACTTCAGTTTTTTGTTTGTGATAATGTAAAAACTGATGATTTTGGCGATATAAAATTCAGTTCAGATCTGCATCACCTTTCAGCAGAGAACTGCGGTTTAGAAAATATTGAGTTTTTGACAAATCAAACGCAGCTAAGATTTCTAAATTTAAACGATAATCATCTGCAAGACTTTTCAGTTTTGCAAAATTGCAGTGATCTTAATGAAATTTATTTAAAAAATAACAGTATCACAGATCATTTTCCCGTGCACTATTTTTCTAAATTAAATATCGTTGATCTGTATGGTAATCAATTTGGGAATAAGAAATTCGTAAGATATTTTGGAATATCATATCAAACGGAAGATAATGAATCTACTGCTCTCATCAGTGATCTAGAAAAACTCAATGCAGATTATTACCATAGCATACAGGATTATGATTCTGCCCTCGCTTTTTATTATCATGACAATCCGGAAAATTACAAATTGCTTGATATTTATCTGAATAAAATTTTAGAAACACCGTCGAACGAAACTGTTTACATTAAATATTATTTCTCGAAAATTTTTAACCTGCTAAAGTTTTCAGGTCAGCATTTTAAAATTGAAACAACAGATTTTGAGAAACTGAAGAGTAAATTAAATAAGGTGAAAGAGCCAGAAAAAACGAAAATGCTCACAGTACTTACACAGCTAAGTGAGGGTTTGAAGCCATTTTATTATTTTAATAATCTTGATTTCTATTTTTACGAAAAAAATGTTACAAATCCTTATATTAACGATGAATTTCTATTTCTACAAGGAAGCGTTTTTATTAAAAGAGATACTTTATTAAGTAGCTTATTTTATCTCAAATTATTGAAAGCTAGAAACTCCCCTTTTTACTTCAATCTTTTTCATAAAATTAAGTATATTTTAAAAATGAATTTTGCTTATACAGATGAGGAGAGAAAAGAATACAATTACTATCTACAACTTCTTCATAATCTCGATAACCAAGAAATATTAACACAGGAAAATCCATTTAGCAAATGCCACCTAGACAGATCTTATCAATTTACACATTATCAATTTCCAGACTCAGTTTCTATAAAATCTAGCACTAGTAAAGTGTTTTTTCCCAAAATATTCTTGTGGTTTTTAATTATAGTTGTTATGTTTTCTGTTGTAATGATTGTTATTAGTTTGTTTCAATTAGTTGATAGTTGGAGCAAATTGTAATCTATCTTCTGAAATCTAATTATCATCTCTCATTACTGCTCTCCAGCCTTCCAATTACGCCCACCCTCAAGCACTTTTGCACTTTTGCATTTCTCATTGCGCATTACCTATTTTTTCAGGAGCCGGGAACCCGCTGTCCACTATATCTTTTGCTCTTCGTTTCTCATCACAAAAGGATGCCGTTCCCATCGGGGCTAGTAACTGGGGTAGCTTTTTAAGAACTGTTTTATTTTGATAAGTAATAAGCAATGGGTAATAAGTAATATGTAATTTCAGGAGTTTTATTTATAGAACGTCTTTACAAATCCAATCACGAATCCACAACTTAGAACCAGGATTTTAGGCGTCCATTTTCCAATACTTAATGTTCNGTAATTTCAGGAGTTTTATTTATAGAACGTCTTTACAAATCCAATCACGAATCCACAACTTAGAACCAGGATTTTAGGCGTCCATTTTCCAATACTTAATGTTCGACMACCAGTAATAAACAATCTCTCCTTATAGAAATAACCCCGTTGAATAATTCCTATTCTCCGGAGGGGATGTCAAAAATCGCAGATTTTAGACGGGGTGGTTACTCCCACGCAAAAACCTTTCCTCTTCAAAATCCAAACAACGCGTCATCTTCACATCGCAATCCGTGACCCTGATCTCAAGTCTTAAATCTTTAATTCCAATGTTGCTCATCCCACCGCTGTTGCGGGCGTCCCGCCCGTACCCACTCAGAAAAGTAAAAACTTGGTTTCAGCGAAAAATCTCCGCACATCTCTATAAAAGTAAACCCCAAAATTTCCTCACTTTCAAAGATGGAAATTCCAAATCACTCCAAAAGAACAAAACCTACATAGCAACCGTAACGGCACTCACTCGGAGTGCCATCTGTGTAGCAAAAGCTCTATCAGAGTGATATCTGTGTAAAAGAGGAATTCTGGAATCTCTGCACTCCATCGGAGTGCCATCTTTGTAGAAGAATACATTCCAAAAACCTTTGCATTCGCTCGGTGTGCTATTAGAAAGCATCCACCATAACCTCCCACCACAAAATATTCCACCCTTCAAAACCTCTCACCCTCAAACTCTCCAGCCCTCAAACCACCCATTTACCACCCAACTAAACCAGGTAACCACTCCAACCCCAAAAACTTCCATCTCCCAACTCCCATCTTTCCACAACTTTTCCCACACCTAGCCAGCGCGTTAAATAATTATGTTAAATAAATATGAACAAAAGTTTGGTGGGTGTGTTAAAAGTTTCTACTTTTGCACCACTGAAAACGAAAG
>NZ_LMQM01000014.1 GCF_001424145.1 Chryseobacterium sp. Leaf404 | reverse complement strand
CTTTCGTTTTCAGTGGTGCAAAAGTAGAAACTTTTAACACACCCACCAAACTTTTGTTCATATTTATTTAACATAATTATTTAACGCGCTGGCTAGGTGTGGGAAAAGTTGTAGTGAAGGGAGATTTGAGATTTGATTCGGGTGTGAGGGGATTCGGGATTCGGGATTTGGGGTGGGGGATTATTTTTAACCGGTATTGAGATGGCACTCCCATGGAGTGCGATGGAATACGATTTTTTTTCGCTACACAGATTTTATTCCTTTGGAGTAATGCGGATTTTCTATCTTGAAAAGTGAAGGTTTTTTGGCTTTAATGACTTTTAATAAATGTCTGGAGATTTTTTGCTGAAATCTCGTTCTCGTTTTTCTGAGTGAGGACGAGCACCAAGACCGAAACAGCGGACAAAAAGTTTTGAGATTTGAGATTTGATGTTTGAGATCCGCGACATCGGGTACCGGTTTATTTTTCGCTGGTGCGAGCGTCTCGATCGTATCTTTTTCTAATGGGTACGAACGTGACGCTCGCACCCAATGTCATTAAGTTAGTGATTTAAATTATTGATTTTCAATAATTTAATATCATTTTTTAGTTTGAAATTCCGTATATTCATATGGTAATCAGACAGTTATTTAGTTTTATGAAAAAAACTTCTACCTTTATCTTTGATGTTTTAAAGAATGAAATTAATAATCCAGAGCTTGTAGAGAGATACAAAATTTCTAAAGAACATTTCACAATAACTCGAAAACAAGCATTTTCTACAACATTACTTTTTATGATGAATTTCTTAAGAAAAAGCCTTGCACTAGAGATTGAAAATTTTGCGAAACATTTTAAGTTCTTTATAGGAAATGCTAAGTTTACAGGCTTTTCAAAAAGTGTTTTTGTGCAATGTCGTAACAAAATTCAGCCATAAGTATTTAAACACCTTAATGATTCTTTAATAACTGAGTTTTATACTGACAATGAGGCTTCAGTGAAGCTTTGGAAAGGGTTTCGCCTATTATCAGTAGATGGTTCAAGAATGACTTTACCTAACACAGAAGAGCTTAAAAATGAATATGGAGAAACTAAAAATCAAACTTCAACAGGCGTTGTTCAGGCAAGGGCTTCGGTGTTGTATGATGTTTAAATCATTTTGTGTTAGATGGTAAACTCTCTCCTCTTTCGATTGGAGAGCCTTCTTCTGCACTTAAGCATCTTGAATGTGCAAGACATCAAGATCTAATCATTTATGATAGAGGCTATCCTTCCTTCCAGTTAATATTTGAGCATTACAGTAGAAATATTGATTTTGTTATTCGAGCTAAAAACGATTTTAATAAGGAAATTATAGATTTTTATGAAAATGGTTCCAGGACTAAAATTGTAAAAATATATCCCGGGAAAAACACTAAAATCAGTGATAAACAGTATGGCTACAAAACCTCTCAAACGGTAAGGCTTCTTCGGGTAGAGCTTTCAAATGGAGAAGCCGAAATACTGATAACATCCCTTTTAGACGTTAAAAAATATCCATCACAGATCTTTAAACACCTGTATTTTCAAAGATGGAGTGTAGAAACGTTTTATGATGAATTTAAAAATAAAGTCAAGGCAGAGCATTTTTCAGGCTATTCAAAAAATAGTATTTTACAAGACTTTTATGTTGCGTTGTTTGTATCAAATATTCAAAGTTTAATTGTAGGTGAAATTAATGAAGAATTGAAAGTAAAGAGAAATACAAAATATGTTTATAAAGTCAATAATAATCTTTCATATGGCCTACTTAAAGACAGAATTGTATCCCTATTTTTCTCTTAAACAAAAACAGAAATAATATTTACAGACTTAAAAGAACTTTTTAGCAAACATCTCGTTCCCATAAGACCCGACAGAAAATTTGAACGCCACAAGGACAAATATCGTAACAGAAAAAAAACCAAAATCCCTAAAAACATGAAAGATGCGTTGTGATTTTTGCTTAACTTAATGACATTGCGCTCAAGCCAGTGTGTGTGTGTGGGGGGGGGGGAGTAAAATTATTTTTAATCCCTTGTAAAAAAAATCAGTTGTCCATCTTAGACAACTGATTAAATTTAAATAATGTATTTCAGATCAGTCTTTTAAAATCTTCTGAGAAACCAATTGGTTATTTATTGTTCCTGTCACAATATAATTTCCTTTTTGCAATTCCGCAACATCTAAAGCCATACCTTTTTTTACTGAACCGGTTTTAATAATTTGTCCTGTGAGTGTAAATATTTTAATATCTTGTACCTCTGCCCCGAAAATAATTTCTCCGTTTTCAACAAAAGTATTCTTAATGAAATCTGATTTAAAATCTTTAGTATCTGAAACTCCCAATAAGTCTACATATGGTGTTAAAGAAAAATCATCTATTGCATACATTCCATTATTACCAGTTTCTTTAGCATCAATCCATTTTATTGAAAGCACACTTCCGTTTGCAATATTTAAACCTGTGATGGTAAAAGTTTTGTCTGCTTTATTTAGTGCTAAATTGCCATCAACTGCTATATTATCATTGCTTGAGCTGAGTATCTCCGTTAAATTCAGGGTAGTAACCGGAATCCATGTTCCAGAATTTACCAATAAACTTGTAGCATTGGTGCTGTAGTAGAAAGCAACATTTTCTACCACAGAATTTGCACCCGTTCTCCACTGCTCTTCAGTAAATGATATTGTAACACTTGTAACAGGAGATCCGGTATTATTAATAAATCTCGCCCCAAAAGCAGCAATATTTGTTGCAGCAAGAACTCCTAAAGCTCTGTCAGTAGCTGAAACCGTTCCAACATTGAATACACCACCCGAAGATGAAGCTCCTCCATCACTAACCACGGGAAGTATTGTTACTCCACTGGGCAAAAGACCACCAGCCGTAATAGCACTCCAATCTGCAGGCGGTGTAGTTGTAGTACCCATACTGTCAAAATTTTGTGAATATGCAACACCAGAAGTAGTTAAGCTAATCTGTCCACTAGCATAGGTAGAGATTGAAACAAGCAAAATAAAAAATTTTTTTTTCATAACATTTATATTTTTTTTAAAAATAACAAAAATCAACAACATACCACAATTTATTTATATGTTTTTCATTTTCAGACCAATAAAATCTATTTTTAACGCTTTTTCAAATTGGAAGCGGTATTTGCAGTATACTGACATAAATGAATATGTTTCTTTATTCAACATGATTTACTGCACAAAATTTTCAAATTACCAATTTTTTCTCTGTTCTGTTGAATGGTTTATTAATTTAGTTTTACAGCAAATCAAAAAAACACACGATTTTATTTCTTTTAGTATTAACCTTTAAAATCTAAAATGATGGGACTAACAAATTTGAACTCCACCCATTTGAGCAGTGCAAAGATCACTGCGGCACAGGATGCCATCGCGGCATTGGACACAGCTCTTGATGAACTCACACACAACCTTTCAGCCGACGACCGAAAAAAGTATGGCAGCATCAACGAGCAAAACAAACTCTTTGTAAACAAGGTCGACGACTACAACCACAATCAGCCTGAATTGAGGTCGCCCGAAGTTGAATGGGATGAATTTAACAGAGATTACAGCTCCCGAAAAACCATGGATGCCATGATCAGTAAATTGGAGAGTCTGACCACAAGAAAGATAAATGCCAAGATTCTTCACGATTTCGACAATTATCAGGCGGCTTTGATCGATTACTCTTTCACCACCTACAAAGCAGGTTCTTCGGCACCGGGATTTGAAGATAAGTACAGAGATCTGAAACAGTTTTTTGTGAAAAATTCAACTTCTACTGCACCGCCTGAGGAAAAAAAGTAAAATGCCAGTCAGTAATTGCCCCTTCAGTATTTTGGAGGGGTATTTTTATGCTTTCAACTTTCCATTAAACCAATTTAGATACGTTGTGGAATACCCGGGAGAAGTTTTATACTCCTCCTAACACGTCCCGTATCGGTCTGGAGACGTCTTTCAGTTGTCCCGAGACGTTTTTTAATGGTCGGGAGCGGCGGTTGACTTCTCTGTATACGTTCAGTATAGGCCGGGAGTGGTCTTTTATCTATCCGGACATATGTTTTACCTGTCGGGATAGGTGGTGTTACGTATCTGGATGTATTGATAACCCCATCGGAGGCATCGGTAACCCCGATGGACTTCTGATGAACGTGTCCGGATAGGTTGTGCAACGTATCGAAACCTTTACAGAACGTGGCGGGATTTCTTCGGGACGTGTCGGGATAGGTTTTGGACGTATTGGTTGGGGTGCGGAACGTGGAATTTGGGGTTGAAGACCTGTCGAGCTGGTTTTCGCTGGCGCAAGCGTCTCGCTTGTGACCGCTCTAATCATAGGCAATGGGTACGAGCGTGAATATTGCACCAAGAATGACTTTTAAAAAATTTGTGTTTGTATATTTATTTAATTATTTTTATTGAAATGAAAACTGAATTACTATCTAATTCGTAATAAAAATTTAAATTAGAGCATTATAAACTTAAATAAATGAAATGTTTAGAACTTGAATATGACGTTGTTTTATCATTTGCTGGTGAAGATAGAGTGTATGTTGAACAAACAGCAAAATATCTGAGAAACAAAGGAGTAAAAGTCTTTTATGACAACTACGAAACTGTTGACTTATGGGGAAAAGATTTATATCAACATTTAGATAATGTTTATCAAAGAAAAGCAAAATATGCAGTAATTTTTATTTCAGAAGCTTATTCGAAAAAATTATGGACTAATCATGAATTAAAAAGTGCACAAGCAAGAGCTTTTAGTGAAAATGAAGAATATATTTTGCCTGTAAGATTTGATGAAACCGAAATTCCAGGAATTAGAAATACTATTGGTTATTTATCTTTAAAGGATTTAAAACCAATACAACTAGGAAAAAAAATAATTGAAAAGCTTGGAGAGATTGAACCTGAAAATTTTATTCCTAAAAAGCAAAATTATTTAATCTCAGCTCTTACTAATATCTATGAGAATTTTTCTGAAGAAGATGCAAAGGTGACTGTTCATACAGTTTTTGAAACACTAAAAAAAACAAATGAAAGGGAAAGAATTTTTCTTTCAGAGATGGTTATAAATTCATGCACACATAATATTGAAGAAGATTTGCATGAAGATATAAAATTAATTCAACGAGCTACAAACTTTACAAAAGACGAAATACTTGAAATATTAGATGATTTGAGAAGTCTTGGTTTTCAATACAAAATAACTGAATCTGACTCCGATTGTGAAGTTTTAGGAAAAAAACAAATCAGCGAAATGTTAAGCATTTCACTACACTCCAAAATCCCCCAATTGAAGTTAGAAAATTTAACAATAGTTTTTACCATTATGTATTTTGCTGTTTTGAGGGCTAGATGCATCGAATGTTCAAAAAAGGCATTTATTAGATTAGATTTTTCAAATATTGAAGATGATTTAGAAGAATCGGATATTGATTTTATACATTCTTGTCTTGAATTTGAAGATGATTAACAATACCTGTGAGCATTTATCCCGAGAACAAAAGTTTATAGTTTGGCAAGATGGCTATCATGCTGAAGAAGTTTTTTCAAATAAATGGATTAAGGAAAAGATAAATTACATTCATCAAAATCCTGTAAAACAGAAAATAGTGGCAGAACCTGAGCATTAATATTTTAGCAGTGCCAGAAATTATGCAGAATTAGATAATGCTTAGATGTTTTTGTGATTTTTATGGGCTAAATAAGAAGTACGGATGGTAAATCTGCGACATCAAGTATAATTCAATTTATGCACAGATTGCAAATCTGCAGTTATCGCTTAACAACTTAAATAACATTTTCATTTTAAAATATTTTCATTTCTGTTATGAGGATATTTTATATAAACTATTTGGTTTCGCCATGATTTTAATATTTTTGAGATTTGAGTTAAATCTTTATTTTATTTAAAATTTTGATTCCATGATAGATCGGATAATTATCTTCATATAATGAATATTTCTTAAAAATTTCCTGATTATTTTTTGAATGTGATTTCATGTATTCAGCCAAAGAAAGAACTAAGATTATATCTGGGGAAATATTGTAAAATTGTTGTGGGTTTTCACCTTCTTCAAGAAAATACCTAACACTTGAAATAATATAATTCTCATAAGCTATGATGGCTAATTTATAAATAGTCCCAAGTTCATGTTTTTCGTCCATACTTCCCCACCAATCAATACTTAGTTCAGATTCATAAAGATGTTTAACAGCATTATTTAATCCTTCGATTATAATTTCTAATCTAGAAAAATATAGATCAAAAGATAAAGCATGTCGTCTTAAATCATTTACTGTTAAATCCATGATATTAGCATTACTACCAAGCAAATTTAAACAAAAAAGCAATACACTGAACTGATGTCGCGGATTTGCAATCCGTGACGTTCATCATACTAGTCTAAGCACGGATTGCAAATCCGCGCTATCAAATTACAAATCCGCGCTATCGAATCCGCACTATCAACAAAAAGAAAATGCTCCCCACCGAAGCAAGAAGCATTTTCAACCCTAATATTTAATATAATTAACCCATTACAGAGAGACACCTCGTCTCCATGGAATGAAATCATTCTGATTAAGAACGTCTGCCTTGGTTTTTACTTCGCCGCTGGCTACGTTGATGATGAGTTCCAGAAGTTCGTCTGCTGCTTCGGGAATTGTTTTTTCTCCGCTGATTACGGTACCTGCATTAAAATCAATGATGTCTGACATTTTTTCTGCCAAAATTGTGTTGGAAGAAATCTTCACAACCGGCGAAATAGGATTTCCCATCGGAGTTCCAAGACCTGTGGTGAAAAGTACGACTGTTGCACCTGAACCTACTAAAGCCGTTGTACATTCGGCATCATTTCCGGGAGTACACAGAAGATTCAGTCCTGGCTTTGTGGCATATTCTGTAAAATCAAGAACTTCTACAATAGGTGCAGCTCCTCCTTTTTTGGATGCTCCTGCAGACTTCATAGCATCGGTAATTAAACCGTCTTTGATGTTTCCGGGAGACGGATTCATATCAAATCCTGAACCTGCCGCAACCACGGATGCTTCAAAATCTTTCATCAGTTTCAGGAATTTTACACCGTCTTCATCGTTGATGCAACGGTTGACCAGCTCCTGCTCTACTCCACACAATTCAGGGAATTCGGCCAACATCGTTGTTCCGCCCACTGCCGCCATAATATCTGAAACTTCACCCAAAACAGGGTTTGCAGAAATTCCTGAGAAACCGTCTGAGCCACCACATTCCAGACCAATGTTCAGTTTGGTGATGGAGGCTGGTTTTCTTTCTATTTCGTTGGCTTTTTTAATGCCTTCATAAGAATCTTTGATAACGCCGGTCAGCATTTCATCAATAGTACCCGATTTTTGCTGTTCGTAAACGACGATTGGTTTTTTGTTATCTGGAGCCAATGCATGCAGTGAATCCATGAAAATCTGTACCTGAAGATTCTGACACCCTAAGCTGAGAACCGTAGCTCCCGCCACATTCGGATTGTTGACATATCCTGCGAACAATCTTCCCAACGCTTCAGCGTCCTGACGAATTCCGCCACAACCGCCCTGATGCGTGATGAATCTTGCATCGATATTTTTAAATATTCTTGTGTCCGCTTGTTCTTCTTCAACTTCAACAGCTGCGCCGCCGTTCAATAAAGAACGCAGTAATAACTGATGTTTGCTGGCTTTATCATGAAGCAGTTCTTTTTCAAAAATATCCTTCAGTGTTTCGATATTCTTGTTTTCGCAGAATACCAACGGGAAAAACAGCCAGATATTTTCTGTGCCTACCTGTCCGTCTTCACGGTGATAGCCCATGAAAGTACGGTCTTTCCACTTGTCAACATTGGGTGGAGTCCAACCCAAAGTAGCAGTTTTACCGACCACTTTTGCACTTTGGTGCTTTACGTTTTCGGTGGTAATCACTTCGCCCTGTCTGATGGATTGGTTGGCTTTCCCAACGATTACGCCATACATTAAAATATGGTCGCCATCCTCAAAATCTACGGCAGCGAATTTATGTTTTGCTTTAATATCTTTAAGAATCGTATAATCTGTACCGTCTAAGTGCACCGATTCTCCGGCAGGCAAATCCATCAACGCTACAATAACGTTGTCTTTGGGATTTACTTTCAGTACTTTCTTTTGCATGATTGTTTAAGAATAAAATTGAATAAAATTTTTGTAAGCAGTTTCCATGTCATTGTGGTCGATTTCGTACAATGCTTTTGCTACTGCGGCTTTCAGACCTTCAACCTGCGTCAGGTCGGTATCCCAGAACAGTTTTTCGCTTAATGCCTGTTCTGAAACTGTTTCATAATCTTCGTTTTTCCAGATTTCTTTGAATCTGTTTACGATCGCCTCTTCGTCATTCAGAGGAAGAGATTTTTCACCAAAACTTCCCTGATAGAATCGGATTAAACTTGCCAGAGAGAACGTTAAGTTCAACGGAAGTTTGTTATTTCTTTCAACATAAGTCAGCAAACTCGGAACGACTCTTACTTTAAATTTAGAAACAAAATATAAAGCGATGCTTGCCAAATGGTGCTTAATGAAAGGATTTCTGAATCTGTCAAACACTTCTTCCGCAAATTCCTTCAGTTCAGTTTCATCTAAACCTAAAGTCTGATTGACTTCATTAAATATTGATTCGCTTAAAAAAGTTCCGATAAACTGGTCATCAATCGCTTCTTTTACCAGTTCTTTACCTGATAAAATTGCCGGAGCCAACATCAAAGTATGTCCGCCATTCAGAATTCTAACTTTTCTCAAACGGTAGGGCTGAATATCATCCACCACCAAAATTTGTTCGTTGATTTTATCGAAAGGAATTCTCTTTTTTAAATCTTCACCTCCCTGAATCACCCATAAAAGGAATGTTTCTGAAACAACCATCATCGGATCTTCGTAATCCAACTGATCTTCATAAGTTGCAGCATCATCTTTCGGGTAGCCCGGAACGATTCTGTCGACCAAAGTATTGTGGAAATGATTGCTGTTTTCAACCCATTGTGTAAAACCTTCATCTAAATTCCAAAGCTTTGCATATTTTAAAATGATACTTTTTAAAACAATTGCATTTTCTTCAATCAGCTCACAAGGAATAATTCTTAAACCTTTGTCAGCTGCACCATTGAAGTGCTTATATCTTTCGTGAAGTAAAATTGCTACTTTTGCCGGGAAATTTTTATGCGGACCTTCGTAAGAATTTTCAGTTTCGTCGTAAGCAATTCCGGTTTCGGTTGTATTTGAAAAAACAAATTCGAGTTCCCCTTCTTTAGCCAATTCAAGGAAATTGTTGTAATCTGCGTAAGGATTAACTGACTTCTGAATTGCCGAAATCACACATTTCTCATCGATAATTTCTCCTTTTTTAATTCCTCTTGAAAATAAAGTGTACAAATTCCCCTGTTCTTCAAGCTTGTGAACTGAACCGTTGGGTGTCGGCTGAATGTTGACAATTCCTGCGTTGAAATCTGCTTCTTTGTTTAACTTGTCAATCACATAATCTGTAAAACCACGCATGAAGTTTCCTCCCCCGAACTGTACGATTTTGATTGGTAATTTTGTATCTATACCGCTATTTTGACGGTTTAACTGTTGTTTTGTCTGATTTTCCATTTTTCTAAATTGAATTAAATTGTGTTTTTAATTCTGCTAAATCATGATGCGGAATGCTTTTTTTAACGCAAAGTCCGCGAAGATTTTTTTTAATGCTTGATATATATTTTTAAGTTCGCAAAGGCGTTTCACTTAGCTAAGAGCATTGTAAAACTGATTTGCTTCTTATTTATTTTGGTTTCTTAAAATTTCATCAAAACTAATTTACCCCAACCCTAAAGGGAGTTAATTCTGATGAAATTTTCAAGACATTTTTCCTCCCTTTAGGGTTGGGGAAAAGAAAAATGCTTTGAAAATTTCTACTTACTAATAACCTTATATTTAGGAACCAACATTTTCATTACTGTCCATGCAATCAGGTAAGCGACTGCACAGATGGAGAAAATAATCATGTATCCTTTGTCGATTCCGTCTGAAACTACGGCTCCTGATTTTTCCAACTGCTCAAAGAAACCGTCGGGCAAACGGTCGTTAACGTATTGAGGATATTTTTCCAACAACGGAACTCCGTCTACGGTTGACCATGCTTTGTGGGCGTGATCGAATAAAACTCCTGAAGATTTATTGATGATGAAAGAACCAATTCCTCCAGCCATTCCGCCAATTCCTGTGATGGTTGCGATGGCTTTTTTAGGAAACATATCACCTACGGTTGAGAAGATATTTGCTGACCAAGCCTGATGTGCTGCTCCTGCTACACCGATAATTAAAACCGGAATCCAGTAAGTTGCTGTTCCTAATGGTTGAGCCAAAAGTGCTAATAAAGGGAAAAATGCGAAAATCAACATCGCTTTCATTCTTCCAGTGTAAGCGTTCATACCTTTCTTTTCAACGAAATATTTTGGAAGCCATCCACCGATGATGGATAATAAAGTAATCATGTAGAGTACGAATAGCGGCAATGCACTTTCAGTAGAATCCATTCCGTAAACCGAACTTAAGTAAGCGGGAGTCCAGAATAAGAAAAACCACCAAACACCGTCTGTCATGAATTTTCCGAAGGCAAAAGCCCATGTCTGTCTGTAGCTGAAACATTCTTTGAACGTAAATACTTTTTCCGGCACTGAAGTGTCTTCATTCGGAAGATCGTCCTGATCCTGATTGATATAAGTCAGTTCGTGTTCGTTAACTCTTTTGTGTAAATGTGGCTTTTTGTAAACGAATACCCAAAGTCCCATCCAAACAAATCCTAAAGCACCAATAATGATAAACGCCCATTCCCAACCCATGGATTTTGCAATAAAAGGGATTGTAAGCGGTGCTGCCAAAGCTCCAACCGTCGCTCCAGCATTCCAGATACTTGTAGAAAATGCTCTGTCTTTTTTCGGGAAATATTCTGCCGTAGTTTTGATCGCAGCGGGGAAATTTCCTGCCTCACCAATTGCCAATACGAAACGCGCAAAAATGAATAAAGTTACACTCGTACTGATGATTGCAGAAGTGTTGGAAACTGTAGAGATTAATTCTTTTGAACCATGAAAACCAGCCGTCCAAGTTCCTGTAAGGATTCCTGAAGTAGCGATTCCACAAAATGCGTGTAAAACTGCACCGATTGACCAAACTCCGATTGCCCAAAGGAAACCTTTTTTGGTATCCATGAAATCTACAAACTTTCCTGCGAAAAGCATTCCCACAGCATAAAATATAGAAAATAATGCGGTGATGTTTCCGTAATCGTTATTATTCCAGTGAAATTCCGGTGCGATAAAATCTTTCCATGTCAATGATAAAACCTGACGATCCAGATAATTGATCGTGGTGGCGAGAAATAAAAGAAGACAGATCGTCCATCTGTATTGCGTCGGCTTAAGAGATTTAACTGAACTCATAGTCAATTTATTTATTTTAAAGTCTGAATAATATCCAGCACTTTTTTGGTTTCACTTTCTATCGTCGCATAGTCTTTCGCAAGCATCAATTCTTTGCTTACCAGCTTGCTTCCCATTCCAACTGCGGAAACTCCTGCCTTGAACCAGCTTTCAATGCTTTCTTTCGTGGTATCAACACCTCCGGTCGGCATAAATTTCAGATTCGGGAAAACATCTTTGATAGCACTCATAAATCCTGGTCCCAAAGCATTTCCTGGGAATAATTTAATGAAAGTTACCCCAGCCGTTTCAGCCTCGATAATTTCAGTCGGAGTCATACAACCCGGACTGTACAATAAGTCTTTAGGAATTAAAAATGCTGCAACTTCCGCCACAAAGCCCGGACTGATAAAGAAATCCGCCCCTGCTTTGTAATATTCTTCTGCTTGTTTTACATTTTTAATAGTTCCGATACCAAGAAGCATTTCAGGCATTTCTGCATTACGAACTTCTACCATTTTTGTGAAATTGCTCAACGCGGCTTCTCCACGGCTGGTATATTCTACCGCACGGATTCCTGCTTTGTAAAGCGATTTTAATATTTCTAAAGTTACCGTTTCATCAGCATTGTAATACAGAGGCAAAGCTCCCTGATTGATGATGGTGTTTGTAACCAATTGAATTTTTGTCATTTTGTTTTAATTATTTTGTTAAAATAATCTTTGATGGGGTTTTATCCATCCTTTGCTATGCTGTTCTCTTTGGAGAGGTTATCAGTTTGAATTTTTTTTGAACACAGAGTTCACAGAGGTTTTTTACTACTAACTGTTTTTTAGTTTCACAAAGCCGCTTCGCTTATAAAAGACCATTATAATTTAAATATGATGACTTTTATTTTTAAAACTTCCTAAGCCAATTGCTAATAGCCAAAAGCAAAATCTACCTCTTGATTCTTCCTCCGGAATTTCCGGCCATTACTTCGAGGATATCTTCTGCGCTGCAATAATTGATGTCGCCTAAAATGGTGTGTTTGATGGCACAGGCTGCGTTGGCAAAATTTAAAGCTTTTTCGTCATCGAAATTTAATAATCCATAAATCAGACCTGCTGCAAAAGCATCTCCCGTTCCGATTCTGTCGACTACGTTGTCTATTTCTAAAAACTTGGTTTCAAAATAATTCCCATTAATCAACGCTCTTCCCTGCGTTTGCTGAGAACTTGCCGTAACCCCAATTCTTATTTTGTCGAAAATTTTATGGATGGATGGACATTGCTTTTTTAATTCTTCACAAGCTTCCATAAAACCTTGCTGATCTGATGAAAACTGAGTTCCCAAAATTTCATTGATCTCATTGACACCACCGATGAAAATCGTTGAGTAAGAAACCAGTTCCTTTAAAACCTCGTTTCCGTTTTTACCATATTTCCACAGGTTGGAACGGTAAGCAGGATCGGTGGTCACTTCGATTCCCATTTCACGGGCGGTCAATAAACCTTCTTTTAAAGCTTCGTAAGCACCTTCAGAGATTCCCGGGCTGATGCCTGTCCAGTGGAAATAGTCGCACCCTTCCAAAGCATTTTTCCAGTAGATCTGTTCTGGTTTGATGTTGGCGAAAGAACCGTTCAGTCTGTTGTAAGCGATTCTGCTTGCACGAACGGATGCCCCTACTTCAAGGAAATATAAACCTAAAGGATGTTCGTTTTTGTTGATGAAAGTTGTATCAATCCCAAAGCTTTTGATGAAAGACAATGCAGATTCTCCCACAAAATCGTCAGAAACATTGCTGATGTGCGTTACGTCGCAACCCATTGTTGCCAATGAGGAGGCTACGTTGAGCTCAGTTCCGCCGAAAAAGAATTCCATCTCGTGGCTCTGTTTCATTGTTTTGTTTCCGGGAGGTGAAAGCCTCATGATTACTTCACCGTAAGTAAGTATTTTACTCATAACTTTTAATTGACTTCTTTTTAAACAACAAAAGGCACAAAAGTTTTTAATGCTTTGGTTTTTTGAAGTTTAAAATATTGAGAATATAAAGATCACATAAGCTTTTGCTATTAATGATCATCAATGTTTTATTTTTTAAACCATTAAGATCTATAAGTTATAAAGATTTTTCAAGTTGAGTTTTGCTTTAAGCAGTGTGCTTAATAAAATCTTATATTTTCACCTTAAAAATACTTAACTTATTAATTCTCTTTATGGTTCAAATTTTATCTTTAAACCTTCAAGGTTTTGGAAACCTCGAAGGTTTGAAATTTGTTTTAATTAAAAATCGAAATAATTTTTAGCATTATGATAACAGATATCGGAAATGGTTTTCCCGATCAGTTCCATATCGTCCGGCAATTCGCCGTTTTTCATTTCTTCTCCGAAAAGATTACACAATACTCTTCTAAAATATTCGTGTCTCGGGTAAGATAAGAAACTTCTTGAATCTGTCAACATTCCTACGAAACAGCTGATCAATCCCATGTTTGAAAGGGCATTCATCTGCTTGATCATTCCGTCTTTCTGATCCAAAAACCACCATCCGGAACCGAACTGTACCTTTCCTTTGATACTGCCGTCATTAAAATTCCCGATCATTGTAGCGAAAATTTCGTTGTCGGCAGGATTTAAGTTATATAGAATTGTTTTGGTCAGTTTATCTTTTCCGTCTAAAGCGTTTAATAATTTAGATAAAGTTTCAGCCTGAACGAAGTCACCGATAGAATCCCATCCTGTATCAGGACCTAAGATTCTGTGCATTCTTTCGTTATTGTTTCTCAACGCTCCCAAATGGAACTGTTGAACCCATCCGAATTTATGATATGTTTCGCCTAAGAATAGTAAAATGGCAGTTTTAAACTGATTCACCTGCTTTTCAGCGATTACTTTTCCTGAAATTTTATCATTGAAAATTGCACTCACTTCAGCTTCTGAAGCATCTTCGAAAGAAATATTATTCAATCCGTGGTCGCAGAGTCTGCATCCGTTTTCGTGGAAATATTCTACTCTTTTTAATAAAGCATCGCACAAAGTCTGGTAAGAATTGATTTCAATTCCAGCTGACTCGCCTAATTTAGAAATATAATCTGCGAAATTGTGGTTTTCAATTAAAATTGCTTTATCCGGACGGAAAGCCGTACTTACTTTAATGCTGAAATCACTTTTCGCCAAATCCTGATGGTAATTTAAAACATCAATCGGATCTTCTGTAGTGCACAAAGATTCTACGTTCATCATTTTAAGCAAACCTCTTGTCGACTTTTCAGGAGTCTGAAGCTGTGCCGTGATGTTGTCGTAAATTTCTGATGCATTTTTTTCGTTCAATAATTCATCAATTCCGAAATAACGCTTTAATTCCAAATGCGTCCAATGGTACAAAGGATTTCTTAAAGTGTAAGGAACCGTTTTTGCCCAAGCTTTGAATTTCTCTTTATCTGTTGCGTCACCCGTGATGAATCTTTCGTTCACGCCCATCGTACGCATTGCACGCCATTTGTAATGATCGCCCGCAATCCATACTTTAGAAATATTTTCGAAAACCGTATCTTCAGCGATATCTTTAGGAATCAAATGATTGTGATAATCGATGATCGGCTGTTTTTCTGCGAAATTGAAGTATAATTCTTCCGCGTATTTATTTTGTAATAAAAAGTTATCTGTAATAAAAGATTTCATTTCTGTAAAATTCTTGTGTTATTCATTAGCAGGTTTCCCGATGGTCGCCAAAATACCTCCATCAACATAAATGATATGTCCGTTGATAAATTTGCTTGCGTCTGAAGCTAAGAAAATAGCCGTTCCTGCAAGATCTTCTGGGTTCCCCCATCTTCCTTCCGGAGTTCTGCTGATAATAAAATCGTTAAACGGATGACCGTCAACTCTGATAGGTTCTGTCTGAGTTGTAGCAAAATATCCGGGACCGATACCGTTCACCTGAATATTGTGTTTTGCCCATTCTGTTGCTAAATTTTTGGTCAGCATTTTCAGTCCGCCTTTTGCAGAAGCATACGCTACTACATTGTCGCGGCCAAGCTCACTCATCATAGAGCAAATATTGATGATTTTACCGGACTGTCTTTTGATCATGTGTTTCCCAACCAATTGAGACATGATGAAAGGACCGGTAAGATCTACATCGATTACTTTTCTAAAGTCTGCAACATCCATCTCTAAAGCCGGAACACGTTTGATAATCCCTGCATTATTGACTAAGATGTCTATTTTCCCATGTGTAGCAAGCATTAATGCTACTTTCTGAGCGGCTTCCAATTCGTCCGTCACATCAAAAAGATAGCCCGTTGCATTATATCCTTTACTGCGATAATATTCTAAGGCTTCGTCTAATTTTGAGGGAGTTGTACTTGTGATTGCCAGCTCAGCACCTGCAGAGGCAAGACCTTCAGCCATTGCCATTCCTAATCCGTGAGTACCGCCGGTTACAACGGCTACTTTTCCGGATAAATCGAATAAATTCATGTAGAAAAAATTACTTTAGTTCGTTAGTTTTAACAGCGTCCATGTCGCCATAGTCCATATTTTCTCCTGCCATTCCCCAGATAAAAGTATAGTTGGAAGTACCAACTCCTGAGTGAATAGACCATTCCGGAGACAAGACTGCTTCATTGTTTTTCATAAAGATATGACGGGTCTCATTCGGCTGGCCAAGAAAATGACTTACCGCCTGCCCTTCTTCAAGATCAAAATAAAAATAAGCTTCCATTCTTCGGGTATGCGTGTGAGAAGGCATGGTGTTCCAAACACTTCCTTCGTGCAGCTCGGTCATTCCCATTTGCAGCTGGCAGGTTTCCAATACGCTGTTGACGATCAATTTGTTGATTGTACGTCTGTTGGCATATTTCGCTTCACCTAATTCTACAATTTCGGCTTCATTTTTAGTGATTTTCTTTGTAGGGAAAGTGTGATGCGCAGGTGCAGAGTTGAAATAAAACAAAGTCTGACCTTCATTTCCGTTTTCAAAAACAACATCTTTTGCCCCTTTTCCTATGTATAAAGCTTCCTTATTTCCAAGCTCGAAAACTTCTCCGTCAACAGTTACATTTCCGGCAGCGCCAACGTTGATGATTCCCAATTCTCTTCTGTCTAAGAAGTTCTCTGCCTTCAGATCATCAGTAGGTTCCAGTTTCAATGCGCTTTTTACGGGCATTGCACCACCTACGATCATTCTGTCGTACATAGAATACACTACATTGATTTGATCTTCATTAAATAAATCATTGATTAGAAACTCCCTTCTCAGGTCTTCAGTTGTATATTTTTTTACATCTTCAGGATGATGGGCGTAACGAAATTCTGATTTTGTCATACTCTTAATTTTGAATTTTTCTGTGGCCCGAAAGCCGATAAATTTTACTGTGTAATCGATTGCATAAAATTACACATTTTTAACGATTGAAATACTTGGTGTTAAATATAGAATTAAATTTCAATTGGTTAACAAAAATTTAATATTTATTCATAACTAATAGATTTACAATAAAATAAAAGTAATGATTAAAGAAAAACAGGATAATTAATATCTATAAAAAAGAAAATAAATTCCCTAAAATTTACTTTAACAGACATAAAAACATAAAATCATGCCAAAAAAACTACAAATTAAATATGACAATTATCATTAATTTTTATGATAAGACTGACAGAATAGAAATACCTAATTAGTTCCTTAATGAAACAATGAGAAATCGTCTGAAAAACGTGACAAAAATCATTTAATTTCACATAAAGTTAATCTTGAGTACTAATTTTGGGAATTTTCAATGCTTAAAATTTGGGTGATTTAGTCTTGAAAAGATGGTCAAAATACATTAAACAGGAAGAAACATTAAGAAATTTTAAAGAAATTTTAAAGTGCAGAAAAAAATATCATTGAACTGATTATTAATTATTTAAAATAAAAAACCTAACGATTGTTATCCAAATTTCTAAAACTTAGACAATTAAATTAATAAAAAATTATTCAAATTTTCTTTGCGTAATCGAAAATAATATTAGTTTAGGAGCCAGGTATTTCATGTTGAAAAAATTTACGCAATCGATTGCACACTGGAGAACGTAAATTTTTGACTGAAATGATAATCACTTAACGATAAAAAATACTTAGCCCCATTCACAGAAACAGACAACAGAAATTACAGTAATTAAATTAAGAATACAGTTCAATGAATAAAAAAGTACAACAGATTAAGTGGTTATATCTTTCTGCTTTTCTTTTGCCAATGCTAGCGATGGCGCAGGAGAAAGAAAAAGAAAGAAATATCGACGAGGTGGTTTTGGTAGGTTACTCCAAAGTTTCTAAAAAAGACGTAACCAACGCTGTTTCATCTGTAAAAGCAGAAGCTTTGAAAGATATGCCTGTAAACAGTGCCGCTGAAGCAATTCAGGGCAGACTGGCAGGAGTTCAGGTGCAGGCAAGTGAAGGCTCCCCGGGTGCAGAAGTAGATATTAAAGTAAGAGGTGGAACTTCTATTACCGGAAGCAATGCCCCACTCTATATTGTAGATGGTGTACAGATGGATAACGCTATGTCGCTTCTTACTCCGAAAGAAATTGAATCAATCGAAGTTCTGAAAGATGCTTCATCTACATCAATCTACGGTTCCAGAGGTGCAAACGGGGTGGTGCTCATCACTACAAAAAGTGGTAAAAAGAGAGCAACTACTTCCATAAACTACAACGGATTTACAGGTGTAAGGAAAATCATGAATACATTGGATGTTCTTGATCCTTATGAATTTGTAATGTATCAGTACGAACTATACAACAAAAATGGTGTGGCAGCTGATGTTTTGGCTTTCACAACCAGATATGGAACTTATAACGAGCTGTACAATAAATACAGCAACGTTAAAAGAAGAGATTGGCAGGATGAATTATTCGGTCGCGAAGCTTTTAACTTTACCCATAACCTTACGGTAAATGGTGGTTCAGAAAAATCGGCTTTTGCTTTAACATTAAATCATGTAGACGAAGATGGGATCATGCTCAATTCTGGATTCAAGAGAAGCATGGTTAACTTTAAGTACGATTATGATATCAGCAAAAAATTAAAGTTTGGTTTTAATGCAAGATACAGCAGATCACTAATAGATGGTGTAGGTACTTCAAGTACCGGTTCTCAAAGTAACAACAGATTAAGAAATGCGGTGAGATACCAGCCTTTTGAAGGAGGATCTAATATTCCTGTTGATGATTTTGACCCAGATTACGCTACCAACACCAACTTGGTTAATCCTTTAATTCTAAATCAGAACGAAGTTAGAACTAACCGTTCAAATGACTTATTATTAAACGGTTACATCAACTGGAACATTTCAAAAGACTTCACTTTCCGAAGTGTTATTGGGTACGTACAGAGAGATATTATCACCAATCAGTTTTGGGGTACTGTAACATCACAGGCAAGAGCTAATGCAGATATGCCGATTGTACAGTTAGACAGATCTCAATCGAGAAGAATTACCAATACCAATACCTTAAATTACACTAAAAAATTTGGCAGACATAAACTGGATGTTTTGCTTGGTCAGGAAATCATTCAGACTGACGGAGAAACAAGTAACACCTATGTAAAATGGTTTCCAAAGTCTATTCTCCCGCAAGAAGCATTTTCCAATATTGCTGCTGCAACACCACCGGCAGGTTTAATACAGGATGCTGCAAGAACAGCAGCTATGGCTCCTGATCGTTTAGCTTCATTTTTCGGACGTGTAAATTATATTTTTGATAATAAATATATTCTTACCGCCTCTGTAAGAGCTGATGGATCTAACGTTTTCATGAAGGGAAATCAGTGGGGATATTTCCCGGCAGCTTCATTGGCGTGGAAAGTTAACGAAGAGAAATTCTTGAAAGATGTTTCCTGGCTTGAAGAATTGAAACTTCGTGTTGGTTACGGTCTTTCAGGTAACAACAGAATCACATCTTACCTATGGGCGAATTTCTACAACATCGGTGCAAACAACGGATATGTTTTCGGAACTTCTGTAACTCCGGGAGCCGGAATCTCTACAACACAGGCAAACCCAAATGTAAAATGGGAAGCTACGGTTTCTAAAAATGCGGGTATTGACTTCGGATTTTTCAACGGTAGATTATATGGTAGTGTAGACGGTTATATCACCGACACTAAAGATTTGTTGGTTTTGGCTAAAGTTCCTTTCCCGGGATATGCTAACCAGTTCCAGAATTCTGGTAAAACTCAAAACAAAGGTTTAGAATTTACTTTAGGTGGAGCTATCGTCAACAAAGAAGATTTCACATGGAAAACAGACATCAACCTTTCTGCAAACAAAAATAAAATTTTAAGTTTGGGAAGCGGTGTACGTCCAGGCCAGGATTATTATCTGGTTCAATCTGGAGGTATCGGCGGATTTGACTTTATTGCAAAAGTGGGAAGCGCTGTAGGAACCTATTACGGATATGTAACTGAAGGAAGATACGAAGTAAGCGATTTTGATTACAATGCCGCAACTCAGGTTTATACATTAAAAGCAGGAGTACCAAGTACAAGTGCTATCGCTTTAGGAGCAAGAGCTGTGCAGCCTGGAGATCTTAAATTAAAAGATTTAAATGGCGACGGACAGATTACTGATGCAGACAGACAGGAGCTGGGAAGCGCCCAGCCGAAGTTTTTTGGAGGTTTTAACCAAACTTTCAGATACAAAAACTTTGACATGAGTTTATTCTTCAACTTCTCTGTAGGAAATAAAGTATACAATGCCAATAAAATAGAAAACACAACTCAATATCTTTACAGAGACAACAACATGGCTGCAGAAGTAGCAGACAGATGGAGATGGTTTGACAACAATGGGGTGAAAGTGAATGATCCTACTGCTTTGGCAGCATTAAACGCTAATACAACAATGTGGACTCCTCCAAGCGGACAGTACATCTTACACTCTTACGGAATCGAAGACGGATCTTTCTTAAGATTAAATAACGTAACTTTAGGTTTCACATTACCTAAAGGTTCCCTTGAGGCGGTAGGTGTTAAAAACTTCAGACTGTATGCAACAGTAAACAACGTTTTCGTTCTGACGAAATACTCTGGATACGATCCTGAAGCAAGTACAAGAAGAAATCCTTTAACTCCGGGAGTTGATTATTCAGCTTACCCGCGCAGCAGATTCTTCGTAACAGGTGTAGATATCACTTTCTAAAATTTATTATCATGAAAAAAACAAAATCAATATTTATAGCAAGTTGCCTCGTTGGAGCACTTTTCTTTACTAATTCCTGTAACGATTTCCTTGATCCGGAAAATCTTTCAAGTATTTCTGAAGCACAACAGTTTGACAGTACAGACGATACTTTTTCAGCATTAATTGGTGTTTATGCGCAATTAGGTGGTGATGATGGGTACGGCCAAAGATTATCTCTTATTATCCCTCAATCTGGTGACGACTTCAGAACTTCTGGAAACTACAACTGTAACGACAGAAGGGGTGTTGCCACTTTCGGAGCATGTACAACCAATACAGAACTCAACAATCCGTTTGGGAAATTATATACAGGAATTGAGCGTGCTAACCTTGTTCTGAAAAATATTCCACTATCCCCTGTTATGCAGACAGGAAGTGCACAGGAAAAAGCTCTGATGAACAGGTACATGGGTGAAGCATTAACGCTTAGAGCTCAGTATTATTATGAATTAATCAGAAACTGGGGCGACGTACCGTTTTATTTAGTACCTGCATCTGACTTAACTGAACAGAACCAGCCAAAAACAGATCGCGATATCATTTATGATCAGATGATTAATGATCTTGAAAAAGCCGCAACATTAGTTCCATGGAGGTCTGAAGGTGGTACAACGAGTAACAGAATTTCTAAAGGATTTGTAAAAGGTTTAAGAGCTAGAATTGCTTTAGCAAGAGCAGGATATTCTCTCAGAAGAAGCCCGCAGATTATGGCTCAGGGATCAAACCCTCAAAAATATTATCAGATTGCCTTAACTGAATGTAAAGATATCATGAGCCATTCCGGTGAGCATAGTCTTAACCCTAGCTATGAAAATGTTTTCAGAGCGTTACATACCAATGCTCAGGATACAACCAATGAAGTGATTTTCGCAGTAGGAGCATTTGGAGGTGGTGTAAGAACAGACTCTAAAATCGGATATTACAATGGCTTAAAGCATCACGACAATTCTGTATGGAAAGGTGGTGGAGGTATCAATGCACTTCCAACTTATTTCTACGAGTTTTCAAAATTTGACTTAAGAAGAGACATGAATGTCGGAATCTTCACCATTAATGCTACGAATCAAGCGGAATTGGCTGCATCTAATGCGTGGACAGATTCTAAATACAGAAAATCATGGACAAGCATTACCGGTCCTTCTCAGACATTAGCTGTTGACTGGCCTTTACTTCGTCTTTCAGATGTAATGTTGATGTTTGCAGAAGCAGACAACGAAATCAATGGTGCACCTTCTCAGGAAGCTAAAAATGCTTTATTGGCAGTGAGAAACAGAGCATACACAGGAAACCTCGGTCAGGTAGGAGCAATTCCTTCGGATAAAGTAGGATTCTTTAATGCTGTTGTTCAGGAAAGATTATTAGAATTAGGTTCAGAAGGAATCAGAAAATATGATTTGATCCGTTGGAATTTATTGGCAACTAAAATTGCTGAAACAAAAGCGAAACTTACAGCATTTATCAACGGCACAGGCGCGTATGCCAATGTACCTTTAAACATTTATTACAAAAATTCTGTTTACGATCCTACTAAAACGGCTCAGCAAAATATAGCTGCAATAGATGTTTACACTACAGGAACAGATAAAAGTGCGGTATTTTACCTTCCAAACCAGTCTGCTACCACTCCTGCCGGATACAAATCTATTGCATGGAGATCTGGAATTACTGCAACTTATGTAGATAATCCAGCTTCGGGATATGCACAGTATTTCCAGGTTAACAAGAGAGAATTATTGCCGATTTATTTCGAATACATTCAGAATAACTTCAATCTTACCCAGGATTATGGTTACTAGTAAAAATACACATTCATATTAAATTGATTTTAATACAGACTTTCTCCTTTACGGGAGCAAGTCTGTATTTTTCCTAAAGAAAAATTTTATGTCAGCGATTTTCAAAAATTTTCTCACAGTAATTTCAGCATTTGTAATTCTTCTAATTGTTTTTTCTTTCAAAACTTCCGACAGAACAATCGTGGTTTCGAAAGACGGAAAAGGAGATTTCAAAACCATTCAGGAAGCGGTAAATTCAGTTGAAAATAATACAGAGAACAGGACAAAAATTATCATTAAACCCGGAACTTACAGAGAAAAAATCACAGTAGATGTTGCAAAAAGCCCCATTACTCTGATTGGAGAAAATGCAGAAAACACAATTTTAGTTTACGGCGATCACGCATCAAAACAAAATGCTGAAGGTAAAAACATTGGAACTACAGGTTCATCAAGCATTTTTATTTTCTCTGACGATTTTTCAGCTAAAAATATTACGTTTCAAAACGATGCAGGACCAATCGGACAGGCCGTTGCCGTTTTAACAACTGGCGACAGAATTGCTTTTGAAAACTGTAAATTCTTAGGATTTCAGGATACACTTTACACCAAAGGTGCACAAGACAATCCTGATAAAACAAAAGTTTCCAGAAACTATTTTAAAAACTGCTACATCGAAGGAACTACCGACTATATTTTCGGAGCAGGAACTGCTGTTTTTGAAAACTGCACGATTTACTCAAAGAAAAACGCTTCTTACGTTACTGCAGCTTCTACAATTGAAGGTAACGAATTCGGTTATGTATTTATTAACTGTAATGTAACAGGAGATGCCGATGCAAATTCTGTATATTTGGGTCGTCCGTGGAGGCCGTTTGCCAAAACCGTTTATGTGAATTGTGCAATCGATTCCACAATCAAGCCGGAAGGTTGGCATAACTGGTCTAAACCTGATGCAGAGAAAACAACTTTCTACGCAGAATACAATTCTAAAGGTTCAGGAGCCAACCCTGAAAAAAGAGTTTCATGGTCACATCAATTATCAAAGGAACAAAGTAAAAAATATAATGCTGAAAATATTTTAAAAGGAAAAGACAACTGGAATTTTAAGAAAAATTTTCAATAAATCATATTTCCAGATAAGAATTAGACAAAGTCACCAGTTCGCTCTTTTAGAACTTTCATACTATTAGCAAATTTCATAATGAATAGTTCGCTGCTCATGCGACTGTGAATAATCCCATCGGGATTTACTGTTAATAGAAAATGAATGCAAAAAAATTAAAGCTCCGTAGGAGCGACCTGTTAATAAATGGACAGACCTTCAAAATAATGAAATAACATCTAAATGAAATTCAATCTGAAACATAAAATCTTTGCAACAGGCATTCTCGCAATGCTCTCTCTGCAGGTATCAGCTCAGGAAAAAACGCTGAGTTTCCCTGGTGCTGAAGGTTTCGGAAGATTCACAACCGGAGGGCGAGGCGGAAAAGTTTTGTTTGTGACTAAGTTGACAGATGACAGTTCGGAAGGAACATTAAGACACGCTCTGGAACAAAAAGGCGCAAGATATATTGTTTTTAAAACTGCTGGAACGATTTATCTGGAATCTCCTTTAAGAATAAAAGAAGGCGACGTTACGATTGCCGGACAAACCGCTCCCGGAGACGGAATTACTGTTGCCAACTACGAAACTTTTGTAGCTGCAGATAATGTCATCATCCGTTACATGAGATTCAGAATGGGCGACCAGAAAAAGGTGGAAGGCGATGCTTTAGGCGCGAGATTTATCAAAAATCTGATTGTCGATCATTGTTCGATGAGCTGGTCAACAGACGAGACGGTTTCCATTTACGTTAATGAAAATACGACACTTCAGTGGTGTGTAATTACAGAAAGCCTTAGAAATTCGGCCCATCAAAAAGGAGCTCACGGATACGGCGGAATTGCCGGTGGAAAATTTGCATCTTTCCATCATAACATGTACGCTAATCACGACAGCAGAAATCCGAGGTTAGGAGAATATGCCGGAAGTAAATTTGCACTGACCGATTTGGTTGATTTCAGAAACAACGTCATTTACAACTGGGGGCACAACAATGTCTACGGAGGTGAGGGAATGAATGTAAACTTGGTCAACAATTACTACAAACCCGGTCCCGCATCGATGAACAAAAAAAGAATAGTTGCCATCGATAAAAATCAAAAGCCTGAAACTGAAGTCTACAACATTTGGGGTAAATACTATATTAATGGAAATGATTCTGAAGGCAATCCTGAAGTAACCGCAGACAATTGGGAAAAAGGAGTTTTCAACCAGATGAATAAAGCCTATAATCTTACGGATGCTGATAAAAATTCAATTAAAGTCAATCAGCCACACGATATTCAGAACAATATAAAAACTGATTCTCCGAAAGAGGCTTATGAAAAAATTTTAAAAATCGGCGGAGCAAGTCTGGTGCGGGATGCGGTAGATTTGAGAGTTTTAAAAGATATGAAAAAAGGAACTTTCACTTACGAAGGTTCACGGGGCAGCAAAAACGGAATTATCGATTCTCAGAACGATGTCGGTGGATTTCCTGATTTAAAACCCGGAAAAGCTCTGCTCGATTCAGACAATGACGGAATGCCGGATGAATGGGAAATCAAAAATAATCTTGATCCAAATACGGCCAATGCCAACGGAAAAGATTTAGATAAAAATTATGATAATATCGAGGTGTATATGAATGACCTCGTGAAAAAAATAACCGAAAATCAACGCTAGTCACTGAACTTTCAGACCCATCGGTTATCTAAATTAAAAATAATGTCAGTACAACTAAAATCAAACTTATTCAAAATATTTCTAGCGGCAGCAGTTTTTGCTGGCGGTTCATCTTTCGCCCAAAAAAATGTGATCGAGAAAATCCGTAAAAACCCGAAAGCTCCTTTCTCCTACGCTGAATTATCCATAAAAGATGGCGGAATATGGCAGGGCAATGAGTACATCGGCGGAACTTTCAAAAACGTTAACGAATTACAGCTTCCTGCTGAACACACAGACCATTCATACTACATCAGATACGAAGGAATTGGTTTGGAAAACAGTCAGATCGGTTACAGATTATACCTTGATTGGAGAAATGCCACAGATATTTTCGGTAAAAAAGTGAATACTTTGGTTTTGCCGGAAGTTGGACAGGACGGCTTTGAAACCTATCATCACGATGCACCCTGGGGACAGGATATTTTGAAATCCGGCCGCACCATAGGAGTCGGTTCTTACGGAAGATATGACGAGCAGAACGATTTTGTCGAAACTTTTAAAACCGTAAAAACTACAACTGCAAAAGTTGTTAATGAAAACGATAAATCTTTCGCAACCATCGATTACAAAGGCTGGAAAACGTGGGGAAAAGCAGTTGATCTTCAATCCAAGCTGACCATTTTCAACAAAGACCGTTTTGTGAAGGTTGATTTAAATTTAAATGAACCAATTTCAGGATTATGTACCGGAATTGTCGCATTTAAAGATATTCCCATGAAAGAGGCGGTTAGTAAAAACAAAAAATGGGGTTATATTGCAACATACGGAACGCAGACTTTGGCTAAAAAAGAAGATCAGTTAGGAATGGTCATCTTCTACCCTGTCGGAAATTTAGATAAAATTGTAAAAACAAAATCGACTCACGTTGTGGTTTTCAAAAAGACCAAAAACGTTTCGTATTACTTTATGGGAGCGTGGTCTCAGGAACCTAACGGAATAAAAACTGAGGAAGAATTCTATAAAGATTTAGATAAAAAATTAGAAATTTTAGATAATAACAATCAACTTTAAAATTGACTTACAATGAGTTTTATTAATCAAAAATTAAAAATATACGCTGTAGCCGTCTTAGGTTCAGGAATGTTCCTGGCTTGTGCACAGACAAAAACGGCAACCGCTTCAAAAGCTACAACACAAACTGCAAAATCAGGAAAAGTAGTTCCCACAAACCTGAAATGGTCTGAAAGAATGATGCTTTCTGAAATGCAGAGATTCCCGGAAGCGTGGATGCTCGATTTCAGCAAAAGCCCGAAATGGACGTATCCGTCAGCAATTGTTTTGGATGGTGCTGAACAATTGTACATTAAAACTGGTAAGAAAGAATATTACGATTACATCAGCGGTTTCGGTGAAACTTTGATCAAGGAAGACGGTACAATCGCTACTTACGATCTTGACAAGTACAACATCGACATGCTGAACAGCGGAAACGTACTGCTTTATCTTTACGAAAAAGAGAAAAAAGAAAAATACCTGAAAGCACTTCAAACGCTTCGTTTACAAATCGACGGACAGCCAAGAACGAACGAGGGTTCTTTCTGGCATAAAAAAATATATCCAAACCAGGTTTGGTTAGATGGTTTATACATGGGAATGCCTTTCTACACACACTATACCAAAGATTTTACAAAAGGTGCAGATGCTGCAAAGGCATATGACGATATCGTAATGCAGTTCGACTCTGTTCAGAAAAATCTTTTAGACAAAAAAACAGGATTGCTTTATCACGCCTGGGACGAAAGCAAAGAACAGGCATGGGCAGATAAACAAACCGGACTTTCGCCGAATTTCTGGGGAAGAGCCATGGGTTGGTATGGAATGGCGATGGTAGACGTTTTGGATTATTTACCGAAAGACCATCCGGGAAGAGCGAGAATTATTTCTTACATCAAATCCTATTCTGATGCTGTTATTAAATATCAGGATAAAAAATCAGGACTTTGGTATCAGGTTTTGGATAAGCCATTGGCAAACGGAAACTATGAAGAAGCAACGGCTTCAGCCATGTTTGTGTACACAATGATAAAGTCTGTAAACAAAGGTTATTTGCCAAAATCGTACAAAGCCGCAGCAAAAAAAGGCTACGACGGAATCATCAAAAATCTTATCACTGTTGATGAAAATGGTGTTGTAAATTTAAATAAATGTTGTGCTGTTGCCGGTTTGGGAGGAAAACCTTATAGAGACGGTTCTTACGAATATTACGTGAATGAAGAGATCCGTTCAAACGACGGAAAAGGAACAGGACCGTTTATTTTGGCAAGTTTAGAATTTGAAAAGTAGAATGAATATTTGGGCAGCTTAATCCGCCTTCCACTCCCGCTTTTTTCTGAAAAATCTCCAGGGCTTTTCCCACACCATTTTTCAGAAAAAGAGCTCCGTTCAAGTCGGGCTGCATGCAATTCAACGTATAAAAAGTTTCAAATTTTTGAACAAACTCTGAAATTTAAAACTTCAAGCCTTTGCTGAGCAGAGCGCCTTTGCGAACTTAAAATATACATCAAGTATAAAAAAAATCTTTGTCCCGAAGTTTCGGGATTAAAACAAACCAGATCAAAAATCTGATTTTATGACAAACAAAATTTTAAATATACTTTCAATCACCGCATTTTCCATTGCATCATCATATTTAAATGCACAGGAAAAACCATACGTTTCAGAAGTCTGGACAGCCGATCAGGGGAAAAATTTCAGAAACCCGATCTTATACGCAGATTATTCAGATCCGGACGTTACGCGTGTTGGTGATGATTATTATATGACCGCTTCAAGTTTCAACGAAGCTCCCGGATTGCCTATTCTTCATTCAAAAGATATGGTCAACTGGAAATTGGTCAACTACGCCATTCAGGATGTTTTGCCGAAAGAACATTTTTCCGTTCCAAGAAGAGGTGACGCCGTTTGGGCTCCCGCAATCCGTTTCCACAAAGGCGAATTTTACATTTACTGGGGCGATCCTGATTTCGGAATTTACATGGTAAAAACCAAAGATCCGCTTGGAAAATGGGACGAGCCCGTTTTGGTAATGGAAGGAAAAGGTTTAATCGATTCTTGTCCGTTTTGGGACGAGGACGGACAGGCCTATTTAGTTCACGGCTGGGCAGGAAGCCGCGCCGGAGTGAAAAGTTTGCTGTCATTAAATAAAATGAATCCTGAAGGAACAAAAGTTTTGGATAAAGGCGTTCATATTTTCGATGGTCACGATGCTCATCCAACAGTTGAAGGTCCAAAAATGTATAAAAGAAACGGCTACTACTACATTTTCGCTCCGGCGGGAGGTGTGGCTACAGGTTGGCAATTGGTTTTAAGATCAAAAAATATTTACGGTCCTTACGAAGAGAAAATTGTTCTTGAGCAGGGAAAAACAAAAATCAACGGTCCGCATCAGGGAGCGTGGGTAGATACGCCTTCAGGTGAAGACTGGTTTTATCATTTTCAGGATGTGGATGCAGGTGGAAGAATTGTGCATTTGCAACCAATGAAATGGGAAAAAGATTGGCCTGCCATGGGAATCGACAACGATAAAAATGGCATCGGCGAACCGGTTTTAACATATAAAAAACCAAACGTCGGGAAAACTTATCCTGTCGTAACTCCAGCTGAAACTGATGAATTTGATGGTGAAAAATTAGGTTTGCAATGGCAATGGAGCGCCAACGAAAACATCGTTTGGTCATCCAAACTTCCGGGACAGAAATTCCTGAGATTATTCTCCATGAAAATGGCTGAAAACGATAAAAATCTTTGGAACGTTCCGAATCTTCTGACTCAAAAATTTCCCGCTCCGAATTTTGTGGCTTCCACGAAAGTTAAGTTAACTCCCGAAGATGCCAAAGAAGGAAAAACTGCCGGACTTTTAATTATGGGAATGGATCACGCATCGATTGTCATCACCAACAAAACCGATGGATATTATGTTCAGTTGAGAAAAGCAGAAAAGGCTGAAAAAGGTGGCGAAGAAAAAGTTTTATTTGAAACCAAATTAAAATCAAACGAAGCTTATTTTAAAGTAAATGTCAGCGAACCTAACGGAATCTGTACATTCAGTTACAGTGAAAATGGTAAAAATTTTATCAAAGTTGGCGAACTTTTTCAGGCAAAACCCGGAAAATGGATTGGTGCAAAAGTGGGATTATATTCTGTAAGCACACAGAAAGCAAACCGCGGTGGCTATGCAGATTTTGAATATTTCAGAATAACAAAAAATTAGATATTTCCCACAGACTTCACGGATTTTCACAGATTTTATTGAAGGTTAATTTTCAAATTATGTGCATTCATCTGCGAAAATCTTTGGGAGAATGAAAAAAATCAACAGAAAAATAAAAAGATATAACGATATGAAGAAGTCATTCAAAATAATAGGTCTTGTCGCGGCAATGATGTTTTCGGGACAATTCTACGCTCAAAATACAGATATTTACAAAGGAATTGAGTTTAAAATGCCTAAAGTGGTAGAAACTTCTTTCGCAGCAAATACCGTATCGATCAAGGATTTTGGAGGTGTTGCAGGTGGAAGTGTAAAAAATACGGAAGCTTTCAAAAAAGCAATCGACGCTTTGGTAAAAAAAGGTGGTGGTAAACTAGTCGTTCCAAGAGGTCTTTGGTTGACAGGCCCTATCGTTTTGCAAAGCAACATCAATCTTCATGTGGAAGACGGTGCGATGATTATTTTCAGTACAGACAAAAGCGATTATCCTTTGGTAGACGTGAGTTTTGAAGGTTTAAATACAATCCGCTGTCAGTCTCCGATCTCTGCAAGAAATGCTAAAAACATCGCCATCACAGGAAAAGGAGTAATCGACGGAAGCGGTGACGCGTGGAGAGCAGTGAAAAAATCAAAATTATCTGAAGTGGAATGGAAAAAATTCGTTGCATCAGGCGGAATTGTTTCCAAAGACGGTAAAACATGGTACCCTTCAGAAAGCTATAAAAAAGGATTTGAAGGCAGCTCAAGCTTCAATGTTCCCGATAAAATCAACAAATCTGAACTGGAATCTGTAAAAGATTTCCTTCGTCCGGTAATGGTGAGCATCGTTGGTTGTGATCAGGTACTTTTGGACGGCCCAACTTTCCAGAATTCTCCGGCTTGGAATCTTCATCCACTGATGACTTCTAATTTAATTTTAAGAAATCTTACCGTTAGAAACCCTTGGTATTCTCAAAATGGTGACGGTGTAGATCTAGAATCTTGTAAAAATGTTCTGATCTACGACAATACTTTCGACGTGGGTGACGATGCGATCTGCATTAAATCCGGGAAAAATGAAGACGGAAGAAAAAGAGGAATGCCAACTGAAAACGTAATCATCAAAAATAATATGGTTTATCACGGTCACGGTGGTTTCGTAATTGGAAGTGAAATGTCTGGTGGAGCAAGAAACATGCACGTTTCAGACTGTACTTTCATCGGAACAGACATCGGTCTTCGTTTTAAAACTACCCGTGGAAGAGGTGGTGTTGTTGAAAATATTTATATTAAAAACATCGATATGATCAACATCCCAACGCAGACGATAGGTTTTAATATGTTCTACGAAGGTGCTTCACCTGTTTTGGAAGACGGACAAAAAGCTGAAGGCAACAAAGCCCCTGAAAAAGTATACCCGGTAACGGAAGAAACTCCGGTTTTCAGAAATATTTACTTTAAAAATATCACAGCAACCAATTCTGACGAGGCAATTACTTTATTCGGTCTGGCAGAAATGAATCTTAAAAATATCGTGATTGAAGATTCTCAGTTTGAAACCAAAAAAGGTTTATCAATCGTTGATGCAGACGGGATTCAATTGAAAAATGTGAAACTGAAATACACCGAAGGAATGGGAGCAACCATTCTCAACAGTAAAAATATTGACTTGACAGGCCTGCAGCTGGAATCAACTCAAAAACCAACCATCAAAGTTTTGGGAGCAAAAACCACATCGGTAAAACTTCCGAAAGACGTAAAAGGCGAGCAATTAAGTATCTCGAAAGAGATTGCAAAGAATGCGGTGAAGTAATTTGATATTTGAAGTTTGAGATTTGAGATTCGGGATTAGAGATTCGAACACAAAAGAAATTTAAAGTTTGATGTTAAAGTCCTGAAAGGACGTTCTAATATAGGATAGGATGAAATCCTATCAAAATGACAATATTAGAGTTGAAATTTCACGTAAGAGAAAAATTTTAATTTTTCAACTGATGTGTTCTTAAATATTTTCAAAGATGTAAACTTCAAAGTCACTCATGTGTCAAAAAACTTTTGTGCCTTTTGTGGTTAAACTAAAAAGTTTGCGGTCAAACAAAACCAAATTAATTTTAAAAATGAGTTTTCACAAACTATATTTTCTTTTTGTTTTTTTTGTAGGAGCTATAGCATTCGGTCAGACAAAGCCGAATGCTACTCCTTACACAAACGAAGCAACATACGAAAAACTTAAAAAGAAACATCCGTTCATCACCCCTTTGAACAGACCGGTTCCGCCCAACATCGGGATCGATAAAGATGTAGAATATGCCAACATCAACGGACTTTCCCTGAAAGCCGATATCTACTACCCTCTCGACAAATCCAAAAAACATCCGGCAGTCGCAATGGTTCACGGTGGTGGCTGGATTTCAGGAAGTAAGGAAAACGAAAAATACATGGCTCAGGAGTTGGCTGCCAAAGGCTATGTCGCCATTGCGGTCGGTTACCGTTTAAGCGAAGTTGCAAAATTTCCTGCAGCAATTGATGATGTGAGCAATGCGATTAAATATTTAAAGAAAAACAAAAAGAAATATTCTGTAGACCCCAAAAAGATCGCAATTTTGGGAGAATCAGCCGGAGCGCAAATCGCAACTTTGGTAGGAGTTCAAAAAAAGAATAAAATTCAGGCAATTGTCAACATCGATGGCATTGTTTCCTTCATCCATCCCGAAGCTGAAGAAAGCACTTACGCAGCCTTCTGGTTGGGCGGTGACAGAGATGTAAATCTTAAAAACTGGACAGAAGCTTCCCCATTGGAATACGTTGACAAAAACACAGCTCCTATTCTGTTCATCAATTCTTCTCAACCCCGCTTCCATGCAGGACGGGATGACATGATGAAAAAATTAAAAAGCTACGGAACTTTCACAGAATATCACGAAATCAAAGATACTCCGCACTCCTTCTGGTCTGCTGAACCATGGTTCACAGAAACCTTGAATTTAACAGTGGATTTTTTAGATAAAACGTTGAAGTAAATTGGGGTTAAGGTTTAGGCAAAATTTAAACGCAAAGATTTATTTTAATTGAAAACATTTAGGGAGCAAAGAATAATCAATAAATTGATTTTAAGCTAATGTTTATTTTCAAGCTTAAGCGACTTGTTCACATCCTTTGCTCCTTTAACATTTACAGCAAGAAATTAAATCTTTGCGTTAAAAAATTAAGAATCAATCGTAAAATGTATTTATGAAAAAACTACTTTTAATTCTCATCATTTCAGCAACCAATTTTGTATTGGCTCAAAACAATCCATATATTACCGTAACCGTGGCGCAGGACGGCAGCGGGCAGTTCAAATCCATTCAACAGGCCATTACATCCATCAGAGATTTCGGGCCTTCTGAAGCTTTGGTTCAAATAAAAGCCGGAAAGTATAATGAGAAGATCGTTATTCCATCTTCAAAACATAAAATCACTTTACAGGGTGAGAGTAAAGAAAATACAATCATTACCAACGACGATTATTCAGGCAAGATGGATGCTTTAAACCAAAAAATGACGACTTTCAATTCGTACACGCTGTTGGTAATGTCTGATGATGTGAAAATTTCGAACCTCACCATAAAAAATTCGTCATGCAATCAGGGACAGGCTGTTGCACTACATGTGGAAGGTGACCGTTTTACCGTGAAAGATTCTAGGATTTTAGGCTGTCAGGATACGGTTTATACAGGCGGAAATCACAGCAGGCAATACTATGAAAACTGCTTTATTGAAGGAACAACCGACTTTATTTTTGGTTCGGCAACGGTGATTTTCAAAAACTGTACGATAAAAAGTTTGGCCAATTCTTATATCACAGCAGCATCCACAGACCAAAGCAAAGAATTTGGATATGTATTTTTCGATTGCAAATTAATTGCGGAAGAAGGCACCAACAAAGTATTTTTAGGCAGACCGTGGAGACCGTACGCAAAAACCGTTTTCATCAACACCGAAATGGGCAGCCACATACTTCCTGAAGGCTGGAACCCATGGAAAGGCGACAAAATGTTCCCCGACAAAGACAAAACCGCATACTATGCAGAATACAACAACAAAGGCGAAGGCGGAAATACTTCTCAAAGAGTTGCGTGGTCGCATCAGTTGACAAAAAAAGAAGCAAAAAGATATACCATTAAAAATATTTTCGGCGACTGGAATCCGAGTATGAGTAATAAGTAATTGGTAATGAGCAATCTCAAAGCCATTTTAAATATAATAGTTAGTATTAGCGATGTCATGCTGAGCCTGTCGAAGCATTTCAAAACAGTAAAACCATACTATGAAAAGTTATTTTACCGCAAAAGAAACAAAAGACGTTTGAGAATGATAGATAATCAAAAGTTTGCAAAATGGAACTTTTTACATTTTGTAAACTTTTGACAGTCTTATTTTAATTATTTCTTTTGATTCTTTTGCGGTTTAAAATTTTATACATTAAATAAAAAATTAAAATGAAAAAAATACTTTTAGTCCTAAGCATCATAATTTCAGCATTATCGACAGCTCAGAAAAAACCAACCTTATTTTTAATCGGCGACTCCACAATGTCCAATAAAGACAATCCTGATAAAAACCCGGAACACGGTTGGGGACAGGTTTTAGGACAATTCATGACCAACGGAATTGAAATTCAGAACCACGCCATGAACGGAAGAAGCTCAAAAAGTTTCAGAACCGAAGGACGTTGGGATAAAGTGGAAAAACAATTGAAAAAAGGAGATTTCGTAGTCATACAGTTCGGTCATAACGATCAGAAATTGAAAGATTCTACAAAATTTACAAATCCTCATACACAGTACAGAGCCAATCTTGAGCGATATGTGAATGAGACCAGAGCAAAAGGAGCAACACCCATTCTGATGACTTCCATTACCAGAAGAAACTTCAACGAAAACGGCGTTTTAATTGATACACACACCGATTATCCTTTGGTGGTAAGAATGGTGGCGAATGACATGAAAGTCGCGTTTGTAGACATGCAATTACTGACCGAACAGATGGAGATTGCTGCAGGTCCTGAGAAATCGAAACTGCTTCACCTCTATTTCAAAGCAGGTGAAAATGCATATTATGAAAAAGACAAAGCAGATGACACGCATTTATCAAAACTGGGAGCTGAAACGGTTGCCAAACTGGCTACAAAGTTTTTAAAGAACTTAAAGACAGGTTTGGAAAAATATATTAAATAGATGTCCCACAGATCGCACAGATTTTCACAGATTTAATTTCAAAAAAATCATTATTTTACGTAAAAAATTTAATAAAATAACAAATCAATGTTTGTAGGATGGAATCAACAGTTCGCTCCTCTGGAGCTTTGTTTTGGGTACTTTATTCTTTTTCTACTAACAGTCAATCCCGATGGGATTATATTCAGCTCCATGGGAGCGAAATGTTAATAGAAAACAGCTATGTTGAGAATTCAAGCTCCAGAGGAGCGACCTGATAGTTGTATTTAATTTTTATCGAACAGCTTATAAAATCTACTAATATTTAATATATACAATAGAAAAATCAATACAATGAATTTCAAAAAAGAACCTTTTTTCGATGGCAATTCCGAATGGGAAGATTTAGGAGATGGTGTTTCCAGACAATTTGTGGGATACAATTCTCAGGTGATGATGGTCATCGTTAAATTTGAAAAAAATGCGATTGGAACTTTACATCAGCATTTTCATTCGCAAATCACATACGTTGCGGAAGGAAAGTTTGAAGTGACCGTTGACGGTGAAACCAAAATCCTACAAAAAGGCGACGGTTTTTTTGCCCAACCCAATATTTTTCATGGCGTAAAATGTCTTGAAGCAGGAAAACTAGTTGATGCGTTCACACCGTTTAGAGAAGATTTTTTAATTGGCTAAATTCAAAATACTCAAACCTAACAGGTTTTTAAAACCTGTTAGGTTTTTTTTAACAGTAAGCTTTAAATAAGTTATGAAGAAAGCAATTTTCATCTTAATTATTTTACTTTTTGCGCAAGTTTCTGCTCAGGAAAAACTTCTATTTTGGCCAAAAGGTGAAATGCCCAACTCGAAAATTTTGGTTTCAAAGACCAAAAAGAAAAAAGAATTGGCAGAACTGAAAGAAGCTGAACTTTTTGCATTTTTGCCTCCCGTAAAGGAGAGAAATCAGAAGTCCGTTATCATCATTCCCGGCGGTGGTTATTCAAAACTGACTTATGATGAAGGGGCTTTTCAAATCGCAAAATGGATGAACACTTTGGGAATTTCCGCATTTGTTTTAAACTACAGATTGCCTACCTCAACCGATTTAATTCAGAGAGAAATTGCGCCTTTGCAGGATATTCAGGCTTCCATCAAATACATCAGAAAAAATGCAGACCAGTGGGAAATTTCTCCCGATCTGGTAGGCGTTGTGGGAACCTCAGCAGGCGGACATTTGGCGACAATGGCGAGCAATATTTCTAAAGATTATACCGAGTTAAAAGGTGATTGGTCAGAAATTTCCACCATCCCGAATTTTGCTGTTCTTTTTTGTCCGGTCATCGACTTTGGGGAATTTGTACATAAGGGAAGTCGTGAAAGTTTGCTCGGAGAAAACGCTTCTTCAGAAAAAATTGCAGAATTTTCGATGCAAAATAGAGTAACGGAAAAGACGCCACCTACCATTTTATTTCACAATCAGGATGATACCGCCGTTCCGCCGATGAACAGCATTCTTTATTTCAAAGCGATGATAACAAATAAGGTAAAAGGTTCAATATTTATTTTTCCTAAAGGTGGCCACCGTTTTTTTGTGACTGATAAAGATCCGATCAACGAAAACTGGAAAAAACTGTGTGCAGACTGGCTTTTTAGTATGGGTAATAAGTAATGGGTAATGAGTAATTCATTTGGGCAGCTATTCCGCCTTCCACTCCCGCTTTTTTATTCGTCTTTCCTCCTCACAAAAAGAGCTCCGTTCAAGTCGGGCTGCGGATTTGTCATCAAAACAAATTTGTTATTAATTAAAAAAGTGTCAGTAATTCAGATTTAAACAAATTTTAATCAATGAAAAACTTCATCCTTATATTCAGCATTTTTATTGGAATTCAAATTTCAGCTCAACAGAAAATAGCAGTTTGGGAACAAGGTACAATGCCCAATTCCAAAGGTTTAAAATTAAACATTATTGAAGAAAAAGAAGGACGGATTACACAGATTCAGGAAGCTGAACTGTTCGCTTTTCTGCCTGCCAAAGAAGAGAGAAAAAAGATGGCTGTCATCATTATTCCCGGTGGTGGCTACAGACATTTAACTTACGATTTGGGCGGATATTCGTACGCAAAATGGCTCAACACATTAGGAATTTCAGCATTTGTTTTAAACTACCGCTTACCTACTTCTCCGGATTTAAAACAGAGAGAAATTGGTCCATTGCAGGATATTCAGGCCGCAATTAAACTAATCAGAAAAAATGCTAGTCAGTACGGAATTTCACCTGATCAGATTGGAGTTTTAGGAACTTCTGCGGGTGGACATCTGGCGGCAATGGTAAGTAATATTCCGACTGATTATACTGAATTGAAAAGTGAATGGATAGGTGTTTCAACACTTCCAAATTTTGCCATTTTGGTTTCTCCCGTGATTGATCTGGGAGAATTTGCTCATAAAGGAAGCCGCAACAATCTTTTAGGAGAAAATGCTTCTTACGAAAAAATCAAAGAATATTCAATGCAAAATAGCGTGACCGAAAAAACACCACCAACCATTTTATTTCATGCTCAAAATGACAATGCCGTACCAGTAATCAACTCAATTTTATATTACGAAGCGATGAATAAAAATAAAGTTAAAGGAGCCCTGTTTATTTTCCCGGAAGGTGAACACAACATCGGAATTTCAAATAAAACTGAATTGACAGATAACTGGAAGAAAATCTGTGCAGACTGGCTTAGGAATATGAATAATAAATAATTGGTGAGTAATAATTAAATACTTATTAAAAAACTTAAATCAAATAATGCTAAAAATCATTCAACATAAAATAATCTTACTGGCTTGCGGAACGGTGATTTCTATATCAACTTTTGCACAACAGAATCTTAAATTAACTTACAACAAGCCCGCTGAAAACTGGAACGAAGCACTTCCCATCGGAAACGGAAGATTGGGAGCAATGGTTTTTGGTGGCGTAGCTCAGGAGCATCTTCAGCTCAATGAGGAGACAATCTGGGCGGGCGAACCAGGAAATAATGTCCCGAAAAACACGTTCGACAGTATTCAAAAAGTTCGTCGACTGATTAGTGATGGACAGTTTGAAAAAGCACAGGATTTAACCAATATAACCTATCCGCGACAAGCTCCGAAAGATCTGAATTACGGAATGCCGTATCAGACGATGGGCGATCTTTTTTTAGATTTTAAAGGTCATGAAAATTTTAAAAACTACGGCCGGACTTTAGATATTGAAAAAGCAATAAGCACGGTTTCTTACGAAGTGAATGGTGTGACTTTTAAACGTGAAATTTTCTCATCATTTGCCGATAATGTGGTGGTGATTAAACTTTCCTCAAGCAAAAAAGGTAGTCTAAATTTCTCTGTCAATGCCTCTACTCCACACAAAATCAATTCTATTTTCACAGAGAAAAATCAATTGGTCATTAATGGAACAAGTGGTTCTGTGGACAATAAAACCGGGAAAATTAATTTTAAAACTATTGCAGTTCCAGTTTTAAAAGGTGGAAAATTGACCTCAACAAAAGACAAGCTTGAAATTACCACTGCAGATGAAGTTGTAATTTATGTTTCTATTGCAACTAATTTTAAAAAATATAATGACCTTTCAGGAAATCCAGACGCAAGAGTTTCAGAATATTTAAATAAGGCTTTAAACAAAAAATATAATGATGAATTAAAGGCTCATATTGAAAAATACCAGAAATATTTCAAGCGTGTCAGTTTAGATTTAGGAATAACCGAACAAGCTAAGAAAACAACCGATATAAGAATTAAAGAATTTGGAAATTCACAAGATCCGGATTTGGTAGCTTTATACTTCCAGTTTGGACGTTACCTTTTGATTTCTTCCTCTCAACAGGGAACGCAGCCAGCCAATCTGCAAGGCATCTGGAATTATCAGCTGAATCCGGCTTGGGACAGCAAATATACGGTCAACATCAATACAGAAATGAATTACTGGCCTGCCGAAAATACCAACCTCAGCGAAATGCACGAGCCATTGTTTGATATGATTCAGGATTTGTCTGTGACAGGAAAAGAATCTGCCAAAGAAATGTACAAAGCAAGAGGCTGGAATATGCATCACAACACCGATCTTTGGCGAATCACGGGAGTCGTTGATGGCGGCTTCTACGGAATGTGGCCGATGGGCGGAGCGTGGCTTACTCAACACGTTTGGAACCACTATCTATACACCGGAGACAAGGAATTTTTAAAGAAAAATTATGAAGCTCTAAAAGGTTGTGCGTTGTTTTACTTAGACGTTCTTCAACAGGATCCTTCAAAAAAATATCTCGTGGTGTCGCCATCAATGTCGCCGGAAAATAAATACTTCAAAAACGTAAGCATCACTGCGGGAACGACAATGGACAACCAGTTGGTTTTTGATGTATTCAATAATTTCATCAATGCATCAAAAATTTTAAATCAGGATAAAAATCTTTCCGATAAAGTGAAATCGGCTTTGTCAAAACTTCCGCCAATGCAGATCGGGCAACATGCTCAACTTCAGGAATGGCTGACTGATATGGATCGAACGGATGACAAACACAGACATATTTCGCATCTGTACGGCTTATTTCCCTCGGGACAGATTTCACCGTTGAGAAACGCTGAACTGGCTGAAGCTGCAAAAAATTCAATGATTTACCGTGGCGATAAATCCACAGGCTGGTCGATGGGCTGGAAAGTGAACTGGTGGGCAAGATTATTGGATGGAAACCGTGCTTTTAAACTCATTTCAGACCAGTTGACTCCCGCTCCACTCGAAACAAAAGGCCAGTCTGGAGGAACCTATCCGAATCTTCTGGATGCACATCCGCCGTTTCAGATTGATGGAAATTTCGGCTGTACTTCCGGCATTGCTGAAATGCTTTTGCAAAGCTATGACGGATACATTTACCTGTTGCCTGCACTTCCCGATGCATTGCCAAACGGCTCTGTGAAAGGTCTGAAAGCAAGAGGCGGTTTTGAAATCGATATGGACTGGAAAAATTCCAAACTGACCAAACTGGTTATAAAATCTTCTTTAGGTGGAAATGCAAGAATAAGAGTGGCGAAAGGTCTAAATTTAAAATCGAAAACAAATTTCACCTCAGCAAAAGGGTCAAACTCCAACGAATATTATGAAGTGGATGTTATTAAAACGCCTTTAAAATCGGCCAAAGCAGAGCTGAAAGATTTTGCAGTTCCGGAAACAGAAATGTTTGATTTTAAAACTGAAAAAGGCGGAGTTTACAGTTTTGAAGCGAAGTAGATTTGCACAGATTTCACGCATTTTCACAGATCTTTTTGTTGCCACGAATACACGAATTTTTAATATAATTTTAGGTAAAAGTAATCGAAGAAAAAATCAGCACGATCCGCAAAATCCGCGTGAGCTGGAAACATAAGAAATCCTGATGCAGTCAAGCGTCAGGATTTGTTTTTAGATCAAACCACATAGGTTTTGAAAACCAATGAGGTTTCTTTAATTATTGCGAAAGTTTATTTCTCTTCAACCATTTTGGATAATCATTCTCAATGAGTTTTGTTCCCGCCTCATTGTACCAGCTGTAGCCCATTCTACGCTCTTCAGAAACCTCTTCATAATTAAATTTCACACTTCCGTCTCGGTCACCGAAAACAGGTTTGTTTGTTGGAATATCATAAAATCTCGCCCAAACTGCTGAGCCTTCTTTTTTGCTCAGTGTACGGATTGGTTTATCATTTTCTTTCGAAACACTGTAGGTGTACCCTTCAATTTTACTCGCCTTAAACCATTCAACTGCCGCCCTTACAGATTTTTCAATTTCCGGAGTTACGGGCTGCATCATCAGAAACTTCACAATGTTCACAGATTCTCCGGTTGCCAGAGACATCGGTTCAAAGGCTCTCGCTTTTTCAGGAACTAAAGTCACTTCGTTGTATTGGTCTGCCCAGATGGAAAGTTTACCGTTTTGCATGACCTGAGTTTTTAGAATACAGTCAAGCCCTTTTTGAACGGCAATTTTTGATTTTTCCTTTAATTTTTGATCTACCGCATCGAAACCCTCTTTTCCTTCAGCAACATTGTACAGAACAGTTAACGCGTTGATCATCGCATTGTCATTGTAAGTCACCTGCTTTCTGTAAATCGCAGAGTTTGGAAAATATTGCGGAAATCCACCGTTTTCATACTGCATCGACAGCAAATACTCAATTCCTTTTTCAGCAGATTTCAGGTATGCAGGATTTTTTGTAGTACCGTAAGCTTTTATCAAACCATTAATCTCCTTTGAGGTTGCATTGTTGTCAATTGTCGCAAGATCATTATCGTTGGCCTTGATTATTTTTAAAAGTTTAGCGTCTATCTTTTTAGTGTAGTCTACATTTTTTTTGTCGCTGTTATGTTTTCCCCAACCGCCGTTCGGAAGCTGATACACCATCATTTTTTCGGCTAAAGTATCTTTTACCTGCGCAGAAAATGCTGATGTTATCAGACAAAATGAAGCTACAGTCAGTTTTAAATTGATCATTTTTTTAAATTATTTAAGAGTAATTATAAGCGGATTGGCAACAATTTTCGCCTGCTTCTGCAACAGATTTTCCCAATCTTTTTGAGTTTGAATTTGTCCGCTTTTCTGCCATGCAAAACCTGCGTAATATGTAAGTTTTTTCTGAGGCTTCGTTATAACTAGAAGATTACTCTGGTCCGGTGTTTCAGATTTGAAAGCTACCGATTTTTGAACAATTTTCGGATCTACCACAATTCCCTCGCCCACAAAAGCATCATCTATTTTTTCCCAATGCAGATAATATCCGGCCTGATCATTCAGTTTAGATTCGCCTTCGTTTTTATGTAAAGAAATTCCGACCGTGTAATTGGGAACTTGTTTTTCAGTTTCAAAAGTAGATTCAAATTTAGAAAAATTGGAACCCAAATCAAGAGAAATTCTTTTTGTTTCTTTTACTCCAAATTCACTCCACGGCGCATACGTCAGTTCAAAAACGGTTCTCAGCGGACCTTCTGCAATGGTTTTTGAAGTCACAAAGTTCTGGGAAACCTGCAGTTTTTCGTCTTTCCATATTCCTATTCCTCCCGTTCCACGGCTGTCTCCCACGTGATACGGATCGTAGCCTTCACCTCTTGTGTCTTTGTGATAATACATCGGATCCGTCTGATAACCCTTGTACCATTCATTAATAACAGATTTTTCGGTTCTTTTAAACCAGATATCGACACCGCTGGAAAGTGTGCTTCCTTTCACTTTTGCCAACGCTTCAGCCTGACCTTTCGGGCCATACACTCTGAACGCAATTTTATCATTTTCCCACGTGTAATCGTCAACTCTTTCCGGAACCAATCTGGAATATGTGGTCACTTTACTCTCAGGAATCGGTGTATTTGCATCCGCAATAATTGTGTAAGAGTTTGTTTTCTTCGCATCCAGTTTCGCCTGAAAAAGAAGTACATCATTTTTCCCGTCACCGTCATTATCGATCCACTGAATCGGCAGATATTGGTTTTGGGCGTCTTTTATTCTTAAATCTTCCGCTTTATTTTTCCCTAAAAATACTTTCAATTGCTTAGTTGAAACAGAAACGACTTCATTTCTGGCAAAATCCTGAGTGTTTTTAACCTGAATTGAAGTCTGCGCATTCATAAAATTTGCAGCAATGCAAACGATTGCACAACTCAAACCCAGTTTCCATTTTTTTTGTCTGAACATAAAATGTAGTTTTATCAAAAGTAAAAATATTCTGAGTATTTATTAGATTTAAAACCTTAAATATTTCTTAAAAGTCATTTCAACTTCTCCCGATATTATTTAACGGATAAATCTTCATCTGTCAAACTGATGTGGTGTTTCAAATTTTAAACTGAAATTCTGTGAAATTATCAGCATTTGTGTAATCAGACTGAACTTCCAACACAAAACCAATTAAAATTTTCATAATTTTAAACACCAATTAAATCCAATGAAAGAGAATCCCGAATTTTACGAAATACAGCGCTTCAGACAATGGTGGCTTTGGTTGATTATTTTTTTTGTACTCGGATTTTCTGCGTACAACTCCTATGAAAATGCAGAATATTTCTCCCGCACAGAGTTGATAATTTCAACTGCTGTTCCTGTTGTGATTTTCTTTTTATTTTTCATCATTAAACTGGAAACTAAAATTGATCATTTGGGCATAAGGGTTCGGCTTTTTCCTTTTCATCTGCAGTTCAAATATTTTCCATGGAAAAACATTGACAAAGCATTCATCCGGCAATATTCTCCGCTTATGGATTATGGTGGCTGGGGTTTAAGAATTATATCTTTTGGAAGAGGAAAAGCCTATAATATCTCAGGAAATATGGGGTTGCAACTGGTTTTTAAGGATGGGAAGAAACTGTTGATTGGGACACAGAAAGCAGTGGAGATGAAGCAATTTTTGGAGGAGATAAAAAATCTTAGTAGAAAATATTAAATGAAATATATAAAAAAATACTTTCTGATCTGGTGGATTCCAATAATTGCCTATTTGATTCCTTATGTTATTTTGGAATTGGGAATGATTCTGAAAAAAGACAATGTTGTAGATCTTGCTTTGGGCATTTTCTATCTCAATGTTTTGGGTAACATAATTTCTGCGCTTGTTCAAATCGTTATTAAAAAATGGTATTTACTGTTTCCTCAAATGATAATTTCGGCATTTTTGTTCTTTTCCGTTTCAATGTATTTTACATTTTCACCACCCGATTTTTATGGCGCAGACAAAACAATTCCAAAAAATATAAAATTTGAAATACCTGTTGACAAAGAAATCACGGTACAAGATTTAAAGCTAAACGATTTTAGATTATCAGAAATTTCGCAGCCCGGTATTTATAATTTTTACATTAATCATCAACCAAAAGTTGCAGGATATTTTTACATCAAAGCATATGAAATAACTTCAAACGACAGATTGTCAGAAGAACGGATAAACGAACGTTCGAAAATTGTTATGGAAAAACCTTCAGAAAAGATTTACACCGGAGAATTTGCAATTTATGAAGGCTCATGGGGAGATAAATATGGAGCGAGAATTGAACTTTGGTACAAGCCAAATAATGATAAAGAATATAAAGTGAATCAGAAAAATTATATTGTTGAAGGATGGATGCGATGAATTTCATTTCACCGAAATTTCATTAACCTCAGAATAATTTCTACGATAAATTTACTTCAAATCCTTTTTAATCACCAGATACTTCAAATCCTTATCTCCCGCATTACTAATTCCATGCTCTGAATTGGGTGGACAATACAAACTCGTATTTGGGCCGACTTCCACAGTTATACCGTTGAGATAAAACGCAGCCTTTCCTTCCAGAATATAAAAAAATTCCTCCTCAGGATGTCGGTGTGGCGCGTGGGTAGATTTTCCGGGTTCTACAATACTCATTTTCAAAGTATTTTCTTCAGTGAATTTCTTATCAGCAAACCAATATTGATAACCGGAATTTGTTTTTTTCGCTTTCGACAGATCAAACTCATTGACACAGTTTTCTATCGTGTAATTGATTGGTTCTTTCTTATTTTCAACTTTTTGGGCATTTACATTCTGCTGAAACAGAAAACTGATGATGATGGCCGGTATAATTTGGGGTAACTTTTTCATTTTTAATAATATGAAAAAAAATCTGATAATAATGATTCCGCTATCACTTATTTGGTAGCAGATGATTTATAAAGTGGAACTCTATTGTCTCTGGAATTTTTAATGACCGGATTATTACTGATAAAAACCTCTCCTGTTTTAATATTTTTTAACGAAATATTATCATATTCTCCCATAATCTTTAAAGTCAAGTTTTGCTTAAAATCTTTATTTGTCAAAACTATTTTGTCATAATCGATATTCACTTTTAATGGAATTTCATCGGAAATTCTTCTCTTAAAATTTGTCTTATATAAGTCGTGATCTACAAGCTGTACCTCTTCAGGTACATAAACCATGCTGAGATATGCCAGCTTTTCGTTTTTGAAAGTTAAGACTTTTATTATTGTTGTCTCAGGCTTCAAAACTTTGATTTTTTCAGTGTTTAAAATGTAAGTATACGAGGCATTCTCATCATATACCACATGATATCTTTTTGATTCAACTTTTACTTCTGGAGGATTTTCTTTTTTTTGCGAAAAAATGGGATTATAAAATATCGAGAGAAGAAATAATGCGATTAACTTGTTCATACTTTAAAATTTCATTAATAAACTTCCAATTTTCCTGTAGTTTTTGAACGGTATAATTGTAAACCATAGGTCTTTATCTTACCTTCCTTGTCCTTCGAAAATAATGGAGATTTCCCTTGTGAGTTAGTTAAACTGACAACTTTATTATTAGGATGAATTAAAAGTTTATACTCTGATAATAATTGCATAAATCCTTTTGATGATGATGCCCTTTGCTGAAGACTGCTTAAATATTCCTTTTTTTTAGTATCATCATAATACATAGATATCATTTCCCTTTCTCTTGATTTTTTATATAAATTCATATATTCTGTGATATTTCCACTGTTAATAAAAGAACTTACTTTTTCATATTCTGAAACTACCGCTTTGAGAAGCTCTTCCGGTTTCTCATCTTTTAAATCTTTTGCATCACTTAAAGTAGAAATATCAAAGGGAACTTCTGCGTCAAATGTCCAAGTATCCATTAGAGATTCAACTGCTTTGTCTGACTGAGGAAAAGAACATCTCATAACTTTATGTATAGGTGATGACTCTCCGTTATCAGTATATACAATATCTATATAATAATCTTTAATTTCTGACGGTAATATTTTGCCTGACGCAGGTTTTAACAATAAAGTGATTGTTTGTTTTCCAGATTTTTCAATAAATGGATTTAAATACTCCAAACCATTTGATACACCATCACTACTATTTCTTTTTATAGATAAACCATTAAAGATTATTTCGAAATCTCCTCTGAAATTGAAATCTGCAAAATACGTTTTCTTCATAATTCCTTTTTTGTAATTATATTCAGTTAATTGCTCTTTTGTTTTTATACTTTCTTTGTTTCCACATGAAATGAAAAGCACGATAATTAATATTGCAACTTGTTTCATACTAAAATTCAATTGATTCTTTAAAATTTACTTTAGGTATTAAAGGTACAATTTTGTCTGGCTCTTCGGAATCCTCTTCATCCATATTTAAGCCGGCTTTAAACCAGATTTCTAACTTGACACCTGAAAATTCTAAGTCTAAATCTAATTTGCCCTCTTTGTTTAATTTAAATGGACATGTAAGTGTAACTGAGGAACTTGCTTTAACACCTATACTTAATTCGGCCACATCTTTAGGTTCTTCGGCTGGCTTTCCTTGTGCGTCTTTAATATTTGCTTTAATTTTCACAGAGGTACTAATTTCGATTTCACCTAATATTGGCCCTTGTATTCCTCCATGGAAATCTAAGTTTCTGTCTGCAAAATTATATGTAAATTTTGCTTCGGACTCATATTCGGCTGGTTCTGTTTCTGTTTCCTCTTTTGTTTTTTTACCTACTAATTTTATCTCAGCAGTAAACCTTACTTCAACTTTATAATCAATTTCGATTTTTCCAGCACTGCAAAAATTTATGAGCCAAGATGCTATATCAAGTGCATCAATAATAGCTCCCCACGGTTTTAATTTACTCCCTAAAGCTAATACATCTAAGGTTACTTTAGCTCCAATAATTGGATCCGCTTTTATTCTCGCATCAACCTCATAAGTTATATTTCCATTTTGAGATGTTGAATAACCAATTCCAAAACCTAAACTTAAGCTGGGTGGATTAAGGGTAAAACTCATAGGTAGAGCACTTAATCTAGCTTTTAAACCTTTTGGCGCTGACCCAGTCCTAATTTTTCCAGCTTCTTTTTTAGCATCTGAAACACCCAAGTCACTATCTAATTTGTTGACCATCCACAAAAGAGGAGCACACATTTCTCTGTACTTTTCACCAAATTCATTTCCAAGTTTGAATACGTCATCTTCACCAGAAACTTCACACTCAACATATAGACCAAATGTAGTTTTTCTGCCTACATAATGTTGTAAGCCATTAGATACTTTTTTATCTAAAATTTCTTTTCTTTTATTGTTGTTTGATGTATTTATTTTTCCTTCATTAAAGCCACTATAATGTTCTACTAATGGAGTAGATGCTTTATAATAAAGAGGTGTTTCAATATTATAATTAAAGTTGATTACCCATTTCATATCAGGATAAACTCCAATTTTCGCAATCTGGTTGGGGTATCTGCAAGTGGTAACGGGAACAAAATAAGTTTGTGAGATCCGTTCATTTTTCACCCATTTTAATAAATATCTAATCACCCAGATATTTTTAAAATTTTCGTCAAAAAATCCCTTTGTTAGATACTCTTGCTCACCATAGAGATAATTTAAAATATTATCATCATAAGATTTATTGTAATTATATTTTAATTTTAAAGTGATAGAATCATCTGCCTCATTTAAGGTATAATCTGTTCCCTCTGATAATCCTTGAACTCCTGCGACAGAAACAGTTTGATAATCCTTTTTATCTGGAGATTCTATTCCTTTGGCTTCCTGGTCAGATTTGTTCCATTCTAATTTTGGAGAAGAGGATCCATTCGAAGGGTGAAAAAAGGATGGTTTTTGTCCTAAACCAATCATTTTCATGTAATGTTCTGCAAAAAGTGCAGGATCTTTAGATGGTACCCACTGCCCCACAATCCAATTCATTTTGAAAACATCATAAATGCCATCATGTAGTTTCCCATCATTTAAAATCATTTGACATTTAAATCCATTTTTATCAGTTCTGACATGATCCTCAGCGCCATCTTTTGAGAGCAGAAACATTGCAGATATTTTAATATCTTTTGTTTCTTTATCTCCACAAACTATATCAACAATTCGTTGTGTATCATCTTTAATTTTCTTCACCGAAAGCTTATATTCATTAAAGACTTCGAAATCTTTTTCACCATTATTAATTGTGATTTTAGAATATGCGCAAGGATTTGATTCCTTATAGCTGTAGTCGATATCACCTATGTATTGAATCATATTACTTTTTTTATCTTCCATCTGAGAAAGAATAGTGTCCATAGATTCATATTTTACCATAAATATTGGTGAGACTTCAATGTCATCAAAATCTCTTTTATTATCCGCAACCCTACGTATCTGGCTCATGTTGGGTGTGAAAAAATATTCGTGTTTTGTTTTAGTATTGACTATTTTTATTGTTACAGAATAAGCTTTAGTTTTTTCATCTTTAGTATGAATATCATCTTTCCATTTAGTATCTATTAAAATTGGGAATTCATACTGAATATTTGCAGTTCCATTTGAAATTCTTGTATGACCCTCTGCCTCTTTTACAATTGGCGAATAATCAACAAGTTTACCTTTTAAGATAGGATCTTCAAGTAGAGGATTATGGTTTTCATCGGTCAGTTCAATTTCAAATTCCAAATTTTCAAAACTTGTTTCTGTGTCAATTTTACCATATTTTTCAGAATATTGCTCACCAATTTTCATTGGAAGCATATGAGTTGCCACATAAAATTTAATAACTTTACTTAAAAATGAAATATGTTGTTCCAAATAATTTTTCTGCTCGTTTTAGTATTTATCATTTTTCCTTTTGCAATTGGAAACCAAGTTAAATTTCGCAAAGATGAATTTGATCGAAATAATAAAAAGAAACATTGATATAATTGAATTATCATTTTTATTATTGACCATTCAGAAATTTACAGTCAAAAAATAAATTGTAATTCTATTTCAAATCCTTTTTAATAACCAGATACTTCAAATCCTTATCCCCCGCATTGCTAATTCCATGTTCTGAATTTGGCGGACAATACAGACTCGTATTTGGACCGACTTCCACAGTTTTTCCGTTGAGATAAAATGCAGCCTTACCTTCGAGAATATAAAAAAATTCCTCCTCAGGATGTCGGTGTGGCGCGTGTGTGGATTTTCTTGGTTCTACGATGCTCATTTTTAAAGTATTCTCTTCTGTGAATTTCTTATCGGCGAACCAATATTGATAACCTGAATTTGTTTTCTTTGCTTTCGACAGATCAAACTCGGTGACACAATTTTCGATGGTGTAATCGATTGGTTCTTTCACTGTTTCAACTTTTTGAGCATTTAAATTCTGTTGGAACAGAAAACTGATGATAATGGCAGATATAAATTGAGTTAGTCTTTTCATCCGTAGGTAATTAATTATTAAATTTAAAAATCTCAATAAAATAATTTAATAAAAGTTTTTTAATTCTCATCAATAATTTTCACTTAATTTTGAAAAGTTAATGAATTAAAACGATGAAAAACTACCTACTATTATTTTCGCTTCTAAGTTCACTGCTTTTTTCTCAGAACAATTTTAGTTTAAAAATTGACGCACCTGAATTTGAGAAAGATTCTTTATTTATGGGACCTCCAACGAGTACAGGAAATATAAGAAATATTTATAGCTACGATATTGTTACTACAAAAAATGTCATTTTCAATGAGGAAAATAGTTATGTCAAAATTAAAATTGCAGACGAAAATACTATTACAGGAAAAATTGAGTATCCTCATCCCTTCGAGATTTCATATTACGATCCTAAAATTAACGGAGGCTACATGACAAAACCTTTTTTCATAGAAAAAGGCAACATTGAGATAAGTATAAACAAGGAAAACAATATAAGCTCGGTTTTGGAGACGGAAACTCCTTCCAATAAAGAATACTTGACCTTAAAAAAACAGTTAGAAAATTTTGACAATAAATTAAAGCCATTCCAAAATAATAATCCAACTGATATCGAAGCTAAACAGAAATTTCTGCAAAGCTATATCAGGAAAAACCCAAACTCGATTGTTGCATTTTGGGAAATTGTAAGTGATTTTTCCAAATTTCAGTTTCATAAGTCCTATATCACATCATTGGCTCTATTCTCTTCAGAGGTAAAGAAAAACTTCAGCTATAATGAATTTAAAAAAATTATTGCCATAGAAAACTCAACCGGAGTTAACGGAAATTTTCCGGATGTCGTGTTTGATAAAAACTCAATGATTTCAAAATCTGACTTTTCTGAATATAATTTAACTCTAATTGACTACTGGTCTATTACTTGTAAACCCTGCATTGAAGATCTGCCAAAGCTGGTTGAACTTCACAAAAAATTTAAAGAAAAAGGGGTTAATTTCATCAGCGTGACTGATGAGAATAAAAAAGAAAATATGGAAAAAGCGACAGAGATTTTGAAGAAAAACAATGTTGCCTGGAAAAATTACTTTGATACGAAAAAGGAATTTCCAAAAAAACTCAATGCTTCAGGATATCCACTACAAATATTGGTTGACCGCAATGGAAAAATTGTAGCCAGAAAATTGGGTGAGCTAGATCAGATTGAAGAAGAAATAAAAAAATACGTTGAATAATTTTTACTATGAAAATATCCAGTCATTTTTGAAAAAACAGTACTAACTTAAAACACATCCATTTTGTCAATATCTGTTTTATTTCTAAATTGCATTATCTCCCAAAAAAGAGAATGACAATCACAAAAAACATTTATGAATCAGATTATTCCGTTTGACTTACAGATACAGCACAGCACTTATTTCAACTATACTTTTTGCTTAAACCAATATCCTTTTCTGCAGAGCATTGCTTTCAGAGACGTGACTGAAGATCTTGAAAATCTCAATCTTCAGATCAGTTCTTCATTGGGTTTATTTCAAAAATACGATGTTTATATTGATAAAATCAAGGCGAATGCACAGTACAAAATCTCGCTTTTCAATTTTGTCTTTGATAATGCTTTGCTGAAAAGACTGACGGAAAAAGATTTAGATCAGATAAAAATTCAGGTTTTTAAAGATGGCGAATCGATTTTTGAAAAAACTTTCAGCATCGAAGTGCTGCCGATGGATTATTTCGGTGGATTGCAGTCTTACCCCCAACTTCTGGCTTCGTATGTCCTTTCCAATACTACTTCACTGTACAAACTGAAAGCCGATGCGATTGATATTTTGGCGAGAAATAAACTCACGCCGTCGTTTGAAGGGTATCAGCAGAAAAGCAAAGAAAGGGTTTTGCAGATGGTTTCGGCGATTTACAAAGCCATTCAGAATCTGGATCTAATTTACAGCGCGATGCCGCCAAGTTTTGAAAAGAACGGACAAAGAATCAGGCTTGTGGACACTGTTTTAGAAACAAAATTCGGAAACTGTATCGATATTTCCCTTTTGTTTGCGGCGTGTCTGGAAGCTATTGATTTAAATCCAATAATCGTGGTAACAGAAGGTCACGCTTTTGTCGGAGTCTGGTTGGATGATCAGCGATTCGATGGAATGGTTAATTTTGATCAGGCGGCAATCTCCAAAAGGATTGCTTCGGGAATTAAAGAAATTGCTTTAATTGAATCGACCAGCCTTTGCCGAGGAAGCAACATTTCGTTCAAAGATGCGATGAATTCTGCCGAAACCCAACTGATGGATTCTTCAAGATTTCTGTTGTCTTTAGATATTAAAAACGCACGGTCGGCGGGAATTTCTCCTCTCCCACTTCTGAAAAATGAAACATTAAAAACTCAGGATTTCAGTTCTATTCAACATTCAACTGAGCTCGATCAGGATTTTGATTTGGGAACGCAGTACGACGACCTCGAAGTGACGGATTTTTCAAATTTAACCAAACAAAAAGTCTGGGAAAGAAAACTGCTCGATCTTTCGCTCAGAAACAACCTTCTGAATCTGCGCTTTACCAAAAGCATGCTCCAGTTGATCGATACGAAAATCAATGTGCTCGAAGACAGCCTCGCCGACGGAAAATCTTTCACCATTCATCCCGATAACAATCAGGCGGTTCTCAGAAAATACAGTCTTTACGGCGAACCTTTACATCAGTCGCAGCCGCTTTTTAAAATGACTCAGGATGAGTTTAAATACAACCGACTCCTCACCTATTATCATCAGGATGACCTCGATAATATCCTCACCAACCTTTACCGAAGCGCAAAACTTGCCGAGGAAGAGAACGGAAAAAGTACTTTGTATTTGGGAATCGGTTTATTGAAATGGTTTGAACCCAAAAATAAAGACATCCCAAGGCTTGCTCCACTTTTACTGATTCCCGTCGAACTGTCACGGAAGTCGGTGAATTCTAAATTTACGCTTCGAAGCCGTGAGGAGGAAACGATGATTAACATTACGTTGCTTGAATATTTAAAACAGGAATTTAAACTCAACATCAACAGCCTCGAAAATCTTCCGATGGACGAATCCGGAGTAGATGTTCCAAAAGTTTTGGCGATTATCAGAAATGCCGTTCTGAATCTTGAAGGTTGGGATGTTCTGGAGCAGTTGGTTTTGGGGATTTTCTCATTTAATAAATTGATTCTCTGGCAGGATATTTCAAAATATTCTGAAGAAATTCAGAAATCTTCGATTGTAAAAAGTCTGATTGATGGGCGACTGACCGGAACTTTGGAAAGTGTAGAAAACGATGTGGAAAGTTTGGAAAACATTCCAGCATCCGAATTGGTTTTGCCGATTTCTACAGATAACTCTCAGCTAAACGCCGTAAAAAATGCCAACCTCAACAAAAGCTTTATTCTACACGGGCCTCCAGGAACGGGAAAATCGCAGACGATTACCAACATCATCGCCGATGCTTTGTCGAATGATAAAAAAGTACTTTTCGTGGCTGCTAAAAAGGCCGCTTTGGATGTCGTTCACAACCGTCTGGAAAATATTGGTCTGGGGGCATTCTGTCTCGAACTGCATTCCAATAAATCCAAAAAGTCGGATGTTCTGAAACAGTTTGAAAGAACTTTGGAAGTTCCGAAATATAAAATCAACGCCGATTATCACGAAGAGGCAAAACGGCTCGACGAACGCAGAAAAGAGCTTGGAAAATATGTGAATGATCTGCATCAGAAATTCCCGATTGGCTGGAGCTTATTTGAAACGATTGCCTTTCTGGAAACAAATCACGTAAAAGCTGATGAACGTTTTCATATCAATTTTCCTTTGGAAAGTGCCGATGTGTTCAACTGGAATCAGTGGAAAGACTGGCTCATTCCGTTTGCATCGATTGTGCAGAAAATCGGGCAGCCTTCGCTTCATGCTTTGCGGCCGATAAAAACTTCAAGTCATCAGTTTGAAAATAAAAAACTGATTCTCTCGGCGATTTCTCAGTTTAATGAAAAGAAAAATGTAACCGAGGAGATAAAAAAGCAGTTCCAGCTCGAGGAAGTTTCCAATGCGGACAGTGTGGAAATTCTTGAGTTTTTAAAAGATAATCCTGTAAAATCCGGTTTGGTTGATTTGGTTTTTAATGAAGGTCAACTGAATTTATTTAAAAACTGGATGTCACAGCAGACACAGTTTCAGCAGATTGAAAGTCAAATTACTGCCAGTTTCAATTCATCCATTTTAAATATTGACTTTGTTTCGTTGAAATTAATCTGGAATCAGGCAAAGCACACTTGGTTTATTCCAAAATGGTTTAAACAGAAGAAAGTCAAGCAGCAACTGAACGGTTACGCCAAATCAGGAATGGAATCTGATGTGCAGATTGACGGACTTTTTGAGAAGCTTGAAAATTATCAGCAGCTTAAAAATAAACTTTCAAATCTTCATTACAACGCAATTTCACCGGTGACGAATCTTTATTTTAACGGAAATTCGTTTGACGTTTCTGCGATTGAGAAAGATTTAAAAACCATTGAAAACGCGAAAGATTTAGCCCAAAAAATTGCCATCAGAAATTTCCCTGAATGGCTGAAAGATTTTTCATCAAAACAAAACAACAGTCTGAATATTTCTGACCATGTTGAAAAGCTGAAAGAACTTTACGATGCAGAAAACAATTTATTGAAATATGTAGAAGAAATACCTAATGAAGCCGATTTGCAGACGGTTGTACAGAATATTCATCAGCTGGAAGACTGGATTAATTTTAATGGTTTAAAAGAAAAAGCACAGGATTTAAACGTAAACTGGTTCATCGGTTTCCTTGAAAAAGGCTGGCTCGATACAGAATCTCTTGAATTGGAATTTGAAAAAATCATTCATCTGAATTTATTCATTAAAACTATTTACAGTTCGGGAACTTTGAATGGTTTTGACGCCAGTATTTACGAATCTCAGATTCAGCAGTATAAAAATCTGCACAAAGAATTTACTGAACTCACGAAAAATCAGCTGACGATGAAGCTCAGCGACCGTATTCCGAATTTTTCTCAGGAAGCCGTCCAAAGCTCTGAAATTGGGATTTTGCAGAAAGCGATTCGCAATAAAGGCAGGGGTTTATCCATCAGAAAATTATTTGACCAAATTCCGACTTTAATTCCGAGACTGAAACCGTGTATGCTGATGAGTCCGATTTCGGTAGCGCAGTATTTTGATGTGAATGAAGAGCATTTTGACTTGGTGATTTTCGATGAAGCTTCGCAGCTGCCGACTTCTGAGGCGGTCAGTGCTTTGGCGAGGGCAAAGCAGGCAATTATTGTAGGCGATCCGAAACAGATGCCGCCGACGAGTTTCTTTGCTTCCCAGAAAGTGGATGAAGAAAATTTTGAACTGGAAGATTTGGAAAGTATTCTCGATGATTGTTTAGCGCTTTCAATTCCATCGAATTATTTGCTGAGACATTACCGAAGTAAGCATGAAAGTTTAATTTCGTTCTCCAATGCTCATTTTTATGACAATAAATTGCTCACATTCCCCTCTCCGGACGATTTAAACCGAAAAGTGACCTTTGAATTTATTGATGGATTTTACGACAAGGGAAAAACGAGAACCAATAAAAATGAAGCAGAAGCGATTATTCAATACATTAAAAATCATCTCGAAAAGAAAGATAAAAAGTCGATTGGGGTCGTGACTTTCAGCCAGACTCAGCAAAGTTTAATTGAAGATTTGCTGCAGAAATTATTTCAGGAAAATCCGCATTTGGAAGAATTTGCAATCAATTCTGAAGAACCTATTTTCATTAAAAATCTGGAAAATGTACAGGGTGACGAAAGAGATATAATTCTGTTCTCGATTGGCTACGGACCCGATGAAGATGGGAAAGTTTCAATGAATTTTGGTCCGCTCAACCGTGACGGTGGCTGGAGACGACTGAATGTTGCTGTGACGAGAGCGCGTTATGAAATGAAAGTGTTTTCTTCGTTAAAAGGCGACCAGATTGACATGAACAGAACCAGCTCGGAAGGTGTTTTGGGATTGAAAAACTTTTTGAATTTTTCTGAAAAAGGACTGGTGTATTACAACTCAAATCAAAGCGTCAATCAGCAAAAACTGATGGTGAATGCTGTTGCGAAAACGCTTGAAGAAAAAGGCTTGAAAATAAAAACCAACATTGGCACTTCAGAATATAAAATCGACATCGGAATCATCGATCCTGAAAATGAAAGCGAATATCTTCTGGCGATTTTGCTGGACAGTGAAAATTATTTTAACATCCACACGACCAATGACCGTGAACTGCTGGTTCCGAATGTACTGAAAGGTCTCGGCTGGAATGTTTTCAGGATCTGGACGTTGGACTGGATTAAAAATAAAGAGAAAATTGTTGAAAAAATCAAGATCGAATTAGAAAAAATCAAAACTCAGGTTAAAGAAAAAAAGGAAGAAATTACCGAACTGAAAACTTTTGAAAAAATCTATCTGAGTGAGGTTGCGGAGGACGAACAACCTTCAAAAATGGTTTCTTATGTTGTTGCAAATTTGAGTCCGGAGGCCAATGCCAATTCAGAATCGATTTATCATTTTGAAAACAGACAGACGCTTTTAAGTCAGTTAAAAACCATCATTGATACAGAATCGCCGATTAGTCAGAATGCTTTGTTCAGGAAGATTCTTAAGCTTTGGAACACGTCGCGAGCCGGCGGAAAACTGAATACCTATCTTTTGGAAACTTTGGCTTCTATTCCGAATATTCAAACCACGGAAAGTTACCAGAAATTTTACTGGAGCGAAAATTCACAACCTCAAAATCTCGATTTTTACCGAGATAATTCCGCAGAAAAAAGGTTGATTGATGAGATTGCACCTGAAGAAATTTCGGTGGCGATGATGGAATTGATGCATTCGAATTTAAGCTTAAATAAAGAGGAATTGGTTCGTGCCGTTTGCAAGACTTTTGGTTTTTCAAAAGTGGGCTCGCAGATTGATGCGGTGGTGAAGTTTTGTGTGGAGGATTTGATTGGGAAAGGGATGCTGAAGGAGGTTGATGGGAGGATTGGTTTGGGGTGAATTAGTGCTGCATTTATTGGATATGCGAACCTTGAAATTATTAAACAATAAAATATTTAAATTGAAAAATAAATCTTTCTTGTATGGAATACTTTTAATCTCTGTAGGCTTTTTAATAGTCTTCTTTTTTGGTTATAAGGACAACATTTTTTTGGGAATAATAAGCTACTTCGCTTTTTTTTGTGGTTGGTTAATCATTACTTTTTCACTATTTGGAAAGTATTACAATTTTAAAAAACCAAATTTCAGCGCAAATAAAATGCTATGGATAACACAAACTATTAAGAATACTACAATAATAGGTTTTGCAATTATTGGAATGTTCTTTTCAATTATTGTTACTGGAAACTTAACTGATAAAAGGATTCAAAACATATTAAATAATGAACCAACCGGAAAATCTATCGCAGAAGTAATAAATCTGGAAAGCAGACATACAAGAGGTGGGTGGAAAATCTGGGCAATATTTCAATACAGAACCCAAGACGGTATTTTTAAAAAAGGAATTTATAATTATAATAGCCGATTTAAAAAAGGAGACAAATACGATATAATTTATTCCGTAAAATATCCTGAAATTTCTGAGATTAAAAGCAAAGTAGAAAACAATTAGAAAAAGTTACAATTATAAACTCAGAAAAGATTATACTAATTTTGAGTTTTAAACGGGCAGATATTATCTTCACGAGTGAAATGTTGTAATAATTTATTAAAAATCCTAAAATATGATTATGAAAAAAATACTCTTACTCCCAACTCTCTTACTCTTCTCCAACAGCTTTTCTCAAAAAATAGCAGACCGCTACCAATCTTCGCAACCGCAAGATCAGTCTGTACCGCCACCGCCAAGAGTGAGCTTTCCGGCACAATTTCCAAATGGAAATAAAGCTTTTTTAAAAATAATTGACCAAAATATCAACAGAAATAATTTGAAAAATCAAGGAGCAACTTTGAATACTGAAATCATTTTAAAGATAGACAAGCAGGGAAATGTTCTCAATATTTCAACCTACGGAAAAAATGAAATTTTCAATAAAGAAGTAAAAAATGCTGCGACAAAATCAACTCAGGATGTGAAATGGACTGCCGGAAAAAACAGTCAGGGACAAAAGGTGATTGATATTGTGAAGATTCCGTATCGTTTTAGGAATTTGTAAATTCCTATATGAGAAGTTGTCTTTAAAAAAATCACAAACAAGAGAACAATAAGAGCATATTTTTCTTACCTTAGTTTTCACAAATTATCATCGATGAAACTGTTTTTACCCATCATATTTCTATTGAGTTGTCATTTTACTTTTGCGCAAAGCCAGCCGCATGAAAATCAATCTAAAGCAGATTCTGTCACAACAACTTTGAAGCAAAGCATCGTAAAAACAGAATCGCAAAATCCAATAATTCCTAAAATTCTGGCTGGTAAAACATCAGATCCAAAAAAAACTGTTGCCGAGCAGGACTTTGATCTTGAAATAAGAGCCATCCTCGATTACAGACTCAACCGTGTTTTGCGCGAAGATCTGTTTTGCTTGATTTGTGAAGCAGAATTAAAAAAGGGAGAACTTGCTTAGATTACTTTAATGAATTTGGATATTGGGAATAAATCTAATGCTAACCATCACCTCAATCTCACAACTTCTCCTTTTTGAAAATCTATTTTAAAATGATCAGAAGCATCTCCGGAAGAGAGTTTTTCTAAAATTTTAAAGAACGTTTTAAGCTGATTTAAAAATTTGTCTTCCGTTTTCAAATTATCAAAATTCTGTTCTAAAATCCTATATTGCTCAAGCCTTTTTTTCGGAATATCTTTTTTTGCCAGTTCATCTGCAGATTGAAATTGGTAAAGGTTTAAAAGCGCATCTTCAAACTTCCATCTCTCAAAACTTTTTGTGTTGAATTTACTTAAGTTTTTAGAATTTCCTAAACTTAATTCGAGCAAATCTTTACCCGAAAGTTTTGACGCTTTTTCAATAAAATATTTTGACCAATCTGATTGAATTAATCTCAAACGCACCAGTTCTTTCAAATGAAATAATGTGAAATCCTGATAGTTTTTTATCTTTAAAATATCTTTGTTCCAGATGTTTTTTGAGTTTATAACTTTTAAATTTTCAAATTCTTTTTCATACAGCGGAAACAGTTCATCAAACCGAGGAACATCTTTTATTGAAATTGTTTCCACTTCAAACTCATCCTGCGAATTCACTGTCAGAATTTTGTACGCAGGAATATATGCCGCCAAAGAAGGCACCTGAATATTGACAAGCATTTTTCCATCATTGAACTTCTTAATTCCCGTATCATTAATGTGCATGTGCCCCGCAAAATGGAGCTTCAAACCTGCTTTTGCAAACAGTTCTGCAACCTCATCCTGTGGAACCCGATCCATTTGCCATTTGTTTTCGCCTAAAAACTGTTTGATTTCAGAATCTGCATTATCATTAAAATCCAGAATCGGATAATGCGTGAAAGCAATCAGAGTTTTGTGTTGTTTTTCCGCTTCACTGACAATTTTTTCAACCCACGCAAACAGATGTTTTTTATGAGTCAAAACATTGTTATATCCGATGGATGCACCGTTGTAATTGCTTTCATCAGTAGGATTTGCGTTTAGATTTTTGGGAATATAAGTGTTTCCATCAATAGCCAAAAGCCAGATTCCTTTTACAGGTTCGACAACATAAGAAAAATCGGGAACGGAAAATCCTGAACGCACTTCATACATTCTGTTTTCATAACGAGCATCTTCTGAAGCCGTTTTGTAACTGTAGTTTTCAAAAGAATTTTTAGTGAAAGGCGTTTGCCAAAACAGATCTTTTTCCGTTGGTGCAAAACCAAAATTCTTCAGTTCATTCAGAATTTCCAAGTAACCTGACATCGCAATATCTTTAGTAATAATTGCCTTTAAATTTTTATCTTTAATTAAATTTTCATCACTTACAATCGAAAGTTCTCCCCCATTTTCGCCCATGAAATCAGATTTTCCGCCTTGCTTCAGAAATGGCCCGACAGGATCATGATTTCCGGTTGTGATGAAAAACCGCATCTGATATTTTCTCTGATATCCCTCCAAAATTTTCCTTAAACCACGGAGATTGTAGGCCTGTCCGTCATCCGTATAATCTCCTGGAAGTACAACAATTTTAATATTTCTCTTTGCAATATCATCCAAAGCAGCAATGAAAGCAAAATAATTTTCATTAAAAATTCTGGTCGAATGAAGTTGAGAATCCATTGTTCTGAGAATGGTTTTCTTTCCAGTTTTCGGATTATCTATTCCCTTAAAATCAGAGTCTGAAAATTCACCATACAGATCCTGAAAATGTACATCTGCAAGAAATACAATCTTTACGGGAGTTCGTTGAGCACAAACCGTAAAATGATTTAGATAAAAGATGATTACAAGGAGTTTTAAAAACGTTTTCAAACCGATATTTTTTAAATTTTAATAAAAAAAATCTCACGCAGATTAGGCTGATTCAGCAAATCTTAATAATCAGCTCAATCTGCAAAATCTGCGTAAGCCAATTTACTGCAGTTTCAAAGACTTCAAAATCTTATGAAAAATCTCATTGTTCTCATAAACGCCCGTGAAATTTTCAGAACCGGAACCGTAAGAAAACACAGGAATTAATGTCGCCGAATGGTCATCTGTAGTGAAATCTCCTTCAATCGTGCTGCTTTTCATATCTCCATGTGGAATGCTGAAACCGCCCGTTTCGTGATCTGCCGTAATCACCACCAGCGTTCCGGCGTTCTCGTCTGCAAACTGAATGGCTTTGGTAATTGCTCTGTCGAAATCAATTCCTTCCGTAACGATTGTTCCGACATTATTGCTGTGTCCGCCACTGTCGATTTGGGCGGCTTCCACCATCATAAAAAATGGTTTTTTCTTGCTGTTTAAAAACTTCAGACCATTTTCCACCGTTTCTGCAAGAAGATTTCCACGGCCTTTCAAAACCTGTGGAACTCCGTTGTCTGAGAGGTAATATGCCACCTTCTCTGCTTTGCTTTCTCCCACCTCATTAGCATTATTGGCGAGTTTAAAGTGATTTAAACCTGAAACTTTAGATTTTCCTCCGGCAGCAAAAAAAGTGAGTTTAGATTTTGTCAAATCCTGTGCAATTTCCTTTTCCATCCCGCGGTCTTTTTGATGCGCATAAAATGCGGATGGTGTGGCACCAACGATTTCGTCTGTTGTGATAATTCCCGTGTTGAAGCCGTTTTCATACAAAACTTCAGTCATATTCGGAATCGGTTTCCCGTCAGAATCTACGCCGATAAATCTGTTTTTGGTTTTCTTTCCTGTGGCAAAAGCGGTGGCTCCCGCTGCGGAATCTGTTGTAAAATTATCGGTTGCTGTAGTTTTAATTAAACCAATATTTTTAAGCTGAATTAATGTTAACTGACCTTTGTTGGCTAAAACCGAAGACGAAATCTGCGATAAACCATTTCCGTCGCCAATCAGTAAGATCACATTTTTTACTGGAACATTTTTATTTTCATATAAAAATTTAGGTTGATAAACTTCACTGTACAGCGTGTTTTTGAAAGTCCGTTGGTCTAATTTATTTAGATAATCTGCGCATTCTTTGGGATGGTCTGTATTGATAAAATCGACGCCGGCGTGCGCAAAAAATTCCCATGAAGTCTTACCATCAGGAATTGCCCAAAAACGAAATGGTTTACCAAATGATTTGGCTTTCTTGATAACTTCGGTCACTTTCGGGAGGTCATTTTCAGTCAGACCGCCTTTACCGTTCCAGACAGAATAGGCTTTAAAATTTAAACTTAAAAGTCCTACTTTTTCCCATTGCTGTGGCGTAAGATTTTCCAAAGACTGATAATCAAATTTAATAAAATCAGGATACGAAGTGAATTTTTGGGGTTTTGGATGATTTCCGGAAATCACAAAACTGATATTTTTCTGAGCAGTGATTTTTGGATATTTTGAAATTTCAGCAACGATTTTCTTTAATGTCGGTTCGCCATCTGTTTTCAGGTCAATTAAGATCTGAACCGGCTGATCTTTGATTATTCCTACATCAAGAGCTTTTTCAATAGACTTTAAATACAGTTGATCGAAAGTTCTTTCTTTCTGAATATTTTTCTGTTCATGCGAAACGAAAAGTTCATTATTCACTAAAAAAACATCCACTTCAATCGACTTTGCCCCCGAACCCAAAGCGTACCAAAACGGCACTTTCTGTTCGTAGTCGTTATGAGAATGCGCTGAATAATTCTGTGCAAAAGCAAAACTCGCCGCTGAAAAAGCGATGGCAAAACTTATTTTTTTTATTGTGGAAATCATTTTTTAAGGTTAAGGTTAAGGTTAAGGTTAGGGATGAGGATGAGGATGAGATCGTTTAAAAAATTAAACAGTTGTAAAAACTGGTGGTTTTTTTGGATGTCAATCGCTTCGCCGTTTCTTCGTCGTCGGTTCGTCATTGCTCCGTCGAAGTAAACTTTCTGTTTTGGATTAAAAAAAATTAAACAGCAAGTTTTTTGAATACATTTTCAGATAAGATACAACCTTATCAAGATTATTTTTTTGGCTGCTGATTAACCTTGACAGGGTTTTCTCATGTGGTCATTAAAAAATTACTTTACGGAAACACCAGATTTTTTTAAAGCTTCTACCAGTTTGTGGTAAATGGTGTTGTTGGGATAAACTCCTGAGAACAATTCTTCTCCTTTTCCCATCGCAAACACAGGTACCAAAGCGGCAGTGTGCTGATTGTCTATAAAATTGACCTGTACTTTATCTTTTACTTCTTTCTTTTTTCCCGTCTCTTCATTTTTTTCCATAAACTTTCCAATGCTAGCACCCCCTGTTTCGTGATCGGCGGTTACAACCAATAAAGTATTTGGATTTTTCCTGATAAATTCCATCACAACGCCTATGGTTTTATCGAAATCAAGGACTTCTTTTACCATCATTTCTGCATTGGTTGCGTGGCCGCCCCAATCGATGAACGAACCTTCAACCATTAAAAAGAAAGGTTTCTTTTCGCCAGAAAAATAATCCAATGCGGCTTGAGTAGCTTCCGGAAGGAAATCTTTCCGTCCCTGAATTTTATTGGGCAATTCATCCTGAGCCAGAAGGTATAAATTTCTTTTTCCGGCAATCGGTTTTGAAAGGGAAACGGTGTCTATCCTGTAATTTTTCTTTGCTAAATCTTTCAAAAGATTTCTGCTATCTTTCCTTTTGGTAAAAAACTTCAGACCTCCGCCTGCTGCGAAATCGACATCAGATTTTATAAAATCCAAAGCGATATCCTCGTGCCAGTCGCGGTCTTTGATATGTGCGTAATAGGCAGCGGGCGTTGCATGGGTGAGACTCGTTAAGCTGACCAGTCCGGTTTTGTAACCTTTATCCCGCAGTTGCTCCAGAATTGTTGGGATGGCAACAGAATCCCTGTCAACTCCAATCGCTCTTTTGTAGGTTTTCTGTCCGGTGGACAATGCTGTTGCGCCAGCCGCAGAATCTGTAATTCGGTCGCTAGTACTTGACGTTTCAGAAAGACCTACATATTTAAATTGTTGAAAATTCGGTTTTCCTTCTCCGAAATAAAATGCAGATGTTACTTGAGATACTCCCATCCCATCACCAATCATAAAGATGACATTGATGGGTTTTTGACTTTGCGCATATATTATAGTTTCAAACAGAAGCATTAAAACAGCCGCAAACACCTTTATATTAGGACTTTTACAAATATAATTCATAATGATTATTATTTTAATAATTAATTATTTCCAAAATCAACGGGCAAAATTAGGCATTATATCAAAACGAAACATTGACACGATAGCAGTATAATTCAATGTTAACAGACTTTATTCTTACTTCCAGACATTTAGACAAATCCATTTAACAATAAGTTTACTGAAATTTAATTTTTCGCAATAAAATTTACATTTTATTAATTTTAAAAATCGGTTACTTAACGGTAATTTAACGGAAGTCGGCTTTTTTTGAGCCTAATTTTGCACCAAAATAAAAAGGAATGAAGCGTATTTATCTCGTGCCAACTGTTTTGATGGGCTGTGTCAGCTTAACATTTGCACAAAAAAAAGAGTCTGATTCTATTAGCAGCGAGAACAAATCGACAGACATTGAAGAAGTTGTAATGATTGGTTATGGCTCCCAGAAAAAATCGGATGTAACCGGAGCTGTTGGTTCTGTAAAAGCCGAAGATTTTAACAAAGGTATGGTGGCCAACGTAGGTCAGCTTCTTCAGGGAAAAGTAGCCGGAGTAAATGTTGCCAACGTGAGCGGCGAGCCCGGAGCCAATCAAAATATCGTCATCAGAGGTGTCGGAAGTTTGAGATCGGGAACTACTCCATTGTATGTGATCGACGGTTTTGTTATCGATAACAGCAATACCGGAGTTGCCAATAACCCGATGAACTTTATTAATCCTGATGATATTGCATCGATGGATGTTTTGAAGGATGCTTCTGCTGCTGCAATTTATGGGGCAAGAGGCGCAAACGGGGTTATTGTGATTACTACTAAAAAAGGCAAAAAAGGAAGAACTCAGATGAATCTTTCTTCCAATCTCACGGTATCCAAATTGGCTAATAAAATGGATGTTTTCAGTGCAGATGAATTCAGAAGACAGGTTGCCGCAATGGGTGCAAAGGTAGATGACATGGGCGGAAACACCGACTGGCAGGATGAACTGACGAGAACAGCAATTTCTGAAAACGTCAATTTCTCAGCGGCAGGAGCCACAGAAAATTCAAATTATTATGCAGCCTTAGGTTACGAAAATCAGGAAGGTATTTTGTATAACAGTAATCTGAGAAGGTATTCGGGACGTGTAAATGTTTCGCAAAAAGCATTTGACGGAAGGGTAAATATTGATTTCAATCTGAACGGAACCAGAACAGAAAACAGCAGACCCAGCGTAACGAGCATGGTTTCTACAATGCTTACGCTCAATCCAACGTATCCTGCTTTCACCAATGGTTCGCCAACAACAGTTTTCAATAACGGAAGTTTTAATCCCCTTATCCGTCAGGATATTTATAAAGATTTTACAAACAACAACAGGATTTTAGCCAATATTTCTCCTTCAGTAGAAATCATTAAAGGTTTAACTTATAAAATGAATCTTGGAGTTGACTATTCTTCGGCTGACAGGGTTATTCAGAATACGCCTCACGCAATTCCGTTGGAAGTAGGATCTTTAAATTTAAATTACTTCTCAAACAACAACACTTTGATTGAGAATACTTTAACCTATAAATTACAAATTGACCGTCATGATTTTAACGTGATGGCAGGACAGTCTTACCAAAGACTTTATCTTGTAGCGAGAAGCTGGGATTATTCAGTATTTCCAAATAACGGAATTGAACCTCAGCATCAGATCGGAGCAGCCAATAAAAACAATACCACCTCATCTTCACTTGCAAACAAAAACGAGCTGCAGTCCTGGTTTGGGAGGATAAATTACGGGTATGCAGATAAATATTTACTTACAGCCACTTTACGAGCAGACGGATCGTCAAAATTCGGTGAAAACAACCGTTACGGAGTATTCCCGTCACTGGCTGCGGGCTGGAACATCAGTAAAGAAAATTTCCTTGCCGATGCAGATGCCATCAGCAATCTGAAGCTTAGAGCAAGCTGGGGTAAAACAGGAAATCAGGAAATCCCAAGTAAAATCACAAAAAGAAGCTACAAATCTGCATCGGACGGAAGCGGACAGGCAACTTACCCCATGGACAGCAGTGGAAATTATCCGGTGGGAATTTATCTGGTCAGAGCAAATAATCCCGATCTTCAGTGGGAAGTTACGACCCAAAGCAATATCGGTTTAGATTTCGGATTTTTAAATAACAGATTATCCGGTAGTGTAGATTTCTTTAAAAAAGTTTCCAGCGATATTCTTTTGGAGATCAGTCCTGAAGACCCTATTGAGCCGGCAGAAACCATGTGGAAAAACATTCCCGACATGACCATCAACAACACAGGTCTTGAATTTGCCCTGAACTACGACAGCAACAGAAACAGCGAGTTTACCTACAGTATCGGCGGAAATATGTCTTTCATCAAAAATGAAGTAAAAGATTCTCCGTACAAAGTAATTTCAACGGGAGGTGCTCAGGGACCTGGAACGACGAACGCCGTAATTAACGGATATATCAACGGTCAGCCTATCGGAACCTTTTATGTAAGAGATTTTCAGGGACTGAATGCCAATGGAACCAATATCTTCAGGGATGTTGACGGCGACGGACAGATCACTGATAACGACAGAATCGCTGCGGGAAGTGCACTACCTGATTTCACCTACAACATCAGCCTGAAAGCAGCCTACAAAAACTTTGATTTAGGACTAAACTTCAATGGTGTTGCAGGAAATATGATTTACAACAACACCGCTTCAACTTTATTTACAAGAGGAAGATTAGGTCTTTCTCAAAATACAACAGACGCTGCGACGCAATTCCCGAACGAAAGTGCCAACAACACCAACGTAATTTCTACAAGATATTTGGAAAAAGGAGATTTCTTCAGACTTAACAATGCGACTTTAGGCTACAGTTTAGACCCGAAAATCATTGGTATCGGGGAACAGATCAGAAATATCAGATTTACGGTAACTGCTCAGAATCTTTTTGTCATCACAAAGTACTCAGGGTTTGATCCGGAAATCAATACAGGAATTTCACAGGGAGGAATTCAGTCTTTCGGGATTGATTACGCGACCTATCCGAGAGCCAGAAGCTTTGTATTTGGTGTAAACGTAGCATTTTAATTAAATATTTAAAAAATTAACAATGAAAAATAAATTTTTAATCACAATATTGAGTCTGGGAATACTTGTAGCGACCGGATGTACAGATCTTTCAGAAGAAATCATTGATGAATCGCTGGATGCAAGCACAGAAAATCTCACTTTGGGAGTCATGGCACCTGCTTACGGACCGCTTCCTGATGCATTCACCCATACAAAAAATTATGGTCTGCAGCTCATCAGTTCAGATCAGGGAATTTTGCCTCCGAGAGGAAGTGGAAATGACTGGTACGACGGCGGAAAATATATAGAACTTAAACAACACAATACTACCACTACAAACGTAGTAGTAAGAGACACATGGAATGCTTTTACATTAATGCTTTCAAGAACCGTAACAGCTATTGAAAGACTACAGCCGATTGCCTCTACCAATCCTGAAGCAGCAAAAGGCCTCTCTGAAATGAAAGCATTGAGAGCTTATTACAATATGCTGATGCTGGATAACTGGGGAATCGCATTTAAAAAAGACGCCGCCAGTCAGCCTTCAGTAATTCTCAGAAAACAGGAAGCTATTGCTTACATTGAAAGCGAATTTCTTGCAGTAGTGAATGATCTTGACAATACAAAAGGTCCGGGAAGAATGTCTCAGGCATCTGTAAATGGATTTTTAGCTCAGCTTTATCTGAACGCCGGAGTTTACAGAGATCCATACGGAACACCTGCTTTTGCAGCCACTGACATGGATAAGGTGATTGAGTACACCAATAAAGTTATCAACACAGGAATTTTCTCTTTATCACCTGAATATTTTGCCATTTTTGATGACAATAACCATTCAAACAAAGAACTTATTTTTGCAATCGATCAACGTCAGGATTTAACAACATCTCACAACAGACTGGGATATTGGTCACTTTCCGGAAGTCAGTATCCTTTGGCAGCTTTCCCAAAAGCCAACGGAACAGATGGCCCTGCGATCACTCCTGAGTTTTATCAGACGTGGGTTCAGGCCAATGGAAGTACAGATCCGGCGCAGGCTGATGCGAGATTTTACAAAGAGAACTTTACAGTACCTGCAAATCTGCAGAATTTAACCGGTATTTCTCCTGCAAATGATTCAAATCATTATTTCCTGGTCAATGGTTCAACGTATGAAATCAATAGAGGAATTCAGAGAGGAATTCAGTGGGGACTGAGAAATTCTGCCAACGGACAGCCCTTCCAACCAGGTGCAAACGGGCAGTTTAGAATATATCCAATGATTGAGCAGAGAGATGGCTTTACCAAATATGTAAATCATGTATTGGAAATCGATCTTGAAAACCCAGCCAACAAGGATTATGCAGACGGTTACAGAGTTGCTAAGTATCAATTCAGCAGAACTTCAGATACGGGAAGAAACAGAGGAAATGCCGATATAGTTCTGTTGCGTTTGGCAGATATTTATTTGATGAGAGCAGAAGCTCAGTTGAGAAAAGGAAATGCAGGAGCCGCTTTGGCTGATGTAAATCTAGTAAGAGCTTCAAGAACATCGAGACCGGCAGTCACACCGCAACCCTTAGCTTCAATTACTTTAAATACGTTATACAGAGAAAGAGGCTTTGAGTTTTACTGGGAATTTTCCAGAAGAACAGATATGATCAGATTTGGCCGGTATGAAGATACCTACACTTCAAAAACCAATGCCGACCCAAGAAAAAGGCTTTTCCCGATTCCGCAGTCTGCGATTGACGGGGCTTCAAGTTCGCCGGGATATCTGGTGCAGAACGAAGGTTATTAACTTTATTTTACTAATTTCTATACTTCAGAAACAGCCTGCAATTTTTTTGCAGGCTGTTTTGTTTTGTTTTGTTTTGTAAGGTTTAGGTTTATGTTTAAAACCAATCAAAATCTTACCTTCATAATATTTTAAATCAATTAAATGACTGTTATTTATGATTTAATGATTATTTCTTCGTCTCAGAAGAAGGTAAATTGCACCTGCAGCCAGAGCTCCTGCAGCAATCATCTTTGTTTTTCTGGTAATTTCCGGCAGTATTGTTTCGCCATAAATTCTTGATGGCCCGGGTGAAGGAATAAATATATTTCCATTGGATTCTTTGTTTTTATCCGGTTTCATCATCATTCTCAACACACCTGAACTGACATTACTGAAAACGCCAGGTAATAATTTATAAAAACCTTTCATCATCATGGTTGAAACATCCGGCATGACAGATTTTTTGGGATTTTTAGCAGTCTTCACCATCAGTTGAGCAGTATCTCTCGGATCTGCTGCTCCAGGCGGAACTTTGAAATCCAATCCGGAAAATTTTGCGGAGTGAGAATTTCCCGTAGATTTCTGCATTCCCGGATATAAAGAACATACATGAATATTAGGGAAGTCAGAAATTTCGCCCTGTAAGGCATCTGCCATTCCTCTGATTCCGTATTTTGAGGCGGAATAGGCCGTTCCGTAAGGGGTAGGAACCCATCCGCCAATTGAGATGTTATTGATTAAAATTCCGTCTGTCTGTTTTTTAAATATTGGCAAAACTGTATGAGCTCCATGCAGATAACCTAAAAGATTAGTTTTAACCACCTGATCAACAGATTCAGCCGGCATATCTTCAAATTTCCCCGTAGCCATTACACCTGCATTATTGATCCAGATATCGATTCTGCCGTTGAACTGTAAAGCCTGGTAGGCTAATTTTTTTACGTCTTCATCTACCGAAACGTCTGTTTTCACACCTAAAGTTACAGCTCCCAGGTCACGCAGTAAGGCAGTGGTGTCTTCAAGGCCTTTTTCTCCCCGCGCTGCTATTACAACGTTACAGCCTTCCAAAGCGAATGCCTCTGCTGCGGCCCGCCCCACTCCACTAGTTCCTCCGGTAATGACCACCGTTTTTCCTTCAAGACTTCTATCTGTGATTTGATTTTCCATAATATTTTGATTGATGTTATGCCTTATTAAAACAAATTGTATGCAAAAGACAGAATAATGAATTTTACTTTTTAAAACTAAGTTTAAAGAGAAGCAAAATACCGTTGAGAAGTACAGCAAATGCGTTAGAAAATATAATGGGCCATTCTTCCTGTATCGCACCATACCAAACCCATAGCGAGAGCCCGGATATTAAAATGATGAGCATCAATGCAGAAATATCATCGGTGTTTTTAGTTTTAAAAACTTTGACGAGCTGCGGCAGAGAAGCGATACTTGTGAGTACTCCTGCAATAAGGCCCAGGATGTTTTCATCCATGACCAGTAAAACTGTGAGACTGCATCGCAATCTTGTTAAGCTCACATTTCAGACAGCCCAGCAGAAACTCTGTGTAGTATAACTGTGCATTCACAGACTCTGTACGGGGATGAAGTTCTAAAATTTTAGTGAGAATAATTTCACCTTTGTATGCAAAACTGAAATAGGCAAATGTCTTAAAATCTGATATTTCAGAGGGTTGTGAGTATCCTGTTATTCCTATTCCCCAGTCTGTATCAAAAATTTCTGAGATTTTCAACGCCATCTCTTCGGCAATTTCACCGGAGACCAGATCCCGGTCACTGTTATGACTCTGGCCGAGTTTCATAAGTTCTTTTTTCTGCGATTTATCGTAAACCGTAAGACCTCCCTTAAAGACCGTGGAAGCATCATGAATTTGTGAAAATGAGAACTGTAAGAATCCGGCGGTTACACTTTCAGCGATGGCAACAGTTTCGCTGGCGGCTGAGAGACACTGCCCAATATTGTGCAGTAGGCTTTTTTGAAGTTCCATAAAAAATATTTTGTGATTTGGTAAAATCACTCAGTCAAAAACAGTGCCTAATTTTCTGCATTTTAACAATGTGGTATTTAAAACGTATTTTTTAGTTTAAAAGTGATTCAAAGAAACTGTTTTGGTTTTGTACGCAGTGAAGATGCTTCTGCAATCTGCATAATTCTGGCATTTCGCGTTTCAGGACGCTTTGCGCTTACTATCCAATATAACATCATTTTTCGTACAGACCTGCTCAGACTCAAAAAATAATCTTCTGCCCCATCATGAGTTTTTAAGGCTTTGCTTAAATCATCCGGAACAATGAGTTCTTCTACCTCGTCAAGAATAGTCCACGAGCCATTTTCCTTAGCCGTTTCTACACATTTCAGACCGGCGGGAGTCATCAGATTGTTTTCTGTAAGCTTCGCGATCTTATCTTTATTAATTTTAGACCACGTACTTTTAGGTTTTCTTTTGCTGAAAAACTGATGAGAAGTGTCTTCATCCAGCTTAATTTTCTTACTGTCAATCCATCCAAAACACAATGCAACATCCACAGATTCACTCCACGTAATCGATTTTTTGTCTGATGATTTTTTATGAAAAACCAGCCATACCGAATCCTGAGAAATATGATTTTTCTCTAACCATTTTCGCCATTGTGAAACTGTTTCAGCGTAAAAAACTTGTGGCACACCATTGTTCATAGGATTTTAACTTTATTTTTATCTCAAGAAACTTTCTTAACCTTTATAAATTTACTATTTTTTTATTAGTAAGCCATTCTTCATAGAATTTAACAGTACACTTTATAAATCTCATTTGATAACCTCTTCCTTTTGCTCCTGAACTAAATTTTCTCAAAGGACAATCGTAATATTTTAAATCTTTCTTTATTTTTTCTTTACTGATTCCTAAATAAATGCTTAATTCTGAAATTGTAGGATTTTCTATCTCTTGCCATTCTGCACGAATGAAGTATTTTTCTGCCCAGAGCTTTGGTACTAAAACGTACCCTTCAGGTATTTCCATTAAATTTGTATATAATTATCATAAAGATAAAAATATTAACTACTAAACTTCTCAACTCAGTATTTAAAAACTAATACAAATTATTTCAAATAATAAAATGTTGCATCAGTTAGAAGAACTGTTCGTTTAAGAGTATGTAAAAAAATATTTTATAGCATTTTATGGTAATTTAGATCTGTTCTGAAAGAGTATTTAGACATTTATAAATAATCTATGTTGGTTTGATTTACAAATAAACAAAAACCCTAAAACATTCGATGCTTTAGGGTTTTATTGCGAGGTGCCTAGCGGATTCGAACCGCTGTAGATGGTGTTGCAGACCACTGCCTAGCCGCTCGGCCAAAGCACCATTTTTTAAGGTGTGCAAATATATCAATATTTTTAATGTAAATCCAAATTTCTATCCTATTTTTTACAGCAAAAACTCCGAGAGTTAAGATTTTCAAAGCATTAGAGATTTAAAATTCTTATCAAAAACTACTCATAATAAGTCTTAAACCCGCCTGAATATCTACAACAGCTGTTAGTCCCGAATTATTCACAAGAATTTTAGACGGTTCAATTTTAAAAACCCTTCCATTCATTTTCAGACCTTTGTAATATTCTTTGTTAAAAGCTTCTTCAATGCTCTTTTGCGAAGAACTCTCAAGCTCAGATGTGGGAATCCCGTACTCATCTTCAATCATTTTCACAATCTTTCCCTGAAATAAGACGGACGCTGTTTTCTGAAGAATATTTCCTGTTTTAAGTTTAAACTTTGTTTGAGAAAGAACGATTTTATTTTTTGCTTTGTCGAAGACCGGAATACCCGAAATTAAAGATTTTCCTTTAACGTAACCATCTGTCTGAGCTTCTATGACAAATCTCTCTCCTTCACCATACACTTTAATATCGGTAATTTTCACTTTAGAATCGCGAACATCAAATTCTTTGTTTAAAAAAGTTTTTTCTGCAATCTCCGTAGCTTCAGAAAACGGAATATTTGCTGTGGTCTGCATCAGAAAACTCTCGACTGGCAAAGGCACAAAACTGAAATTCATGGCCGTCCTGATGGGCTGTGACGCTTCAGGTTTTATCCCTGTGAAAGTTTCCGTAAAAACATCAATTCCGATTGTAGTGTCAATCGCATCACCGTAAAATTTCAGTGGAGCAATATTGACGTTAACTGGCGTCACTTTCAGCCAAGTATCATACTCATCAGAGATTTTGAAAGGCTGAGAAAAACTGTTCCAAGCCAACACTGCGTACTGCTGAAAATTGAGTTGTGAAGCCATCTGCCTGTCAATAGTTTTGCTGAATTCCGCTTGTTGTGTTTTCAGACTTTTTTCTACAAGCCCCGTTATTGGAATTTTAATCTTGCCAAAATCTAAAACAGGTTTTACAACCCATTTAAAACCATTGGCTTTCGTCTCGGTAGAAACTGTCCAGTTATTTTTAAACTCCATTGACGTCACAAAATACATCACTGTTTCAAAAGTTGTTTCCTGATAAGCGTAAACACCAAGCGTTCCAATACCCTTTTCTGCCCATATTTTCAGCGGAACTTCGATAAAAATTCTGTTGTTGACATCACCAACCAGACGGATAGGTTTTGTTTTCCAAACCTTAATTTTAAACTGATCGTTATTGTTGTCTGAATAAGAATTATCTTCAAAAATCAAATCTTTCACAGAAGAATTAACCATCTTGCTCACCTCAGCCAAAGGAATTCTAACCGGCATCGTGATACTGGATTTTATTTTCGGGAAAGTGTAAATCTGCTGTGTTTCCTGACTGAACATGAAACTGACGAAAGATAAAAACAGAATTATTACAATTTTTTTCAATGTCTTTTGCATTAAATTAATCTTCTGAACTTCCCAAAAGGAAACTTTTTTCCAGTTCGATACTTGCCCCTTTCATTTCACCTTTCATCGGCGGAGAAGTTTTGGTAATTTTGAGTTTCACATAAGAGACATCATTGAAATTTTCATTAATTTTTTTTATAATTCTTCCTGCAACGTGCTCTAAAAGTTTAGAATTAATTTTCATTTCTTCATGAATAATTTCATTGATATCGGCATAACTGATTGTATCATTTAAATCATCAGATTCAGCGGCATCCCACAAATCTGTATGAATTTCTGCATTTAAAATATAATACGTTCCGATGATGTTTTCTTCGGGAAGAACGCCATGGTAAGCGTAGATTTTTACATCTTCTAAAAAAATTTTGCTCATGTTTTTTTTTTAATTTAATCGATCTTTATCAATCGGATTGAATTTTACCTGATTTATAACGTTATTTTTATTTGCTAAAAATAATATTTTAGCAGCAAATTCTCCATGAATTCTATCTTCATTTACATCAACTAAAAGTTCTTCTAATGTAATTTTATAAAGATTTGCTGGAAAGTCATTTAGAAAGTTGATGACTTCTGATAAAGCATCATCAATTTTATTCTCTTCAAAAAGACAAAAATACTTTAGTTGAGATGCAAATTCATTTGATCTATTTTTGCTGGAAACCATTTCTGCATAATAAAAAGATTGTCTGAAATCATTCAGGCAATAATAACTGTAGGATATAGATATATATTGATGTTCTTCTAGTTTAGGACTAATATCTTTTAATGGCAAAAGTAGTTGTATGGCATCATCATATCGTCCCTCATCATGAAGTTTTCTAGCATAAGTTAATATTTCCTTTGGTGACATCTATTTATTATATTTTCGAACTAAAAAAGCGAGTAAAAAAACCCGCTTTAAAATTTATTTGATGCTTTTCGAAAGATCAAGCATTGCCTCAATGGGCTTCAACGCTCTCAGTCGAAGCTCTTCTTCAATGATGATTTCCGGAAGTTCATATTTCATACACAAATACAGTTTTTCCATTGTGTTTCTCTTCATGTAAAAACATTCTGAGCAATTACAGCTTTCGTCAAAAACCAGAGCAGGAATCAGTTCCTTGTGTGGTGCACGCTTTCTCATTTCGTGAAGAATTCCTTCTTCAGTAGCGATGATGAATTTCTGACAGTCTTCTTTTTCAACATAATTCAAAAGTGCCGAAGTAGATCCGATGAAGTGAGCCAGTTTTAAAACAGATTCTTCACTTTCAGGATGAGCGATCAGTTTTGCATCTGGATTTTCTGCCAACTGTTTTGCAATTCTCTCCATTGAGAAAGCTTCATGTACGATGCAGCTTCCGTCCCAAAGAATCATATCTCGACCTGTTTTTTGAGATAAATATCTTCCTAAATTTTTATCCGGAGCGAAAATAATCGGTCTGTCAGTCGGAAGATTTTCAATAATTGTTTCAGCGTTTGAGCTTGTCACGATGATGTCGCTTTCTGCTTTTGTTTCCGCATTACAGTTGATATAAGTTGCAATCAAAGCGTTCGGATGCTGCTTACGCATTTTTCTCAAACCTTCTCCTGAGCAGCCATCTGCTAAAGAGCAGCCAGCCATTGTATCAGGAAGAACTACTTTTTTTGTTGGATTCAAAATTTTTGCAGCTTCTGCCATAAAATGTACTCCGCAGAATACAATCATGTCAGCGTCGGTATCCTTTGCCTGTCTCGCCAGCTGAAGAGAATCTCCCAGAAAATCAGCGATGTCCTGAATTGCTGCCGGTTGATAATAATGCGCCAGAATAACGGCGTTTTTTTCTTCTTTTAATTTTAAAATCGCTTTTACCAATTCCTCTCCTTCCGGAATAATGAGGTCTTTAATATCTAAAAATCCTCTTACGGGAATTGAAGATTTTGCTTTTTCTAATGTTTCGGTACTCATATAGACCTGTGTTTTTATTTATTGAAGATAAATTAGATTTGAAAATACTGAAATGAATTTATTTGAATGATGTCAAACTTCCATCCTCCAGCTTCCAGCTTCTGACTTTTAACTTCCAATAAAACCTTTTATTAAACTTTCTATTTCTCTTTTTGCGTCGTCCAAATCGCTATTGATAACGATTTTGTCAAATTCTATGGCGTAGGTAAGCTCTTCTTCGGCTTTTTCTACGCGGGTTTTGATGGTTTCGGCGTCATCCGTTCCTCTTGAATTCAATCTTCGTTCCAATTCGGCAATCGAAGGTGGTTCTATGAAAATGGATAATGCTTTTTCGCCAAAATATTTTTTTAGTGAAATTCCGCCTTTAACGTCTACATCAAAAATAACAACTTTTCCCTGGTTCCAGATCTTTTCGACCTCAGATTTTAAAGTTCCGTAATATTTATCGGTGTAAACTTCTTCAAATTCTACAAAAGCGTCTTCCGCAATTTTCTGTCTGAATTCGTCTGGCGAAATAAAGTGATAATCAATCGCATGAATTTCACTTCCTCTCGGCTGTCTCGTTGTGCATGAAATGGAAAATTCCAATTCCGGAATTACTTCCAGAGAGTGTTTTACCAATGTCGTTTTCCCGCTTCCCGACGGCGCTGAAAATATAATAACCTTGCTCATAAATAATGATTGATGATCGATAATTGATGATTGATTAAAACTTGATTGCTATTTTAATCAATCATCATTTATCAATGATCATTTATAATACATTAAGCGTTTGCTCTTTAATTTTTTCCAAATCATCTTTCATCATCACAACCAGTTTCTGAATTTCAGCGTGGTTGGCTTTTGAACCTAAAGTATTGATCTCTCTTCCGATCTCCTGAGAAATAAAACCTAATTTTTTTCCATTGAAATCTTCATTTTCCATTACTTCAGAGTAGTATTTCAAATGCTGGGAAAGTCTAACTTTTTCTTCCTGAATGTCTAATTTTTCAGTAAAATAAGCCATTTCCTGATAGAATCTTGTTTCGTCAACGTTTTCAAACTCTCTCAAAGTTTTCATGTAACGTTCTTTTACAGCGTCGATTCTCACCTGCTCGTAAGGAACAACTTCTGCCAGAGATTTATCGATATTTTTGATATTTCTTTCCAGTTCCTCGTGAAGAATTTTCCCTTCCGTTTTTCTGAATTCCTGAAATTTATCTACGGCATTATTTACAATTTTCGCCAAAGCTTCCCATTCACCTTCATTCAGTTCGTCTGGTCTTGAAGTGATGGCGTCAGGAAGTCTTACCGCCATTTTCAGGTACTCAAAATCAGGTCCGTCAGAAGCAATTTTTTTAAGCTCATTCATGTAAGAATCGATTAAACTTCTGTTGATTTTCACATCATTGGTTTCTTCAAGGTTCTCGATATTGATGTAGCAATCTACCTTTCCGCGGATGATTCTATCGTTCAGAATTTTTCTTACTTCAAATTCTTTTTCTTTATAACGTAAAGGAATTTTGATGTTTAAATCAAAGCTCTTGCTGTTCAGTGATTTAATATCGATAGAAATTTTTTTCCCTTCAAAAACACCTTCGGCTCTACCGAAGCCAGTCATTGATAAAATCATAGTTTTTTATTGTTGTACAAAGATAAACATTTAAGTCTATAGTTTTGCTAAAGTAAGATGGCGGGAAGCAGGAAACGGGAAGTGTGAAGTGTGAAGTGTGAAGATGACAATACTTATGCTATTTAATGAAAAATCATATTTTGTTTGTTGGCAGCATATTGTAAATAATTAAATTTTAAACTTCCATCTCCCAGCATCCATCTTCCAGCAAATACTGTATTAAGAAAACTAACTCATTTTCGTAAATTAGCCGAGTGAAAAATAAAACTTTAATCTCTGTTCTAGGCACAACGGGAATTGGTAAAACAAAACTTGCTATTGAGCTTGCTAAACGATTTAATACAGAAATTATTTCCTGCGACTCCAGACAGTTTTTCAGTGAAATGAAAATCGGTACCGCTGCTCCTTCGGAAGATGAACTTTCGCAGGCAAAACATCATTTTATTGGTCAGCTTTCTGTAAAAGATTATTATTCTATCGGTCAGTTTGAGCATGATTCTTTAGAATTATTACATCAACTTTTCGAAAAAAACGACATGGTTATTATGGTTGGCGGAAGTATGATGTATGAAAAAGCGGTAATTGAAGGTCTGAATGATTTGCCTGAAGCGAACGAAAAAAATCAGGAAAAACTTGAAACGATCTGGAAAACTGAAGGAATCGAAAAACTTCAGGAAATGCTGAAAGATTTGGATCCTGAATATTATGAAAATGTAGATATTCATAATCAGAGAAGGCTTTTGCGTGCGATCGATATTATCTGGCAAACCGGAAAAACATATACAGAAAATATTTCTCAAGACAAAAATCCAAGAAATTTCAAAACGATTAGAATCGGCATTGAAGCGCCACGGGAAATCGTTTATGAAAGGATCAATCTTCGCGTCGATAAAATGATGGAAAGTGGCTTGCTTGATGAGGCGAAAAATCTGGATGAATTAAGAAAATCTCAGGAAGGAAAGAATTTGGCGTCACTCAATACGGTTGGTTATTCGGAGCTTTTCAAATATTTTGATGGAGAATGGGAGCTTGATTTTGCGGTTTCTGAGATTAAGAAAAACTCGAGAAGATTTGCAAAACGGCAATTGACTTGGTACAGGAAGGAAGAAAATATTCATTATATACAGGCTGAATATTCACCAGAGGATTTTGATGGATTGATTGAGTACATAAAAGCTGAAACTTCAATATAATTTTAAACAAAAAAATGCGATCCCGAAAGACCGCACTTCAAACAATATAATTAATTTACTACTTCCATCCGCCTCCTAATGCTCGGTACAAATCTACAATACTACTTAATCTCTGTCTTTTTACGGACGCAAGATTCAGTTCAGCCTGCAGGGAATTTCCCTGAGCGGTAATCACTTCTAAATAATTGGCCATTCCGCCTTTGTACAACATTTCGGCGCTTTTGATTCCGTTTTTCAACGTTGTTACCTGTTCGCTTGCTTTTTGTTCCTGAACTTTTAAGCTTTCATTAGAAACTAACGCATCAGAAACTTCACCAACTGCATTCAAAACAGATTGACGGAACGCCAAAACGTTTTTCTCTCGTTGAATTTTAGCAACATTTAAATCTGTTTTCAACTGTCTTTTCTGGAAAATAGGCTGAGTCAATCCTCCTAAAACAGAACCGAACAGTGAAGCCGGAATTGAAAACCAATTATCAACTTTAAATGAATTAACTCCACCAGTTGCTGTGATTTTTAAGGAAGGATACATGTTTGCCTGAGCAATTCCCACAATTGAATTTGATTCCAATAAAACCAATTCCTGTTGACGAACATCCGGACGACGGCTAACCATGGCAGCCGGAAGTCCGGCCGAAATATCCTGCGGCAAAGAACTATCCGACATTTCAATCGTTCTGCTGACTTTATTGGGATTTTCACCGACCAAAATACTCAAAGCATTTTCCTGAATGGCAATGTTTTGTTCTAATTGAGTGATCAAAAGTTCTGTCGACTGCTTTTGAGCGGTTGCCTGCTGAACTCCCAGAGAGGTTGTGTCACCACTTTGCCACAATTTTTCTGTAAGAGAAAGGGTATTGGTGCTTAAATCTAAGTTTGATTTTGCAATCTGTAATTGTTTGTCAAGCATCAATAAATTATAATAACCTTGAGCAATTGCCGCAACAACCTGTGTCTGAATTGCTTTTGTCGCTTCATAAGTCTGCAGATACTGCATTTTTGAAACTTCCTGCTGGTTTTTTATTTTGCCCCAAATGTCTGCTTCCCAAGATAAATTGAATGCTGCATTGTAATCTTCAACATGACTTTGCCCTAAAAATAAATTTAAGCTTTGCCCGTTCATGCTGTTTTTGGAAGGTTTTGAAATTTGTGCTGAAACTCCGAAACCAATATCGGGATATTGAAGGTATTTTGCCTGTTTCAGTTTTTCCTGTGAGGAAGCGACCTGCTTTAAAGCAATTTGTAAATCGTAGTTGTTTTTTATTCCTTTTTCAATTAGTTCCTGTAAAATGGGGTCGTTGAAAAACTGTTTCCATTCTAAGTTGGCAACGCTTGCTGTATCGGCGGTTGCAGTATATTTGAATGTTTCGGGAAGTTCGGGTTTCGTTTCCTGGTAGGCCAATTTCGGCACACAGGAAACTGCACCTAATGCAATTCCAAAAGCGATGATTATATTTTTTACTCTTTTCATAATTTAAATTTTATTGATTGCAAAACTTTGAGATCAAGCAAAAATGTCTTTAGTAGGAGAATGTTTTACCTGTTAATTTTCCCACAGATCTCACAGATGTTCACAGATGTTTTTATGATAAAAAAAACTTATATCTTCTTTTATTTTCAAACATTTTAGCTTAAATAAAAGCTGTATAATCTTTTTCGACTGTTGTGGTTAAAGTACTCTCAAAGTTTTGTTAATCATTTTTATTAATGTGCAGTTGCTAAAAGTTCTTCCTCCAGTTTTTGTCTTAGAAGTCTTTTTTGTTTTCTGCTTGGCATTTTTTCATGTAAATACTGGAAGATCACATACATTACCGGAATAATGAAAATCCCGAAAACAACTCCTGTAAACATTCCACCAACGGTACTGATTCCGATGGAATGGTTTCCTTTTGCTGCGGCACCTTGCGTCCAGACCAATGGAAGCATACCGATAATAAAGGCAAATGAAGTCATCAGAATTGGTCTTAAACGTAATCTTGAAGCCTGAAGAGCAGATTCAATCAATGTTTTTCCTGCTTTTCTTCTTTGAACGGCAAATTCGACAATCAAAATTGCGTTTTTCGCCAATAATCCGACGAGCATGATTAATCCTACCTGAACATAAATATTATTGTCAATTCCAGCCAATCCTGTGAAAGCAAATACTCCGAAAATCCCTGTAGGAATGGTCAAAATAACAGCAAACGGAAGAATATAACTTTCATACTGAGCTGCCAATAGGAAATACACGAACAAAATACTTAACATAAATACAAAAGCAGTCTGTCCACCAGTTTTGATTTCTTCACGGGTAATTCCTGTCCATTCGTAACCGTAACCTCTAGGAAGTGATTTCTGAGCAACTTCTTCTACCGCTTTAATGGCGTCTCCGGTACTGTAACCAGGTTTTGGAGTTCCATTAATGGTCACGGCGTTAAATAAGTTGTTTCTTGAAACCGTTTCTGGTCCGAAAGTTCTTTTTAATGTTACCAAAGTCTTTACAGGAACCATTTCGCCTGTTTTATTTTTAACATAAATTCCTTCCATAGAATTCGCATCAGTTCTGTAAGGAATATCTGCCTGAGCCATTACTCTGTAATATTTACCGAATCTGTTGAAATCTGAAACGAAACTACTTCCATAGTAAATCTGCATCGTCTGCATCAATTCAGTTACGGAAACTCCGAGCTGATTGGCTTTATCGGTGTCTACATCAATCGTATATTGAGGATTTCCTGCTGCATACGTTGTGAACGCAAAAGCAATTTCAGGACGTTTCATTAATTCTCCGATAAATGTCTGAGTGGTTGTTCCCAATTGTTCAAAAGATCCGTTCGTTTTATCCTGAAGCATAAATTCAAACCCTGAAACGTTACCAAAACCCTGTACGGTAGGGAAGTTGAAGAAGAATGCACTGGCATCTTTTACCTGTGCTACTTTTCCTGTCAAGCCCGCAGCAATCTGATCGGGATCTTTCACTTCACCACGATCTTCAAAATCTTTCAGTTTAATAAAACCTGCAGCATAAGGAGAAGCATTGGAATTACTGATGAAGTTCATTCCGTCGGCTACCCAAAGGTGATTTTTTGCTTTTTCACCATTGATGATTTTATCAATTTGCTCAGTGGCTCTGTGTGTTCTGTCTAATGAACTTCCCGGAGGCGTATTCACTGCATACAAAACAAATCCCTGATCTTCTGTAGGAATAAATCCTGTCGGAGCTTTATTAATTAAGAAAACACTTGCCGCTGTAATCAACGCTAAACCTGTAACGGCAACCCATTTATTTTTAATTAAAAATTTAAGGCTGTAGATATATTTTCTGGTCATGTTGTTGAAGCTTTTGTTGAAAGCGTTGAAAAACTTCGCCCCAAAACCTTTTTTCTGACCGTGATCACCATGTTCTCCTTGTGGATCATTTAATAATAAAGCACATAAAGCAGGACTTAATGTCAACGCATTAACCGCTGAAATCATAATCGCAATGACCAAAGTAAAGGCAAACTGTCTGTAAAAAACTCCAGCAGGCCCCTGCATAAAACCAACCGGAATAAATACCGCACACATTACCAATGTAATAGAAATAATCGCTCCAGAAATTTCGCTCATTGAATGTGTAGTAGCCTGTTCAACCGGCATTCCCGTCTGTTCCATTTTTGAATGGACGGCTTCAACGACGACAATCGCATCATCTACCACAATACCAATCGCGAGTACCAATGCAAACAAAGTCAACATATTGATGCTAAAACCAAACATCTGAAGGAAAAAGAACGTACCGATAATTGCTACCGGAACGGCAATCGCAGGAATTAATGTAGACCTGAAATCCTGAAGGAAAATGTACACTACAATAAATACCAGGATAAATGCAATCACTAATGTCTCAATTACCTGATGAATCGACGCATCCAAAAAGTCTTTGGAATTGTACATGATAATAGGCTCAACTCCCTTTGGTAAGGTAGTTTTCATTTCTTCAATCTGCTTTTCAATGGCAGTTAAAATTTCATTTGCATTTGAACCTGCTGTCTGGAGAATTGCAAAACCTGCGACAGGTTTACCGTCCATTCTGTTGGCTGCGGTGTACGTGTAAGAACCGAATTCTACTCTCGCAACATCTTTTAATCTTAAAAATGAACCGTCACTGTTTGATTTGATGGCGATGTTTTCATAGTCTGCATTTTTGTTTAATTTACCTTTATACTTTAAGATATATTCGTAAGTTTCCTTGCTTCCCTGTCCCAGACGACCAGGAGCAGCTTCTAAGTTGTGATCTTTTACTGCTGCCAAAACTTCCTGCGGAGAAAGATTATTGGCTGCTAATCGATCCGGTTTCAGCCAAAGTCTCATGGAGTAATCTCTCGTACCGAAAACCTGCGCCTGAGCGACTCCCGGAATACGCTGTATCTGTGGAATGACGTTGATTTTCAAATAGTTTTGTAAGAAAAGTTCGTCGTATTGTTTCGGGTCATCACTTGACAATCCCATAAACATAATCATACTGTTCTGAACTTTTTGAGTCGAAATTCCGGCCTGTACAACCTCCTGCGGAAGCTGGCTCATCGCCTTTGAAACACGGTTTTGAACGTTTACTGCGGCATTATCCGGATCCGAACCTTGTTTGAAAAATACACTCAAAGTCATTGATCCGTCGTTACTTGAATTGGAGGTCATGTACGTCATATTCTCAACACCATTCACTGCTTCTTCAATCGGAACCGCAACGGAACGAGCAACAACTTCTGCATTCGCTCCCGGATAAAATGCTGTCACCTGAACGCTCGGTGGTGCAATATCGGGAAACAGTGTAATCGGAAGATTAAAAACCGACATCGCTCCCAACAGCAGCAATATGATGGAGATAACCGTAGAAAGTACAGGTCTATCTATGAATTTTTTTAACATAAGAAGTTTATTTTTTAATGTTGTTTAAACGCTATTCTGACTTTTGTGTCAAAATTTTTAAGCCGTTTTAAAGAGGTCTCGCTCTCAAAAGACTGTCAGAAGAAATCGCTTTTGGCTGAATCATAACTCCATCTTTTAAAGCTCCGATTCCTGTGTAAACGATTTTATCACCAGCAGAAAGTCCTTCAGAAATAAAGTAATAGCTCTCCGTTTTTCCTGAAATGGTGATTGGTTTTGAAGTTACCTTTTTATCCTTTCCAACAACGTAAACGTAGGTTTTATCCTGAATTTCAAATGTGGATTCCTGAGGAATAACAAGTGTATTGGTGAATAACTGTGGCATACGGACTCTGCCTGTATTTCCCGTTCTCAACGCTCCGTTGGCATTTGGGAAAACTGCACGAACGCTGATTGCGCCGGTGGTTTTGTCAAACTGTCCGTCAACAATGCTCATTTTACCTTTTTCAGGATACGTGCTGTTATCGGCAATCACCAATTCTACCATCGGCATATTTTTAAGCTTTTCATTTAAAGTTGCTCCCGGATATTTCTTTTGGAAACCGATAAAATCAAGTTCACTTAAAGAGAAATAAGCGTAAATTTCACTGATGTCTGACAACATCGTCAACGGATTGGCATCTGTTCTTGAAATTAAGCTTCCCTTTTTGTAAGGAATTCTCCCGATGTAACCGCTAACCGGAGCTGTAATTGTGGTAAATCCTACATTAATTCTAGCTCCTCCAACAGAAGCTTTTGCCTGTGAACCAGCGGCAACGGCTGCTGCATAATTGGCCTTTGCTGTTCTCAGCTGTACATTAGAAACTACTTTTGCAGCGACTAATGGCTGAAGTCTGTCCACTTCCACTTTTGCTTTCTGAATGTTGGCATTGGCAACCTGTAAATTGGCGTTTGCCATATTCACCTGCTCGCCGTAAGCTCTTGAATCTATTTTAAACAAAGGTTGTCCGGCTCTTACGTAAGCGCCTTCTTCCACATAGATTTTATCTAAATATCCATCGACTTGTGATCTGATTTCGACGTTATTTTTGCCTTCCAGTGCAGTTGGGAATTCCTGATAGACGGTTGCCGGAGAAGTGATGACGGTGTAGACAGGTAATTCTGGTGCAGCTGGAGCAGCGTTCCCACCTTCAGCAGCTTTGGTACAGTTCTGTAAAAGGATAATACTTGATATAAGTACGATAAACCTTATTTTTCCAGGTATTTTCATTTTGAGTTTAAGTTTTAATGTGTGTTGATTTAAAATTGTATAAAAGATTTGAATTCCGTTACTTTTTCTAACAGTGTTAATTTTTAGCTTAAAAAAAGACAGTAGGAATCAGAAAGATGACATCTTTATGTTTTCATGATTTTTGACTTTAGTTTTTTTAATATTAGAAGGTGAAAGTTTTAAAACAGACATAATTAATGCTAACAGTGTTAATCATTATACAAAAAAAATATATGCAGATCATTTTTGTGAAGGTATTCTTTCCCGATTTTTTAGCTGACAGGAGGAATACAAAATTGATGTTAGTAATTCTAACGCTGTTAGTGATATGGAAAGAAGATTGCCATAATCATGGTGATAAAATCGTATTTCATTTTTAAAGTTTTTTAAATTATTAAAATTCGGACTATATTAATTATATGTGATATTTTTCCTAACAGTGTTAATATTTGTTTAAAAAAAAATCACAGAGATTTAATAAAAGCAGAAACCGTTTCGTCTAAAGTTGTTTTGTTCATTGTGGAAGGAATATCATCATTTCTCATCATCATGATAGAAATCAATCCGTGAACTGCTGAGAACAAAGCGTGTGAAGAGTGACAGGCATTATCAGGATTGGATCCTTTTTTTGTGATGATTTCTAAAGTACACTCATACAACATATCCTGAAACGAAGAAAACTCTTCTTTCATCATCCCTTTCCCGCTGCACTGCATTCCCAGACCAAACATCAGCTGATAATATTCTTTATTATTGAAAGCAAATTTCCAGTATGCATCTACAATCGCAACGAGTTGATCTTCAGGAGTATCATGCTTTTTCTGAGCCTTTAACAACTCAATGTGAAGACAGTGAAAACCGTTCAGTGAGATTTCATAGAGAATTGCTTCTTTATTTTCGAAATGATCATAAACGACGGGAGCGCTGTATTCTATGGCATCCGCAATTTTTCTAATTGAGAGAGAAGCCCAGCCTTCAGTTTTAGCCAAAGTAAATGCCGCATCCAGAATGCTGGTACGTATATTTTCTTTTTCTCTCTGACGGCGTTCATGAACTCCCATATAACGATTGCTGTATTTCTAACAGCGTTAGCAAAACTACAAACTTTTATTGTTAAGTTCCAAACATTGAAGTTCAGATAATTTTTCGGGAATGCTTCATAACCATTAGAATTGTGCCGCAATGCCCTAACATAGGGCGATACGCTCTATTTATAAAATATTATTGGAAATATAAATAAGTTATATTGCTATGCTCAATTTATCTTTTCAGTAATAACATCTAACCGTCCATTAAATTCTGAGCCTTTAAATACTGAAAGAAATTTTTATCTTTGTACACTAAATTAAAAATATGGATACTCCTTCTAAAATGATAGAACTTGGCACGAAAGCACCTTTTTTTGAGCTGCCAAACCCTTCAAAATCCAGTGAAATCCAGTCATTGGAAGAATTGAAAGGTGAAAAAGGAACTCTGGTGATGTTTATCTGCAACCACTGTCCGTTTGTTCTTCATGTAATCGACAAGCTGAATGAGCTTTACGAAGATTATAACGAAGCAGGGATTGAGTTTATCGCCATCAATTCTAATAATGTTGAAAAATATCCTGCTGATTCTCCGGAAAAAATGATCGAGTTTCAAATAGACAGAAAATTTGATTTCCCATATTTATTCGATGAAAGCCAGGCGATTGCAAAGGCTTACAACGCAGCCTGTACACCAGATTTCTTTTTGTTTGACGAAAAATTAGACCTGATCTACAGAGGCCAAATGGATGATTCAAGACCTGGAAATAACAAAGAAGTTACCGGCGAAGATTTGGTAATCGCGTTTGAAAACCTTCTCATTGGCGCACCACAGGAAGAAATGCAGAGACCAAGTTTAGGGTGTGGTATCAAGTGGAAATAATATACTTTTTTATTACACACTGATGCATGTAGTTTAAAAACATATACAGCTGTTCTATTTTCGGACAGCTTTTTTTATTTATACTTTCACTTTGCTGTGGGAAAAATTCTTGAGAAATTCTGAAGGCGTTTTTGAAGTATATTTTTTAAACATTCTGTTGAAATACGTAACATTGTTAAATCCGCAACTGTAGCTGCACTCAGAAATACTTTTATCCTGCGCCATCAGCAGGCACGCTTTGTTGATTCTGTAACGGTTTACAAACTCTGTAAAAGTAATCTGGGTAGCTTTTTTGAAGAAATTACAGAACGCAGGAAGCGTGAGATTGGCCAGTTTTGCCACATCTTCAATTTTGATTTCTTTGTCATAATTCTTTTCCACAAAAGTGAAAATATTTTCAAGTCTTGTTTTATTCTTTGAAATGATGGTATAAGGCATAATCTCGCTATTCAAAAGCACGTAGTCTTTTGATTTTGAGAGTTCGAAAAGAATTTCCAGCAGCAGAACATATCTTTTATAGCCTTCAGATTCCAGCATAAGTTTCAGTTTTGGGATCATATTTTTCTTAGTTTTCCGGCTGAATTTCACGCCATATTTTGAGAGTTCAAATAAATTTTTAATAAGTCCCGTTTCAACTTCCTTCGCAGGAAACTGCAGAATATTTTCATTAAACTGCAAAACGATTTCTTCGTGAGGATCTATTGAATTTAATACAAATCCCGAATGTGGGATATTAGAGCCTATAAGCACCAGATCTCCGTTGGTATAATTACTTTTATGGTATCCCACGTGGCGTGTTCCACTTCCTGAAAGAACACAAACCAACTCAATTTCCGGATGATAATGATACTCCCATTTTAATAATGATACAGGTAAATTATTGTGAATTACACAAAACGAACTGTTGTCGTCTGGAATAACGTGTTCAAATGTAACTTTCATTTAATTAACTATAATAAATCTGTTAAAATACAAAATATATTAATATAGTTCAAATAATGGTTTACTATGTTAAATTAATGTGAACGGATTAGCTTATATCTTCGCCAACATAAAATTAATAATGAAAAATTTCAATATAAAAGCAGTTTTATTCTTAAGCTATTTTGTTTTTGCAATTCTCTTAAACTCTGTGGGAACTGTCATTTTGCAGGTGCAGCAGAATTTCGGGATTTCCAAATCTTCCGCAAGTGTTCTGGAGGGTTTTAAAGATTTACCAATAGCCATTTGCTCGTTTATTTTAGCATCATTTTTACCGAAAATAGGGATTAAGAACTCAATGTTAATTGCGTTATTCGTGGTGAGCTGTATGTGTTTCGTAATGGCGTTTTCCAATGATTTTTGGTTTTTCAAATTACTTTTTACTATTGTCGGGATTTCATTTGCTTTAATTAAAATTTCCGTCTTTACCTCAATCGGTCTGGTGACAGATACAGATAAAGAACACCAGTTTTATGGGATATCTGGAAGGGTTTTTTATGATTGGTGTTTTGGTAGGAAACGTTATTTTCAGTCTTTTTATTGATGACCACAATCCGAAATCCACCCAATGGCTCAATGTGTACTGGGTTTTGGGAGCGCTTTCAACCTTATCATCTCTTTTTTTGTTTTTTACAAAACTCAACGAAACTGAAGCGAAAAGTGAGAAAACAGATTTGCTGGGAGATGTAAAAAACAGCCTCAGTCTTTTCAGTTACAAAAAAGTTTTGTTCTTTTTACTGTGCGCCTTTCTATTTGTTTTGGTGGAACAAAGTTTCCATACCTGGACACCTACTTTTTATAAAGAAGTCTTAAAAGTTCCGACCTCAATGTCTATTCAGGCGGGCGCAGTTTTGGCGGGTGCTTTTGCTTTAGGAAGATTTTTATCGGGCTTTTTCTCTAAGAAATTCAGCTGGATTTATGTGGTTTCTTTTTGTGTAGTTGGCTTTGCAATAAGTATTTTATTGGTGTTGCCGCTTACTCATAGTATTCAGGTGGGAACTGATGCAACATGGCTCAACGCTCCTTTAGTTGTGTATTTATTTCCATTAATGGGCGGTTTGTTGGCTCCTATTTACCCCAGCATCAACTCTGTGATTCTGGCATCCATCCCAAAATATCTGCACAGCGCCATGGCAGGTTTAATTGTAGTTTTCTCCGCAGTTGGAGGCACTGTAGGCTCTGTAATTACAGGCTTTGTGTTTGAGAAATTCAGCGGACAGCAGGCATTTTATCTTTCACTGATTCCGCTTGCACTTCTGCTAATTTCGGCAATGACGATGAATAAATTTAAAATAAATTCTAATAAATAAAAATGGGTAATCCACTGCATATCAACCAAATTCAGGCGCTCTTTGATGACGTTCAGCGGTCACAGATTTTTGAAGACCAAAAAATAATGACTGATGCTGTTCCTCTTTTTTCTGCTGATGACATTAATGCAAAATATGAAAATGAAAAAAATACTGAAAACTTTGATTTAAAAAAATTCGTCCTTGCCAATTTCGATTTTTTGGAAACTAAAATTTCAGTTACAGGAGAAACTCAGTTACCGATTGACGAACACATAGAAAAACTTTGGGATGAACTGACCAGAACTGCTTATGAAGAAAGAGGAACACTGCTGAAACTTCCGAAACCATACATCGTTCCGGGAGGGCGTTTTAACGAATTTTTCTATTGGGACAGTTATTTTATCATGCTCGGTTTACAGGTTTCGGGAAGAGTTGAAATGATGGAAAATATCATTGAAGACTGCTCTTATCTCATTCAAACAGTTGGATTTGTGCCGAATGCAAGCCGGACTCATTTCCTGAGTCGTTCTCAGCCGCCTTATTTTTCGTTAATGCTCGATTTACTTTTTGAAACAACAAAAGATGAAAATATTTACATCAAATATCATGATACTTTAGAAAAAGAATATGCTTTCTGGATGGATGGCGAGGAAAATTTAGATAAAAATTCAACTTCGAAGAGAGTTTTAAAAACGATTCATGGTGATGTTTTAAACAGATATTTCGACTCCGAAAATACGCCAAGAACAGAGAGTTATCTAGTTGATATTGAAGACAGTGAAAATGCTGGAAAACAATTTTACAGAAATATAAGAAGTGCCTGCGAATCTGGTTGGGATTTTTCCAGCAGATGGTTTGAAGATGGAGAAACAATACAGACCATAGAAACTCTGAATATTGCACAGGTGGATCTGAACTGTCTTCTCTGGCATTTGGAAAGTACATTGGCAAAAACTTCAGCTTCAAAAAATGACACACATAAAGAAAAGGAATATTCAGAGAGAGCGGCAAAGCGAAGACAGATGATCAATACGTATTTCTGGAACGAAGATTCTGGAATGTACAGCGATTATCACATCCAAAAAAACACAAAAACCCCGTCTGAACACATTGCCGTTCTTTATCCTTTATTTTTGGGTCTGGCCAGTGAGGCACAGGCTCTCGCGGTTGCAGAAAATATTGAGAAAAAATTTCTGTACGCAGGAGGATTGGTTACCACAACCAAAAATTCCGGGCAGCAATGGGATTTCCCTAATGCATGGGCACCTTATCAATGGTTGGGTTTTCAGTCTATGAAAAATTATGGCTTTGATGATGCCGCCGAAAAAATTAAAAACAACTGGTGCCGCAATGTAGAAAGAGTGTACAGCAACACCGGAAAATTAATGGAAAAATATAACGCTTTAGACACAGAAACCATTGCTGGCGGAGGAGAATATCCCAACCAGGATGGTTTTGTATGGACGAACGGTGTTTATCATAAACAGTTAATCAAACTTCAAATAAACAAACATTAAAAAATTAAAAGCTATGAAAAAAAGATCCATTCTGTTGCTTACCGGTATCGCAACATTCTATTTCAACAGTGCTTTCGGTCAGGAAGTTGCTCAGGATTCTGCCAGAGTTTCATCTATTGACCAGGTTGTAATAACGGGTAACTCCAGACCAAAACCAAAAATCGAATCAAGCACTGCAATTTCCACATTTACCGCAAAAGAAATTCAGAAACAAAACCCAATCAATGCGGCTGCCCTGTTACAGAGAGTTCCCGGTTTTGCGGTAGAAACTTCTGGTGGAGAAGTTGGAAATAACCTTTTTTGCAAGGGGAATTCCTTCGGCCGGAGCTTATGAATTTGTTCAGGTTCAGGAAGATGGTCTTCCGGTTTTTGAAGACGGAGCTCTACAGTTTGCCAATGCAGATAATTTTTTCAGAGTAGATAATTCTGTCAGCAGATTAGAAGCTTTGAGAGGTGTTTCGGGTTCTGTTTTTGCAACCAATTCGCCGGGTGGTTTGATCAACTTTATTACCAAAGAGGGCGGAAATGATTTTAAAGGAACCGCGAAACTTGAAACCAGTACTTACGGATTGATGCGTACTGATATGAATGTGGGCGGCGCTTTGGTTCAGGACAAATTATTCTTCAATGTAGGCGGATTTTACAGAACAGATGACGGAATCAGAAAAACTGATTTTAAAGCCAATCAGGGCGGGCAGATCAGAATGAATCTGAAATACGTTTTCGACAAAGGATACGCTAAGGTTTATTATAAAAAATTAGACGACAGAAATACGTTTTTCCTGCCGATTCCTTTGGTGCAGAATGGAAGTGATCTTAAAGAATTTGCCGGTTTCGATGCCAATTACGGAACGTACAGCTACAGAAATATCAGTCAGCTGAATATTCCTCAAGCGGGCGGAGGTTTCTTCAGCAGAAATTTAGAAGACGGAATTCATCCGAAAGTTGATGTTTTGGGCGCTGAATTTAAGTATGATTTAGGGGGAAATTTCTCTGTTTTAAACAAAACAAGATACACCAATATTGATATGAATTATACGGGAATTTTCCCTGCTGGCGTACCTACAACTGCGGCCAAATTTGCAAACGATTACGGAATTACAGGAAATAATTTCCAATTTACGTCTGTAAGTTCTGGTGCAGTTGTGAATCCTGCTTTTGTACAGAAGTTAGGATTCTGGGCAATAGACAAACAGATGAATAATTTTGTGAATGACTTACAGTTCAGCTATAAATTTGATAAAGGAAACCTGACCGCTGGTTTCTACAAATCTAACTGGAAAACTCATCAAAACTGGAACTGGAGCAATATTCTGGCAACAGCAACAGACAATCCCGAACTTTTAAATTTAACAGATACGTCTCTTACACCAAACAGCACGGGATATTCTAAAACCTACAACGGAGTTACAGAAATATCTTTTCTTTTAAGAGATTCTCAGGTTCAGGGAAGTTTGAATGACCTATATGCGAACTTAGATTACAACATCACTGATGCTTTAAGCTTAAACGGAGGAATCCGTTACAGCCGTGATTTCTACAAAGGTTACGGCGTAAATACAACTTCCGGAAATTTAAATAATTCTGGCTTAACAACAGACGGAACGCACAGCTTCCTTACAACTACGGCAGATGATAATATATCTGTTTTGGGAAATAAATTCACATACTGGAAGTATGATGTAAACAGAGTTTCTTTCACTACAGCGATGAATTATAAAATCAATAAAGGAAATGCTGTTTACGCACGCTTTTCCAATGGTTTCAGATCTCCGAACGAAGAATCATATTACAGCAATATGAACAATCTTTCTGCCATCAAACCCGTAACGACCAATCAGCTGGAAGTGGGATATAAATATTATTCCAGAACTTTTGATGTAGCAGTAATTCCTTTCTACTCTACTTTAAAAAACCTGTCTTTTACCGATGTTTATTCAGACGGAACTTCAGAAAACAAATTTGCAAACACCACCAACTTTGGGGTAGAACTGGAAGGTTATGCAAGACTTTTTAACAATCTGTTGGAAATCACCTTCAACGGAACCGTACAAAACCCAAAATATCAGGATTTTACTGGTAGAAACGGGGACGGCTCTACATTTAACTATGATGACAATACCGTGAGAAGAATGCCGAAATTCTATTTCAACATCGATCCTGCTGTAAACATTACGAAAGAATGGAGAGCGTATGCAAGTGTGAATTATTACGGAAAACGTTTCCAGGATGAGAAAAATGCGCAGACATTGCCGTCATTCTCAGAGGTAGGAGCGGGAACTTCCTATCAGCTGGGGAAAATAAGATTTGCAGTTGACGGAACCAATATCTTCAACACCATCGGAATTACTGAAGGTGACCCAAGAGCAGGATCTCCATCCGGAGACGGAACCATCATGGCAAGACCGATTATGGGCGCGGCTGTAAGAGCTTCAATTACTTTGGATTTCTAATTTAATTTCTTCATAAAAATTGATTAAAACCGTCAGATTTTCTGGCGGTTTTTACATTTAATTTTCAGAAAAATCTCGAAAATTTACTTCAAAAAAGGATTATACTGTTTCTCAAAACCGATTGTTGTAGGATTTCCGTGACCTGAAAAGACCTGCGTTTCATCATCCAAAACAAAAAGTTTGGTTTTAATCCCATCAATCAGCTGTTCATAATTTCCTTTGTACAAATCTGTTCTGCCGATACTTCCTTCAAAAAGAACATCTCCGGAAATCATAAATTTCTGAGCTTCATTATGGTAAACCACACTTCCCGGAGAATGCCCCGGAACATGATATATTTTAAATTTTTCTCCGTCAAAATCCATTTCGTCATCTTCATTGATGTATTCTAAATCAACATTAATATGATCCAGTTCAAAACCAAACCTCATCCCGCTGATCTGAAACATATCTAAAACCTCTTTATCATCCCGATGCATCATAACCGGAACTTTATACGCATCAAACGCCCACTGCAGACCTAAAACGTGATCAATATGGGCATGAGTAAGAATAATTTTGGTGACATTTAATTCCTTTTCGTTGATGAAATCTGAAATTGCTTTCGTTTCCTGCTCATTCATATTTCCCGGATCGATAATCCATGCGTTTTTATTTGCGTTAAAAAGAACATAAGTATTTTCACTTGCAAAATTGAATACGAAAGCCTGTATCTGAAACATATTGAGATTAATTTTTCATCAAAAATACGATAATAATAGTGAAATGGGCATTTTTCATTATCTTCGTAAGAATGAAAACGTTAAAGATATTTTTACTGGGTCTGAGTGGTCTCGTATTCGGCCAAAACATACAGAGCATACAGCTTTTTAATCCTCAGACCAACGACGAAACACCTGTAATCAACATGGGTGAGCAGCTGGTATTAAGTTTTGATGATCTTACAAACAGCAGCACGATTTTCCGTTATACTTTAAAACATTACGACAGAAACTGGCAGGATGATAACTTATTTTTCACCGAAATCGCTACAGGAACGATGAATGCCTTGCTCGACCAGTTTGAATATTCTTTCAACACGCTTCGGCCTTATACGCATTACAAGCTTTCATTTCCGAATGATAAAATCAGACCCAAAATTTCCGGTAATTTTGAAATCATCGTTTACAAAGATTCTGCAGATAAGCCTTTATTTAAAAGAAGATTCAGTATTTCGGAAAATGGGGTGAATTTAGCTTTAAACATAACCAGAGTTTCAGATGCCAGAAACCCGAACATCAACCAGAGAGTTGAAGTACAGGCAACTTCCAAAGGCGGCGACATTTCTTCCAACGTGAATTCTATGACCATGAATGTGGTTCAGAATAACAACCCGCACATGACTGTTTTTAATCAGAAGGCAAGTTCTACAATGGGAAATCAACTGCTTTTCCAACAGATGAATCTTACTTTCCCCGGGAATAATGAATTTTATTATTTCGACAATAAAAATATCAGAATGCCTGCCGATATGGTGCGCGCGACAGAAATTATCGACAATGTTCATCAGACCTATCTGCATCCGGTTTGGGCTTATCCTTTAGATTATCAGTATCAGCCAGATGTGAACGGAGCGTGGTATTTCAGAAGAAACGATATGGGAATTGAGCGGAATGCTGAGCGTGAGGGAGATTATGCGGTGGTTCATTTTTCTTTAGATTCTGAACCGATGGGTAAAGAGCTTTATGTTTTAGGTGGTTTTAATGATTTTAAACCATCAAAAGAATATATGATGACTTATGATGCAGAAAAGAAAAAATACATCGCCAAAATCTTTATGAAACAGGGTTTCTACAACTATATTTTAGCCACAAAAGAGACAGACGGACGAATGAATTTTGGGGAGATTAACGGAAATTTCTGGCAGACAGAAAATCTATATCAGGCCTTTCTTTACTACAGACCTTTTGGCAGAAATTACGACGGACTGATAGGCTACGGAGAATTCAGAACACCTGTGAAATAAAAAAACCTTACAGAATAACTGTAAGGTCCAGATCAACTGTCTTTTTAAGACTCACAGAAAAATAAAATATAATATGTCAACAAACAAAGTGTTCTGGGTTTAAGGTCTATTCTTTAAAGACCGCTGTTATCAGTAAATCGTTATTATCTTCGATCACATAATGAATATTGATTGGGAGATTTTCGGTTTTAAAAACCTGCATCTTTTTACTTTTGATATCTAAATGATTTGTATTCTCAACAATCTGCTGTACAGAATCTTTCAGTACATCTAAGAAATATCTGTCTTTATTCTTTTTTTCAGCATTGAAAACACGCATCAGCAAACGGATGTCATTCTTTGCGATGGATGATAAAAGCACTTTCATTGCTTCATCCTAAGCACACAAATGCTCAAGTTCATCTATATTTTCGAAAAAATCGAGCTTCGTATTCGGATTTTCAGAATGGAAATAAATTCTGTATGAAATTTCGTCCATCTGAAACTGAGAGATATCTTTCAAATCCTGTGTTTCCACAGTGTTCAGAATTTTAGATAATGCTTCTACAAGATCCGGACTTAAAATGTCGATTTTCTTTTTTAAAATTTCAATAGTTGTCTCCATTATTTCAAATTTTGAAGTGTCAGTTTGTCTTTGATGAAGTAAAGGTAGAAAAAAAATTTAAAAAACAAAACAATACCCCTAATTTTTAGGGGTATTGTTAAAAAAAATTATATTTTAAATAAAATCTATTGAAAAAAAAAGGGGGCACGGTATTTAAAAACAAGTTTTATTTGAGTCAAACCCCATAAAAATCATTTAATTTTTCTTCACAAAGTGTTTTTACCACATTCACCCATCGGTCTTCATCGTTCAGACATGGAATGTAATGGAAATTCTCTCCTCCACCGTGTTCAAACTGATGTTTTCCTTCCACAGAAATCTCTTCAAGCGTTTCCAGACAGTCAGCAACAAAGGCCGGGCAAACAATTGCTAAGTTTTTCACCCCTTTTTTGCCGACATTTTCCAACGTCTCATCCGTGTAAGGCTCCATCCATTTATCTTTTCCTAATCTCGACTGGAACGTGACCATCACTTTTTCTTTAGGTAAACCTAATTTTTTAATCACCGAATTCGTTACACTGAAACACTGATGACGGTAGCAGAACTGATGACTTGGGTTTGAATTCCGCGAGCAACAGTCATTTAAGTTACAGGTATTGGTAGGATCTGTCTTATATATATGTCTTTCGGGAACACCGTGATAGGAAAACTGTAACGCATCGAAATTTTCCGGAAGTTTTTCCTTAATGCTTTCCGCGAGACAGTCTATATAAATATCTCTGTTGTAAAAAGGCTGAATGTAATTAATTCTAATCTGCGGAAAAGATTTTTTTCTTACTTCCTCGGCTTTATCAATTACTGTTTCTGTTGTACTCATCGCATATTGCGGATACAGCGGGAAAAGTACAATATCTGTAACGCCCTGATCCACCAACTTCTGAATTCCGGCTTCAATGCTGGGTTGGGCGTATCTCATCCCGATTTCTACCGGAACATCCACCAATTTCTGAAGTTTTGCCTGAAGCTGTTTGGTGATAACGATTAGAGGAGAACCCTCGTCTGTCCAGACTGTTTTGTAAGCCTCTGCAGATTTTGCAGGTCTTGTGTTGAGGATGATTCCTTTTACCAGAAGTGCACGGAAAAACCAACGGTAATCAATTACCTTTTCATCCATCAGAAATTCATCAAGATATTCTTTCACATCCGGAACAGATGTTGACCTTGGCGAACCGAGGTTGACTAATAAAATTCCCTTCATAATTATGAGTAATGGGTAATCAGTAATGAGTAATTTACATATTGCTCATTACTCATTGCTGATTACTTATCTATTTATCCGTTTACGGCTTCTACTTTTTCTACCAGTTCAGGTACGAACTGTTTTAAGATATTTTCAATTCCTCCTTTTAAAGTTGCAGTTGAGCTTGGACATCCTGAACATGCGCCCTGTAAAAGCATTTTGGCTGTTTTTGTAGAGCCGTCGTATTCCATCAAAGAAATTTTACCACCATCATTTTCTACAGCCGGGGCCACATATTCATTTAAAATATCAGAAATCTTCTGCTCATCTTCAGTATAATCTCTGTTGATAATTTTTTCTACAGGATTTTCATGCTTCTGACTTTCAATATTGGAAATCTCGCCTCCACTCTGCAGATATTCGGCAATATAACCACGTACAGCCATCATCACCTGGTGCCACTCTACAGAATTATTTCTGGTAACGGCAACAAAATTATCAGAAATGAATACTTCGCTCGCAAAATCAAATTCAGTAAAAATTGCCTGAGCCAAAGGTACACCCTGCGCCTGATCTCTTGATTTCACCTCTACAAAGCCATCCATCAAAACCTGACTTGAAACAAACTTCATCACATTAGGATTTGGCGTCATTTCAGCATAAATCTGATACATCTCTTTCTTTTTCTGAAGATAAATTCTCGGGTTTGCCAAAAGTTCGTCTTCGATTACATTTTTCAGGCTTTCTGCAACGTGTTCCCATTCTACAGTGTCCTGTTTTGCCACAGCAACAAAATTCGCGGTGATGAAGATTCTTTCCACAAAAGGATAATTGAAAAGTTCCTGTGCCAAAGGAATTTCTGATATATCAGAATCTCTGTCCAGCTCCAAAGACCCGGGAATCAAATTGTAGTCGGATACAAATTTCATCACTTTAGGGTTTTCGGTTGGTTCTATAAGTATAGTACGCATTTTTTAATTAAATTTGAATGTACAAAAATACGGATTTAGAAGTTAGAAGCTGGAAGTTGGGAGTTAGATTTTTGCTATCACTGTAATTTACCACCGTAGTTTTAAATCTAATTTTCAAATTAACACATTATTAAATTTTCAAATCAGAATATGGCTTTAATAAAAGAACTTTTAGGAAAAACTCCTCAGATTGGAGAAAATACTTTTTTAGCAGAAACCGCAACAATTATTGGAGATGTTACCATGGGAACTGACTGCAGCATCTGGTACAATGCCGTAATCAGAGGCGATGTACATTACATTAAAATGGGAAACAAGGTCAATATTCAGGATAACGTGATGTTGCACTGCACTTATCAGAAACATCCTTTGAATATTGGCAACAACGTATCCATCGGTCACAACGCAATTGTTCACGGTTGCACCATCAAGGATAATGTTTTAATTGGAATGGGCTCCATCGTGATGGATGATTGTATTGTTGAAGAAAATTCCATCGTTGGCGCAGGTTCTGTGGTTACCCAGGGAACACACATCAAATCCGGAGAAGTCTGGGGCGGCGTTCCTGCAAGGAAATTAAAAGACATAAATTCTCAGCTTCTGGAAGGCGAAGTAAACAGAATCGCAGATAATTATGTGAAATATTCTTCATGGTATAAGGAAGAAAAGTGAGTTTGAGAGTCGGATTGGATTAGTGGATTAATGGTTTATAAGTTTACTGATAATTTTTAGTTTTGCAAAGACTTAAAATAAAAACGACTTCGGAAATATTTTTCAAAGTCGTTTTTATTTCTACAGGTATCGGTTAATTGAACCACTTCGTGGTTGATCACCTAATTTTTTTTGTAACAGAATTATTTAAAAAATCAAATTTATCACCTGGTTTTCCGTAACAAACTTGGCACTTTTGCCTTTTCACTTGGCTCTTTAACCTCATTACTTGGCTTTTTTAGATAACCTTGACTCTTTTTTACTTTTGCCTTGTTTCTACCCTAAGGATATACCAACACAGCCTTTCCCGCTTCACATCTGACGGAAACCGGCTCTGCCGGCAGCATACAGTCAGAAACAAGTTCGTATTTTTTATTGTGAGCAATCATTCTGTTTTTGAAATTTTCAAGTTTTGCCAGAATTGAAGTTTCATTTTTCTTTGGATAGGCAATGTAAGAATATGGCCCACCACAAGCTTTGGCACCGATTGGAGCAAATGCCCATTCTTTAGGATCTGTACATTTTTCTTTTTCAATCTCAGCATCAATGGATGATTTCAGAATATCAAGCTGTGCCTGATCATACTTTCTGCTCTCTGCATCAGCAGGTCTTTCAGCAATATCTTTAGGTAACGTTTCCGGATCCGGTGCGGCCGTTTTGCAGGCGGTAATCATCACAGAAAATAAACAGACTGACATTATTTTTATGAAATTCATTTTCATTATATCATTTTTTTAAACGAAATCAAAGTGTATGCCTTCGCAACATTTTTGTAATTTTGAACACGATGAAAGATCATTTTTTTGAATTAATTGAGCATACCAACAGAAGCGTATTTTTAACAGGAAAAGCCGGAACCGGAAAAACCACTTTCCTGAATGATTTCGTAAAGCGCACCCGCAAAAAACACATCGTGGTAGCTCCCACAGGCATAGCCGCAATCAACGCGGGCGGAGTTACCGTGCACTCCATGTTTGGCCTTCCGCTGCGGACTTTTTTGCCAACTACAGACAGAATAGATACCAATCTTGCCAATAATATTTTTGATCTTCAACAACATTTCAAATATAGAAAAGATAAATTAAAACTCCTGCGTGAATTAGAAGTAATCATCATCGATGAGGTTTCAATGCTGAGAGCCGACGTTTTGGATATGATGGATCATTCGCTGCGTTTTATCAGAAGAAACGCCTCGCCTTTTGGAGGTGTGCAAATGCTTTTTATCGGAGATTTATACCAGCTTCCGCCCGTGGTGAGAGATGAATATGTCTTAAAAATGTTCTATAATTCACCATTCTTCTTCGACAGTTTAGCCATCAAACAGATTCCGTTACTTACCATCGAACTGACGAAGGTTTACAGACAGACCGACGAAGATTTTCTTGAAATTTTAAATGCCATCCGCGACGGCGATGTTGCGAATATTGATTTTGAGGAATTAAATAAAAGATACGATCCGCTTTTTGATTCCGGAGATCAGCCGTACGTTTATCTGTGCTCGCACAACAAAATGGCAGACGACATCAATCAGGAAAAGCTGCAGGAACTGAAATATGACGGCGTAACCTACGAAGCCAAACTTTTTGGTGAATTTAAAGAAAACCAATATCCGAATGAGCAGTTTTTAGATTTAAAAATTGGCGCTCAGGTGATGTTTATCCGGAACGATATTTCTGGAGAAAAGAAATATTACAACGGAAAATTAGGTGAAATTTCTTCTCTGGACGACAATGAAATAAAAGTAATTCTGGAAGGTTCGGAAAAAGAAATTACTGTAAAAAGAGAAGTCTGGGAGCAGAAAAAATACTTTCTTGACAGCGAAAAAAATATCAAGGAAGAAGTATTGGGAAGCTTTGAGCAATTTCCGATAAAGCTGGCGTGGGCAGTTACCATTCATAAAAGTCAGGGTTTGACGTTTGATAAAGTAATTATTGATGCCGGAAAAAGTTTTACAGCGGGGCAGGTTTATGTTGCTCTTTCACGCTGCCGTACTTTGGAAGGAATTGTTTTAAAATCTAAAATTACACCTGAAGTTATTTTTAAAGACAACAGAATTCTGAAATTTCAGGGAGACACGCACGCCAACGATCATGTGGAAACCATAATTCATAAAGAAAAATACGATTACAGCATCAGAAAAGTTCTCCGATCAATTGATTGCCATTGGTTTCTGAAAGAAGTGGAAGACTGGAACAACCGATCCATCGTTACTAAAAGCATCGATCATCTCAAGGCTAAAAAGCTGTATCAGGAACTGAAGCACGATACTCTGAATCTCATCAAAATCTTTGAGAAACTTGACCGTATTTTAAACCAAAAAATCATCAGTTTCATCAACGGAGAAGAAGAATGGACTGAAATTGAAAGCAAAACCAAAGGCGCTGTTAATTTCTTTTTTACAGAAACAAGAAATAAAATCTTTGATCCGACGAAGGATTTTTATTCTGAAATAAAAGGCGCAAAAGGGCTGAAACAATACAACGACGACCTCAGAAACTGGCTCGAAGATATAGAAGAATATTTAAACAGTTTGAGAGAAATTCATTTGTTGGAAACCAAACTTTTAGATGAAAAAAATGATAAAGAAGTGACGATGCAGATTGCCAAAGTACCTTCTCAGGTTTTAACTTTCCAGTTATTCGAGCAGGGAAAAACCATTTCTCAGATTGCAATGGAAAGAGGTCTGGTAAAAGAAACCGTCATAGGTCATCTCGCAAAATATGCAGAAAATGGTCTTTTGGATATTACGAGAGTGATTACTTCAGACAAAATCAAAAAATTTGAAGATGAATTTTACAAAAACCCTCACGAAACTCTCAACGAGTGGAAATCTGCGCTGCCGTCAGATTTTGAGTTTAATGAAATCAGAATTTTAATTAATCATTTTAATTTTAAAAAAGGAAATTAAAAAAAAGCAAAGCTGCCTGCAGAAACATTAAAAAAAAATAAACCCTTGAATATCAGCGTATTCAAGGGTTTTATTGTGGTCCCACTTGGGCTCGAACCAAGGACAACCTGATTATGAGTCAGGGACTCTAACCAACTGAGCTATAGGACCTCAAAAATTTGGTTAAATTTTGTGTGTGCAAAAATAGCAAAATTTATCTCTTTACAAAACTTTTTATGATTTTTCTTGGCACAATTCTACCAAAACACCGTTGGTGGACTTGGGATGCAGAAAGACAACTATTTTATTATCAGCACCTTCTTTAGGCTCTTCTGAGATAAAATGAAATCCTTCTTTTTTCAGTCTTTCAATCTCTACCTGAATATTTTCTACCCCAAAGGCCAAATGATGAATGCCCTCACCTTTTTTCCCGATAAATTTTGAGATCGCACTGCTTTCTTTTGAAGCCTCCAAAAGTTCTATTTTGGATTCTCCGGCGGCGTAGAAAGAAGTCACCACACCTTCGCGCTCTACAGATTCCTGTTTATAAGATTCTTTACCTAGTAATTTAGTGAATAATTCATCAGAAAATCCCAGTGATTTTACGGCAATACCAATATGCTCAAGTTTCATAAATAATTTTTTAATGGTCTCCCCCACTGATTGTGTGGGAGCTTTTTCTAACAATTTACTTCCGACTTTTTTCACTTGAAGTTGTGAAAACTCTTTATTTCAGAATAATCACAGCAAATTATAAGTTTTACGAAGTATTTAGAAATAACAATTAAAACAAAAGTAGTAAATTTGCACAAATTATGGAAAGTAACAGACAAAGAAAAGTAGCACAGATTATACAGGAAGATTTCGCAGAACTTTTCCGCAAACAGGCATCGGAAAGCAAACAGAACTTTTTGGTTTCGGTTTCTGATGTGAAGGTAACTCCGGATTTGGGGATTGCAAAAATTTATTTAAGCATCTTCCCTCAGGAATTCCGTTCTTCAATTATGAAGGAAATTGAGGAAAACAAGGCACAGTACAGAAATTTTATCGGTCAGAAAATGGCAAAGCAGGTTCGTATTATTCCACAGCTTAATTTTTATCTGGATACCACTCTGGATGATGTGGAAAAAATTGAAAAAGAACTTCGTGGCGAGGGAGAAAATCCTATTCTGTAAATCTTGAAAAACATTGCATTTTACATTGCATCGCGCTACCTTATTTCCAAAAAAGGAAGTACGGCGGTAACTTTTATCACATGGCTCGCCGTGGGAGCAATGGGCGTGGCAGTAACAGCAATGTTTGTAATTATCTCGGTATTTTCAGGGCTGGAAGATTTTAATGAAGATCTTGTAAAAGACCTCCACGCCGATATTACGATTAAAAGCAAAATCGGAAAAACTATTAAAAACACTTCAGAAATTTCTGAAATTTTAAAAAAGAACAAAGAGATCGCTCATTTTTCGAGGGTCATTGAAGAGAAGGTTTACATTAATTTCGACGGAAAAGGCGATATTGCCTACCTCCGTGGCGTAGATTCTGTGTATGCCCAAGTTAATCCTCTCCACCGCAGTATTATTTTGGGTACATATCCTGATTTTAGATTTAATGATGAGGTTTTAATTGAAAATTCTCTTGATTTGCGGCTTTCAATTCCTGTAAATTCAGATAAGGATCTGGCAACTTTATACATGCCAAAGCCAGGCAAAGGCCTTATCAATAGAGAAGAAGACATTTATAACCGGAAAAATATTTTCATTACCGGAGTTTTTAACGGGAAAGATCAGCTGAACAGTTACATTATTGCTCCAATCGCTTTATCCGAAGAACTTTTAAATCTTCCAAAAAATTCTGCATACAACATCGTTATCAAACTTAAAAATCCTGATGACGTAAATGAAGTGAGGCGTGAACTTCAAAAAAGCTTGGGTAAAGATGTGATATTAAGCACTAAAACAGAAGAAAATTCTGCATTCTGGAAAATGATCAATACCGAGAAACTCTTTATTTATCTTATTTTCGGACTTGTAATATTCATTACAACATTTAATCTTGCGGGCGCAATCATTATTCTGCAGCTGGACAAGCGGGAGCAGGCGAGATCTTTGGTATCGCTGGGTTTCCCTTTAAGCCACCTCAGAAAAACATATTTCTACACAGGAATTCTAATCGTCTCCGCCGGCATCATCAGCGGACTCGTGATTGGCACTTCACTCTGTCTTTTTCAGGAATACACCGGTCTGTTTAAAGTAGTTGAAAACCTGCCGTTTCCTGTAAGAATAGAATGGAAAAATTACGTAATTGTTTCTGCTACAGCCGCAGGTTTTGGAATTCTTATTTCGTGGATTTTTTCTAAAATCAGCAAGGGCTATATTACTAAAAGTTAATATATCAGCGATTTAATTTTTGTACCTTTGTCGCCCAATTTCAAAAAAATGAAGCGATTTCTCTCCTTTTTAGCATTCAGTTTTGCTGTAATCTTCAGCAACGCTCAGGCTCCGGCAGGATATTACACTGCCGCAAACGGGTTAACGGGCGCCCCTCTCAAAACCGCGCTTAAAAACATTATCACAGCCAACCACAACCCAGGAAGCTACAGCGGATTATGGACAGCATATCAGACCACAGACCGCGACAATGCGCCAGGAGTTCTGGGGCTTGAAAATGACAACAGTATCCTTGATATCTACTCTGAAAACCCTAACGGTGTAGACCCTTACAATTACGTCAGCACAAGTTCGCAGTGCGGAAATTACGGCGGCGAAGGTGACTGCTACAACAGAGAACACATTGTACCGCAAAGTCTCTTCAACGAAGCTTCTCCGATGGTTTCAGATATACATTTCATCAGAGCAACCGACGGATATGTAAATAATGCAAGAGGTAGCCTCCCTTTTGGTGTGGTGGGCGTTACTAATTATATCTCACAAAATGGATCTAAAAGAGGTAATTCTGTTTCTGCGGGTTACTCCGGAACCGTATTTGAACCTATTGATGCTTTCAAAGGGGATGTTGCAAGAATGATTTTCTATTTTGTAACAAGATATGAAACCCAGCTATCAGGATTTTCTTCAGGAAATATGCTTGGTAATTCTGCTTTTCCAGGCCTTCAGACGTGGGAGCTCAACCAGCTTTTGGCGTGGCATAACGCAGACCCGGTTTCACCTAATGAAGTTATAAGAAATAATGCTTCCTACACATATCAGGGAAACAGAAATCCTTTCATAGACAACCCGTCTTATGCAAATGATATTTGGGCGCCAAGCACTGACACTCAGGCTCCAACTGCTCCAACAAATCTTGCAGTTACGGCAACTACCACGAATTCAGTTTCTCTAAGCTGGACTGCCGCTACAGACAACATAGGCGTTACAGGATATAACATTTATGTAAACGGTACTTTCTATTCTACCGTTACAGGTACTACTGCAACTGTTTCAGGACTTGCATCCGGCACTACCTACTCATTCTATGTCATTGCAAAAGATGCGGCCAATAATCTTTCGCCTCAAAGCAACACCGTTCAGGCAACAACAGTTTTAGATACCCAAGCACCTACAGCGCCTACAAACCTTGCTGCAACAGGAAGTTCAAGCAACTCAGTTTCTTTAAGCTGGACAGCTGCTACAGACAATATTGCTGTTACAGGATATATGATTTACGTTAACGGAACTCTTCACTCTACAGTTTCTGGAACCACAGCTAACGTATCCGGTTTAGCACCGTCAACTGCATACAGCTTCTATGTGATTGCTACAGATGCCGCCAGCAACCTTTCTCCTCAAAGCAATACCGTGCAGGCCAGCACTACAGCAATTCCACCAGGAGGATCAACCTGTGGAACAGAAGATTTCTCGGCCATGCCTGCCAATGCAAGCAACTACGCTATTAGAACGTGGACGAGCAATGGAATCACCTGGAATGCAACAGACGCAAGAACAGACCAGACGATTAACGGACGTGCGGTGGTTATCCGAAACGGTAATCTCACAAGTTCTACTCTTTCAGGTGGAGTAAACAGTGTTACTGTATCCACCAGATTACCATTCACAAATGATTCATCCGGAACACTTACCTTAAAAATCAACGGAACTACTGTAGGCACAATACCTTACAGTTCTGTGGTTCAGACCACAACAATAAGTAACATCAACATTTCTGGAAATGCCGTGATCTCAATCACTTCAACCGGCGATCGTGTTGCGATTGATGATCTAAGCTGGACTTGCGGTAGTTTAAGCACAAAAGATCTTATCGTTGAGAAAACTCAGTATCAACTTTATCCAAATCCGGTAAAAAACTACCAGATATTCATTAAAGGTGAAAAACTGGATAATATTAAAACTGCTGAGATTTATAACTTAAACGGTCAGCTTTTAAAGAAAATTGAAAAACCGTTTGTTCATTCCAATAAAATCGACGTAAAAGACCTTTCCAACGGAGTTTATATTCTGAAAACTGATCAATTCTCTGCAAAATTCATCATCGATTAATCTTAAACCAAATTAAACATCAAAAGACCGGCATTTTCCGGTCTTTTTTTTATTTTTGAAACATGGAAGGCAAACAACAACTGGGGCTGGTAGGACGGAACATCTCCTACTCTTTTTCTAAAAAATATTTTGAAGATAAATTTCAGAAACTGATGATTCACAATCATTCTTACAACATTTTTGATCTGCAGAATATTGAAGATGTGAATACGCTTTTCAGTAATCCCGAACTTTTAGGTTTCAACGTTACGATTCCTTACAAAGAAAAAATTATTGATTTTTTAGATGAACTAAGCGATGAGGCAAGAGAAATCGGCGCTGTAAACTGTGTAAAAATCAGCGACGGAATAAAAAAAGGCTACAATACTGATGCTGCAGGTTTTCATAAGACTCTGCTTCTTCACATCAAGCCTCACCATCAATCTGCTATGATTTTAGGAAACGGAGGTGCGGCAAAAGCGGTAAAATATGTTTTAGACCAAATGAAAATTCCTAATATTACCGTTGCAAGAAGCTCTGACGAATATAATTTTGAAAATATTTCTGCTGAAACGGTAAAAAATTATCAGTTAATAATTCAGACAACACCTGTAGGAACTTTTCCGCATATTGATGACTGCCTGGATTTTCCTTTTGACGGAATTACGCCCCAACATTTGATTATCGATCTGATTTACAATCCAAATTATACAAAATTCATCATAAATGCTTCTGAAAAAGGAGCGAAAACAGCAAATGGATTTTATATGCTTGAACAACAAGCAGAAAAAGCATGGGAAATTTGGAGTAATCAAAAAAAATAGTATAAATTAGTACTCTGTTATGCTTTTTTTACATTTTAGAAAGAATGCAGTACCAATACACATAAAAGATTTGATATGACTACAGAAAATAACTTTTCTGAAAACGAAGAAAAGAACATCAATGATCCTCACACAGAGGAAATTATTCCGGTGCAGAACGATACAGCATATCAGGAAACTGAGGCAGAGCATCACGAGGAGCCTGAGCAGGAACTCAATCTTTCCGATTCTCTGAAAGAAATGGAAAGCATCATCAATACTCCCAATGCAGGCGAACAGTACAAAAGATTTAACTTTCTGAAAGAAAAAGCAAATCACTTCATTCATGACGAGGTGGAAGACAAAAAACATGAGTACACAGACGGAGGTAATGCTCCCGAGACATTCAGCTTTCAGCATCCACAGCAGTCCAGATTTAACGCTCTGGTTCATATTTTCAGAGAAAAACATGATGATTACCAGAAAGATCAGGATGAAGAACAGCACAAAAACCTTGCGCACAGGCAGTCAATCATCGAAAGACTGAAAAATCTTTACACCAATTCTGAACCTGGCGTTAATCTTTTTAAATCCATCAGAGAAGTAAAAGAAGACTGGTCAAATGCAGGGCAGGTTGCAAAGTCTGAATTTAAAATCCTGAACAACAACTACTTTCATCATCTGAACCAGTTTTATCAGATGCTTGATCTCAATAAAGAATACCTGGAGCAGGAATATGCTCACAATCTTGAAAAAAGACAGCACATCATCGAGCGTGCAAAACAGCTGGAAAATGAGCCGGTAATTCAAAAGGCACTGAACGAGCTGCAATACCTCCACAAACTCTGGAAGGAAGAAGCAGAGCCCGTTGCCGAAGAATTCCGTGAAAAGACATGGGATGAATTTAAGGAGATTTCAAATAAAATTCACGAAAGAAAATCTGAACTTTCTGCCGCTATTGAAACAGAGCAGAACGAAAATTTAGAAAAGAAAAACAATATTATTGAGGAAATTAAAAAACTTTCTCAAACTGCTGAAAATGCCAATCACAATTACTGGCAAAACGCGATCAGAAAAGTTGAAGATTTACGTACAGAATTTTTAAAAACCGGGAGCGTTCCAAGAAAACTTTCTAATCAAAACTGGAATGACTTCAAATCTACCTTACGCAGTTTCAATACCACAAAAAACTCATATTACAAATCTCTGAAAGGTTCTCAACAGACTAATCTGGACGAAAAACTGAAGTTAATTGCAACTGCAAAAGACAATATGAACAGTGAAGACTGGGATGTAATTGTTCCCCTTTTCAAAAAACTTCAGGAAGACTGGAAAAAAATTGGTCACGTACCGAAAAGTATGACCAATAAAATCTGGGAAGATTTCCGTGAAGCCTGTAATACCTTCTTCAATAATTACAGGGAAAAAAGCAATGTGTCTAACGACAACTGGAAAGAAAACTACAAAACCAAAAAAGCTTTGCTGGACGACCTTAAACTGGTAACCGATGAAGAAGGAAGTGTAGAAAAAATTGAAAGCATCAAAACTGCCTGGAATAATATTGGTAAAGTGCCAAGAGATAAAATCGGGATCAATTCTGAATTTAATAAAGCTTTGAGAGAAAAACTGAAGCTTAATAAAATGAATGAGCTGGAGCTGAAGGAAGAAGGCTTATCTGAAAACCAGCTTACGGATAAGGCAAGAAAAATAAAGACTCAGATTTCTGAATTGGAAGGTGAAATTGTAAAGCTGGAAAACAACCTGGCATTCTTTACCAAACCAACGAGAGAAAACCCTCTTTTGGCAGATACTTACAACACATTAGACAGTAAAAAAGCCCATCTGGAAACTTTAAAACAGAATCTTCACACCATCATCAGCGGTGAATAATTTCTGAAAAACCTAATACGGGCGGAGCAAAGCAATTTGTCTTCGCCTTTTTTAATTGTAAAAATGAACGACGAATTTTACATTCAACGCTGTATTGAGCTTGCCAAAAAAGCTTTGGGAAAAACCTACCCCAACCCCATGGTTGGAAGTGTAATTGTGCACAACAACAGAATTATTGCCGAAGGTTACCACCAAAAAGCCGGCGAACCGCATGCTGAAATCAATGCCATCAGTTCGGTAAAAAATAAGGAACTGATTTCTGAAAGCACCATTTACGTTTCTCTCGAACCGTGCGCTCATTTTGGAAAAACACCGCCGTGTGCTCTGAAAATTATTGAGCTTGGCTTTAAAAAAGTAGTCATCGGCGCTATGGATTCTCATGATAAAGTAAACGGAAAAGGCAAAAAGCTTATTCAGGATGCCGGTATTGAAGTAGTGTCTGGAGTTTTAGAAAAAGAATGCATTGAGCTCAATAAAAGATTTTTTGCTTATCACGAAAAAAAACGTCCTTATATTGTTCTGAAATGGGCAGAATCTGCGGACCGGTTTATGGATCAGGATTTTAAACCAACTCAAATCAGCAATACTTTAACGAAACAGTTTGTACATCAACTCAGAAGTGATGAACACGCGATTCTTATAGGAACTATGACAGCTTTAAGAGACAATCCCAGTCTTACAACACGGGAAATTCAAGGCAGAAATCCTGTAAGAATACTTATTGATATCGATCTGAAAGTTCCTCCGCATTACAACATTTTCAATAATGAAGCTGAAACTTTGGTTTTCAATACAGTTAAAAATGATGAGGCCGGAAATGTGAAATACATCAAAACATCAAGAGAAAATTTTATCGGGAATTTAATTGCAGAACTTCATGAACTCAACATTCAGTCGATGATTGTAGAGGGTGGCAGAATGGTTCTTCAGCAGTTTATTGATGCTGATCTCTGGGATGAAAGTATTGTGATTAAAAACAACAGTCTGGTTTTAAAAAACGGTACAAAAGCTCCGGAATTTGAGAACCAGCCTTCCCAAATTCAAAGTTTCAGAGACATTATCATTGAGTTCCATATCAATAAAAACTAAGCGGGCGAAATAATGTTGTACGAATATAAAACGATATCAAAACCGATAGAAAATACGATCCTCAAAGAAAAAGGCAGCAAATTTATCGGCTTCGCATTTCCTGTTGCTACTGAGGCAGAACTGAAAACTGCGTTGGAGAAAATTCGTGGCGAGCATCCCAAAGCAACACATCACTGCTACGCTTTTAGAATGGGTTTCAATGGTGAAAACTACCGTGCCAATGATGATGGCGAGCCTTCAGGAAGTGCCGGTTTACCCATTTACAATCAGCTTTTAGCCAATGAAATCACTAATGTTCTTGTAATTTCGGTAAGATATTATGGCGGAACTAAACTCGGCGTTTCAGGTTTGGTAAAAGCATATAAAGAATGTGCTAAAATCACTTTGGAAAATGCTGAAATCATCACCAGAGAATTAGAAACTGAAATAAGAGTACAGTTTAATTTTGATCAGCAGAACGTAATTTTCACATTACTTACAAAATTTGATGCAAAAATTTTAAGTTTTGAAACACTGGAAAACTGTAAGATAAAAGCTTCTGTAAAACTTTCAGATAAAGAGAATCTGGCAGACAAATTATCAGAAATGCAGCATATTTCATTTGATTTTGATGATAAATTCATGTTTCTGGCGAGTGACAACCAAAAAAAATCCTGAAAACGTTATTTCAGGATCAGTCTGTTTATTTTTATCTCAGGATTTTTCAGTCTCTTCTTCCACCCATTAAAAGTGACGCAAAATATAACAACTGGGCTAAAGATCCCAGTGCAGCTACCAGATAAGTTCTTGCTGCCCATTTTAAACTATCCTGTACACCCACATATTCTTCAGAAGTTACAGTGCCGGTATCTTTCAGCCATTTCATTGCTCTATTGCTCGCGTCATATTCTACAGGAAGTGTAACGAAAGCAAAAAGTGTGGTTAAAGCAAACATGATTACACCTGCGAAGAGAAGGATTCTATTCCCACTCATCGCCATCAGAATAATACCTCCCATAATTACAAACTGCATCAGATTTGAACTGATACTTACCACAGGAACAAGCTTTGATCTTAGCTGCAACATGGAATATCCTACAGCATGCTGCACTGCGTGACCACATTCATGAGCTGCAACAGCCGCTGCGGCAGCATTTCTCTGCATGTATACAGCTTCAGATAAATTTACTGTTTTGTTCTCAGGATTGTAGTGATCGGTAAGCTGGCCAGGGACAGAAATAACCTGTACGTTATGTATTCCGTTGTCAGAAAGCATTTTTTCAGCTACCTCCTTACCGGAAAGTCCGTTTCTCAGATGAACCTGTGAATAATGTTCAAATTTAGATTTTAATCTTGAAGAAACCCACCAACTGACCAACATTGAGATTCCTATAATGATATAATAGCTTGTCATTTTTTGCGCTTAATTTTAAAATAAGTTTATGACTACACTATGTAAAAATTGTGCCAAAGTTTACGCTTAAATTTTTTATATTTGTGGTTCTATTTAGCCGAAAACTATGTCTGAAGTTTCCATTTTTGAAGTAAAAACTCCCGAAGATTTAAAGCAGTTTGTAAAGTTTCCAATGGAATTGTACAAAAACAATCCATATTATGTTCCGTCCTTTATTAAGGATGAAATTAATGTCTGGAATCCCAAAGAAAATCCTGCACTGAATTATTCTGAAGCGAAACAGTTTTTAGCAAAAAAAGAAGGCAAAATCGTGGGTAGAATTGCCGTGATGATTAACCGTAAAGAAGAAAAAGAGCTTGGCATCAGAAAGGTGCGCTTCGGGTGGATTGATTTTATTGATGACAGACAGGTTTCAAAAGCTTTAATTGATACGGCAGTTAATTACGCCAGGTCACACCAAATTGACAACATTGAAGGCCCAATGGGTTTCACAAACTTAGACAAAGCAGGAATGCTGACTTTTGGTTTTGAGAAAATAGCAACGATGATTGGGATTTACAATCACGAATACTATCATCAGCATATCGAAGAACTCGGTTTGGTAAAAGAAAAAGAATGGGTAGAATTTGAAATGAATTTCCCTAAAGTACTGCCACCAAAAGTTGAAAAATTCAGTTCATTAATAGCTGAAAAATACAATCTGAGAGTTTTGGATTTCAAAAGCAAGGAAGAAATTTTACCTTATGTAAAACCAATGTTTAAACTGCTTGACGAAACGTACAAACATCTTTCTACCTACACTCCTATCACAGAAGAGCAAATTCAGACCTACAAAGAAAAATTCTTCCCGATGATTGCCAAAAACTATGTGATCTGCGTGGTTGATGAGCATAATGAGCTTATATCTTTTGCCGTAACAATGCCTTCTTACTCCAAAGCCCTGCAGAAATCTAAAGGCAAACTTTTTCCGTTTGGATGGTGGCATTTTATGCAGGCTCAGAAGAAAAATGACCGCGCCAATTTCTATCTTATCGGTATTCACCCTGAATATCAGCGTCGTGGCGTGACGGCAATTATTTTCAAAGAAATATTCGTCCGTTTCAACAGTATGGGAATCGATTTTGCAGAGACAAACCCGGAGCTGGAAGAAAACAAGAGCGTTCAGGTTTTATGGCAGGACTATAATCCAACCAATCATAAAAGAAGAAGAACGTACGCCATAAAATTCTGACATGAAAGTACATCTGATCATTTTCGCGGTTTTAATTGCAGGTTTTGTGGTTTATAACTTTTTTTTCGTTTTGCCGGACGAAAGAATGCACATTTTATTTAACATCGTTTATGCAAGTGTACTTTTCGGATACATTTCTTTTGTTGCATTTACAGTATTAAAAAAGCTCAGAAAATAACACTATTTTTAATAATTCTAAATTATGCTTTTTCTTCATAATGAAGCGACATTTAGTATGATTAATTTCACCCTTTCTTGTTTATTGCCTAAATTTGCAACTTGAGATAATAATGTAAAAATGAATTTACCAGAAAATTACATTCCAATCCTTATTCAAGCGGGTGTAGCTATAGGATTTGTGGCGATTTCGCTACTAGGCGCTCACTTTTTAGGACCAAAGCAGAAAAAAGGAAATTCTGCAAAAAACCAAAGCTGGGAATGCGGTGTGCCTGTAGAAGGTAATGCGAGAACGCCATTCTCAATTAAATATTTCTTGACCGCAGTGCTTTTTGTACTATTCGATATTGAAATCGTATTTTTTTATCCTTACGCTGTAAACTTCAGAGAATTCGGTTTCGAAGGGTTTTTTGCGGTGCTCACATTCGTTGCGATTTTCTTCCTGGCATTTTTTTATGTCTGGAAACGAGGCGCGCTGGACTGGGATAAATAAGGTATCAATTTTAAATAAGACTTTTAGATTAACTCTATCAAATCTTAGTTAACATAATAACAGATTTGAAATCTAAATTAAAATCTTTAAAATCAACAAAATGTCAGATCAAAAACCAATTATAAGAACAGATGCACCAGCTCCGGAAGGATTTGAAGGAGAAGGATTTTTCGCAACGAAATTGAGCAGTGTCATCGGGATGGCAAGAAAGTTTTCACTTTGGCCTTTACCATTCGCTACTTCATGTTGCGGAATCGAGTTCATGGCTACGCTAAACCCAACCTATGATGCATCCAGATTTGGTATGGAAAGAAACTCTTTCTCACCAAGACAGGCAGATATGCTGATGGTTTGCGGAACTATTTCTAAAAAATTAGGTCCTGTTTTAAAAGAAGTTTACACTCAGATGGCAGAACCGAAATGGGTGGTTGCCGTAGGAGCATGCGCTTCCAGCGGCGGTATTTTTGATACGTATTCGGTTCTTCAGGGGATTGATAAAATTATACCTGTAGACGTTTATGTTCCAGGCTGTCCGCCAAGACCGGAGCAGATTATTGAAGGGGTGATGCAGGTTCAGGCTTTAGCAGAAAGTGAAAGCATCAGAAGAAGAGATACACCGGAATATCAGCATTTATTAGACTCTTACAACATCGACAACTAAGGAATAATGACGAACGAATTTGTATTAGAAGCACTCTCGAGAGAATTTCCGGAATCTGTAATTTCAAGTTCAGAACCTTATGGAATGCTTACTGTGGAAGTAAACAAAGATGATATTAAAAAAATAATTCATTACCTTAAAGATTCTTCTCTTGGAATTAATTTCCTTACCGATGTCTGTGGAATCCATTACCCGGAATTTCCCGAAAAAGAAATCGGTGTGGTTTATCACCTGCAAAACATGATGACCAACTTTAGACTTCGTTTAAAGATCTTCATGTCTAGAGAAAACATCGAAGTTGATTCCTTAACAGAATTATACGCCGGTGCCAACTGGATGGAAAGAGAAACATTTGATTTCTACGGAATTAAATTTAAAGGTCATCCAGATTTAAGACCTATTCTGAACATGGAAGATCTTGGCTATCATCCAATGCTGAAAGAATATCGTCTGGAAGACGGAACACGAACAGATAAGGACGACGCGATGTTCGGAAGATAAAAATATAAATGATTAATGATGATTGATGAATGATCAATTATCACTTATCAATTATCAATTATATATTATGAAAGACAACTCATTATCTAATATACTTAACCAACACGACAGTAACGAGCAAATTGACGGGCAATTATACACCCTGAATCTGGGACCTACTCACCCTGCGACACACGGAATCTTCCAAAACGTTCTTACCATGGACGGCGAGAGAATTCTCCATGCTGAGCAAACTGTTGGTTACATCCACAGAGCTTTTGAAAAAATTTCTGAAAGAAGAAATTATGCTCAGATCACTACACTTACTGACCGTATGAACTATTGTTCAGCTCCGATTAATAATATCGGATGGCACATGACTGTAGAAAAACTGATTGGTGTAAAAGTTCCGAAACGTGTAGATTATATGCGTGTTATTTTAATGGAATTGGCGAGAATCGGTGATCACTTAATCTGTAACGGGGTAACCGGAATGGATGCAGGTGCAATTACAGGTCTTACTTATATGTTCATCGAAAGAGAGCGTATTTATGATATGTACGAGCAGATTTGTGGAGCGAGGATGACAACCAACATGGGAAGAATCGGAGGATTTGAAAGAGATTTCACTCCAAAATTCCATGAGTTGCTGAAAGATTTCTTAAAAACTTTCCCTGCAAGATTTCAGGAGTTCTGTAATCTTTTGGAAAGAAACAGAATCTTTATGGACAGAACCATTGGTGCAGGAGCAATTTCAGCTGAAAGAGCTTTAAGTTACGGGTTTACAGGTCCGAATTTACGTGCAACAGGGGTTGATTATGATGTAAGAGTTGCAGAACCTTATTCTTCTTACGAAGATTTTGATTTCATCATTCCTGTAGGAACTTCTGGTGATACTTACGATCGTTTTATGGTTCGTCAGCAGGAAATTTGGGAATCTTTAAAAATCATCAACCAAGCCTACGACAATTTGCCTGAAGGACCTTTCCACGCAGATGTTCCTGAATTTTATCTTCCTGAAAAAGCCGATGTTTACAAAAAGATGGAAGCTTTAATTTACCATTTCAAAATTGTAATGGGAGAAACTGATGTTCCAAAAGGAGAAGTTTATCATGCTGTCGAAGGTGGTAACGGAGAATTAGGATTTTATCTGGTAAGTGACGGAGGAAGAGCACCTTACAGACTGCATTTCAGAAGACCTTGTTTCATTTATTATCAGGCTTATCCTGAGATGATTACAGGTTCGGTAATTTCAGATGCCATCGTAACGATGTGTAGTATGAATGTGATTGCGGGAGAATTAGACGCATAAAATTGTAGAAAGTACAATGTAGTAATGTATAATGTACTTGAAAATATAAATAGTTAAATAATTACCCAGTACTCTGTACTTCGTATATTTTACAACTAAATAGTTCCAAAAAGAACTTTTTAATTAAAATAAATTTAGAATTGAGCTTTTGAATCTCAAATTTCAAACCTCAAATTTCAAATCAGATAAAGATGAGCGAAACAATAGCTTTTAAACCGGAAAGTTTACAGCAGGTCCATAAAATCATGGCAAGATATCCTGAGGGAAGACAAAAATCTGCTCTTCTTCCTGTGCTTCACATTGCGCAGAAAGAATTCGGAGGTTGGTTAGACGTTCCTGTGATGGATTATGTTGCTGAATTATTAAGTATTAAGCCAATTGAAGTGTACGAAGTAGCCACTTTCTATACCATGTTTAATATGAAACCTGTTGGTAAATATGTTTTGGAAGTATGCAGAACCGGACCTTGCATGGTTTGTGGAAGCGAAAAAATATTAGACCACATCAGAACCAAACTGAACATTAAAGACGGTGAAACAACTGCAGACGGAATGTTTACATTAAAACCAGCTGAATGTCTGGGTGCTTGTGGTTATGCTCCAATGCTACAGTTAGGAAAGTTCTATCACGAAAATTTAACCATAGAAAAAGTTGACGAAATCCTTGATCTTTGCAGAGAAGGACAGGTTGATTTGGGGTAAATAAATTTTAAACTAATTAAAAAAAGCGCACAGCAAATAGCCAAAAGCTAGAGGCCATACGCTAAAAGCATATTAAAATGAGTAAAAAACTTTTACTTAAAGACGCACATGTAGAAGGCATCCGCTACTTTGAAACTTACCGTAAGCAGGGAGGTTACACAGCAGCAGAAAAAGCCTTTAAAATGACACCGGAAGAAATTCTTGAAGAGGTAAAAACTTCAGGTCTTCGTGGTCGTGGTGGTGCAGGTTTCCCAACAGGGATGAAGTGGAGCTTTCTGGCAAAACCAGAAGGCGTACCAAGACACTTGGTTGTAAATGCAGATGAATCTGAGCCGGGAACTTTTAAAGACAGATATTTAATGGAATTTCTTCCTCATCTTTTGATTGAGGGAATGTTGATTTCATCTTTCGTTTTAGGTTCAAATGTTTCTTATATCTACATCCGTGGAGAATATTCATGGATTCCTGATATTTTGGAAGAGGCAATTGAAGAAGCTAAAGCTGCAGGATTTTTAGGTAAAAACATCCTCGGAACTGGTTTCGATTGTGAAATTTATGTTCAGAGAGGTGGTGGCGCTTATATCTGCGGTGAAGAAACTGCTTTGCTGGAATCTCTTGAAGGAAAAAGAGGTAATCCAAGATTAAAACCACCCTTCCCGGCTGTAAAAGGACTTTGGGAAAGACCAACTGTGGTAAACAATGTTGAATCTATAGCGGCAATTGTTCCTATCATCGAAATTGGAGGAGCAGAATATGCTAAAATTGGCGTTGGAAGATCTACAGGTACAAAACTAATTTCTGCCTGCGGAAACATCAACAAACCAGGAGTTTACGAAATCGACATGACCATTACGGTAGAAGAATTCATTTACTCTGATGAATATTGTGGCGGAATTCCAAACGGTAAAAAGCTGAAAGCGTGTATACCTGGAGGAAGTTCAGTTCCGATTGTTCCGGCAAATTTATTGTTGAAAACGGTAAACGGTGAACCAAGATACATGAACTATGAATCTCTTGCTGACGGTGGTTTTGCTACCGGAACAATGATGGGTTCAGGAGGTTTCATCGTTTTGGATGAAGACCAGTGTATCGTGGAACATACCATGACTTTAGCAAGATTTTACAATCACGAAAGTTGCGGACAATGTACTCCTTGCCGTGAAGGAACGGGATGGATGTACAAAATTTTAAAGAAAATTGAGAAGGGAGAAGGTAAAATGGAAGACATCGATTTACTTTGGGACATCCAGAGAAAAATCGAAGGAAATACGATCTGCCCATTGGGTGATGCAGCAGCGTGGCCTGTAGCAGCAGCGATTCGTCACTTCAGAGATGAATTTGAGTGGCATATTAAAAATCCAGAATTGTGTTTAACACAAAATTACGGTCTGGCAAATTATGCAGACCCGATTCCTGTTGCAGCGAGTAATTAATAGAGATTGACATTTTGAAAAAGATAATTGCTGTAGGCCTTTTGTTGTCGAATTTTGTTTTTGGTCAGGTTACTGCAGAAAAAAAAGATATCAATCCTTTTAAAAAAGGATCTGTGATGGCGTTTTGGGGTTGGAATAATGCAAAATATTCCAAGTCAGACATTCATTTTAAAGGTGATGGTTATGATTTTCAGTTGAATGATGTCATTGCCAGTGACAGACAGACCAAATTTTCTTGGGGAAAGTATTTTAATCCCGGAAGCATTACGATTCCGCAGGTAAATTATAGGATTACCTATTTCCCAAAAGATAATTTTGGAATTACCTTAGGAATGGATCACATGAAATATGTAATGGATCAAAACCAGACTGTAGATTTCAAGGGATATATTGATGATCCGAAATATGCAGGAATGATTAATAACAGTAAAGTAGACCTGAGTGGAAGCAATTTTTTAACATTCGAACACACCGATGGTCTTAATTATATCAATATCGGCGCACAGAAATATCATAATGTGCTGGACAGGAAAAATATAGATGTTTTCTTGAGTTATGGAGCAGGAATTGGAGCATTATTGCCAAAATCAAATGTTCAGCTGATGGGCAACGCAAGGAGCGACAGATTTCATCTGGCAGGTTTTGGAACCGATGTGAGAGCAGCAGTTTCGGTAGTTGCAGTAAAACATATAGTTTTGCAGGCTGAAGGCAAATTAGGCTACATCAATATGCCGGATATAAAAACTACCCTGAACAATAAGCCGGATAAGGCTTCTCAGGATTTTGTGTATGCACAGTTCAATTTTGGAATTGGCTATACATTTAATACGAAAAAGTATAATTAAAATATAGCTTAATAGCTAACAGCATAGAATATGAGCGAAGAGATTAAAAAATTCAAAATAACGATAGACGGACAGACTGCTGAAGTTTTGCCTGGCACTTCTATTTTGGAAGCTGCAAGACAAATCGGTGGAAAATCTGTTCCTCCGGCAATGTGCTACTACAGCAAACTGGAAACCAGCGGTGGAAGATGCAGAACATGTTTGGTGGAAGTTTCCAAAGGTTCAGAAGCAGATCCGCGTCCTATGCCAAAATTGGTAGCAAGCTGCAGAACGAATGTGATGGACGGAATGGAAGTGAAAAACCTTTCTTCTGAAAAAGCTCAGGAAGGCAGAAAAGCGGTTACCGAATTCTTATTGGTAAACCACCCTTTGGATTGTCCGGTTTGTGATCAGGCAGGAGAATGCCATCTTCAGGATCTGGGTTACGAGCACGGAAATCTTGAAACCAGAACTGAATTCGAAAGAAATACTTATGATGCAGACGATTTAGGTCCGAACATCAAATTGAATATGAACCGTTGTATCCTGTGTGCAAGATGCGTTTTGGCAGCCAATCAACTCACTGGCGAAAGAGAACACGGAATTTTATTCAGAGGAGATCATGCTGAAATTTCAACCTACTTGAATAAAGCTTTAGATAATGACTTCATAGGAAACGTAATCGACGTTTGTCCGGTGGGAGCATTAACAGACAGAACAGCCCGTTTTACAAGCAGAGTTTGGTTTACAAAGCCAATGAACGGTTCTTGTAAATGTGATAAATGTTCTGGAAAAGCTACTGTTTACCTTAAAGGTGACGAAGTGGTAAGAGTAACCGCAAGAAAAGATCAGTGGGGAGAGGTTGAAGAATTTATCTGCGACACTTGCCGTTTCGAAAGAAAATCTCTTTCAGACTGGAACATTGAAGGACCAAGACATATCGACAGACATTCGGTGATTTCATTAAACCATTACGAGAAGCCTAAAGACGAATTGAGAGTTTTAGACAATCCGATGGCGAAGGAAATCAGCGAAAAAGACGAAAAATAATGAAGTTTGAAGTTTAAAACTGAACGTTTATATCCAGATTCAAACATCAAAACTTAGAAGATAAAATTTGATCAAGATGACGAGTTAGTGCGACGAATTGCAAAACTTCCAGCTCCCCGCTCCCATCTTCAAACATTTAAATAAAACAATGGATTTAATTACATTTAAATTAATACTTGTATTTGCACTTTTCCTGCTTTCATTAACGATTGCAGCCTACTCTACCTGGGCAGAAAGAAAAGTGGCAGCCATTATGCAGGACAGAATCGGGCCAAACAGATCAGGACCTTTCGGCTTGCTGCAGCCACTTGCGGATGGTGGTAAATTTTTCTTCAAAGAAGATTTTACACCAGCCAATGCTGAAAAGTTTCTTTTCGTACTGGGACCTGCGTTGGTGATGTTTATCTCATTAATTACCGGAGCGGTTATCCCTTGGGGAAAAACCTTAAATATTGGTGATGTTTCCTATGATCTTCAGGTTGCTAATATTGATGTAGGTGTGCTTTTTATTATCGGTATGGCTTCTATCGGAGTTTACGGAATTATGATCGGTGGCTGGGCTTCCAACAACAAGTATTCTCTTTTAGGTGCAATCCGCGCTTCTTCGCAGATGATTTCTTACGAATTGGCTATGGGTCTCGCATTACTTTCTATCATTATGATGACAGGAAGTCTAGATTTAAAAGTAATTACCGAAAATCAGACTGAAGGAAAACTTTGGGGAATTATCCCTATCGGTTCAGGAATGAACTGGAATATTTTCTACCAACCGTTAGCTTTCTTAATATTTTTCGTTGCAGCTTTGGCAGAAACCAACCGTCACCCTTTCGATTTACCTGAATGTGAATCTGAATTGGTAACAGGTTATACAACCGAATATTCATCAATGAAATTAGGTTTATACATGTTCGGTGAATACGTGAATATGTTTATTTCCAATGCTTTCATGGTGGTTCTTTTCTTTGGAGGTTACAACTATCCGGGAATCGAGTGGGTTACTCAAAACTGGGGAGAAAATACAGCAGGAATTATAAGCATCGTAGCCTTTTTAACAAAAACAGTTATCGGAATCCTGATCTTCATGTGGATCAGATGGACGTTGCCAAGATTCAGATACGATCAATTGATGCACTTAGGATGGAAAACTTTAATTCCATTGGCATTGGTAAACTTAATGATTACAGGAGCGGTTATACTTGCTTTCGGTAATTAATTTGAAAATGAAATAATTTGAGAATTTGAAAATGGGGATTTGATATTAAACATCCCATTTCCAAGTTCTGACAGAAATATAAATTTGAAAAATGAGCTGATGAGAAAGCAGCGATGAGATAACTTCCATCACCCAGCTTCCATCTTCCAACATTTAAACAATAGAAAATGAAATTAACCAACAGATCAAAAGTTGTTTCGAATAAAGAGATGACCCTTGCTGAAAAAATCTACCTTCCGGCGATTTTTAAAGGAATGGGGATTACTCTCAAACATGCTGTGAGAACCGTTGTAAAGCGTGCTCCGAATGTTTATTCTTATCCGGAAGTACAGAAACCGAGAGCAGATATCTGGAGAGGTCAGCACGTTTTGAAGAGAGACGAAGAAGGCAGAGAAAGATGTACAGCCTGTGGTTTGTGTGCCGTGGCTTGTCCTGCGGAAGCGATTACAATGACTGCTGCAGAGAGAACCAGAGAAGAAAAAGATCTTTACAGAGAAGAAAAATATGCATCGGTATATGAAATCAACATGTTGAGATGTATTTTCTGCGGTATGTGCGAAGAGGCTTGTCCTAAATCTGCAATCTATCTTACAGACCGTTTGGTGGATGTAGAAACCAACAGAGGCTCTTTCATTTACGGTAAAGATAAATTGGTAGAAAAAATAAATGAAAGGATTGATATTACTGAAAGACAGTCCGAGAAACAAAAAAATGCGGTAAAATAATGGATCAGTTTTTATTTTTCTTGGTGGCGTTTTTAGCAGTGGCAAGTGCGGTTTACTTCGTGTTTGCAAAAAATCCTTTATATGCTGTTCTGTCATTAATTGTTACAATGTTTTCAATCGCCGGAATGTATGTTCTTCTGAATGCACAGTTTTTGGCGATCATCCAGATCATCGTTTACGCAGGTGCGATCATGGTTTTGTTCCTTTATATACTAATGATGCTTAATCTTAATAAAGAAGACGAAAGTAAGAAGTCCGGTACTTTAAAATTCATCGGAGTTTTTACTGCAGGTTTGCTTTTGATCGGTATTTTAGGTGTTTTCAGAGGAATCGATCAGAAACACGTGGTTGTTGCCAATGTAGATAAAGGTGTCGGACTGACAAAAAATTTGGGAAGACTTTTATTTAACGAATATGTTTTGCCGTTTGAGCTTGCATCCATCCTTATTCTGGCTGGTATTGTAGGTGCGGTGTTAATCGGTAAAAAAGATTTATAAAATTATGGGAGAAGTAAATACATTTATGCAAAGCATTCCCTTAGAGTACTTCATTATTCTTTCGTCTGTATTGTTCAGCTTAGGAGTTTTGGGCGTATTGGTAAGAAAAAATGCGATTGTAATGTTGGGTTGTGTAGAGCTAATGCTAAATTCTGTAAACCTTTTACTGGCTGCATTTTCAGCGTATAACGGAAACAGCGACGGACAGCTTTTGGTATTCTTTATCATGGTGGTAGCTGCTGCCGAAGTTGCGGTGGGTCTTGCAATTATTGCGATGCTTTACCGAAATACCCGTTCTGTAGATGTTAGTATATTTAATAAATTAAGAGGATAAGAATGGAAAATTTAGTGTATGCGATAATACTTTTACCTCTTTTAGGGTTTCTCATCAATGGCCTTTTCGGGAAAAACCTTCCTAAAATAGTTGTCGGTTCTTTGGCTACAGCAATGGTTTTCGGATCATTTGCAATTGCCGTTTATTTATTTTTAAATTTTGATTCTGAAAGCCAGCCACAGGTTTTTACAGCTTTTGAATGGTTCAGAGTAAATGGTATTCAGATTAATTTCGGTTTCCTTATCGATCAGCTTTCTTTAATGATGGTGATGATCATTACAGGGATAGGATCTTTGATTCACCTCTACTCTATCGGATATATGAGTCATGATAAAGGTTTCTATAAGTTTTTTACTTATTTAAATCTCTTCATCTTCTCCATGTTGCTTTTGGTAATGGGAAGCAACTACCTCATCCTCTTCATCGGATGGGAAGGTGTAGGACTTTGTTCTTATCTCTTGATCGGATTTTGGTACACCAACGAAGAATATGGTAAAGCAGCAAGAAAAGCTTTCATCATGAACAGAATCGGTGACCTTGCTTTATTAATTGGGATCTTTATGATTGCATCGCAGACCAACGCGATCGATTATCTTTCTATAAAACAAAACGCCGGACAGTTTGAATTGGACGGAACGATTATCATCTTTATCACAGCGAGTTTATTCATAGGAGCAACTGGAAAATCTGCTCAGGTTCCTTTGTACACTTGGTTGCCTGATGCGATGGCAGGTCCAACGCCGGTTTCTGCTTTGATTCACGCAGCGACGATGGTAACGGCGGGTATTTATTTAGTAGTGAGATCAAACTTCTTATTTACATTAGCACCAACCGTTCAGGGTGGAATTCTTTTCATCGGATTCTTAACGGCAGCGTTGGCTGGTTTCTATGCATTGAGACAAAACGACATCAAAAAAGTACTGGCATATTCTACAGTTTCACAGCTTGGTTTTATGTTTATTGCTTTAGGTTTGGGAGCTTATACAACGGCGATGTTCCACGTAATGACGCATGCTTTCTTTAAAGCTTTGATGTTCCTTGGAGCTGGTTCTGTAATTCACGCAATGAGCAACGAGCAGGATATGCGTTTCATGGGAGGTTTAAAAAAATATATTCCAATTACACACTTTACATTCCTTATCGGAACTTTGGCCATCTCAGGATTCCCTTTGCTTTCAGGGATGATTTCCAAAGACGAAATTTTGGTTGCCGCTTTTGCTAAAAATCCAATGTATTGGGTATTATTATTCATTTTGGCAGCAACAACCGCAGCATATATGTTCAGACTGTATTATTTAACCTTCCACGGGGAGTTCAGAGGTACTGAAGAGCAGAAACATCATTTACATGAAAGTCCGTCTACGATGACTTTACCGTTGATCGTTCTGGCTATCTTTTCAGTTTTGGGTGGTTTAATCAATCTTCCTCACTTCATTGGTCACGGTCATTATGCTAAACTGCTGGAATGGCTGAAACCGGTTCTTACAGAAGAAAGCTACAAGCAAATGGAAGCTACTTTATCTGGAGTTCCTTTCGGTACAGAAATGATTCTTTTGGGAGCGACAGTTGTAATGTTCTTCACAGTTTGGTTTATCGTAAAAAACATTTATGTAAATAAAAAGAAACAGGCTTTGCCGGAAGACCAGTATACTGGATGGGAAAAGCTTTCTGCTAAAAAACTGTATGTAGACGAACTTTACAATGCTTTAATTGTAAAAACGTTTGAAGGACTGGGACGTGGCGGAAAAATGTTTGATAAAAGCGTGCTGGACAAGGTTGTTGACTTCGTAGGCGAAGGTGCTGAAGACAGCGGAAGATCTATGAAGCGTATTCAGAACGGAAATGTAGAAACCTACATTCTCATCATGTCTTTAGCTGTGGGAATTATATTGATTGTTAACTTTATATTACAATAATGTCTTATTTACTATTAACATTATTACTTTTACCTCTTGTAGGTTCGGGAATAGTCTTTGCCTGGAAAAATGCTTCCAGCAAATATGTAGCATTGGCGATTGCCCTTGTACAAATGCTTCTAACTTTCTACGTGGCTGCGGATTTCGATTTTGCGCCTACCGTAGACAGCGTGTTGCAGTACGAAATCAATTATCCTTGGTCTCAGTTTATCAAAAGTACGCTGCATTTCGGGATTGACGGGATGAGTTTGCTTCTTTTGTTGCTGACCAACATTTTGATGCCGATCATCATTCTTTCATCTTTCAATGAAAATGTAAGCTACAGAAACTCTTTCTACGGTTTAATATTATTGATGCAATTTGGTCTTATCGGAGTTTTCACTTCTTTAGACGGACTGTTATTCTATATTTTCTGGGAAGTTACTTTGATTCCGATCTGGTTCATTGGTGCTCTTTGGGGCCAGGAAAACAAGAGATTTGAATTCACTACAAAATTCTTCGTGTATACTTTCGTAGGATCTTTATTTATGCTTGCAGGATTGATCTATGTTGGAATTCATTCTGCTTCATTTGCACTTACAGATTTATATAATGCCAATTTGGGAGACACACAGCAGGTAGTTGTTTTCTGGATGATTTTCTTTGCTTTTGCAGTGAAACTTCCGGTTTTCCCTTTCCACACCTGGCAGCCGGATACGTATACCTACTCTCCTACTCAGGGATCGATGCTTTTATCAGGTATTATGCTGAAAATGGCGATCTACGGAGTTCTCCGTTATTTATTACCAATCACACCATCTGCTATTTTAGGAATCAGCGGACAGATTGTTATTATTTTAGCGATTGTAGGAATTGTACACGGTGCTTTAATTGCGATTATTCAGACTGATATGAAGAGAATCATTGCTTATTCATCATTCTCTCACGTAGGTTTGATGGTAGCTGGAATCTTTGCTTCAGCTGTTGTTACTTTAAGAGGAACTTTCAATGTGGAAGGTGCTGAAGGTGCTCTGGTACAGACTTTCGCTCACGGTATTAACGTTGTCGGACTTTTCTACTGTTGTGATATTTTATACAAGAGATTCAAATCAAGAGACATCAGACAAATGGGTGGACTGGCAAAAGTTGCTCCTAAATTTGCGGTTCTTTTCCTAATCATCATTTTAGGTTCAATGGGCGTTCCGTTGACGAATGGTTTCATCGGTGAATTTATCCTTATTAAATCTATTTTCAGCTTTAATGTTTTAGCAACCGTTATTGCCGGACTTACAGTTATTCTTTGTGCAGTTTATCTTTTAAGATTCTATGGGAAAGCAATGTTCGGGAAAGGTGATGATGCTGTCTTGAGTACGGCGAGAGATCTGTCGGCAGTAGAGTTTTCGGTTTTGGCAAGCATTGCTGTGTTTGTAATCGTGATGGGTATTTTCCCTCAGCCAATTATCGATATGGTTGGAAGTTCTGTACAGTTTATTTACAAATCTTTAATTTCTTAAGAAATAAGATTACGTACATAAATTTTAATTAAATAATCTAAAAATAAGAGAACAAAAAAATTTAGATAAGATAAATTTCAAATCTCAAATTTCAAATCTCAAATCTATACTATGAGTGTTTTAATTATTGTTTTCCTAACGGCTGTTGCAGCATTGTTTTCAGGAGTTTTTGAGAAAGGGAAATTGGCAAGATACATCGGTATTTTTGGTCTTATCATCGCAATGATCATAAGCTACATGCCACAACCGGAATTCTTTGATCAGTACAAAGCAATGTACAACTACGGAGAGAATGCAGCATTATTTACTAAAATTAGTTTAGTAGTCACACTTTTGCTTTTCTTTTTGGGAGGTTTCGCATTCAGCAACCACAGAAGCCACCAGTCTGAACTCTATGCACTGATGCTTTTTGCTTTGTGTGGAGGGATTACCATTTTCGGATTCCAGAATTTGGTGACATTATTTATCGGGATCGAGATTTTGTCTATTCCGTTATACGTAATGGCAGGAGCCAATAAAACAGATTTAAGATCAAATGAAGCTTCCATTAAATATTTCCTGATGGGAGCGTTCGCCACAGGATTTCTCTTATTCGGTATTGCTTTCATCTACGGAAGTACAGGAAGTTTTGATTTAATGAACATTCAGGATTTCAGTATTGCATATCCGGGGAATATTATGTTTATCATCGGTGTGATTATGATTCTCTGTGCGATGTCTTTCAAAGTAGCTTTGGCACCTTTTCACATGTGGAGCCCTGACGTATATTATGGTTCACCGTCATTAATCACAGGTTTCATGGCGAGTGTGGTAAAAATTTCAGGATTCTTTGCTTTATTTAAAATGATGAGCATCGGTTTCGTGGGTGTTACACAGGAATGGATTAATATTTTAGGGGTTTTCGTAATTATCACTCTGCTTTTGGCAAACGTGATGGGACTTGCACAGACCAACGCCAAAAGAATGCTGGCCTACTCTTCCGTTTCTCACGCCGGATACATCGGTTTGGTATTCTTCGGGATGAACGCAATGTCTAACTACACTTTAGCATTCTACCTTTTTGCCTATTCACTGGCGACAGTAGGTGTATTTATGTGCCTTATTTATGTAGAAAAAATCAAAAGAGAAGCCTCTTACGAAGCATTTAAAGGTTTGGCAAAATCTGAACCTCTTTTAGCAGTAGTAACTGCAATATCTTTGCTTTCGATGGCAGGTATTCCTTTAACTGCAGGTTTCATGGGTAAATTCTCATTGTTTGCACAGGCCTTAGGAAATGATGATAATGTAGGAATTGTATTGGTAGCCGTTTTAGGTTCAGCGATCTCAATTGCTTATTATTTAAGACTGATCATTGCCATGTTCTTCTTCAAAGAAAGCACGTTTAAAACCTCAGAAAAAGTTTCAGTTACCTACAACATTGTAGCGGTTTTTGTAATTGCTTCATTAGTAGTTTTCGGTGTTTTCCCGGATCTGTTTGCAAAAGTCTTTGTATTCGTGGGATAAGAAATTGAATTTAAAATACAGAAAATGCAATCTTCGGGTTGCATTTTTTGTTTAAAATATTCAAGTAAACTGTCTGAATATTTTTACATTGAATTAAAACAACCCTGCTTGTATTCAATGTATATTTACAGTGAAGTGAAACACCACTATTTGTACTCAATGCAAGAATACACTTAGTTAAAACACCCCTGTTTGTACTTAATGAAAGAATACTTTTAGTTAAAATACGCCTATTTGCGGTTAATGTAAATTCAGATATGACAGAAAAATTCAGAATAAATCGCAATCTCAACCTCAACCTCCACCTCAACCTCAACCCCAACCTAAGCCTCAGCCTCAGCCAAAAATAAATTGACTTCCAAACGAAAATTCTCCCTATCTTTAGACCCAATTAAATTTAAATCAAAAAACAATGAAATCACTATTTCTTACGCTGATGATGGTTCTTTCTTTAGGAACATTATCTGCACAAACCACAGAAGGCCAGCTTACCTACAAAATGGAGTTCGGTAGCGATAATCCTCAGATGGCAGCAGCAATTCCTATGATGCAGGGATCTACGATGCAGCTTTACTTTATGAAAGATAAATCTGCGGCAGACGTTACTATGGGCAGCTTTATGAAAATGAAAAGCGTAATGGACACGAAGGCAGATAAAGGAATTCTTCTGATGGAAGTAATGGGGCAGAAAATTGCCAACAACATCGAATCTATCTCTAAAAAGAAAATAGATAAAGACAAAATCGGAAAGCCAGTTGCAACTTCTGAAACAAAGAAAATCTTGGGTTTCAACTGTAAAAAATACACCGTTAAAGATCCTGAAGGAAATGGTAATGACTCTGTGCTTTGGGTAACTACAGACATCAAAACAACATTAGCAGGACAGGAGCAGTTTTCAAACGGTCTCGAAGGTGTACCGTTGGAGTTTTCTACTATGCAACAGGGTATGAACGTACATTTTGAAGCTACAAACTTTGATAAAACCGTAAGCCCATCCATTTTTAACCTTACAATTCCTGAAGGTTACAAAGTAATGACTGAAGAAGAAATGGCAAGAATGGGAGGATAAATCCCGCGCTCAATTAAAATATAAATACAGTCTCCGGATTGTATTTTTTTTTGGAAACATGTGAAAACTCTCTATTTCAGACATAAAAATTTTCATTAAATTCCCTACCTTTAGCATCCCAATTATTTCATCAGTGTCAGAATTTTTTCACGAAGACAGTCCGTTTCAGGTTTTTTTATCATTCAAAAAATATTTGGATGTGCTGGAACATATTAAATATAACGACAGGCTGGAATACCGTGTAAACTACGCAAAATCTATCATCGAAAGATTCAAAAAATTTCCTGAACTGCGCGATGGTTCGCAGGATTTTACTTTACTTTCCAAACATCAGGAACTGATAAGAATGCTGCTGGCAGACCTCTTCCCTACCGGTCTTACCAACAATGAAATTAAAGCAGCAAGCATCCCGTTTACAGACATTACTTTCAATTACACAGAACGTTTCAGCAGAATACTCTCTGATGCCGGTCATGATTTTCAGCTGGAATTCAGAGATATGTCTCAGGACGAAATTTACGTGCTCTCCTGCTGCATCATCATTCAGATTTACTTTAAGAAAGATATCAAAATCACAATTCCTTTTTATTACGATATACCAGATAGAAATGGAATAACAAAACACTATAAAATCACTGTAAACTCAGATTTTTCTGAAATCGCGCCTCTTCAAGCAGATCCTTTTCCAGGTGACAAGGAAATCGAATTCCTTCTGGAAAACCTCGACGATGTAAGCCTCTGGAAAAAACACTTTCCACCTCAATCCTGGACTTTAAAGGGTTTTAATATCTTTTCACTCATAGACTGTACCACGGAAGTCGCTCTCTCTGATCTGAAATCTACCATGATACAGATAGATCCTGAAAACCCGCTGCCTAATGAAAATCTGCAGGAAATATTCAAATCATATTTTGATGTTCCACAGCTTAATTTTGGATTAATGCTCATGGATCACCAACACCAGAAGCTCGAAAAACTTCCCATCTACGAAAATGTTTTCAGCAATTATCTGCTCGATTTCTGGATCAACCTCTACGATGAAGAACTTCAGAAAACAGCTTTTCAAAACCTCAAATACAATCCTAAACCCGTTGTTATTTCAGATGTAGATCATTTTGATGATGAGATAAAAAATGCTCCGAATTTTTCTGTGCTTACCAAAAACAATATCAAAAGTTTTATGGTAATCCCGATTGTGCACGAAGGCGAAGTTTTGGCTTTAATGGAATTTACCTCAGAAATCGCCGGAAGTTTTAACGGACTTAAACTCCGCAAACTGGATTCTTTGAGCGATATTTTGGTATTTTCTCTTAACCGTTTTAAACACGAGAGGGACAATCAGATTGAGGCGATTATCCAACGGGAATACACCACCATTCATAATTCTGTCATCTGGAAATTTAGAAACGAAGCTGAAAAATATTTCAACGCGTCTCTTCAGAAAAAACTTTATACGCTTAGGGAAATAAGCTTTAAAAACCTTAGTCCGCTTTTTGGAGTTTCAGACATCAGGTCTTCCTCCGAAAAGCGTTTCCACCTGATGCTGGAAGATCTGAACGAACAGATTGAATCTCTGAATCTTCTTTTCTCAGAATCTCATTTTGACGAAAGTGAAAAATACCTTCTCGCACTCGATGTTTTCGAAAACGAACTTAATAATGATTTTAAAGCCGATACAGAACAGAGATTTCAGTATTTTTTAAGAGAAGAAATCCATCCGTATTTACAGGCACAGCTGGAGATAAAATCGCTTGAAAGTATCAAAAATTATTTTTCTAAAGTGTATTCAGTTAACAGTCTTTTCTATTCCAACCGAAGAAAACTGGATGAGTCGATCACATTAATCAACCGTAAAATAGCAGATATTTTAGATGAAAGACAGGTAAAAGCGCAGGAAATTTATCCTCATTACTTCGAAAGGTTCAAATCTGATGGTGTTGAACATAATTTATATATTGGGCAAAATCTTAATCCTACCTTAAAATACTCTGCAAAACAGCTTAATGAATTGCGGTACTGGCAACTTCAAACCATCTGTGAAATTGAGCATGAGTTTGAAAATTTCAGCAAAGAACTTCCCGTTTCTCTGGAAATTGCTTCCCTGATCTTTGTTTACAATGAAAGAATTGATATCCGTTTCCGTATGGATGAAAAAAGATTCGATGTAGACGGCGCTCATAATTCCTTTTACGAAATCATTAAAAAACGTCTTGAGAAGGCCAAAATAAAAGATTCTCAGGAAAGAATTACGTGTCCGGGGAAAATTACGATCGTCTACTTCGGTATGGAAAATCAGAAAGAATATCTGGGTTACATTTCCCGGCTTCAGAAAACCGGCATTCTGAAAAATGATGTAGAATTACTTCGCGTTGAAGATCTGCAGGGCGCTTCCGGACTTCTGGCAATGCGGGTTTCATTGGCTTAAATAGAAATCACTTTTCGAAAATCCCCTGAAATGGCAAAATCATCAGCCAAGGTGAAGCCCTGTGAATAAATACAAACGAATTAGTAGAAGCCCTGAAAGGGCAAAATCAAAACCCGTCAAACTAAATATAAAACTAACCTACAACATCATAAACGCGTACGCAAATGACAAAACAGAAATTATAATTCCCGCCATGAAAATCTGATAAGTTATCGACAGCAGTTTATATTTTCTGTCTAAAACTTTACCCAAATAATATAAATCCTTGATCATAGAATCAAAAATATAATCCCGGTCTTTGATCAGATCATGCATTGAAGTCTGAAAATCATCAAACATCATCTGATGAAAATTCCCGAAAAACAAAAGATTTACCTTTCTGTCAGCAACATCCTGCTTCGTAAAATTGGTTTTTGTGACATTCGGTTTTGTTGAGAGAATCGCAAAAATAATCGTCAGAACGCTCGACAGCAAAAGCAAAAATGTAGGAATAATCAAATGAGTATTTTTGGGAGTATCTAATTTCGGAACCAAAACTGAAAGACCAACTGAAATGATAATCGCATTTACAGAAAGTAAAATATTCGCTTTACTGTCGGCAATATCGCTCAGCCTTGTATGATTATTTAACGTAACTCTGAAGAGTGTATCGACACTGCGGTCTGATTTTTCTTCTTTTTTCTCTGGCTTTTCTTTTTTACTTTTATCCTCTTTCTCCAATTTTTTCTCGATTTTTTTTACATTTTTAAGCTTTAAAGGCTCCCAGTTTTCCTTCGCATAATCGGTAAAATACTGATGTTTATTTTTGAGGAAATCTACGTTCATTTCGTTCCATTCATCGGTTGAAAAGCACGGCCCTCCTGTGAGTTCCCATTCTTTTCTTAAAGCTTCTGCAGAATCATTATAAAAGGGGCTCGCAAAATGACTGAAATCTGCATCTTTCATAATCATTTCCGCCATATTTTGAGGCTGATGGTATTTTTCTGTGGAAAGAATCAGCTTTTCCACTTCATCAATGTACTCATCAGAGAAATTATCTTTTCTGAGAAAATCTCTCATTAAAACAGCTCCTTTTGCCTCGTGTCCTTCTGCATTGCAATCAGTAAAACCAACATCGTGAAACCACAAAGCAAGAATTATTTTCTCCCTCTCAACTTCTGAAATTTGGCTGTGTTTAATGATCTCTTCCGCTTTCTGAACAGCAAAAGAGGTGTGAATAAAATTATGGTAAAAGTAAACCGAAGATAACTTATCTTTGAATAAGCTTTCTACGTGATTTTTAGCCTTATCTAAAATATTCATTGCAGATTTTTCTTAATGTAAATGTATGAATTTATCTTGTATTAAATTTCGCAAAAACAGCCGTACACTTTCCGGCTTAATTATATCTTCTGTACTTCTCTATTCCTGTGCCACCTACAAAGTTCAGAAAGGAAAAGATTTGCAGGAAATCCCTGTTTCACAGACCAAAACTGAGAATGATTTTAAACTTTTCCTCATCGGTGATGCCGGAAACGCCAATGAAAAGCAGGCTCAGAACACTTTAAATCTGCTTAAAAACAAACTCGATTCCGCAGATAAAAATTCGATGGTGATCTTTTTGGGAGACAACATCTACCCTCTCGGAATGCCGAAAGAAGGCAGTAAAGAATATGATTCTGCCAGAGTGAAAATGGAAAATCAATTGGCTGTAACCAAAAATTTTAAAGGGAAAACACTCGTTATTCCCGGAAATCACGATTGGTACCACGGTTTGGAAGGCTTGAAGGCTCAGGAAGATTTCGTAAAAAACTATCTCAATGACAAAAAATCATTTTTACCAAAAAATTCATGCCCGATTGATGATGTTAATTTAACCAAAGACATTAAACTGATCATCATCGATTCTGAATGGGCACTGATCGACTGGGACAAATATCCCGGCATCAATAAAGGCTGTGACATCAAAACAAAGGAAGATTTTTATAAAGAATTTAAAGATTTAATCGTCAAAAATCAGGATAAAAGAATTATCGTTGCGGTGCATCATCCGATTATCAGTTCGGGAGTTCATGCCGGATTCAATTCTGCAAAATCGCATCTTTCTTCATTTCAGGGAAAACTTCCGGTTCCGGGCGTTGCCACTTTGATTAATACTTTACGAAGTTCGTCGGGAGCGAGTATGGAAGACCTCAGCAACAATCATTACGCAGAATTTGCAGGTAGAATTAAAAACATTGTTCAGGACAAAGAAAATGTGATTTTTGTTTCAGGACACGATCACAATCTTCAATACCATTCAGATAAAAATCTGAGACAGATCATCAGTGGAGCAGGCTCAAAAACAGATCCCGTTACGATCGCTTCAAAAAACGATTTTTCTTTTGGCGGTAGCGGTTTTGCTGTTTTAAATTTAAGAAAAGACCAAAGTGCTGATGTACAGTATTTTTCAACTAAAAATAATGAACTGAAAAGCCTTTCGAATATTCAGGTGAAAGAAACACCGAAAGAATTTGTCAATAATTATCCTTCAGATTTACCATCAACTTTTACAAGTACAGTTTACACTGAAAAAATGACGAAGCGTGGGAAATTTTACAGCTGGCTTTGGGGAAATCATTACAGAAGATATTATGCAACACCGATTACCAATGAGGTTGCCGATTTATCGACTTTGAACGGCGGCTACACACCTTTTCGTGAAGGTGGCGGAAATCAGTCGAACAGTTTGCGACTTCAATCTAAAGACGGACAGGAATTTGTGATGCGTGGCGTGAAGAAAAATGCCATCCGTTTTTTGAACAATCAGGGTTTTAAGAAAAACAGTTTCGGTTCTGAACTCTCTAATACTTTTCCTGAAAGATTTCTGATGGATTTTTATACCACAAGTCATCCTTTTACCGCGTTTTCAGTCAACAGTCTTGCTGATAAAATCGATCTTTTTCACAGTAATCCGAAGTTGTATTACATTCCGAAACAAAAGCAACTCGGTCAGTTTAACCAAAATTATGGTGACGAAATGTATATGATTGAAGAGCGCTTTTCTTCTGATCCAAAAACACTGGCTTCACTGGAAAACGCTACAGATATTATCTCGACAGCTGATTTAATTAAAAACCTTCAGAAAAACAGCAGTTATACTGTTGATCAGGATTTGTATATCCGTGCGAGGCTTTTTGACATGCTCATCGGCGACTGGGACAGGCACGAAGACCAATGGAAATGGGCAGAATATAAAAACGGAAAAAATGTTTTCTACAAACCTATTCCGAGAGATCACGATCAGGCGTTCAGCAATTATGACGGGACAGCTTTTAAAGTGATTATGAATATCCCGATGATTCGTCACATGAAATCTTTTAAAGATGAAATCAAAAATGTGAAGTGGATGAATATGGAACCGTACCCGTTGGATTTAATAATTCTGAAAGCCGCCAGCGAACAACAGTGGAATGAGCAGGCAGAATTTATTCAGCAAAACATTTCAGACAAAGATATTGATGAAGCTTTCAAAAACCTTCCGAAAGAAGTTCAGGATGAAACGATTGCCAATATTCAGAGAAAATTGAAAGTAAGAAAACAAGATCTTGGAAAATATGCGACAAATTATTATTTTAATTTAATTGAAAAAGTTCCTGTCGCAGGTACCGTCAACAAAGATAAATTTATAATTACAAAGGACACTGACGGTTTGGTGACTGTAAAACAATACGAACTCGACGACAAAAGTCAGAAAGAAAAACTGGTTTTCGAAAAAACCTACAACGACACTTTAACCAAAGAAATCTGGGTTTACGGATTGGAAGATGATGATATTTATGAAGTGAACGGCGATGGAAAATCTAAAATAAACATCCGCCTGATTGGTGGCTACAACCACGATATATACAGAGTTTCCAACGGAAGTAAGGTGAAAATTTATGATTTTAAATCCCAAAAAAATACCTATGAAACCAAAGGCACTTCAAAACGCCTGAGCAATGACTATGATATCAATACCTACAACTGGAAACACCCCAAATACAGCTTTTTTGCAGGCTACCCTAATGCCAATTTCAATCCTGATGACGGAGTGATTCTGGGTTTTGTGGCTAATTATACCGTCAACAATTTTATTCGTGATCCGTTTACTCAAAAGCATTCTTTCAGTGCCAATTTATACACTGCAACGGGTGGTTTTAATTTAGGATATAAAGGTATATTTAAAAAAGCTGTCGGAAGCTGGGATGCCAATGTAGATGCCTCTTACACAACGCCACATTTTGCCAGAACATTCTTTGGACTGGGCAATGAAAGTGTAAATAATGCTGATGAAGATGACAGAAACTTTAACCGCGTTCGGATTTCGCAGATCAGAATTGCTCCTTCGCTCTCTAAAACGAGCTGGCTGAATATAAAACATCAGTTCCAGCTGAATTTTGAGCATTCTGAAGTGCAGAGAAATGATGACAGAATAGTTGCTGTTTCACCAGATATCAATCCTGAAGTTTTTGGCGGACAGCAGTTTGGAGGTGCCAACTATACTTTTAGTTTTAAAAACTCAGACAGCAACTCCTTCCCAACTTTGGGTATGGAATTAATTTTAAACGCCGGCTGGAAAACAAATCTTTCGAACTTTGACCAGAATTTTGTGGCTTATCAGGGAACTTTAAATTTATTCAGAAAAATAGATAAGAAAGGAAAGTTCGTGTTTGCCAATTCTGCCAACGCCATGATTATCAACAATAATAATTTTGAATTTTATCAGGCGGCAAGCATCGGTGGAAGAAACGGATTGCGTGCTTACAGAAATGAGAGATTCTCAGGGAAATCCTACTTCGTCAACAGTGCAGAAGTCCGCTGGGATTTTGGCCGTGTGAAAAACAGCATCGTTCCTGCCAATATGGGAATTTTAGTGGGATACGATTTGGGAAGAGTATGGATGGACAATGAAATTTCAGATAAATGGCATCAAGGTGTCGGCGCCGGTTTCTGGCTTGGAATTCTGGATATGATTTCTGCCAGGGTAGATTACTTCGTCGGCTCAGATGGCGGAAGAATTTCCGGTGGCGTAGGAATGAGTTTTTAGGTTATTGAGCTTTTTGAAATTTTTGGAAGTATAATTTTAAACCTTCAAGGTTTTTGAAACCTTGAAGGTTTGTTTTTTATGAAATCACTTTAATTCAAACCTATACACATTTCCACCTTCATTTTTATCCTTTTCATCGGCAATCAGCAGGGTTTTATCATCAAGGAAAACGACCGCTTCTTTTTGTGAATTGTGGTTTAAAGATATTTTCTCAATTTTAGCTGAGTTAAAATTATCAGGTGTAAATCCGGAAAGAACGTGAATATTTTTGTGTGTCAAAAGAACAATTTGGTTTTTCGAATTAATAGAAGCAGAAGTAATCGCAGCATCGTTATAACCGCCTTCAAGTTTTAATTTTCCAATCAATTTTGCTTCAAAATCACCTTCTTTATTGGGAATTTGGAAAACTAAAAAAGTTCCGTCAAATCCTTTGCTTCGGTTTTTTGTAAAAAGATAAAAACTGCTGTCTTTTTCTACAAAAGCTTCACAATCGTACAGTAAATTAGATTTTTTTGGCGGAAATTCAGTCTGTCCTTCGTAATGAAATTTCGTAGTCTGAATTACTTGTGTAGATTTTTGTGAACTGTCTTTTAAATCTAACTTAATAATGGAAAGATTCTGTCTGTCGTTTTCATTATTCCCGAAATCACCGATGTAGATATTTCCTGTTTTATCTTTTGTAATGTCTTCCCAGTCGTTGTTGTCGGCATTTTCAACCAAAACATCTGTGATAAGATTACCTTTTAAATCTAAACCGTAGACCACATTTTTATTACCTGCGTCTTCAATTGCCCAAATGGTTTTCTGGTCTTGAGAAAGTGCAATTCCTGAAACTTCTTTGAGTTTCTTTGGAAGTGAAAATTCTGTTTTCAATTCCTGAGGCTGCACATTTTCCTGTGTTTTGGGATTGCAGCTCAATAAAAGTATAGCGAAAATATAAGTGAATTTCATGAGTGTAAATTTAATTCAATAAAGTTAGGTATTTTATTTCAACAGACTGCCTTGCTTCCTTTGCGGTGACAAAAAAAGCCTTCAAAGAAAACTTTGAAGGCTTTGGGATATTTTAATTTAAAGAATTATTCTGTAACTCTCTTTTTTCTTCCGTAGTAAGCAGCAATACCAACGGCAGCCAATACTAAAACCGGAATATAATCATCGATAGGAGCCCCTGGAGCTGAAGGAAAATCTCCCTCTGCTTTTTCTGTTGAGTTATCTTCCTGTTCTTCATAGACATATCTGTTATCACTCTGCGAAAATGCTAAACCTGATAAAAAAACTGAACTTATTATAAATATTTTTTTCATGATCTTAGTAAGTTATTTTTTTAGAGTATTCTTTACCTTCTGATTTCGCTTTGATAATATAGAAACCTTTAGAATCTAATGGAATTCTTACCAACTGAGAAGCTGGATTCATTTCCTGAATTTTTCTTCCTGAAGCATCAAATACTTCAACGCTGTCGATATTTTTGTTGTTTCTCGCATAGAAATCATTGCCATCTCTGTAGATTTCAAATGAACCTTTTTGAGCTTCTGATGTAGAAAGTGTTCCTAATAAATACACTACTTCAAATCTGTCTGCAATCTCACCTGCATTTACCGTGAAATTATAAGAAGTGTTCTGAAGGTTGGTGTAAGTTCCCAACACTTTATCATGAAGATAGATTGCCTGTCCGTTATTGAAAATTCCTGTTTTATTCACTAAAGAAATGATGTGAAGACCGCTTGTAAAATGTTTGCTACCCAAAGGCACTACATCAGTATTTACAAAATCTGCACGACCCTGAATGGCCAGTTTATTATCTGAAACTTTGCTGTAAAATGCATCTGAACCCAAAGCTAAAGCTTTCGAATCAAATCCGTCTAAAGCATTTGAGGCTCCTTCACCGTAAGTAATCGCTAAAGTATTACCTGCGGAAAACGGAGTTGTAAGTTTTAACCAGAATTTGCCTTCTGCACTACTGTTCATATTTTTATTTACGAAAGTTCCGGCAGTAGAATTTCTCATACCATTGTTAAAAACAAGGTCATTTCCATTCAAAGATTTTACAATAAATCCTTGGCCGGGATTTACCTGCGCAGGTGCATTGGTTAAATCTATATAGTTTCCTGTTCCGTTTGTTACAGTTTGCGCTGGAGCCCAGGTTCCTGAACCATTTGCATTAAAAGTTGCATATCCGTAGTTAGAAGAAGTCTGTCCGGACTGGTTTGCTACGGGTGCACTTGTATTGTCCCAGAAATAAAGCGTTGGATCAATATTACCATTATTGGCAGTAAAAAGCGCAGTAAGACTTACGTTTGAAGGATAAGGATTTCCCACTAAGTTAAATCCAAAACTTGCATTTGAAAGAGCTACGTTTACTGTACCGTTGTTAGGAGTTCCTACAAATGAAGCAGCCGTACCTGCCGGCATTTGAACAGAGTATCCTTTACCGGAGTTGTTAGTAAAAGTGGTTACAGCATCATAGTAATTTGTGGCTGTATTGTATGTAGTAACATCTGTTGGCTGTGTGGCAAATGCATTAAACATATTTTGATTCTGTACCGGTGAAGACCAGAATGCATATTTACCAGCAGCACTTGTGTAGTTTTTATTTACTTTAAATGTTCCTGAATAACTTAAAATTCCGCCTGACGCACCTGTACCTCTCTGGATAAGATTACCCCCGTTTTCTACTGTAACATCTGCAGCAGTGATTGTATTACCATCAGTAATCTCTAAAGTTCCACCGTTTTGGATGGTGATGTTTTTGGCTGTGAAAGGAGGAGTTGTTGCTGAAGTTGTATAATTACCTGTCAGTACAACATCCACAGAATTTGATGGAGCATTATTTGACCACGATGAACCGTTCCATGTTGTAGTTGTTACAACTGGAACGCTATAAGAAGTTACGTAGATATCATCAACATTCATTCTTTCAGAACCTGATGTTTTCTCAATTCTTAATCTAACATTACCTGGGATATTTAAAGTGAATTCTATGGGAGTCAATGTTGTCGCAGTTGCATTTACTACAGAACTCGTGTAGGCATTCCACGTCAAACCTCCGTCTGTCGATGCTTTTAACACCCAAGTTGTATTTACATCTGTCCCGTATTTTGCATAGTTAACCTTCACTTTTCCAACACCAGTTGTTATATCAAAATTAGTTTGAATGTAGCCCGTATTTTGAATTCTGGCAGATTTTGAACCATTTTTTTTGTCTCCTGCTGCATTTCCAAGTAATGCATCATTCATTGTCCAGCTTCCTGCCGTTGATGTGACATTACCCAATGTATAGCCGGTTTTCGTTCCATTTTCAAAATCTTCCCATGGCAGGATTGGGGTAGCAGTAACAGATACTGTAAATGAACTACTGAAAGGATTATAATTACTATCTCCTGAATTGTTTGCAGTAATTGTTGCGGTACCTACGGATCCAAATGTTAAAACATTGCCTGAAACTGAAGCTACTGCGTTGTTTGAACTACTGTAATTAATTGCCAACCCGGAAGAAGTGACTGCGGGAAGAGTGACAGCAGGATCATTGATAACAGCATTAATATCGCTATATGCCTGAACTTGATTCCCTTTTGCAATTGTTAAATTAAATGTTGCAGGATTAGAAGTTCCAATATTATTAGTAGCAGTTACAGTTACAGTAGCAGATCCTGCCACTGTTGGAGTTCCCGAAATAATTCCCGACGTGTTATCAAATGTTAAACCTGTTGGTAAACTTCCTGTCAATGTGTACGAACTGGGAAATTGACTTGCCTGCAGTTGTTGAGTAAAAAAACTTCCTACGGTTCCACTAAAATTATCTGGAGTTACAACAGGAGCCGCTGTACCACTGGCCAAAGTTCCGATTAACTTCACATCATCAATTCTCCATTCTGTAGTGTTCGTACTACGAAATCTAATTGCAGTTGCAGTAGTTGGGATAGATGATGTTGAACTTCTTAAATACCAGCCGTTTTCTCCTGTTGGTAATGCGTCCTTAGATATAGCAACATATGATGAACCATTTGTTGTATATTCAACTACTAATCCAGAACCATTCTCTGAATTAGTTCCCTTTCTAACACCGAAAGAAAGAACTAAATTAATATAAGAAGACACATTAAAGCCTCCAATAATTAAAGTTTCACCGCTACTATTAAGCATCACATGATTTGACCCAGATGCCCCCGTGTAACCTGATGAAGCTGAGGTATTTCTCAGATCTCCAGTGCCTGAGAAAACATAGTTTCCATAATTTTGAAATCCCGTGTAGCTCGATGGCGAAGGATTTCCCGTAAGAGTGGTTCCCATATTCTCTGAGAATATCGTCGTCTGCCCCCATCCCCACACAGAGAAGAGTGCCATCAAAAACGCCAGAGCTGTTTTTGGAATAAATAAATTTCTTTTCATAAAAATTAACCTTAATTTGCTGCAAAAATATACTTTTTATCAATGCAAAAACTGCATTGTAAATTACATTAACATTAATTAATTACAACGTATTAACAGCAATTTAGAATAATATCATAGAAAATACCTTTCATATATAAAATATTCACTAAGTTCTGAAAAAATTTATCATATCTAAAATAAAATTTATTCCTGCATATAGATTTATGAGAGAAAAAAACGGAACTGATAATCGCAACGCCTTTCAGCTCATTTTGCTGAAAGAAAGGTTGAAAATACTTACATCAGTTTTTTCGCTTTCTCCCAAAGCTCATCCATTTCTTCCAAATTCATATCAGCTAATTTTAAACCTGCCTCAGCTGCAAGCTCTTCCATTTTCTGGAATCTTGATATGAATTTTATATTGGTTCTTTCTAAAGCGGAATCAGGATTTAAGCCTGAAATTCTGGCATAGTTGATCATCGAGAAAAACACATCGCCCAATTCCAGTTCTTTTTTATATAAATCGGTTTCTTCATGAAATTCCTTAATTTCCTCATCCACTTTCTTCCACGCATCCTCGGCATTGTGAAATTCAAAACCAATTCCTTTTACTTTGTCCTGAATTCTGTAAGCTTTAACCAAACTAGGCAGACCTTTCGGAACACCACCCAAAATAGATTTGTTGCCTTCTTTTAATTTTAATTTTTCCCAGTTTTGTTTCACTTCTTCCTCGTCTTTCACTTCGGTATCGCCGTAAATATGAGGATGACGGAATATCAGCTTTTCATTTAAAGAATTGATAACATCAGCAATGTCAAAACTTCCTTTTTCCGAACCAATTTTAGCATAAAAAACCAAATGCAGCAAAACATCGCCGAGTTCTTTTTTTATTTCCGTTAAATCATCCTGCAAAAGCGCATCAGAAAGCTCATAAGTTTCTTCCAAAGTCAGATGACGAAGGGTCTGAAGCGTCTGTTTCTGATCCCATGGACATTTTTCACGAAGGTCATCCATTATATCTAAAAGTCTTCCGAAAGCTTCTAATTTTTCCTGTCTGGTATTCATTTTTTTGAGGTTAAGGTTAAGGCAAATTTAGTAAAACCGATTGTAAAAACTGGCTGTCGTTGCCATCAGGGACAGCGAAGCAATCTGTTGAACCTGTACAAAATAGCCTCAAATGCTTGTTGCGCTTTGCCTGCAATGACAAAAAAACCTCATCATTGCTGACGAGGTTCTGTATCAATTCAGATAAAAAATTATCCCATTTTTCTGTGTGTGCTCTTTGTAGCTGCTTTAGCTCCGGTGCTCGCCTTTACTTTTGGTGTAGCCGGTTTTTCTGCTTTTGGAGCTTTCTTGGGAGCTTCTTTTTCAACGTTGATTTCTTCAGCAGCTGCTTCGCCTTCTACAGTTTCAGGTTCTGCTTTTACGAAGCTTTCCGGCGTGATGTATCCTGCCTTGTGAAGTGTATTGTACCACTGCGCCAATTTTTTAATATCAGAGACGTACACTCTTTCTGTATCGTAATTGGGAAGAGACGCATTCATGAATTCTTTCAATTCTGCTTCTGAAGATTTGTGAGAAATGGTTTCTTTATAATCGTAGTTTTTTGCGATATTCTCAAACACTTCAAAAAGAGGAACTTCTTTATCAAAGGTAAACATTGCTATATTGTCTAAAAGACTTACCTGACTTGAATTTCCGATGCTCACTTTCTTTTTGTTTGAAACATCCTCAATAATAAAACCGTTTCTAAGCTGAGAAACCAATTTGAAAAGTCCCGGTTTACCGGAAATCGAAATTATTTTTTCTAACTGCATAATCTTGTTTTTTGTGGCAGTACAAAACCACCTTTAGCTATTTATTTTCTTTTTTTACTCTTACAATTTACTTAGGAAACCTCATTTTATAGCTGATTCCCACCTCGCCCTGAGAAATTTTCACCAGTTTCCCCTTCACCAGTTTTTTCTTTAAAGCGCTTAAATGATCAGTGAAAAGTATCCCTTCAATGTGGTCATACTCATGCTGAATTACGCGGGCTCTAATATCGGAAAAAGTTTCTGTATGTTTAACGAAATTTTCGTCATAATATTCAATCAGAATATTGCTTCTTCTCTTCACATCTTCCCGCACGTCCGGAATCGAAAGACATCCTTCATTAAATTTCCATTCTTCACCAGATTCTTCAAGAATAGTGGCATTGATGAAAACTTTTTTAAAATCTTTCAGCTCGTGAGCAATATCTTCATAATCTTCATCATCGGCCAAAGGCGAAACATCCACCATGAAAAGCCTGATATCCAGACCGATCTGTGGCGCTGCGAGACCGATTCCGTTGGCACTGTACATGGTTTCAAACATGTTATCAATCAACTCCTGCAGCCCCGGATAATCTTTGTCTATATCCTTCGCTACCTTCCTCAAAACCGGATCTCCGAATGCTCTTATGGGTAAAATCATCTTCTTTTTTGTTCTAAAAAATTCTGCAATATGATCGTTGCACTTACTTTGTCTATCAATCCTTTCTGCTCCCGCTGCTTTTTATTTTTTCCACTTTGGGAAATGAAAAACGAAGCCATTTTTGAAGTGAATCTTTCGTCTAAACGGTAAACTTCCACCTCCGGAAATTCTTTTTTAAACTTTTCAATAAAAACCAGAATATGGGTTTCTATCTCAGAAATATTTCCCTTTAAATCTGTGGGCAAACCCACAACAATCGCTTCTACTTTGTTCTCTGAGAAATATTTTTTAAAAAATTCCATCAGTGAAGCTGTAGGTACGGTATCCAGACCGCTTGCAATAATCTGCATATCGTCTGTGGCAGCAATACCACATCTCGCTTTTCCATAGTCAACAGCCAGGATTTGTTTCATGTGCAGATGTATTTGTTTCTTATGAATCCCCGGTCATCCTTTATACACTCATCTTCTGATTTTGAAAAGGCCTGTTTCATAAGACTGCAAATTTAAGAAATTTTACTCATTTTATTCTAAACACAGTTTTTTTTATGAATATTGATATTTTCCGTGATTTTTTTTATAAATTTAATTTTCCAAACCTCTCATTATGAAGCAACTCATCTTAGTACGGCACGCAAAAAGCGACTGGCCGGAAGAAACAGAAGATTTCGACAGACCGCTCGCCACCAAAGGTTTAGAAGACGCCGTGAAGATGTCCCAATACCTGAAAAACAACAATATCAACATTGATTACCTTCTTTCAAGTCCTGCAGTAAGGGCTTTGAATACCTGCGAGATATTCAATCAAACTTATCAGCTGACAATAGGAACTGATCAGAATCTTTATAATCCAAAAGAAAGAAATTTCGAATCTGCTATTTATACTTTGGATGATTCTCTGAATTCTGTTGCCGTTTTCTCGCACAACAACGGGATTTCCAATTTTGCAAATTCTATTTCCGAGGATATTTATCATTTCCCTACCTGTGGCGTTGCCGGATTTCAGATTGAATGTGATTCCTGGTCGCAGTTCGAGGGAGCCAGAAAAAAGCTGCTTTTCTTTTATGAACCTAAACAGATTAAAATGTAAAAATCTATATTCTGAAACCAAAATGCCTTTCTATTTTGACGGGTATTTTTAATTCCCCTCCTTTGGAAATCGAGGCGCGAGATTCTCCGAAGCAAAAATAAAATAATGAGGCACTGGTGGCGAAAAATCTTCGATTTTTTGACGGGGTGGTTACACGCGTAAATTTAAATTTCGGCTAAAGCCAATTCACAGCGCTAACAAATCAGGCGGGCTGAAGCCCACCCCTATTGATAAAAACTTCACGCAACATTAATCAGATATGAAGAAATAACAATTTTATTCAAAAATTCTGTGAAAGGACAAATAGCTATGATTTAATTAAACAGAACTCTGTGAAAGAACAAACACTCTTGTTTTAATTAGAACAAATCTATGAGAATACAAACACCATCGTTTTAAGTCAAAAAGAAATCTTTGAAAAGATTAACATTCCTGATTTTAGTAAAACAGAATTTTTGTCAGACATCTACAAAAAAAGCGCATCAACTTTTAAAATGACACGCTTTAGAATATTTTTAATTTAAAAGATTTATTTCCTCTTCAAATCCAGATCATCAAAGTCAAAACTAAAATCTGTGATGTCTGAAATTGCCTTCATTTTCGCAGATTCTGCTTTTCCGCTTTCGTCGTAACTGAAAATAATAAATGCATCTGCGTCATAACTTCTGTCATCCCACTTAACGATAAAAGTATTGTTGGAATACGGAAGTAACTCGCCCTTCAGTCTTGGTGAATTTTTGCAGTTCAGTCTGTAAGTATTACCTTCTTTAGTAATATTCACATCTCCAAACCAAATGTCATTGTAAGTTCCTGTGAACTGTTCCGCTTTTGGCTGAAGGTTTTTGTCTTTTTTAAATGCTTCTGATTTTGCAAACGCCTCTTTTTTCTGCTTATCAAAAGATTCTTCCATTTTTTTCATTCTGTCGCCGTAGGTTTTCAGCCAGTTTCTGTCGGCTACACCAAGGTAAGAATCTTTTACCGTGTTGGTTATAGTATTGAAAGCTGCACCTGACTGCTGATTCGTCAACACCACAATTCCCAGTTTCATATCCGGAATCAAAGTAAACTGAGTCACCGTTCCGATTAATCCACCTGTGTGCTGAACCTGTTTGTGACCTTTTACATCACTTAAAAACCATCCCAGTCCATAGCCGTAGAAACCTGTGTCGTAAGGATTTTTCAAAGCCGCGCCACTGGAGATCTGAAGATTCCAAAGCTGCATGATGTTTTTATCTGAAACCAGTTTTTTACCGTCTTTGGTGGTGAAATTATTCATCAGACATTCTGCCCACGTCGTCATGTCTTTGATGTTGCTCATAATTCCGCCGGCTGCGTTGGCAGTTTCGTTCCAGTCGTGTGGCACAGCGATGGCTTTTCCGTCAACGGGAGCGTGAGCATCGATTTTATTGGCAACGGCTTTTGCTCTGTTGTAGCTTCCGAAACTTGAAGTCATGCCCACAGGTTTCAGAATTTTCTGCTCAATAAATTCTGCCCAGCTCAGTCCCGAAATTCTTGTAATTACTTCTCCGGCAACAATGAACATCACATTATTGTAATCCAAAGTAGTCCTGAAAGGATTTTCAGGCTTTAAATATCTTACGTTATGTACAATATCTTTTACGCTTAAATTTCCGCCTTCGGGAAAGAACATCAAATCTCCCTGTCCGAGACCCAAGCCGGCTCTGTGCGTTACCAGATCTTTGATGGTTACATTTTGAGAAACATAAGAATCATACATCTGAAATTCAGGGATATATTTTGAAACTTTATCGTCCCAATCCAATTTTCCTTCATCTGCTAAAATTGCGAGAGCCGTGCACGTAAATCCTTTCGAGTTGGAAGCAATTCCCACCAAAGTATTGTCATCCATCGGCTGTTTTGAGGTCAATGAACGGACACCAAAACCTTTGGAATAAATAACTTTTCCATCTTTGATCACTCCGACAGACATTCCCGGAACGTCGAATGTTTTTAAAGTATTCTGAATCAATTCATCAAGTTTTTTTTCTTCAACCTGGGCATTCGCAATGCCTACCGTCAACAGAAAAAGGAAAAAAGAAAGTTTCTTTTTCATATGTAAATATTTATTTTTTTGAAGGTCATATGGAATCGCCAGAATCTAATTTTGCTTATTACAGATATAATCAAATATGGCGAATTCATAAGTTTTAAATTTCACCAAATTTAAACATTTCGGGATTATTGAGTAAATTTGTGGCTGATTTAATATCTGCAAAAATCCAGACCGATTATTGAACAGTATTTTTGAAGCTTTGCTTTATATAATTTTATAAAAAAAATAAAGCTCAGGCTTTTTTGAACTTTAAAATGCTTTCGCAAAATAAAATCTTCTGTGACTTTTGTGGTAAATGAAAACTCAATGACCAAAATCCTTCTCCTATCCGATTCTCATTCCTATATTGATGACAGAATTTTAGAATATGCTTCGCAGGCTGATGAAATCTGGCATTGTGGAGATTTCGGGAGTTTTGAAATCATTGAAAAGCTTGAAAAAATAAAACAATTGAAAGGCGTTTGGGGAAATATTGACGGAGCAAAAATCCGTTCAGAATTCCCTGAAGTGAATCGTTTTTTTTGTGAAAATGTGGAAGTTTTGATGATTCACATTGGTGGTTATCCCGGAAAATACACACCGTTGGCGAATAAAGAAATTTCTGAAAAAGCTCCGAAACTGTTTATTTCAGGGCATTCTCATATTCTGAAAGCGATGTTTGATCAAAAAAACAATCTTCTGCATCTGAATCCCGGAGCTTGCGGAAAACAGGGTTGGCATAAAATGAGAACGATGATGCGGTTTGTAATAGATGGCGAAGAAATAAAGGATTTGGAAGTGATAGAATTGGGAGCGAAGATTTGAGATTCGGGATTCGGGATTCGGGATTCGGAGTTCGGAGTTCGGAGTTCGGAGTTCGGGAGTAAACCTAACGGGTTTTGGGGAAATTGTTGTAACTAGCCCTGATTGCAGCGGTCACCCCGCAACTGGCGATGGCAAAAGCGGTGGCGTGAGGAGTATGAGCGGAAAGCAGGTTCCCGGCTCCTGAAAAAAAATAAAAAAATAAAGAAACGGATGGCTTCGTTTCACTCGCAATACAATGAAAATAGGAGAAAAAGTTTCAGTTTTGGATGAAGATTTGGGTGGAGTTGTCACTTCGGTCAATGGAAATACGGTGGTTTTTAAAGACGAATATGGTTTTACTTACCAATACCCGAAAGAAAAACTGGTTCCGAAAAATGCTGAAATCTATGAAAATATTAAAATCGTAAAGAAGGCTGAACCAAAAAAAACAGTTTCCAAAAAACACGATAAAAATCCGATGATTCTGGATCTTCATTTTGAAAATTTAGTTAAAAATCCTAATGACTACAATAGTTTTGAGCGGTTGTTTCTTCAAAAAGAAAAGCTGATTCAGACAATCAATTTTTGTAGAAAAAATCATCTTAAAAGACTTGAAATCGTACACGGAATCGGCGACGGAACTTTACAGAGAATGGTTTTGGATGTGCTTGAAAGCCAAACCAATCTTGATTTTTACAACAAAGAAATACTTCATCATCAATCGGGTGCGGTAATGGTAGATTTTCACTAAATTTGCAGGAATTGACTTATGAACGTACTACATTTACTTTTCACAAAAGATGGACTGATCTACCAGATTGCTAAAAATAAAAGCATTGTAGAAGAAAAATCTTATTTCTCTGACGAAGAACCGCCGGAAAACTTTTTACTTGACGCACTTGATGAGGTTTTACTCAAACAGAGATTCGAAGAAGTGCACGTGGTTTCTGCTTTAAACAGCTTTACACTCATGCCGGAAGGTTTTTCTGATCACGAATCGGGTTTTGACCTGATAGCCTTCAACACACCTGTAAATAAGGAAAATGAAGAATTGATGCTGTCTGTAAACCGCAAGTTTAATGTGCAGTTTTACTATACTTTTCCAAAAGAATATTATCAGAAAATCAAGGCTTTGTCAATTCCGGTTTTCTTTAATTTTTCAGGTGAAAAGTTTTTAAATACTATCAGTTTTAAAAACAATAAAGAGATTCACATTAATCTGTATCACAATCAGTGTGAGTTTTTTGCGATTGATGATAAAAAGGTGATTCTTTATAATAATTTAGACGTTAATTCTGAAGTTGATTTTCTTTATTTTGTGATGTTTACTTTAAGCAAAATCGGTTTTGGAATTAATGAAACCAAATTTTTCGCTTACGGAGAGACGACAGAAAATGAGACTTTTATTTCGGAACTTCAGAAGTTTGTGAAGAATCTGAAGATTGTTTTTGATAATCTTCCAAGTAAGAATTTTATTTTGAATTAGGCTGGATGATGTCTTGAAATTATTTTTGAACACGAAGCTCACAAAGTAATTATATTATCAACTGTTTTAAATTTCACCAAGCCGTTTCACTTGCAAAAGCACGCAATGTTTTGGATTTTCAGTAGTATCGTTTTAATTAAATCATCGATCATCCAACACCTAACATCTAACACCCCACATTTATGTACAGAATAATTTCCGGTAAGTGGAAAGCAAAAAAAATAGCCGCTCCCAGACATTTTGATGTAAGACCTACAACAGATTTTGCCAAGGAGGCACTCTTCAGTATTTTGGAAAATACTTACGACATGCAGTCGATTTCCGTTCTTGATCTTTTCGCAGGAATCGGTTCCATCAGTCTTGAATTTGCTTCGAGAGGCTGTCAGGATGTAACTTCTGTGGAAATGAATCCGAAGCACACATCGTTCATCAACTCAACTGCTTCGGAATTGGATATGAGTCTGCAAATCAGCACACAGCGAGGCGATGTCTACGACTGGCTGAAGAAATTCAGAAACAATAAGTCTTATGAAATTGTTTTTGCTGATGCACCTTTTGAAACTGAAGAAAAAAAGTATCATGAGCTGCTATCTTTAGTTTTAAAAAATAAATATCTGAAACCTAACGGAGTTTTGATTGTAGAACATCAAAGCCGATTAAAGCTTGATCATCCGAATTTTAAGTTTACAAGAAAATACGGAAATGTAAGCTTCAGTTTTTATGAACCTACTGCAGAAGTTGAAGAAGAAATAAGCAATCAGGAAAATTAATTCCTGATTTTTTTTGGTCAATTTTCTAAAGTCAGACTTAAAATGTAAATTTATATTGATTAAAATTTTAAAACCAATTCAAAATGAGTTTTCTGCAAAAAATGAAAGACCGGTACACGGTGAAAAAATACAATGCTGAAGGAGAAATCAGTGCTGAACAAATTGAGGAATTAAAGGAAATCCTTACACTTAGTCCGTCCTCCATCAACAGTCAGCCCTGGAATTTTGTTTTTGTGACGGACAAGGAAGTTAAAGAACAGCTGTCGGAAGTTTCTTTTCACAACACCTCTAAGGTGATTGAAAGCAAGTTGGTTATTGTTTTTCAGGTTTTAAAATCTGTTGAAGATTTTGAGACTCAAATCAATGAAAACCTTCCGGAAATGGCTGTTAATTATTATAAAAACATGGTTGAGCCGAATGGCGAAGCATACGTTAAAAACTGGATGGCAAAGCAGGTATACATTTCATTGGGAATTCTTCTTGCCGCCTGCGCCGAAATGGGAATCGACTGTACTCCGATGGAAGGCATTAAATCTGCCGAATATGACGAAATTCTGCAAAATGAAAAATACCAAAGTCTTTTTGCTGTAGCAATTGGCGAAAAATCTGAGGCAGATACCAACCAGCCGATTCACACACCAAAACGCAGACTCGAAAGCCACAAAGTCATTTTAGAAAGATAAAAATAAAGCTGTTTCAGAATTTGAAACAGCTTTTTGATTTATAATACTTTCAGCTCAAGATCGATGGTTTTTCCAAAGAATTTTTTAGATATTTTCTCAAAATTTTTGGTAAGATCCGAAAGGTAAAAATGATAATTGGGTTTTGAATTGTTGTTGTTCAGCAAATGGTATTTATCTAAAATAATCTTCAGATGACTCGCAACAATATTTGGAGAATCTATTACTCTTACGCGGTTTCCGTAATACTGTTTGATCTCGTCAATCAGAAGCGGATAATGCGTGCAGCCTAAAATCAGTGTCTCGATATTTTTCAGCTTGGCATTGCTCAGATAATTGTAAATGATGGAATGCGTAATCGGATGATTCTTAAAACCCTCTTCAATCGCAGGAACCAAAAGTGGTGTTGCCAACTCGTCTACTTTGATCCATTTATTGTGTTTTTTGATGCTTTTTCTGTAGAGTCCTGAATTGACGGTTGCTTTGGTCGCAATTACACCGACGTTGTTATGAATTTCGTACGAAACCTTTTCTGCCACGGGATTAATCACATCAATTACAGGCACATGATCAGCAACCAGATCAAGAACTTCCTTCAGCGCATTTGCCGTTGCCGAATTACATGCAATGACGATAGCTTTACAGTTTTTCTCAAGCAGAAAATTCGTTATTTTTTCGCAGTAGCCTACAATGGCTTCCTTTGATTTTTCCCCGTACGGAAGGTGTTTTGTATCGCCGTAATAAATCAGATCTTCGTTGGGAAGAAGGCGTTTGATTTCTTTGGCAACCGTCAGTCCGCCAACGCCACTGTCAAAAATACCGATGGGCTGCTTCGCGGAAAGATGAGAATAATCGTGTTTTTTAGTTTTCAAAACTGATTAAATTTAGTGCAAAAATAAGGAAATTGTTGGATGCTGGATGCTGGATGCTTGAAGTTTTTCACAAGCACAATCTTCCATCGTCAGACTTCGGACATCAGAACTAAACTATAAACAAATCCGCAGCAATTCCATCGGCCATAAACCAATGTTTTTCAGGAATTTTGAGATGATTGTTTTCAACGATTAAAGTTCCTTCTTCTAATTTTAATTTAGATTCATATTGAAAATGTTCCAGAACTTCATCATTGAATTTTTCCTTTAAAACGGATAGGTCTACACCCCAAGTTGTTCTGAGGCCGATCATAATCATTTCATTGAACTGATCTTTTTGAGAAAGAATTTCAGTTTCTTTAGGCAGAATTCCCGAGTTTATCTCGTCTGTATACTTTTTATTGTTGGCGACATTCCAACTTCTAACCTCATTTCCGTTGTACGAGTGTGCTGAAGGGCCGATACCAAGATACTCACAGGATTTCCAGTAGGCAGAATTGTGTTTTGAATGAAAACAAGGTTTACCGAAGTTTGAAATTTCATAATGATCAAAACCATGATCTTTCAGAAAATCTTTCATGTAGAAAAACTCGCGGTTTTGTTCGGCTTCTTTTGGGGATTTTACTTTTCCATTGGCAATCCAGTTCTCCAAAGCTGTTTTGGGTTCCACTGTAAGAGCATAAGAAGAAATGTGCGGAACTTCGAGAGCGATGGTTTTGTTTAAATTTTCCTTCCAGATTTCCATATTGGAAGTTGGCGAACCGTAAATTAAATCGATACTGATATTTTCAAACCCAAAATCCTGAGCTCTTTTTATCGAACTTTCAGCTTCTGAAGCCGAGTGTGCGCGATTCATTAATTTTAAATCTTCCTCAAAAAAACTCTGAGTTCCAATGGAGAGTCTGTTGATGGTAGAAGTGGCAATTCCTTTCAAAAAATTTTTATCTAAATCATCCGGATTGGCTTCCAAAGTTATTTCAATATCAGCATTAAAACTGAAATATTTCAGAATCTCATCCATCAAAGCCTTGATTTCGTCTGAAGAAAGTATTGAAGGTGTGCCGCCACCGAAGTAAAGTGAGTTTAGTTTTTTATTTTGAAGTTCATCTTTACGAAGAAAAATTTCATTTTTTATTGCCGAAATCATTTCATCTTTAAAATTTAATGAAGTTGAAAAATGAAAATTGCAGTAGCTGCATTTCTGTTTGCAAAAAGGAATGTGAATGTAGATCATAAAAAAAGCTCTGAAAATTTCAGAGCTCAAATTTATTCAAATTAAATCATATTAGTATCTAAATCCTCTATGATTAATAAAGTTATCAAAGTTATAACCAAGACCGATCATAAAGCTGTTCCCACCGTACTCCTGAATATCAGAAAGTCCAAGGTTGTAAGTAGCTCCAATCATCAGTTTGTTTAATCTTACTTTTACTACTGGTGCAACCTGAAGAGTCTGGTTATCAAATCTGTTCTGTACAGTTCTGTAACTTGCTCCTACTGAGAACGCATTGACGTCGTTTGAGAACGTTGCCATTAGGTTCACATCCATCATTCTTGTAGAGTTGGTATTCAAATTTACCAATACTGATGGTGTTAAAGCGATATTATCAGCAAGATTCCAGTCGTAACCTAAGTTTAAGAAGAATTTAATTGGAGAAGGCTCGTAGTTGTTTACAATTGCTTCATCGTTGCTTAGTGCAATATCATTTACAGATACACCTCCGAATAAACCTTTGTAGGTTGCAGCCATACCGAAGTTGGCATATACCATAAAAATATTACTCTCATTACCTTGTAGCAAAGGATCGTAACCGTCTTCAGTATTAATTTTGGTATAATCAAAATTCATGTTATAAAAATTAACACTGGTACCGAATGAAAACTGATCTTTTCTCTCTCCCTCACTGCTTAAAGGGATAAAATAAGACGCACCAGCCGTAATACCACCTGCGGAGATGGGTCCGTTGCTGTCTCTGAAGACAGAAATTCCGGCACCTACTCTATCAAAGATATTCGCGTTGATCCCTACTGACTGAACATTTGGGGATTCGCTGAACTTTGAAAATTGTTGCTGATAGTTAAGGTTAAGCTGTACATAGTCCGTTTTACCGTATTGAGCAGGGTTGAACAGGAACTCACCATCCAAAAGATATTGTTGATAGTATGGTAGTGATTCTTGTGCTTTGTATGCATTCGACAAAAGAGCTAAACATACGATAGCATATAGTTTTCTCATAACAAATCTTGATTTCAATTCAACAAATATAAAAAAAATCTCAATATATTTTTAGTTTTCTGAATAATTTCTCCATTTTTTTACAGCATCCGCCATATCTGATGGCATCGGACTCTCAAAATACAATTCCTTTTTGGTAGTGGGATGTATAAAACCGAGGGTATGTGCGTGCAGTGCATGTCTTGGTAATACTTCGAAGACATTTTTTATAAACTGCTTATACTTAGGAAGATTCACTCCGCGGAGAGGCGTATGACCTTCATATCTTTCGTCATTAAACAGAGTATGACCTATATGCTTGAAGTGGGCTCTGATCTGGTGTGTCCTGCCTGTTTCTAATTTGCATTCTACCCACGTCATATATTTAAATCTTTCTAAAACTTTATAGTGGGTAACGGCATGCTTGCCCTGGCTTCCATCTACATAGGTGTGCATCTGCATTCTGTTCTTCGGGTGGCGGCCGATATGGCCGTTGATGGTGCCTTCATCGTCCTTCACGTTCCCCCACACAAAAGCCCAGTATAATCTTTTTGTTTTCCGCTCAAAGAACTGTCTGGCAAGATAGCTTAAGGCAAATTCGTTTTTAGCAATCACCAAAAGCCCTGAAGTGTCTTTATCAATTCTGTGAACAAGGCCTACCCTGTCCAGATCAGATTTTGATCCGTTTTTTTCAAAATGAAAAGCCAACGCATTGATTAAAGTTTTATCCCAGTTTCCATGTCCCGGATGTACTACCATGCCCGGTTCTTTGTCTACGATAATTAGATCTTCGTCTTCATAAACTATATTGAGAGGGATATCCTGTGGAATGATAACATTCTGCCTCGGCGGATGAGCAAGCAGAACAGAAATCTGGTCACCCGGCTTCACTCGGTAATTCTGCTTCACGGGAAAACCGTTTACAATCACATTTCCTGCACGGCACGTCTGTGATATCTTATTTCTGGATGAATTCTGGCGGAAACTCAGAAGATACTTGTCAATCCTTAAGGGTTCCTGTTTCGGGTCTGCCGTCATATTCAGGTGCTCATAGAGTCCTCTGTTTTCTTCATCAAGATCCAGATTCTGCTCTCCGGAATCTTCAATTTCCCCGTCTAAAAAATCTTCGCTGTCTTCTATCATCTTTTTTCTATATAAAAGGCTCCAACGCAAATTACCGTTGAAGCCTGATTATGTGTATAACTTTTAATCTAATTGATAACCTGTTTTGCTTTTGGCTTATCTGCAGGCTTGGTTGGGGTTGTTGTCGTTTTAGGCTTATCTGCAGAAGATTTTGCCGGCGTTGCATTCTGTTTTGGTGGATCATTCTTCGGAACTTCTTTTTTTGGCGGAGCTACCGGTACAGGATCAACAGGCACCGGATCCGGGAAGTTCGGAACTTCTTCATATCTTACCGGAGGCAGCGTGGTATCAATCTTCATTCTGTACATAGAGTTCAGTTCGTTAATTTTATTCATCAGCTCGGCAGGTGTTTTTTTACTCGCCCAGAGGTCAATTTGCATTCCCTGATCCCGGACATCGCCGGAAGCCGGATCCTGATAGTACACAATGTCATTTTCGTCACTTCCACCATCTTCATAATCCACAATTCCTACTTCAAAGAGATTTCTTGCAATCAATGCTTTTGCTTCTTTCACGGTAAGACCTACCATATTCGGGATACCAATATTTCTCATCGGTCCACTGCCGATTACCACATCAATTATTGAGAATCGTGGAATTTTAGTTCCCGGTTTGATGGTATTTCCTTTAAATAAAATTCTTAAAATCGCATCTTTCTGAATACTCGGTTCATAAATGGTATCACCTACCTTCAGACCTACCTGATCCAGACGCTGAAAGCCTAATCCCGAATATTTATTGATTACATCCGGAACCGAAACCGGCGCCCAGCTTCTCGGGTTAACTTTTAAAGTAACCGATCTTCCGTTTTTCACACGCGATCCCGGCGCAGGATAAATCTGCAGTACCTGAAAAGGTCTGTATTTGGGATCATATTTAAAACTGTCTACCTCATATTCCAATCCGGAATCATCCAGAATTTTTACGGCATCGTGTACAGATTTATTTACTACATTGGGAACCTGAATCTCATCACCATGATGGGTGTGAATCTCCAGCCAGCGGAATGTGAGGTATACTAAACCTACAAAAACTCCGGCTGCAAGGATTAAATTCAGGAGAACTCTCCAGTTGAAAAGTGATTTGAGCATACTGATAAACTCTTTGTTTGTAACGGCAAATATAAATAATAATTTTAGAATAGGATTTATTTAATACATTTGGTTTGCTGCTTAAAATTTATCAATTTAGGCTTCAGCATTCTTTAAAATCATTAAATTTGCCCTGTTAGACACACAGTTTTAGATATGAACAAAAAAAATGTAGCCGTTGTAATGGGAGGTTACTCCGATGAGTACAAAGTTTCTCTTAAAAGCGGGCAGCTGATCTTTGATTCTTTAGACAGAGATCTTTATAATGTATACAAAATTGTCATTCTGAAAGACGAATGGTATTTTTTGGATGAAAACGAAAATAAACATGACATCAACAAAGGTGATTTCACAGTAAAATTATCTGATGAACAAACTCTGAAATTCAACGTTTGCTTTAATATCATCCACGGAACGCCTGGCGAAAATGGTATTCTGCAGGCTTACTGGGATGCTATCGGACAAAAATATACGGGTTGCGATTTTTATCAGAGTGCTTTAACGTTTAATAAAAAAGATACATTAGCTGTACTCTCAAAGTATGGAATTCCTTCTGCGAAAAGCGTGTATTTAAGGAAAGGAGAAGAAATTAATGTGGATGAAATTGTTGAAAATCTAAAACTTCCGGTATTTGTAAAACCAAATCAATCCGGCTCGTCTCTTGGAATTTCTAAAGTAAAAGAAAAGTCTGAACTTTTAGCTGCGACTGAAATTGCATTTAAAGAAGATGATGAAATTTTAATTGAAAGCTTCCTCGACGGAATGGAAGTTTCTGTAGGAGTGATTGACTATAAAGGGGAAACCATTGTTTTAGGAATCACAGAAATTGTTCCTCAAAACGAATTCTTCGATTACGAAGCTAAATATGAAGGTGCTTCTGAAGAAATTACACCCGCAAGAATTGACGACGAAACAAGAATCAGGGTGGAAGAAATAGCCAAAAGAGCTTACAATTCTCTTGGAATGAGCGGTTTTTCAAGAAGTGAATTTATTCTGATGGATGGAATTCCGTATATGCTGGAAATGAATACCAACCCTGGATTTTCTCCCGCAAGTATTCTTCCACAACAGGCAAAAATTTATGGAATTTCCATCAAAGATCTTTGTGGAAATGAAGTGGAAAAAGCTTTAAAAAAGTAGGAAGATGGATGTTGGAAGATGGAAGTTTGCACTTTGCTTTTAACATTCATTTTTTAATTTAAATAAAATATAGTTCAATGGGGAGAGTTTATCATTATAAAAAACTTTAAACTCGAAACCTAAAACCAAAAACTTTTCACGCATGAAAATTGCCGTTTTTCCGGGCTCTTTTGACCCAATAACTTTAGGACACTACGATATTATCGAAAGAGCTGCGGCACTTTTCGACAAAGTCATTATCGCTATCGGACAAAATTCTCAGAAGAAATACATGTTTCCTCTTGAAAAAAGAATGGAATTCATCCAAAACTCTGTTGCGGAATTTCCCAACGTGGAAGTTGATCATTTTGAAGGCCTTACCGTCGATTACTGTTTCGAAAAAAATGCTCAGTTCATCCTCAGAGGCCTCAGAAACCCTGCCGATTTTGAATTCGAAAAAGCCATCGCCCATACCAACAGAACGCTTGCTCACAAAAAACTGGAAACGGTTTTTCTCTTGACCTCATCAGGAAAATCGTTCATCAGCAGCAGCATCGTTAGAGAAATCATCAACCACGGCGGCGAATACGAATTGTTGGTTCCGGAAGCGGTCAGAGTAGAAAAATAAATGATTAGTGATGATTGATCAGTGATGTTCAAGACAAATATTTTATCAATCATCATTTATCAAACATCAATCATAAAAGATGCACGAGCAGCTAAACTTTATCATAGAAATCCTCGGGACGATCTCTTTTTCGATGTCGGGAAGTTTTGCTGCAATGCAGAAACGGCTGGATCCGTTTGGGGTTTTGATTATTGCCTTCGTAACTTCGGTTGGTGGCGGAACTGTCAGAGATTTATTACTGGACACTCCGGTTTTCTGGATGCACGATCTTTTAATGTGCGGACTGATTCTGGCGACGAGTATTTTTTCTATGGTTTTTAAATCAATCGAGAAAAATTTTAAGGTTACCCTTTTTATATTTGACAGTTTTGGGTTGGGATTATTTACCATTATTGGTGTTCAGAAAGGTTTAAATTTAGACATTCATCCTCTGATTTGTATCGGTTTAGGAACAATTACCGGCTGTTTTGGGGGAATTATCCGCGATATTTTACTGAACAGAATTCCACTAATTTTCAGAAAAGAAATCTATGCAAGCGCCTGTATCGTTGGAGGTTCTACTTTTTTGCTGCTGACTCATTTCACCACACTTTCCTATACTTTTATTCAGATCTTTACGATTTTAATGATCGTTGCCGTTAGAACTTTAGCCGTAAAATACCACTGGCAGATCCCGAAATTTTATGGATATGAAAGCAATTCTGAAATGTAAAAACAAAAAAATGCACGTGATTTCTCAGATGCATTTCTATTTTATTTAAAATTAAGTTCTTAAAACTTCCCTCTCTGTCTCATGTGAGGATTGTGAACGTGTTTCTGCATCGTTGGCATTTTCAGCTGAGCCTTCATTGTTTTAATGTGCTCGGTCATCATTCCTGCCGTGTCTAATCTTTTTGCTTCTTCCAAAAGTTTCTGTCCTTCCTGCTTTCTTCCTTTAGAAAGTGCTGCGGCAGCCAGATTCAAAGTTGCCATTGCACGGTCATGCTTCATATTCAAACCATAATCAAGCGCTTTTTTCATATAAGGTTCTATTTTCGCAGGATTGTCCTGAGCTAAAGTCAAACCTTGTAAATAGTGAAAATATCCGTACTGGTTTTTATCCAGCTGAGAAGTGTAGTTGGTAATTTTTGTAAGCCAAACTCCAGCTTTCTCCATATTTTGTTTTCTCAATTGCCAGAAGGCCAAAAGAATGTATTCGTTTTTAAAGTAAAGGAAAACCGGTACTGCCGCAAGAATCACCAAAACGATTCCCCAGCCGATGTTTCTGTTCATCATCAGATAAACTGCAACTGCTATGATAAGTGCAGAGATAACAAATTTTATGTATTTGTTCATGTTTAAATTTTAGAAATGCAAAGGTAATAATTTAAGGTTTAAGGTTCAATGTTTAAAGTTTAAAGTTTCGATACATCAACATCATAATGTATAAACCTCACACATTAAAATCAAAACTTTAAACTCTTTCATAAGTTTGAAAGCTGAAATCATATTCGTTCTTCTCATCTTTCCCGTGATGAATTTCTTCTTTCAGTTTCCAGATTTTGGTATCGATTTTTGGAAAAAATGTGTCGGCTTCAAGTTGAGCTTTTACTAAGGTTACTTCAAGTTTATCAGCAACTTCCATTGTTTGTTCGTAAATATTTCCACCTCCGATGATGAATACATTTTCGTCTATTTTTTTTGCAAATTTTAATGCTTCTTTAATGCTTCCTACAATCAAAATCCCTTCCTGAAACCAGTTTTTCTTTCTTGAAACAACAATATTGGTGCGGTTTGGGAGGGCTTTACCAATACTTTCGTAGGTTTTTCTGCCCATAATAATCGGATGTCCGGAAGTAAGCTCTTTAAAGTGTTTAAGATCATTCGGAAGATGCCACAGAAGCTTATTATCTGCTCCTATCTCATTCTTCTCACCCATTGCTACCACAATTGTTGTCATTTCTAAAATTTTTTACAAAAGTAGCACATAATTTGTATATTTGGAAAACGCAAAATTTTAAAAAAACATTTTGATTATGAAAAATAAAGGCTGCCTAAGCGCAGGAACTATCGGCATTGCACTTTTAGTGATTGTTGCAATTGTTTTTTTCTGGGGAAAAAACGGATACAATAATTTTGTTGAAAAAGAGGCTGTAGTAGACAATAAGTGGTCTAACGTAGAAACGGTTTATCAGAAAAGAGCCAATCTCATCCCAAATCTGGAACGTACAGTAAAATCTTATTCAAAATTTGAGCAGGAAACGCTTACAAAAGTTGTTGAAGCAAGATCTAAAGCAACTTCCATCAATATTGACCCAACCAATATGACAGAGCAGGATATGGCGAGATTCCAGGCTGCACAGGGTGAACTTACCGGAGCACTCAGCAGATTAATGGCAGTAGTGGAATCTTATCCTAATTTAAAAGCTGATCAGCAGTACATCAACTTTCAGAGTGAATATATTGCGATTGAAAACAGCATCAGATCTGAAACAGTGTACTATAATGCTGCTGTGAAAGACTATAATGTTTCTATCAAACAGTTTCCGTCTAATATCATTGCAAACTTTACCAACTTTAAAGAAAAACCATCCTTTAAAGCAGCTGCAGGAGCAGAAAAAGCACCGGATGTATTCTCAGAATAATTAATCCCGTGAGCATTTTTCTTACAGACCGTCAGATTGCACTGCTTGTAGATGCGATAGAGTCCGCAGAAGATCATTCTACGGGCGAAATCAGAGTGCATATCGATTCAAATACAGAAACCAAAAATGCAGAAACAGCGTTTGAAGTTTTCCACGAACTTTGTATGAACAAAACCGCAGAATTGAATGCGGTTTTGTTTCATGTAAATTTTGAGAAAAAATACCTTACCATTATTGGTGACAAAGGCATACATGAAAAGGTAAGCCAATCTTTCTGGGATGCTTTGCACGACGAGATTACAGAAGGCTTTTCCAAAGGATTTTTCTTTGAATCCCTGCGCGATGCAATTTTAAAAACAGGTTTCGAACTTAAAAAACATTTTCCGGTGACGGGAGAAAACACCAACGAACTTTCCAATGAAATTACATTTTCATAAAACCGTATTTTCATTCCTTTTTCTATGCTTTTACGCTTTCGTATCGGCACAATACAGCATTCCCGAAAAACCTAAATTGCTTTATCCTGTTTATGACGAAGCTAAACTTTTATCGAAACAGGAAACCGATGAATTAAATAAAAAGCTGATTGCATTCTCAGATTCTACATCTACAGAAATTGAAGTTGTAATTATCCCTTCCACAAAAGGTGAAGACATCAATTTTGTTGCTACGATGATCGGCGAAAAATGGGGAATCGGGCAAAAAGGAATCGATAACGGCGTTGTTTTTCTCATTGCGACCGAAGACCGCAAACTGGCTATTCAGCAAGGGAGAGCAGTTGAGCAGTATCTTACCGCTTCTACTTCAAAACAGATTATCGATTACATCGTGACACCGCATTTCCGTGAAGGAAACTGGTACGAGGGCATCAACCGGGGCACTTCAGCCATTATGGATGCGGTTCAGGGAAAGTTTAAACCTATTGAGAAGAAAAAGGACGAAGATGCAGGTTTGGGACAAATTATGCTTATCGTTTTTATTATAATTATTATTCTGATCATCATCTTTAAAAACCGCGGCGGCGGAAATAACGATGACGACGATGTGATCATTACGCGACGTGGCCGAAGAAATTATCCCGGAGGATTTTTCCCCTTCCCTTTCCCAGGCAGTTTTGGCGGTGGCGGATTTGGTGGCGGCAGCTCAGGAGGCGGCGGTGGAGGCTTTGGAGGCTTCGGCGGTGGCGGAAGTTTCGGAGGCGGTGGTGCTTCGGGGGGATGGTAGATTTAAATTTCACACGATTATGTTTGAAAAACTATTCAGAAAAAAAGAACCTGACAGCCAATTAATTTCAGTTATTGAATACCCTAAAAATTATACATTCGAAACCTATTTCAAAATTGAAACAGGTTTATGGAAAAGAACTGACCTTATTACCATTTGTGAAAAAAATACAGGAGAATCAAATCTTAATAATTTAATTTTAAAACATCTGAATTATTCGAAATGTGTGAAGGAAAAAAACATTGATTTTAAAGAGATGTATGAAAATTATAAAAAACTAACTTCCCACTCCTCAATAAAAAAGCAAATGAAAGACTCTAAAAGTGTTCAAATATTTCGAAATGATCAGCATATTATTTTTACACCTACCAAAAATGGTGGTACGAGTGGTCATAATCGTGGTTACACTGAAATAGCAGAAAGAAAAATAATCATAGATAAAAATTCGGAAAATTTAGCTTCCTGCTTATTAATGGGTTTTAAAGAGTGTGAATAATTTTTAATCATACTCATTTATATCTTTTTTCTGATTAAAATTTCATTAATAAAACCGTCAACACCCGCAAATTCTTGAGCAATTTTCATTATATTTACTGAAAACGGGTTTATGAAGAAAACACTGGTGGTTTTTGCCCATCCTTACCTCGAGCATTCTACCTCAAACGTGGAACTGATTAATTTCTACGTTCGTCATCAGCATTTTACACTTCGTGATTTGTACGAAGAATATCCCGATTTTCACATTGCAGCTTTCAGAGAAAGAAAAAGACTACAGCAGTACGACCGTTTTATTTTTCAGTTTCCGATTATCTGGTTTGGAATTCCGCCTTTACTTAAGTTGTGGATTGACGAAGTTTTCGACAGAAACTGGGTCAAGGAAGGTGAATATAATCCCCTCAAAAACAAAGAAGTTTACATTGTTGTGACCACCGGCGGTAAAGAAAGATCTTTTTCTAAGGATGGAACATACAAATACACCATCGATGAAATCATCAGCACGCTGATTGTTTCTCTCAACGTTTTTGGGGCAAATATTAAAGACATCACCATCGTATACGAAGCCAATAAACTGTCTAAAAAAGAAATTATTTTACACAAAAAGAAATTTGTAGAAATCTTAAATCAATAATATGGAATCAACAATAGCAATGAATACCCTGATTTTTTTGGGCGTTGCCATTATCATGGTCCCGCTGGCAAGAAAATTTGGTTTAAGCTCGGTAATTGGCTACATTTTAGGCGGGATTATCATCGGCCCTTACGTTTTAAAATTTACCGGAAACGATGTTAACGACATTATGCACGCCAGCGAATTTGGCGTCATCATGCTTCTGTTTTTGGTTGGACTGGAGCTGGAACCCAGGAAATTCTGGGAAATGCGGAAAAAAATTGTAGGACTCGGGTTAACCCAGATGGTGGCCACCATTTCAATTCTCTTCGTGATTTTTGTATGGGCAGGCTGGAAAACCGATAAAGCAATTGCTATTGCTATGTGTTTTGCTCTGTCTTCCACGGCAATCGTACTTCAGACTTTACAGGAAAAAAATAATTTAAAAACATCCGCGGGTGAAGCTTCTTTCACTACTCTTTTGTTCCAGGATATTGCGGTGATTCCTATTTTGGCACTGCTGCCTGTTTTGGCACATTCTAAAGCAAAAAAGGATGACAATGAAGTTCACATGCTCATCCAGCAACTTCCCGACTGGCTTCAGGCTGCAACGGTAATTTTCGGAGTAGTTGCGTTGATTTTACTGGGAAGGTATGTTTTTGTACCTTTTTTAAGATATGTTTCAAAAGCCGGAATGACTGAATTACTGACGGCTACTTCCCTGTTTTTGGTGATTGGGGTTTCAGAACTAATGGTTGCCATTGGTTTATCTCCGGCTTTGGGAGCGTTTTTAGCAGGTGTAATGCTTGCCAACAGTGAATTCCGTCATGAACTGGAAGCTCATATTGACCCATTTAAAGGATTGCTTCTCGCCGTTTTCTTCGTCAGCGTGGGCTCTACAATGAATTTTAATGTGATTGCTGCAGATCCTGTTTTTATTTTCAGTACTGTTTTTGTGGTTTTAGCAGTGAAATTTTTTGTACTGTATGCTATCGGTAAATTCTTTAAAATAGAAACGGTGCAAAGTCTGTTTTATGCATTTGCCTTGTCTCAGGTGGGAGAATTTGCTTTCGTTCTGATCAATTATGCATCAGATCTTTCACTTTTCAATTCAGAAATTAACGCTCAGATGATGGCCGTAACTGCGATCACGATGTGTATCACACCGATTCTTTTAATTATCAATGAAAAAATAATCACTCCAAAATTCATTAAAGAAGTTCCGGATAAAGATTCTCCGTTTAACATTTTAGACAGCAGTATTTCTCAGAAAAAGATCATCATTGTTGGTTTTGGTCATTTTGGAAGCACAGTCGGAAGGCTTTTGAAAGCCAATAAAATTACAGCCACGGTTTTAGACAGAGATTCTGAACGTGTAAAACTCCTGAGGAGCTACGGTTTTAAAGTATATTACGGCGATGCGACCAGAATTCCCGTTTTGAGAGCTGCGGGAATTGAAGACGCTGAAATTTTGGTTTTATGTCTGGACGATCCTGATGACAATAAATTTGTGGCAGAGGTCGTACGTGAGCAATATCCAGATGTGAAAATATTTGTACGTGCCAAAAACAGAATTGATGCATACACTTATTTAGACAACGGAATTGACAATATTTACCGCGAAACTCTGGGAACGGCTGTGGATATGGCAGTGGATGTTCTTCACGAAACCGGCATGAGAAAATATGCGGCAAGGCGTTTGGGACAGAGGTTTATGGCCATCGATAAAGCTTCGATCCGGAAACTGGCAAAATCAAAAGACGATGAAGACATCCGGCTGTTCACTACAAGAGAAATCCTCCAACGGGAGGAGGATTTACTGGCTTATGATAATTTGAATTTTGAAAATAAAGACTGGGAAACCTCATCCACTGAAGGTGAAGAGGAAGGCGATAAATAGCTACTGTAAACTTACGCTTCCGCTGCTGTTTTCTTCCTTAGAAACCGTCGTCACATTACCTTTTTTGATTCCTTTTACTGAACCGCTTGATGATGCACTGCCTTCAAAAGAAGAAGAGACACCAATTTCGATATCTGCACTGCTGGAAGATTCTGCTTTCACCTTTTCTGCCACTAATTCTTTTGCCGAAACTGTACCTGAAGATGAAGCGCTAACATCGGCATTCTTAGACTTGCCGGAAAGAATTACTTCAGCAGACGAGGAGGATTCTACTGTGAGGTTGACCGCCCAGATATTTCCTTTAAAAGTTCCGCTGCTTCCCGCATCGATATTCATTTCGTTCGCCTCAAGCTTCCCGGAAATATGCCCTGAACTTGAGACTTCCACATCAGTTTTATCCTGTGTAAACTGATCTCTTACCACGATAACTGCCGCAGAATTGGCTTCCAGTTTTTTAAAATCTTTTGCATAAATTTTAGCTTTTACATTATTGGTATTCATCACCCGGAAACCACTTTTATAATGAATATGCAGATCACCTCCGTTATTGTCTACCAAGACTTCATCAATAATATTGGCAGGAGCAGAGATTACCACTCTTTCAACATCAGATTTAATAATTTCGGCTTCGATGGCTTGCGAAACTTCAATTTCGTCAAAATCTCCCTTCACTTCCTTCTGTTTTAAAGGTCCGTGATCTTTGTTGGTTACGTCCGGAAGCCAGGTTGAGTTTCCGTCTTTTCTGTCATTTTCTTTACAGGAAGAAAGAGCAATTAGCGTTGTCAAAAGTAAAATAGTTGTAGATTTCATGTTTTGATGCTTAAAAGTTTAGTTTTTAATATCTTTATATTTTAATAACAACTAAATTAAGGAATCTCTTACAACTGACAACAAAATCTGTATTTTTTAAATCAGAAAAGAGCTCCAACCCTATCTTTAAATAAGTTATACCTATGAAAAATATTTCATCAGTATTATTAATTTCTGCCCTGGCATTCAATTATTCCTGTACAACGACAATGAAAACAAACGACCAAAAACAGGAAATTCCTGTTCCAGACGCATCTCTTTCTTCAAATCCTTTTATAAAGAAAAGCAAACTTCAGTACGAAGCTCCGGAGTTTAATAAGATTAAAGATGAACATTTTAAACCCGCATTTGATTTTGGTTTAAAACAACACGATGCCGAAATTTTAAAAATCGCCAACAATTCTGAAGCCGCAACTTTTGAAAACACAATCGTAGCACTGGAAAAAAGTGGTGAAGTTTTAAAAAGAGCATCAATTACATTCTCAAATCTCACAAGCGCAAATACCAACCCAACTTTGCAGGCTTTAGACGAAGAATACGCCCCGGTTTTTGCAGCTCATTCCGATAAAATGTATCTAAATGAAAATCTTTATAAAAGAATTAAATCTATTTCCGAAAACGGTTTGGATGCTGAAAGCAAAAGACTCGTGCAGTTTTACAAGCAAAATTTTGAAATTGCAGGAGCCAACCTTTCTGCAGCTGACAAAGAAAAACTGAAGCAGGTGAATCAGGAACTCGCTTCACTTTCCACCCAGTATTCCAATAAATTACTGGAAGCGAGAAAACAAGGTGGCGTTTATTTTTCTGATGCGAAAGAACTTGACGGAATTACAACCGATGAAATTGCGGCAGCGGCAAGTGATGCTAAAAATGCAGGACAACCCGGAAAATACCTTTTAGCTTTACAAAATACTACGCAACAACCTCTTTTGCAAAACCTAAAAAACAGAGCATCAAGAGAAAAATTATTCAAAGCATCGTGGACGAGAGCCGAAAAAAGCGATGCCAACGATACCAGAGAAACCATTGAAAAACTGGCAAAACTCAGACTTAAAAAAGCTCTGATTTTAGGTAAAAAAAGCTTCGCAGAGTGGAAATTACAGGATCAAATGGCAAAAACACCTGATGCAGCAGTGAAATTGATGAATCAGCTCGCTACACCCGCTGTGGAAACGGCAAAAAGGGAAGCAAAAGATATTCAGGATTTGATTGATCAGCAGAAAGGTGGTTTTAAAGTAGAACCCTGGGACTGGAATTTCTACGCTGAACAGGTAAGAAAAGCGAAGTTTGATTTAGATGAAAACCAAATCAAGCCTTATTTTGAAATTACAACTGTTTTGGAGAAAGGAGTTTTCTTTGCCGCTGAAAAATTCTACGGACTGACGTTTAAAAAGAGAACTGACCTGCCTGTGTATCATCCTGATGTTGTGACCTACGAAGTTTTTGACCATGACGGAAAATCTCTGGCCATTTATTATTTAGATTTTTACACTAGAGATTCTAAAAGCGGCGGAGCGTGGATGAGCAATTATGTAGAGCAGTCTTATCTGTTGGGAACAAAACCTGTGATTGTCAATTGCTACAATTACCAGAAACCGGCACCGGGCAAGCCATCATTAATCAGTTTTGATGATGTTTCCACCATCTTCCACGAGTTCGGCCACTCTATTCACGGAATGTTTGCGAGCCAGAAATATCCGTCACTTTCAGGAACCAGCGTACCGAGAGATTTTGTGGAATTTCCTTCGCAGATCAATGAACATTGGGCATTAGATCCTGTCGTTTTGAAGAATTACGCTCTTCATTATGAAACAAAACAGCCGATTCTGCAGGCTTTGGTTGATAAAATTAAAAAAGCAGCGACTTTCAACCAAGGTTATATGACCACCGAACTGGTTTCTGCCGCATCTCTGGATATGGATTGGCATTCTGTGACAAATGAAAATCAGTTGCTTCCGGTTCTAGAGTTTGAAAAAAACTCTCTTAAAAATCACGGATTTACTTTAGCAACCGTTCCTCCAAGGTATCACACTCCTTATTTTGCGCACATTTGGGGCGGTGGATATTCGGCAGGATATTACGCATATTTATGGTCTGAAACTTTAGACAGTGACGCATGGGAATGGATTGAAAAAAACGGTGGACTGACCAGAGAAAACGGCGACCGTTTCAGAAAATACATTTTATCTGTGGGAAATTCTGTTGATTTGAATCAGGCATTCAGAGATTTCACAGGACACGATCCGGATATTAAACCGTTGCTGAGAAACAGAGGTTTTATTAAGTAATATCTTATCATGATAAATAGCGGATTAAAACTATTATTTTTCACATCAACTCTCACTTTTGCTTTTTTTACTGTGACAAATAAAAAAGTTGAAGAGTTAGGAAAAACTTACTATCAATCGAAGCGTGACACAATTTCGGATTCATTACGGACTGAAATAGCAAAATATTGGGAAGAGGAAAATAAATATTGGACATCACTTTGCGAAAAAGAAACTAAGAAAGCACAAAACGATATTCAAAATAATGAATTAACGTATGTCAACATTTCATGGAATCGAAATAATAAAGAGTTTTATAATTTATTAAAAGAAAATAATATTAAAGTAGATTCTGCATTACATTATTGTATGGCGCCTAGTGAATTACAACATTGCTATGCTACTTTGATGGAAAATGAAATTAGCAAAAGATTTGGTCATAAATTCATCGATTCTTTAAGATTACTTGCACAGAAACAGTATGTAAAAAATAACCCGAATAGAATTTTCACATTTATGGAATGTGATTATATCTCAAGATATCCAAATGATAATAATAAAAAAGAGCTTTCAAAAAAAAGTATTAAAGATTTTTGGAGCAATGTGAGCTACCCAGAAGATTTTGAATTCAAAAAAGAAGTGCCATATTCTTATATGAGTGCAGCTTTTGTCATCTACAAAACCGGAGAAATATCAGATGTAAGAATTGATCTCCACTTCCAGAATAAAAAAAATTATAAATATTCTTCATATTTCATTAATCATCTAAAACAATTTGTACAAAATACTAAATGGGTTCCAGCGACCAGCTTAGGAACAAAAGTAAATAGTGAAATGAACTTAACAATACACTTTAAATAACTATGAGAAATATAGTTTTAACCGCATTAATCTTAGGATTCGGAACTTTGTATGCACAAAAAGCAACACCACAAGCAAATAAAATCGACAAAAAACTAGTTGGCTTATGGAAGGGCAGTGAAAAAGACCAACAAATTGCAGGAATGGAAAAACTTTGGGTAATGGACAGAAAAGAGGATGGAACTTTTACCCTTATTTTTACTACAGTTCAGGATTGCGAAGTGAATCAGCAAATTGAAAAAGGACAATGGTGGATTGAAAACGGAGAATTCCATGAACTACATTTCTACTCAGGAAACACCGATGTTTACACTTATGAAATTCCGGACAAATCACATATAAAATTTAAATCAAAAAGTATGTCTATGGAGATGATGAATAATGAATATTCTTTTGTTGACACAAAAATTGAAGACAGAAATTAATCAATAATTTAAGAAGTATTCAATTTTTGGATGTTTTTTTTTGATACAGATTGTACGATTTTATGCGAATTATCTCGAATTGAACTTACGCAGATTTGATTGAGATGATTTTGAGCATAAAATCTGTGTATATCTGTGAAATCTGTGAGCTATTTCTCACAGATTTCACGGATTTACACAGATGTGAGTGTAATATTCTTCGGGTAAATTTGTAACAGGAGATGAGTTTTGGCTAAAGCCAATCGGATCAATTTAAATTCTGGACGGGCTAAAGCCCGTCCGTATTGAAACAAGCTTTGTGCTTTTGTGAAAAATAATCATGTAAATTTGTGTTTCAAAAAAAATCAAAGAAATGAACTGCCCTTGCTGCTCCGGAAAATCCTATGAAGAATGCTGCCAACCTTTTCACAATGGAGAAAAATTTGCTCCGACCTCTGAAGCTCTGATGCGTTCAAGATTTTCAGCTTTTGCCATTCCAAATGGGAAATATTTAATGGAAACCACCTCGCCCAGCAAAAGACAGTTCCACAACACCAAAGATTTGCAGGAATGGGGAGAAATCAACGAATGGACAAAACTGGAAATCGTCAGAAAACCATCGGTGAATAAGGTGGAATTCAAAGCATTTTATACTGATGAAGACGGCGAAAAAAATATTCATCATGAACTGTCGACATTTAAAATGATTCAAAACCGCTGGTATTATGTTTCCGGGGAATTTTTAGACTGATTATTTAACCACAAAAAATGTTAACACATAAGTCAAAGAGATTTTTATTTGTTTGAAAACATTTTCAGACCACTTTAGAGGAAAATCAAAGTTTTTTATAATGTGTCACAGCAAAATCGTGCATTCTTGAATAAGCAAACAATTGAAAATCTTTGATTTTCAAATCTTATGTGTTCTAAAATATTTTCAAAGTTTTAAACTAATACTTATGTGACTTATGTGTCAAAAAAAAGTCCGGCATTTCTGCAGGACTTTTTAATTTTATTTAGAAAACTCTTAGTGAGCCTCGTTCCCGTCGATACCGTGAGCGTGACCGTGAGATAATTCCTCTTCAGTTGCAGGACGTGTATTTAAGATTTCAACCTGGAAATCTAAAGTTTTACCAGCCATTGGGTGGTTTAAATCTGCTACAACAACTTCCGGAGTAACTTCCACTACAAATGCCTGAAAATTATTTCCTTCGTTATCAGACAAAGGCAAAATAGCGCCCACTGGTGGAATTCCAGCTTCAGCAAACATATCGATTGGCAACTGTGCGATTGCATCTTCCTGTTTTTCACCATAAGCTTCCTCAGGCTGAATCACGAAAGCAGCAGTGTCACCAGCCGTCAAACCGTGGATATTTTGCTCAAATTTAGGAATCATCATTCCCACACCATATAAAAATGTAAGCGGATTTTCTGCAGTTGTTTCTTCTACAAGGATTTTGCTCCCATCCTCTTCGATAGTGTGAAGAACATACTTTACAGCTACCACATGATTGTTGTCAATTGTCATATTTCTTTTTTTGCGTGACTTTTTTTCACGATTAAACGGCACAAAGATAAGGTTTTTGAAATGATTCAAACGGTCTTAATAATCTTCAGCACTATATTTAATATGTCATCAATACAAATTAAACCAACCGAAAGTCTACCCTCTGCTGTTTTTATCCTCTCTTTTTTTCTGCCTCAGAACATACAGATACAGACTTTCCACTTTCGCTCTTGCCCAGTCTGTTTTTCTCAAAAACTTCAGTGATGAATTGATACTCGGGTTATCTGTAAAGCATTTGATGTTGATTTGTTTTCCCAATTCTTCAAAGCCCTGATAATATTCTATCAGCTCTTCAAGAATGGTATCGAGGCGTTTTCCGTGTAAAGGATCTTTTGACTGTTGCTCCATAATTTTGTAAAGTTAATTATTTCAATTTTAAACCTTCTCTAAACCTCATAGGTTTTGAAAACCTATGAGGTTTTATTCGGCAAATTCACCTATAAATGTACGTTTCTAACCTAACGGATTTTAAAAACCCGTTAAGTTTGATCGTGTAAAATTGCATTTGGTTACAAACAACATTAAAACAAACCAACTGCAACTGCATTTGATTACAAACAAGGTTGTTTTAAAGTATTCTGCATTTGGTTACAAACAACCTTGAAACAAACCAACTGCAAACGCATTTTATTACAAACAGGGTTGTTTTAAATAAAATGCAGACTCCGGAAGTCGCAAACAAGGTTGTTTTGAACAAACGGAGATTTTTTTAATTCCAAAAAGATCTTTTTTGGATAAATAAAACTGTCGAATAAAATAATGAAATACCTTTCGAAATCAAATTTTTTCTAAAGAATAGATTAATTTAGCAATACCAATTTTAAGTAAAATTTACCAAAATAAAGTTGAGATGAGCAGAAATACAGACGCCAATAAAAAAACATACAATAAGATAATCGCCAACAAGAAGCGAAAAATTCAGGAAGCCGAACTAAAAAGAAAGAACCGCCTGAAGGAAATGCGTGAAAATACGAAAGCTAAATTATCGACAGAACAAAAAGACGAATCTCAGGCATCATGAAAATCCTCCACACCGCCGATTGGCATTTGGGCAAACGCCTCGACCGTTTTTCACGACTGGAAGAACAGGTTTTGGTGATGAACGAAATCGTTGAAATCGCAGACCGTGAGAGTGTAGATTTGGTTTTAATTGCCGGCGATTTATTCGATAATTTCAATCCGAGTGTTGAGGCAACAGAACTTTTTTATAAAACTTTGAAACGTTTATCATTAAACGGAAAACGTCCGGTGATCGCCATTTCCGGAAATCACGATTCGCCAAGTCTGATTGATGCACCAGATCCGTTAGCAAGAGAATGCGGAATTATTTTGATAGGACATCCAAAAGCGAATATTGCACCTTTTGAACTCGAACATTTTAAAATTTCTAAGGCTGCCGCCGGTTTTATTGAACTGGAATTTAGAAATCAGAACTTCCCTGTCAGAATTTTACATACACCTTATGCGAATGAAGTCCGATTGAAAGAATATTTCGGGGAGAATAAAGAAGTCGAGCTCAACAATGTTTTGAGAGAAAACTGGAAGCAAATTGCCGATGGCTTCTGCGATGAAAATGGAGTCAATCTTTTGATGACACATTTGTATATGAACAAAAAGGGTGAAGCGCTTCTGGAGGAACCTGATGGCGAAAAACCCATTAAAATCGGGAATGCTGACCTGGTTTTTTCTGACAGTATTCCGCCACAGATTCAATATACGGCTTTGGGACATCTGCACCGTTTTCAGAACATAGGAACTGCCGGAAAACCCGTTGTATATTCGTCTTCGCCTTTGTGTTACAGCTTTTCTGAGGCCGGACAGACGAAATATGTTTCCATTATCGCAGCTGAACCCAATCAACAGGTTTCATTTGAGAAAATTGCAATCAAAAATGGAAAACGTCTTGAAAGAAAAACGTTTGACTGCGTTGATAAAACCCTGGAGTGGCTTACAGAAAATCCCAATTCTCTCGTTGAATTAACATTGGAAAGTGAAACATTTTTAAAAGCTGAAGAAAGAAAACGCATCTTTCAGTCCCACAGCGGAATTGTTCATTTGATTCCTAAGGTGAAAAACCAGGAGTTTAATGAAAATCAGCTGAGCGAAATTAATCTCAATCAGGATATTCAGGCACTGTTTAAAGATTATTTTAAATCTAAAAACGGCGGTCAGGAAGCGAATGAAGATTTGATTAATTTGTTTAATGAAATAGCTTCAGGCAATTAGTAAGAAAAAATATTTTTTTAATCTGTAAAATATTTTTAACCGCAAAGGTACAATAGAAGCTAATGAAAATTAGAAATTCAAAAGTCTACAAAATGTATATTTTTTTGCAGACTTTTGAAAAACTAAAAGCATTAAAATCTTTTGTCTCTTTTGCGGTAAATAACACACATTTAATCATGATTCCAATTCAATTGACTTTAGAAGGTCTTTATTCTTATCAGGAACGCCAGAAAATAAACTTTGAAAACCTTACGGAAGCTGGTCTTTTCGGGATTTTCGGCTCGGTGGGATCGGGGAAATCCTCTATTTTGGAAGCCATTTCATTTGCCCTGTATGGCGAAACGGAAAGACTGAACGCACGGGATAAACGTACTTATAATATGATGAATTTAAAATCAAATAAATCTTTGATCGAGTTTGATTTTATTAATTATGAAAATAAAAAGTTTCGTGCGACAAGAGAATTTAAACGGAATTCTAAAAATTTTGAAGATGTAAAAACTCCGAATGTGACTTTTTACGAGTGGAAAAATGAAAACTGGATTCCTCTGGAACATTCGAGTGCTGAAAAAATTATTGGTTTAAGCTATGCCAATTTCAAGCGCACGATTATCATTCCGCAGGGTCAGTTCAAAGAATTTCTGGAACTGGGCGCGACGGAACGAACGACAATGATGAAAGAAATTTTTAATCTTCAGAAATTTGATTTGAAGGATAATGTTTCGGCTTTAAATTCGAAAAACAAAAGTGAATTAGATCAATTGGAAGGTCAGTTGAAAGGTTTTGAGGAGGTGAATGAAGAGCAGATTTCAGTTCAGAAAGAAAATTTAAAAACTGAAAAACAAAAGTTTGACGAAATTCAGACGGTATTTAAACAGACAGAAGAAAAATATCTGAAACTCAAAAATCTGAAGGATTATTTTGCTGATTTGAGTTCTAAAAAATCAGATTTTGAAAAACTGACAGCGCAAAAGGTTGAATTTGATATTTTAGAAACAGAAACTGAAGTCTACGACAGGGTTTTCAGAATTTTTATGCCTTTGATTTCGGAGAAAAATAAACTGGCAAAAGAGCTTGATGATCAAAACAGGAATAAAGAAGTTCAGACTGAAATTTTGCAGAAAACAGAAGTGCAGTTTGAAAATAATAAAAATAAATTACTAGCGATTAAGCCTAAATATGAAGCTTTAGCTCAATCTAAAATTCAGGAAACTGATTTGAATTTTATTCTTCAGATGCTGAAATTTTCAGAGGAAATAGAAACTTTAAAAGAGCGGACAAAAAAAGGTTCGGAAAAAGTAAAAGAAGTTGAAGCAAAGCAGATATTAATTCAGAAAAAAATTGAGGAACTTATAAAAAATGCTGAAGTTTTAAAGCCGAAAAAACTGGATTCTAACCTGATTCTGAATGTAGGAAACTGGTTTTCGGATAAAAAAAAATTACAGGAAAGTTTACAGAATCAAACCGAGAAAACTGTTACAAAAAAAACTGAAATTGAAAGAATTTCAGAGGAGTTAAAACCTTTTGAAATTAAGTCAGAAACATTTAAAAATGATTTTAAAATTCAGATTGAAACCTTAGAAAATAAAAGAAAAATACTTGCTGAAAAACGAAATCACCTTGAAGTTCAGCAGAAGCTGGCTCATTTTGCGAATGAACTGCATGACGGCGAATCCTGTCCGCTCTGTGGTGCTCTGGAACATCCGAATATTGTACATTTTGATGATGTGAATTCTGATTTGAATGATATTCTGAAACAAATTGAGCAACTTGAAATTCAGAAAGAAAATATGCAAAAAAAGTCTTTAGAAATTGATAAAATTCTTGACCGGAAAAAGATTTTTGAAGAACAGCTGAAATCTGAAGAGGAAATTTTAAAACAGATTCAGACTCAGATTGCTGAGCATTCAAAAAGTTTTATCTGGAAAGAATTTTCAGCTGAAAACCAAACTGATTTCGAGGAAAAACGGTTGCAGTCTTTCTCCATAGAAAAACAGATTGATGAATTGAATCAACAGATTTCTCTGGAACAGAAAAATTCAGATAAAGAAAGAGAACATCTCGACAGCTACAACAAAGCCCTGGAAAAATTCAGGTTGGATGAAGCGAAAAAAGAAGAGCAAATCAGGAGCAACGAAGCGAATTTAAAAGTTTTACAGTGGCTTGATTATCAGGAAAAAACTTTTGTAGAAGTGGAGGAAATTTTCACCAAACTTTCAAAATCAAATCATGAAACGGAAGAAAATTATAAACAGTTAATTAAGGAAGAAAAAGAACTTTCACCAAAACTTGCCGAACAGAAAACAATTGTTTCTCAGTTAGAAAAACGGATTTCAGAGCTTGAAAAAGAGATTTCAGAAAACATAACTTCTCTTGAAAAAGCTTTAACTGAACAGAAATTCTCTGATTTAGAAGAAATTACGGGAATTTTAAAACAGGAAATCAACATTCAGGAAGCGAGAGGCAGAATTCAGGAATTTAAAGTAAGATTTGAGACTCTGAAGAATTTAATTTCAGATTTAGAGAACAAACTGAAGGATTTTTCTTTTGATGAAGAAGAGTTTTCAGCGACAGAAAATCAGTTCAAAATCTTTGAAAACGATTTAAAATCTGCGAATGATTCGGTTGTAAAAATTAGTTCAGAAATTGAGCGTCTGGAGAAAGAATTTAAGAAAAAAGAAAATCTACTTTTGGATCTGGCTACAGTTCAGAAGCGTCGCGAGAATCTGGGAATAATGCAGAATCTCTTTAATGGGGCGGGTTTTGTGCGCTATATTTCGTCCATATATCTGCGTCAGCTTTGCGATCATGCTAATGTAAGATTTCACAAAATGACGAGAAATCAGCTGAGCTTACAGCTGAACGAAAATAACGATTTTGAAATCATTGATTATCTGAATGAAGGCCGAAGCCGAAGTGTAAAAACGCTTTCCGGCGGGCAGGCTTTTCAGGTTTCTCTGAGTCTTGCGCTGGCTCTCGCTGAAAGTGTACAGACGAACGCACAGTCTGAGAAAAATTTCTTTTTTATTGACGAGGGTTTCGGCACTCAGGATGTAGAATCTGTAAACGTAGTCTTCGAAACACTGATGAATCTTCAGAAAGAGAACAGAATTGTGGGAATTATTTCCCATGTTGAGGAACTTAAAGAGAAAATTCCGGTGTCGCTACACATCACAAAAGACGAGGAGCGGGGAAGTTTGATTGAAGTAGTGTAAAAAAACTCTGTTTTGCGGTTACTGCAATGGATTTTTATTTTATTTGAATATTATTTAAAAATAGTTGCAAACATTTATAAAAAATTTTATATTTAAACCAACATTCATTTTCATGATTTGTGTTTTGGTTTAGGTCACAGAGCGGTTGAAAAAACTGCTCTGTTTTATTTCCATTACAATCTAAAGCAGATTACATACCCCACAATTTTATCTTTAACAAGTCTGTCTTTTCAGATAAATTTTATTTTTTTCAATGTACTGAGACATAAAAAAACTCCTCAGAAATTTACCTAAGGAGTTTTTTTTTTACTTTATCAGCTCTGCGGTTTTTCCGCCAAACAGCTCAATTGATTTTCTCATTACATCGTCTGAAGGGTCGCCTACATCCATATGCCCGATAAATCTGGTGATTCCGAAGATCTCTTTTATGTAATTGATTTTGTCGGCAACCTGATTGGAATTTCCGATAAATAATGCGCCATCTTCGCTTCTACCACCCTCGTACTGCATTTTGGAAAAAGGTGCCCAGCCTCTGGACTTCCCAATTCTGTCCATCTGAGATTTGTAAGTGTAAAAATATTCATCGATCACCTTCTGATCTTCACTTACAAAAGTGTGTGAGTGAACGGCAATCTGCATTTCGTCTTCAGGATGACCGGCTTTCAGGTATTCCTGTCTGTAAAATTCAATGAGGCTTTTAAACTGAATCGGCATTCCTCCAATGATGGCGACCACCAAAGGCATTCCCATTTTTGCGGCACTTAAAACAGACTGTGGTGTTCCGCCAACAGCTCTCCAAATCTGAATTTTACCATCGTTTTTCGCTCTCGGATAAACGGTTTGGTTCTCCATAGGAGCCCGAAGTTTTCCCGACCACGAAACGTTTTCTTCAGAATTGATCTTCATTAATAAATCTAATTTTTCGTCGAAAAGCTGCTCGTAATCTTTCAGAGAATAGCCGTATAAAGGGAAAGATTCAATAAAGCTTCCACGACCCACGAAAATTTCTGCTCGTCCGTCTGAGATCAGATCTAAAGTTGCAAAATCTTCATACACTTTTACGGGTTCAGAAGAGCTCAAAACTGTTACACCGCTCGCAAGTTTAATATTTTTGGTGACACTTGCTGCGGCTGCCAGAACCATTTCAGGCGAAGAGACAGCGTAGTCTGCACGGTGATGCTCTCCCATGGCAAAAACATCGATCCCTACATCATCCATCAATTTTACCTGACCGATGATTTCACGGATCTTTACTCCTGCGTCTCTATATTTTCCGGTTTTTTGGTCGAAGGCGACATCGCCAAACATTCCTATTCCTAATTCCATATTGTTGATATTTATAGGGTAAAATTAGTTGAATGGTTGTTTAAAAACGTTGATGTTTGGTAAGAATGGAATGAATACGAATTCCACAAATAATTTACGAATGGCACTAATCATTATACATTAAAAAAAATTCCAGCCTCTTAAGACTGGAACTAATAGTTAGATAAATTTTAACAGCAATAAGCAAAAGGCCATTTGCCAAAAGCCAGTAGCCATCTACTTCTTCAGATTCTGATCAAAATAATCAGTCACCTTCTGCATCAGATGCACTCGGTCTTTTCCAACAACATTGTGAGGATGCCCCGGATACATGAAATAATCCAGCTGAACACCGTTGTCAACAGCCGACTTCAGAAACTTTACAGAATGTTGCCAAACCACAACATCGTCCTGAGCACCGTGGATCATTAAAAGTTTTCCTTTTAAATTCTGAACTTTATCCAAAAGATTCGATGCTGCATAACCCTGTGGATTTTCCTGAGGAGAATCCATATATCTTTCTCCGTACATAATTTCATACATGCTCCAGTCTATTACAGGACCGCCGGCAACACCCACTTTAAAGGTTTCTGGATGACGCAGCATAAAACTTGTCGTCATAAAACCTCCAAAACTCCAACCGTGAATTCCCAGTTTCTGAGAATCTACATAAGGAAGAGATTTCAAATAGTCAACCCCTTTCATCTGGTCATTCATTTCCGTAGTTCCCAGGCTTCTGAAAACAGCCTGCTCAAACTTCAGTCCACGGTTTGCAGAACCTCTGCCATCCATTGTGAAAATGATATAGCCATTTTGAGCCATATATTCATACCAAAGATTTCCTGACGCCGGAAAAGTATTGTTTACGAGCTGCAAATGCGGTCCGTTATATAGATATACAATCGCAGGATATTTTTTAGCGGGATCAAAATCAGTAGGAAGAATTACTTTTCCATATAAAATGGTTCCGTCGTCGGCTTTGAGATTAACTTCTTTTATTTCTGGCCTTTTATAATTTTTTAAAGTGTTTTCAGAAGTAAGAATATTCTGAATTTTTAAAGTGTTGGTATTAATCAGATTCACTTTTCTCGGCGTCACAGCGTTTGAATAGTTATCGTAGAGGTAGTTTCCATCGGCGCTCAAAACTCCGGAATGTGTTCCTTCGGCATCGTCGAGCCTCTGTTTTTTGTAGGAATTCCAGTTGATTCTGTACAAATGTCTTTCTGTGGGGCTTACTTCTGTGGAGGTGTAATAAATATCTTTTTTCTTTTCGTTAAAACCCAAAACATCAGTTACCAGCCACTCCCCTTTCGTAATCTGGGCAATTAAACCTTTCTCTAAATTGTAATGAAACAAATGATTGTATCCGGATCTCTGACTCTGCCAGATGAAATCTGTGTTTGAATCAGGAAAAAACAAAAGCGGATGCTGTGGCTCTACATATTTATCGCTTTTCTCTTCGAATAAAGTTTTAACTAAATTTCCTGTTGCCGCGTCGTACTGATTCATCTGTAAATGATTCTGTCCGCGGTTTAGCACGCCCACAAAAATATATTTTGAATCCGGACTCCAGGTCACTGCCGTTAAATACTGATCTTTTTCGCCCTCAATTTTAAGGTAAGTTGTAGATTCAGTTTTAATATTATAGATTCCTAAGGTTACTTCATGCGAAGTTTTCCCGGCCATCGGATATTTGATATTTGTATTTACAGCGGGAGTTACAGACCAGTCGATGATAGGATAATCTGCCACCATTGTCTGATCCATTCTGTAGAAAGCTACTGATTCTGAATTGGGTGAGGGGAAAATTCCGGTATCAATCCCGAATTCGTTTCTGTGCACATTGGATGCTCCAAAAAGAATATTTTCGTTGGATTCATTGCTGATCGCAATTGTTTTTCCGTTTTTATTGACAAAAAGATTATTCTGATCCGTAAATGCAAAGGTTTGATTATCTTTAAAAACTTTAAGATTTTCAGTAGTTTTCGGCATTTCGACAGATTTTTTAGCCTTCCACTCGCTGCCTGTTCTTTCTACCCAAACCATTTTCCCGCCGGACATGTAATAGCCTTTTGAGGCATCTGTAAATTTCACCTGTGGGAAACCTTTCAGCTTATCTTCTGCCAAGCCTTTATTTAATTGGTTTAAAGAAACCAGAGTATCCTGTTTTCCGGTTTTGATATCTGTAATCAGATAACCGTTTTTTACAGCGTTGATATACGATTTCCCATCCTCCGACCATGAAAACTGAGAAATATTTTTCACAGCCAGATTGGATCTCAGTCCATTGACTGCTTCGGCCATTGTGAATTTCTGGGTTTGTGCAAAAGCACTTCCTCCCAAAAGAATCATCATTAAAGATAATTGATGTAGTTTCATAAGTAAAATTTCATTTTTGTATCAATAATATGTCGTCCGGCAACAGGATAATTGTACATAAAACAATATTTCTGATGCCATTTTCATAAAATTAAATAGAATCTGCCAAAAATAAGAAATAAAAATCAGCCGATAAACACAAGTAAATGAAATGAGATTTCAATGACTAAAATGTCTAACAAAAAAGTCTGTAATCCTTCTTAAATTTAAAACAAAAGCATACTCACAGCATCTGAGCACAATCTTTCAGGCAAAATCAGATGTGATAGAATAGTTTAATTAAATCAAAATTTCAGTCTAATATAAAGTCATCAACTATATATTTTATTAAGTCATATTTCAATGAAATAATTGATTAACAATAAAAAGTGCTTGTTTTCAATATATTATGCGTACATTTGTGCCATAATCAGGCTTCTGCCAATGCTACTTCTGAAACTTTGAGCTCGCTCTTCTATCAGTTTTCGCTTTTACAGTCGCTAATTTTTGTCGTCACAGAACAGGTGCTGTACCTTTTTTTAATCTGAATAATTTCAGGATCTAAAAATTTCCAACATCATTTTTTGCTTACAAATCGATTTATTATGGTTTTGACCTGCTGATCAGAACGATAATGGCAACAGCCAAACAATTTATCAGCAAATACAATAATTTTTTTAATACAATACAATGCAACAAGGAACAGTAAAATTCTTTAACGACACCAAAGGATTTGGTTTTATTACACCATCAACAGGAGGTCAGGATGTTTTCGTACACACTTCAGGATTAGTAGATACTATCCGTGAAAATGATGTAGTAACATTTGATCTACAAAACGGAGCAAAAGGCGTTAACGCGGTTAACGTGAAAAAAGCGTAATCTCAGAAGATTAATCTTCAATCGTGATACACAGGCAGATAATTAATTTTATCTGCTTTTTTTTGTGCAAAACCTGAAAAAAGAAGTCTGAATTTTTTGCCAGTGAGCAGTTTCAACTAATTTATTTTATGGAAAAAAAACATTTCTTATCCTAAATCAATGAATCCCACAACAGACTTGCCCTAAATTTGCATCATACAATAACAATTAAAAATTCAAAAATTATGTCTACAAAATGGAATCTTGATCCTACGCACAGCGAAGTTACTTTTAAAGTAAAACACATGATGATCTCTAACATTAAAGGTCAGTTTAAAAGTTTTGATGCCAATATCGAAGCAAATGACGATACTTTCAAAAGCGCTAAAGTGGAGGCAACAATTGATGTAAATTCAATCTTTACCAACAACACAGACAGAGACAATCACTTAAAATCTGCTGAATTCTTCAACGCAGAAGCAAACCCAACCATCACTTTTGAATCAACATCTCTTAATGATGAAGTGGAAGGAAATCTTACCGTAAACGGTATTACAAAACCTGTAGTTCTGAACGTGGAGTTCGGTGGAGTAAACGTTGACCCGTGGGGAAATACCAAAGCCGGTTTCTCTTTCGAAACGAAAATTAACAGAAAAGATTTTGGTCTGAACTGGAACGCAGCTCTTGAAGCAGGTGGTGTGATGGTGAGCGAAGAAGTGAAAATTGCCGGCGAACTTCAGTTTGTTAAGCAAGCTTAATTTTTAGCGAAAAATTATATTCTTATAATCCAAACCTTCAAGGTTTTAAAAACCTTGAAGGTTTCTTTTTTCTAAACTATGAATCTCCACGATCTCGAAAATATAAGCAGCGGTTTTAAACGATCTCAACAAATGCCTGTCTTATTTCTTGGGCACGGTTCGCCGATGAATGCGATTGAAGAAAATCAGTTTGTACAGGGATTCCGGAAGGCTGCTTCAGAGATTGAGAAGCCGAACGCTATTCTCTGTATTTCGGCACACTGGCTGACCAGAGGAACTTTTGTTACTGCGATGGAAATGCCCAGAACCATTCATGATTTCGGAGGTTTTCCACGGGCTTTGTTTGATGTGCAGTATCCCGCTCACGGAAGTCCGGAACTGGCGAGTGAAGTAGTGAATATTTTGAATCCGGTTGCGGAAGAAGATCACAGTTGGGGACTCGATCACGGTGCATGGTCGGTCATCAAACATATGTATCCTGATGCTGATATTCCCGTGATTCAGATGAGTGTTGATTATAATAAACCTCCGCAGTATCATTTCGATTTAGGTAAAAGACTTTCAAAACTCAGAGAAAAAGGAATTCTAATTATCGGAAGCGGAAATATTGTTCACAACCTCAGAATGGTCGACTGGAAAAACATCAACACCGTGGGAGCAGGCTGGGACTGGGCAATCGAAGCCAGAGAAAAAACCAACAACTGGCTGACTGACGGAAATTTTCAAAATCTGATTGATTACCGCAGCCATGGAACCTCGCTTGAATATGCCATTCCTACTCCCGATCATTTTTTTCCATTGCTGTATACTTTAGGTTTAAAAGAAAAATCTGAAGATCTGAAACTTTTTAATGATGAGCTTATCGCCGGATCTCTCAGCATGACGAGTGTGAGAATTGGATAAAATTCATTTCTTTAATCACACAAAAAAGAGTATTATTGTATTCTATGAAGAAAACGCTATTACTTTTACTGATTATTCTGCCATTCTATCTTTCAATTGCTCAGACTGTTAACGGAACTGTAGTAAATAATTTAGACCAACCCATTCCACAGGTCAGTATTTACCTTGATGGTACTACGACAGGAACTACCTCAGCCGTGGACGGAAGTTTCAGCCTGAATATTTCGAATATTAAAAACGGAACTGTGGTTTTTCAGAAAGATAGTTACGATACTTTTACCATAAATATTTCTGAAATCCCCAACAAAACTATAAAAGTAGAATTACTTAAGGCAAAAACCATTGAGGAAGTAAAAATAATCCCCTACACAGAAGCTGCTTACAGAAATTACATTCAGTATTTTCTGGATACTTTTATTGGTTACGATCAGGAAAATGTAAAAATTAAAAATCAACGCACGCTGAAATTTTCTTATGATAAAGAAAACAGAATTTTAAAGGTGAAATCTCCACAGACACTGCGTATTGAAAATAAAAAACTGGGCTACACTGTAGATTACAATCTGGTAGATTTTACTGCAGATTTTGAGAATCAAACCATGCGCTACATTGGTACAAGTTTTTTTACTGAAACCAAAAATACAGATAAAATAAGACTCAACAGAATGAATGCTTTCGAAGGAATTCAGGAACATTTTTTCAGAAGCGTTTTTATGGGAACTACAAAAAATGACGGTTTTGTGGTGAATCAGATCACGAAGTTTCCCAATGAGAAATATCCTACAGCAGAAGAGCTGCAACGTTTGAAAGACTTTGCAAAAGATTTAAAAAACAAAACGATTATTAGCCTGCCCCCAGATTTACTTGATATTTCCAGCAGAAAAAGAAATGAAGTACCTTACAAAATAGCAGTTACAAAAAGTCAAATTCCTGAATCTGACTACATTAAATATACTGACGGAAAAGTCATTCTGGATTATGATCATATGATGCAGATCAATTACAAAAAATATTTTTACGAACTGAAAAAAGGAAAGTCTGTAAAATCAAATATTCCCGTTATTCAGACTTCTTATCTGCATCCGGAGGGGCATACTTTTGAAATTTATGTAAACGGAAACAATTCCAACCCTGAGGAAATGATGAATCAGGGTGAGTTTGCAAGTACCAAAATAGAGAAACTTCTTCCCTTAGACTATCAGTTGGGTGATTAAAAAAAGCTTCCGGATTGGAAGCTTTGATTGACATAGAATATTTTTAAGTTTAAAAATTCACAATAAACTTTTTCTGATTAATCAATTCAGCGATTGCCAGCATATCTTTTCCAATCAATCTGTCGTCTTCCAGTTTTGCAACTTTTGAACGGAGGATGGCGTGGTTTTCTTCAATAATCTTCGAGCATTTCGCAGGTCTTCTGAACTCTAATCCCTGTGCAGCAAACATCAATTCTACCGCTAAAATATTAACCAAATTTCCTAAAACCTGATTGAATTTTCGCCCCGAAATACTTCCCATAGAAACATGATCTTCCTGACCCAAGCTCGTAGGAATAGAATCTGCCGATGCAGGGAAACAAAGCGTTTTGTTCTCGGTTACCAAAGCTGCGGAAGTGTACTGAGGAATCATAAATCCGGAATTTAAACCTGAACTTTCCGTTAATAATCTCGGCAAACCATATTTTCCTTCCAGTAAAAGATAACTTCTTCTGTCTGAAATATTTCCCAGTTCTGCAGCCGCCAAAGTTGCATAATCTAAGGGCATTGCCATCAGTTGACCGTGGAAATTACCGCCAGAAATAGATTCTTCTGCGCTCAAAACGATAGGATTGTCTGTCACAGAATTTAATTCCGTTTCTGCCATTACTTTTAAATGTTCGAAAGCATTTCTGCTCGCTCCATGCACCTGAGGAACACATCTCATCGAATATGGATCCTGTACTCTGTCGCAGTATTCGTGCGCTTTCAGATTGTGTGAATTTTCTAAAAATTTCAGCATTCTTGCGGCTACTATTTTACTTCCTTCAAAAGGTCTGATGTCATGAAGTTCTTTTTTAAAAGGACTGGAAGAACCTCTGTACGCCTCAAGACTCATTGCGGCAGTCAAATCAGCCAAATCTAGAAGGTATTCGAATTTTTCCAAACCTTTTATGGCGTGAGCCAGTATAAACTGAGTTCCGTTGATTAATCCCAAACCTTCTTTTGGACCTAAAACCAATGGCTCCAGGTTATTTTTCTCTAAAATATGGGCCGTTTCAAAGATTTCGTTTCCTACCCAAACCTGCCCCAATCCTAAAAGCGGTAAAACCAGGTGTGAAAGCGGTGCCAAATCGCCGGAAGCTCCTACAGAACCCTGTTCCGGAACCACGGGAATAATATCTTTTTCAAGCATTACAATCAGACGCTCGATTACTTCCAGAGAAACTCCCGAAAAACCTTTAGACAGCGCATGAACTTTCGCGATCATCATAATTTTAGACAGGTCTTTATCAATAGGTTTTCCCACTCCTACCGCGTGAGAAATAATAAGATTATACTGAAGCTGCGCTGTTTCTTCTTCAGAAATTTTCACATCACAAAGTGGCCCGAAACCTGTATTGATACCATAAACCGTCCGGTCTGACTGTACAATCTGCTTTACATTATTCTGAGATTTTAAAATCTGATTTTTTGCCGCTTCGTTGAGGATAGCTTTATTTGGGGTCTTGCAGATTTCCAGAACATCATGGAAACTGAGAGTATCTATACCGTATATCATTCTAAAAAAATTTGCCTAAAAATACACATTTTGAAGCGAACTGGAAACGGCATCTTTGGAAGCAAATTTTTTTTGAGCTCAAGTCAAATATTTTATTATTTTTACGCCTTAATATTAAACATACATGTATGAAAATTAAAGCTTTATTAGTGGCACTTTCATTTACAAGTGCTTTCTCATTCGCTCAGGAAAAGGTAAAATACACCAAAGAGCAGATCAAAAACATGGAACAGTATCTCTTCAACGAAGGATTTTCTGCCCCATCTTCCAAGAAAGTTTCAACGGTTATTTTGAAAGACGGAACCATCCACAAAGGGTTTTGTGAAGAAACCGATATGAAAAAGGGACAGATCTATCAAATCGTACTGAAAGACAGCGCAACCAGAAAGCAATTGAAACTTGACGCTGAAAATGTGAGAGAAATGTATCTGATGCCAAGAAATTTTGAAAAAGGTCTGAAGGCAATGAAATTTGTTTCAAACGTGAACAACATCAACAGAAAAAAAATGAACAAAAGTGTTTCTGAAGAAAGAATTCACTTTATCAATCAGACTGTTTCACTTAAAAACAAGAAAGATGAGAAAGAATTTTTAATGCAGCTCATCAATCCTGAGTTTAACGATATTATCTCTGTTTATCATGATCCGAGAGCTAAAGAAACCGGAGGAATGAGCTTCGGAGGAATGCAGGTGAGCGGCGGACTTACCAAATCTTTCTATGTGAAAAAAGGCGACAAAGTAATCTGGCTTCACAAAGATGATTTTCAAGACAACTACGATTTCTTATTCGGAGACAATGCAGAATTTATGAAAATGTATCCTAAAAAATCTGTAGAATGGGATTACTTAAGCTTCCTGATCAGAGAATACACAGAGATGAGTAACGGATAAAATTGAGATTAAAAAATAACAGTTAAGCTGCGGAAATTTTCCGTGGCTTTTTTTATGGGCTTAAAATTGCTTAATTTTGCTCTATGAATCCTTCTTTAGAACTACAGCTTAAAACTTTACCATCAGAGCCTGGCGTTTATCGGTATTACGATAAAAACGAAAATCTTCTGTATGTAGGTAAAGCAAAAAATCTGAAGAAAAGAGTCCTCTCCTATTTCAACAAAACACTTTCAGGATACCGCACCCGAATTATGGTCGGGAAAATTAACCGTCTGGAAACCACGATCGTGAATAGCGAGTATGATGCGTTGTTACTGGAAAATAATCTAATAAAGGAACATCAGCCGTTTTACAACATCATGTTGAAAGACGACAAAACCTACCCGTGGATCTGTATTAAAAATGAAAATTTCCCAAGGATTTTTCTCACAAGAACTAAGATAAAAGACGGTTCAGAATACTATGGACCCTATGCAAAAGTGCGTCCCGCAAAGATTTTGCTGGATACAATTAAGCATATTTATAAACTCCGTACCTGCAATTTAAATTTAGCACCATCCAAAATTGATGAGGGCAAATACAAAGTCTGTCTAGAATACCATATCAAAAACTGCGAAGGCCCGTGTGAAGGACTGGAAAGCAAGAAGGATTATGATGAAAAAATAGATGCCATCCGTGGAATTGTTAAGGGAGATTTCCGCCGTGCAAGGGAATATCTGGTGAATCAGATGACAAAATATGCGTCAAATCTTCAGTTTGAAAATGCTCAGCTGATCAAGGAAAGACTTCATATCCTGGAAGATTATCAGTCGAAACACACGGTTGTGAATCCGAATATTGATGATGTGGATGTTTTTGCAATGACAAGTGATGAAACGGCGGCTTACGTGAATTATTTTAAAATCAGAAACGGAAATATCATACAGAGTTTCACCACCGAAATCAAGAAAATGCTTGAGGAAACGAATGAGGAAATTATGGAGGAAGCTTTGATTGAAATCCGCCAGAAGTTTGATTCTGATTCACAAGAAGTTTTGCTTCCGTTCCATTTATCTGTTGAAATCCCGAATGTAAAACTGATTGTTCCGAAAGTTGGCGATAAAAAAAGAATCGTTGAACTTTCAGAGAAAAATGCAAAAGAATATAGAATTGAAAAACTGAAACAGGTACAGATTGTCGATCCTGAAAGACATTCCAACAGGATTATGGCTGAGATGCAGAAGCTGCTGAGAATGCCCGTTGAGCCAAGACATATTGAAGGTTTTGACAACTCCAACATTCAGGGTACCAATCCGGTTTCGGCGTGCGTGGTTTTTAAAAATGGGAAAGCCAGCAAGGCTGATTACAGAATTTTCCATCCCAAAACGGTAGTCGGTCCGGATGATTTTAAAACCATGGAAGAAGTCATCTACCGCCGCTACAAAAGAATGCTGGATGAAGGCGAAACTTTACCTCAATTAATCCTGATTGACGGTGGAAAAGGTCAGCTTTCTTCCGCTGTGAAAAGTTTAAAACTTCTCGGACTTTACGGCAAAATTACTATTGTCGGGATTGCGAAAAGGCTTGAAGAGATTTTCTTTCCGGAAGATCCTATTCCATTGTATTTGGATAAAAAATCTGAGACGCTGAAAATTTTACAGCAGGTACGTGACGAAGCCCACCGTTTCGGCGTTAGACATCACAGAACACGCCGAAAAAATTCCACTATAAAAACGGAACTGGAAGAAATTCCCGGCGTTGGAGAAAAAACTATTGAACTGCTTTTATCTAAACTGAAATCTGTAAAGAGAATAAAAGAAGCAGATCTTGTGACGTTGGAAGAAATTTTAGGGAAAACCAAAGCAAAGGTTGTCTGGGAATATTTTAATGACAACCCGGAAATATAAAAAAAACCCGATTCTGTACGGAATCGGATTTTTAAATGAAAATATTTTTAATTTTTACTAAAAACCTGTTTCAGGTAACTTTCTCCAGACAATGGCATTTCTACAATGAGATTTCCATTTTCAAAATAGGCGATGCTTAATTGTCCGCTTCTGAATTTAACTCTGTAAACATCTTTTTTTGTTGTAGCTGTGAAAGTAGCGAAAGGAGACGAGCTTTGGTCTGTTAAAATAAACTGTTCAGCACTCAGCTTCACTTTTTGGAATTTAATACCCTGATTGGTATACATTTCCGCTCCCGAGACAGATCCTGTATCTTCCGAAACAACTTCTTTCGTCATCATTTCGGGCACACTGTTATTTCCTGCCGGAGATTGAACTACGGAATTTTCAATTGGATTTGAAGCAGGAACTGCTGTCATAGCCTGTTTCAGAGCATCCTGAAATCCTTCCTCAAATTCTTTAATGGATGATCCACCTTTTTGCGTGGCAATTTCTTTATTGTTGCAGTCTCGGAATTTTACAAGGACTTTATTTCTAAGCATTCCACTGTCATTTTCCACTTCTGCCACAAGAACGGAACATGGATTTTGCTGAGCTGCTGCAGGCCACTCGTTACGGTTGGAAGATAAAACGGTATATTTTTTCGAGTTTAAAGATTTGGTTAAAGCTTTATCCAGACCATAATTGCTGTCTTTGAATCCTTCAAACTTATCTGCAATCACTATGTATTGATAATCTGAAACCTTCTGTGCGAAAATTGCGGTGAAGCTCAGCATTGAAAAGGCGATGGCTAATTTTTTCATTTTAAATTAAATTTTACATTATTTCTACATCAGCATATAGCCAAAAGCACACTAGTCATTTCTGAATTCTCCGATGTCCAGCTTTAAAGAAAAGAAGTTTGAGTAAAAATTAGATGCTCCGATTCCGGAGTTGCTGATGGCATAATCCAACGTCAGACCTCTATATCTGATCCCTATACCTGCACTCGGCTGAAAAGAAACTTTTCTGCTCAAATCTTCAATATCTGTAATCGACTGGAATCTGTTGACCCCCAAACGGACAAAAATCATTTTCTGGTAACCAAATTCTGCTCCGGCATAAGGTGTTATGCTCGCAAAATCTGTTGAAAGCAAAGCTGCTGTTTTGGCAAAATCTACATTGATTCCTGCTTCCGGTAGAACATACATCGAACTATTAATCGCAAAATTTTTGCTGACACCCATGTTTAGTTTAGGCATCGTTAGTTCCATTTTATCAGTTGGTGCAGGGTTAAATTCTTCACCGTTTACTACCGTTGACAATTCTTTCTGGTTTACATTCCAAAAGTTAACTGTGGTTGTTGCATCTCTCAACATCGCACCGATTTTGTAACCGCTGTCTAATTTGTAGATCGCTCCCACGTCAAACCCGAAACCGTAGCCGCTGGCAAATTTCCCTACATTTCTGTAAACGATTTTCGCATTCACCCCCACGTCAAGATTTTCATTTCCTCCGGGACGGAAAGCGTAGGATAAAATCCCAGCATAGTCTGACTGTGAAAACTGCGTGATTTTGTCATAATCAATATTTCCTTCAGCGTCGATTAACTGGGTGGTATTCAAAATATTATCAACCCCTAATCTTACCACTGAAACTCCGAAAACACCGTTCTCCAAAACTTTTGCGTAAGCCAGATAATCGTATTTCGCTATCGATTCAAAATATTCTGCGTGCATTGCAGCTCCCTGCCAGTCTTTCTGAATACCCAAAAGTCCCGCGGGATTCCACATCGGTGAGTATACATCGTCCTGATTGGAAATTACAGCTCCTCCCATCCCTAAACCTCTCGCACCTGCGCCGATATTAAGGAATTCGTTGGAATATTTTCTTACAATCTGTGCCTGAGAAATCCCGAATACCAATGAGAAAACCAGTAAAAAATATTTTTTCATCATATAAATTGATGCTTATTTGAGTTGTTTCTGTTTTTTTGCTTTTATAAAACCGTTCACCACAATTGCCAAAATCATTACCAGTGAGGCCACGTAAAATACTGAACTCATGTGTTCTGATTCTCCAAAGATAAAGAAAGCTAAGATAATTCCGTAGACTGGTTCTAAATTTACTGTTAAAATTAAGGTAAATGGCGAAATATATTTCATCAGCTTCACAGATTCCAACATTGGAAAGGCCGTAAAACCGCTCGCCAGCAAGATTATTAACGCCAAATCACGGTAGTTTATTTCATTTAAACTAAAAAACTGTCCTGTAAAAAGATAAATTATCATCAACATAAACCATCCTGAGAAAATTTCATAGAAAATAATATTTCCAGAACTTGTTTTTCCGAACATTTTTCCATTAAAAACTGAGAATACTGTCCCGAAAACCGCACATAAAATTCCGTAAAAAATTCCTTCTTTGTATTGAAATTCAGTTTTAAAAATTAAAAGTATACACGCCACAATCACCGTTCCCATGATTACTTCGGCAATATCGATTTTCCGTTTAAAAATAACCGGCTCCATGATCGAGGCAAATAATGTGGATAATGAAAGGCAACTAAGTGCAATAGAAACATTGGACACTTTGATGGAATAAAAGAAACAGTACCAGTGCAGCGCCATGGCAAAACCAATTCCCGCAAGCTGAAAAAAAAGTTTTTTTGAAATTTTAATGCTTTCTTTTTTAAATATTCTCAAATACAAATACAGAAAAAGAGCTGCAAAAAGCATCCTGTAAAAAACAAGTACTGGAGCAGACGCCGTTATAAGCTTTCCTAAAATCGCTGTAAAACCCCACAGAAAAACGATAAAATGCAGTCTGAAAAGCGCCTGTTGCTTCATGTTTTGAGATCAATTTAAAACTTAGCAAAAGTACAAATTAGAAACGCTATCCACATGAAAAACTTTCTTAATCTCATCCCACAAAAAACCCTGAAAATCTATGAAACTTTCAGGGCCTTCAAATAATAAACTATTAAAAAAATAAACTAGGAACTTAGAGCGTAAACTGAGATGCGATCCCATTTATCTCTACTGTAAATTTAGCAAAAGTATTGCCAAAATTAAACTAACATCAAGTTAAAAATTTCATAATTTTCTGAATACCACTTCTTTAATCACTAAAAAATCTGATTTATCTGATTTATCTAAAAGTAGTATATTTAAAACGTAATAAATAAGATGTAATGGATTTAGAATTTAATAAAAGAGAAGATCAAAATAAACTCAAACTTTCTGAAATTAACAGGCTCTTTACCGAGATAAAAAAGGGTGGCGGTGAGAAGCGTCTTCAAAAGCTGCGTGATGAAGGTAAAATGACTGCCAGAGAGCGGATTGAATATCTATTAGACAAAGATTCAGATTCCATAGAAATTGGCGGATTTGCAGGCTACGAAATGTACGAAGAACATGGAGGCTGCCCAAGTGGAGGCGTTGTAGTGGTAATGGGTTATGTTTCAGGAAAGCAATGTCTTGTGGTTGCCAATGATGCATCAGTAAAAGCCGGAGCGTGGTTTCCCATCACCGGAAAGAAAAATCTCAGAGCACAGGAAATTGCGATGGAAAACAGACTTCCAATCATCTACCTCGTAGATTCTGCAGGAGTTTACCTTCCAATGCAGGACGAGATTTTTCCTGATAAAGAAATGTTCGGAAGAATTTTCAGAAATAATGCTAAGATGAGTGCAGCAGGGATTATCCAGATTTCTGCCGTGATGGGAAGCTGCGTTGCCGGTGGCGCTTACCTGCCCATTATGAGCGACGAAGCGATGATTGTTGACAAAACCGGCTCAATTTTCTTAGCCGGAAGTTACCTTGTGAAAGCCGCGATTGGAGAAACTATAGATAACGAAACGCTGGGTGGAGCCACAACTCACTGCTCTATTTCGGGAGTGACGGATTATAAAGCTAAAGATGATAAAGATGCTTTAGACAGAATTAAAAACATTATGAAATCTGTCGGAAGCTATGACAAAGCAGGTTTCGACAGAATCGAAAGTTTCCCGCCAAAGGAAAAACCGGAGAATATTTTCGGAATTATGCCCGTTTCCAGAGCTGACCAGTACGATACTTTAGAAATCATCAAATGTATTGTAGATAATTCTGAATTTGAAGAATACAAACCAGACTACGGCAAAACCATCATCTGTGCGACTGCAAGAGTCGATGGCTGGTCTGTGGGAATTGTTGCCAACCAGAGAAAACTTGTAAAAAGCGGTAAAGGCGAAATGCAGTTTGGAGGTGTAATCTACAGCGATTCTGCTGATAAAGCTACAAGATTTATTGCAAACTGTAACCAGAGAAAAATTCCTTTAATCTTTTTACAGGACGTGACAGGCTTTATGGTCGGTTCAAAATCTGAACAAGGCGGAATTATTAAAGACGGGGCAAAAATGGTTAATGCAGTTTCAAATTCCGTAGTTCCGAAATTCACGATTATCACAGGAAATTCTTACGGTGCCGGAAATTATGCAATGTGCGGTAAAGCTTATGACCCAAGATTGATTGTGGCCTGGCCATGGGCAGATCTTGCAGTGATGGGAGGTTCTCAGGCAGCAAAAGTTTTGGCCCAGATTCAGGAATCAACTTTGAAAAAACAGGGAAAAGAAATTACTGAAGAAGAACACAAAGAAATTCTTGATTCCATTACAAAAAAATATAAAAAACAAACTGAGGCCACCTATTCTGCAGCAAGACTATGGACGGATGCTATTATTAACCCAATTGATACCCGAAAATGGATTTCGATGGGAATTGAAGCGGCAGATCACTCACCAATTACTGAGAAATTCAACCTTGGAGTAATTCAGGTCTGATTTGTTTAAAAATAATTATGTTAATAGCCTTACCTTTGTGTGAGGCTTTTTTAATGCTTTTTCTTAAGAGTATGATTTTTGCTGTTCAACTTGTACCCATATTTTTGCCAAATATTTAAACTGAAAACTGAACTGAACACTATGAAAACTGTATTTATTTTAATCCTGACCACGATGAGTCTCCTGCTTCCGGCACAATGCCAGATCACAGGCGCTTCCACAGTGAAAGTAGGCGACAGCCTCCAGCTGATGTCTAACACTGCCGCCAAATGTATAGACTGCTACAGGTGGAACGTATCTTCTGATGAATTGCTGCATATACAATCTTCCGCCGAAGGAAAAATTATACTGAAAGCACTGAAAGCCGGAACTATAAATGTAAATCTAACAGTGGAAACTGCTGACGGCAAATTTACCTGTGAAAAAAATGTGGAAATTCAAAATCCTTCGCCTGTAAAAGAAAAACAGTGCGACATTGAAATTTCAGATTTTAAAGATGTAAAAGTTGATGATAGCACCATGTCTTTTTTTCCAGATAAAATATCTCAGAAATATTTTTATTATTGGCAGGCGACATATTCAGATGGCTCTATCAAAGAATCTGAAGAAAAAATTCCACAATTCCCCAACAGTCCTTCCGCCATCATAAATACTGTTTTAGTAAAGATTATCAATAAATCTTCAAATTGTTTTTCTGTAATCACAAGAACTTACGATGAAAAATTCTGGTTTCCAAAAGTGGAAAAGGTTGAACAGCGAAAATATATTCAGGGAAGTTATCAGCAGATACAAAGCAAAACCAGGCAATTTTAAGGGCATATTTTGTTAAAAAAATAAATTATGTTAACATGCTAAAGAGGTTCAGCTGGTAATTACCAATGCCACAGTCCATCAGACAAATTCGCAATTCCTGCTAAGTAAAATTCATATATTATGTTAAATCTTTTTAAAGAATCATAAAAGATCGCGTTTCAGAAGAGAAAGGAAAGATTCTTGTTGCTTCATAACTACCCTTAATAACCACTTTTTAGAATATTTAATGTGATGCGATGGAGTTATGAGAAGATATTTTGTGGTTTTTATCAGCCTTTATACAATTTTTTTACTTTATATGATGTTTTTTGCTTCGGGAAGAGAGGCGTCAGAAATATCTTATTTACAGATGCGACCGTTTATTACAATCCAGCATTTTTTTACAGATGACGTAGACAGCGAAGCATTTTTAGTCAATATTATTGGAAACGTTTTTGTCTTCAGCCCATTTGGATGGTTGGGATTATGTGTGAGAAGATTCAACTCTCTGGTTCCTATCACAGGATTTTTTCTGGTGGTAATTACTATTATTGAATCTGTTCAGTACATCTCTGGACGCGGCGTTGCAGATATTGACGATGTATTTCTAAACACTTTAGGAATGTGTATAGGATTTATTCTTTTTAAATATGCGACGTGGAAAAACATTGCCAACATCAGATTTCACTTCGAACTTCTGGAAGACAGCAAGTCACTAAAAACAGCCTAAGTAAAACCTTTAAAATTATTTTTTACTATAAAAAAAGCTTGAAATGTAATATCTCAAGCTTTTTTGTTATGTTAAATCAAACAATTTTACGAGAAGAAAACTCCCGTTCTGAATCGTTCTTTATTCAGTTTTTTACTCACTGCCAAGCCCCAGAGTATAAATTCTTTCAGGAAAAGACGGCCTTTTTCATCCGTTTCGGGTCTGAATTCGTTGATTAGTTCATCTAATGGAGTGACAAGATTTAACTGTTTTACATAATTTTCATCCGATGAATTATCGGTAATTTCAAGAAAACCTTTGTCATCCAAAAACCATTCGATAATACTGTCGTAAGGCGTTGAAGCATCTTTTTTCTGCAGCTTTTCAATTTTCGGAAACAGTACTCCAAATAAGGTGCGGACTGCATTGTCAATCAGCAACTCAGCAATGGCTTCGGCACCTTCCTGCTCGCCTTCGTAAACCAATTCCACTTTTCCGGTGATGGCAGGGATAATTCCTACAAAATCAGTAAGTCTAACCGAAGTTTTTTCATCGCCTGTAATCAGAGCCCGTCGTTCTGCTGTACTCAAAAGATTTTCAAACGCTGTGATGCTCATTCTTGCACTTACGCCACTTTTAGCATCAACATATTCGCTTTCCCTAGCTTCAAAATTAATCTGCTCGAGTAAATCCTTCGCCAGTTCCGGCACGTAAACCATTCCTTTCTGACGTTCATCAAGAGAAGACTCATATTTAGTAATCTCTTTTGCCGTCTGAATATTTTCAGGATAATGGGTTAGAATCTGTGAACCGATACGGTCTTTTAAAGGCGTAACAATGCTTCCACGGTTGGTATAATCTTCCGGATTTGCCGTAAACACAAACTGAATATCCAAAGGCATTCTCACCTTAAATCCTCTGATCTGAACATCGCCTTCCTGCAGAATATTAAATAGAGAAACCTGAATCCTTGCCTGAAGATCCGGCAGTTCATTAATTACAAAAATACTTCTGTTCGCTCTCGGAATCATTCCGAAGTGAATCACACGGTCGTCTGCATACGAAAGCTTTAAATTCGCTGCCTTTATTGGATCTACATCACCAATCAGATCGGCAACCGTCACATCAGGTGTCGCAAGTTTCTCAAAAAATCTTTCGTCACGGTGAAGCCATTCAATCGGTGTATCATCTCCATCAGCTTTGATTAGTTCTTTAGCAAATCTTGAAATCGGCTGTAAAGGATCGTCATTGATCTCACTCCCGGCTACAAACGGAATCCATTCATCCAATAAGGTTGTCATCATTCTCGCCAACCGTGTTTTAGCCTGGCCTCTTAAACCTAAAAGATTGATATTATGTCTGCTTAAAATTGCCTGCTCCAATTGAGGAATTACCGTGTTTTCATATCCGAAAATGCCTTCAAAAACATTTTCTTTATTGAGTATTTTCTTTTTTAAATTTTCTCTTAATTCATCTTTAATACTTTTTACTTTATAGCCTGAAGCTTTTAATAATCCTAACGTATTTATTTCCGGTTTTGATGTCATCTTTTTAAAATCTGTTTAAATGTTGAATATTTTTAACGATAAGTCACATTAAAAATGATTAACGAATTCTTTTTTTTCTGTTGGTTTCATAATCCTCAAAAATCATCTGCCCTAAACCATTCAGGCCAGTATAAAAAGCTTTACCCTGATTGGCTGCAGTAAATTCACTCACAAAATGTTGCAGATAAGGATCCTGAGCGATCATAAATGTAGTAACCGGAATATGCAGACGCCTCGCCTGAGCCGCCATGTTGTAGCATTTCTGAACTACGTACTCATCCAGACCAAAAGAATTTTTATAATAAGTTCCGTCCGCTTCCCTGATGCAGCTTGGTTTTCCATCTGTAATCATGAAAATCTGTTTGTTGGTATTTCTTTTCCTGCGGAGAATATCCATCGCGAGCTGAAGTCCGGCAACCGTGTTGGTATGATAGGGCCCCACCTGCAGATAAGGTAGTTCTTGTATTTTCACAGGCCACGCATCGTCACCGAAAACGATGATATCCAGAGTATCTTTAGGGTATCTTGTCGTGATGAGTTCCGCCAAAGCCATCGCTACTTTTTTGGCAGGTGTAATTCTGTCTTCACCGTAGAGAATCATACTGTGGCTGATGTCAATCATTAAAACCGTGCTCATCTGCGACTGATGAATGCTGTCTTCCACAATCAAATCTTCTTCTGTAAGATGAAAATCTCCAATTCCGTTATTGATCTGAGCATTTTTAAGACTTTCGGTAATAGAAATCTTCTCTACCGGATCACCAAAATTATAATTTCTGAATTCTCCCGTGCTGTCTTCGCCAGTTCCGCTTTTGTTCGTCTTATGATTGCCGCTCCCGCTTTTAGCAAGGTTTCCGAAAATCTGATTGAGCGCCTGCTTGCGGATGTTCTGCTCCATTTTGGCACTTAAATCAATACCTGTTCCGCTACCATTAGGACGAATTTCTTCTCTGATGTAGCCTTTCTTCTTCAGATCTTCAATAAAATCTTCAATAGTATACTCAGGAGTAGTCAGTTTATATTCTTCATCAAGCATTCTCAACCAGTCTATAGCTTCGTCAAAATCTCCTGAAGTATGAGTGAGCAGATCCGTAAAGATTGCCAGAAGCCGGTCAAACACAGAAGATTCCGGCGCCGTATAGTTTCCAAATCTGAAACCGCTTACAATTCTTTCTTTCATAACATAAAGTTACGACATTCAGCACCAGCATAGCGAATGATTTGGTCTATTTAAGTGTTTGTTAATAGAAATTAACGGTTACGAAAAATCAACTTTTTACAACAGCTGAACAAAATAACAGAGAACATTAAAAATTTTATCAGGAGCTGATTCCTGTAATCCGCTGTATCTTTTTTGTCTCCCACTCTTTAAAGGATGCCGCTACTATCAGGGCTAGGGAAGCGAGCTAAGAAGAATATTTATTTCTGAGAAGAAAAGTTCTATGAGTAATGAGCAATGGGTAATGAGTAGTGAGCGATGAATGATGAGTGATGAATGATGAGTGATGAATGATGAGTGATGATTGATATTGGGTGTTGGATGATGGATGATGGATGATGGATGATGGGTTTCAGGTTTTAGATAGTGGATTATTCAAGTCAATTCAAGTTAAACATTAAAATCATCACCTAACCCCCGATCATCCATAACACGCACCCTGCAACCCGCAACCTTAACCTCACCTCCATCCCCAATCTTAAATCCTGAATATTGAATTTTAAACATTGAATTTCGCACCCCGCATCCCGCATCCCGCATCTCGCAACCTTAACCTTAACCTTAACCTTAACCTTAACCTTAATCTGATATCTGGCATCTGGTATCCTGCACCAAAACAAAAAAAATCCCCAATCAAATAAATGATTGAGGATTTGAATAAAAACTGGCGGCGACCTACTCTCCCGCTTTCGCAGTACCATCGGCGCTGGTGGGCTT
>NZ_LMQM01000013.1 GCF_001424145.1 Chryseobacterium sp. Leaf404 | reverse complement strand
AATCTAAGAAAGAAAGTTGCCTAAAGAGGACAACTTTTTCTATTTTTCAAAATAATATACATTTTACTGAAATAAAAAATCCGCCTCAAATTTTGTTGTGAGACGGATTCTTTTTTTTATGAAATGGATGTGAATATAAATGTTTTAGAATCCTAATCCTACTGTAAATCCTTTTACCATATTTGGATATGTAACCGAAGAGGTTGCTGCGCCGGTTGTAAGATTTACTACGTAAAGTTTTGTATCAGACCCTACGGTTGCCATCAGATAAGCTTTCTGAGACATTGCACCGATGTCGAAACCGTTTGAAGATGTGATGTTGACGCCTAATGCACCTTTTTCAACTAAAACACCTCCATTGGGTGGGTTCTGGAGATACAATTTATCTGTATTGTGGTCAATTACATAAAGCTCTGTAGCCGTTGCCCCTGCAAAATTGTTTGTATATGCTGCAGAACTGACAGCCGGAGTTCCTGGATTCAGTGCAGTGTCAGGTGCGGTAACGGCACCTGTAACAGGATCAAGTCTTAAGTTTTGTCCGGTATTGCTCACCACTCTAATTTTATCAACCGTGGGATTAAAATCAAATCCAAAATCAGTTCCTGTTAAAAGTGTTGTAAGTGTACCTGTACCCACCTGAGTTGCAGCACCTGTTCCAAGGTTAATAGTGTAAATTCTGCTTGTATTACCTAAAGCATAAAGCTGTCCGTTCACAGGTCTGAAATCAATACCTAAAATACTTTCACCGGTTTGCATACCAGTGATTGGCTTGCTTACCATTCCCTGTGCAGGATTTGTAGGATTGAAAATCTGTAAAGCGTTGGTATTATCAACCGCATACGCTACAGGATTTGTAGGAATAGCCAAATCAATAATTTTTTGAGAAAGCTTTCCGATATTTACTGAAGCTCCTGTAGAAAGATCTGTTTTATATAAAGTATTCACAGAACCGTCTGTAGCTGCGATGATAGCTGCACTGTTATCAGGATTAATGTCAAAAGCAACCTGGCCTGTAAAAGAAATTCCAAGGTCGCCTACTGCTACCAGTGTTCCGTTGTTAGGAGGATCCTGCTTGAATAATTTTTTTGCAGTTACATCAATATCATACAGCGTAGTGCTGGCTGCTCCGGATGTACTGTTAGTGTATGCAATTCCTGTGATTGAAGATGTTGTGGCGATTGAGCCATCTGTGAATGCGGCCACTCCTGTCTCAGGATGTAATCTTAGGTTTTGTCCTGTATTGGTTACCAAACGGATTCTGTCCACAGTAGGATTAAAGTCAATCGATGCAATCGCTCCTGAAATCGCAGGACTGAAAGCGGTAGTACTTACCACTCTTGCAGATGCGTTCATAGGATTAATAATATACAGTTTGCTTGCATTGGATAATGCATAAAGCTCACCGGTGGCAGGTCTGAAATCAATACTCATCAGTTTTTCACCAGCTGTAATCCCCGTTACTGCAGTCTTAGACATGAAAGTTCCGGGATTGTTGGCATTAAATGAAGTGATTTCGTTGCTTTCGGTAAGACCGTAAACCATAAGGTCAGGCCCTTGTACCATTGGTTCCATTCCGTTTTCGTCGTCGTTGCATGAAATTGCTGTTGCGACCATAACTCCAGAAAGGAGCAGAGAGAAAATTTTGTTCATAATGTTTAATATTTGATTTTAATAATACACCCATATACGAGACAAAATTGAATTTGGTTTTACATAGATTTTTTTTAATTCAATATTTTGTTTAAATTTGCAGTTCCATTGCGGAAAAACTTCCGGTTCGCGAGTATTTTGGTTTGTTTTTGAAAGTTTTTTTAATAAAAAGTTTTTGATATTCAAAAAATCGTTATATTTGCACACCGAAAATTTGAATAACAATAAAATAAATAATTTAAATCATGGCAAAGGAAACGTTTAATCGTAACAAACCACACTTGAACATTGGTACTATTGGTCACGTTGACCATGGTAAAACTACACTTACTGCAGCTATTTCTGCTGTATTGGCAAGCAAAGGTCTTGCTGAGAAAAAAGATTTCTCTGCTATTGACTCTGCTCCAGAAGAAAAAGAAAGAGGGATTACTATCAATACTGCTCACATCGAGTACGAAACTGAAAAAAGACACTACGCTCACGTTGACTGTCCGGGTCACGCAGATTACGTAAAGAACATGGTAACTGGTGCTGCTCAGATGGACGGTGCTATCGTTGTATGTGCTGCTACAGACGGACCAATGCCTCAAACTAGAGAGCATATCCTTCTTTGTCGTCAGGTAAACGTACCTAGAATTGTTGTTTTCATGAACAAAGTTGACATGGTAGACGATGCTGAGTTATTAGAGCTTGTTGAAATGGAACTTAGAGACTTATTGTCTACTTATGAATTCGACGGAGATAACTCTCCAGTGATTCAAGGTTCTGCATTAGGAGCTCTTACTGCTGCTACTGCTGCTACAGTTGACACTGAAGATAAGTGGTTCAAATCAGTTGAAGAATTGATGGATGCTGTTGATACTTGGATCGAGCAACCACCAAGAGATACTGATAAGCCATTCTTGATGCCAATCGAAGACGTATTCTCTATTACAGGTAGAGGTACTGTTGCAACTGGTAGAATCGAAGCTGGTATTATCAACACAGGAGATCCTGTAGATATCATCGGTATGGGTGAAGAAAAATTAACTTCTACTATTACTGGAGTTGAAATGTTCAGAAAAATCCTAGATAGAGGTGAAGCTGGAGATAACGTAGGTCTATTGTTGAGAGGTATTGAAAAAACTGACATCAAGAGAGGTATGGTAATCGCTAAGAAAGATTCTGTGAAGCCTCACAAGAAATTCAAAGCTTCTGTTTATATCCTTTCTAAGGAAGAAGGTGGACGTCACACTCCATTCCACAACAAATACCGTCCTCAGTTCTACGTAAGAACTACAGACGTTACAGGTGAGATCTTCTTACCAGAAGGTGTAGAAATGGTAATGCCTGGTGATAACTTGGAGATCACTGTAGAATTGTTACAGCCAATCGCTCTTAACGTAGGTCTTAGATTTGCGATCAGAGAAGGTGGTAGAACAGTTGGTTCAGGTCAGGTTACTGAAATCTTAGACTAATCATCTTAATATAATTAAAGTTCCGTAAGGAAACTTACGGAACTTTTTTAATCTACGGGCATCGTCCAATGGTAGGATACCGGTCTCCAACACCGTTGATCAGGGTTCGAATCCTTGTGCCCGTGCAAATATAATTTATGAGTTCATTTGTTGATTTTATAAAAGGTTCTTATATCGAATTCAGACATAAAGTTGAATGGCCAAAATGGTCAGATCTTCAGTCTTCTACAATTGTAGTGACTATAGCTACTGTTATTCTTGCATTGTTTACCTTTGGAGTTGATGAGCTTTTTTCTAAAGCAATCAGCAACATCATCGGAATGCTAATCAATACTTTCAACTAAAAAAGGATTTTCCCATAATGAGTGAATTGAAATGGTATGTGCTGAAAGCCATCAGCGGACAGGAAAATAAAGTGAAAAACTATATTGAGACAGAAATCAAACGTTTAGGATTTGAGCAGTATGTTACTCAGGTAGTGATTCCTATGGAAAAGGTTATCGTTCTCAGAAACGGTAAGAAAGTTCCAAAAGAAAAGCCATATTATCCTGGTTACCTAATGGTAGAAGCAGATTTGATGGGAGAGATTCCCCATGTCATCAAAAACATTCCGGGAGTAATTTCTTTCTTGAGTTTAACAAAAGGTGGTGACCCTGTTCCAATGAGGAAATCTGAAATTAACAGAATGCTCGGAAGGATGGATGAACTTTCAGAATTCGCTACTGATCTTGAAATTCCTTTCATCGTAGGAGAGAATGTAAAAGTAATCGATGGTCCTTTCAACGGATTCAACGGTACTGTAGAGAAAATTCTTGAAGACAAAAAGAAAATTGAAGTTTCAGTTTTAATCTTCGGAAGAAAGACACCAATGGAACTTAGCTTTATGCAGGTAGAAAAAGTGTAAATGCTTTTTAAAAATATAAATCAGACTGACCTTAGGGTTGGTCTTTTTTTTTGCTGTAGTTTTACATATAATCTATTCTGCTTTGATTTTTTCTAAAACAGTTTTTCTAATTTTGTGGAACACACCCATCAAAACTAAAAACTGTGAAAAAGTTTCAACTGCTGATATTCTTTTCAGCCCAAATTTGTCTTGCGCAAAATCTTATTCATCACACCACCAATTATTTTGGTCCTAATGCCAATCCTGTTCCCGAGTTTACAGATGCCCGTATTCCGGGATTCACACACTTGGGTTTTGCCGGTGATTATTATTTCGGTCACGGCGATGAAACGGTTTCAAATCTTTTTAAAGTTGAAGTTCCATTACTCGCAGAAAAAGTTTCGGTAAAGGTCTGGAAAACTCTTATTGAACATTACAAAGTTTCTGATGAAGTTTTTCTACGTAGACAAATGCAGAAAAGCGAAGGGTGGGCAACCGGTGATTTTTATGTTCAGACAAGAATCAAATTGCTTACGGAAGGAAAAATTAAACCTGATTTAGTTTTAAATTCTACTTTAAAGACTGCTTCGGGAAGTGATTTCAAAAACCGACGCTTCTTCAATACCGCAGGATATTATTTTGATGTAGAAATTGGAAAGTCAGTCAAAACACAGACTTTCTTTGATGAAGTACGCGCAGTTGCAAATTTTGGATTTTTCTCCTGGGATGTGCAGACGCCGGGGAGGAATGTTCAGGATGATGCGATCATGTATGGTTTAAAGCTGATTTTAAAACACAATAATATCAGCTGGGAAAATACCTTTTCAGGATATAATGGATGGATTACCAGGGTTGAAGATTATGGTGACCGTCCGGTGGTTTTAGCATCAAAAATAAATATTCAGACCAATCCTGGTACGGTTTGGTATCTTCAGTTTCAGCATGGAGTAAGATATTTTCCTTACGAGCAGATAAGAATCGGAGTGCAGCTTCCATTAAGAAAACTGACCCCGAAATTCTTTTAATTTTATAGGGTATAAGAACTGATTAAACTGATGTTCTGAATATTTGCAGGATCGATACTGTACTGCTTCACGTCTGAACTGGTAAAGGCAAACAGGCGGTTATTGTCTATGATCAGATCTCTTGCGGGAACATTCGCAATCGTTTTTACCGCACTTGGATTTTGTGGATTGGTGATGTCAAAAATTACAATATCATTTTTGTCGCATATATAAAGATAGTTTCCATTTAAAGCTAAACCTTTTGGTTCAGAAAGGTCACGTTGTGCAATCAGTTTTGGCTGTTTAATATCGGTTGTGTTATATACCATCAATACATTATTTGCTGCACCACAAACTGTATTGGAATGTAATGTCACAAAAGCATTTGTACTGTTGGCCACTACAGGATCGCAAGCTCTCAAATGCAGTGCCTGCGAAACAAATGTAGGATTTTCCGGTTCGGCAATACTGTAGATAAACATTCCGTTACGGGATCCTATAAACAGATAATTGCCGTTGGAAAACAGGGTCTCAATATTAAAACCGACGTTTACTGTTCTTACTTTAACTGGGTTTTCAGGATTTGTGATGCTGAAAACATTCAGATTGGAATGATCTACCACATACATATTACTGTTTTTAAGTATAAATGTGGCTGTGGAACCTTCTTTTCCGTCACTGCTCTGTTTATCTGAAGACTCATTATTACAGCTGAAAAGGAAGAATATAAGAAGTATAAATGATATTTTTTTCATGGTGTTATTATTTAAGTTTCCAGTCAACAATTATTTTATCAGTCATTGGTGCGCCGTCAAAACCATCAGGAGACTGAATGGGAGGAAAGACGTTTTCAATTCTTTTTAAAACCTGAACTTCATTGGTGGTCGTGTTGATTTTTAATGCCACCAGATCTGTCGCCTGATTGAGATAGAGAATATCATTACGAATTGCTACGTCGGTAGAACCTAAAGCTTTCAGATATTTTAATTTTTTCGGATTCGCCGGATCAGAATTATCAACAATATGGAATCCGTCACGGTTGTCATTCACAAAAATGTACTGATCTTTCAGATAAATCTTGGCATTCTTGTTAGTCAGTTTTGGGGTTTGCATTTTAATATCAGCGAGTTCTGCTCTGGTAGCGTATACAGGTTGATAAATTGTCTCAGGTTCAGCTGCAGGATCGTCCCCAAAATTGAACAGCCAGCAGGACTGTAGAAGGGAGAGACTCGCGAGGAGAGCAAGAAGTCGTAATTTTTTCATGGTGTGGAGATTTGCGATAAAAGTAAACATTTATTTGAAACTGCGGTATTAAAATATTTTAATTTTATTTCTGAACTTTAATGTGCTAAGTATTTGGTAATTAAAAATAATTTCATAATTTTGCAGTCCGAAAAGTAGGTTTACTTTATGTGAGTGCGGTAACCTGCTGAATAATAAATGCTTCCAAACTCATTAATTATTCAAATTTAAAAAACAAACAATGGCTAAAAAAGTCTTTAAAATGGTTAAGCTCCAGGTAAAAGGAGGAGCAGCAAACCCATCTCCACCAGTAGGTCCGGCATTAGGTTCTGCAGGTGTGAACATCATGGAGTTTTGTAAGCAATTTAACGGAAGAACTCAAGATAAGCCGGGACAAGTTTTACCTGTAGTGATTACAGTATACGAAGACAAATCTTTTGAATTCGTAATTAAAACTCCTCCTGCAGCAATCCAGTTGATGGATGCGGCTAAAATCAAGGGTGGTTCCGGAGAACCAAACAGAAACAAAGTAGGTGCTGTATCTTGGGCTCAGGTTCAAAAGATCGCTGAAGACAAGATGACTGACCTTAACTGCTTTACAATGGATTCTGCAGTTTCTATGGTTGCAGGTACTGCTAGATCTATGGGATTAAGAGTAACAGGAACTAAACCAACTTTTAACGCTTAATACTTAGAGAAATGGCAAAATTGACTAAAAAGCAAAAAGAAGCTGCTGGAAAAGTAGAAAAAGGAAGAATCTATAACCTTGAAGAAGGTTCTGCTCTTGTAAAAGAGGTGAACACTGCAAAGTTTGATGCTTCTGTAGATATCGCTGTAAGATTGGGTGTAGATCCAAGAAAAGCAAACCAAATGGTGAGAGGTGTAGTATCTCTTCCTCACGGTACTGGTAAAGATGTTAAAGTTTTGGCTTTAGTAACTCCAGATAAAGAAGCTGAAGCTAAAGAAGCGGGTGCTGACTATGTAGGTCTTGACGAATATTTACAGAAAATCAAAGAAGGCTGGACAGATGTAGACGTTATTGTTACTATGCCGGCCGTGATGGGTAAATTAGGACCATTGGGTAGAGTTTTAGGACCAAGAGGTTTGATGCCTAACCCTAAATCAGGTACTGTAACTATGGAAATTGGTAAAGCAGTAACTGAAGTAAAAGCTGGTAAAATTGACTTTAAAGTAGACAAATACGGTATTATCCACGCTGGTATTGGTAAAGTATCTTTCGATGCTGCCAAAATCAAGGAAAATGCTCAGGAACTGATCTCTACTTTGATCAAAATGAAACCTACTGCTGCTAAAGGTACTTATGTGAAGTCTATTTATTTATCTTCTACAATGAGTCCTGGTATTGCAATCGATACTAAAGCTGTTAATTAATACTAAATCCTAAGACAATGACAAAAGACCAAAAAGTTGTAGCGATACAAGAGATCAAAGACTTGCTTCAGGATGCTAAAGTAGTATATGTTGCAGATCTTGACGGTTTGAACGCTGGTAAATCTTCAGACTTCAGAAGACAGGCTTTCAAGCAGAATATCAAAGTGAAAGTAGTGAAAAACACACTTTTACAAAAAGCAATGGAACAAATCGAAGGGGTAGATTACTCTGAAATGTTCCAGACTTTCAAAGGAAACTCTGCATTAATGGTTGCTGAAACGGCTAACGCTCCGGCAAAATTAATCAAAGACTTCAGAAAGAAAGACGAAAAGCCGGCTTTAAAATCAGCTTTCGTGCAGGAAACTTTCTACGTGGGCGACAATAACCTTGATGCATTAGTAAACATCAAGTCTAGAGAAGAAATGATCGGTGAAATCATCGGGTTGCTTCAATCTCCAATCCAAAGAGTTATTTCTGCTCTTCAAAACAAATCTGAAACTGCAGATGCTCCAGCTGAAGAAGCTGCACCTGCTGTGGAAGAAACTCCAGCTGCTGAAACTCCAGAAGCTGCTGCAGAAGGAGAAGCTCCAGCTGCAGAATAATTAGACTCTCAAAAAAATCAATCAATAATCAACAAAAACATTACAAAAATGTCAGATTTAAAAAATTTAGCTGAAACGCTAGTAAACTTAACAGTAAAAGACGTACAAGAATTAGCAACTATCCTTAAAGACGAGTACGGAATTGAACCAGCTGCTGCTGCAGTAGTAGTTGCTGCAGGTGGTGCAGGTGAAGCTGCTGAAGAAAAAACAGAATTCGACGTAATTCTTAAAGCTGCAGGTGCATCTAAATTGGCTATCGTTAAATTGGTAAAAGATTTAACTGGTGCTGGTCTTAAAGAAGCTAAAGACATCGTAGACGGAGCTCCTTCTGCTATCAAAGAAGGTATCTCTAAAGACGAAGCTGAAGCTCTTAAGAAGCAATTAGAAGAAGCTGGTGCTGAAGTAGAATTGAAATAATTTTCAGTTTTAAAATATATGAAAGCGGTAAACGAAAGTTTGCCGCTTTTTTTGTGCCATCCTGATACACTTTCATTGTTTACCATGGAAAGGTAGAATCTCTTTATAATCTTGGAGCTCAATATAATTACTCATTTCCGAAATTTTAGAGATGTTTTAATTTTATGAAATTTTATGTCCCCGGCCATTTCTTCTACAATCTTAGGATGACATGGGAGTCACTTTTGGTGAGATTGACAGGGCATTTTTCTTATCCCCGACTCTAAAGTTTGAAAAAATGCCTTTGAAAATTTATTTTAAATCATTTTTTAAAAAACTTCTTAATCTTATATAATCAGCATTTTTTAAAATTGCCTTTATGAAGATTAGTTTTTCTTAAAAATCATATTTCCTCCTCAGCTGGAATTTTTTTTCAATTTGTTTGCTCATCTGATCTCAATACTTCTCACTGTGGTTTTTCAAATGTTAACATAATTTAATGTAAAAAGTGTCAATACGTCACTCACGACACTATTTCAGGTCTTTTTATTTTAAAATGAAATATAATATTTAACATAAATTTTTAACCATATTTTTTTTAAAATAATAAATAATAATTAATTTAAACTTAAATGATGAAAAATATAACGTTCTTTTGCGGTCTTGCCAATTAGGGTTAATATTGCAAAATAATTTAAACCACGTATTGAAAGCGATTCGCAGTGATTTTAAACTTAAGTTTTTGGCATTTCTAAGAAATCTGTCAAATTTTAGAGGGCTTTATATATTACTGTTTTTTCTGTTTTTTTCTTTATTTTCTGCACAGGACAGTTTGTCTCTTAAAACTTCTCCGGAAGCACAAATTACTGTGGTGGGTGAAGCGCAGATTTATTCTTCAGATCAGTCTTTTAACAAATTTGTTACGGGTCAGAAAGTAAAAATCGCAGCAAATGTCAATGTCATCAAGTCCGGCAAAACTTTACTGATTATTTCCGCAAGTAAAAGCGAAAAGTTTTCCGAACAGATAAAAGTTGCCCATATAAGAGGCATAAAAGCTGTTGATAGAAGAGTTTCCGCTCAACTTAAGATTCTTGAAAAGAAAATAGCTCAACAGTGGACTTTTTTTCGAAATCCTGAGTCAGGAAAATCATTTTACGCAGATACGACTTCTTGCATCACTTTCATAGCTCCGGCTTCTCATAATTATTCAAAGATCGTCCAGAATTTTACTGTATGGAAACAATCCAGTATTCAGATACTTTTATCCGAGAATAATAATTTCTATTGCAACACCCGTTGTAAGAAGTTCGGATATGCAAAAACCTATTCATTACGGCCGCCGCCGGTAATTATGTGATCATTGTATTTTAATTAATCACAATTCTCATTTTATCTTGAGAATACAAATACTTTACGTAATGAATATTATTAACTTTTTTAATTTGGCACATAAAAGTTTTGCCAATTATAAAACATTTATTTTTTCAATAATTGTTTTTTTTATCTCTAGCGAATTCTATGCTCAGTCGTTTAATTCTGTTGCTATTGGAACCGTGATTTCAGGATCAGGAACTAGTGATGTTCTTTTCAATGCAACTTCTCCCACTTTGGGCTCATTTCGTGTTAGGGCACAGAGGCTTTCTGGTGTTGATGGTAATTTTGCACTCTCTGGCGACAATATTGTATATAATTCTACTTCTGCTACCACTGGTTTAGCAAACAATTCTTCTGTTATTAGATTTACTTTTCTTCAAGGATCAACTGGTAATACGCCTATAAACCCCGCAGACTTGAGGTTTGTTGTAAATGATATTGACGGACCTGATAATGAAGGTTTGGCTACCAGCTGTGCTGCAGGAGTTAAATATATGGCGGTATCGTTCAGTCCTCTAACACGATTAACTGTTAATACTGCTGGTATACTCAGGGTGAATGGTACTGCCAATGAGAGTGACGGTATAGAAAGCAGGGTTATGTTTGAATATGTAAAACAGAATGTTATTGAATTTACCGCTTACGGAAATAGTGGTTTTGTAAAACAATTTGATTTGAATTACAACAACTATCTAATTGCTAATCCTAGATATTATGTATGTACGATGGATGAAGACAGTGATGGGGTAAGCAGTAATATTGACTTGGATGATGATAATGACGGTATCACTGATATAGTTGAGTCGGGTGGTAATAATCCAAACGGAGATGCTGATGGTGATGGATTGCCAAACTATTTAGATACTGTAAATAATTTAGGGACAAATGCGGTTTATGTAGGCGATGGAAGTATTACCAGCTATTTGGATTCAAATAATGATGGAATTCCTAATGTGTACGATTTTGATGGGGATGGAATTCCTAATCATTTAGATCTAGACAGTGATAATGATGGATGTCCAGACGCCATTGAGGGTTCTGCAAGCATCACATCTCCGCAACTTAATTTAAACAATCAGATTTCTGGGTCTGTTGCAGCTAACGGAATTCCTGTAGCAGCTGGCAATGGGCAGGGAATTGGTTCTTCGCAAAATGCTTCTTTGAACGAATGCAATGACAATGATGTTGACGGTATTCCGAATAATGTTGATCTTGATGATGATAACGACGGTATTTTAGATGCCGTAGAAGATGTATGTGTTACAAAAGTTGAAGGAAATCCTGTTTACAGCAATACTTTTGGTACTGGTACAACAACGTCCTCTGACTCAAATGTTTTGCTACACACTTTTCAAGCTTCTGACCCTCAGGATGGCACTTATACTGTGACAAGATCACTTTCTCAATCTCAAACCTATGTCAGAACTAATTTAAATGGTGATAAAGACGCAGGCTACGCTACTCTTACAAGTGGTACAACAGATGGTAGATATCTTATGATTAATATCAATTCTACACCGGCATTAAACCAGGCTATTTATAGAATTCCGAATCTTAATGTTCTCGTAGGAACTAATTACCGTTTTAGAATAGACATGGCAGGGCTTGCAGACAATCTGGGCGATATCCCAAATTTACAATTGACCATCAGAGATAATACCAATGCGGTTTTGGCTACAGCAAATTCATCAGCAATAGGTATGGCAAATGATGATGTATGGAGAAGGCTTATTTTGGATTTCACTGCTACAACATCGGCAATCTCTTTAGAGATAGTAAATCTTCAGCCAAATGGAGGTAATGGAAATGATTTGGGTATTGATAATATTGTATTAGCTCCTCTATTCTGCGATAATGATAACGATGGAATTCCTAATTATTATGATGTTGATTCAGATAATGATGGCTGTCCAGATGCAATTGAAGGTTCAGAATTAGTTAAATACAATCATATCAATCCTTTAAACTCTGCAATAAACCCAGGTCAAATTAAGGTTACCTACAATGGTGTTACTGTGGGAACGCCCTCAGAGATTATAAGCACCTCTGCAGGAGCAAACGGAGTGCCTCAGCTGGTAAATAATGCAGGTAATAATTTAAATACAGTTACAAACCCATCTAATCTTGCCGGTATTGCAGATAACACTGATATTCCCACTCCTACAACATCTGATATCGGGCAGGGAATTGGTTCTTCACAAAATTCAGGTACGTCAGATTTAGAGTGTACCAGATGCTTCCGTCCTGCAAACACAGCTACTGCAGGAATTGATACTACACACGGAATTACTGCATTAAACAGAGCAGGAGCAAGTAATGGCAACTGGCCAATGAAGATTAAAAGTGCTTACACGGTAATGGATGCAAAAACACTGGGATTTGTTGTAAACAGACTTACAACTACGCAGATTAATGCCATTACCACGGCAGGAAATGCAGTTGTTGGGATGATGGTATATAATACAACAGACAACTGTTTAAAAATCTACGATGGTACAGGTTGGTTCTGTTATACAAGACAGACCTGTGATAATTTTAACCAATAAAAGTTTAAAAAAATGAAAAAATATATCATAGTATCATTAAGTCTTATCTCAGGATTAGCTTTTGCACAGATCACGATTGGGAAGACGGTTCCAAACGCTAATCCCGCTAATACTTCGGTATCTGTAGAGTTTGGAAATGCAACCGGTGGAAATAAAGGTATTGTGCTGCCATGGGTAAGCTCTGGTGCCGATGTAGTTTCTGCCAATCCTACAACGCTTGCTTTAGGTACATTTATTTTTGATTCTACGGAGCAGAAAGTAAAATACCGAAGAACTGTGACTGTACCTACCACTGCTACAGTTTGGGAAGACCTTTCAGCAGGAGCTTACAGACCGGTAACGGCAAGCTTGCCTGATGCAAACCAGGAAAGTGCTGCTGCAAAAGCAGTTATAGGATCTCTGGCAAGCAATCCTGCAACAAATACCACTCCGGGAATTGTAGTCTTAAGCGATGATACCAAAGCGATGATTTTGCCGAGGGTCAATTCTCATAACGATATTCCTTCCCCAAGTGCGGGAATGATGGTTTACGTTACTTCTACCAATCAGCTTGCTGTTTTTAATGGTAGAGAATGGGCATTCTGGACCAAGCCTTAGAATCTGAAATTTTAATGTCTCAATACAAAATTCCGCCTCTGCAAAGGGGCGGAATTTTATTTGAATATAAACAGTTTTAAGAGCCTGTTTTAAAAATTATTAAAATAGTTGACTGTACTGATTTTACTGGTTTGATTAATTAAATCTTCAACAGGATGATACAGACAAATCTAATGCTAACTGCTCAATTTAACGTCACTATGAGTTTGCCGAAGATTTTTTGAAACATAATTATTGATTTGATAAAAATTTAAACAAGCTTAAAACTGTAATATTATTTCTTCAGAATTTTATGTTTTACATTATTTGATGAAGAGTCTGAAAGCTCTACGATGTAATAACCTTTCTCAAGAGTTGAAACATTAATCTTGTTGTATTCTACATCGCCTTTCAGTACCAGACGTCCTTCAGCGCTGTAAATATTGAATTTTTTATATTTCACAGCAGATTTAATGAAAAGAATTTCGTCTACTGGATTTGGGTAGATGCCGGTTTTTTCTGTTTCGTTTTCTCTGATGCTCAGATTTCCGTTGGTAATCGCCAGCTGATAATCTTCAATTTCCCCGAATGAAACCCTGCAGGACGTAGCGCCGGCAAAACCTGATGTGGAGGTGCTTAATGCTATTCTCATCCGGTAAGATCCTGTGGCGGTGGCTGGTGGAATCAGAAAAGATTCTGTCATTCCGTTGAAACCGCTTTTTTCGATTACTTTTTCTGTTATTTCGTCAAAAATACTGTCTTTATTCCAGTCTACATATACTTTTACGTAGGCTGTATAGGCACTTCCTGTACTGCTCGCTTTGGCTTTTGCTTCTACAGTTGCCGTACTTCCGGCAGCAAGATTCGCAATATGTGTGGCGTAGTAATTTCCCACGGAGCCTGCAGAACAGTTGGTGTTGAGATTCTGCACCAGAACAGTGCTGTTTTGGGTTACTTTTACATTTTCGATATTCCAGTTTGCGTCTGTTGCATTGTTTGGCGCACAGGAGGTAACATTGTTATTTCCGCAAAGTGCCGGGAACTGAATGAGTGCAGATTCTGCAGAAAAATTGGTCTTTGTATTAGAAGCTTTTATTCTGAAATTATATTTCGTTCCTGCTGTAAGTTTTGAAAAGTTGTTTGCCGTCACTGCATTTTTCATCACCCCTTTTACAGGAATGTAAACCGTGCTCCCTTCTGCTTTTGCTTCAATAAGATATCCTGTTTCTACGGTAGAATTATCTGTCCAGTTTAAGGCAAACTGATTGGTATAGTCTGATGTGGAAGAAGTAATATTTGTGGGAACGGGCTGCGGTGTTTCTGGGGCATTCAGCGTAAAACTGCTTGAATTGTTTACGATGGGAAGGCCTACATTCTGCATTCTGCTGTACTGTCCGGCAGTAAATGAGTAGGGCGGACAGAAATTGTAGTCCATAAGATTATTCATGAACGGAGCAAACATATCGCTGTTTGCGTCTACAGCTGTGCCGTTATAAGCACAGTTGCTTGTGGTGGCATTGGTAAGCCCCCGGGGGTCTGAAGGTGTGTCGCAGATAAAATCGCCTTTGGTGTCACAATTTGCCGAAAGTCTGGGGAGGGGTTCGCTGAAGTTTCGGGTTACAAGCTCGCGGTTGCTTACCGTAGCATTGGTAGAATTATTAAAAGTATGCGACAGCCCAAAATAATGTCCAAACTCATGCGGAGTGGTTTTATCGTCATCCAGCTGTCCGTTTACCACCCACGTTATGTTGAAACTCTGGCTGGAAGGCGCCACGTAAGACCATCCACCTACTCCGGAACCACCTCTTTTCACACTGTTTGCAAGAAAAAGATTCATAGAATTATTTGAGCTGTTCTGCTGGCTGAACATCAAAGTTTCAGAATCGGGCTGATCTCCGCTGTGGTAAAGTGAGTTGGGGTAGTACAGAAAGTCTGTTCCTTTAAAATAAAACTGAACGTTGAAGGCTGCAAATTTCCTGTTAAGTTCAGACAGTGCATTGTTGAGATTATTGGCAGACGCGTATCCGGTACCGGCGTCTGTTCCTATCAAATGAGCCTGTACAGCAACATAGGTAATCAGTTGAGTATTTTTTAAGTTTGCATTTTTTGCTAAAATCCTGTCAGCCAGTTCACGCTGTGAAAGAAATTGCTCATAGCTCAGATCGGGAGTTCCACATTCTAGATTCTGGGCATAAGAAATACCGGAAATACCGAGAAGGGAAGTAAGTGTAAGTATTGATTTTTTCATATTGTTGATACCATAGTTTGATAAGTTAAAAGTATCACAAAAAATTAATTTCTCAAAAAAAAATCAAAAAAAATCAAAAAAAATGTATTGATTAGCCTTATTATATGCGATAATATCTTCAAAAGTGGAGCTTTCAGTTGAAAATACAGTTTCTAATTTCTTTATTATTAAAGCATATCTTGCCAGGTAAAAATCTTTTTTCATTCTGATATTTGTTTTTTGGTCTGCAATCTTATTACTAAAATTTACTACCACAAATATATTGGCTTAATGCGACAAAAGGTGTCGTGTTTTATTTTTGTGGATAAATTTATTGACTTTTTTATACATAATCCTTTTGAAAAAAAAGATTTTCTAAATGTTTTTTTATTCATATTCAATAAAGAACATTAAGCTACCTCAAAACAGCAAAACATATGAAGTATGATCCACTATGACTATGTAATTTCGATTCATCTTTACGTTTTTTATAAAGCTAAAACTTTTGAGATAGTTTTTAAACGAAAAGCCACACGAATAGATTCGTGCTGCAATAAGGGATTTTGTTATAAGTTATAAAGGATATTTTTCCTTTATATAATTAATCAGCTTTTCGCTGTTATCAAAAGGCTTTTCATTACCTTTCTGATTTTCTATATCTAAGAAAATAAAGATATTTTTATCTTGTTTTATCCATATTTCAGCTCCGATATTTTTCAGAATATCGTTGGAAACGATTCCCCCTCTCAAGTATTCAACATTATCTATTTTTATCAAATAAACACTGTAACCAATGCTTAATAGTTTTAATTTAACACTTTCTAAATTTTCCATAATCTCTATATCATTCACTAATATTTCTTAACATTTTCTAATGCTTCTTTTTTAGTTATCATATTATAATTATTTCAAGTTTAAAATTTTATTAATGTTTATTTGTTGACGCTTTTTCGGTATTCCATCTAAACTAATTGGTAAAACCTCTTTTATGTGATTTCCAAGATTATCTGTTTTTATTTACTTAGTCGAATATGTGAGTAGTTTCGTATAATTGTTTATAAAATAGTTCAAAATTTTCATAGCACTTATTCTATTTTTCTATCTAAATATTGACTTGGAGAATTTCTTATCATTTCTGCTAGTTGATCTATATAGCTTTCTCCATGAGACAAATATCCATTTACTTCTTCAATATTTAATTCTATTTTTAATTCAAACATTGCTGCACCTCCGCAAACAACTTCTAATAGATATTTTTGATTTTCCTTATATAAAATATATTCCCAGTTTTTTTTCATTAATACTTGCATATTTTTTTTACTTTAAATTTAAACTAATTTCCTTATAATACCCCGCTGCAAATTCTGGCGACTTTGCGCAGAATGGTATTTATTCTTTTAACAGTTTTAATTGAACTAAAATAATTAATTCTGATACAAAAAAAAGTCCCACCAGAGGCAGGACTTAAAATTAAGCGAAGTAATTTTTTTTTTTTTTTTTTCACTACAAATGTATGAGGTTTGATGGAAATTCCATTCAGTATAAATACGTAATCTGCGTGAGATAATTTTACTTCAGGAGTGGCATAATCTTGTTTTCAAGCATTTTTTTTGAGTTTTGCCAGTCTTTGTTATAGTCTTTCCAGTTGGTGACGTAAAGAATTTTCCCGGTTTTATCTACCAGAATAAATTTTCCGTAATCATCAATGGTTTCATTATGCTTTGGAGTAATTTCTGTAGCGAGCTTTCTGTTTCGTTTACCCGTTTTGGTTCCGTAAATTTCATCTTTCAAAACGCCAAATTTTACATTTTCAGATTTTGATTTTATAAAATTAACAGCATTACCAAGTCTTTTATCATGCTCAGATTCTACAAGCACAACAAACAGATTTACTTTTCCGGTTTTTTCAAGTTCCACAGCGTCGGGAAAATGCAGCCTGCACGGAGCGCACCAGGAAGCTAAGGTGTAGAAAACAGTGTACGGCTTATCTGAGTTTTCAGCTATACAGATCATTTCGTTCTGATCCACTTTCAATGCTTCAGAAGCAGCTGATTTCTGAAGATTACAGGGTTCAGGATTTTGACCTGAGAGGCCGGCAGACAGAAGTACAAAAAACAGATAACAGATTATTTTCATTTTCATTTTTTAAAATTATAGGTAGTCTTTGATAACGAAATCAGGTACTTAAAATCTGCGTCAAGATAGTGCTTTTTCGCTGAACATTCTTCTGAAATTCTACCCTAAAAAAAGAACTGCCGACAGAAAATCGGCAGCTCTCGCTTTGGTGTGAAAAAAATAAACCTAAGGTTTCCAGAAAGACCATACTTTCCCGTTATAAACAGCGAGCTGTTTGGTTACGGTATCGTAGGCCATCATTCCGGGTTCAGGGTTGATAATGTTAAGATGCGGGCTGGTAACTTTCGGTAGAATCATCGCCTGATTGGCATTCTCCAAAACCAGAATTCCCGGAGGAGTTCCTGAATTTGAAGATCCGATATTTACTTTCGCATTCGGAAGTTCGTTTACATTGGGTGCATCCTGTAAAGCTGTCGACACCACGCCGGTGGTATCAAACGCGGGGTTGGTACCTACAGGAGCAGTTTCATTTTTGGATAAAGCAAAATAAGAATTGGTGCCGTTTTTCAGTTTTACAATTTTATCACTCACATCATAAAAGAAAGTGCCTTCTACAGAGTTTACAACAGCTGATGCTGAGTTGACGTAAGGAAGGATAATACCTTTACCCAACTGTGGACCTGCATACTCGCCAAACTCTAATGATATAGAGGGATTGGGAGTATTGGGAGCAGCCGGCGAAGGCAACGCTGTAATGCTGGATTTCCCAATGGCAATCTGTGCAAAAGCCAATTGTGCCGCACAAATCATAAGTATATTAAATGATTTTTTCATTTTTTTGAATTTCAATTAATGTTAAACTTAAATTATTTAAAAGTCCGGACAAGCCTGAGTGTTATAGCACTGCCATCCATTTGCTGTTCCTGTGTAAATTTTAAGGCAGTGTACACCTTCGTCATACATCATCATACCTTCCACGTAGTTTGCAGCAGGAATTGCAGTGAGTGGTGGAGTGTTAGGTGTTGCAGGATTGTTGTCTGCATCTACAAATGTTGTTCTGTTGATTACAAAACCTTTGGTTTTAGATTCAAGTACTGTCCAGGCTCCCTGTCTTACTGTTGGCCATTCTGTGCTTCCTGATCCTGCTCTGTTCAATGAAGTAATACCGTGCTTCGCAGGTTGGTTTTTCACCGTTGTGGTTATTCCTTCTTTGTAGCAGTAAGACGGAAGATTAAGTGAGGTCAGATACAATGTAGCCATAGAACAAACAGAAGAGCTGTTGCATGCTGTGTACGTTAACAATGTTGTTCCCACGTACGATGCAAGCGGGGCAAAAGTATAATTTCCGTTTGCTCCAAAAGTGATTGTTCCTACGCCTGAAATTAAGGTAGCTGTACCTATTGTAAGCGTTGTACCATTTACCACAGGGCTGCCTGCAGTTAAGGTTCCTGTAGGTGTAGAAGTATCATTGGCAAGTACGTTTCCTGTTGTAGAAACGCCTTTCGGTGTTACTCTGGCGTCATCGCTGGCAAAAACAACCGGTGGAGCGGTAGTTGCTTTCACTTCAACACTTAAAACTGCTGTATCTGTTAATGCACCGTCACTAATGGTGTAGGTGATCGGATTAACGTTTCCTGCAAAGCCTGCTACCGGCACAAATGTATATGTTCCTGCGGCATTTAATGTAAATGATCCAACATTGGCAACTGCTGTTCCTGATGTGTTTACACCCGAAACAGTGATTGCTGTACCTGGTGTGATCGTAACGTTTGCTCCTACAGAGTTTACGGTAGTTGCAGCTGTTACGGTAAGTGTAGCTGTTAAATCCGGATCACTGTCGTTTCCTAAAACTGTTGAGTTTAAAGTAACCCCTGTTTTTGTAACTCCCGTATCGTTCAGTGCTACCGGCGCATCATTCACTGTAGGATTTGAAACCGGCACCACCTGAATTTCAAGCTGTGCAGAATCGCTGCCCCCAACTGCATTTACAGCTGTGTAATTTACAGGCACTGTACCCGTAAATCCTGTAGCAGGTGTGAAACGGTATTCACCTGTAGAGTACAGACGTATAGTTCCGGCGAGAGTACCTGTTGAGGTGTAGACTGATGTTAGAGTACCTGTTCCCGGAGCTGTTGTAATGACCGGTAAGCTTGCTAAAGTTCCTGCTGTAGAAGTATAAAACTGTGCTGATGATAAAGTTGCAGCAGCTTCTCCGCTCACATCATTGGTTAAAAGGAAGCCTGTAACCGGTGTATTTAATGGTGTTTGGTTGATGTCATTTTTAGCATCTATGTAACAAGGGCTTTGGTTTGCAATCGCTGCTGTTCCTATTCCCTGTCCGTTACCGGCAAGTGGTGGAATACCAAGATTGGTTGCAGTTTGACCCACCGGGCCTGGAAGGTTTTGATTTGCAGCAGAAGATCCTGTGCCTACCGTTACAGTTCCCGCGGCATTTGTCAGCTGAGAGTTGGTAATCGTTGAACTGCCTTCAACAGCATCAAGGCAGCCGTCATTATCGGAGTCTAAATCTAAGTAGTCTGGAGTTCCGTCGGAGTCAGTGTCTGTAAGTACGCACGTACTACCAAATCCAACTATTCTATACAAAATCGCTCCTCTTAACAGTTGATTGGCGGTGTTGAATGTGAAGGTCGCCGTTTGAGTGCCGGTAGCATTTGTAAGGCTGGCTATTGCATAAGACAGGCCATCATTTTCAGAGCTGTTTTCGGTTACATTCGCAGTTCCTGAATATGTGCCGGCGGTATTACTGAGAGTGGAGTTGTAAATTGTAGACCATCCCGGAGAAAGAGTCATACCATTTTCATTTGATATAGTGCTGAAAGCTAATAGAATGTTATCCTGTGGTACCGAACCAGTTAAACCGGAGGCTGTATTGCCCTGTACAGAGATTTGAGTTGGATAATTTGTAGCTGTACTGTTGCTTCCCTGTGAAGTCACAAATTCCAGTGCACGCACATTGTCATATATTAAAACGGTTGCAGTAAATTCGTCTCCCGCATTGTTACCAAGAGCAAAAGTGCTTAAATCAATATTTTGCAATCCAGCCGCAATGTTATTGTCGGTAATTGTGTACACATATTGTGTGTTACTGAGTCTTGCCAGTGTTGCAGGATCTCCGGTAACTGCATCATACGTTAAATTGTAACTTCTTTTATCCATTGCAATACCTCCGTACGTTACAGTAGGCATTAAGCTGGTTTGAACTGTGGAACTCGTATAAAGGGAGACGGCTTCTCTGTTATCGCCAAACGGTAGTGGTGTATGATCTCTTTCTACACTTAGTAGAAGAATTAAAGTTCTTTTGCCTGTTCCTGTAGCAGGTGCTTCAAACGTAACTGTAGGACGTCCTCCTGCTCCAGCGCCCTTAGCACTGAATGTAACAGACTTCAGCAGACTTGGTTTTGATGAACATTGCCCCTCCAATATATCTGTGATACCATCATTGTCATCATCAAAATCTAAAGAATTACCCACGCCGTCTCTGTCTGAATCTTCATCTACAAATGCGGTAGTAGTACAGGTAGTTGTACTTCCGTTTAAGTCTATAGTTAGATTTCTAATGCCACTTGCACCAGCACCATTGTAGGTTACTGGAACATCTATAAATGTAGACGTTGATGTTATAACTGCCTGGAAAGCAGGGTTTGTAATATTTGCTCCTGTAATGTTAATTGTATAGGTTCCAGGTGCATATACATCATTAATTGGGATTCGTAGAGTTCTTGCAGAACTTACGCCTACGGTATATGGATTATCATTGGTAAAAGCTATACCAGAGCAGTCAAACTTAAAGGGAAGAAAATAATCTACTGATGCGAGATCTTTGTTTCCTGCAGCAGTAATTCCTGAAAATGATTTCTCAAGAACAGAAGCACCCGTAGTCATGTTAATGCTGTATAAATCAGAGTCAGCATTTATTACATACATTTTCCCGTTCAGATATGCTGAGCCAAGTGCGGTTATACCACTTCCCGCAGCAAATGCTCCTGAGATTGTTGCAACTTTTGTAGCCACACCCGTGCCTAAAGATATGCGGTACAGCCATCGTGCTGTATCATTACTGTTTCTTGCAACGCAATATATATTGTTTTGATAATCAAACATTGCGTCGTTGGTTACTATTGTAGCATCACCCCAATCGGTATCTCCTGTAGCTGCTGAGCTTGTTACCACATTTGCCGCACTCGTCGGATAGGCTCTGGAAATATTTCTGGTTCCTGAATTGAATCCAAATACCTGACCGAAATATGTTCCAGGTACATTATTGGTTCCAAATCCACCCATACCTCCTGTAGGTAAATTTATATTGCTGTCATTTCCATCTACATAAACAGCATTACCACCACCAATGCTGCTGTGTACAAAAACTAAGCTGTTTGGACTGGCTGGATTGAATCCAATCGCAAGATTACTAACATTATTATTAGCACTGCCATTGCCATTAAAGTAAGCCGGAGACGTTAAAAAAGCTGGTGTTGTTCCGGTGGGAGTATCTGTAATATCGTACACTCTGCCAGAACCAGCGGCCGAAAGATACAATCTTCCTCTGTGCTGGGCAGAAACATTAGTGCACAAGAAGTATAGTAGGAAAAGTACAAGACTTTTCTTAGTAAAATTAAAATTCATTTTAGTTAAGTTTTTACGTTAAAATTTTTTTATTTAAAAAAATAAAATATAGGTTAACATAAAAACGGGGGAGGCCTTACGGATAAGACTTTTGTGAAACCAAATTTCTTGCTCTGGCTGTTGTAATCGAGGATTTTCTTCTCATGCAGACCATTGAGGAGCTTGATTAAGAGTGTAAATTGTTTTTCTGAGATTCCTTTCTGGAAATCATGACCTCCTGTTGGCGTAATGAAGTTTTGTTTCAAAGATCCTCTCAGATAGGCAAGCTTTCCAGACGAGGGTTGATTTTTTATAAGGTCTTGAAAACCATGTGTTACAGGAGGAAGTGCCTTTTCTGTTTTCGTTTTGATTGATTTTTTTACTTCAGCAACCTTTTGTTTTTGAGCTGTCTTTAAGTCGGTGGCAAAATTTTCCTTTTTTGGTTTGTTTTCGATGATGATTACAGAACCTTCTTTTTCAATACTGAGGAAATTTTTGTGATCATTGTTGATCTTTATCTTCTTAGATTCTATCTGTGCATTGAAAATTTCGTCCGAAGAATGAAGTTTTGCATTTCCCTGAAGAAAAATTTCTACTTGTTGCACCTCATTAGTTTCAATGTCTACCTGTGCATTGAGTTGGGTGGATAAAAAAGAAAAAACAAAAATGAGCATAGTCCCAAATGGGGAATGCTTCTGATACGAAACCATAGGAAAGCGCAGGGAATTAACCAAGGTTGATTAGTTTTTAATTTTTTATTAGTGTAATGCAAAAATACTTATATTTTTCAATAAAAACCATTAATAAACTTATTTTTATTAAACTAAATATTGAATAATATTAATATTTTAAATTGTTTGTAATTTTATGATTATATTTTGTATAAAATTACAAATACCAGAAATTATGATCATATTCAGGATGTTTTTTCAGCTGAGTAGCCAAAAATCTTCTGAAAAATCTGTTTTCCGTAACTGTATATTATGTAGTAGAACAGTGTAACAGAAAAATATTTTACGTCAAATTCTATTTTATGCCAATTTCCATTAAGGAATTGCTGTGATAAATCCCAAATGTAGAAAGGGTAATCTAATATTGCCACATAGTTATATCTGATTTCAAAGTAAGCAAATGATATCACGAATAATAAATTGAAAACTCCATATAAAAAGAGGTAGTAATCAATGTAGTCTTTCGTCTTGAAAAACGCAGTTGGATTCTTCAAAAATTCATTTACTTTTTTGCCTGATTTTTCAAGTAAGTTAGCTACTCCTGTCAAATCGCTCAGAAGCCAGTAGCCGTCTGATCTTATAAAAGGGAGTATCTGCATAAAGCACATAAAAACCATCACTTTGCTGAAAGCTGTAAAAAAACTGTTGCCAGTGTATCTGCCAAGCAGGTAAAATGCCAGTACAAACCAAAGCTGCATGTATATACCTGCAAGATTTGCAATTATTTTCTGCTGTTTAGTTGCGTGCCACACTGCGCTGATGTTGGAATAGAAAACAGGATAAAGAATATAAATACCAAAACCGATACCTCCATTCTTGCCGGTAAATTTTCTGCAGGCAGCTACATGACCGAACTCGTGAAAGATAATGGTTACAAAATAGAGCGCAAAGGTGTAAATGATTGAAACTGAAAAATTTCCGCTGGTGTTTGTATTGTTATCAAAAAAAATATTGTAAATTGAAAATAAAATCAGTGAAGTAAATGCAATCCAGAAAAATGTAGGATTAAATAAAAAAGCGATGAGCTGTGCAATTTTACCGGCTGCCTTTTCAGGGATAAGAATTTTTTCGAAGAGAAGAAAACTCTTTTTTTTGTTTTTTAAATCGAATCTTTTTAAAAGTTCAGTGCTGTAGAAAGTGAAATCTTCTTCAGAATAGAACTCGCGAGTAAATTTGTTGTAGAGGTTTGATGCCTGTGCGTAATTTTCAGCTTCGGAAAGTGCTTGCATCACTGTTTTTACCTCTTCGTCTATATCGAAAAAGCGGTTGTCGATTTCCATCACATAATTTCCATTTTTCTTTTTCGTGAAAATGGGCTGGGCACCGAGTAGATTCATCATCAAATCAGTTTAAAATGTTCTGGTGAGATGCTATTGTGTGATTTTTTGTACCAGTTTTATGCTTTCTTGTACTTCCTCAATAATTTGGGTGAGCCAGATTTTCAGTTCAGGAAAATCAAATTTTTCAGAATTAATTAAGGCATTGTTGTACTGCTCCAAAGCATAAAGGCTGTATTTCTCACATAATCCTGATGCATAAAAAATGCGTTCTTCAAAACGGTTCAGATTTTCATCATTTACTAAATTTTCGTCAGTAATGATTTTTTTTACATTGCTGTGAAGCAGATTCCACTGTCCGGAAGCCTGGTCTTTTGCAAAGTCATCAATATCATCCATCATCTGCATTCCGTTAAAAATGCAGGTGAAAATTTTTTTAATATCATCATAGCCGGCTTTAGCTTCGAAAAGCCAGTCCATACCTTTTATAGGAACCAGTGCAAGATTATGTTTGTTGTAAGACATTTCCTCAAAATCAGAAATTTCCAGAACAGGTCTTCTGATATTGTTGAATTTTTCTTTAATAATGTAGCTATAGTACAGCTTTTCTTCTGCGGCGAGATATTCCCAAAACAGATGATCTGAGGGGAAGATCTGCAGTAAAGAAAAGATTGCATTTTTGTAATGTTGGTTACACTGAGCTAATATGTTTGTATTATTTTCAAACTGAGAAACCCATGCAATATCATTATCTATAATCCCATCCTGAAGGAAAACAAAATCTTTAAACTCATTCACTCCATTCTGAAATGCAGAGAATTTTTTTTTGTCATCAATTTTATAGCCCGTTGATATAATGAGGAGGAGATTTTGAAAAAGGTAAAAACCTATGCTGTTTTCTTTCTTCATCGGAACAGAGAATTGGTTAGAAATAGAAAAAACGGGCCCGAAAGTCCGCTTTTTCTTAGCTTATGAAAGTTTTTTACCAGCCACCTCCAGTATTTCCGCCACCGTTTCCTGGGTTTGCAGGAGGGGTAGTAGGAGGAGTTGGTCCACATGGTGGTTGAGGGTTGCAATTCTTAACTGTGTAGAAAGTAAACTCCTTTCTTTCCTCTAGCTGCTCAATTTTAAGATCAGCTAATTTTTCTTTTAAATTTTTCATTGGTATGATGTTTTTAAGTTTTAAAATACAATTGGTGTATTTTTTTAACTTGCTGCAAATATAAATACTTTATATAATACAAAACTAAATAATATTCATTTATTTATTAATATTTGTTAATTTACTTTTAAAAAAAATATTTCTATGATTTATATTATGTATTGAATCTTTTCAAATGATGTAATAATTTAACTAACAAGTACCACAGCGCATTTTCACATTCGCTACAGCCAGATTGTATTGTGCTAAATTGTTTAATAGGATTGAAGATATTTAACTCACTGATTTTTAATGTTTCTTTGTGTAATACAAAATAAAATTGTAGTTTTGCATTCTCTTTTGGCGCGAAAATTTGTATAAAAACTTCTAAAATACTCAATATCAGCTCTTTCATGATTTTTGAAAGAGATTTTGCTATGTGTATTTTAAAAATTTCAGACACTTCAGCCTCAAAAGATCTTAAAAGTATTTTGCATTACGCTGTGAAAAGATATACCAGCGTTGCAGTTAGAAATAATTTGGAATCAATATGTTAATATTAAGGTTCTCCGTGCGCCAAAAACACTTTTACCTTTTTACTTTTATCTTGTTTCTTTTTGTTTCTGATATTTTTTTTAATCAAAATATTTTTTAACCTTTCTTAAAAGTTTTATGAGTAAAACAACAGCTACAACTCAGGAAAAGAGAATTAATTTCTCCACAGCGAAGGGAAAAGTAGTAACGCCAGATTTTTTGGATATCCAAATTGAGTCGTTTACAGAATTTTTTCAGCTGGATACTCTACCTGAAGACAGAACAGACGAAGGTTTGTATAAGACTTTCCAGGAGAATTTTCCTATCACAGACTCCAGAAATCAATTCGTTTTAGAATTTATTGATTATCTGGTAGATTCACCACGTTATTCTATCAATGAATGTGTGGAAAGAGGACTGACGTATTCAGTGCCTTTAAAAGCAAGACTTAAATTATACTGTACAGATCCGGAACATGAAGATTTCCAGACTGTAGTACAGGATGTTTATTTAGGTCCCGTTCCTTACATGACTCCGAGCGGGTCTTTCATCATCAATGGTGCTGAAAGGGTTATCGTTACGCAGCTTCACCGTTCACCAGGTGTATTCTTCGGACAGACTTACCACGCAAACGGAACAAAATTATACTATTCAAGAATTATCCCTTTCAAAGGATCCTGGATGGAATTTACAACAGATATCAACAGCGTGATGTACGCGTATATCGACCGTAAGAAAAAATTACCTTTAACAACTCTTTTAAGAGCCATCGGTTATGAATCTGATAAAGATATTCTTCAGATTTTTGACCTTGCAGAAGAAGTGAAAGTTTCTAAAGCTGCCCTTAAGAAAGTGGAAGGCAGAACTTTAGCTGCGAGAGTATTGAACACATGGTTCGAAGATTTTGTAGACGAAGATACCGGTGAAGTGGTTTCTATCGAAAGAAACGAAATTATCTTAGACAGAGAAACAATCCTTGAAAAAGAACATATTGATCTTATTCTTGATGCCGGTGTAAAATCTATTTTGATTCACAAAGAAAACAGCAACGAATTTTCTATCATTCAGAATACTTTACAGAAAGATCCTACCAATTCTGAGAAAGAAGCAGTAGAATACATATACCGTCAGCTTAGAAATGCAGATCCACCAGATGAGGAAACAGCAAGAGGAATTATCGAAAAATTATTCTTCTCTGAACAAAGATATTCATTGGGTGAAGTTGGACGTTACAGATTAAATAAAAAATTAAATCTAAACATCCCTACCACTACAGAAGTTCTTACTAAAGAAGACATCATCGCTATCGTAAGACACTTAATTGAGCTGGTAAACTCAAAAACAGATGTGGATGATATCGATCACTTGTCAAACAGAAGAATTAAAACTGTAGGCGAGCAGTTGGCAGGACAGTTCGGTGTAGGTCTTTCCAGAATTGCAAGAACAATTAAAGAAAGAATGAACGTTAGAGATAACGAAATATTTACTCCGCTTGACCTTGTTAATGCTAAAACTTTAACATCAGTAATCAACTCATTCTTTGGTACCAACCAGCTTTCTCAGTTTATGGACCAAACCAACCCACTATCAGAAATCACGCACAAGCGTAGACTTTCTGCCCTGGGACCTGGTGGTTTATCAAGAGAAAGAGCAGGTTTCGAGGTGCGTGACGTTCACCATACTCACTATGGTAGAATCTGTCCTATCGAAACTCCTGAAGGACCAAACATTGGTTTGATCTCTTCACTAGGTATCTATGCTAAAATTAACAGACTTGGTTTCATCGAAACTCCGTACAGAAAAGTAGAAGCTGGTAAGGTTGCACTAAACGATGCGCCGGTTTACTTAAATGCGGAAGACGAAGAAGATAAAGTAATTGCTCAGGCAAACGTTGAGTTGGATGATAACGGAGCGTTCCTTACAGACAGAATTATTGCACGTCTTGACGGTGATTATCCTGTAGTTGAGCCTTCAGAAGTTAATTTGATCGACGTTGCACCAAACCAGATTTCCGGTATTTCAGCTTCATTAATTCCATTCCTGGAACATGATGATGCAAACCGTGCATTGATGGGATCAAACATGATGCGTCAGGCAGTTCCATTGTTGAAGCCACAGGCTCCAATCGTTGGTACAGGCCTTGAGCAGCAGGTTGCAAGAGATTCAAGAATTTTGATCAATGCTGAAGGTACTGGTACTGTAGAGTATGTAGATGCTGACAGAATCGTAATTAAATATGACAGAAGCGAAGACGAAGATTTGGTACAATTCGAATCTGCTACTAAAACATATAACCTTACTAAATTTAGAAAAACCAACCAAAGTACTACCATTACATTGAGACCAAACGTAAGAGTAGGTGATGTGGTACAGAAAGGTCAGGTTCTTTGCGACGGTTATGCAACTGAAGACGGAGAACTGGCTTTAGGTAGAAACTTAGTGGTAGCCTTCATGCCTTGGAAAGGGTACAACTTCGAGGATGCAATTGTAATCAACGAAAAAGTTGTGCGTGAAGACTGGTTTACTTCAATCCACGTGGATGAGTATTCTCTTGAAGTTCGTGATACCAAATTGGGTATGGAAGAACTGACAGCAGATATTCCAAACGTATCTGAAGAAGCTACAAAAGATCTTGATGAGAACGGTATGATCAGAATTGGTGCTGAAGTGAAGCCTGGTGATATCATGATTGGTAAGATTACTCCAAAAGGAGAATCAGACCCTACTCCGGAAGAAAAACTTCTTAGAGCAATCTTTGGTGACAAAGCAGGTGATGTGAAAGATGCTTCATTAAAAGCAGATTCATCATTGAGAGGTGTTGTGATCAACAAAAAACTGTTCTCAAGAAACATCAAAGATAAAAAGAAGAGAACTGAAGAAAAACTGAAGCTTGAAGAGATTGAAAACACTTACAAAGCGAAGTTTGACGAGTTGAGAAATACTTTAATTGAAAAATTAAATACTCTTGTTGGCGGTAAAACTTCTCAGGGAGTAACCAACGATTTAGACGAAGAAATCATCGGTAAAGGAACTAAATTTACCCTGAAACTTCTTCAGTCTGTAGAAGATTATGTAAATGTGAGCGGTTCAGACTGGACAGTTGATAACGATAAGAATGAATTGATCAAACAATTAATTCACAACTACAAAATCAAATTCAACGATATCCAAGGGGTTAAAAACCGTGAGAAATTCGCAATTTCTATCGGTGATGAGCTTCCGGCAGGTATTATGAAACTGGCTAAAGTATATATCGCTAAAAAACGTAAACTGAACGTTGGAGATAAAATGGCAGGTCGTCACGGTAACAAAGGTATCGTTTCGAGAATCGTCCGTCAGGAAGATATGCCGTTCCTTGAAGACGGAACACCGGTTGATATCGTATTGAATCCACTTGGAGTACCTTCCCGTATGAACATCGGACAGATTTATGAGACAGTTCTTGGATGGGCTGGTCAGAAACTGGGAATGAAGTTCGCTACGCCAATCTTCGACGGTGCTACTCTTGATCAGATCACTGAGTACACAGAGAAAGCAGGAGTGCCTAAATTCGGTCACACTTACCTTTATGATGGTGGTACCGGAGAGAGATTTACTCAGGCGGCAACGGTGGGTATCATCTACATGTTGAAATTAGGACATATGGTAGACGACAAAATGCACGCACGTTCTATCGGACCTTATTCATTGATTACTCAGCAGCCTTTAGGAGGTAAAGCTCAGTTCGGTGGACAGCGTTTCGGAGAGATGGAGGTTTGGGCACTTGAAGCATTCGGTGCATCAAATATCCTGAGAGAAATTCTTACTGTGAAGTCGGATGACGTGATTGGTAGAGCGAAAACTTATGAAGCGATTGCGAAAGGAGAAGCAATGCCTGAACCAGGTATTCCTGAATCTTTCAACGTATTACTTCACGAGTTACAAGGTCTTGGATTAGACGTAAGATTGGAAGAGTAATAAGACAAGAGACGCATAGACATGAGATAAGAGACAATTGTAAAAGCAAAGTCTCAAATCTCAAATCTCTTAATCTTTAAATCTAAAAATAAAACAATGTCAAATAAAAATAAATCAAGTAGATTTAATAAAATAACCATCGGTTTAGCTTCTCCGGAGTCCATTTTACAGGATTCCAGAGGTGAAGTTTTAAAACCGGAAACCATTAACTACAGAACGCACAAACCTGAAAGAGACGGTTTGTTCTGTGAAAAAATCTTCGGTCCTATCAAAGATTACGAATGTGCTTGTGGTAAATACAAGAGAATCCGTTACAAGGGGATCGTTTGTGACCGTTGTGGTGTAGAGGTTACGGAGAAAAAAGTACGTAGAGAAAGAATCGGACACATCGGTTTGGTTGTTCCTATCGCGCATATTTGGTATTTCCGTTCTTTACCAAACAAAATCGGTTACCTTTTGGGTATCCCTTCTAAGAAATTAGATATGATCATTTACTACGAAAGATATGTAGTAATTCAGCAGGGTATTGCTAAAAAAGCAGACGGTGCAGATTTCGATCACATGGAATTCCTTACAGAAGAAGAATATCTTGATATTATGGATACTCTTCCTGTTGAAAACCAGTATCTTGATGATGCAGATCCAAACAAATTCATCGCCAAAATGGGTGCTGAAGCTGTTGAAGAACTGTTAAAAAGAATCGATCTTGATGCTTTGTCTTTCGACTTGAGACACAAAGCTCACAACGAAGGTTCAAAACAAAGAAGAACTGAAGCTCTAAAAAGATTGAACGTTGTAGAAGCATTGAGAGGTGCCAATACAAGAATGATCAACAGACCGGAGTGGATGATTATGCGTGTACTTCCTGTAATACCACCAGAACTAAGACCATTGGTTCCATTGGATGGTGGGCGTTTCGCAACTTCCGATTTGAATGACCTTTACAGAAGAGTGATCATCAGAAACAACCGTTTGAAGAGATTATTGGAGATCAAAGCTCCTGAAGTAATCTTAAGAAACGAGAAGCGTATGCTTCAGGAATCTGTAGATTCATTATTCGATAACACAAGAAAATCTTCTGCTGTAAAATCTGAATCAAACAGACCATTGAAATCACTTTCAGATTCTTTGAAAGGTAAGCAGGGTCGTTTCCGTCAGAACTTACTTGGGAAAAGGGTAGATTACTCTGCGCGTTCGGTAATTGTTGTAGGTCCAAACTTACAGCTTCACGAATGTGGTATTCCTAAAGATATGGCAGCTGAGCTTTACAAACCGTTCATCATCAGAAAACTGATCGAGAGAGGAATTGTAAAAACTGTAAAATCTGCAAAGAGAATCATCGACAGAAAAGAGCCTGTAGTATATGATATCCTTGAAAACGTGATGAAAGGTCACCCTGTTTTATTAAACAGAGCACCTACGCTTCACAGACTGGGTATTCAGGCTTTCCAGCCTAAGATGATCGAAGGTAAAGCAATCCAGCTTCACCCCTTGGTAACAACAGCATTCAACGCCGATTTTGATGGTGACCAGATGGCGGTACACTTACCGTTAGGCCCAGAAGCGATTTTGGAAGCTCAGTTATTGATGTTAGGTTCTCAGAACATTTTGAACCCTGCAAACGGTTCTCCAATTACGGTACCATCTCAAGACATGGTTCTTGGTCTTTATTTCATGACCAAAGAATTGAGCTCTACTGAAGATATGAAAGTTTTGGGTGAAGGTCTTGCATTCTACTCTCCGGAAGAAGCAGAAATCGCTTACGCTGAAGGCAGAGTTTCATTGAACGCTAAAGTAAGATGTAGACTTCCTATCAAAGAAAACGGTGAAATCACAACGAAACTAACTGAAACTTCTGTAGGTAGAATCTTATTTAACCAGATAGTTCCTAAACAGTCAGGATATATTAATGAACTTCTTACAAAGAAATCATTACGAAATGTTATTGGTAAAGTACTTGCTGATACAGATTTCCCTACAACTGTGAAGTTCTTGGATGCAATGAAAGACCTAGGGTATTCAAATGCATTCAAAGGAGGTCTTTCGTTCTCATTAGGTGACATCGTTGTTCCTGTTGAGAAAAAGAAAATGATCGCAACATCTATTGAAACTGTAGACGAAATTAGAGCCAACTATAACATGGGTCTTATTACAGATACAGAAAGATATAATCAGGTAATTGACGTTTGGACAAACACCAACGCTGGATTAACTGAAATGATCATGAGCAGAATGAAAGTTGACCAGGGAGGATTCAATTCTGTATACATGATGCTTGATTCTGGTGCGAGGGGTTCTAAGGAACAGATCCGTCAGTTATCAGGGATGAGAGGTTTGATGGCAAAACCGCAGAAAGCTGGTTCTACTGGTGCGGAAATTATCGAAAACCCGATTCTTGCAAACTTTAAGGAAGGTCTTTCCATCCTCGAATACTTTATCTCTACCCACGGTGCACGTAAAGGTCTTGCGGATACCGCTCTTAAGACTGCCGATGCAGGTTACTTAACGAGAAGACTGGTAGACGTTGCACAGGATGTTATCGTTACAGAAACAGACTGTGGAACTTTAAGAGGTACTGAAGTTACTGCATTGAAGAAAAATGATGAGATTGTTGAAAAAATCTCTGAAAGAGTATTAGGTAGAGTTTCATTACACAATATTTATGATCCTGAAACGGACGAGATCATCGTTAATGCTGATGAGGTAATCATTGAGGCTTTAGCCAAAAAGATCGAAGAAGTAGGATTGGAAGCTGTAGAAGTACGTTCACCACTTACTTGTGAAGCTAAAAAAGGTATCTGTGCTAAATGTTACGGTAGAAACCTTGCTACAGGGAAAACCATTCACATGGGAGAAGCTGTAGGGGTAATTGCTGCACAATCCATCGGGGAACCGGGAACTCAGCTTACATTGAGAACCTTCCACCAGGGTGGTGTATCTACAAACGTATCAGAAAATCCTTCAATCTCTGCAAGAAGAGACGGTATCGTTGAGTTGGATGAAGTAAGAACAATTACTTCTGAAGACGAAAACGGAAACACTGCGGAAGTAGTAGTATCCCGTACAACAGAATTCAGATTGGTAGCTGATAACGAAGCAAGAACGCCATTAATGGTAGCCAACGTACCTTACGGTTCGCAGTTACTTGTTAAATCCGGTGATAAAGTGAAGAAAGGTGATATCATTGCAAAATGGGATCCTTACAACGCGGTAATTATTGCTGAAAATGCCGGTAAAGTAGAATACGAAGATATTATTCAGGGTATTTCATTCCAGCTGGAGATCGATGAGCAGACAGGTTTCGAAGAGAAAGTAATCTCTGAATCAAGAAATAAGAAAGCTGTACCTACATTGAAGGTAGTAGATTCTAAAGGTGTTGAGCAGAAAGGTTACAACTTGCCTGTAGGAGCCCACTTAATGGTAAACGACGGTGAGAAAATTAAGGCTGGTAAAGTCTTAATCAAAATCCCGAGAAAAGCTGCTAAGACCGGGGATATTACCGGGGGTCTTCCGAGAGTTACAGAATTATTTGAAGCAAGAAACCCGTCTAACCCAGCTGTAGTTACAGAAATCGACGGTGTGGTTTCTTACGGAAAAATCAAGAGAGGTAACCGTGAATTGATCGTTGAGGCTAAAACTGGTGAAAGAAAAATTTATTTGGTTAAATTATCCAACCAGATTTTGGTACAGGAGAATGACTTCGTGAGAGCTGGTTCGCCACTTTCTGACGGTTCAGTTACTCCAGACGATATCCTGAAAATTAAAGGTCCTACGGCTGTTCAGGAATATTTAGTAAATGAAATTCAGGAAGTCTACCGTCTTCAGGGGGTAAAAATTGATGATAAGCACTTCGAAATCATCGTAAGACAGATGATGACGAAAGTAATGATTGTAGACGGAGGTGATACTCAGTTCCTTGAAGGTGCACTTGAGCACAAATACGATTTCCTTGAAGAAAACAACAGAGTATTTGGTCTTAAAGTAGTTACCGAAGCCGGAGATTCTAAAGCTTTCCAGCCGGGACAGATGATTACAACCAAAGAACTGCGTGACGAAAACTCTAAACTGAAGCGTGAAGATCAGGCCTTAGTTGAAGTAAGAGACGCTTTACCCGCTACAGCAACACCTGTATTGCAGGGTATTACCAGAGCAGCTCTTCAGACGAAATCATTCATGTCTGCAGCATCATTCCAGGAAACAACCAAGGTTCTTAACGAAGCAGCAGTTGCCGGTAAAGTAGACAGCCTAAATGGTCTTAAAGAAAACGTAATTGTAGGACACAGAATCCCTGCAGGTACAGGTCTTAAAGAGTATCAGAACGTGATCGTAGGTTCCAGAAAAGAATTCGAAGATCTTAACTAATAAAGAGTTCCGTGATTCGGGATGCGGGTATCGTATCCCGGTCCACGTATCTCAAAAATAAATTGAAATATAATATTCAAGGTTGAAACTTTTTTATATTTTTGAGCTTTGAACATTAAAACCTTAAATTTTAAATAAAAAAATGGACAACAATCAAAATCCACAAGACGGAAACATCAACATTCAGCTGAACGAAATGGTAGCTACAGGAGTATACTGTAACCTTGCTTTGGTAAACCACTCTCCATCTGAGTTTGTAGTAGACTTCATCCAGTTGATGCCAGGTGTACAGCAGGCAAACGTAAGATCAAGAGTAATCCTTGCTCCACTTCACGCAAAGAGAGTTTTGGCTGCACTTCAGCAGAACATTACAAACTACGAGCAGCAGTTCGGTGAAATCAAAGAAGTTGAACCTTTCGTATTAGGAGGAGGAAACAACGTAAATGCTTAAGATTGATCTTAATCAGATATAAAGAATACCCTGGCGCAAGTCAGGGTATTTTTTTTGCCCGAACATTTCCGTAATTTTCATTTGGGCGCCAATTTCCGCCCTCCACTCCCGCTTTTTTGCTCGTCGTACCTCCGCACAAAAAGAGCTCCGTTCAGGTCGGGGCGCGGGACTTCGCTCTTTCTCAACATCTCATAAAATTCACTATATAAAATTCAAATATCCAAACGTAAAACTTAGGAAAGAAAGATTATTCACATTTTAAAAAACCGCAGGATTCAGTTACAATAACCATCAACGAGACCTCTGGAAATAAAAATGATCCTTATCAAAAGAACCCGCAGGGTTCAATAATCTCCCATCTCCCATCTTCTATCTCCCAACTATTTAGAACAACTCAAAATTATAATACATTAAAAATAATTAACATCCATAATTTTCAATTTTATACCTTTGATTCCGAATTTGTTTGAACTATATGTCACATAATCAGTTTATCGTTGAAAGGTTTGAATTTTTAGGCGCTGATTTTTTAAAAGAAATCAGAAAACATGCTGTAGTTACTCAGATAAAAGCGAAAACTGAAATCGTGAGGGAAGGGCAGAAAAACAAATTTATTCCTTTCGTCATAAAAGGTTCAGTAAGAGTTTTTACGTTGAATGACGGTCGTGAGCTTATTTACTACTACGTCCGGGAAAATGACAGCTGCATGATGACTTTTTCATCCATTTTCACCACTGGCATCAGCAGGGTTTACGCTGTAGCTGAAGAAGATTCAGAGGTTTTACTTATTCCTGCAGATATAATGCAAAATTGGCTGGTTCAGTTTCCCGCCATCAATAAAATATTCTTTCTGGAGTACGACAGAAGGTTCACAGACGTAATGAATATGGTGAACGAAGCTGTTTTTCACAGGCTCGATAAAAGAATCCTCAGTTACATCAAACAGCAGATTGCCATCACAGGAAATCACCCCATCAAACTCACTCATCGGGAGATTGCCACCAATCTCGGTACTTCAAGAGAAGTTGTAAGCAGGGTGCTGAAGAAAATTGAAAACGAAGGTGAAATTTCGCAAAGCAGAGAAGGCATCAGAATTCCTCAGAACGAAAATGTTAGCCTGGTCTAATAAATTTGTTTTAACTGTTTTATGTTTTTGATTGATAAAAACAATGGTATCGGTGACTTTTATCACCAACTTTTAGAATCATAAGTTTCTAAGTTTGTTCTACGAATTTTAATAATTATGCGTATGACAAAAACTTTCCTCCTTTTGTCACTATTTACATCAGGTCTTGCTTTTTCTCAGGATGATCTTTTGAAAGATATTGACACCATTCAGACAGACAATACAGAAATCTCACCTCCGGCATTCAAGGCGCTGCAGATTGTTACGGGGCAATCTACCAAGCTTGCGGCAAAAAAAGAGTGGTACTTTGTAGTAGCACACCGTTTCGGGGATGTAAGCAAAGGTTTTAAAGATTTTTTCGGTCTTGATGACGCATCCACTAAGTTGGGGGCAATCTATGGTCTTACAGATGCAGTTTCATTAAGTCTTTCTAGAGAAACCAATCTTAAAACTTTTGAAGGCGCCATAAAGTACAGATTGGTGCAGCAGAACGCAAAATTTCCTGTAGACATCGTAGGTTACAACGTAGTGGCAGTAAATACAGATTTAAGTAAAGACAACTATCCCGGTCTTCGGTTTTCAGACCGGATTTCGTATTTAAGTCAGGCTTTGATATCGAGAAGATTTAATGAAAACTTTTCCCTTCAACTTACGCCGTCTTACGTTCATAAAAACCTGTACGAACCGACAGTTGAAGATAAAGATCAGTTTTTTACAGGTCTTGGCGGCCGTTATAAAATTTCAAAAAGAATCTCAGTTAATGCCGAATATTTTGTAAACTACGACAGTCACAGTTTCTACAAAAACCCGCTCTCAATAGGAATGGATATCGAAACCGGCGGTCACGTTTTCCAGCTTTTATTTTCAAATTCCCAGCTGAATTCAGACATAGGATATCTAACCAATGCGGCAGGAAAATGGGAAAAAGGACAGATTTTTTTTGGATTTAACCTTTACAGAGTTTTTTAGATTATGAAAAAAATAATGTACATCATCTCGCCGGCAATACTGTTTACCGCATGTGAAAGCCGCACTTATGACGAGATTTCAGATAAAACTCCGGTTGCAGCTGTGGTTACCTACAACAAAGATATCAAACCGATTTTCGATGCCAATTGTATCAGCTGCCATTCTGCACAGGGATCTGGATTTTTTCAGCCATTGACCAGCTATTCTCAGGTGAAAAATAATATAGACAACATCATAGTCAGAATAAGCAAACCTACAGGAGATCCGCTGAAAATGCCTCAGGGCGGAAGTCTTTCTCCCACACAAATCTCCATCATCACCAAATGGAAAGCCGACGGGCTTGCCGAAAATTAAAATTAAATTATTATGAAAAAACTGATATTCTTTTGTGTAGCCTTAGGTTTTGCAGGTACAGTTTCTGCTCAGAAGTATTCAACAAAAACTGGGAAGGTCACCTTCGAGGCTTCTGTGCCTCTGTTTGAGGATGTTTTTGCGCAGGACGACAGCAATATTGCGATCATCAACGCAGATAACGAGGATTTTGCCTCAGTTTCCACGGTGAAAAATTTTCATTTTAAAGTGAAACTGATGGAAGAACATTTCAATGAGAGCTACGCCGAAACCACAAAATATCCCAAAGCAACTTTTAAAGGGAAAATTACAGGCTTCGACAAAACAAAACTTACAGCCTCACCACAGAAATATAACGTTCAGGGAACACTTAATTTCCACGGTGTAGACCGAGCAGTAAATTCCACTGCAACGGTTTCTGCAAAAGACGGAAAAATTTATATGCAGGGGAAATTTGTTGCAAAACCTGCTGATTATAAAGTAACCATTCCTAAAATGGTTATGAAAAAAGTGGCAGAAAGTGTAAATGTAGAATATAATTATGTACTGACTAAATAATGAAAAAACTGGCTTTAATACTTAGCTTCTTTCTGAGTTTCACTTCAGTGGCAGCTCAGGAAAAATCAAAATCGATATTTGATGTTGCAAGAAGCGGAACCGTAGCGGATGTAAAAGAATTAATGAAAAGTAATCCGGATATTATCAACGAGACAAATGAAAACGGTTTTTCTCCTTTAATTTTAGCTTGCTACCGCGGCAATATTGAGGTGGCTAAATATTTGATAGACAACGTAAAAGACCTTAACTACAAAAGCAACGAAGGGACAGCTCTGGCTGGTCTTTCATTCAGATACAATAAAGTGCTGGCAGAACATCTGTTAAATAAAAAGGCAGACCCAAACATAGCAGATTCTACAGGTACAACGCCGCTTTTCTGGGCTGTAAAAGCAGGAAATACAGAACTTGTACAGATACTGCTGAAGCATAATGCAGATAAAACAGTGAAGGATTCAATGGGAATGACGCCTTTTGAATACGCGCTGAAAACCGACAATAAAGAAATTATCAACCTTTTAAAAAATTAAAATATATGAAGAAAATTTTACTCATTTCGGGCTTGGTACTGGCAACAGTAGCTCAGGCTCAGTTTTCGTCAGGTACAGTTAATTTAACTGCGGCGGCTATGACCGTTAAGTTAGACACCAATGCTTCTACAGCTACCATTACTTTAATTGGCGACAGCAATTCTATGATGGGAATTGGTTTCGGAAACTCCGGAATGGCGAGTGGTGCAGACGGATTTATCTACAATTCATCAGCAAACAGAGATTATACTTTTGGAGGATTTACAGCTCCCTCTCCAGACCCATCACAAGACTGGACAGAAACATCGAATACCGTCTCAGGAAGCACACGGACCGTGTTAGCTACAAGATCACTCGCTGGCGGAGCAGGCGATTTTGCCATCCCAAATGCTGCGGGAACCATCAGTATTTTCTACGCCAGAACGGGTGGAGGAACAGGAATCGCCTATCACAGTGCCGGTACCCGTGGATACGCATCTCTAACGATGGCAGGAGTATTGGCCACATCCGATCTAGCTGCAGAGAGCAAAAAAAATGTTCTATATCCTAATCCTGCAAAGGAAAGTTTTGGTTTTAAAAACCCTGAAAAAATCACTTCCTTAGAAATTTTTGATTCAACAGGAAGAAAAGTTAAGGAAGTACACAAAAACTTAGAAAACATCAATATTTCTGATTTCAAATCCGGAAGCTACTACATTGAAATTCTGATGAAAGATGGAAGCCAAACCTTCGAGAAATTGATTAAAGAATAAATTTAAAGTAATTAATCTGAATTATAAAATCCTGGAAGCTGTAAAGTTTTCAGGATTTTTATCATAAAAAAACTAAATACTGGCTTAGTAAAGTAAAATCGCACTTCTTCAAGATATGAATCATCAAGAAGTTTTATGATTAGAAGTATTTCGATAAATTTACTCAAACATGCGTGCTGGATTTTTTATAAAATTTACAAGATAAAACTTATTATAGATTATGATTATCGACCACAAAAAATATGATTTATTCGGAAAACCTTTATTGCACAAACTGGTTATAAAATCACCTTTTAAATTTGATTTTCCTATTACGGATAATGCCTGTTTTTTATACATGCTGGAAGGTGAAATACAATACAGACTGGACGATGAAAAAATAAATCTCCCGGGAAAACATTCGTTATTCCAAAATTGTATAAACTCCGATAAACAAATAAGTAATGAAGGCTTAGAAAGCAGTAATGAAATTGTGATTATTAATTTTCATCCTGATATACTCAAGAAAATTTACGATAAAGAATTACCTTTACTACTTAAGTCACAAAAAAAAATAGTTTCAAATAAATCAATTGAGAAAATAAACAATGATTTTTTAATTCAAAAATATATTGAAGGATTACTGTTTTATTTTGAAAATCCTTCGTTGGTCAATGAAGATATTTTAGTTCTGAAATTAAAGGAAATTATACTTTTACTTTCACAAACAAGCAATGTAGAAGCCATACAAGTTATATTATCACAGCTTTTTTCGCCAACTACTTATACTTTTAAACAAATTATTGAAGCTCATCTGTTTTCACAGTTAACGATTGACGAACTTGCACATCATAATAATCTTAGTGTTTCATCTTTTAAACGAGAATTTGCAAAGCTTTACAATGATACTCCCGCCAATTATATGAAGACCAAAAAGCTTGAAAAAGCTGCCGAATTACTTTCGGTTTCTGATGAACGTATTTCTGAAATTGCCTTCGAATGCGGATTCAATGACATCGCTAATTTCACCAGAAGTTTCACCGAAAAGTATAGTATTTCACCTAAAAAATACCGTTTGAACCAAAAAGATAAATAATTGAGCTGATTTGCAAAGTCCTTTTTTTTAATCTGTCACAATTTTGCAGCGTTAATCTTAACAAGCAATTTTATAATAACAAAACAAATTAAAAAAATACTAAAATGGGACTATCAAACTTAGGGATTTTTCACACAGTGATTGGCGTTGTTGCCATTTTATCAGCGCTAATATCATTTATCAGATACGGTAAAATTAATTTGAAACATATTACAGGTAAGTTATACTTTTATTTTACCATTATTACTTCGCTTACGGCATTAGGAATTTCTAAACATGGTGGTTTTAATGCAGGACATGCACTTTCACTAATGATTTTGATTCTTGTAACGGTTGCATTTTTTCTTCACAGCAAAAAAGGAGGAAATAATAAAGCACGCTATTTTGAAAATTTTCTCATGGCTTTCAGTTTTCTTTTGTCAATGCTTCCCACCGTCAATGAAACACTTACCAGAGTTCCGTTTGGGCATCCCTTAGCGAAAGACATCAATGATCCTCTGATTAGTAAAACCTTGCTTATTATTTTTATACTTTTTATTGTAGGTTCTGTTTATCAGATTATTAAGCAAAGAAAAATTAATAAATTAGAGACAAATTCGATTGAATTTTAATAAAAGTAAACATTGTAGTTGTGTTCATTAAATTAATGAGCACTTTTTCGTTTATAACGGATGAATTTTAAGATGAGTGAAAATTAGAAATAATATTTAAAATTATTTTAATCAATAAAACTTTTCTTTCATAAATACAGAAAGTAACTTTGCCGAAAATTTTAAATAATGCTGCTAAGATTACCATTATTGCTATTGATTTTTTCTTTGACCATTTTTGCTCAAATAACAAAAATTGATACTGCACAAATTATTATACCCAATAGATTCAACAATACTGATGCAAAGTCAAAGCCTTACGTGATTATGATTTCTGCAGACGGTTTCAGATATGATTATGCTGAAAAATACGATGCGAAGAATCTTTTGAAATTTTCAAATGAAGGCATTCAGGCTAAAGCTATGATTCCAAGTTATCCCAGTATTACTTTCCCAAACCATTGGAGTCTAGTTACGGGGTTATATCCTTCACATCACGGCTTAATTGATAATTTTTTCCACGATTACAAATGGCAGAAAAACTACGCCATGAACAAAAAAGAAATTGTAGAAGACGGGAAATGGTACGGCGGAACTCCGCTTTGGGCACTTGCAGAAAAACATGGTATGGTAAGCGCTTCGATGCAGTGGGTGGGTTCTGCGAGCGAAGCTGGAGAAAAAAGGCCAACGTATTATTATCCATATCACGAGAAATTTACACCTTCAGAAAAAGTAGAAAAAGTCATCAGTTGGCTGAAACTGCCTGAAGATCAAAGACCGCATTTTATTTCCATATATTTCCCTGAAGTGGATGGGGCAGGTCATCATTTCGGTCCTGAAGCGAAAGAGGCAGAAGTGGCAGTTCAGCTGGTAGACGCAGCGATTGGTGATTTAGTTCAGAAAGTGAAAGATTTAGGTTTGAAAGATGTGAATTTTATCTTCGTTTCCGATCATGGAATGATTCAGGTGGATGGCGGGAACCCTTTGGAAATTCCTCAGATGTTATTTGATAAAAACAGATTTGATTTTTATAATTCTCAGACTTTGCTGAGGGTTTATGTGAAAAATCCTGCTGAGGTGAAAAGGGTGTATAAAGAACTGAAAGCGCAGAAATCTTCAGATTACGAAGTTTATTTAGATAAAAAATTGCCAAAATATCTGCATTTCGCGACTAGAGATGACCGCTACAACAGAATCGGACAGATTTTACTGGTTCCCAAAGCTCCGAAAGTTTTTTTAGAGAAAAATCAGAAAACATCGGTTGGAAAACATGGCTACGACCCAAAACAGGTTCCTGAAATGAAGGCAACATTCTTTGCGTGGGGCCCGGCATTTAAAAATAATCAAAAAATAAATGAATTTGAAAATGTAAATGTCTATCCATTGGTCGCGGAGATTTTAGGTTTAAAAATCAAAGAAAAGATTGACGGAAATCTCAAGATATTGAACCCAATTTTAAAGAAATAAAATACAAGTGCCGACTGAAAATAACAGAGAGTATGATAAAATTCTGTCAAAAATATGATAAAGAAATAAAATCGGCGGGCCTGTGACTCGCCGATTGTGTTTTTAAATTCTAAAACCGGATTAAAAATTTTAATTAAAAATTTGATTTAAAAGATCTAAGAATTAAACTTTTCCGCAAACTCTTGTGCAAAATCCTCCAGTTTCACATTGCCAGCTGCAGGAGAACCATTCGCGATAAAATCTTTCTGCACCACACCGGTTCTGATCCCTCTTCCCATTTCTTCGTACAGCTTTGCCATCTCTGTTGGAAGTCCGGACTGAGACATTGCTTCATAAATCTGCGCATCAGTCATTTCTACCCAAGGCAAGTCTGATTTTCCAACAGCATTTCCTAAAACTTCAGCAACATCCCCAGCTTCACGGTTGTCGCTTACCACATAACGGATTTTCTGATCACTCGATATTTTTGCCAGTTCTTCAGCGGCAGCTTTTGCAATATCTTTGGGATGAACCAAAGGAACTTTAACCTGTGCAGGATAATTAGAACCGATGATTCCTGCATTTTTTATTAAGGGAATGTCATTGTAGAAATTAATATAAAAATTTCCTGCTCTCAGAAAAGTAGACGAAACATTTTCAAGATTACTGTATATCTGCTCAATATGATGAAGGCCTGCAATAGGACCGTTGTCAACCGGAGAATCTGCACCAACGCTGCTCAGCATGACCAATCTCTTAACTTTGGTTTCTGCAACTGCTTCTGCATATTTTGTACCTATAACGATAGTTTTTTTGATGATGTCTGTTGCATCAACCATTGGAGGAGTAATGAGAAAAACTGCATCGGCTCCGCGGAAAGCTTCTTTTAAAAAAACTACATCTGTGATAGAGCCAATCGCAGCACTAGCACCTAAAACTTCAATTTCATTTCTCTTATTTTCATTGCTGGTGATTACGGTAATTTCGTGACCTTCGGTAATCAGATGTTGGGCTAATGGCTTTGCTACATTTCCTAATGAGCCTGTGATAGTAATTTTCATAAGTAAAATATTTATTTTTTTTGTTGATATTTCTGAGAACAAAGTTATATTTGTACTTACTTTTATACAAGTACTTACCCTAAAGTATGTAACGTTATGACTGCAATTAAAGAAAATTCAACCATTCAGGAAAACAGAAAAAATCTGCTGGATCAATGCCCTGTAATGTATGTTATGGAAAAAATAGCAGGTTTTTGGAAGCCGATTAGTTTATTTCAGTTATCGGCAGGGGAGAAAAGATATAGTGAATTGAAAAGAGCAATCCCAGCCGTGACAGAAAAAATGTTGATACAGCATTTGAAGCAGTTAGAAAGTGACGGATTGATCATCCGAACAGCAAAACCGGTTGTTCCTCCTCATGTTACTTACAGTTTAAGTGATGCCGGAAAAAAACTTGCCCCAGTAATTGATGCAATGGCAGACTGGGCTTATAACGATATGGAGCAAAAGTATAATATGGCAGAATAAACATTTCTGTGGAATGAGTTTTTAATACAAAGCATTTGTAAAATCTTAAATTCATTAAAAACAGCTTCGGCGGACTTTTGCAGTCCGCCGAAGCTGTTTTATATTTTAAAAAAAACTTAATTTTTCTTTCCCGCAGCCTGCATAGGATTTACTTTTCCGTTGCCTGCACCTCTCGTTGGGCCTTGCTGATTCTGTTTAAATATCTGGAACTTTGAAGTTTCAGCAGTGCTGCTGTCTGCACTCCAGAAGTTATTATCTGTATCAATATCTGCCGTTTCTCTTAATGGATCAAGCTGTACAGACTTCAGTTTTTTAGCAAAATAAAACGTTTTTGAAACTTTCTGTTCATTTTGTCTCCAGATCTGTGCTGATGTCTTATCTTTTAATTTCGTGCCGTCTTCAAAAGTAAATTCAAGAATTAAAGGCATTACCAAACCGCCTTTGTTGGCAAAATCAATCTGATATGCGGTGATGTTTTTAAGTCTTTCCACATCATTTTTCTCAAGTTTTGAACTTCCGTCCGATTTCGAAGTGTATTCTTTGTCTACATTTACCTTTTCCTGTCCGCGGTCATATCTGTAATAAAAATCCTGAAGATCTTTGTCTTTTTCAACTTCAAAAACGATGGTTTTATCTTCACGGTTTCTGATTTTTGAGATATCATCATATTTATTCTGAATCGGAGCTTCCACTTTATATTTGGTTTCGGATGCAGCTCTTGGCGGCGTATCAAAATCAGGAATTGCCACCGTCACCTTTTCGATAGAAATGTCTACAGGATCAGTTCCGTAAAACCAACCTCTCCAGAACCAGTCGAGGTCTTCACCGGATGCATCTTCCATTGTTCTGAAGAAATCTGCGGGCTCAGGATGTTTAAAAGCCCATCTTTTGGCATACGTTTTAAAAGCTTTATCAAAAAGTTCTCTTCCCATAATGGTTTCACGTAGAATATTCAGTCCTGTAGCCGGTTTTGCATAGGCATTTGGTCCAAACTGAATAATGTTTTCAGAATTACTCATGATAGGTTCCAACTGATCTTTCGGTAGTTTCATGTAATCTACAATCGTCCATGCCGGGCCTCTTCTAGACGGGAATTTATTGTCCCATTTTTCTTCTGTTAGGTATTCTGTGAATGTATTTAATCCTTCATCCATCCAGCTCCACTGTCTTTCGTCTGAATTGATGATCATCGGGAAAAAGTTGTGACCCACTTCGTGAATAATTACGCCGATCATCCCGTTTTTGATGGCTTCGGAATACGTGCCGTCTTTCTCTGTTCTTCCGTAATTAAAGCAGATCATCGGATATTCCATCCCGTTGGAAGCTTCGATCGATTGAGCTACAGGGTAAGGATAAGGAATTGTAAATTCTGAATACGTTTTAATGGTATGAGCAACAGCTTTAGTAGAAAATTTTCTGTATAAACCATAAGCTTCTTTCGGGTAAAAACTCATCGCCATTACTTTATTGTTGTTTTCAGGAATCGTAACTCTCATTCCGTCCCAGACAAATTTTCTTGAGGAAGTCCATGCAAAATCTCTTACATCTTTAGCCTCAAAAACCCATGTTTTTCTTTGCTTTGAATGATTTTTCTCTGCTTTTTTCGCTTCATCCAAAGTGGCAATTTCCACAGGCTCAGAAGCTGTTTCTGCTTTCTGATATCTTGAATACTGAGCTGGAGTAAGCACTTCGCTGTAGTTTTTACATTCACCCGTTCCGCCAATCAGATGGTCAGCAGGAACATTCATTTTAACTTTAAAATCTCCGAAAACCAAAGCAAACTCGCCGCGGCCTGTAAACTGATGGTTCTGCCACCCCTGAAAATCGCTGTACACGCACATTCTGGGATACCATTGTGTGATGGTGTAAAGGTCATTTCCGTCTTCTGCGAAGTTTTCGTAGCCGCCGCGTCCGCCCATCTGCATCCGGTTCGGTATGTTGTAATTCCAGTCTATTTTGAAGATAAATTTTTCACCTTTCTTTAAAATTTTGGGAAGATCAATCCTCATCATCGTTTTGTTGACCGTGTATTTTAGAGGATTTCCGTTGGCATCGGTCACCTTCTCCAGATTTACGCCGTAGCCATTGTCTTTCGCCGGAAGCTCTGAAACTTTCAGCTGCTGATCAGTGGTTGCCTTCGGAAGGGTAGAAGAAAACTGATAATCTGCTTTTTTAACGGTAGACTGTTGGTTTTCATCCAGCTGAAGCCAGATGTAATCTAAATCGTCTGGTGAATTATTGTGATAGGTAACAGTTTCTGATCCTTTAAGATTTCGTTTGTCTTCGTCCAGATAAGCTGTAATATCATAATCTGCCCTATTTTGCCAGTAGCCGTGACCTGGAGCTCCTGATGCCGAGCGGTAAATATTGGGAGTAGGGAGAATGGTACCCAGCTGTTCAAACCTATTCCCGTGGTTGCTTCCCGGATTATTCTGAATATTCTGAGCAAACGCAGCCGAACAGATGGCGGTAGCAAGTACAGTTATTTTGAGTTTCATAGCTTATGCATTAAGAATTTGTAAATATAATAATAACTGTTTGTGTTTTCAACAAAAATTATTAAAACGGAAGCCTCTCTAAAGTCATTTTGAGTGAAAGTGCAAAAACGCCGGACGATACAAAAAGAATCCAGTCTTTTTTGTTTACTTTAAATAGGTTTAATAAGATAAAAAGTAAAATTGAAATTCCTGCAACAATCACAATCTGCCCAAGTTCAAGCCCTACATTGAAACCGAAAAGTGGCACAGCAATGCTCTGGCTTTTGGCAATCATTACTCTTGCAGTGTTAGCAAAGCCTAACCCGTGAATCAGCCCGAAAAATAAGGCTAAATAATAATTGGTTTTATTTCCCGACTGCTTTTTGTTTTTCATTAAAATATTTCCCAAAGCCGTCAGAATAATAGTCAAAGGAATCAGAAATTCCACCCAGTCTGAAGGCAATCTCACAATGTCCAGAATGCTTAAAGCTAAGGTAACAGAATGCCCTATGGTGAAAGCGGTGATTAAAACTAAAATTTTTTTCCAGTCGGAATAAGAGTAGATTGCGATTAAAGCCAGTACAAACAGTTGATGATCAAGTGCATCCAGAGAAATAATGTGTTTCCATCCCAGATTCAGATATAATAAAAAATCCTGCATTTCAGTTTCGTTTTTAAAAAAGCGATTATACAAAAATTATTTTAACTTTGTCTAAATTTCAGTGTCTTGATTGTAAATATAGAATTAGAAAATAAGGAAGATTTCGCATTTATCAAACAGCTTTTAGAGAAAATAAAAGGTGTGAAATCTGTGTCTATTGAAAATGAATATGAGCAGAATGGAGAGTTGCCTGAAAATGTTTTAGAAGCTACTGAGAAATACGGAGCGTCTTTGCGGGATGATGATACGATTTCTAAAGAAGATTTTGTTCGATTATTGATAATGAAATATGCAGGTTGAATTCACAGAATTAACTCAGCGAACTTTGACCCACAAAAAAAATTAGAACTCCTTCAATGAATAAAAAACTCTTTAAATCTCTGCTGTCTGTTGCATTCTGCCTGCTTCTTGGCTCATTTGCCTTGATTCTTACCTCTTTCAGGCATCCTTATCATGTAGGGTCGGTGGAAATCAATCATAATAAAAAGTCTAAAACTTTTGAGATTACCGGAAGATTTTTCATGGATGACCTGGAGAATGCTTTGGGAAAAAAATACGGAAAGCCTTTTCATTTCAATGATCTGAAATTTAAAAATCAGCTTAATGAAGCATTAAAAAACTACAGCGCAGAATATTTTAAACTGAAATCCGACGGAAAATTTTTAAAAGTAAACTTCGTAGGCTATGAAGAGGATCATGAGTCTGTAAATATTTATCTCGAAAGCGAATCTGCAGAACGCCCAAAAAAAGTAGAAGCTGCTGTGAGTTTTCTATATAATTATTTTGATGATCAGATTAATATCGTCCATTTAATCATCAACGGAGAACGGATAAGCGAAAAATTAAGTTATCCTAACCGATATACTTTCGGTGTTTTTTAACCTGATACAACGCAATCGGCTCAACAAAATGTTGAGCCGGATTTTTTTATGCGTATACTTCTTTAAATTTTTCGATCATATGATCCAGATTGTGACGCTGCACATAAACGGTCTTTACTTCCTCATATCGTGGTGATCTATAGTAAACCTCATGGAAATCCATACTTCCATTTCCTACTTTTACGATTTTTTCTACATCAATTTTCAATTTCTTCATTTCTTCTTTGAAATACTGAAATTCATCCTGTATATTTTTCATTTATATATTTGGGTTAAGTTAAAAAATACTCTACATCTGCAAACACCCTACCAAAATAGGAGGGTCTATCCAGAATTCCTGAATAAAGTTAATAAATATTTTAAATAAACCTAATGAATTTTGTAATATATTGTAAAAAATCTTAAATAAATGAAAATTTTATCAAAAACCAGATGAAGAATAAAAAGTTTGAAATTGAAGCAATAATTTTTCACCTTGAAATTACTTATTAAAAAAACTTCTTCAGATTAAGAAACAGCTTTAAGCATTTAAGATTTACCCATTTCGTCAACTTCAGTTTCGTGACGAAGCTGTGCTTTGTACAGTGTAGAATAATATCCGTTTTGATCCAGTAAATCCAAGTGTGTTCCTTCTTCCACAATTTTCCCGTGCTCCATAACGATTATTTTATCGGCTTTTTCGATGGTTGAAAGCCTGTGGGCGATAATAATGGATGTTCTGTTTTTTGTAATTTTTTCTGTAGCCCGCTGAATCAGTTTTTCACTTTCATGGTCAATTGACGACGTTGCTTCATCCAAAATCAGAATTTTAGGATCTGATAAATATGCTCTTAAAAATGAGAGCAACTGTCTCTGCCCCAGTGAAATAGAAGAGCCCCGCTCGCTCACTACATATTCGTAACCGCCGGGAAGCTGCTCAATAAACTGATCTACTTCAATTTGTTTGGCAACGGATTTTATTTTTTCCAAAGTAATCGTGTCATCACCAAACGCCAGATTTTCATAAATACTTCCGTGAAAAAGGAATACATCCTGCAGAACCACACCAATGTGACTTCTCAAATTATAGAGTTCGTAGTCTTTCAAATTAACATCATCAATCAAAATATCACCTGAGTTGAGGTCATACAATCTTGTAATCAAACTGATGATGGTAGATTTTCCCGCTCCGGTTGCTCCTACAATCGCAACGGTTTCGCCGGGATTTACTTTAAAATCTATTCCTTTCAAAACTTCCTGCTTTTCATCATAAGAAAAACGGACATTTTTAAACTCGATCTTTCCGTCAAAATGATCTTTTTCAAATTTTCCGGTATTGGTCATTGCGTAATCTTCGTCCATCAGACCTAAAACCCTTTCTGCACCCACAATTCCCCGCTGGATGTTGTTGAAACGGTCTGCAATCTGTCTTAAAGGACGTATCAGCATTGAAATATACTGGATAAAAGCAATCACAACTCCCGCACTGATGGTGATATAACCGCCGTAAAACAAAATAAATCCTATAAAAAGTGACGAAATCAATTCAACAACGGGGAAGAAGAGCGAAAAAATAAGAACCGTTTTCAACAATGCTGCTTTTAAAGAGATATTAATGTCATCAAACTTTTTAAACTCAGCCCGCTGTCTGTTAAAAACCTGAATAATGGGCATTCCGGCAAGTCTTTCCTGCACAAATGAGTTTTGCGTAGAAGTCCAGTTTCTTTCATCACCAAAAGCTTTTTTAAGTTTTTTCTGAAAAAATCTTGTAATGAAAACCATCAGCGGAAGAATCGCCAGAGAAATATAACTCAGATGAACATCCGTCTGAAACATCATCACCAAAACAAAGATAATCCTCAGAACATCCCCGAAAACCATCAGAAAGCCATCAGTATATACCGTTGCAATAGTTTCTACATCACCCACGGCTCTTGTAACCAACTGCCCAATTGGTGTTTTGTCGAAAAATGAGGTTTTGAAGTAAATTAATTTGTTGTAAAGCCGTTCCCTGATGTCGCGGATTACGTTCTGGGAAATAAAATTGGAGAAATAAACTAGAAAAAAGTTCAGAACCGTTTCGGCGAAAACAAGACCTATCAAAATGTAGATATGCTTCATCATCAAAGCTTTATCCTGAAGTCTGGTGATGTCATTATCTACAATCTGCATCGTAAGATATGGTCTGTACGTAGAAACGACAGATAAAACGATGGAAATGATGAGGGTGAAAATAAACCACGAACGGAACTTCATTCCGATAAAGAAAAGCCTCTTTACAATATCCCAGGTGTCTTGCTTCTTCATTATTTTTAACGAACTGAAAAACTTATTTTAAAATTCTATGCAAAAATAATACTTTAAAACAGGAAAGCACTGTAAAGGTTTCTCTAAAATTTTCAGATTGTCTCTAATTGGTAAAAAATCTCCCGGAATTTAAGCAGGATCTCCTTTACCGATTTCGTCTATTTCGTAAAGAGGTTTTTTAGCTGCCTCAAGTTTAAACTTTTTCTTCAAAAAAAGATAAACAAGATAAACTATTATCACTGAGACAATCCAGCCTAAAAAGTTGACCAGAGAAAAACCGGTGTAATTCATGTTATTTGCTGCAGAAGGGTCTGTAATAATCAGGTAAGCGCCATACAAGACACCGAACATCAGCTGGGAACCGATATAAATAGCAATGGCCAGAACACCGTAGTGCCACTTGGTTTTGCGGTAGGCTTCTGCCAATCCTGCGTAATAACGGTAAGCGCCGATCAGAATAAAAATAGAAAGCATAGCATTAGTTTTGTAAAAAGATAAATTTAGAGATTATTTCCGAAACTTTATCATTTTTCACTCACTAAAATTATATCCTACATCCACCAGATACAGACCGTGCGCTGGGGCAGAGGTTCCGGCAGAACTGCGGTCTTTGTCTTCAATTATTTTTCTTACATCGTCAGGCTTGATCTTGCTTGCGCCTACCTCTACCAGAGTTCCTACGATGGCTCTAACCATATTCCGCAAAAAACGGTTGGCAGAAACGGTAAATTTTAATTCTGAACCATGCTGTTCCCATTCTGCTCTGTATATTGTGCAGTTATTGGTTTTGTTGTCGGTATGAAGTTTAGAAAAACTTGTAAAATCTTCGTATTCAAACAGAATTTTGCAGGCTTCATTCATTTTATTGATATCTAAATTTCTCTTCCACAGCTGCCACGCAGAATCCTGAGTGAAAGGATTTTTTTCCTGAGAAATATAATATTCATACGTTCTGAAAGTGGCATCAAAACGGGCATGGAAGTCATCTCTAACCTCAAATATTCTTTTAACTGAAATATCTGCTGGCAAAAAACTGTTCAGCTTTCTCGTGAAATGAGAGTCTAAAACGTGTTCTGTATTAAAATGGGCAAAAATTTTCTTCGCATGTACGCCGGTGTCAGTACGTCCTGCTCCTGTGGTTTTTATTTCTTCCCTTAAAATAGTTGAAAGTGCTTTTTCTAATTCTTCCTGCACAGAAACTGCATTCGGCTGAATCTGATAGCCAAAATAATTTTTTCCGTTGTATGAAAATTCTATAAAATATCTCAAGATATATAAAGTTTGAAGGTAGGTTTGAAGTTGAGAATTTTAAAATTTGGGTATAAATTTTAAATATCAAAACAGTTCTGCAAAAATACTTCAATTTGACGATTAAATTTTACAGATTTATTTGAAAACTGACTAAAAACATCCCTCAATAGGTTTAAAAATTCTTATTTTTGCCACCGTATGAAATCTCCATTACAAAAATTTTGTTGTAAACACCAATGAAGATATAGCGATAATATATGGCAATTTAAAAAAATAGATATCTACATATGAAAAGATGGTATCTCTATCCTTTTTCTCTGGGTTATCGTGCGGTTACCGGTTTTCGGAACTCATTTTATGATCTGGGGATTTTTAAATCTACACAATTTCGCACACCGGTGATCAACGTCGGTAATCTGTCTGTGGGCGGAAGCGGAAAATCTCCGATGGTGATGTATCTGGCAAAAAGTCTCTCAAAACAGTACAGAACAGGAGTTCTCTCGAGAGGTTACGGAAGGCTGACGAAAGGTTATGGCATTACCAACTACGAAAGCAACTACAAAACCGTAGGCGATGAAGCCATGCAGCTATTTGAAAGATTTAAAAACAGGTTCGTCATAGCTGTTTCTGAAGAACGCGTTCCGGGAGCCAGAAAAGTGATCGAAGATATGGATCTGGATGTTTTGATTCTCGATGATGCATTTCAGCACAGAGCGATAAAAGCAGGATTCAATATTCTGATGACCGATTTTAATGATCCTTACTTTAAAGATCATCTTTTGCCGGCAGGAGATTTGAGAGAATCCCGGAGCGGTGCCAAACGTGCAGACATCATCATGGTAAGCAAATGCCCGGATGAACTCACCGATGAAACCAAACAGTACTACATCTCCAGAATACGGCCTGAACGTGGGCAGAAAGTATTTTTTTCTTCCATAGGATACGACGAAAATGTATACGGAAGAGAAAAAATACTTCCCGATAACAATTTGAATTATTACGACATTCTTCTGATTACAGGAATTGCCAACCCGAAACCTTTGCTGGCTCATCTGGCGAAATTTTCCCAGCGTGTAAAGCATTTGAAATTCAGAGATCATCATAATTTTACAGATTCAGACATAAAAAATATCCTTGCTGAGTACAAAAAACTGGGTGAGTACAGATTGATTTTAACCACCGAAAAAGATTTTGTTCGCCTGAAAACTTTTGATTATCTGAGAGATCTCGTTTACTACTGGCCAATCAATGTTGTCATTGATAAAAAAGAAGAATTCAATCAGGAAATTATGAATTTCGTGAATAAAAGATAAAATCTTATCCGCAGCAACCGTTGCGGATTTTGTTTTGCTCAAAATAGAGTTTCTCAATCTCTCATATTATGTTAAATCATACAGTGTCATCATAAAAATTACGTTTCAATGTTTAGATTTGCATAAAAATTAAATATGAAGCAGTTACTGACGTTCATGATGTTGAGTGTTTTCACTTTAGGCTGTTCACAGCAGGCGCCTGAGGTTTCAAAAAAGGAATTTTCAAAGGAAGCTCTAAGCCACAAACTTCAGGATGAAGATGGGAAATCAATCAGCATTCAGGAAATTTTAAATCAGCATAAAGGTAAAGTTCTGGTCATTGATTTCTGGGCTGGATGGTGCAGAGACTGTCTGAAAGCAATGCCGAAAGCCAAAGAACTGGAAGAAAAAAATCCTGATGTAGATTTTATCTATTTTTCACTCGAAAGATCAAAAGAAGGTTTTGACAGAAGCCTCGAAAAACATGCTATGAAAGACAAAGAAAATTATTGGTTTTCATCTGGCTGGAAAAATGATTTCAACAATTACATCGAGCTGAACTGGATTCCGAGATACATGGTGATTGACCAGACTTCTCAGATTGCAAAATACTACGCCATTTCTCCGGAAGATCCGGAAATTCAGGCTACAATTGATAAACTTTCGAAATAAAGTGGAGGCTGAGGCAAAGGTTTAGGTGAAAAAACAATCAATTAATCACTAATCATCTCAAATTGGGATGATTTTTTTTGCATTAAAATGAAGATTTTTTATCTAAATTTACTTAAAACTAATTTCCAATGATTTCTTTAAAGCAAATGTTCTGTTTTTTGATTTTGCTCTGTTGCGGAAATTATTTTTTTGCACAATTAAATCTCAATCACTTCAATATTTCCCGGGTTTCCCAAGACGATGGGCTTTCGCAAGGATCCAATTATTTTCGGTTTGAAGACAGCAAAGGTTTTATGTGGATTACGGCAAACGATGCACTCAACCGTTTTGATGGCTCGAATGTGAAAGTTTATAACCTCAATTATTACTTTAAAAACTGCCCCAATTTACAGCAAGGTTACGGATTTGCAGAAGACACCAAAAACCTGTACATCGGTTCTACGAGAGGTTTGTACCAATACGATTACCTTAAAGATGAATTTAGATTAATAGAAATTTTCAAAAATTCTAAAACCAAAACCGCCATTCCGATTGGGTTTTTTGATGGGAAAATCTGGTGTTTCAATGAAAATTTTGAGTTGGCAACGTTTGATGTTACTTCCAAAAAAATTGAGAAAATTACGCAATTACCCATAGAACCAATGGTTTCTTTGCATGTTTACGGTAGCAATGGAACCTCGTTTTTTAATCAAATGCCATTTTTTGATAAAGAAAGTAATCTTTGGGGTTTTTCGGGAAACCAAATTGTACGCTATAATATGAAATCGAAGAAAAGCGATTTCCCGCTAGGTAAAAACGATGAAATTATCTATTCATCTGACTATGACAGCGAAAAAAATATTTTATACATAGGCACAAAAAACAGCTTGCTAATCTTTAATCTCAAAGATTTTAGAAAAAAGACAATCGCCGAAATTGATGGTGAAAAACTGAATGCAGTATCTTCTATCGCCCATCACCAAAATGTTTTGGCATTAAAAATAGAAAATAAAATCATTCTTTCAAACAATAGTTTTAATCAAAAATATATAGAAAATTATCGGAGAGCTTACAGTTTGACCTTTGATAAAACAGGCAGACTTTGGTTTTGCGATGATGGTTTGGGACAATCTATTTTCAATTTTGACAGGAAAATTTTAGGCAATTCAGAATCTTTCAGAGACCAAAAATTTTCTTATTTCAAAACGATGGGCGTTGGTAGTTTTGCAGAATTACCCAACGGAAATGTACTGGTTGATAAGAATATGGAACATAACGGATTGATAAATAGTTTGGTGCCGGTTTCAAAAACTAAAACTTTTATATCCAGAGTTTATTTTGATGCACAAAGAAATGGAAATTGGATTTACCAAGAAGGGAAAAATTACCATCAAATTGCGTTTTTAGATAGTAAGGAAAAATTGAAAACCATTTTCAAAATTGAAAATACAAACAATTCTCGTTTTCAATCGATGGCGGTTTTTAAAGATTTTCCGCTAATGCTTTCTTTTTCTAATGGCATTTTTTGGCTGAATGAAAAACAGAAAACAATTGAAAAAATAAAAGCGCTTCCCGAGAAAAATGGCTTTTACATCAACAAAATCAGCCAAAACCGAGTGGCGATAAGTTATCTGAACGGCGATATGATTTTGGCTCAAATAAATCCCGACAAATCTGTTAAAATTTTAAAAAAAATTCTTCCTGGTGTGCAGTCATTTTATCTTCAGGAAGATGAAAAAGCGAATCAATTTTGGGTAGGAACCAACGAAGGTGTTTTTCTTTTAGACAAAAATTTTAAAATCCTCAATAAATTCGACAGCAACAACGGTTTGGCGGGAACTTACATCTACGGAATTTTGATTGACGATGATGGAAACGCGTGGTGCAGCCATCAAAGAGGATTGAGTTCTATCGAAAAAAATACGTTCAGAATCATTAATTATGACCTGGAAGATGGGATTCAGCATTGGGATTTCAACAACCGGGCTTTTTTGAAAACCCGCGATGGAACGCTGTATTTCGGGGGTGTTAATGGTTTTAATTATTTCAAACCGCCCTTGAAAATAAAATCTCATTACCAAACGGAAATTTATTTTGATGAAATTCTTATTAATAATAAAAGAATAGAAGCGATAAATGGCTTCAATTCCATCGAGAAATTAACATTGAAAAATGATGAAAACAATATTAACCTCAAGGTTTTTATTAAAGATTTAGAATTCGGGAAACAGCGGAAATTGTTTTACAGAATAAAAAATAAAGAAAACAAATGGCGAATGATTTTACCGAAAAGTCCGTTGATATTCAACAGTTTGTCTCAGGGAGATTATATGGTAGAATTTGCGATCTATGATAAATTTTCGAACCAATTTTCGGGATTCAAAAAAATAGAAATCACGATAGAAAAAGCCTTTTACGAAACCATTTTATTTTGGATTTTGGTAAGTGGTTTGTTTTTCGGAGGAATTTTTGCGCTTTATGGAAGATGGCGGTTCTTGAAACAAAAAGAATTCTACCAACACGAATTGGATATGGATAATCAGCGGAACAAAATCACCGCAAATCTGCACGATGATTTGGGTGCGACGCTCAGTAGTTTGCAAATAAATTCTGCAATTGCCCGGAAAATGATGACCAAAGATCCTTTGCAAACAGAAATAATACTGCAAAAAATTGAAGCTCAGGCAAAACATATTTCAGAAAACATCGGCGATATTATTTGGAGTTTGAAGCCCGGGAAAAACGAATTTATGTCTTTGAGTACGAGAATTATCAACTCTGCCAATGAAATTTTGGGTCACACAGAAATTCCTTTTCAGATTAAGGTTTGTCCGGAAATTGATCAGGAAATTAAAGATTTTACGATGCGGAAAAATATTGTTCTCATTTGTAAAGAAGCTTTGAATAACATTGCAAAATACAGTGAGGCAACGAAAGTTGAAGTAGATTTAATGAAGAAAAATGAAGAATATCATTTGGGAATTTTTGATAACGGAATTGGTTTTAATCTGGAAAACAAAAAAGGAAACGGCTTGCACAATATGAAAAAACGCACCGAAGAAATGAACGGAAAATTTGAGATTGTCTGCAATCCTGGAACTTTAGTTAAAATTATTATCCCTACAATTAGGGATTGAGAAATCGTGTTTTTACGGATACATTTGTAGTAGAAAACTAATAACCACAGTATTACAAACCTTCAAGGTTTTTGAAATCTTGAAGGTTTTAATTTTAAAAAAATGATCAGAATATTCGCATACGATGACAGCCCAGAACGGCTACAAAGCTTAAAGGCACTGATTTCTTTGAGCGATAACCTTTTGTACATTGGCGATGCAGAATGTTGTGAAAATGTTTTGGATGAAATGACCCTGTATTCTCCAGATGTAGTTTTAATGGACATCAATATGCCAAAAGTTGATGGAATTGAAGGTCTAAAAAGGATAAAATCTAAATTCCCACAGATTAAAGTCTTGATTCAAACGGCTTTTGATGATAGCGACAAAGTTTTTAAAGCCATTTCGAACGGAGCAAGCGGTTATATTTTAAAATCCGACAATCCGACCCGAATTTTGCAGGCGATAGAAGAAGTGTATGAAGGTGGAGCATCGATGAATCCTGCAATCGCAAGAAAAGTGATGGAATATTTTGTCCCGAAAAAAACACAGGAAATACTTACTCCAAAAGAACAGGAAGTCTTGAAATTTCTTTCAGAAGGTTTGAGCTACAAAATGGTCGCCGATAAACTGGGAGTGAGTTATTCTACGATTAATACGCACACGAAACATATTTACGAGAAATTGCATATTTCATCTTTGGGAGAGGCGATTTATTGGTATTACAGGAATTCGCAACCGTAAAAAGTTTCAAAATTTATAAGAATTAGGTTTTGCTTTGAAAATTAATGATTAATAAGGCGAAAATCTATAATTAAAAAATTCCAATTACTAATTTCATCAATTTTACACCATTATAAACTGACGGAATTTTATTTATTTCCGTCAATTAGATGGCGGTATTTGTGTTTGTTGAGTATATGTGTATTCAAAATGTAAGAATATGGAACATAATAGATTAGCCGAAAAAATCATTTCTGATAAGCTTCAAGCGAATAAAGTGGTTGTTTTGTTAGGTTCAAGACGTGTTGGTAAAACGCAATTAATCAATAAAATAATAAAAGATAGTACCGAAAAAATTCTTTTTTAAATGGAGACGATGTAGAAATGCATCAGTTATTAGAAATTCAAAGCACCGCAAACTTCAACCGAATCTTGGGCGACACTCGGTTTTTAATAATTGACGAAGCCCAAGAAATTGCAAATATTGGCAAAAAATTGAAGTTGATGGATACCATCGAAGGTTTAAAAGTATTGATCACAGGCTCATCTGCGTTCGAAATCAATAACCAAATTGGGGAACCTTTAGTTGGCAGAATGAAAACCATAATGTTGCACCCAATGTAGCAAATGGAGTTTTCGCAAACTGAAATTTTTTTAGAAACTAAAGGCAATCTCAAAGACAGATTGATTTTTATTGGCTATCCTGAACTCACAAAATTGAAAAATCGAGAAGATAAAATAACGTATCTAAAGGAAATTGTAAACAACCAACTTTTACGAGATATATTGGCATTTGAAGGCATTAAAAAACGGGACAAAATAATTGCATTATTACAAATAATCGCTTTCAGAACGGGTAGCGAAGTTTCGTTGGAAAGCATTGGCAGAGATTTGCAAATTAGTAAAAACACGGTCGAAAAATATCTGGATTTGTTTCGTAAAGTATTTATCATCTACAGCGTGTCGCGATTTTGCAGACATCGGGATAATGAAATCACCAAAATGAAAAAATGGTATTTTGTAGATAATGGCATTCGGAATGCGATTATCAATTCTTTCAATCCATTTAATATGAGGGAAGATTCGGGAAAATTGTGGGAGAATTACCTCAATTCTGAACGCAGAAAAGCAATGGATTACAAACAAGATTTTGTATTTGATTATTTCTGGCGTACCCACACCAAACAAGAAATAGATAGAACTGAAGAAAAAAATGAGCAACTACAAGCATTTGAAATACAAATGGGGAAAAAGCATATCAAAAATCCCAACTGAATTAGCAAAATCTTATCCCAATGCTGGATTTGAATTATCAATCAGGAAAATTATTTGGATTATATTTTATAAGACGGATCGTTTTTTTGATAAATCATTTAAATCCCTTTGTCATTAGATGATTGGATTTTTTGGTGTTTTGATAGTTTTCATTTTTGTGTCATAATAATTTCAATCCCTATAATTAGGGATTTTTTTGTGTTAAAAAAATCTTAAAATTTGTAGAAACATTAAACGATTTTACAATGAAAAATTTTAGACTAATTTCAAGTGCAATCATCATATCAGCTTTCATTTGGCAATGTACAGACAAAGATGTGATGTTTGATAACGACATTACGCCGCCATCTGCAGAGCGTTTTAACCAGTTATTCGAAGATGGGCTGCGAAGTGAAACTGCATTTGCTCATTTCGATTCTGCAAACAACAATTTTATCTACACCTCATCAAGAGGAACCACAGTAAAAATAAATGGTTCTTGCCTGAGATTGAATGGGGCACCAGTAACAGGAACTGTCATTATGGAGTTTGTAGAACTGTACGACCGTGCAAAAATGCTTGTTGCAAACAAACCAACAATGGGCATCAAAACCAGTGGAGAAAAAGAAATGATGCTCTCCGGAGGTGAGTTTTTTGTGACTGTTAAGAAAGATGGCAATGTGCTTACAACTACATGTCCTGTCACTATAGAAACATTAACCTCAAATTCCGGTGGCACCGTTACCGGGATGCAGGCCTTCAATGGTGCAATAGCAAATAATACTTTGACATGGACGCCCACTGCAACCTGGGATGTGATTACCAATACGCAGGTTACGCCCAATAAATATACGATGAGCGTGCCGGGATTTGGATGGTTCAACTGTGATAAGTTCTATAATTATCCTAATCCTAAAACCACAATTACTGCTAATGTTCCTTCGGGATATGCCAATGCATCTCAGGTATTTATAATCACAAAAGATGTTCCCAACGCCTTAGGTACAATTGGCGGTCAATATCCTGTTGGCTTACAATGTTATCTCTTATTTGTCACAGAAAACAATGGCAATTTTATGTGGGTGACAAAAGAACAGACTTTAACGGCAAACCACACCATATTTTTTGATCTGAAAGATGCTCAGGTCGGCAAAAGTGCAGATTATGTGGGGCATGTAACTTTACTTAAATAAACCTAAAAACTATTAAAATGAAAACAAAAAACTTACTAATCATCATATTGCAGTTCTGTATGATGATATACTACGCACAAGCACCAAATCTCAGTACTACCAATGCTATCAACAAAGGATTTCAACTTTCCCTGAGGGGTGGGTATGACGCACTTCCTATCTACAACAACAATACGCCCTACATCGATTATAAGGGAAATTGGATGGCTGGTGGAAGTTTAGATTACTATGTAAACAGATGGTGGGGAATAGGGATAGACTTTGATTATCTGGTTAATAATCCCGAAAGCACTTATCCTACCGATAATTTGTGGCACAGCGGATTTACAGTAAATAACTTCCATTTGCAGGAAAAGCATATCTCAAGAACATTTTTGGGAATAGGTCCTTCTTTCAGATACAAAAAAAATGACCGCTGGAATATTGAAATGAGACTGCGTGGAGGTATTTCTAATATCAAAGGTGGCTACACTCTGCTAGACGGCACAATCAATACATCGCCAAACCCAACCATGCTTTACCTCAATCATCATGCGGGTTACGATGCAAAAAATGTGCTTTCAGGAAAGGCATCACTACAGTACAATTATTTTTTCAGCAAAGCTTTTGGAGTGCATTTAGGCGTTTATCACATCAACCATTTCAAAGTTCCTGAACTGATAGATCCTGTAACTGGAGCTTCTTCTATGTATTACAATTTTTCGTCTGGCAACAATCACCAAACAGGAAGCGCAGTTTCTGAGCTTGATTTGGATGCAACCATGAGAACCAAAGCTTGCAACTGCAACATCAATTCTACGGGTGTGTATGCTGGTATCACTTTGAGATTCCCCAAAAAAGAAAAATGCACCACCTGCCAATATTGTAATGTCTGCAAAAAAGTACACGAGCCACCAATGTGTACCGCAACTTGCAACACATGCGGATGCAAAATATCAATCACGGCAAAAGATAAAATTAGCGGAGAACTTCTTAATGATACCGATGTAGTACTGCAAAGACAAGACGGAACAATCGTAGAATCTGGTAAGACCAACAGTTTTGGCGTTGTGGTTTTTGATGAAGTTGCAGCCGGTAATTATACCGTAAAAGGTAAACTTCATAATGTAAATCTACAGGAAAACAGAATCACCCAGGCAGATTTTGATCAGTGCAAAGCGAATGGTGGCGTTATCCAAAAAGAAATTCTCTACACAGATGATAATTTCGTTCTCAAAGGTCAGGTTTTCGAATGCAATACAACCAAAACCATCGAAGGTGCAAATATAGAACTGGCACATTTACCATCAAATGCCAAGAAAAATACAATTTCATCTTCTACAGGAGAATATATTTTTAACGTGAGCAAAAACACCAAATATACCATCAAAGGCAACAAAGACGGCTACTTCTCCAACGAAATGGAAATCAACACCACTACTTATGACAGAACAAAATCATTGTTTATTAAGTTCGAGGTGTGTGTAGATCCTTGCGGCAAGGCAATCAGATTAAATAATATCAACTTCAACCTTGATAAGTCTGACATTCTTCCGGCATCAGAGCCAGACCTCAATTATGTAGTAAATCTTATGAAGAAAAACCCTAAATTAAAAGTAGAACTTTCTTCGCACACAGACTCCCGTGCAAGTAACAGTTACAACCAAAAACTGTCTCAGAGAAGAGCAGATTCTAGTGTAAACTATATTGTAAACAAGGGGATAGACAGAAACAGATTGGTATCGCGTGGTGCCGGTGAAGCAGAATTGCTCAACCGTTGTGCTGATAATGTGCCGTGTACCGAAGATGAACAGCGCATCAACAGAAGAACAGAATTCAAAATTCTTTGTGTAGAAAACTATTAAACTAAAACTATCGAAACGCTTACTATCAAAAAAAAGCACAAAAAATAAAGAGTAGGCGTTTCTGGTTTTTAAACTTTAAAAAATAAACCATGAAATATTTAAATATAAAAACAGCAGCAGTAGTAAGTTTATTTCTTCTACTGAATTGCGACAAGGAAACTTGCGAATACGTTACGCCTTGTGAGCCTTTAGGCAACAATACCGAGCAATCCGGACTTACCATCGTTACCTATAATGCAGATAATCCCACCGATTTTGTGGCTTCAATTTATGATACCAGAAATAATGCAACTGCACCTGTAGGAGCAGATTGGGCACCAGCTCTTGGAACGGGAGGCAAAATAACAAAACCCGCAGACTGGACCTTGGGTAAATTGGGCAGAATCTTTGGCATCGCAACAGATAAAAATGCAAATGTTTACCTTGCGGCATCAGGAATTTACGGACAAAACTTTATGAATGCTCCTTACCAAAATTTGGTTCCGGGAAGAATTTACAAAGCTACTGCTGGAACATATTCTACGGCTTCATTTGTAGATCTTCCCATGTCGTATGCCAGTTTAGCAGGAAGTTTAAACGGGGTTGGAAATGTCGCCTATGACAAAATCAACAATCAGTTATTTGCAACCAACCTTGATGATGGGAAGATATACAGAATTTCGATGAGTGGCTCAATACTTCAAACCTACGATCCTTTTGCTGTCGATTCCGGAACTCCCGATATCACAGTTCAGGACGAAAGAATTTGGGGAATCGGAGTAAATTATGAAAACGGAAACGTAAAAGTATATTTTCCGAGAATTACTATTCCTGTAACCACACTTACCAACAGAAATCTTTATTCTATAACCTTGAATTCCAGCGGAGCGATGCCTACTTCAGCTCCGACATTAGAAATTAGTAATCTTCCGGGGATTTTAGACGCAATCACAGATGTTGAGTTTTCGGCAGATACCAAAAAGATAATTTTATCAGAAAGAGGAGATCCGCATAATTCTATTGCATTCAGTTACAACAAAAATGGAAGCAATTGGACGTCTAATACCCAATATTTTGTCGGTGGTTCTACCGGTAAAAATGCTGCCGGTGGAGTAGATTTCCAATATATGGGAGATGATAAAAACTTAGTGAAATGTGAAGAGTTCATCTGGGCAAGCGGAAATTATCTTGAAGCAACAGCCGTTACATCAGGAAGAGTCTATGGTTTGCAGGGAATAAAATATACCGGAAATACTCTGTCAGCAGCACCTTCCACCGATTTATTTATAGACTACAATCCACCGGTTTATAACTTTGCAATGAAAGGAGATATCGGCGATGTAGATGTTATCGATGCCGATCAATGTACCTGTATTTCAAAATGATACAATATGTATTTATCATAAACTTTTAAAACTAAATATCTCGGTTATAACAGTCGGGGTATTTTTTTTGGCGCCAGTTTCCGCCCGTAATGTATCCTGAGCCTGTCGAAGGGTTTCCGCTGTCATTGAGAGGAACGAAGCAATCTTTTGGTAGAGCTATTTTGACCCTCGCAACGACGAGCTCCATTCAGGTCGGGGCGCGTGCAATTCGCTGTCAGAAAAATCAAGAGCATAGTTTAAATAATTGTCTGTAATTTTGTAGAAATGAGTTTCGTTTCCCGCAAAATTATTCATGTCGATATGGATGCATTCTATGCTTCTGTGGAGCAGCATGACAATCCCGAACTGCGCGGAAAACCTATCGCCGTGGGAGGCGGTCATCGTGGTGTGGTTTCGGCGGCGAGTTATGAAGCCAGGAAATATGGAGTCCGTTCAGCGATGCCCAGTAAAACTGCGAAAGAAAAATGTCCACATTTGATATTTGTTCCACCAAGATTTGCGAGGTATAAGGAGATTTCAAAAAAAATCCGTGAAATTTTTTATGAATACACAGATATGGTAGAGCCGCTTTCTCTGGATGAGGCATATCTGGATGTTACCGAAAATAAAAAAGGAATAGAGTCTGCCAATCAGATTGCCAGAGAAATCCGTCAGAAGATATTTGAAAAGACAGGTTTGACGGCTTCTGCAGGAATTTCAATCAATAAATTTTTAGCCAAAGTCGCTTCAGATATCAACAAACCCAACGGACAAAAAACGATTCATCCCGATAATGTTGAAAAATTTCTGGAAGATTTGCCTGTTGAAAAATTCTATGGCGTAGGAAAAGTGACAGCCAACAAAATGTACAGTCTTGCGATTTATAAAGGATTAGACTTAAAAAAAAGAAATATAGAAGATTTAACGAGACTTTTCGGTAAGTCCGGAAAATATTATTATGATGTCGTGCGCGGAATTCACAATTCTGAAGTGAAGCCTCACCGGATACAGAAAAGTGTGGCGGTAGAACGTACATTTTTTGAAGACCTTTTTGATCAGCAGCAAATTGACGAAAAACTGCAGAGTCTGAGTGAAGAACTACACAGCAGACTTCAGAAAAACAACATCATGGGAAGATCGCTTACGTTGAAGATCAAGTATAAAGATTTCTCTTTATTTACCAGAAGTTTCACAAAAGAAGAATATTATTCATCCCCTGAAGAATATTTCATCACCGGAAAAAAGCTTTGGGAACTGCGTCCCTTCGATAAAGCGGTACGATTATTGGGATTGTCTGTGTCACAACTTAACACCGAAGATAAAAAGCAGGTTTCTGTACAGCTTAAAATCCCATTTGAGGAATTTCGGAACGAGTTGTGATCACTTACAAACTATTTATTGATCAAAATCAACTTCAGATGACAAACCCAACAATGATTCAATACTTCCATTGGTATTCCGAAGGTAACGGAACACTGTGGAACGAGGCTAATAAAAACGCAGAATACCTTTCAGAATTAGGAATTACTTCAGTCTGGTTTCCTCCGGCTTACAAAAGTGCGAACGGCGGAAATTCCGTTGGTTACGATGCCTATGATCTTTTTGATTTAGGAGAATTTGACCAAAAAAATTCCATTCCCACAAAATACGGAACCAAAGAAGATTATATAAATACCATAAAAGCTTTAAAGGAAAAAAACATTCAGGTGATTGTAGACATTGTTTTGGGCCATAAAGCCGGCGGCGATGAACTTGAAAAATTTAAAGTGGTAAAGGTTGACGAAAACAACCGTGATAAAGTGATTTCCCGTGAAATTGATATAGAATCCTACACCAAATTTACTTTTCCCGGACGTGGAAAAAAATATTCAGATTTTGAATGGAATTTTACCTGTTTCAGTGGTGTAGATTATGCCGAAGGAGAAGAATCTCACATCTACAAAATCAAATCTGAATACGGCGACGACTGGGAAGAAATGATTGATGATGAGAAAGGAAATTATGATTTCCTCATGTTCAATGACGTAGAACACCGTAATCCACATGTGCGTGAAGAGCTTAACCATTGGGCAAAATGGTACTTTGAGCTGACGGATTTTGATGGGGTAAGACTGGACGCTTTAAAGCATATTTCTTACGATTTCTACAAAGAATGGCTCACAATGCTCCGTACCAATTCAGGGAAAAACATTTTTGCTGTAGGAGAATACTGGGCTCCGGGACAACTTAATCTTCTTCAGAAATACATTGATGCTACGGAAGGATGTATGAGTCTTTTTGACAGCTCGCTGCACAACAACTTTCACACGGCTTCCAAAGAAGGAGATTCTTATGACCTGAGACAGATTTTTGAAGAAACACTTACAAAAGCAGATCCTTTACATTCGGTAAGTCTGGTTGATAATCATGATACCCAGCCGCTTCAGGATCTGGAGGCCCCAGTGGAAGAGTGGTTTAAACCTGTGGCTTATGCATTGATTTTATTACGTGTAGACGGTTATCCATGTGTTTTTTACCCCGATTTATTTGGTGCAAGCTATAAAGATAATGGCAGTGACGGCAATGAGTATGAAATTTTCCTCAATAAAGTAGACGGAATTGAAGAGCTTTTAAAAGCAAGAAAAAACCACGCATACGGAGAACAGAAAGATTATTTCGAAGATGCCAACTGTTTGGGATGGGTTCGTCTGGGTGATGACGAACACGAGGGTTGTGCTGTAGTTTTAAGCAATAAAGATCAGTATGAAAAACCTATGGAAATGGGTGAAAGATACATTGGCAAAACTTTTTACGATGTTTTAGGCAGATTCGAGGATAAAGTTGTCATCGATGAAAACGGTTGGGGAAATTTCCCTGTTCCGGCTGGGAATGTGAGTGTTTGGCTTGTTGAAAATGATAGTGAAAACTAATACAATTTACGGACTTAAATTATAGAAATCCCTGCTTCAAAATGAGGCGGGGATTCTTATTTTGGTACATGTATTAATTTATATTTACAATTCATATAAATAATTATCTTTACATCCAATAATTTATCAAGTTTATGAGAAAAATTTTACTGTCTATAGCAATTACTTCAATAATTGGTATGCAGGCACAGAGTATCAATTCTGAAAATGTGGAATTTAGGGTTTTAAAAGCTCCACAAACTTCCATTAAGGAAAACGAAAGAACCTACAATATTTCGGTGAAATCACCATACAATCTGAGCAAGGAAGACGTTCTGAAGCAATCTAAAAAAGACCATCAGGATGCCGTAGCCAATTTCAGCAATACGATTAAGGAAAGTCAGGATAATTATCAGCAGTCATTGAAAGATTATAATGATGAGGTGATAAAAGCGAAAGAAACATTCGCACTAGAATCTGCAGAATTCAAAAAATTGAGTCTTCTGGAACGTCTGAATATGCAGGAAAAAGGAATGAAACCCACACTCAGACTTCCTTCTAAACCAATTTATGTAAAACCTTCTCCGCCAGTTTACAGGGAGCCTGATCTGAATGATTATTTTATCGTAGACAACAATGTTTTAGCTTCTCAAATTTCTATTGACGGATACAAAAAAGGAAATCCGGTAGTCGACGTTTATGTTGATATGGCAACTGTCAATTTTCAGGATAATGCAGGGCAGACCTTTGCTAACCAGCCTACAAAAATCACGGTGAAGGAGAATGGAACAGAGAAAATTAACACCAATATCGGTCAGGATTTTGTGTTTGTATCTTCACAGCCTTCTAATAACATCAACAAGCCTGCGGAGGAGAAAAAATTCTTAGGAAATACTATCAAATCAATCAATACTTTCCTGAATGAAAATTATGGTTACAAAACTTTAAACAAGCAGGTGAAACTTGAATTTGTGAAAAATAAAGGTGAATATAACGACCTTGAAAAAGCACAGATTTATGTAACGACGAACCTTAGAAAGCTTCAGGCAAACTCAGATCCGACTGCAAATAATGTTGCTTTCGAAAACATGAAAAAAGGTACAGATATTTGGGAACAGACTTTGGCTAAAGTAAATTATACCGATAAAAAAGCAGTTTACAATGCCAAAATCGGGAAGTTTCTGTTTTTAAATTTAATAAGACTGAATGTTGCTTTGGAAAACAAGAAAGTTGCAGAAAAATACCTGAACCAGTTGCAGGAAAAAATGGTAGAATTAGATTTATCATACAACGAAAAAGCAGAGCTGAAAACTTTGGAAAACCAAATCTACAAATAATCTGAACCATGAAATTTAAAATATTTACAATCCTTGCTTTGGGTATTGCTACAATGGCTTTTTCTCAGGCAAAATATAACCACGGAAACAAATTCGATTTCGATAAAGCCATCGAGAAAGATGTAAAAATGATTGCCGGAGATGCCAGTAGTTTTTACATGAGCAGCGTTGCCAACGAAAATACCATTGATAGTAAAAGCCAGATTTTTGTAAGAAAATTTGACAATACCAACAATCTGAAGCAGACTTTTACTCACAACATTCCTCAGATGGAAAAGTACGCCTACATCAATTATCTTGGGAGTTTTGATGCAGGAAACAACATCGTTTTTATCACAGAAACGTTCGCAGGTAAACTTAAGAAGAAGGAAATCTACAAAGTTATTTTTGATAAAACTTCCGGAACTTTTAAGGAAGATTTAATGGCGACTTTCCCGATAGAATCTGTCATGAAATCCGGAACTTCTTACTTCGAAAAATCTGAGAACGGAAGATACGGTGCAATAGTTTTCTATGAGCATTCTCCGAGAAAAGAACCTGTGAAAATCAATATCAATGTTTTTGAATTATCTAATCTGAAAACTGTTTGGGAAAAGCAGATCACGGGTGAAGCTGGAAGTTCAGACACTCACTTTTTTGTTGCCAATTCGGGTAACGTTGGTCTTTTGCGCTCTGCAAAGCAAAACGCTTCACTTTTATATGTGACTCCGTCTGGTCAGGAAGAGAAATTCTTTACTGAAAAAATGAAGGTTATAAGCGAACACGCAGTTTCCATCGGGGCTAAAGAATATCTTTTGGCATTCAACAGCACGCCGAAGACGATAAAAATGAACGCCGCCAACTTCGAAAATCTGATGTTGTACGATATTGCAGAAGGAAAAATTATTTCAAACGAGGTGGTTTCGCAATACAATGACGGAAGCAAGATTGTTGAAATTTATACGCCTTATTCCACAGTGAGTGGTGACAATATTTACCTTTTTACAGAAAGCAGACTCAATGCTGGAACAAGACAGGTAAAATCTCCGATGGGAACAATGATGATCGATGAAACCTACTACGTAACTGCAGATCCGAGAATGGTCATCATCAATTCAACAACAGGGAAAATTGACAATGTAGTTTCTCTGAATGGAAAGGGTCGCAAAAATGCTGATCTCAGTCTTCATGCTTTGGGAATCGTCAATGTAAAAGGAAATTACATCATGAAGAAGGGTGAAAACTATGATCTGTCTGCGGTAAATCTGGACAGCAAATCTGTAGTTGAACTTAAAAATATGCCTCCTTACAAAGAAACGCAGGCAACTCAGTTTCAGGGTTCGGGTGATGCTTACAGTCAGGCTTTGTTGTATAGACCTGATGTGAAAGGAATTTATTATCCAAGAACTTACGATGGTAGCAGAAGTGCTGCGATTGTCGCAATTGAAAACTTTGACGGAAAATAATTTTCAAAATATTTTATCAGTACAAATCGGTTTCATTAAATTGGAACCGATTTTTTTTTTAACTAAACTTTTCGTATTTCCAAAATTTCAGGTCTGTCTTTCGGATCTGAAATTTTTCCGTTTCTGGCAAATTCTGCCCAGACCGCACGCAGTTTTTTTCCGTTCTCAAATAGATATTCCCAAGGCACATGTTTTAAAAGTCCCGCTTCTTTCCATGCGTCTTCGTTAGCGAAGATTAAGGGAAGATCAAAACAGTGCGATGCTCCGATGAAGTGGTTTTTTAAAGTCGATTTAATTGTATACAAATGGATATTTCCTCCACCGGAAGCATAATTTTTGGCGAAAATTTCAGCAGGTTTTCCGTAGATTGATTTTGTGGTTGTTTTGACAATTCTGTTCAGAATTTTCTCCGGAAGATAAGTGTAGATACCTTCCTGAGCGGTTTTTACATAGAATGATGTTTCATCTTCATTAAAACCAATCAAAACATCAATTTTTGAAGCGTTCTGTTTCCATTTATCAAGAGTATATTTTTCTTCGGGAAGTGGAGCATGACCGTATTTGAGACAGAAAGGCATGGCGGCTTTTAAACCATATTTAAAACTTGACGGAAGAAAATTCTGGTAGGAATCAACCATTTTTAAAACATCAGTTTCAGTTTTAAGAAAATCGGTCTGACTAAAAAGTTCGGTATACATTTTCTCTCTTTTCAGCCTGAAACCTAAAGGTGCACTTTGAATAATTACTCTTTTAAATAAATCATCAATACCATCTGAAATTAAAAGGTGTGCAATGGCATCACCACCGGATGATTGTCCGAAAAGCGTGATGTTATCAGGATTTCCTCCAAAATCAGAAATGTATTTTTTAATCCATTTCAAAGCTTCGATAATGTCAAACAAACCGAGATTTGCAGGTCGCTCATCGTTGCCTCCCAAAAATCCAAACAAACCTAAACGGTAGGAAACTGAAACGACAATAATATTCTGTTCTTTTACCCAAACCGAAGGATCAGAAGTGGGTAAATCTCCACAGCCAATTTCATAGGAACCACCATGAATCCATACGATAACGGGAAGTTTTTCTTCAACTAAATTTTCAGGTCTGGTGATCGTTAGGAATTGAGTTGATTCTTCCGGCTGAAATTTTTCCAAATCTGTTGTACCAATTAATCTTTCTAAAAGCGGACTGATTTTCTGCGGACAAACCGGCGTTTTATCTGAAACGAAATTTTCTGCAAAATCTAATGGTATTGGCTTTTTAAACCTTTCAGATTGAGCATAGCGAATGCTTTTAGCTTTAATGACACCATTTTCCTTAAAAGCTAAAATTTTCCCGAATGAAGTTTCAAACGTATGATTGTGTAGTTGCTGATTTGTACTCATCTTCAAGTTCAAAACCGAAAATTAAGAAATAAAACAATAATCTGAGAAAATAATCTGTTGAAATGGTAAGTGGTTTTTCGAAAAAAGGTCGGAAATTTGTAAGACAAAAGATTACATTTAAAATTATCAATAAATTATGAGCACATTTTCTGTAAAAGCTTTTGGAGCAGAATCCAAAGAAGCTGACCTTAAAGAAATGAATATTGAAAGAAGAGAAATTACCGCCAACGATGTGGAAATTGAAATTCTTTACTGCGGGGTTTGTCACTCCGATTTGCATACTGCAAGAAACGACTGGGGTGGAACAAAATATCCGTCAGTTCCAGGGCACGAAATCGTGGGAAAAATCACAAAAGTAGGTTCTGATGTATCTAAATTTCAGGTAGGTGATCTTGCCGGAGTGGGATGTATTGTAGATTCTTGCGGACACTGCGATAGCTGCAAACAGGATCTTGAACAATACTGCGAAAACGGATTCACCGGAACATACAACGGAAAAGATACGTATTTGGGAGGTCATACTTTCGGTGGATATTCTCAGAAAGTGGTGGTAGATGCTGATCACGTATTAAAAGTTCCTGCCAATCTTGATCTGGCTGCCGTTGCACCGCTTCTTTGTGCTGGTATCACAACCTGGTCACCTTTAAGACACTGGAATGTTGGTAAAGATTCTAAAGTTGCTGTAATTGGTTTAGGTGGTTTGGGTCACATGGCGATCAAACTGGCAAAAGGTTTGGGCGCTGAGGTTACTCTGTTCTCAAGAACGCCTGGAAAAACTGAAGATGCTAAGAATTTAGGTGCAGACAACGTTATTATTTCTACAGATGACGAGCAAATGACAACTGTTCAGAGAAAATTTGATTTAATTATTGATACGGTTCCTTACGACCATGATGTCAATCCTTATGTGAATACTTTAAATGTAAACGGAACTTTGGTTTTGGTAGGATTTATCGGTAAAATGGAAGAGGCATTATTCACACCGCCAATGATTATGGGAAGAAGATCTGTTGCAGGTTCTGTAATTGGTGGTATTGCTGAAACTCAGGAAATGCTTGATTTCTGTGGTGAGCACAACATCGTTTCGGAAATTGAAATGATCAAAATGCAGGATATCAATGAGGCATACGAAAGAATGCTGAAAAGCGACGTGAGATACCGTTTTGTGATTGATATGCAGTCTCTGTCTTAAGAGATTTAAATTTAACTATAAGTATCTCGGCGGTGTCTTTGGGCTCCGCCGATTTTGTTTTCTAATTTAACATAAAAAAAGACTGACAAAATTTCACATAAAAATTTAAAAGTCTGCCAAATCTCCATCATCGTTCCCTTGGCATACAATTAGACAATTTCAACACAGAAATAATTAAAAAATCAAATATATTATGTCAGTAAACTTTAAACCCTTAGCAGACAGAGTGCTTATTGAGCCTATCGCTGCAGAAACCAAAACAGCTTCAGGTATTATTATTCCAGACACGGCTAAAGAAAAACCACAGGAAGGTACAGTGGTAGCGGTAGGTCCCGGTAAAGTAGACGAGCCTACAACTGTAAAAGTAGGAGACAAAGTTCTTTATGGAAAATATTCAGGTTCAGAATTAAAATTAGACGGAAAAGATTTCATTATCGCTAAAGAGTCTGATTTATTAGGAGTAATTGGCTAATTGCTATTGGCTTATGGCAGATGGCTTTCCAGCGTTGAAAATAGACAATGAGAGATTTTAAAAAATTTGAAGTTTGGCAACTGAGCCATAAATTAACTTTAAAAGTTTATAAGTCAAGCCAAAGCTTTCCTAAAGAAGAAATTTTTGGTGTAACTTCTCAAATCAGAAGATCTTTTGCTTCCATAGGATACAATATTTCTGAAGGAAGTGGCAGGAATTCAGATAAAGAATTTGCAAATTTCATTAACATCGCATTAGGATCATCCAACGAAGCCGAGAACCAATTAATTCTTTCAAAAGATTTAGAATATCTGTCAGAAAAAGATTTCCAAATCCTTTCGGATGAATTAACAATACTAAAAAAGAAGCTTGTCACCCTTTGGAACAGGCTTAACGGAAATTAAAATCAAATTATAAATTAATACAGCGAATCGCTAAAGCTAAAGGCCAAAAGCAATTCGCCAAAAGCAAAAAAATATGGCAAAAGAAATAAAATTCGATATCGAGTCAAGAGACGCTCTAAAAAGAGGAGTTGATGCATTGGCTAATGCAGTAAAAGTAACTTTGGGACCAAAAGGTAGAAACGTAGTAATCGAAAAATCTTTCGGTGCACCTCACGTTACTAAAGATGGTGTTTCTGTAGCAAAAGAAATCGAACTTGAAGACAGAGTAGAAAACATGGGAGCGCAAATGGTAAAAGAAGTTGCTTCCAAAACCAATGATATCGCAGGAGACGGTACTACTACCGCTACTGTTTTAGCACAGGCTATCGTAAGAGAAGGTCTTAAGAACGTAGCTGCTGGAGCTAACCCAATGGACTTGAAAAGAGGAATCGACAAAGCGGTAACTGCTGTTGTTGCTAACCTTAAAGAGCAGTCTAAACAAGTTGGTGATTCTACAGAAATGGTGAAGCAGGTTGCTTCAGTTTCTGCTAACAATGACGAAACAATCGGATCTTTGATCGCTGAAGCTTTCGGAAAAGTAGGTAAAGAAGGTGTAATCACTGTAGAAGAAGCTAAAGGTATCGATACAACAGTAGACGTTGTAGAAGGTATGCAGTTTGACAGAGGTTACCAGTCTCCATATTTTGTGACTAACCCTGAAAAAATGACGGTTGAATTGGAAAATCCTTATATTCTTTTAGTTGAGAAAAAAATCTCTTCAATGAAAGAATTGCTTCCGGTTCTTGAACCAATCGCACAAAGCGGAAAATCTTTATTGATTATTTCTGAAGAAGTTGAAGGTGAAGCTTTGGCAACTTTGGTAGTAAACAAATTAAGAGGTTCTCTTAAAATTGCTGCTGTAAAAGCTCCGGGATTTGGTGACAGAAGAAAAGCAATGTTGGAAGATATCGCGATCTTAACTGGTGGACAGGTAATTTCTGAAGAGCAAGGTTTCACAATGGAAAACGTATCTCTTGATATGTTGGGAACTGCTGAGAAAGTATCGATCGACAAAGACAACACAACAATCGTAAACGGTGGTGGTGAAGAAAGCAAGATCAAAGGCAGGGTAAACCAGATCAAAGCTCAGATGGAAACTACGACTTCTGACTATGACAGAGAGAAACTACAGGAAAGATTGGCTAAATTAGCTGGTGGTGTTGCTGTATTGTACGTAGGTGCAGCTTCTGAAGTTGAAATGAAAGAGAAAAAAGACAGAGTTGACGATGCATTGAACGCTACGAGAGCAGCTGTTGAAGAAGGTATCGTTGCAGGTGGTGGTGTTGCTTTTGTAAGAGCAATCTCTGCTTTAGCTAACCTTGAAGGCATCAATGCTGACGAAACTACAGGTATCAAAATCGTAAAAAGAGCGATCGAGGAGCCATTGAGACAAATCGTTGCTAACGCAGGAGGTGAAGGTTCTGTAATCGTAGCTAAAGTTGCTGAAGGCAGCGGAGACTTCGGATACAACGCTAAAACTGACGAGTATGTAAACATGCTTGAAGCAGGAATCATCGACCCTACGAAAGTAACTAGAGTTGCCCTTGAAAACGCAGCTTCAGTTTCTGGAATGCTTCTTACAACTGAGTGTGTAATCACTGAAATTAAGAGCGCAGAACCTGCTATGCCAATGGGTGGTGGAATGCCGGGAATGATGTAGTCATCATCGATGCTATAAATATTTAAACCGTTCAGATTTTTTCTGGGCGGTTTTTTTTGTTTTTAATCAAATCAAATATCCACATAATTATTAAATTTGTAGCTAAACTAACTCATTCTAAATTTATTGTAATGGCATTACCTCTCAAAAATGATAATGTTTATCCTAAAACTAAAAAAAATATTAACCATCTATTAAACTTTTATTTCAATGATTTAGAGCCAAACAGAATCGGTAGTACAGAGTATCTAATTTCAAAAACTTCATTGACATTAAATCAGGTGGAATTTATTGTGAAAAAACTATTTGAAAATTACAATTATATTCAAGGCCTTTTTAATATGAATGCAGATTTAAAACTCCTTTTGAGTTCTACAACAGAAGCAATAACGAAAGCTAGTGATTTATGGACTGGCTCGGAAAATAGAAAAATATTGCTAAGCAAGATAAAAAATAAAATTGATTATAATGAAGATATGGATAGTTATTGCAATATAAGTCCAAAAATAATTGACGAAGAAGATGATGAATTGTTTTTTCGTAATGCACATAAAAAAGAATTACCCAGTTCTCCCTCAGAAGATACATTTGGGATAACTTTAGACGAATTCGAAAAGCAGTTTGAATTTGATTTGTACAAACTAGGTACGGATTACTATTTTCACGTATGTCAGGATCCAGACTTTAAATATAACTCTTGGGAGTATAGAAATGATGACTCTCTACGATTCTATAATCATAATGATAATCACTTTGTAAGTGTTAATATTTGTGATTTGAAAGAATTTCTAGAATTTGAACTCGAAGAAAATGAAGAAGTTTTATTAGGTGTGAACAAAACTTTAGATCCCTTTCAGTATGTTAATTACCATATTGAGTATTTTCAAAAGATAAGGATAGGATATGAGAATGAAACAGATGTAGTTTCTAATGACTTTGAAACATTTGATGATTGGGTTAGAAATAACTTTTATGAAGATGATATTGATACTGTATATGGAAATCTAGATTAATTTGAAATGAATGATTTAACAAATAAACATATCAGAAATGCATTGGTGGTAGCGTTTGTTAAAAAAGATCCGAAATATTTCATTTCTTTTCTGAAGTCTGAAATTGTAATTGTAGATAGGGAAAGTAAATTAGATTTCTACAAATTATTTAGGAACAAAATTTTACACTCAAAAGTCCGCGGGAAGATAAAAGAGATAAAAGTCGAAAAAGAATTTAATGGATTCTACGATGACTATTTGCAATTGAATATTTATGATGGGTTTCATAAAAATCCAAGGTTTTCAATTTTCTATAAATACGATAATGAAAAAATACACTTAGGCTTTATGCCGTTTTAGAATTCCCCTCTGGTGCGAGCGTCTCGCTCGTACCCATTATTATGTCGCAGATTTCCAATCCATCACTTTTCCCTATATTTAAAACATATTTTTCAACCCAGAAAATCGATTAACCCGAACCTCAACACTATTGAAAGCAAAGTTATTACTCCTTTTAATTTCCGTGATTTTATGTACGGATTATAAATCCGCGCTATCTGATTTCACATTATTTAAAGTTTATTATATGAAATTTTTAGTTTACATTTCTTTTTTAATACTTATCATCAGTTGTTCTGCAATGTCATACAAACCTTTATCACGGGACGGAATATCTCAGTCACTCCTAAGATTTGATGGATATTATTATTCTTACAAAAGAATATCAGAAATAGATTCTTTAAATCCTCGAAAAGTAGACATTCCTGAATTATACCCAGCTAGATTATCAATTTATATGTTTAGCAGTGAGGGTAAAGCTATAAATAGGGTAATTGGGGCGGAAATGTGGCAAATACCTGGCTCAAGCAATGAGGACAGTTGGGTTTTTGACGTATTATTTGGTCGCTTGGGTTGGAAAAAATCAGATTTAATTAAAGAATACAAAAATGCTGACTCTTATATACTTAATGGCAATACTTTTAAATTAACATCTTTTTATAATAGAAAAATATATCAATATACAAGAGAATGTCAAATAGTTGATTCCAAAACCATAATAATAGATCAAGATACATTCAAATTCAAAAAATATTATGTGAACTTTAATACAATTAATGGGTATTGAGAGCTTGATGTGCTATATTCCCAATCCGTGACTTTTCCCTATATTTAAAAACATATTTTTCAACACAGAAAATCAATTAAACCAAACCTCAACGCCATTGAAAACAAAATCATTCCTACTTTCACTTTTCGGTTTATGTTTAGCCATTGCACAAACATTAAAATTTAAACACCTTTCGGATATGTCTGTTCGCAGAGGAGCGATAAGCAGTGCTATTGCAGGTGACAATATCTATGTGAGCAATGGATATAAAGACACGGATGGTTATGCAAATTTTATTGAGAAATACAGTACTAAAGATAACCGCTGGAGTCTCATCAACTCCAGTCTGGTTCCTAAAAGATTCGCCAATTCGGAGACTTACGGTAATAAAGTTTATATTTTTAACGGATGGGGAAACAGCCATCTTGAAATTATAGACCTTGAAACTCATCAAAAAACGAAGGGAGCTGTTAATCGTGCCTACACAGGAAATGCAGGCTCTGCCATTCATAATGGAAAAATATATACGTTCGGCGGCAGTGGGCTAAACAATGCCGCCACCACAGTATTTTCTGACAGGTTTCAATATTACGACATTGCTTCAGACACATGGCATACTTTACCCGATATGCCAACAGCCAGAGAAGCAAGGGGCAAAATTGTGAATGATAAGCTCTATGTAATCGGTGGTTTTAACGGTACGTCATCCCGTCTGGTGAATGTGTTTGATCTCAACAAAAATGAATGGACTGAGCAATACACGATGTCTGCTGCGATATCCGGTCATTCATTAGCGGTATCCGGTACTAAGATTTTTATTGCAGGCGGTTATAATAATCAAAATTTTCTGGCCTATTTTGATACAGAAACCAATAAGCTGCATAAGTTATCATCCAACATGATTCCCAGACGACATGCCGCTGCAGAAATATATAATAATAAACTCTACATTATGGGTGGAAGTACAGCATCTTCAACCAAATCAGCTCTTAAAAGCGTTCAGGTAGCAGATATTAGTGATGAGGTGCTTTCGGGTAAATAAACCATTGCAGTAACCTGCTTCCCGCTGATGTGCGCCTTTTGACTTTTTTAAATAATTAAAATAAACCATTAACCCTTATAGTGGACTCTTTATGAATTGGCATCAAATCTCTACACTCTTTTTTGAGTTTTTTATGCTCGCCATTGGAACACCAATAAAGGGAATTGGGTTTTTTACACTTGTTTTTTAGTCTTTTACATCCAGCTCCGCAAGGTGTTCACACTTGTTTGGAAACAGTAAAATCTCTGTTTTCTTTCAAAATGTTTTTTTTAATATTTAATTTTACATCATCTTAAAAACTACATTTAACCAATGCAAAAAAGACAAGTTCCATTCTCAGCGTTTATCAATTTATTGAAAGAAAGAAGACCATATTCTACCCTGGGAATTTTATTTCCTCTTTCCGCAATTCTGATATCTGTTGTTTTAAGTATTGTTTTAAACTTAAATAGACAACCTTTTGAGAGCTATGATTATGAGAAAATAGAAAAAAACGGTATCGAGAAAACGGCAGTAATTTCACATATTGAGAAAACCAACATGAATATTAACGGGGAATCTGTGAAAATTATTACGTATAAATTTGATGACGAAGGAAAGGAAATCACCGATAAATTTAAAATGTTGAAGTCTGATAAATTGACGGATCCAGACGTTGGAAAGGAAATACAGATAAAATTTTTTGAAGGTCAATCTGTCATAAAAGATATTGAACCTTTTGTTTTACCAATCTATTATGTCTTTATCTTCGCATCGGTTTTTCTTTTGATCGGAATTCCGTTTTTCATTAAATCTGTAATTCCATCCTTGAAAAACTTCAATCTCTACAAAAACGGAATTGTGAAAGATGCTGAAATCGTTTCAATGGAAATCAACAGCAATACGGTATCAGGAAATGGCTTCAGAAGCTACCGTACAGGAAATCATACAATAACAGTCAACTACTTTTTCAAAACAAAAAATGGTTCAAACGTATTTGGAAAATCTATTACGACAGATTTTTCTATATTGAATGAGAAAAAATCCGGTGATATTATAAAAATATTTGTTTCCGAAAATAATGAAAGCAAATCATGTCTCATCCCAAAATTGGAGGCTTTAAAAAATAACTGGAAAATATAATAATATAATCTTCTCAAGCTGCTGCAACTGCCGCACTTGTACCTTCAATCATAAAAATTGCTCTCATCCGGGCGGTTTTTTTCATTTCAAAAAAATTGCTAAGTTTTCTACTGATTTCATCTCAAAAAAAACGCAATCATGCTAAATAAAAAAGACGAAAAAATTCTGGATGCAGGTCCATTTTACCACGGTACAAAAGCCGATTTGAAGACCGGAGATTTGCTTAAAGCAGGTTTTAATTCAAACTATAAATCTGAAGTTGTTATGAATCACATCTATTTTACGGCTTTACCAAACGGAGCTGTTTTGGCTGCTGCTTTGGCTGAAGGAGATGGTGATGGCAGAATCTACATCGTAGAACCTACCGGAATATTTGAAAACGATCCTAATGTCACCGACAAAAAATTTCCCGGAAATCCTACGAGATCTTACCGAAGCAGTGAACCTTTAAAAATTGTTGGCGAACTGACAGATTGGGTGAGGCTCTCGGATGAAGAACTTCAGAACTGGAAAGAAAAAATTGCAAAGCTTCGTGAAAATCCTGATGCGGAAATAATCAATTGACTGGCGAAGAAATTCCAGTTTAAGAGTATCTGTTTTTTGTTTCAAAATAGACTGAATGTACCATCATGCTTCTGGCAGATCTTTAATGTAAACCGCAACAGCTATCAATTCCAGAATATCCTAAATAGTGTTAAAATATTCTTAAAATTATTTAATTTCCGTATTGGTTTATTGCGTAATTTTAAACAATATTTTACACCCATGAAAAAAACTTTACTGTCTTTAACTTTTTGTTTTTCATTATTTAATGCACAAACAACTGTTACCAAAGCTTTCAACGACCCTGTTGTGGGCGATGTAGCCAATTATGTGATTTTGGCCGGCACACCAGATAACAGCGCAACCGGAGCGAATACTACATTTAACAATGCCTCTCTTACACAGGGTGGTGGCAGTCCGGGGATTTATTCTGCGCCAACATCTGCTGAAATTGCTTCTTATCCCGGTTCTACCCTGAAGTATGTAAACGGTTCAAACACCATTTTTTACAAACAGACGGCTTCCAAATTGGAAATTACTGCATTGGTCACCGCTGATGCTACGCTAAATCTTTCAGCCAATAACGGGACTTTTATTACCTATCCTGCAGCTTTCAGCTATTCTGAGACAGATCAGGCTCAGGGAACTTTCACATCGGCAACCCTAAGCGGACTGTGTAAAGGAAGCATCAGCAATTCCGGTGACGCCACAGGAACTTTAATTGTTGGCCCTAAAACTTATACCAACGTTTTGAGGATTAAATCGGTACAAAATTTCAACCTTCATTTGCCTACAGACACTCTTTTTCTATTCCCGATAGGGACTATTGTAAACACTTCTTACAACTATTACGACAGCACACATAAATTTGCACTGCTTTCAACGTCGCAGGTAGTGGTGAACGTAGCTGCAGCCGGTATAAATAATCAGACTACTGACGGTGCCCAGGGATTAAATGAAATTTTTCTTGCTGTGCAGAACTCAAAGCTCAAAAATAATTTTGAATTTTATCCTAATCCGGTAACTGATGTGGTGCATTTTAGAAATGCTGAAAATGCGAATGTGGTGATCTACAACTTAGATGGTAAGGTTTTAAAACAGTTCAATAAAACCCAGGATGCTGTGCAGGTAGCAGATCTTCCGTCTGGTGTCTATTTTATCACAGCTGAAAAGGATGGTGCTGTATCTGAAACTAAAAAGTTGATTAAGAAATAAAATCAATTTTGCCTGCTTTTTGATATTACTTTTTCACACCAAAATCACATACTATGACCAAAAGAATCACTACTTTACTGGCAATCGGCGTTATGTCTGCTGCAAATGCCCAAATAGAAAATTCAATTCCGCCAGCTTCTGATGTTCCTGAGAAAATGAATATCGTAAAAACAAATGTTACAGCTTACGCCTTCAGAAATTTTAACCTTACCTACGAAAGATCCCTGAATCAGTGGTTTTCATTAGCAATAGGATTTGGTACCATGCCTGAAGGAAAAGTTCCTTTTATGGGAGTTTTTTTAGATGATGAAGACGAAAAGCAGTTTCAGAACCTGGAAATTAAGTCAACCAATTTTACCCTGGAGCCGAGATTTTATATCGGTCAAGGCTATGGGAAGGGTTTTTATTTTGCACCTTACTACCGTTATTCAAGTGTTGAGTCTAATGAATTTGATTTTTATTACAATTTTCAGCCTGTGGCAGGTGTCTCATATCCTATTCCGCTTACCGGCAAGGGAGATACGAGAGGTCACAGCGGCGGCCTGATGGTGGGAGCTCAGTTTTTCCTGAACAAGGCACAGAATCTTGTACTTGATTTTTGGATTGCCGGAGCCCATTACGGAACCGGAAAAGGAGACTTTGCCCTCACAAGCAATATTTATCTCACACCAGAAATGCAGGGTCAGCTGAAAAAAGAAATTGAAGACCTTGATGTTCCCTACGTTGAGTACACCGTAGAAACGAATACGGAGGGGGCAAGGGTAAAAGTAGACGGTCCATGGGCCGGTTTCAGAAGTGGCCTGTCGTTAGGATATAGATTTTAAATTATAATAAATTTTCTACATGTTTTTCCGCCCTTTAAGGGATGGGGAAAAGAAAAACATTTATAAAATTTTCAGTAATTTCTCCATATTTGTAGGCTGAGGCAGAGATAAACTATAAGGTAAATCTAAAAGTGTGTCATCAGATCATTGGTCTGTTTCGCATGTAAAAACAGTTCCTGAAAGAAGTTGTCATAGCATTCTTTCAGGAATTTTTTATTGTCTGTAAATGCCTCAAAAACGGGAATGTCTTTTTCTAAATATTTTGCCTTATTTAAAACATTTTTCATGCTGAAACCAATGTTTTTGTCATTTCTGTAGTTGTAAAGCCAATCCTCAGATTCCATTCGTGACAACATCAGTTTGAAATTTTCAGGAAATAAATGAATGTGTTGGTTTAATACTTTGTAAACATTCCGCGAATGTGATTTCCAGCCTTGTAAAGAATTAATTGATAGATCATTAGCTAAAAAGTAATCCATTGAAACATCTACAAAAGCACCGGAATATAATCTTACAAGCGGACTGAATACTTTCTTCGCCTCATGAATCGCAGGATGAGAATCTGTAAAAGTATCAATGGTGCGGTGCATGGTAATGCCATTTTGGATGTCTTTCGGGAAGGAAAAACGGTCTTTATTCCGGATGTAATCTTCCAGAAACTGCCCAACGATTTGTCCGTCAGAAAAAGAAAGAAAAGAGTGGGCGAGGAAGTTCATTTTTTTTTGTAATTAAGCTTTGGAGCGTTGTTAGGGCTTTAAGCCCTAACAACGCTTTACGTTATTTGATAGGATCATAATTTTGATGAAGCAGTCGGAAATTATCTAAACTGCCAAAAAGCGATATTATTTCTTTTGTAATTTTTCCATTCTGATTATTATTTAATATTTGTGGTAGTGAAGAGTGCTGGTAACTAAATATTTCGTTGGTTAAAAAATGTTTTTTAGGATTATTATGAATATATAGAATTGTTTTTATTAAATAATCATCAGATGTAATTAATCTTCTTCGAAAAGGAAGCTCAAAAAGCTTTCCTGTTCTGGAATAATTTTTATTCACTGCCTGCGTGTAGCTGTTGAAGACATTAGAAAACTGCTGACTTATAATCTTATCAACATCAATTTGTGCTTTTTCGCTGAAACTTTCACGGATTTCATTTTCAGATTTAGTTTTTATCAAAATATGAAAATGATTTGGGAGGAAGCAATATGCATATATTCCAGATACAGAGAGCACTTTATCTTTCAATAATTTTAAAAAGTAACTGTAGTTCTGACTTGAAAAAAAGATTTTATTACCATTAATACCTTTGTTGAAAATGTGGTAGAAGGAGTTTGGCTCCAGGTTAGTTACATATTTTTTCATCGTGTTTAAATTTAGCGATTTTAAAGCGTTGTTAGGGCTTTAAGCCCTAACAACGCTCAAAGATTAGAAGAGTCTCTCATGAAAATCCTCCACCTTGCTCACTTCTTCAATTATTATCCCGAATTTTTTCTTGGGTAGTTTATTCAGATTAGAAATGAAAATTTTCTCATAGCCCAGTTTTTCAGCTTCTGTAATCCTCTGCTCAGCCTGTGCAATCGGACGGATCTCTCCACTCAATCCAATTTCTCCGGCAAAACAGTAATGTTCTGAGATGGCAATATCTTCATTCGATGACAAAATTGAAGCAACAACCGCCAGATCCAAAGCAGGATCGTCTGTTTTTATCCCTCCCGTAATATTCAGAAAAACATCTTTTGCGCCCAATTGGAAACCTGCTCTTTTTTCTAAAACGGCAAGAAGCATATTCAGTCTTTTAGAATCAAAACCGGTGCAGCTTCTTTGTGGAGTTCCGTAAACGGCTGTGCTAACCAAAGCCTGAATTTCCAGAAGCATCGGTCGGTTTCCTTCCAGCGTTACGGCGACAGAATTTCCTGAAAGTTCTTCAGATTTTTTGGTAATTAAGATTTCTGATGGATTTTTAATTTCCTTTAAACCTTGTGAAACCATTTCATAAATACCGATTTCAGCAGTCGATCCGAAACGGTTTTTATTGGCTCTCAATAATCTGAAAAGGTGATTTCTGTCGCCGTCAAAATTCAAAACAACGTCCACCATGTGTTCCAGAACTTTTGGTCCGGCAATTTGCCCATCTTTCGTGATGTGACCAACTAAAAATACGGGAACATTGTTTTCTTTGGCATATTTAATAATCTCATTCGAACATTCACGGATTTGCGAAACTGTTCCTGGTGAACTTTCAATCAGCTGTGACTGCAAGGTTTGAATGGAATCAATAATCACAAAATCGGGTTCCAGTTTTTTGGCTTCGTGAAGAATTTTTTCCAAAGAAGTTTCTGTGTACAGAAAACAGTTTGGATTTTTGATTTCAGCCAAACGGTCGGCTCTCATTTTGATTTGAGAAGCACTTTCTTCACCGGAAACATAGAAAATTTTCTTCTTCATTTTTAAAGCCAGCTGAAGAAGCAGGGTAGACTTTCCAATTCCCGGTTCGCCACCAATCAACGTGACCGATCCCAAAACAATTCCACCGCCCAAAACTCTGTTGAGTTCATCAGAAGGCGTTTTTATTCTCGGTTCTTCCACAGCTTCAACTTCAATAATGTTGATGACGTGCTGTTTTGATTTTGAAAAAGGGGGCGTTTTTGATGAGGTTTTTTCTACAATTTCTTCTACCAGAGTGTTCCATTCAAGACAATTTTTACATTGCCCTGTCCACTGTGGATATTGTGAACCGCAGTTCTGACAGAAATATGCTGTTTTAAGTTTTGCCATACTGCTAAGTTGAAGATTTTTTTTGAAATTTTCTTAATTTTAGGAGATGAAAAATGTTATTCTGAAAAGCAGCCAGATATTTACTCTCATGGCTATGCTGAATTTTCTGCTTAGTGTTGTTGCGATTTACATCTTAGGACTACCTGGTGAAAGTTTGGGAATGGCTCCATTCCTAATTCTTCTTAAATGTGTTTTTACTCTAATTGTCGCCTTTATCACAGTGTTATTATTTAAGAAAAACTACAATTCAGTATTGAGAATCGCATTACTGTTTGAAATTATTTACCTTATAAGTTTGGTTATTTCGGGCTTTAATCCGTTTGGATTAAAAGAAGACAATATTTACAGCATGCTCATCTACCTCAATTCTTTTATTGTGTTGTTTTTCATCTTTTATGGTAGCCAATTAGTTTCATCCAAGAGAAGATCTTAACATAAATCAATGTCTTATTGTTTAAAGATTTATATCTTTGTTTCGTTTTAAAGCAATAAATAATTGTTTTGATTTTAAAATGTTTATAATAGTTTTTCATATTATATAATTTGGTTTGGGTAAAGGTTTTCGATAGCAGTATTGGAAACCTTTTTTGTTTCAAAAATTATTTTTAAGTGCAACAAAATTGCTTTGCTTTTCTTTTTGTCCTAACTTTGCACAAACCTAATCTAATGAGTAAAAAGAATACAAAGTACATCTTTGTGACAGGAGGTGTAACTTCATCTTTGGGAAAGGGAATCGTTTCTGCTTCTCTTGGTCTATTGCTAAAATCACGTGGCTTCAATGTAACAATTCAAAAACTTGATCCTTATATCAATATCGATCCGGGTACTTTAAATCCTTATGAGCACGGTGAATGCTATGTAACCGAAGATGGTGCAGAGACGGATCTGGATTTAGGTCACTACGAGCGTTATCTTGACTCGCCAACTTCTCAGAATAACAACGTTACCACAGGGAAAATCTACCAGACTGTAATCGAAAAAGAAAGAAAAGGAGACTTCCTTGGAAAAACAGTTCAGGTAATTCCTCATATTACCAACGAAATTAAGCGCAGAATTAAAATTCTATCCAAACAAAATTACGATATCATCATTACCGAAATCGGCGGAACTGTAGGAGATATTGAATCTTTACCTTACATCGAAACTGTTCGTCAGCTGAAATGGGAACTGGGTGAGAAAAATTCTATGGTAATTCACTTAACTTTATTACCATATCTGGCTTCAAGTGGAGAATTAAAAACAAAACCTTCCCAGCATTCGGTTCGTCAGTTGATGGAAAGCGGAATTATGGCTGATGTTTTGGTTTGCCGTACCGAACATAAAATTCCAAAAGATCAGAGAGCAAAATTAGCTCAGTTCTGTAACGTTCCTTTGGATAATGTGATTGAGTGTAAAGATTTGGAAACGATTTACGAAGTTCCGATGTACCTTCAGAAACAAAACTTTGATGATGTAGTTCTTAAAGAATTAGATTTAAAAAGTGATAAGGAAGCTGATCTTAAAGACTGGAAAACTTTCCTTAAAAAATTCCAGAATCCGAAGAGAACTGTTGAAATTGCCTTAGTTGGAAAATATATTTCGCTACAGGATTCTTATATTTCAATTGCTGAAGCTTTCAAGCATGCAGGTGCAGATTTGGAAACTGAAGTGAAAATCAGATGGGTTTACAGTGGTGATTTAACCAAAGAAAATATCAAAGAATCATTAGACGGAGTTTCCGGTATTTTGGTTGCCCCAGGATTTGGTGACAGAGGTATTGAAGGTAAAATTCTTACTGCTCAGTACGCAAGAGAAAATAAAGTTCCGATGTTGGGAATTTGTTTGGGAATGCAGATTATGACTGTTGAATTCGCAAGAAACGTTTTAGGATATACAAAAGCCAACTCAATGGAGTTTGATACTTCAACAGAGCATCCTGTAATTTCTTTAATGGAAGAACAGAAAAATGTAGTGGATAAAGGTGGAACAATGCGTCTTGGAGCCTGGAAATGTGCCGTTAAAAATGGATCTAAATTATCTGAAATCTACGGAAGCAAACATATTTCTGAAAGACACCGTCACAGATACGAATTCAACAGTGATTATATCGCAGAATTTGAAGATAATGGTTTTGTGGCAACAGGTACAAACCCTGAAACGGGATTGGTAGAAGCTTTGGAAATGCACGATCACCCGTTCTACGTTGGGGTGCAGTATCACCCGGAATACAAGAGTACAGTAGCCACTCCGCATCCTTTGTTCAGAGCTTTCATTAAGGCTTGTTCGGGAAAATAACACGATTTACAAACCTTCAGGGTATTCAAACCTTGAAGGTTTATCGAATATAAAGTAATTTAAAAATTACAAACGTCATAGATAAACTCAGACTGATCTTTCTCAGCCTGAGTTTATTATATAGTAACATATTATAATATAGAGTTCTGATAAAAAAACAGTATTTTTGTCGACTCAAAAAAGTGATAAAATTATTACTTCATTAAATTTAAAAATTTTAATTAAAATAAAATGCAACAGAACAAAGGACTCGATAAAAGTCAGATGATTAGTTTTGCGGTTTTATGTTTGGTTCTTTTCGGATTCATGTTTTATTTCCAGAGAAATAGTGCTGAAGAAGAAAAACTTAAAGCTGAACAACAGAAAACAGAACAGGCAAAAAGCGCTGTAAAGCAGACCCAGGCAGCTCAAATCAACACAAATGTAACTCCGGGAGCGATTCAAAATGTAAATCTTGCAAATGATGAGCTTAAAATTGAATTCTCAAGTTTAGGAGGGCAGGTTTCTAAGGTTGAGCTTGCAAAATTCAAGGCTTACAACCACAAAACTGATGTTGCAGACCTTCCACTTTATTTAATCACGAAAAACAACTCCAACTATGGTTTTCAGTTTAAAGATAAAGCAGGTAAAACCATCAATACTAAAGATTTAGTTTTTACCCCTTCAGTTGCTGGAAATGTAGCAACGTTGACGGCTAATGTTAACGGTGCTGTTATTCAGTTTGTCTACACTCTGATGCCGAAATACACTGTTGATTTTAAGGTTAGAACTAAAGGTTTAGCTAATGTATCTTCCGACAACAAAGCAGATTTTATCTGGGATTACAATGTAAGAAATCTTGAAAAAGGTAGAGCTCAGGAGCAGTCTCATTCCGAATTCTCTTACGCGTTTAATAATTATAAAGATTATGATTATGACGGAAGAACAGATATGTCTGAAGATGAAGAAACCCTGAACTGGATTGGCGTAAAACAGCAGTTTTTCTCTTCAGTAATCGAATCTAAAACAGGTTTCACAAACAGTAAAGGGAATCAGGAAACCATTGAGGAAGGAGAATACCTTAAAAAATTAAATTTTGAAGGTTTTGTAGGAATGAGCGGTGGTGAGTTGAATCAGGATTTCACGTGGTATTTCATGCCCTTGGATTTGCCATTGTTAAAATCTTACGACAAAAATTTTGATGAAATTTTACCATTAGGTTGGTCATTTATTGGAGCAATGAACCGTTATTTCTTCATGCCCATGTACAATTTCATTGCAGAATGGGGACTATCTGCAGGTTGGGTAATTTTCCTGATGACGATTATTGTGAAACTGATTTTGTCACCAATCATGTACAAACAGCACAAGCTGAGTGCAATGATGAGAGTGATTCGTCCGGAAATTGATGAAGCAACTGCTAAATTAAAGGATGCTGATCCAATGAAGAAGCAGCAGGCAACAATGGAAATTTACAGGAAAGCTGGCGTAAATCAAATGGCGGGATGTCTTCCGGCGTTGGTACAGATCCCGATTTTCTACGCATTATTCCGTTTCTTCCCGAACTTTATTGATTTGAGAGGTAAGGGTTTCTGGTTTGCAAAAGATCTTACAGCTTATGATGATTTGATTAAATTACCATTTAATGTACCGTTTTTAGGTGAACATTTAAGTGTTTTTGCACTTGCATGTACGGTGGTGATTTTAATTTATACAGTAATGACTTCTGGAAATATGCAGCAGCCACAACAGGAAGGAATGCCGAACATGAAAGTATTAATGTATATTTTCCCGATTACGTTCTTATTCTTCCTGAACACTTCTGCATCCGGTTTGTCATGGTATTATTTTGTGTCTAATGCGATTAACATTTTGATTATTTTAGTGATTAAATATCTGATCTTAGATGAAAAGAAAATTCATGCACAGATTCAGGCGAACAAAGAAAAGCCTAAAACCGAAAGCAAATTCCAGAAGAGAATGCGTGAAATGATGGAAAAAGCTCAGGAGCAGCAAAAAGCTCAGGGTCAGCAGGGATCCAGAAAGAAATAGAGGTTTTTACAAACCATTTAAAATATAATGAGAAGCAGAATGATGCTTCTCATTTTTTATTTGTAATCTGTTTAAATAATTTCCGTTGGCTTTATAATTTGTTAATGTTAAATTAATCAAACAATCAATCGTATTTCAGTCTGAAAGACTTTCTGTGATGCAGAGTTGGACCATGTTGAATCAACGCTTTCTGATGATGTTTTGTGGCGTACCCGAAATTCGTATTCCATCCATATTCGGGATACTCTTCATGTAATCGCATCATTAAGAGGTCACGGTAATTTTTTGCCAGAATGGATGCAGCAGCAATGGCTAAAATTTTTGAGTCTCCTTTTACAATACATTCGTGAGGAATAAAATTGTAAGGATAAAACTTATTTCCGTCCACCAAAATAAACTCAGGCCTGACTGTTAACTTATCTAAAGCTCCATGCATAGCATGAATACTCGAATTAAGAATATTATGCTCATCAATATAGGATGGTGGAAGTTCATGAATGGCGTAGCACTTCACATGATCTTTTATATAGGCATCAAGATCCAACCTTGTTTTTAAATTTAATTTTTTAGAATCGTCAATAAGATTCTGCTCAAAAGTTTCATCAATAATTACTGCAGCTGCTACCACCGGTCCGCAGAGACATCCACGGCCAACTTCATCGCAGCCCGCTTCAACATATTGAGAGTATTTTTTTATTAGTTGATTCATCTGTACTTCCGCTAAAAAACATCTGCAAATATAAAAGGTATTTCTTTATTATTGAAATCATAAAAAACGTCTGGATATCCTTATACATTTGTAAAAATTTTGTAATTATTATAAAATCTGCACGTTGTGTTAAATATTTTTAACAAAACATTTGTTTAATTTAAGAAAGTTTCACATATTTGCATTTAGTAAAAAATAATCAATTTAAATATGAAGAAATTAACTGCTAGTGTTTTATTGGTTGTCGTGTCTTCTTCTATGGCATTAGTAAATGCACAGGATAGAAGAAATGATACAATACCTAAAACTACAGAAATCGCCGAAGTTGTTTTTGTTCAACCTATAACAGGTAGATTAAAAGTAAAAGACGAAGTTACTACAGCTCAGCAAATTATCAGCAACGAGCAATTAAAAGTAGCAAGTAATCCAAATGCAATAAATGCAATTGCAGGTAAAGCTTCTGGGGTAAGAATCAACCAGACTAACAATAGTGTAAACTCATCGCAGAGTATTGTTATTAGAACTCCGAACACCATCACAGGTAATACTGAAGCGCTAGTTGTAATTGATAACGTAATTTCATCAGCAAATGTGTTATCTCAATTACCACCAGATGCGATTGAATCTGTAAACATCATCAAAGGAGCTGGTGGAGCCGCACTCTATGGACCCCAGGGTGTAAATGGAGTTGTAGTGGTTACTACAAAAAGAGGTACTGCTTCTGGAGGATTGCGAATAAGCTTCAATTCAGCAGTGGATTTTGAAACTGTAGCATTTTTGCCAAAGAGACAAAGGACTTATGGTCAAGGATGGTTTGGAGATAAAATTCATGTAGAAAATGGAGCTTGGGGTCCTGCATTTACAGATCCAAATTTTGCTGGAACTACTCAGCCTTATGGTATACCCTTGTTTGATGCAAATGGAAATGGTACTATCGATGTGAATCCTAACGACAGTAACCCAGCTGGAGATGAGGCAGGATCAATAATGTCTCCATTTACTCCTTATGGAAAAGATAATATAAAAGATTTCTTTCAGACAGGAACGATTTACCAAAATACTTTATCAGTAGCTACAGGTAATAGAGATGGTTATTTCGGGATGAATATTGGTAGTTTAGAGAAGGAGTTTATAGTAGCTAATGATAAACTTAGTAGATATTCTGTTTTGTTAAAAGGTGGCGCTAAAGTCAATAGATGGTCTTTTGACGGACAGGTAAACTATATTAGAACTAAGAGTTCTGAAGCAGATGCAACAATCTACCATGATCTTCTTCAAAGTTCTTCAGATATTCCTATTGAAAAATTCAAGGATTACGCAGATACTGGATATGCATGGAATATTTATTATACAAGCCCATACTATAGACAGAAGAATATACGTGGAAATTCGGTAAGGAATTATTTCAATGTGATTGCGGGAGTTGGTTACGATTTCAATGATCATATCAAGATGACTTACCGTGGAAATATGAACTATACTGCATTGGAATCTAGTAGCTTTAATAATGGTTATGTTGCTGCACCTATATATAATGGTATAGTAAATGATATTCAATCGAATTATTTTGAGTCTACTCAAATTGCACAAAGATATTATGGTGATTTACTATTGAATGCCAACTATGATATTGCGACTGACTTGAATTTAGATGTAACCGTTGGACACAACTTTCAGGATACGAGAGCTAAAAATGGCCAAGCTGGTGGCACAGGTATTGTTATTCCAGGTCTTTATGCTATTTCTAACTTGTCCAGCCCTGCACAACCAAGTTCTTTAGCAAATAACAGAAGCCACAACAACGTACATGCATTGCTTGCTAATATTGATTTGGGTTACAAGAAATTCTTATTTGTAAATCTTACGGGTAGATATGAATTAAATTCATTGTTGGTTCAGGAGCAGTATGGTAATAAGTTTCAATACATCTATCCATCAGCGTCAGTATCATTTATTCCTACCAAAGCATTTGATTTTGGAGGGGATGTATTAAACTTTCTTAAAATTACAGCCGCTGTAGAAGGCACGAAAGGTACAGGTCCAATAGCTGCATACAACCTTGATCCTATTGCAAACATTGGGCCTGGTTATCCTTATGCATCCAGTGGATATATTAGTTATATACCACAAACAACGATATACAACGTTAATTTGAGACCTCAAAATATTTCTAAAGCAGAGGTAGGTGTTTCATTTGGAATGTTTAAGGATAGAATTACATTTGATGGTGCTATTTTTCAGACAAAGACATCAGATTTGATTACTTTTCAACAGACTTCAACTTCCTCTGGTGTAAATGGTCAGTGGGACAACGTAGGAGATCTTGAGGGTAGAGGTATTGAGATGAATCTTAATTTGGTTCCTATAAAAACCAAAGATGTACGTTGGGATATTGGTGCCAACTTTACAAGTGCATATACATTGGTAACTAAACTTGCTGATGGTGCAAAAGAAATTGCATTACTTTCTAATTCATATTCTGGTTTATTTGCTATCGAAGGTGAAAGATTAAATACGATTAAAGGTACTACTTACGTAAGAGATGATCAAGGTAGAATCGTTGTTGACGCCGTAACTGGGTTACCAAGAGTAAATTCTCAGTTAAGCATCCTAGGTCAAAGTACGCCAAAATATATTTTAGGATTTACAACTACCCTGAAAGTCAAAGGCTTTACATTATCTGCTACTGCTGATTACCGTACAGGTCACCAATTCTTTTCAGGTACAAAGAACAGTTTAGCATTCTCTGGTCAGTTAGAGGAATCAGCTTCTTTCGACAGAACTCAGGCTTATGTGATTCCTAATTCTGTATATCAGCAAGGAGGCACTTATGTGGCAAATACTAATCCTATTTATGCTACTACCTTGAACAATCCGACAAATCCAAATTTTAATCCAACATTTGCTTTATCTGAATACTATGGAGGTGCTCTATATAATCAAGTTGGGGAGAATTTTGTTTTAAATGCTACAGCATTTAAAGTACGTGAAATAGGACTTTCTTATACATTCAGCAAAACCCTTTTAGGCAATTCTAAAATTAATGAATTAACTATCGGAGTGCAGGCAAGAAATCCTTTCACAAAATTTGCAAAATCTAATAGAAATTATGATGATCCGGAAACATCATTTGAGGGTAATGGATCTTATGCAGGATATATCAGTAGTGATGCTGTACAATACCCTAACCTGAGAACTTTCGGAGGAAATATTGCTATTACATTTTAATTCTTAATTTCAAAATTTATAAAAATGAAAAAATATGTTTATATAGCGTTTGCAGCATTATCATTATCTTCTTGTGGGTTGGATGATAATACAGCTGTGAATGCTCCACAGATTGAATTGGTTTCGCCAGACAGATATTTAAGTGCTGCGCAAACAACCAATTATGATGTTGAGGTATCTGATATATTTCAGCTGTCTAATATTTGGATGAACAACTGGGCAGGGAATGTTTACTTTTTCGCTTCACCTATGAGTGCAGAATATCAAATGCAGGTCACTTCCGCATTTGCCCCTGCAAACAATTATTGGAATAATAGCTATTTGGCTATGAGTAGATATGAGAATATTTATAACAATCCCAAAGCTGCTCAGTATACTCACCATGCTGCTATTGCTAAAATTATGATGGCTAACAGTATGCAGTATATTGTAGACTTCTACGGTGACGCACCTTTTTCTGAAGCTTTCAAAAGAGAAGCTAATCTTACTCCCAAATATGATAAAGGAGAAGACATATACAGAAATCTTGTAGTATTGCTTAATGAAGCTATTGCTACAATAGATAATCCCGCTTCTCCTCAATTTCCTGTAGGTGATGAGGATGTGGTTTTAGGTGGAGATATGGCAACCTGGAAAAAAGTAGCAAACACAATAAAGTTAAGAATACTTTTAAGACAGTCAAAGGTAACTGATTCAAACATCAGATCTTTTGTAACTGCTCAATTACAGACTTTGGCAGGTGCACAATTTGTAAATTCTAATATTGCAATTAATCCGGGATATGGAAATGCAAATGCTGGCCAACAAAATCCATTAATTAATAATTATGGATATGTGATTTTTGATGGTTCTGCAATTAACACCAATGGGTGGAGATATATTATGATATCTAATCATTTTGCGACATTATTAAATGGATCAAATGCTAAGACTTTAGCTACAGTAGATACTCGTCGTGGTCTTATGTATTTAGCTGCAGGAGGAACTATCAGAGGGATCAACCAAGGTGAAGGTCAAATTGCTGGTGCAACAGAAGCTTCATTTTCGAGATTGAGCTGGAGATTTTTGAATAATTCATCAGCTACTACTAATTCGGAGATTGATGGTTATATAATGACTGCTGCAGAATCATATCTTCTACAGGCGGAAGCTGCGGAATTATATCCTGCTGTTTTCTCTAACGCTCAAGGTAATTATAATGCTGGTATTGCTGCATCTTTTGCGATTTTGGGAGGTACTGCTGCACAGGCAACTGCGTATACTAACTCGCTAAATTCTAAGCCTTACGGTTGGAACGGAACAGATGGGCATATCGCTGCGATTCAATATCAGAGAATGGTTGCTTTACATTTCTTCAAGCCACAGGAAACTTATATCAACTATTTGAAAACTGGTTTCCCTGTTACGCCATTAGCGCTTACAGCTACTCAGCCTAACAAGCCTTGGAGATTAGTTTATCCTGGTAGAGAGTACAATACGAACAGTGCGAATGTTCCTGTAGTAAATCAAGCAGATGTATTTGTAAAAAATCAGTTCACTCCTTTCTGGAACAGAAACTAATTTTAGCAAAGCTCAAATTATACTATAAACCGCCTTCGGGCGGTTTTTTTATTTCCGTATATTTGTATTTCAAACGATAAATAATGAATATTAAAAATATTATAGAAGAGAAACTGGCAGAGATTATTCTTAACGTCTATCAGTTGAAAGATATAAAACTTGAAATTCAGGAGAATAAAACTGAATATGAAGGCGATTTTACCATTGTTACTTTTCCTTTGGTGAAACAGTTGAAGAAAAACCCTGAAAGCATTGGGGTAGAACTTGGACAGGCGTTAACTGAGCAAACCGAATTACTGGAAAGTTTCAATGTGGTGAAAGGATTTTTAAATGTGAAAGTTAAAAATCAGTTTTTTGTCAATCAGTTTAAAAGCGTTTCAGAACAGTTTTCAAATATAGAAAAGAAAAACGAAACCGTAATGGTGGAATATTCTTCACCGAATACCAACAAACCGCTTCACCTGGGGCACGTAAGAAACAATCTTTTAGGTTTTTCCGTGGCTCAGATTCTTGAAGAAGCCGGCTATGGTGTGATCAAAAGTCAGATCATCAATGACAGAGGAATTCATATCTGTAAGTCGATGCTGGCATGGGAGAAATTTGGAAAGGGTGAAACTCCGAAAACCGATCATGTGAAAGGGGATAAATTTGTAGGAAACTACTATGTAAAATTTGATCAGGAATATAAAAAAGAGATCTTCGCTTTGATGGAACAGGGAATTTCTGAAGATCAGGCGAAAAAAGAAGCCCCGTTAATGAAAGAAGCCCAAAAAATGCTTCTCGACTGGGAAAATGGTGACGAAAAAGTAAGAAATCTATGGAATGAAATGAACTCTTGGGTTTACAAAGGTTTCGGTGAAACTTATAAGAGACTTGGAGTAGATTTCGATCAGGTTCAGTACGAAAGCAATACCTATATTTTAGGAAAAGACATTATACAGGAAGGTTTGGATAAAGGTGTTCTGTTCCAGAAAGAAGACGGTTCGGTTTGGTGTGATCTGACGGATGAAGGTTTAGATCAAAAACTTTTGCTTCGTTCAGACGGAACTTCTGTTTATATGACTCAGGATTTAGGAACGGCGGTGGAACGCTTTAAAGAAAACAATCTTCAGAAGTTGATCTACACTGTAGGAAACGAACAGGATTATCATTTTCAGGTTTTGTTTAAAATATTAAAAAAACTGGGCTATGAATGGGCGGACAATTTATTCCACCTTTCTTACGGAATGGTAGAACTTCCGAACGGGAAAATGAAATCGCGTGAAGGAACTGTAGTTGATGCGGATGAGCTGATGCAGGATATGTTTGATATTGCAAAATCCAAATCTGAAGAGCTAGGCAAACTAGAAAATTTTACAGAGGTAGAAAAAAACATCAATTACGAAAGTATAGGAATTGGAGCTTTAAAATATTTTATGCTGAAAGTGGATCCTAAGAAAAAAATGCTGTTCAATCCTGAAGAAAGTATTGATTTTAACGGAAATACAGGTCCTTTTATTCAGTACACTTATGCCCGAATTCAATCTTTATTGCTCAAAGCCAATTACATGAACCGGGAAATTTTAGATGTAGAGTTGAATCAGTTTGAAAAAGAGCTGATTATGCAGCTTGCCAATTACAGGCAGGTGGTTGAAAAAGCAGCGGAAGTTCTCAGTCCGGCCTTGGTGGCTAATTATCTTTACGATTTGGTGAAATCTTACAACTCATTCTACCAAAGCAACATTATTCTGAAGCTTGAAGATGAAGATTTGAAACAGTTCAGATTAAATTTGTCAAATCTAACGGCTCAGACTATAAAAAAATCCTTAAACTTACTCGGAATAGGTACGGTAAACAGAATGTAAAAAGTAATCCTCCTGAAAATTTCGGGAGGATTTTTGTTTTAGGCAGGTTTTGCTTCCTGGCTTTTAAGGCTGTCCTGATATAATTTTGATTTACTCCATTTTGCATGTTTAGATGGCCAAATTCTGTATCCTTTTTTATAGGTGTACACCTTTGTAAATTCTGCCCCGAAAAATATCATCATGCATGAGTAATTGATCCAAAGCATCACCAGTACAATGGTTCCAGCAGTACCAAACGCAGAAGTAGGTTTAAATTCACTGAAATAGAGACTCAGTAAAAATTTACCCAAAGTGAACAGTGCTGATGTTAAAATGGCACCTTTCCAAACAGATTTCCAGCTGATTTCCACATCCGGTAAAACTTTGTACATCAGGGCAAAAAGCAGAGTGGTAATCGCAAATCCTATAGTGAAGTTTATAATTTCGATGACGTAATAAGTTTCAAGCCCAATATTTCTTGCAATAAAATCGTTTAAAATACTGATGACGAGCGTTAATACCATTGTAATTACAAGCAGAAAGCCTAAAATAAGAATCATTCCCAGAGAATTTGCCCTGTCCAGTAAAAATTTTGTTAAGGCCTTTTTTGGCGCAGCTTCCACATCCCATAAGTTATTTAGTGATTTCTGCAGCTGAAAAAATAACGTGGTTGCACCAAAAACCAGTGATCCAATCCCTACGATTTTCATGAATATATTTTCCTTATCAATCAATGCTCCGGCAATCATCTCTTCTACGCTTTTGGCGGCTTCAGACCCCATCATACCACTGATTTGTGTACTGATCTGCCCCCGTATCGCTTCTTCACCAAAAAAATATCCGGCTGACCAGATGATTATAATCAGTAATCCCGGAATTGAAAATATGGCATAATAAGCCAGACTTGCAGAATCATTGGATGCATTGGAATTATTCCATTCCGTGAAGGTTTCTTTGACGGTTTCCCAGAAAAATTTCAGTTCTTTCAGCATGATTTTTTTGTTAACAGTTGTGATTTGGTAATGTAGAATAGACCCTTTTTAAAAGACTTTATAGGAGATTTAAGGCAAAGATTATTCCTTAAAAGGTTTTCCAGCCGATTTTTTTAATCGTCCGGTACCAGAGATTTTTTAGATCAAACTTATCTTAAATCTTTAGTTACCATGATTAATATGAAATAATACAAAACTTAGGTTTTAGCTTAAAAGTATTGAGATGTATTAAAACAAAAACGGACTAAAGCCCGTTTGTAAAGATGTTGATATGTTTTTCACCATATTTTAAGCTAAAAGCCACCTGTCAACCGATTTTTAGAACGGATATCCAATGGCAATATTCAAAATTAAGTTATCCCGTCTCCAGCTTCCTTCACCGAATTTAACTCTGTCTAAAACCCAACGGTCGCCCTTTTCGTAGTAAGGAACTCTCAGCGGCATCGCTAAATCAAGTCTCAAAATTAAAATTGAAAAATCAAGTCTCAGACCAACTCCGGCTCCTACTGCAACTTCGCTTATAAAGTCTTTTGAAAATTTTCCGCCAGGTCGCAGATTAACGCCATCTTCTATATCATCATTGATGAGCCAGATATTTCCGGCATCTACAAAGGCGGCAACATTTAAAAACTTATAAAGATTGGCGCGGTATTCAGCATTCAATTCGAGTTTTACATCTCCAGCCTGATCAAAAATTGCTGTGGTTTCTTTTGCTGTTCTGGGGTCGTAACTTCCCGGACCTAAGGTTCTTGCTCTGAACGCTCTGATACTGTTGCTTCCACCCACAAAAAACTGTCTTGAAAACGGAATGTGCAGAGAATTTCCGTAAGGTACAGCAACTCCCGCAATCAATCTTGTAGCTAATGAAGTTTTGTCTGAAAACTTGTGATAAAATCTCACATCATTTTCAATCTTCGCATATTGGCTGAAAGGAATTCCGAAAATATTTTTTTCCTTACCATCTTTCACGTTTGCTCCGGTTATGAGTCCGGTAATGTTTCCTGCCAAATCCAGCATTCCTTTGTAGTAGAAAGTATTTTTCTGAGGAAGCATTGTGGTGGAGTAGGTGTAAGAATAAGTAGGGCCAAAAATTAACTGCTCTGTTGTAACCCTTTTTAAATAAGGGTTTTGATCAGCAAGCGCAACGAATTTTGGTGTTACATCTGCGGGTCGTATCAACGAAACATCAATTAAATTAAGTTCATGTTCTTTCCGTACATTTTCTTTCCACTGGTATCCAAACGTAGCATTAAAAGTATTTAAAGAATATAAAGTTGTTCTGTTTTGAAATTCATAACCCAGTTTAATATTGGTACGCGGCACGAAGGCACTTGAAGAATTAAATCTGAACGGAGCCACAATCCTCGGAATCGAAAGCTGTGCATTTGCTCCCGCTCTGAAAATATTTTCTGCCTCTGCAGGTCCGCCAATCTGTACATCAAAAGCGCCATAAACAGAAGCTTTAAACTGCTCTGCACCACGGAAAAAATTTCTCTGCGTCCAGTTTAAATTTAATTCACTTCCCGCGTAGTTGGCAGAATTGGTTCTTCCTAAAGCTTCCAGTCGCAAAGATTGAAGTTCTCTCGGGGTTAGAATATAATAGGCATCAAATTTATGATTCAAAGAATCTGAAACAATAAATTCATTTTTTACAAATTTAAAAACACCTAAACTGATGAGCCTGTTTAAAGATAGATTGTGATCTTTTCGGTTATAAATATCTCCTTTGTTGAAATACAGGGCACGGTCAAAAACTCTCGGTTTGAATTTTTTATCGGGATCAACCACGTAAATATCTTTGTATTCATAACCTTTCAGAGAATCTTCACTCATCGGAATGCTGTATTTTCCTCTCTTTGCATCACGGAGATTATAGTTCGGGAAAACCACAACTTTATCAATGGTAAACTGCTCTTTTGCCAGTTTGGGAGTGTTTTCTTTTAACTTTACAATCAGCTCAACGTCATTTTTCTTTCTGCTCACCGTGCTGTCTGCCTGAACAATGATGTTATCCGGATTAAAATAATAAAAACCTTTATCCTTCAGCCCGTCATCGATTCTCTGTCTTTCAGCTTTAATTACATCAAGGTCGAAAGGGTTTCCGGATTTCAGTAAAGTCTTCTCTTTTAAGATCTGAATTTCCTGATTCACCAAACTTGAATCTGCCGGAAAATTCACATTGCTGATTAAATATCTTCCGCCAGGATTTAAAGTATAAATTACCTGCGCTTTTTTGTTTTTAGAAACCGTGTCATATTTTGCTCTGGAATTGAAATAGCCTTTATTTTCAGAATAATTAACTATAATATCTTTGTTAAATTCTCTGTCAACATCGCCCAACATTACAGGTTCTTCTCCGAATTTGTATTTCAGCCAATATCTGATTCCTTTTTCTTTCTTCGGTTCTTTGGTTGCATTGTATGCGTATAATTTTGGTCTTAAGCCTAAAAATGAAGAATTTGGTTTTGGTGTCAGGTTTTCTTCCAAAGCAGATTTGAGCTCTTTTTTTTCTTTTTTGGTTAAAGAGTCACTCTCAATTTTCACTTCTGCTCCTGTGTAAAGAAGCTGTCCGTCTTTCAAAAACTTCGTGTTGCTGCAGGAAATAATCGTCGCAGTAATTCCTGAAACCAAAAAATATTTACAGTATATATTGAGTTTATTTTTCATGTATATTATTTGAATTCTACGACTTCTTTATCTTTATTTCTTTTATTCTCGACACCTTCCCGGTTACGGTTATTTCTCGATTTTCTGAAAATGTCCCTGAATTTATCGTAATCCAAAGTAATTACAAAACCAAGTCCGGTTTCCACAATTTGTCCCTGTAATGCAACCTGATATTCATTTTTACGGTAAGCCCGCAACATGTATCTTCCGTCTCGCGAAAGGCTGTAATCAATAGTTACATCTCCGGCAATGTTGGTTGTATTTTCATCAGGTCTGGCCTCGCCTTCAACTCCGAAATTGCTTCCTACAGAGACTTTCAATCGGTCATTCAGTAATTTTTTGCTTAAACCAACATTCAGGTCAGTTCGGGTGTTTTGCGTTCCGGTAGAGTAGTCTTCGGTAGATTCCAGATCAAAATTCAGGTCAACTCCTTTGATTAAATTTCCGGCTAAATTATTCAGCTGCTGAGAAAGTATTTTACTCACACTCTGTCTTGCCATCGTCTCCGCAGAAACCCCGGAATTGCTTTCGAAAGGATTTTCACCCACAAATCTGTTGAGTAAAAGCAAAGCAAAAACCTGCTTGTTCATCTCATTAGGATCCTGTCTCAGCTGAGCAAGTTTTCCGTCTACAGTATCGGTAACTTCAGAGGAAACGGCGTTGTTTTTTTCGTCTGTGGTAATGTCAAACGTAATTTCCGGTTTCAAAAGTTCGCCTTTTAAAATCAATAATGTATTGAATGGAATTCTCTGTTTATACTGGTTCAGATTAGCCTGATCAACCTGCTGCTCCACAAGGTCAATCGGTGCGGTCTGCGTTTTATAAATGGCAGTGATATCAAGATTCGCGGTTGTAGGTTCGCCAGTCCAGGTAATTGTGCTTCCCTGCTGAATATCAAATTTTCTTTTCAACAAGCTTACAGACATTTCATAACTTCCTTTTTCTACAGCATAAACGCCCACCAGAGTTACTTTTCCTGAAGGGTCAATTCCTCCCGTAAGATCTGCTTCACCCTGAAGTTTTACGAAATCTCCTGCTGCTTTATCAATTACAATAGACATTTTTGCTTCTTTGCTCAACTCGATATTCACATTCACATCCAAACCTTTTATGGGACTCTGAGCGTCAATTGAGTCTGCTTTTATGGTTTGGTTTAAAGCGATCTGATCCTGATCAATAAATTCTACAATTCCGTCTCTTTCCTGCAATGAAGGGCTGGATTGTGGTAAAATAAAAGTAAAATCCGTGTTTTTTGAAACTGCCAGTCGTCCGTCAACTTTTGGTAAATCTAAATTTCCACGAACTTTCAAGGCTGCGTCAATTGCTAAAATTCCGTACATCATCGCATCGTTAGATTTTTCAGAATTCACTACTTTGAAATCTTTTGCATCCAGATCTAAATTAAATTTAAAGTCTTTGTAAGTCTGCGTCAAAACCTGTCCGTCGATATTTAAAGAATTTCCGTCTTTGTCTTTGATTTTAAAATTATCAAACTCAATTCCACGGCTGGTAAATCCTATTTTGTCGTTGATTCCTCTGAAATCACTTCCGGTCTGGGAAATCATCAGGCCAACATTATTCATTTTCACATCACCCAGAATTTTTGGTGCTGTGGTCGTTCCTGTAATTTTTAAATCTCCAGAAAGAAAACCTTCCGTATTGGTAATTGCATTTGCGGTAAAACCCTGCAGTGTTTTCATCTGAAGCTGATTCATTGCCAAATCCAAATCAAAACTGCTTAATGAAGTGTTGTAGTTTCCTGTAATTTTCACATCATTATTATTCCCGGAGAGAGCGATATCGGCAATCAGAAGATTGGCAGACTGGTTATTGACTTTAATGTCTAAATTCCCAACCGGACTTCCAAATACAAAAAGATCGGTCACGTCAATATCTGAAGTGAAAGTCATATTTTGGGTTAAATCTCTCAGTTGTGCCGTTCCATTGATTGTTCCCTTGGCTAAAAGTGAATCTTTTTTTATAATTTCTGTGAGGGTTTCGATTTTAAAATCCTTCAGCGAAACATTTAAAGGGCTTGCTGGTGAACTGCTTTCAGACTGTAATGAGATTTCCGCTCCCGAATTTGACAGGGTGAAATTATCCGCCACAATTCCCTGACTGAAAATTGAGATTTTGTTGTTTTCGGCAACCGTCCAGTCCATATAATTCAGTTTTAAACCGTTTGGTTTTAAAGAGATTTCCGTGATGTCATTCATCGATTTGGCATTTCCGGCAATCAGGAATTGGGTTGCATCTTTATCATCTTTGGTTGTTATGTTATAATTGATGATATTCTGAGCAACATCGCCATTGATATTTACTTTTTTTAAAGCAAAACTTTCACTGGCTAACGATGCAACACTCAAATCATACTGTAAAGCTTGATTTTCGTTGGTGATTTTTAAGCTGGTATTTTCCAGTGTGTTGGTTCCGTATAAAACCTGTGGAATCTGCGCGTCCAGCTCAATTGCCTGAGAATCTGCATTATAGTTTCCTTTAATATTGATGGTTTCAAAACTCTTCAGTTCAGGAACGAATTTTCTGATTAAGTCATCATTTTTAATCTTTGCATTTATGGTAAAAAACTGTCCGGCATCAATCTTCTGAGCTTTCCCAGGCTTTTGAAACTGATAGTATTGATTAAAAGTCTGCGTTAAAGCTCCAAAAATCTGCGTCAGTTTATATTTTCCGTTCAGTTCAACATCAGCAATCTGAGAATTGAATTTAATTAAGGTTGAATCTAACGTAGAAGCTGCATTCAATTTAATCTCCTGAAGCGGATAAACTTCTTTGGTATCTGAAATTGCAAAATTCTGTAAGTTTAAGTAACCGTTCAGATTGTCGGGATCTAGACTTTTAAAATCTCCGTCAATTCCACCGGCGATAATCATAGGCGAACTGTAAAAACCGAGTTTGTTGAGATCTAATTTGTTGATATTTCCATTGACTTTCACCGTAGGGTTGTCATTAAAAACACCCGAAGCAGCCAGATGTAAATTGGCATTCGGATCTTTTGAATTCAGATCAATATCATAAGCTCCACGGTTGATTTTGCCTTTCAGATTCATATTCTGATAGGTATAGCCTTTGTAAGTTGCAGATTTCACATCGCCCAGAAGATTTGCAGACATTGTTTTAGGATCAAAGCCCTCTCCTTTTGCATTTATTTGTGCGGTAATGCTTCCCAATTCCTTATTCTGAATGATTTTTCCAATCTTAAGGCTCTGAAGATTGGCTTTGACGTCAAATGTTTCTCTGTTTTTTCTCCGTAAATCAGCTTTTGCAATAATTGCAGCGTTGCCTAACGTTGAAGTAAGACGCAGATTGGTATCAACAACCTGAGTAGTCCCTTTAGCCGTTCCCCGAATTGTCATGAAGGAAGGCAAAGTAATATTTGTGGGAATTGTATTTTTAGGAACTAAATTGTAAATCGTTTTTGACGCAATAGAAAGCTCAGCAACATTCAAATCATAATACAGTTGCTTAGGATTTATTGCATTTTTGATTTTTCCTGAAGCCAAAACTTTCAACTGATCCAAACCTGAAACTTTCAGATTCTGAATTGCCAGATCGTTTACAGTACCTCTTACGAATGCGTTAACATTTAAAGTGGCATTCGGATATTTGTTGAAGGGAGCCGTATTTCTTAAAGTCGGAACAATATTTAAAATATCGGCAAAACCAATTTTTGAATCACGGATATCGGCTGAAATCTTTACCGCTCCAAGATTGGAAGAAAGTTGCTCAATAGAATTATAATTTAAAGCCACTTCATCTCTCAAAATCGTTTTCGGAGTCTGCAGATAAAGGTTTTTCAGATACGCTTCTTTTTCACTGTAAACAAAATCAGTGTTGAATTTTTGCACGTTCAAACCTCTCGCTTCCTGAATTTCTGCTGATTTTACAGAACCGGCAAAACCATTGTTTTCCATTTTAAAATTTCTGACGTCGAGATTCAGTTTGGCAAAATTCAGGTGATTGAAATCCATTCCGGAGCGGGTAGGAGCTACTGCAGTGTTGTTGTAAGCTACTTTTACATCATCCAAAAGTAATTTTCCCAAAATCACTTTCATCGCTTTTTCTTTCGTTGAATTTTTAGAGATTTCAGGATTTTCATCCTTTTTCGGATTGGCGTTTTCAGTAGGTGAAAATAAATTGGCGTTGATATTTGCGGCCGTCAAATAAATATTTCCAACGTTGTAATCATTATTTTCAAGATCAATTTTGTTTACTTTTGTGCTTAATTCTTTAAATAAAACTTTAGCGAAAGTTTTGGAATTATCATCGCCGTAATCAATATTGAAATTGGTCAGTTTTATTCCGTTCAAGCCCAGTTTCATTGGCTTTTTCTGATTGAGTGAATCAACAGTCTGCTCCACATTTTTGGCCACTTCTTCTACGAGATCCTGTTTCAGTTTTAATTTTAATCCGTCAAGATTAATATCGTTTACTGCGTAACTGTTGTTTTGAAGGTCAAACGTTTTAACTCTTGTATCGAAAGATTTAAAATAAGCCTGGATGTCGTTTTTAGACTGCTGATCATTGAAAGTAACGCCAATATCTTTTAGTTTGATTTTGTCTAAAGAAATAATGAAAGGCTTTGAAGGCTTCTGTTCCTGCTCTTTATCAGAAGTCGCAAAAGCATCAATTATATAATCAAAATTAAATTTCCCTTTTGAATCTCTTACCACGTTGGCCCGTACACCTTCCAGGTTAATGGACGTGATATCGGCTTTTGATTTAATGAGTTGCCACATATCTAAACCTACATCGAATTTTTTAACGGCAAGCAATGTGTCTATATTCTGCCCTTTCAGATAAAGGTTTTCCATCACCAGACTGTTAGGGAAAGCTATGTAAACTCTGTCAAGGCTTACCTTAGTTTTGATTTTTTTTTCCAGATAGACAATCAGTTTATCTTTTACAAAGTTCTGAACAGCTGGAAGACGAAGGCTGAGAATGAGTAGGGTCAAAAGCAGAATCACCGAAATAATAAAAATTCCGATGCGCTTGAGAAGCTTCCGATAATTTAGTTTTAGTGTCAAAAGTGGCGTTTTTAGGAGGATTAGCAGTCCTTAAAAAGTTATGTTAAATCCTACTGCAATGATTACGCCATAACAGAAGATAAATCCCACTTTAGTCACCTTTATGGTATCAGATAATAAAAAATAAAGTAACGTAATGTAATGCAATGTAATGTTGTGGAAAGATTTGCGTAATAACCAAAGTAGAATACTCCACAGAAATTGCATTGAGGCTGGCGGAAGGAGTGATTTAAAAACCAAAAACCACCCTTAAAAAGAGTGGTTTTGTAGTCCAAGATGAACAAATATCGAACCAATTAGCTGCTGATTTGGAAATGTTGGCGAAATTAAATTCGTGCTGTAAATAATTTTTTTTACTACTAATAAGCTATAATAAGATAATTTCTCGTTGCAATAGTGCCTAAATAATTCGGTAGTATTTGATTTTAAAAGATGTGAATTTTAAAATCTAATTTTTTCAATAAACTTTCTCAAAATCTCGTATCATTAAACAAAGTTTCATAAATTTACCGAGTATGACTTTAATGTAACAAAATATGAAAATAGGATATGCCCGGGTTTCAACGAAAGATCAAAATTTGGATTTACAAATTGAAGCCTTAGAAAAGGAGGTTGTGAGAAAATTTATCAGGAGAAAATTTCAGGCGCAACAAAGAATCGCCCGGAACTTGATAAAATGATTGAACAGTTCAGAGAAGGTGATGAACTTTATGTTTGGAGGTTAGATCGATTAGGGAGAAGTTTGAAAAATATTATCGATGTTGTCTTAAGTTTGAGTGATAAAGGAATTATAATAAAAGGTCTTGTAGATGGTGTAGATACTGCAACTATCAATGGACGACTATTTTTGAATCTCATGGCTTCTCTGGCGGAATATGAAAGAGAGTTGATAAGAGAAAGAACTAATGCAGGCTTACAGTCTGCAAGAGCAAGAGGTAGGTTGGGAGGCAGGCCGAAAGGCTATACTGCAGAAACAACTTCTAAATTATTACTCCTACGTAATATATATAAGGATGTCACTAAACGTCCGGAAGATATTTATAAGCCTTTTGGATTGACTAGGGCTACCTTTTATCGGTATGCCAAGATTCTTGATAATCATACAGATGCAGAAATAAAGAATATGGGAATTAAGAAATAAACAGAATCATCTTATTCAAAAAAAAATGTCTGCAGATAACCCAAGAAATGGAATTTGTAATTTATTTTTTAATTTATGGTAACTACAATTGTTATCAGATTATATTAATTATCTTTGATTAGGTCATATAAACTGAAGAGAGATAAAAGCATGTATTTTATCGCATATCCAGTCGTATTTGGATCGATATGCGCTATAATACAGCGTGTATATACAAGTTATGGGCAAGGCTAAGACAGACACGCAATAAACAAAATGACACCTACAAATAAACTGACAATTAAAGACGACAAAGTAGTTTATGAGCAAGACCCACAAAATATGTGGACTCTTGACATTGATAAAATCAAGTTCATAGGAGAATATACAACCTCGGCTGGACCAATGGCAGACGACTGGTTTTTTGTTTTTGCGGATACTGTTGACCAATGGTGGCAAGCACCGACACTTGCAGTTGACCATGAACAGTTTTGGAAACAGTTAGGAGAAAAACTTAATTGCGAAATAGCACCTGGACTTTTCGCCTCGACAAATTGGGCGACTAGATTAATTTATCCAAAATAACTTGACGGACAAGAATTGTTCGTATTTGTAAAAGCTGAAGCAAAATCAAAAACGTTTTGGCAGAAATTGTTTGGTTCAGATGACGAAGGCGAACATCTTGAATTAACTGACAACGTAAAACAACTTTTCAAATGACAACAGCCGACAAAAGCCCAGCCCATAATAGCACATTGCAATAGACGGGGTTTCGCGCTCCGCTGACACATTTGTGCAAGGTTGAAGCTCATTGCTCCGAATGAAGATTTGAAGTAAAAAACCCGCCATCGCAAATCTGCAAAACGTTATTAATTGCTATTAAAATATCAAAAAACGATAACATTTTAAATTCTTTCTGCAAAACAAGTAAATAAATTATATTGGTTATATAATGCATATAATTTTTATTTTCTAAAAAGTTATAAGATTACAGAAAGAAAAGTTTTTAAGATTACCAAAAAATATTTTAAGTTTTTAAAAACGATGTGAAAATCTCAACCACAGGCTTGCTTTTAATTTCTACGAACTTGAAAACATTATCCATTTTAGCAATGAAAAAAAAAGAGAAGTAACTTTTCGAACAATTATAAACTTCAAAAGCATAAAAAAGAAAATTCTAATTTGAGAATTTAAAATTAAATTTTAATTGGAGAGCCTTTTAAATAATTGTTGAGTGTCTCCTGCAATTGTTGAAATATCTGATCAGAAAATGATTTAGGTTCAAGAACAGTAGCTTCTTTTCCGTAGGAAAGGATCTCCTGCATGAAATCGTAAGTTGGATGAAGGAAAAATTCAAAATCTATTTCTTGGGGAGTTTCACGGATTTCTTTCTGAGAATGGTGCAGAGGAAAACTACGGATATATTCTCCCTGATGACGGCTGCATCTCAGGACTATTTTTTCAGGATTTTGTTCGGAGAGATTCATGACTCCAAAAGCATTTCGGAAATGTTCTCTTAAATTGAAATTGTATTTTTCCCTGAAAGATTTATCTGAAACATCCAGATAATTGATTCTGTCTAAGCCGAATGATTTTAAAGCTTTGTCGTTAGTGTCTACAGCAATGAGATACCACCTGTCTTTAGATTGTTTTAAAGCCAATGGATGAACCTTTCTTGAAGTCATTACTTTATTCTTGTAATTGTAATGTTCAAACTCAACAATTCTTTTGTTGCGGATGGCAAAGAAGAGATCGTAGAAATGATCTACACCCGAGGGTTTTCTGCTTTCAAAAAAGACGGTTCCTGCAAAATCCGGTCGTTGGTTGATGGCATTGTTTACCTGAAAAGTTTCTAATAATTTCTGGTTGTACTCATCCACTTCCATATCCGGGCGGCCATCGATGTAATATCTTTTGTCGCCCTTTTTTTTGTTGTGAATGGTCAGGTTAAAAAGTCTGGAAATCTCACGAATATCCCTCTGCAAAGTACGGATAGAGTAGCTTTGTACGCCTGCATCCTGAAACTCGAAAGAGGTTAGCAGGTAGTCTTCAAGCTGAGAATAATCTGCCGGAGAGGTTTCTAATTTCTTTATTATTAAAGCATATCTTGCCAGGTAAAAATCTTTTTTCATCTAATATTTGTTTTTTATGCCTGCAATCTTATTACTAAAAATTGCTACACCAAATATATTGGCTTAATGCGACAAAAGATGTCGTGTTTTATTTTTTGTGGATAAATTTTGGAATATTTTATTAAGTTTTCAAAAAAAATGTATTTGTATCATTTCTGCTAAATACATTCAGCCAGCCTATGATAGCAAAAACTTATAAATATAGATTTTATTATTTTACATAATGTATATATTTAACATCATTTTTAATAGCATTATATACTTGTTCAGACTCCTTCATAGTTCGATAAGTTAATTTTTGAAATGTAATTTTGACTCGTTATTATGTTTATATAAGATAAAAATAATACAATTGTGAGAATTATGTTTAAAAAAGCCACACGATAGAATCGTGCGGCAGTGTGACAATATATATTTTTTCATTATCTATTTGTCAAAAGCATAATTTCCATTTTTATCTAAATTAATCTTAAGCTCTTCGAAAGAAATCAATAAAGATATAGGTGTTTTATCCTTATCACTTATTGTGATTATGTAATTTTCATATATTTCATTAGGCGGGAAACCTTTTGAATAGTCATAGCATCCAGCCCAATAATCCATATTAAATCTGTTATCCTTATCCTCTTTCTTCCAAAAAATTAGTCTTATAGGGTATTGATCATTATGATCCAATTTTAAATCTTTATAAACCTTTGCTATGATTTTTTTTATCTGATCTTCTGTATGTTTCATAATTATTTTATTGAATATTTTAAAATTAACTTTTCCATTTCTTGATTTTCCAAAAAGGGCTGCTTATTCTCTTTGAAAAAATATTTAACATATTTGTAGGCACTGACTAATTCTTCTTCTCGGTATTTATTTTTGGTTTTGTAAATTTCTTCCCAAACATTCCATTCCAACTCCCAAGGTTTTTCAGCAACCATTTTTCTATAGTTTTTTCTACCTAATTTTAATAAGTCATCGATATGAACATTTTCATGAAACCATGCCATTTTAGGACAGTTTTTTCTTATCAGAAGTTTAATAGGACCACTCTCATATACCAGAACTCTACCTTTTAATCCCGTAAGATACATGTTATGTGTTTCATCTATCCAAACTATTTCAAGTTTTAAGTTATGCTTTAACATTTTCAAATCAAGCTCACGAATGTATTTTTTTAACAGATTTGAAGATAAGACTTCAAACTGACTTCCTCCAGGAAATAAATCAACTTGCCTCATGTCAAGTCCTGCAACTTTAGTTAATTCGTCAATAGCTTCATCGGCCTGTCTGCGAGAAAGCTGTCCGTTTTCAACTAAATCATCAAGTTGTTTTTCCAGCTCGGCTGCATCTTCCGGTTTTTCTACCAGTTTTTTAGCACTTTTCCTCAACCCATTGTGAATTGCGACTGTAAGTTCACCCGATAAAGATAATAACTCTAGCCAAAATAGATATTCAGATAATGCTTTACCCCATTCTGTATCTCTTGCACCGGTAAGTTTCAATAATGCATTTACCGTACCGCTGGTAATTTCTACTACTGCTGCCGTTGCTGCCACAGCTTTTCTTGCCGCTACTACTGCTCTACCTGCCTCACTTACAAAGCGGAGATTACCAGCTTTACTTGCAAACTTAGCCAAATATCTGAACTTTGCAATATTTCCTACTCCCGAAATAGTCGTTAAAATATCTGCAGCATATTCTGCCGTAGTGATGACGTTGCTCCAGAATTGCTTTTCTTGATTGGCCTTTAGCATAAAGGCAGGAACAATAGAGTCCAGCTTGATATCTGTTTCCTGCTTTTCTATGTCCTTCAGGTAAATAGGATAGAAAGGATGATACCAGAACTGATCTACTATTTCTTCGTCAACCTCATAAGTTCCCGCTTTAGGATGTACTTTAGTCACTTTTTGGGTTTTACCCGTTTCATACTCAGTTTTCAGTAATCTTCCTTTTTGATGATGGGTTTCGAAAGACAGGCTTACATTGCTGAAATAAAAGCCCAATGTTTTTTCGGAACTGTATGGTAAAAATAGCAGCCCGTCTGTGGTAGCAAATTCAGAATTTTTTTCTGTGTCTGGATAAATAAATCTTGATTTTTTCCAAGCTTTATTAATCAGTTTTACAAATTCGATAAAATTAGCACCATTGATTCTATCATAAATAAATTCAAACTTCGTAATGTTTTTATCTCCGTCTTTTATTACCTCAAGAAACCAGTTCATCAATCGTACTTCTCTGCCTTCTTTTTCCAAAATCACCTTTAGAAGTTTCACAAAGATATTCTCTTCAGCGATATTTGTTTTGTTGGTGAGATTGTCTCCTTTTATTGCCATCTCTAGAAGCATCCATAAAAAATCATCACTAAATATCGATGTCACAGATTCCGGTAAATAGAAAAGGGTTTTCATTGCATCCTCATATTCTTTCTTAGTAGGATTGTATTTTAGGCTATCTTCTATAGCTTTAATAATCTGAATCCTAAACTGATACCTAAAATAATCTCTGATAATATTTTCATTTTCTCCTTCTTCTATAGAAAATCCCTGACTAAACAAGGTTTCATTAAGATAAGAAAGTAAACCTCCAATACTTGTAAACTTTATTACAATGGCACATTCATCATTTTTCAAATGGTTTTTTGGACGATAACTTTTTTCGTAGTATCGGTATTTCAGAGTATAATTCCAATGTCGGTAATCTACATCTAAATAAGGTATTAGATTGATTTTACCGGCTTTGTTGGCTTTAATTATATTTACTTTTTTGTCAGGGTTTTCCCAAATATAAGATACATTATCAAAAAGCACTTTTATAATTTTCCCAAAAGTAGTGACATCATCTTTATAATCGTAATCCAAAGTTTCACCATCTTCAATATCCTTCATGAATTCACTATTTGGATCGTAAGATATAATATCAGGAAAAATAACGACTTCATTTATTGATGTTACCACCGTCACAACTCTGTGTTTGTCACTGTCATAAATGTAGGCACTTGTATCAAAGTCGATTGTCAGTTCTTTGGCAGAATTAACGGAAATAATTCCCAAAGTTCCATCTTGGAGATTGCGATACTGGTTAATTGATACTTTTACGAAATATTTTTTTTCTGTAGGTGTTTCTAAGATGTAAATTTTTTCATCAATACTATCATCTAAAAAATTAAAAATACGTTTGTATTTGTTAAAATTTGTTTCAAAAGTATATTTGTCTACCTTATAATTGGTGTCATCTTCTATGCTATTCAAAAGTGTTTCCGTTTCCGGAGCAAGATTTTTTTCCGCTTCTTCTGATCTTCTCCGAAGTCGAAAAAATTCAACAATATTTTTAAAATCACTCATTTTTCTTCGTTTTTAGTTGTTAAACAATTCATTATTCACTTTCAAAATTTCATGATGGTTATAAGGCAGCACGATAAAGTGCTGCCATGTAACCTCGGGTTTTGCCCGATTCATGATTGAAAATTTTAAAAAGATTACACTAAAAATTTAGAAAGCGGAGCCTGATTGCTATACTCATCAGAAGTAAGAGTCTGCCCGTCTTTATCTAAAATTTTCTCTATTCCAAATTGTACCACTGGCGATGTAACTTTCAAATAGGTATCTGCATCAGTAGTGAAGGCAAATTTCTTTTCTTCAGGATTAGCATCTACTTCGCCAAAATCAAAGTTTTTAATAAGTCTTGCGTTTACTTTAAAAGTGATACCATTTTCTCCTGTAGGATAAGCTTCCACGCCTTCAATCTGTGAGATTTCATCGGCAATTCTTTTATAGAGCTTTATGGAAGGTTCGGATTTATCCAATTCGTCTCCTATTTCAAATGTATTTCCAAGACACTCAAATGTTTTAGGATAAACACCGGCATCAACATAATCTTGAATTGTCTTGAATGATATATCATCCATTTCATTAAAACTGATCTCTACCCATTTATCAGATGACTGACCAACCTGGTTATTGTTGAGCGCAAAATTGCTTCCGCACATTTCTCCCAGCTGATCGTCAAATTTCACTCCTGGTTCACAGTTACAAGGCAAAGCTTTTTCAACTCTCAAACCGATAGAATCTGCCTGAAGAATTGTTAAAGCTGTAGGAATTTTTTCTCTCCATGGCTCTCCTTCTTTTGTTCCTTCTGCAGATCGAAGCTCGTCTACAATTGATAAGAATAGTTCATCATCGATTACCGGTACTTCTCCGCCATTCCAGATCTGACCTGTAGAAAGATAATGTCTTACCGCTTCTTCAAATCCAGGTCTTACTGTAACAATTACTCTTGCCATACCAGACTGCATAAATGCTCTGAAGGTAGGGTCATTGTCTTCAAACTGATAAAGATCCGGCCATGATTTGTCTTCTCCCCAGTAGAAAGGATACAGGTAGTAACTCATAATATCCCACTCAAAAGCCTGTTCCATGAATTTTACAAACGCTGCATACTGATCCAGTTTTTCATCTACCTTAATGTTTGTGTTAAGGAAAGTTTCAGCCAAACCGTTATTGGTTTTGTATCTCTTCTTCCCAAAAGTAAGCTCAACATTAGGATCCTGATCCAACATATAAGAAATACAGTTTTTTCGTAAAATTGTATTTTCAATTTTTCTGTAGAAACCGGGGTTTGAACCTTTGATCTGTACTCCCAGCGCTCTTGCTTCTGCTAAAACCTGATTGTATTTTTCAAGCTCGATTTCATAGGCCTCTATGATTTTGTTGAAAGTTTTTTGAAGCCAAGCATTTTTAGCTTCTTGGGTAAGCTGGCACTTTACACTTACGTTTAAATCTAAAATGTGAAGATTAGTAAATCCTACCGAAACAGGGAATTCGTCCTTAAATTCTGCAACAGTCATAAAACCGGTATTTCTCTCTGGAGTGTGCTGATAAGGATAATGTCTAGTGACATTTCCCATACTGATGAAAATTGTTGAACCCCAACCCGTATTTCCTCCAGGTCCTGAGCAGGATAATGAAGCACACGCTTCAATAGTTCTGTATCCTTCGGCAATATTAATCATACCTGCCTTTGTTTGAGCCTGATTATGATCATTACTTGCAAATTCAAAGGCTTTTCCCAGATAAATTATTTCTTTTGGTTTTTCATCTGCTTCGATGTTGAATTTTCCAGCCCAGTATTTTAAAACTGTCTCACCCAAAATACCGTCCAGTGAAGCGCTATTTTCCATTTTATGAAAATCTGCTGTTCTAGGATCTATAGGTTTCACAATCGTATTTTCGGAACTTTTAGATGTCATTCCTAATTTGTGAAGTTTTGCTGGTTCAGGAATCATAAACTCAAACATCATACGTTTGCCATAATTGTAGATTTGATTTTTCACAACTTTATCTACCCATCTGTATACACCAACTACATGACTGTTACCTTTGGTGTTGTCGAAACCATGTTTGTTATTTTCCTCATATTCTTCAAGAATTTTATCAATACGCTCTTCTTTTACCTTAGTTACAATTCTGTCTAAAGCTCTTGCAGTAATGTCTTTTGCTTCTGTAACTGCCTGACGGTTGCTTTCTTCTTTAGAATTATGAGTCGCATAGCTTGCATTAGCACTTGCGCTGAAACCAGCATCACCAATTTTCCAATTTGCTACGACCCCTGCATTTGCTGCAAAATCTTTTGCTTCCTGCATAATTTTAGAGATCTCGCTCTGCATCTCATGTCTTTCGGTAGATGTAGTGTCCGTAAGCTTCTCTTTTTCTGTTTCTGAAGATGTGGTTGTTTGAGATTCGCTTCGCTTTAATCTTCTGGTGGCACGCTCTTTATATTCGCGAGCCATAATGTTTTCAATATGAGCAACATCGCCCTCAACATAGCAATAGGTACTTTGCTCCACTTTTCGGTAATCTGCAATACCGATATTCTTCATACCAAAGCCTGAAGGGATAAAGAGACCGTCGATTCCTTCACTAGGTAAAGTAGGTACTTCTGGATTTTCAGGGTTCTCAGGTTCTACAATTTCAGGCTTTTTTGCTACCAATAGTGCATTTCCTTTAAAGTGTGGACTTTTGGTTAGTCTGTCTAAATCAGTAGGGTCTTTTATAAGTGTAACATTTAAAAGATAGGTATTTCCATCATCTAAAGTAATTTCTCCCTGTAAAACAAATCCTCCTGTAGAAGCAGTTTGAGAAACCAAAATTTTAGGAACATCAAATAGTAAAGTGGTGCCGCTTCCTGTATTTGAAACGCTACTAGAAGTAAAATCAGTTCCATTAACTGTAATTTTATAATTTCCACTTATAATTTGATTTGTATTTGACAATACAAAGAGAAGGCTCCATTCTGTTGAGCTTCTTGAGTATGTTCTTACGCTAAAAGGGATTTGTCCTAATGGATAGTTTGGAAGATTATTAACAGGAATTACCACACCACCGATATTAGTTGAAACCTGCGTAGGCAAAAATGTATTATTTAAAACAGTCTGCTGTAAGACCTGATTATTTTGCGTGATATTTTGATAAAGTTCATCAAAAGTTGAGATTCCTGATAATGCAGTAGTAACCGACGGAGCATTGAATAATCTGCATAATGCATTTTTTTGTTCTGTACTCAATGTTCGTTCAATTGCTGCCGGATCGATTTCTAGAACTTTATTTTCAAATACGAACTCGGGAATTTCAGTCTCAGGATAGCTAATATTCAGAATGTCTTCTTTCAGTCTGTGGAGTTCCATTTCAAGCTCTGCATTAGCATAGAATTTTTCCGGATCTGCAACGCTGAGCTGACTAAGATAATTGATTCTTGTTTCGAAAATCAGCTTTCTGTTGTCTGCGGAAACAATATCCTTCTGCATCTGTTTTACTGCCGGTTTCGTATCAGCCTCATAGCTTTTATATGCTATTTTGTAAGCTGCATCAGCATTTTTTCTAAACGCTTTTTCAGTTTTCTGAAATGAAATCATTAGGTTTTCATTATCCTGAAGATTTAGATGAGCTTCTGCAGACTTCATCGCACTGCTGTTGAAAGCTGTTTTCTGTGCAATATTTGACTCAATTCCCGCAGTTGCAGCACCTTTTACTTTAAAAAGTTCTTTAGGCAATACAACTTTTGCTTTTTTAATATCGTTGAAGCATTGTTCAGTACCATCATAATTTTCTAGAATATGATTCAAATGTAAAAACTGCATGATGGTTTCTTTTGTATAAAAATCTTTTTGCGTAACGATTTGATAGACAAGGTTATCCCAAAGACGGGTGAGATCAGAAAAATATGGAAATACATTTCCTGCTGTCTTGTAAGCATTTATTTTAGTGTCAAATTCCTGTTTAGTGGTAGTGGCTTTATTTCTTGCTACCCAAACTGCCAGGTCGTAAAAATTTCCTGAATTGAATAATTTAAGATCATCCTCAGAATAGATATCTAAATCGTAAGTAGCTTCTTGTTCATCAATTTTTTTTGAGATTACTGATAATGTTTTATCCAGTGGTAGTTTAACGTTATAGATACTTACGTCAGCTGAATTCTCAGGTCTGAAGATAAATCTTTTCTTTTTGTTTTGAGGATCAGATAACTGTGGATTACGCATGGTCGCAAATCTGAATAGTGTTTGCGAAGAGTTGTTGTTTGTTGTCATTGTTTTTGTAGGTTTTTTTAAGATTAAAATTTTTGGAAGTTCTTTTTAGTAGAATGGTTTCCCAGTTAAGTCTTATTTTTTTAAGTGGTGTCAGACTATCTATATCCACCTCATTTTCTATTATTCATATACTTATTTTTTGACATAGCTCTGGCTGTTCAGCATTTTTTTAATGATAAATTTTAAATATTTCAGTAAGTTTTTGGGATTCTTTTCCGGCTTTATTTATAATTCAAAAGTAGGACTGAAAAGCGACAGAACTTGACGTGTTTTATTTTTTTTGAAACTATTTAGTTTATAATTTCAGTATGCCCCATCATGGTCATAACAATTCTTCCATCATTGCTCATATAGAACATAGTAGTAGAGTATTCTTTAAGCCCGATGTAATTTCCCGAACCATTGATCTGAATTCTTAATGGAAAAGGCTGGGGATTTCTTACAATAATGGAGTCTTCTCTTTTGAAATTGCTGAGATCAATATCCGCAGATGCATTTACCAGAATATTAAACTGATATTTTCCTTCGGTAAAGTCACTCAGATCTATCGGATTTCCAATAAATTGAAGATCAATTGATTTCTGTGCATCTACAAGACTTTCCGGATTGAAATTCCCTGCATGCCAGATTTCTGAATTATTGATGAAGGCTGATGAATGGGTCAGCTTAAAAATTTCGCTTCCATCGTTATTAATGCCAATCGTAAAGTCATCTGCAATTGGGCCTAAACTCCACTTTGTCTCAGATGTAAAACCTATTCTCGGATAATACTGGCCACTACCGTAGTCTCTATATCCTAAAATGATGTTTTTCCCTCCTGGTGTGGTTGTTTTTAAAGGTGTTGCGGATGCCGAAAATAAACCCTCTGGTGTATAAGAACTAAAACTCGTATGAAACATTCTATCGGAAAATGTGCTGATATCTGTATTAAATAAGATGTAATCACCTGCGGGCTGGTAATCAGCAGGTTTGAAGTTTCCTTTGTGCCAAATTTCGTTTCCGTTCGCTTTTACAACTCCACCAAGGGGTGCTATGTCAATACCAAAAACATTATTGCCTCCATCAAACCTTTGAGGCTGAAGCCAGGCTTCACCAGTAGAGCTGTTGTGACCGATTGCTGTCCCCCAAAGACCATTATCCCCACTGATTAAGAACGAGGCACCAGAGCCGTCTCCGGCAGATGGAGCATTTGAGGTAACCCCAATTCCAGGAATGATTTTCATTTTACCATTTACATCTCCACCTTGTTTAGAGAAATAACTGTTGGACGTCCATTCTTGTGTTGCATATCCTTGTTCGGAATGATTCCCCCAGTTGTATGCCTGATTCCATAATTGTGAATTACCCTCACCATTGGAAGCAATTGTTCCATTTGAATTAACTGACATTTTCCAGTTAAATACCCCATCAATGTAGGTTCCGATAAAAAAGCCCCCTTCTGTAAAATAATCCGAGCCATGCGATAATGCCCAATTTTGGTCTGATGAAGCATTGTTCTTTAGAAAGAGTTTAGTTTTACCAGAGTTAACGTTTTCTCCTTGAACTATCATTGTGTCAGTAAATGTTTTCTTACTTATTATGGTTTGTGGGACATCTATTCTGACAAAATTAGATAAGTTATAACCTGCAATTCCATCAGCAATCCTTGCATTATCTACTCTTACTCCGTAAGTATTTAAACCATTAAAGCCCATTAATGTTGGAAATGTTGGGCCCCAAGGCACTTGACTGTCTTTATTGTCTACGTTTATATTAGTAGGCGTCAATCCATGTGAAGCATCGAATATAGTGTGACCATTACCATAATTTCTCCAGGCAAGTTCTCCGATGATTTTTCTTTTGTTAATTGTGGGATGTGTTAACCAGTTACTGTCATTTGGTAACTGATCTTCTGGATTGAAATTTCCTGAATGCCACAAATAGCCCTGATTAATATCATTTTTAAATAAGTAATTCTCAAATCCATCCCAACCAATATAATAATTTGCTCCACCCTGTTTTATGAAAGAACTATCTAAATAACTTAAGTTCTTTTCATTAATAATTGGCGTGTTAAAATCCTCTTCAAAGAAAACAGAGTCATCTGTGAGATCGTTTGAGTTGTTTCTTATTTCAACTTCAATAAAAACAGGATTTACAGCAGGTTCATTTTTGTGAACATTGATATAATTTCTATTTTTGGCCACATCGAAATGCACAGTCTGGTCAATGAATAGCCAGTTAGTTGTATTTCCAAAAGCTTTTATTATTTGAGAAGTCCAACCCCAAGTAGCTCCGTCATTACAGCCATAAATCAAGTGTAATTCAATCATACCTATTGCGTTACCGGAATGATATGAAGAATTAAGTCTAACTACTAAATCGCTTACCGTAGTATTTGGTAAATAGATTCTTGTAACTACAGTTGAATTATATGGGCCACCATTATGGAAATATGTTCTTTTCTTCTCTATTGGCGCATATTTTTTCAACTGTTGGAAGTTTGTAGCATGATTATTTAATGACGCATCCGGCACTGTGAGATTACCAGACATAGTGTCTCCCAACTTTGAGACAAAAGTATCAATATCAAAGTCAACAAATTGTGGTAAAAATATTCTTTCAACTTGTGAGCCTATTGTTGGTATTATTTGAGATATACCATCGGCCCCGTTTCCCTCATCCCAGATAAAATCTATCGTTGAATATCCAGCTTTAATATTAAAAGTAGCAGATGCTGAATTATTATAAATATCATTTCTATAAACTTGAATTCCATTGATATAGATTGTACAACCATCATCGTGTATAAAAGCAAAGGAGATAGTTTTGTCTATTGCTGAATATAATACTGTTCTCAGCAGACCTGTATAATTATCGCCATTATCACCAATAACCAAATCTGACCCTTCTCTTATAACTCCTTGCATTATAATATTATCTTCATCAAATCTTTCATAAGTTCTTGCTGTACCTACACCTGTACCTCCTTTGATTTTATAGAATAACCATTTATTTTCAACGTTAGTGTTTGGTAAGTAGGGTAATGATTTATAAGTTTTAGTATAGTTATCTAATGATAAAATCGATGCAAAATCCGAAATAGATTTATCTCCTCCTCCGCCAAGTAATATTTTACTATTATCTGAATTACTTTTAACAAATTCAGATGCTCTAACTTTTTCATAAGTAGAATCATTTAAGTTTTTAAAGTTAAAATAATTGCCATCATAATTTACTTGAGCAGTCCCCATTCCTGCACTGTAAAAAAAATATCCTCCTTTTGCTCCATTGATACCAAAAGCCTGTATAGGTAAGTCGTATCCATGGTTGTTACTGTTTATAAATCTTTTTACATTATTTACTTCTTGATAAGTGTTGGTAGTCATCTGAAATTCAGCTGAATTGATCTGTATATAAGCTGAGCCGCTCCATCTGTACTGTGTATTGTCGGATATTACGATATATATTTTGCCTTTCTCGCCGGATGCGGGCAGGTTTTGAAAAGTTTCACTTTCGATAATATCATCTACATAGCTGGGAAGTTGGTTGGTAGGCACCGTTCCGTTGACCAGATCAGCTTTCTTTTTCCAAAAAGGTTCCGGTTGCCCGAAATCTCTGTTGTTATGCCAGAAAGAAACCATCTTTTCCCAAAAGGAATTACTCCCGTTGCTAAAATTGTTGTTATTATTTTCTTCTGTATTCATTAATTCATATTTTTGTTACAGGTTTTTTTAAGATTAAAATTTAGAAGCTTCTTTTTATTAGAGCCGCTTCAGGTTTTAGCCTTATTTTTTAGGGTGGTTTCCGGCTTTGGATATCCACCTTAATTTTTAATATGCATGATCTTTTATTTAATTTTTAGACATAATTCTGGCTGTTCATCATCGTTTGTATGTTGAATTTTAAAAACTTTTTAAAATTGGAATTGTTTTTTTTGTGCTTTGTTTTATACTTCAAATGTACTGCTGTAAAGCGACAGAACTTGACGTGTTATAATTTGAGTTTTATTTTTTTCATTATTTTTCAAAGTCATTAATGCTGATTAAGAAAACGCTTTTATTTATTGGTACTTGTTTATTTTCAAATCTAATGCTGTAGCGACAGAACTTGACGTGTTTTAAATAGTTAATTCTTTTTCCTGAATATAAGCTAATTCGCTTATAGTTGATCTTTATAAGTATTTTTGCTTATATTTTATTTTTTATTAGCTTTTGAACAATCTGATTTAAGCTTTCCCGGTTATCATCAATATAGCACATTCCTGCCTGGATCAGGTTTTCAATATTGGATCTCCTTACATTATCCATTGCAGAAGAAGCATTTTTGAGTGAAGGATTTATTCTGAAATAATTCTTCTGGTTTCTCTGACCTAAAGTCTGAAACATTTGTGTAAGCTGATAATCTACTGTTTCAGCATTGGCAGAAAGAAGAATATCAATAATAGGATTGATCCAACCGATTTTCCCGGACTTCTGCATTTTCCTGTATGAGTAAGGCTTAGATTCAATTCCTGTTCCTACTGATACAATAATCATATCATTCACTGTGGGATAATTGGCCTTTTGATGGTTTTTCAGAACTTCTGCAAAAGGAATTTTTCTCGCTTCAGCGTAAGCACATAAGGCCGGGTTGTTGGCAAACATTCCTCCGTCAATCAGACTGAAAATCTGCCCGTACATCGATTTGATCTGAGCCGGACTGAAATAAGTGGGAGCAGCCGAAGTAGCCCTGCAAATATCTTTGACATAAAAATTGTCTGCATTGATGCTGGCATTATAGGAGTTGAATAATTTGGCTCTTCTGTTTTCAATGTCGTAGCTCGTAATGAGACAAGGTTTTATAAATTCTTTTAATTCCAGGTTTCCAAAAAAGTCGTTCAGATTTTTTTTGAGTGATTCTTCAGATATTTTTTCATTTAAAAGTCCGAAAGGATTCACAAGTCTTTCCCAAAATGAAACCTGAAAAATATCTCCTCCTTTCTCAGCATACAGTTCCAAACCTTTCTGAATGGAATATTTTGCTTTCCGGTGTTCATCGGGACACAAAATAATTGAGGCTATTAAAGCTCCTGTGCTGCTTCCGGCAATAAGGTCAAAGTAATCTCCGAGCTTTGCATCCGGTTTATCATGTATCTGTAACTGTTCTTCTATATAGCGCAGAATAATGCAGGTAATAATACCCCGGATTCCGCCGCCGTCTAAACTTAATATTGCGATCTTTTTCATTGCTTTTTTCTTTGGTAAAGCAAAGGTAGATGGGGTAGGCGACAGAACTTGACGTGTTAAAAATAATATGAAACAGGAATAATAATTACGCAATAATATAGCCTTCTTTATCTCTTTTTAACTTCGCAAGAATTCTCCAGCTCGTTTTGATTACACCTTGTTTTGTAGCAATAGTTTTTTTCTCAAAATGCGGAAGATCTTTGAATGTTTTCCAGTTTCCACCCCAATCCCAGCCGTATTTTGCAAAGATTTTCACACACTCATACCAATCTGCAACTTTATCATTGTCCCAGTCTTTCACCGTATCCCAGCTTGCTGTTTTCCCGTCGATAATCATACAGATGTCAACAGCCAGTCCGTAATTGTGAATACTCTGTCCGGCTTTGGCATTGGTTACTTTTTTTCCGGAAGTGATTCTTCCGATAGCATACAGTTTTTCTTGCTCTTCAAAACTGCGAAGGCCTTGGGTAATTCTTACTTTTGCTTTTCCTGTTAATGATTCATCGCATTCCTTGATGATCATCTTTACTTCTTCCCTTATTAAAGGATGAAGTTTTTCAATTCTTTGTAATGTTACTTTGTCCATAAATTTTTTATTAATGGAGCAAAAGTAGAGGAGGGTAGCGACAGAACTTGACGTGTTATAGTAATATGGAAATATAATAAAGTTTTTTTGAAAATCTTATCCGTAAACCAAGTATATACAATTTTTAAATTAATAAGATTTCAAAAACATTTAATTTTCAAGTATTTTATTTTATTATCATAACTAATCATTATACTTGTAATTTAGCAGATGACTATCAAAATCATCTTTAAAAAAAATTGAACCAGTATTATATTTGAGATGATGTTAATGAAAATAACGGTTGTGCTTTAACATTATAACTGAACAACGCCCTTATTATGTATAGTCTCAAAAAAACGATTACTTTAATGTTTTGCCACTTATGGTTTACAAAAATTAAGAAGTCCGCTAAAAAGCGGACTTCTTAATTTTTTTTTAAAAGGAAAAAGAAGCTAATTTCCCGCCTTTAAGTACCTCACGGAAATTAGCACCTTTCAAATTTTTATTATGAGAATTATTTTCTCAACAATATATTAATTTTAAATTCCGGAAAAAAGATTCCAAAACTAAATCCAATGATAAGGTTTATCTTTTCTATTTAGATAACAATGCATCTCCTCTTTTTTAAGTTCCGGCAAAAAGTCGATTGCTCGGTCAATTGCATAACTAGGCAGAAAATAAATTTCGTTTTGAATTGTATTTACAACTTTTTCATGACCGTAATATTTTATAATTTCATCAATCTCATTTTGACCTCCTCTTTCGATAATTCGAGTAATGATAGGAACATAGGCATTCTCCCAATTTAATAAGTTAAAATCGGTGTCCCAAAAGAATTTAGGATGAATATCAGGTAATATTTTATCTTCTATTCTCATACTATGAAATTAAGGTTTTTATCTCTTTTTCGCAACATTATTACCTTATAAATCCTTTTCCTTTATTGATAGGAGTGGCTCTTTTTGAAAGCGAAATTCCAAATTTAAGATTGGGATTTGAAACAGCTTTTTTGAGTCTTTCCTGCATTGTCTTCCAATTATTCTCTTTCCCTTGAATCATTGAAACATCATATTGTGTTCTAATACCGTCAAAGTAGATTAATGAACGTGCTACTAAATTTGAATTTCCATTATATTTTAGTTGGTAGCTGTCGAGATATGACTTTAAAGGATTTTCTTCAAGAAGAAAATACATATCTACGAAATCCTTTAACCTTGCTCCACTTTGAAATATTGTGTGAAGTTTCATAGCACCAATATCATCATTTGAAATCATTCTAACATTTTCTGAAATTTTATCGATTGCTATAACAGGATATTTGTGAGCTAAAAGGTCAACTTTTATGTCTTCAATATAGGTCATAACGGTATTTTCGAAAACAATCTCATCTGTTGCCTTATATTCTTTTTGCAGGTAGCTAATTAAATCTTTTGAGTTAAAGTCTTTTGTAGTGAACACACCAAAATGAAGTCCTTTAGCATTTCATCTTTCATTGGTTTTTGCAGGAGTTCCCACATTTCTTTACTTACAGTTTCTTTATGTAACATACCTTCATTTTTCAGAAAAATAATTCTGAAAATGAGGTATGCCTGTACAATGGAAGTGCACGGAAACATTTGACTTCGATTGTCGATGAAAGTCTAAAGTAGAATCCTTTTATTGATGGAGATATTACTAATTGGAATTACAAATTTTTCCGGGAATAGTTACTTTAGTACGCACTATTTTTAAGAAGTCCGTCTTTCAGTCGGAAACCTTAAACAAGATCTAAAATATGTAGGTGGCTTCTTTTTGCACATTTCAAACATTAATGACAATATAGCCTGTTTTGTAAAAAGTAATGTTCCAAAAATACTGTTTTAAGAATAGATTTATTGCTTATTGAAATGCGTGCGATTTTACAACTACGTGGAGAAGTTAGGAGCTCATTCGCAACTTTGAAAGTCGTTCCTCCTAACAAAGTTTCTACTTCGCTCTCCGAGAGTTTAAATTTAAATCCATATTTATAATAGATTTATCTACCTTAAAAATAGATAAGTATATATTTAATGTTCCGCTTTTTAAGGAAGATTACAATAGCTAAAATAAAAAACAACCACTGCAATTGCAGTGGTTGTTTTTTACTCAAACTGTTTATCTACCAAGTCAAGAAAACTCTGCAACAGTTCGTCGAGGATGACAAGATATTCTTCTTGAAGATGATAGAAGTTCTTGTACAGGTTCTTGTGCGGATTATTGAACTCAAAGAAGTCAAAGGGCAATTTTTTAATGAGGTAGCCAAAATCCTTTATCTTAGGCTCTGCATATTCACAGAGCTTCCAAAGGATGCGGATATTGATATCGTTAGGACGATAATCAAGAGTTGCATACGGAAATATTACGCAAATCCTATAAAATAGCATAGTCAGAATCATTCCTAAACCTTCATCTGATTGTATCATTTCCTGTGATCGCAATAGTTTATACTTATCGTATAGTTCCTTGCAATCCCTGTACAGCACTGCACAAGTATCTGAGTTGAGTTGTTTTCTGTGCCAATGAATTACCGTTGGAAAATCTGTTCGGAATATTAAATTTTTCGGAGTCATCACTTTTTGAAAAAATACCTGATAGACCCATAGATGTTCCTGTATCCAAGCCCCTGAATGTGCAATCGGTACGACATTAAATCTTCCTTCCGTCTGTTTGGACACCATCTGCATTATATTGAAAAGACTATCATTATTTATTTTACTGGCGATTAAAAGAAGATACAAAACCGTTGTTTTTTTGTTCTCAGAATAATCTTCTTCCTGATGAAACAGAAAAATCTCCTTGATACGGAAACGTTTTGTCAGGATTGTAATAACAGGTTCGTAAGGAGAAACCGCTTTATTTTCAATCAATACAAGTTTTTGTTCTGACCTTTTGACTTCTCTTTTGGCTTCTGCGAAAGTTTCCCACACAAGATTTTGAAGTCGCTCTTCGGTCTGAAATATGGCATCTTTAAACTCTTCTTTCAGGTACGAGGGTTCTTGCTCTTTATCTGCTTCTTTGGCACTATTAAGTGCGTCAATAATAAAATAGGAATTTTCGGTTTTTTTCAGCATCAAAGCTTTAAGTTCGGGAATAAAATCCTCCAACCTTAAAATGCGTTCACTGAGTGAACCCTTAGCGAAATAATCGCCTAAACATAAAATCTCCAAATGGTAAATATAATGCTCGAATAATGAGAGATAGAGGTGGTATATCATGGACAAAGCGTCATTTTCTTTAGCTCTATCTATCTCGTCTTCTAAAAGGGATCGTGTACGATAATAATCCTCTCTGAACTGTCTGAATCTTTTGAACTGTTTAGAAAGTTCGGGATATGTAAATTGGTGTTCTTCCTTTTCATATATCAAAGTTGAAGCATTGCAGTGCCTATCCATAAATAAACTTCCCTGTTTCAAGCTTAATTCGACATTTAGCTCATCCATTATAAATATATGCGTATCAAATTGCTTCAGTGCTTTTTTAATCCATTTGCTTTTTCGGATTTCTTCAGGAAGGTTTATATTATTGATATGGATAATAAGAAAGTGTTTCTGGCAGCTCTTCAAATAGCTTAAGAATACATATTTAATATAGAATTTTCCTGCAAAGGTGTTAATAGAGTCCGCCAATCTTTTGTGATGCGGATGTGTGTTTGGGATAATGATTTTGTGTGACATGACATTACGATTTTTATTTTGAGTAAAATTGGTAAGGAGTATGAGGATATTCAAGTTTGATCAAGGATAAATTATCCTCTAACAATACAGGTCATGTTTTAATTAAGTTCTAAACTCATCAGGACATTGAAAGCCAAATTGTAACCTTGAAGTATATTTCAGCTTTTGATCAGATATTTTGCAAGAAATTGTAATTATGAGAACGTCTATCAATTTCAAGTCAGTAAAATCCGATTCCGAAGCCCACAATTTCAGAAAGAAGACTTTTGATTATATTAGAAAAGACTTAACTGCTACAAACGAGTATTGGTCAGAAGAAAAACTTTCAGACAGACTACGCAAGATTGAATCATATTGTAAAGAAAAATCCGGAAGAAAATTACAGAAAAATGCAATGCCAATCAGAGAAGCTGTTGTTGTGATTAAAGAAGATACAAAAATGCTTGACTTGCATAATTTATCCAAAAGATTGGAAGAAGAATTACAAATCAGAATTTTCCAGATTGCTATCCATAAAGATGAGGGACATTTTGATAAAGAGTCCAAAGAATGGAAACCCAATTATCACGCTCATCTTGTTGCGGATTGGCAAGATTTGCAAACCGGAAAAACTTTAAAGCATCAATCTTTCCACTATTCAAAAATGCAGGATATTACAGCGGAATGTTTGGGAATGGAGAGAGGTATTGAAGGCTCAAAAGGTAGATTGGAAGCTATAGAATTTAAGATCCAGAAAAAAGAACAAGAGCTCTTAGCACTAGATGAAAAGATAAATGGTGTCAAATCTGAGCTCAGTTCCAAAAAGTTTGAAGATTTGATTGTGAAAGAAAGCGATTTCTTAGGCTTTAAAAAAATTAGAACCGATCAAACTCTTGATAACTACGAAAAAGTGTTCAAAACGTACAATATACAGCTTAGCAAAAACAAACAGGAATTAGAATTCAAAAACAAACTGATAACAGAACTCCAAAGCAAAAATTTTGATCTTAAAAAAGAAAGTTCAATTCTGAAAAATAAATTATCCACCGTTCTATCCAGCGGCGATATTTATTCGAGCGAAAAAATAAAATATTTAGACTCAGTAAAGGATACTTTGATCAAAACATTGCAATTTGAGAAAACAAAATTACCTCAGCTATTTACTGGCTCTAAAGAAAAGTTAATCGCAGAAATTAATGATGTTTGTAAGAAGGTTTCACAGGAAAACAATATACCTTTCTCTGCATTTGAAGAAGTTTTTAAAGATTCAGAAAGTGTTTCTCAAATAATATCTCTCTTAAATTTTGGCAATTCTGAGATCAATTATAATTCGGAGCAAATTCCTTTACATCAAAAGAAGAAAAAACAACGCAGGTTGTAATAGACGATTGTAAAAAATAATAAAAAGAAAACAAAGGAATAGTTTCAGATTATAAACACAAGTTCAAGCCTATAGGTATCAATAAAAATCTCCACCTTTCAGGTCGTATTTTTACTGATAAACTTGCTTATTAAAATCTGCAACAATGATGAAATGCCTTTCTTTTTTTTCCTTTTTTCTTTTAGAAATAAATTGAAATTTCAGTTTTCAATTTAGGTTTATAATTATAAGAATGTATGGTATATAGATAAATTAAAATTGGATGTGAAAATACAGATTTGTAGAGATCTAATATAAAAGTTTTGCGTAAAATTCTTTATGCAAAAGCTTCATGTCATGATTATATAAAAAATCTGTAATCATATTCTGTACTTCCCATGTTATTAACCAGTTTTCCAATTCTAGCAATCTCATTTGATGAAAATATTGTTGCTGGCAATTGGGAATACATATTTAAAGAATTCCAATTCATTTTAGATAATCCTAAAATCTCGTTAGAAATTTGTTCCAATGAGCTATTGCCGTAATGTCTTATAATTTTTAACGGTTTTGGAATGTACCTTCCACCTGGATAAAAATTATAATATTCGTTTTTCACTGACGGAATAATTCCGTGAGTCCATAATAATGCTGAATAACTTGTTAATTGAATACATGTGCCTCTAGCGATAGAATAACCATCAATTTCTGTTTTCCCATTTTTAATTTTACTAGACACATATTTAACATCATCTTCAAAATTTATTTCAATTAAATCGACATTCTGAATATTGGCATTTTCTAGAAGACTATCGCAAATTCCATCTCTTTCTTCTTTGGTGAAAAATGTCCTTTTATGAATTACGACCCGTCTGGGCATTTCGTTCATGGATTCATAAAACAAGTTGATAATCGACCTTCCAAAATCATACGCATCATCATATGATAGATGAGGTTTTTTATCTCGCCATTGAATTTTATCATTACTTAATTTAGAGAGCTTATATTTTAGTCCTTCTCCATTAGATGTATATAAATGACTACACCCTAATATTATTGGATTATTTTTATTGAATTTATCAACGCTGTAGCCTATTCCTGCAAAAGCTGTATCAGTTGTGGAGTTCTCTACCAGCCAAGGCGTTCTGAATGATTTTACATAGAATGACAATGAGAGCCACCATATAACTTGGCATTCTTGTTTGTTATCTAACAATGTCCTTTCTGTTATAAATTGAGAAGTCAAACCTTTCTCAGCACAAAATGCTTTTATGTAATCATGAAGGTCAAAGGATTCATATTCATTTGAAAAAGAAGTATATTTTAGCCATTTGTTCGGTATAAAAATTACGATTACCTTTTGAGTTCTCGATGCACCTATTTTTAAAATTTCGGAACAAATATTTTCTTTAATTCTATTTGAAATATTTTTTATATCACTTGATAGTTCTAAATTTTCGATTTCTCTCCAATCAGACGAATTTATATTTGGAATTTCCAAATTCACATTATATATACTATCAAATCCTTCATAATCAATTAAGTAGCTTTCTTTAGGATTGTTAACAGGTATTTTTGTGTTTAATTTTCTTAAAAAATTGTTTAATTTTTGAGAATATTCAGAAATACACAATACTGACATTTTTATCTCCTTATTCAAAAAATGATCAATCCCAGTTTCATAAGGTTTATGATTAACCAAACCCTTCATTGGATGAGGTTCTAAACATCTTTTCCCACCATTGTTTGAGCTAAAAATCAAATTTGGCTCTCTAAATTTAACACCTCGATATCTTATCAAATGAGATGGGATATTATGAACCTCATTATTACTTCTGGTCAAGTCATCAATCAATGTAAATACTGGATTTTTTTTGATTTTAAAAGTAAAGCCTGAATTTGAATTATTTGGAAAATCGAATTCGTTAGAATTTTTGAACAAAATTTCTCTCCATTTTGAAACATACTCATTGAATTTACTATTCCAAATTTGATGAAAATATTCAAGACCTATTGCGTGAATTTCATCTTTAGAATCAACATGAAAATCTGGATTTAAAGTAATATATACTTGACTAGATATAATTTCAATGTTTAAACGAATTGCACTGTATACCTTATGTCCCTTAATGAATTTAAAGTCATTTTCATTCCATAATTTTCTATTATTATCCGTATTTAATTTGTGTTCTAAAGAATAATACTTACATATCGCTGAAAGAAATAGGTAAATTAAATTATTAGAATTATTAGTGATTTCGGTTATCGGTTTTCTAACTAGCTTAGATTGAATAAAAGAACCAAAGAGCTTACTTATATTCTCTGCAACACCAAGGCTCCATATTTGGTTGCCAATAGGAACAGCTGCAATTCCTTTTTCAGGTAGAATGTTTTCATTTAAAAAATCCCATGTTTTTCCTATAATTGTGTGTTCAAAAACGTAAACTTCTTTTGGAAATTCTATTGGGAAAAAATTGCTTTTTAAAACAGTGTTGGTTTTCTTAGGCATAAGATTAAATGGAATTGATTCAATTTTCTTTGAATCATCTTTAACAAGTGCCTCAAACTCATTATAGATTTGTATATTATCACTTAGTAGTAATTGAGCAATTTGATAGATAGCATTATCAAATCCTTCGGTAGCAACATAAAAGGCTCTCTTTTTGCTTTCATTTGCAGAAAGGATCAGGTTTTTGACTATTTCACTTTTGTTTTCTTTATATCCACACCAATATAATCTACCTCCACCATCTTTTGAATATAATTCTCGCAGAGTATTCATAAGAGAATGATCCCTACCACTGTATCCAAAAACAATAAGATGTTTATCCTTAAGATACTCGATCATTTTTTCTCGAAATACTTCATCTTGAGTCTTCAACTCACTTTCAGTATTTTTTAAATCTCCAAACTTAAAATCTCCGTGAAGTTTTAGAATTGGTAATTCGCTACTATTTTGAGCGCGATTGATAATTCTGGAAGTATTTTCTAACGTTATATCGATTGATTGAAAACGCTGCGATATACATGCATCTCTCATTAAATCGTCGAAATTAGTTGTCCAAACCGTATCAACAAAACCTGATTTGGCTAATAATGCTGTTGCTTTGTAGCCAATAGAAGGTTGAGCATTAGAACAAATTTTCTGAAAATATTTTCTTCGGTCTTCGTCAATGGGAAAGCATTCGTTTGCATAAAAAGAATATTCGATTTCAGATTCATTGGGAGGAAATCTCCCTTGATTATCCAGCCAATTTTGTATGATCTCTTGATTTTTTTTATTCCTAAAGTTTTCAATTAGCTCATTTGAGATATTATTACTGGTTTGATAAATCATTTTTTTCCATTCCCAAATGCAATCATAAGCTGATTGAATTCCGGAGGTTATTGAACTACCTGCACCTAAAAGAAAAGCATATTTGTCATTTTTCGAAATAATTAATGACCTTTTAAACTTATCAAAATCTAATTCCATCGTTCAATTTTTTAATTATTAGTTTAGTTTTTAAATTTCAGTGCAAGCTTGAGTATTTAAAAGGCTCAACTACAAGTTGAGCCTTTCTTATGAAAAAGTAATTATCCCTAATTACTTATTCTTTATTTAAAAGTTTTTCGAGGGTTTTGATTTGATCATCCTTTGCCTGCAAAAGTTCAGCATTCAATCTTTTAATTTCATCTAACGCTTCAATCCATTTCTCGACAGGATTAACATTGAATGTAGGATAGTAATTATATCCATTTGATTGATCATTAAATGTGTTTGATATAATATTAACAGCTTGTTCTTCATCAAAGTTTTGGAAAGCCTCTACAGGAATTTTAAGAGTATTTGAAATTGCTTTCAACAGATCATCTTCGATCACATCTTTCTGCTCCAAAAGAGAAATTTTCTTTTGATTCCATTCCTCGCCTAAGTCAAATGCCAAAGCTTCCTGCTTGATTCCAAGCATTTCTCTAAAGCGTTTTACATTTCTTCCTTGATGTATTTTCTGTTCCATAGCGGTTATCAAAATTTTAAAGGCTTAAAGATAAAGCCATTTCTATTAATTCGTCTGAATTGTAAAGTTAAAAAATTATCCTGTAAAATATCCCTTACAACGGATATTTTATTCGCTAAAAGAATAGATTATTCAGTCACAACAAGAGAATTTAGTTCTCACATTTCAAAACCTATTCTAATGAAAAAGATTAAAATATCTATGGAGACGAGTTTCTGGGCAACATACGAAATTGAAGATCCTTTTGAGCTAATCAACACTTTCTTCAACTACTGTACTATAGACAGCTATAAAAATACACTCAGCGAGGTTATGCTGTATGTCTACAAAGCTGAGGTCTGTAACAAAGAACGTCCGGGAGACGTCTTCGATTTTCATACTGCTGTCAAATCATTTATAAGGGGAGCTTATCTGCTAACATTCAAATCTAAAAAATGGAAGGTAAAAGAAGTTCCCGAAGAATGGCAGATCATAAGTCAGGCATCTTTAAACAAAGAAGAATATCAGGATCCATTTCTTGTGTTCGAGAAAGCATTCAAATGCAAAACGTTGGACGAATATGAGTTTTTCTTGAATGAAATCGTTCACGTGTCGCTTTCACCTTACAGGGAAGAATTTGATTATGACCTTATCACTCCCCACATTTATCTTGTTAAAATGCTGGATGCAGCGCAGGTAATGAGTGAAAGAGGTGTCATAAAGATCAAAGATAAATTTAAGGATAATTCTGAATAATATATCCCTTTCCGGAATAGAATATCCTTCACTCCTTCGTCAACTTTACTAAAGCAAAATTATTGAAATGAAAAAGAACACACCCTTTAGTAAAGAGAAACAGCTTGTACAAACAAGAGAGCAAGCTAAGATCGCGTTAAGTATTCTGGTTCAGAATTCCCAAGGAGAAGGTCTTGAATTAGGTATATTCTACCTGCGTGACCAACTGAATAATCCCAGGCTTACAGAACTGCTCGATAGCTATCCTGATTTGATTCAAGAATACGAATTGCAGAAATTGTTATCAGGAAAGATTGAGATCAAAGATGCAAGCAGGCGGGATGTCAAGACGGCAGGACTGCTGTCCTGCCTGTTATTACTCATTCATTTTTACTTTGACAAGGATAGGGTTAATTTGAGCAAATGCCAAGTCGATGATGTGACTCAATTTGATAGCATCAATTATATATTAAATGCAATCACTTCCGAGGAATGTAGTAGTGAGCTATTCCTACTAATATTATCAATAGTAGCAATCGATTACTTTAAGAAATATCAGGAAAATATGAAAGACCCAGATTTTGTTTTGAAACAGACTTTGGATTTTGACAACGATCCCGAAATGGGTGTACATATAGATATGATGGTATGGTTTGCTTTGGTTCGCTTATTTATTGAGGCTATCTTTATATACTACCATAGTGATTATGAAACTAAAAACGATCAGCTATGAAAAAGCAAAAGAAAGCTCAAAAAAACTGTTAGAATATAAGTTTTATTTACAATGAGACTTCTGACGCCTAACTATACTATAACTTTCCGATTAATAAATACGTGGGATTTTCTAAATTATATTTAGGGAAATTCTGTATTTATGTCTCAGCCAAAAGAAATTAAGAAGATCCCGATTGAGGAAGTAATGGAATACTTCAAAAGCGAAGGTATGAAAGTAACACAAGAGGAAGCCGAATCGATAATGGAATTTCTCTACAGTCTAACATTGATCGTTATCAAAAAGTATTTTGACAACGATGAAGAATGACCTACTTTTCGAAATAGTATCATTTAGTACTGGAATATAATTAGTTCCACATCTCTTTTACTTGATCATAGAATCAACATCATATCACAAAATCAAATCTTAATCATTATGAAAACAGCAGATCTATATATACGTGTCTCTACAGACGAACAAGCAGACAAAGGCTATTCACAAAGAGATCAGGAAGAGCGGCTATGTCGCTTTTGCTCACAGAATAATATTACCGTTGGAAGAATTGTCTACGAAGACCATTCTGCAAAATCCTTCAACCGTCCCGAATGGACAAAATTGTTGGTTGATATAAAGAAGAAAGGTTCTAAAACGAATTTGATCTTATTTACGAAATGGGACAGGTTCAGCAGAAATGCAGGCGATGCCTATCAGATGATAAGCATCCTAACCAAATTGGGAATAGATCCGCAAGCGGTTGAACAACCCCTTGATCTTTCTATTCCGGAAAACAAAATGATGCTGGCAATCTATCTGGCTGCGCCCGAAGTCGAGAACGACCGACGAGCATTGAATGTATTTTATGGAATGAGAAGAGCTGTAAAAGAAGGTCGTGTAATGGGAAAAGCACCTTTCGGATATGCAAACAAAATAACTGAAAACGGCAAGAAGTACATTGCACTCAGCGAACCGGAGGCATCAAAAATGAAATGGGCATTTGAAGAAATATCTAAGGGTATATATGCTTCTAATCAGATAAGATTAAAAATGAACGAATCACTTCGGAAGAAAATTAGCAGAACGTCTTTTCATATCGCCATCAGAAATCCTGTCTATTGTGGAAAAGTCTTTATTCCCAAATTCAAAGAAGAAGATGCTTATTTTATTATTGGTCAACATCAGCCTTTGATTACAGAGTCGTTGTTTTATAGGGTACAGGATGTTTTAGATGGAAAAAAGAGAATACACAGACCTAACACCAAAATATTATCCGATGAATATTTTCCATTGAGAGGCTTTTTGATCTGTCCTAATTGCGGAAAGAATGTCACGGCAAGTGCATCAAAAGGCAGAAACAACAGGTACTACTATTATCATTGCAATGCTACCTGCGGTTTTCGCCACAGGGCTGAGATTGTGAATTCTGCTTTTGAGAATGGATTGAAGGCATTGGAAATGACAGAAACCATTAAGAAATTGGTCAGAAAGGTATTCTTAAATTCTTATGAAAGTTTTATCAAGACACCAAGAGATGAAAAGAAAAAATTATCAGATGAGATCGATAAACTAAATTCAAGATTGTCTGTAGCAAGAAATAAATTGCTTGCTGAAACGATAGATGATGATGAATATATTGAGATAAAAAAGGACTGCAAAGAGCAGATTGAAAAGCTGGAAATTCAGTTGAATACTCTGCCTGAGCAATCAAAAGTTGACATTCCAAAACTCATCGATCAGGCTATTGAAAGTCTTACAAATATTTGGAAAATATACTCTGAAGGGGGCATTGCAGTTAAACGAAAAATTATCGGTTCGATATTCCCCGAAAAACTGGAATATGACGGAATTCATTATCGAACCACCAGAATTAACTCCATCGTAAATCTTATTTTTCAGATTAACAATGAGTTACCTCAAAAAGAAAACAGGAGAAACGAAAATAATAATCATTTCTCCTGCTATGTAGACCCACAGGGACTCGAACCCCGAATGACGGTACCAAAAACCGGAGTGTTACCATTACACCATGGGTCTGTTTTATTTTGGTGATGCAAATTTAAAGCTTTTTTCTTTATCTGCAAATCATTTTTAATTTTTTTTTAAATTTACAGTTCTATTAAACTGCAAGGAAAAATGACTGTAGATTTCAATAATCTCAATATTAATAATTTACAAACTGAAAACGAATATGAAAATAATATAATTTATTTTCTTAAAGAATGGTTTTCAGATGACGGTAAAGTGAAAGTACAGACATCCGGTTCTACAGGCGTTCCCAAAGTTTTTGAAATTGAAAAGGAAAAGATGCGGAACTCCGCAGAAATGACGTGTGATTTTTTAGGTTTGCAAAAGGGCGATAAAGCGTTGAACTGCCTGCCAATAGAATATATTTCGGGAAAAATGATGGTGGTAAGAGCTATTGAAAGAAAATTACAGCTGATTATTAAAAATCCGTCCACAAAACCTTTGGAAGATTTAGATGAATACATTGATTTCTGTGCGATGACGCCTCTGCAGGTTGAAAATTCTTCAGATAAAATTCATTTTATTAAAAAACTTATCATAGGCGGAGCTGCCGTTTCAGAATCTTTAAAATCTAAAATATTTGAAGTTTTCCGTCAGCAATCTCAAATTTCAGGCATCAAATCTCAAATTTTTGAGACTTATGGAATGTCTGAAACACTTTCTCATATTGCTTTGAAAGAAATTTATCCAAATTCTCAGGAGTGGTTTACTTCTTTCGAAGGGATCGAAATTTCTGTTGATGAACGCGGTTGTCTCAAAATTTCTGCACCCAAACTCAATGATCAGATTCTTCAGACGAATGATTTGGTAGAAATTAGACATGAGAATAGATTCAGATTTTTGGGGCGGATTGATCATGTGATTAATTCTGGTGGTGCAAAAATATTTCCTGAAGAACTGGAAGCTTTGGTGAAAAAAGAAATCTCAAATGAAGTGGTGTTTTTAGGTTTGAAGGATGAAGTATTGGGTCAAAAGCTCACCCTAGTAATAGAAGATATTGACTGTTCAAAAGATAGTCAGTCTGAGCGCAGTCGAAAATTTAAATCTCAAATCTCAAATCTCAAATTCGAAAAAAGTTTTCATAAGCCAAAAGATATTATTTTTGTGGAGAAAATCCCCAGAACGCCGAATGGAAAGGTCAATCGGAAAGAATTATTAAATTTGATCAGCGGAATTTAAAACTCCATCTTCCATCACCATCTTCCATCTCCCAACATCCAACACCCATCATCTTATGAAAGACTTCAGCAAAGAACTCAGCTTTAAAACTTCCCGCAGCAGCGGCGCAGGCGGACAGAACGTGAATAAAGTGGAAACTGCCGTCACTGTGATGTGGAATGTAGAAGAATCTGATTTTTTTAATGATTTTCAGAAAGATTTAATTCAGAATAAACTCAGGAACAGGATTAATTCTGAGGGAATTTTGCAGTTAACGGTTTCAGAAAGCCGAACGCAGCTTCAGAACAGGAAAATTGCGATTGAAAAAATTCTTGAAATTGTAAATGATTCTGTAGTTATTCCCAAGACCCGATATAAAACAAAACCGTCAAAGGCAAAGGTTGAGAAGAGACTGGATACTAAAAAGAAACTTTCGGACAAAAAAGAGAACAGAAGATTTAAATTTTAAGTCTCCGCATTTTGAAAAACAGTATTTTTGCGAAAAATTTATTAAAATGATCAAAAAACTAATGTTGTTGGCAGTTTCTGCTATACCCTTCCTATTTTCGGCTCAGGAAACTATAACTCAACAAACTCCAAAAGTGGCGATAATACCATCGGTAGGTTACGGATGGCGTCTGGCAAAAATGCCTGCCGGGATTAACAATGAAACAAGAAATTACATTAAAGGATTAAAAAACGGAGTTGATGTAAGCCTGGGAGCTTATTATCTTTTAAATCGAAACGGTGGAATAGGTTTGAAATACTCGGGTTACTTTGCATCAAGCGATGGGAGAATCACAGTTCAGGACACAAACGGTCAGTTTGTTACAGGTGCTGTCAGCACGAAGGATAATATGAGTTTTATCGGTGCCTCTTATATGCTTTCCAATTTTAAGGAAGATACAAAACACAAATTTTTTTACGATGTTGCACTGGGTGTCATCACTTATACTACAAAAACCGGAAACGTTAAAGGTACAGGATCGAGTTTTGGTGCAGATATTAATTTCAGCTATCAGTACGCGGTAAGTAATCATGTTTTTATTGGTCCGAGGATAGGTCTTACAGGTGGAACATTAAGTAAAATGAAATACAGTGGAACGACTGTAAACTTTCCTGACGACCAAAAAGAAGGTTTAACACGACTTTCTTTAAGTGCTGCCGCAACTTTCCGTTTTTAAGTTTTATCTTTGCAAAAATTAAAAATAATGAGCAAACCGATTACTGAGTTTATCGAAAAATATTATCTGCATTTCAATGCTGCGGCTTTGGTAGACGCATCAAAAGGATATGTGGCACACCTTAAGGACGGTGGAAAAATGATGATTACTTTGGCTGGAGCAATGTCTACGGCTGAATTAGGAAAGATTTTGGCTGAAATGATCCGTCAGGGAAAATTAGATTTTATCTCTTGTACCGGTGCGAATCTTGAAGAAGATCTGATGAACCTTGTGGCGCATTCTCACTACGAAAGAGTGCCTCACTACAGAGATCTGACGGCTCAGGATGAATGGGATCTTTTGGAAAGGGGCTTAAACAGAGTTACTGATACGTGCATTCCTGAAGAGGAGGCTTTCAGAAGATTGCAGAAGCACATCGTAGAAATCTGGAAAGATGCTGAAGCTAAGGGTGAAAGATATTTTCCGCATGAATTTATGTACAAAATGATTCTTTCAGGTGTTCTGGAGCAGTATTATGAAATTCCAAGAGAAAATTCATGGATGATCGCTGCTGCGGAAGCTAATTTGCCGATTGTGGTTCCGGGATGGGAAGACTCTACCATGGGTAATATTTTCGCTTCTTACTGTATCAAAGGCGAACTGACGGCTACAACAATGAAATCCGGTATCGAATATATGACGTACTTAGCAGACTGGTACACAAAAAATTCCGCAGGAAAAGGTGTTGGTTTCTTCCAGATTGGCGGAGGTATCGCGGGAGATTTTCCAATTTGTGTGGTTCCGATGCTGTATCAGGATATGGAAATGCATGATATTCCGTTCTGGTCTTATTTCTGTCAGATTTCAGATTCTACTACTTCTTACGGTTCTTATTCAGGAGCAGTTCCGAATGAGAAAATCACCTGGGGAAAACTGGATATCACAACTCCGAAATTTATCGTTGAAAGTGATGCAACGATCTGTGCACCATTAATGTTCTCTTACATTTTGGAAAATTAATTTTAGAATTAAATTTAACTATAATTAAAAGGCTTAGCAATAAGCCTTTTATTGTTTTAAAACTTTTGGAAACTCTTCAGAAAAATAAGTTTGATGCTCTAACGGGAATGCGCGCCATTGCCGCCATCATGGTTTTTGTATATCACAACAGAAAATACTGGCGAAATGATCTTCCTTTTGAAGTGATGCGTTTCATCAGTGAATGGCATATCGGCGTTACCATATTTTTTGTGTTGAGTGGATTTCTTTTGGCTTACCGGTATGAAGAGAAACCTTTAGAATCCGGAAAATCTTATTTAAAATATATTCTGCTGCGGATTGCAAGAATTTTTCCGTTATACTGGATTTTGCTGAGTGCATTTTTTCTTGATACTTCTTATTCTAAAGATGTAAAAACGTACTTTCTGCAGTATTCACTTTTTTATTCACTTTTTGACAGCTATTCCGTTTCGGGAATTGTGCAGGCATGGTCGCTTACTGTGGAGTTTTTCTTTTATCTGTTGTCGCCTCTACTTTTTTTACTGTTAAAGAAAAGCTGGATATACTGCATCTTATTTTTAATCGGATTTTTCCTTTTGGGATGGGGGATTGGATATGGTCTGAAAGAACTGAATGGGAACCCGAAAGGCTTTCTGTATCCTTTAAAATTTATGGTAGGAAGCACATTTTTCGGACGAAGCCTGGAGTTTTTCTTCGGAATGTTGCTTGCTTATTTAATGAAAAAGGAAAGCGGAATTCAGTTTTTAAATAAAATTAAAAAACCGACACTTTGGGGCGGAATTTCAATTGTGTTTTTAATTTTTGCCATCCGGTTTTTTGCCAGAAATAATTTTGTGCACGGTGTTGAACGTTGGGAGGGAAGAGTAATTCATGAATTGTTTTTACCGGTTGGAATTATTGTTTTCTTCTGGGGATTGATGACTGAAAAAACATGGATTTCAAAAGTGCTTTCCAACAAATTTTTTATTTTGCTGGGACATGCTTCGTTTGTGTTTTATCTGATTCACCTCAGTTATTTTAATATGAAACTGAAAACGTACTTTTATCTTCCGGATAAAAATTTTGTTTTGCTTTGGATTTGCTCGATTATCATCTATCTTTTGATTGAAAAACCGCTGTACGAGCTTTGCAGAAAGGGAATTGCGAAAATTAGATAGTTTTTCTCTCGCAAATTTAGCCGAAAGCGCAGATTTTTAAACATGAAGTTTTTAATAAACTCGTAAAATCTGCTAATCAGTAAAATCAGCGTGAGACATAAAAAAATCAGTCCATAGAATTAATCAGCACAAAGTATCTGTACGCCAAAATTCCTTTCTGAAACTTCGTCAGTTTCAATGGATCTTTATCACTCAGTTTCGGTAAAATTTTCTTGTTGATCTTATTTAAAAATTTAAAAACAGACTTTTTCATGGGAAGAAACTTTTTTAGATTGATTAAATAAAATCAAAAAATGTGCAGTTTTGGAAGGTGGGAGCTGGAAGATGGGAGATGGATGTTGGATGTTGGAAGTTTGAGCATTTTTTAAAACAAAAATTGTCCTCAAAAATGAAGACAATTTTAAAAAAAATAAAATTAATTGACTGAATACTCAAACAACTAATTTTGCTAATTGCTAATTGCTAATTGCTAATTGCTAATTGCTAATTGCTAATTGCTAATTGCTAATTGCTAATTACCCATCACTTATTACCCATGATCAGGGGTTTCCGTACATATTAGATTCTCCGCCATCAATCGCTATTACCTGGCCTGAAACATATCCGTTTTCATCACTTAAAAGATATGCAACTAAATTTCCGACATGTTTCGGGTCGCCTAATTTTCTGGTGGGATTTCTTGATGCATATTCTTTTTCAGCCGCTTTGGGGTCTGCAGGATTTACCTGATTGAAAGCTTCTGCAACCATCGGCGTTAAAATCGCTCCGGGAGCAATGGCATTCGTTAAGATATTGTCTTTACCATATTCCAAAGCGGCATTTTTTGTCATTCCTGCAACAGCGTGTTTCGTTGCAACGTATGCCGTCTGGTTTAAAACTCCTCTGATTCCGCCCACAGAGGCCACGTTGACGATTTTTCCGCCACCGTTTTTCTGCATTTCCGGAATTACATATTTCATTCCGTAGTAAACTCCTAAGAGATTGATATCGATTACTTTTTTAAATACATTAATGTCATAGTCTACCAGAGATGCCTGTTTTCCTTCGATTCCTGCGTTGTTGTACAGTCCGTCAACTTTTCCGAATTCTTTTACGGTTTGTTCAACGTAATTTTTTACATTTTCTTCTACCGAGACATCGGCTGTCACTGTTAAAAATTTGCTTCCAGGGTATTTTGTTTCCAATTCTGTTTTTGCTTTTCCAAGAGCTTCGGCATTGAAATCCACCAAAGTTAAATCAGCGCCTTTTGCGGCTAAAGAATCAGCTGCCGCTAATCCTAATCCCATTGCAGCACCGGTAACGATTATTGTTTTTCCTTTAAAATTTGACATGATATTATTATTTATTTCAATGCTTCAAAATGCAACAATGATGCCTTTGTGGTACTAAAAATCGTAATTTTTTGTTAAACCTTAATTGAAGATATTTTATAAAGTTCTTCTCCTTATAAAATACAAATGTTTCAGTCTCAAACCTTTGTCAGGGGTATCTTCGCTCAATTAACACTGATAAAGCTGGATGTGTTAAGAATCAAACATAAAAAAGTTTTTTGATAAACCTTGTCAAGGTTATTTTTGGTGTGCAGATTAACCTTGACAGGGTTAGGGTATAGAGAAAAAAAGAACGATTATATATTTCTTACTTTTGATACACGTTTTAAACTTAAAAAATGAACGAACTTTTCAAAAAACAGGTCTGGGAAATCACCAAACTGATTCCACAAGGGAGAGTTTCTTCTTATGGCGCAATTGCAAAGGTAGTTGGCTTTCCGAATCATTCCCGTCATGTCGGCAAAGCGATGGGTGGCTGTCCGAAGGATGTTCCGGCGCATCGGGTAATTTCGAGCTCGGGAACTTTGTCGGTTCCGGAATTTCAGGAAAGGCTGGAAGCTGAAGGAATTGAGGTGGAGAATTTCAGGATTAAGAATTTCAGAGAGTTGTTTTGGAATCCTTTGGAGGAACTTTAGACGGCGGTCGGCAGTCGCTTTATAGCGGATAATGATTTGCTTTCAGCTTTATTCTTTCAGTAATGAATGTTGGGGGCTTTTGGCTGGAAATTTTTTGTTTTTGGAAATAAATATTCCCCGGAGCTCGCTTCCCTAGCCCCGATAGAAACGGCATCCTTTTTTGTGGTGGACGCAACGAAGTGGAGGCCGGCGCAAATAAGATATAGTGGATAGCGGGAAAAAGCTTCTAAATATGAGTAATAAGTAATGAGCAATGAGTAATCTTTGATGAGTAGGTTTTCAGCAGAAAAAAATCGGCGAAGTTAACTACTACGCCGATAATCTATTGTATTTTGAACCTTAAAGATTTCAAAAACCTTGAAGGTTTAGGGTTAGTGGAAAAAACTATTTCTCCAACTGCTTATAACTTCTTTGAATAAAGTCTGTAAGCTCTTTTCCTTTCAGTAAATTCTGAGATAATTTCGCCAGATCTAAAGCGTGTTTAATTTGATTGTTTTTTTCTTCAGCATTTTCATTGGCTAAAATTTTTGCAGCAAAGTCGCTGTTTGAATTCACGACCAGATTATACATTTCCGGGAAACCGCCCATTGCGAACATTCCGCCACCGCCGGTTGCCTGCATATCTTTCATTCTGCGCATGAATTCTGGCTGAGTAATCGTGAAAGGTGCATCACTGCTGTCTAAATCTTCAAGCTGAACGGTGAATTTTTTGTCATTAACAGACTCTTCAATGTTTTTCTTCAATGATTCTTTTTCGGTTTCATTGAGTTTTGAAATCGCCGGTTCGTCTTTTTTAATCAAATTATTGATGTGGTCTGCATCTACTCTTACGAAGGAAATTTTCTCTTTAGAACTTTCCAGTTTCTGAATTAAATGCGGAACAATTGGCGAGTCGAGCAATAAAACTTCGTAACCTTTATCTTTTGCAGACTGAATATAAGAGTGCTGTTCATCGGCGTTTGTAGCGTAAAGAAGGACTAAATTTCCGTCTTTGTCCGTTTGATTTAACTTAAATTTTTCTTCCAGTTCATTCCAAAGGAAAAATTTACCGTCTGTTGTTGGATACAATGCAAATTTGTCAGATTTTTCGAAGAATTTATCCTCGGAAATCATTCCGTATTCGATGACGATTTTAATATCGTTCCATTTTTTCTCGTAATCTTCACGGTTTTCATTGATTAAAGACGCCATTTTGTCGCCCACTTTTTTGGTAATGTAAGAAGAAATTTTCTTTACGGCACCATCAGCCTGAAGGTAAGAACGCGAAACGTTCAGCGGAATATCCGGAGAATCGATCACTCCTCTCAAAAGCATCAAAAAGTCGGGAACAATGCCTTTTACCTCATCAGTAACAAAAACCTGATTTTGATAGAGCTGAATTTTATCTTTTTCGATATTTAAATTGTTCGCCAGCTTTGGGAAATACAAAACACCCGTAAGGTTGAACGGATAATCTACGTTCAAATGGATGTTGAACAAAGGCTCCTCAAACTGCATTGGATATAATTCGTGATAGAACGCTTTGTAATCTTCATCTTTTAATTCACTTGGAGCTTTCGTCCACGCCGGAGTAGGATTGTTGATTATATTATCAACCTCAACTGTTTCTGCAACCGCATCTTCTGCGGCGTCTTCCGGTAAAGGAAGCGTTTCTGTTTTTGTTCCGAATTTAATGGGAACGGGCATGAATTTGTTGTATTTAGTCAACAGTTCACGGATTCTGCTTTCTTCCAAAAATTCTAAAGAATCTTCTGCTATATGAAGGATGATTTCCGTCCCTCTGTCGGTTTTATCTGTTGTTTCTTCTAACGAAAACTCCGGACTTCCGTCGCAAATCCATCGAACTGCTGGATTCTCTTCACGATAAGATTTAGCGAGGATTTCTACTTTTTCTGCCACCATAAAAGCGGAGTAGAAGCCCAAACCAAAGTGCCCGATAATTCCTGAGTCTTTTGCAGAATCTTTGTATTTATCTAAGAATTCTTCAGCTCCGGAAAAAGCAACCTGATTGATGTATTTTTCTACTTCTTCGGCTGTCATTCCCAAACCCTGATCGATGATGTGAAGTTTTTTGTTTTCCTTATCGATTTTCACCTCGATTTTCGGATTTCCGTATTCTACTTTGGCTTCACCAATGGTGGTGAGATGTTTTAGTTTTAGGGTAGCGTCTGTTGCATTTGAAATTAATTCTCTCAAAAATATTTCGTGGTCGCTGTACAAAAATTTCTTAATCAACGGAAAAATATTTTCCACCGAAACATTAATATTTCCTTTTGTCATTTTTAGGGATTTTTAAATTTGATTTTAAGTTCTCAAAAGAAATACCATTGAAGAGAAAGTGACAGATTGGCATTTTTATCCTGAATAAGAGGTTTTGTTTAAAAACAAAAAAGACAGCCTCTCAGCTGCCTTCTGTATTTCAAATCAACAAATTAGTTTTTCTTGTTGATGATCTCTTCTTTTACTTTGTTTTCAAGCTCTTCAGCAAGTTCCGGATTGTCTTTCAACAAATCTCTCACACCGTCACGACCCTGACCAAGCTTAGTCTCACCGTAGCTGAACCAAGAACCGCTTTTCTTCACAATTCCCATATCTACTGCAGTATCCAGGATCTCTCCAGTTTTTGAAACGCCTTCACCATACATAATGTCAAATTCTGCCATTTTGAAAGGTGGAGCTACTTTGTTTTTCACAATTTTCACTTTCACACGGCTACCAACAGCTTCGTCGCCATTTTTAATCGGTGCAGATGCTTTTCTGATGTCTACTCTTACAGAAGCGTAAAATTTCAAAGCGTTACCACCTGTTGTGGTTTCAGGATTTCCGAACATTACACCGATTTTTTCTCTCAACTGGTTGATGAAAATTACGGTACATTTTGTTCTGGAAATTGTTGCTGTTAATTTTCTCAAAGCCTGAGACATCAATCTTGCATGAAGACCCATTTTAGAATCACCCATTTCGCCTTCAATTTCCGCTTTTGGGGTCAATGCAGCTACTGAGTCAATTACTACAATGTCGATTGCACCAGAACGGATTAAGTTATCGGCAATTTCCAAAGCCTGCTCACCGTTGTCCGGCTGAGAAATAATCAGGTTTTCAAGATCGATTCCCAGTTTCCCAGCATAGCCTCTGTCGAAAGCATGCTCGGCATCGATAAATGCTGCTATTCCGCCAGCTTTTTGAGCTTCTGCGATGGCGTGTAAAGTTAAGGTTGTTTTACCTGAAGATTCAGGTCCGTAGATTTCAATAATTCTTCCTCTTGGATATCCGCCAACGCCCAAAGCGATGTCTAAACCTAATGATCCGGAAGGAATAACTTCGATGGTAGTGTCTATTGCACTGTCTCCCAACGTCATTACAGTTCCTTTTCCGTATGTTTTATCTAATTTATCAAGCACCAGCGCCAGTGCTTTTTTCTTATCATCTATGTTGCTCATATCGTATTAAAATAATTTATCAAAATTACATAATTTTAAGTTTAAAAGCTAATATATTTTGTTTCTGAAAATTGTTTTTAGCGTTAAAAAAATGATAAAATTTTAAAACCCAATCAAACTTTTTCTGACTCATCTTTCATGTTGGTACCATTTGTTTAAGTGTAATACTTTGTTCCTGAAAAGGCATTGGTAACTAGCCCCGATTGTCGCGGCATCCTTTTTCTGGATTGGCTTTGAAAAAATGCGCTGGTGAAAAAGATATAGCAGAAAGCGGGATTAAGCTCCTGAAAAAATTAGTGAAAATTTGAATTCTGGGTTATGTTCAAATAATCCTCCAAAACTTTCATCTGATCTTTATTTCCTTTTTTAATTCTCGCTTCTCGGCTCACAGTAGAATCATAGATTTTGTTGAGTATTTTCTTCGTCACCGGAAACCCTTTTCTGAAAGGCACTTCGGGAATCTTTAGTCTTTTGCAAACGTCTTCACCTAATAGATACCATGTACAGCAAATGTGCAGGTATCTCAGATTTTTTCTCTGAAATTCATATTTTAAAATCGGATTTTCCAAAGATTCATTCAACAGAGAGTGAGCCAGCAAAACCGAATCTTTGTCTGAAGATGGCTGAACGGAGGTCCACAGATAAAAATACTCTGTCGCCTGTTTTTTGTTGTTCGGAAGAAGTTCAACGGGAATTCCCAACAGATACCCGACGTATTTCCAGAGGTGAAAATGACCTTTTTCTTCCTCTTCAGAAATAGTATTTCCTAATTTTTTGAGACTGTGCATAAAAACCAGACTGAAACCGATATAGGTTGCCATCATATCCCAGGAATTGATGGGTTCGCCCCAGTTTTCTGTGTCCCAGTTTTTATAATGTTTCCTGATTGAAAGTCTTGCGTAGGAATGTATTAATCTGGTTTTAATGGCAAATTCATACCCTTTTTTATGAACTTCCAAAGCGTCGTACCGGGTAACATTCACCCAAAAATCCAGTGTTTCTGAAAGTCTTTTTACAGCACCTTTTTTGAGGGCTTCCGTGGCAATTAGAGGTTTGTTGAGGTAAGCATAATCATAGCCGCCGATAAGGCAGTAATCTCTGAGCGAAATCAAAGAATCAAGATTGGCTCTCATGCAGAGTTCGGCACCTTTCTTTATTAAATTCAAATCCAGCCAATCGGGTAGGGCTTGGGTTTGCCGGAAAAGTTTTTTTACACTTTCGGGAACTGCATCATTTTCTGAAACGCCATCTCTGATGTAACTTTCAATTTCTCGAGAAGCTTCGGGATAGCTTTTTTTAAGATAAACTTCTCTCACCACCTGATCGCCGATTTCATCAACATGATAAAAATATTTTGAAAATTGAGCAAAATCTTTAAAGCTGAGTTCAGCTCCGGAAAAATCAGTCAGTTGTTTCCCGTTTCCTGTTTTCCAGAAGTCCTTAAAATGTTTGGAATCTTTATATCTCGGCTGTAAAATCTGCTTTTCCATTCAGGATAAAGTTAAGGAATTTTTTAACGAGAGCCTTCGTGAGATTTGTCAGGTGATTTGAGATTCAAGATTCAAGATTTAAAATTTAATATCATCAATCATCAATCATCAATTATCATTTATAAATTATAAAATTGCCCATTACCCATTTCAAATCATTCCCCATTCAAATGCTTTTTTAATCAGCTCTTTACAGTTTCTTGATTCTGTTTTCCGCAGGATGTTTTTTCTGTGGGTGCGGATGGTATGTTCAGATAGAATCAGCATTTTTGAAATCTCTGCTCCGGAATATCCTTTGGCGATTAAAACTAAAATTTCCGTTTCTCTGCTGGTTAATTTGGGAATATTAAGAGCGTCTTTATCTTCAACAGGCTGCACCGTAAACTGATGAAAATCTTTTCTCGGGCTTATTCCTGTAATTAAAACGGTGTACGGGTTTTGTGGTGTTATATGCTGAATATTGGTGTGGATGTTAATCGCCTGATAGAGACGGTTGCTTTCGTCCATCAACGTGTGAATCGCCTGATGATGAAATAATTCATATTTTCCTTTTTTGGTTTTCATCCTGAAACAGTAGCTTGGCTTAAGTAAAAGCTGGTGCTCAACACCAATCTGTTTGATTTTATCAACAACAATATTTTCTGCTTTTAAAACGAACGAAATATCATCAGGATGAATAAGACTGAGTATTTCGCTCAGGTGTAAAGGCAATTCTGAAAGCCCATGTATCTTGAGAATATTTTTGTGATGATGAGAAATTGTGGAGTCTGCGAAATTAATCACATAATAATAAAAATTCCCAATGGAAAACATTTCGCCGATAATCTTTTCTATAAAAGGCTTTTCGGGTGCTTTAGTTTGATTAGGTACAGCGAATCTTTCCCAAATTTCCGACAGCAGATGTTTATCCTCAGGATTTTCCATTCGTAAGATTTTAATCTAAAATACTTAAAATTTGTTAAAAATACCCCAAAAGTGGTATTTTTTTATATTAAATAATTTCCAACTTTTGTATAACGATAATCATGAAAACTCTATCTTGATGATGGACTTAGTTTTAAAGTTTATATTGTATCTCATAAAGCTTTAAAACGGGAAGGTAATAGCACCGGTGATGAAAAGAAAGAAGAAGAAACCCTTCAGTTGAGCCACTTTCAAACAGATAAGTGGTTTTTTTTATGCACAAAAAAAACCTCCCACAAGGAAGGTTTTATTATGTATCGGTTATCTTTTATCAATTATAAAGAAGAAGCGTGGATCAACATATCTACCAATTTGTTTGAATAACCCATCTCATTGTCATACCATGAAACAAGCTTTACAAAGTTTGGAGAAAGTGAAATACCAGCATCTTTATCGAAAATTGAAGTTCTTTTATCACCGATGAAATCCTGAGAAACCACAGCATCTTCAGTGTAACCGAGAATACCTTTCAATTCACCTTCAGAAGCAGCTTTAATAACTGCACAGATTTCGTCGTAAGAAGCACCTTTTTCAAGTCTTACCGTTAGATCTACTACAGAAACGTCTACAGTTGGTACTCTGAAAGACATACCTGTCAGTTTTCCGTTCAAAGAAGGGATTACTTTACCTACTGCTTTAGCAGCACCTGTAGAAGAAGGGATGATGTTGTTTAAAGCAGCTCTACCACCTCTCCAGTCTTTCATTGAAGGCCCGTCAACTGTTTTCTGAGTAGCTGTTGTAGCGTGTACAGTAGTCATCAAACCTTCTACAATCCCGAAGTTATCGTGGATTACTTTTGCCAAAGGAGCTAAACAGTTGGTAGTACAAGATGCGTTTGATAAGATTTTTACATCATCAGTAAGTTCCTTGTGGTTTACACCCATTACAAACATTGGTGTATCGTCTTTTGAAGGAGCAGAAAGAATCACTTTCTTAGCGCCTGCTGCAAGGTGTTTCGCAGCACTTTCTTTATCTAAAAATAAACCGGTTGATTCTACTACGTAGTCAGCACCGATTTCGTCCCATTTTAGGTTGCTAGGGTCTTTTTCAGCCGTTACTCTGATTTTTTTTCCGTTTACTACAAGGTCATTTCCGTCTACAGAAACTTCTCCCTGGAAAATACCGTGTACAGAATCATATTTCAGCATATAAGCCATGTATTCTGCATTGATAAGGTCATTGATACCAACGACTTCGATATTGTCTCTTTCAGTCATTGCTCTGAAAACAAGACGACCGATTCTACCAAATCCGTTAATACCTACTTTGATTGTTGACATAATTGTGTTGATTTAATTAATTATTTAGAATATTAGATTGATAAGATTTCTGAAATTAACAAAAGATCTTTATTAATTTCGTTGTGTTTTTTAATAGCTTCTTCGATAGGTGTGTACACGATGTCGTTGGAACGCATTCCTGCCATTACATTCGTCTGACCTTCCATTAAACCTACCACCGCGCCGAAACCAAGTCTGCTTGCCAAAACCCTGTCTGCACAGCTTGGCGAGCCACCTCTCTGTATGTGACCCAAAATCGCCACACGGATATCATAATCCGGAAATTCTTTTTTGGTCTGCTCTGCAAGTTCGTAGATATTGGCGAGCTCTTCACCTTCAGCCACTACTACAATACTGGAAGCTTTACCTGTCTTTTCGGCCTTTCTGAAGTTGGCAAAAAGATCTTCCATACTGTCTTTCTTTTCAGGGATAAGAATGTCTAAAGCCCCTGTTGCAAGACCGCTGTTTAAGGCGATAAATCCTGCATCACGTCCCATTACCTCCACAAAGAAAACCCTGTTGTGTGATGTTGCTGTATCACGGATTTTATCAATCGCGTCCATTGCGGTATTTAATGCAGTGTCGTAACCAATCGTATTATCTGTCCCGAAAATATCATTATCAATAGTTCCCGGAACTCCGATGGTTCTGATGCCGAATTCTTCGTTGAAGATTTTTGCTCCTGTGAAAGTTCCGTCGCCGCCGATGCATACCAAAGCCTCAATCCCGTGCTGCACGCAATTGTCATAGGCCTTCTGGCGGCCTTCTTTGGTCATAAACTCTTTTGAACGGGCAGATTTTAGGATAGTTCCACCCTGGTTGATTATATTTTTTACAGAACGGGGTCCCATTTTAAGGAAATCGTTATGAATAAGACCATTGTAGCCTTCCCGCACTCCATAGCATTCAATTTTATAATAGTTTGCAGTTCTCACTACTGCTCTTAATGCTGCGTTCATCCCCGGAGAGTCACCTCCTGAGGTAAGAACTGCAATTTTTTTTACAGCACTTTCTTTCATTTAATAAAAAATTTCAAACACAAATTTACAAAAACAAGTTCAGATAACAGCAGTATCTTCTTAATACTTTTCATCCTTTGGTATCCTGCTTTTTATCAAGAGACTGGTAAAAAGGAAAAAGAGCCAGGTTAAAAGGAAAAAGAGCCAAGTTAAAAGTAAAAAAGAGCCAGGTTAAAAGTCACAAGAGACAAGTTAAAAGCGCCGGTTTTAAAGCAGAAAGAGGCAAGTGGAGCGGAATAATGAGGGAATTTTCAGATGGTTTAAGTTTGAATTATTAAAGCGGTCTTACGAATTTCGGTCATTTACGGTTGGATTATTTTAAAAAATTTTAAAATAATGTGCAGAAATCTGTGAGATCTGTGCGGAAATTAATGCTTTTCAGTCAAATATTTCCAGTACCTTTTTGGTACATGCTGAATATGCAGTTTTAGATTTTTTCTTTCCACAATGTTGGTTTTAAAAAAATACCGTTGCCACAGTTTTTGGTATTGATTTTCTTCATCGTGGAACTTCTCCTGATACTTTTGTAAGTTAATTTTCTCATCAGGATAAAAGAATTCGCAGCTTTCCAGATCATACAGAAGTCCGTAATTGCGTTTTAAATCATAGATCATCCATTTCTGGTCCTGATAACGGTTTTTAAAATGATTTCTGATTAAAGGTAAAACATTAAAATCCGGATCTATTTTCGCAAAAAAAACTTCATCCTGCATTTTTTCGAATCTAACAAAAGCGGTCATCCGATGTCTTTCTCTCCTTACCGATTTACAGATTTTGGCGATTCTCAAAATATCGGGATGTGCATAATTCTGAAGAATATTTTCTTTTGGATACTGAATCGATTGCCGAACTGCAGATAAAATCACCTGTTCCAAATCTGCCTCCTCCGACAAGAAAACTCTCAATAAATCATGGATTCCAGATTTGCCGATGTTCTCTTCCACTTTAACCAACACCCTTTCAGATTTTTGCTCCTGAGTAATCACCTCATGAATTTCTGCAAAAATATTTTCCTGATGAAATCTTTCTTTGCTTACGATTTCCACGTCTTTAAATTTATATTCAAAAATCTCGAATATTGCTGTGAAAAGTCCGTCGAAACTGCCGTCGTAGAGGAGGGTGGTCATTATCTTTAATTTGAAAATTTGGAAATGGGATAATTTGAAAAATATAATAATTTTAAAGTATTTTTCATCAGTTTGTCATGCTGAAAGCATCTAAGCATAGTACTAGAGAAATGATTTTATTTACAGATTGAGATCCTTTCAGGATGACAAAGGCAATGTTTGTCTTTAGAAATAATGCGGGAAAAAAATCTTTTTATTTTAAATTTTATAACAAATCAATTTTAATTCAACGTGATTGATTTCTATATCAAACTGTCCGTTTTTTTTGATAATTGATTTTATTTGATTTAAATCTTGAATATCGTTTTCAGAACTGACAATTTTTGGAAAAATCAAATATTCAATTTCTCTGTATTCAAGCCAGCCACCTAAAGAATTATTTCCTTCAAATCCGTTCTGCCAATAATCAAATTCAAAAGTACTTTTTTCATTGATGAATAATTCTCCGATAATATTATTTTGAACTTTTTTGAATTGAATTTTCTTGAAGTAATCAGCGTTTTCCACAAAGTCATTTATCAATCGACTCCACTTAGAGTTTGACATTAAATGTTGAGAGAATCTGGAGACAGCTTCGTCAATCTCTCTATTTTTCTGCTCATCGTATTTTGATGCCTTTTGAGTTTTCATAATTAAAACAACGTCAACTGCTTCGAAAATTGATCCTGAAATTTAGAAGTGCTTCCGCCAACCAACAGTTTTTTTAAATTCAAATCTGTTAAATGTCTCAGGAAAATATTTCCGGCATTAAAATCTATAAAATATTTCGCACGGTTTACAGCTGCTCCTAATTTCTGTAAATTCTCAATCGTCAAAACCTGAAAATGCCTTGCTGAAATAATTTTCTTTGCCGTTTTTACTCCGATTCCAGGAATTCTGAGAATCATTTGATAATCAGCGGTCTGAAGATTGACAGGAAACTGATCAAGATGTCTCAGTGCCCAACTCAGTTTAGGGTCAACTTCCAAATCAAGAAACGGCATGTGCGGATCTAAGATTTCATCAGCTTTAAATCCGTAGAAACGCATCAACCAATCCGACTGATACAAACGGTTTTCCCTAAGCATGGGAACTGCTGTCGTTAAAGCCGGCAATCTGTTGTCCTCCAAAACTGGAACGTAACCGGAATAGTACACTCTTTTTAAACTGTAATTTTTATAGAAATGATCAGCAACTTTGATAATCTGCAAATCATTTTCATTCGTAGCGCCCACAATCATCTGCGTAGACTGACCTGCCGGAGCAAATTTCGGAACTTTTCTGAAAATTTTCTTTTCTTCTTTATACTGAGTAATTCCACCCTGAATATACTTCATAGGGTTCAGCATATCTTCACGGTTTTTCTCAGGAGCCAGCAATTTTAAACCGCTTTCTGTGGGAATTTCAATGTTGATAGACAACCGGTCTGCATACAGTGCTGCTTCTTTCATCAGTTCGTCACTTGCTCCGGGAATTGATTTTAAATGAATATAACCGTTAAAATTTTCCTCCAAACGAAGTTTTTTTGCAACACGTACCAATCTTTCCATCGTCGTATCGGCATTTTTAAAAATTCCTGAACTTAAAAATAAACCTTCAATGTAATTTCTGCGGTAGAAATTAATGGTTAAATCAACCACTTCTTCTACCGTAAAAGCTGCTCTTTTGATATCATTTGAACTTCGGGAAACGCAGTAGGCACAATCGTAAATACAGTGATTGGTCAGCAGAATTTTAAGCAGAGAAACACATCGGCCGTCTTCGGTATAGGTATGGCAAATCCCACTTGCAGAGCTGTCGCCCAGGCCGCCAGTTTTATTTTTTCGTGAGCCACCGCTTGATGAACATGAAACATCATATTTCGCAGCATCAGCCAGTATTTCCAGTTTTTCTTTTACTCTGTCGAAATTCATTTGTCTGCAAATTTTATTTAACCACAAAAGTCACAAAAGCTATTTTAGATTAAGCTTGATTAATGCTGTTTTAAAGTTCAGATAAGTTTTTGAAAGTCTTTGATTTTTGTGAAGTTGTTCAGAAAAATTCAAACTAATTTTTTTAAAAAAGCTTTTAGGAATTCTATATCAAAAATAATAATATCATTTTGTGAACTTCTATTCTCAATAATTTAAACTTAAAGCTATTGTAACTTTTTGGTAAAACTTTTTCAGTTTAATTTCACCTTCAAAAGTAAGTCCAAAATTGATAAATATCAACCGTTTTACGTCGAACTTATCCACATTTTAGACTAACAAATTTACTATCTTTACACACATTAATTTTATGAGTGAAATCGTAAACCTATGATTTTAGTCATTGAAAAATAAACATTTTATTATGAATCACAAACCTGTTGAAGGTTTTTCTAAATTGACAAAACAAGGGAAAATCGATTGGCTCGTTGCCGAATATCTTGACGGAAATACAGAATATCAGAATATATTAAACCAATACTGGAACGGAAATACTGATCTTCAGAAACTTCACGACGAGTTTTCTGAAAACACGATTTCAAATTTCTATATGCCTTACGGAATTGCCCCAAACTTCCTGATTGACGGAAAATTATTTGCCCTTCCGATGGCGGTTGAAGAAAGTTCGGTGGTTGCAGCGGCTTCCAAGGCTGCTAAATTCTGGATTGATAAGGGAGGTTTTAAAACAACCATCATCAACACAGAAAAATTGGGTCATACCCATTTTATCATTGATGTAGAATCTCATAAGCTTCAGCATTTTTTTAATTTTAATTTAAAAAAGAAACTGTTTGAAGCCACAGAAAGCATCACAGTAAACATGAGAAATCGTGGCGGTGGAATTTTAGATATAAAACTCATCGACAAGACTGCGGAAATGCCGAATTATTACCAGCTGAAAGCGAGTTTTGATACGGCGGATTCTATGGGTGCAAATTTTATCAATTCGTGTCTGGAGCAGTTCGGGAAAACTTTGAAACAAGAAATTGCCATAAGTGAAGATTTTTCTCAGGAAGAAAAGAATTCCCTTCAGGTTGTAATGAATATTCTCTCCAATTTCACTCCGGACTGCATTGTAAGAGCTGAAGTTTCATGTAAAATTGAAGATTTAAAAGACGACAGCGGAATTTCAAACGAAGAATTTGCAAGAAAATTCAAACAGGCCGTTACGATTGCTGAAATTGAACCTTTCCGTGCGACAACCCATAATAAAGGAATTATGAACGGTGTGGATGCCGTTGTGATCGCGACAGGTAATGATTTCAGAGCCACAGAAGCCTGTGCTCATGCGTACGCTGCGAGAAACGGAAAATATTCTTCATTAACCCATTGCACCATTGACAACGGAATTTTCAGATTCTGGATTGATTTGCCGATTTCTGTAGGCGTTGTGGGAGGTTTGACTAATCTTCATCCTTTGGTTAAATTTTCTTTAGCCTTGCTTGGAAAACCAGCAGCTCAGGAACTGATGAGTATTTTGGCAGTTTCAGGTTTGGCTCAAAATTTCGGAGCTTTGAGATCTTTGGTCACAACAGGAATTCAGAAAGGTCACATGAAAATGCATTTGTTTAATATTTTAAATCAATTCGGAGCAACGGAAGCAGAAAAGCAACATTTTGTGACTTATTTTAAAGATAAAACGGTGAGTCATCATGAGGTGATTGCAGAGTTGGAGAAATTGAGAAATAAATAGATTAAATATGAATTTCAAAAAATATTTTATTGCTTTTGCCGTTTTTAGTTCTGCAATTTTATTTGCGCAAAATACCAGATTTACGTTACATGAAAAACTCGATAAGATTTATTCAGACTTAGAAACTGAATGTGGTAAAGACTACGGATTGCTTGATGCAAAGTACAAAGTGATAGTTTCAAAATCACCAGACAAAAAGCTTTCAGAGACGGATCGGGAAGAATATTTAAAGGAGTTTGATGCTCTGAAAAAATCTTATCTTGAATGCCTGGATGACAATCGACCGATAAGAATCGAAAAATTAAAACTTCTGCTGGCAAAAGTTGAAAAGGAGAATATTAAGGAATATATACCGCCAAAAAATACAATGCTACCGGTTCCGGAGGCTTTTTCTCAGGATATCATTCGTGGAAAATTATCAGATAGGTTAGCAGGTCATTCACTTTTTGAAAATTTAGAGAGTACTTTAAAACTTAAATTAACATTTGTTTTAGATACTGACGGTCAGACAAAAGAGGCGAAAATTACGGGTACGGATGATCAAGAAATAAAACTTTTTGTTCTTCTGAGTTTTTATTCGGTTGCAGATGTGTTTAAACCGAAGGAATCCAACGGAAAAGCAGTAAAAGAAATGTACGCGATTCCACTTGTAATGATCGGAGTTGAGTAAAGCGGCTAAAAATAATTTATAATAAAAAATGAAAACAATTACCCTCGTCTTCGGAGCTGCCTTCGGAATGTTATCCGTTATTTTAGGAGCTTTTGGAGCACACGCTTTAAAGAAAATTTTATCTGTGGAAAGACTGGAAAGTTTTGAAACAGGCGTAAGATATCAAATGTACGCCGCATTCTTTTTACTGATTGCAGGTTATATTTTAAAATTTGACACCTCATCTCAAAAATGGATTTCTATCCTAATGATTGCAGGAACGATGCTGTTCTCTTTCAGCATTTATGGTTTGAGCTTACAGGATCGTTTTGGTTTAAATCTAAAGTTTTTAGGACCAATCACACCGCTTGGAGGATTGCTTATGATTTTAGCTTGGTTGATGCTGATTTTTTATTTTGTGAAGAATAGAATTTAACGGTAAAGAAAAAAGACACAAAAAAGTTCAGGTTTCGCCTGAACTTTTTGTTTTTACAGTCTCACGCAGATTAAGGTGATTCTGCAGATCTCTATCTGCTCAATTTGCAAAAGCTGCGTGAGATTAAAATTTAAACCAGTAAAATCACTAAAAAAGTAAGATTGATTAAGGAAAATCTAATAGAGTTTAAGCAGGTCGCTTAAAGCGAATCTCACCTAAACAAATCTTAAAAACTTATTAAAATTAATGGTTCAAATTAAAATTCTAAAGTGTGAAATTCTCCCTCATCCACTTCAGTTTATTGAAGCTTTTCAGGAATTTTGTTCTGATGGATATAAATTTTTCCTGAGCTTCAATTACTTTATTTTCCCTGGAATTGATCAGGAAAAGCGAGCTTTCACCGTTGCTGTATCTCATTTCTTCGGCACTTAAAAGTTTTCTGTAGTTCTGAAGATTTTTTCCGGACAGATCAATCTGAGTATGATAATTGAGGATTTCATTTTTGTAGGTTTCAATTTTCACATCAAGTTCTCTAATTTTAATAGTAGTATCGAGTTCGTTTTGATTGATTTTAATCTTTGCCATCTGAAAATTGGCTCTTGCTTCCCTTTGAAATATTGGGATTTCTAATTTTAAACCGTATTGAAAATTGTTATCAAAAAGCGGAAGATAATCCGGACTGTAATTTTCTTTGTTGAAAAAATTATAAGTGAAATCTAATTTAGGCAAAAAACTCTGCCATTTCAGACGTCTTTCACTTTCAAGAATATTCTGCTTTTGATTGTAATACAAAACCGAAAAATGCGAGTTGATCTGTCTTGAATCAACATCCTGAATCAAAAATTCGAAATCTGAATATGCAGGATGATCAGCAAGTCTGTCTGATGGATAAATCATTTCTGATAATTCGTAAAACTGCTGATTGTCTTTCCATAAATAAAGTTGCAGCTCCTGTGTACTTTTAACGAAACTTAAATACGCATCCCGTTGCTGAAGTTCAAAACTTTGAAGCTGTGAAAGGGCTTCAACTGTGTCGATCGCGGGCTTTTCCCCGAAATCAAAAGTTTTTTTGGTGAATTTTAAACGGTCTTTATTGATTTCAACAATTTCAGATTTGAGTTTATAAATCTCATAATTCTGAACCCATTCCCAATAGGTGTTTTCGGCTTCAAGCAACAAGTCATTGGTTAAAACAGCCTGTTCGGCTTCAGTCATTCTCAGTCCGAACTTTGCCTGATCGAGCATCGCTCTTCTTTTATCATACAGAAGGTTCTTAGCTAAAGGAACCGTAATACCAAACTGATACAAGCCGCCTTTTGTTTCGCTGTCATTCAGTTTTTGTCCGTCGAGATAGTTGTAACCTCCGTGCAGATCAATTCCGTACCAAGTGGGGATTCCGAGTTCCAGATTTTTCTGTTCGTAATATTTTGTTCCGTCAATGTTTTTCTCACCTAATTTTCCTGCTAAAACCGGATCAAAACTACCCCGTGCTCTTGTGATTTCCTGTTCTGCCAATCTGTTTTTAAGCTGATATTTTAAAGCTAAAGGATGATATTTTTCTACGATATTTATAAATTCAGCTGATGAAATTTTCAATGAATCCTGAGCGGAATTTAAACTGAAAAACAACAGGAAAGCGATAACAAAAATTTTATTTTGCTTTTTCATCTTTACCTGATTTTGCATTCGTTACCTCATAATAATCCGGCGGGAAACCATTAATGTTTCGCCACAACTCATACCAGATTGGTACATCATTTAAGATGGCAATGCCCTGAACTCCGGTTCCCATTTTTATTTTACGGGGCCATTTTTTTTCATTTTTATCTTCCACGATTAGGGCTTTAAACATTCCGTTGGCGCTGATGTTACTTTCTACGGCAACTACCTTGCCGGCAAAAGTTCCGTAGCTGGAATCCGGCCAGCCAGAGAAGACAATCGCAGGGAAACCGTCAAAAATATTCATTACCCGCTGCCCTTCTTTTATCAGGGGTAAATCTACAGGTTTGATGTAAATTTCCACGGCATAATCTACCGTTGTGGGAACCACCGTTCCAATGTTTTCGCCATCTTTCAAAACTTCACCAATTCCGGCTTTATTCAGCTGAACAATTTGGCCATCCTGAGACGCTAAGATGAAGTATAGCCCCTGTCTTGCCTTATAATTGGCAACCTGATTCTGAAGTTTGGCAATTTCGCCGTCACTTCCCTCAATCTGTCCCATACTTTGAAACCGCTCGCCCTCAATCTTGCTCAGTTTCTCGTTGTAATCCTGCGTAACGGCATTTTGCTCAATCTGTGTGTTGAGAATTTCCTGCTGCGTCTGGGCTACTTTATTTTCGGAGGCAGTTTTTTTTGCCATCGAATTTTGATATGAGATACTTCTCTGCTGAAACTGCGTGAGAGAGACCAAACCTTCATCATACATTTTTTTCTGTCTCTGAAACTGGTCTTCGGAGAGTCTGAGTTCATTTTTGGCAGCCTCCAGTTCTGCCTGTTCACCCACCAGCTTACTGTTCAGCTGAATGATTTTTATTTTAACCTGATTCAGTTTTAAGTCTCTCGCAGCATTTAAGGCTTCTAACTGATTTTTTGCTGTTCCCACTTTTGCTTCGTAATAATCTCTTACGCCTCTTTTTGCATCTACCTGCTGCTCGGTTCTCTGTACCAAAAGTGGATCCATGTAATCTTCCTTGATCTCTGAGAGCTGTAAAAGTGTATCACCTTTTTTTACGTAGTCGCCGTTTTTTACATTCCATTTTATAATTCTTCCGGGGATGGGAGAGTTCAGCTGCTGAGGTCTCTGCGACTGGTAAAGTGATGAAACATTTCCTTTCACTTTAATATTCTGGGTCCATGGGAGAAATAGAGTGATAATTCCTGCAATCAGAATAAACAAAAACCATCTTTTTACCCGTGATTTTCTGTTGATGTGATAAATTTTATCGTATGCCTGTAATTTCATTTTGTGCTTAATTTTATGAAATGATACTTAAACTTCCGTCTTCCAGATGAATATGCTGATCTGCATTGTAAATCATATTTTTATCTGGTGAAACAATAACGATGGTGCAGTGCTGCTTCAGTTCCCGAAGATATTCGCTCAGTTTTTCCTGAAAATTTTCAGACATTCCTGCCAGAGGATTTTCAAGTAAGATTAATCTTTTATCACCTAATAATGAACGGAGAAGGAGGATTTTCTTTTTTGAGCTGAAAGTTATTTCAGGATCTGTCTCGCTGATATCTGTGGCAAAACCGTTGGTGAAATTGCTGGATATACTTTCTATGCCGAGTTTTTCCGAAAGGTGAAGAATGCTTTCTGTATTGCTTTGCTTGCTTCCCAGCAGAATATTTTCCAGAACTGTTCCCTGTATCACTTTCATGTTTTCCAGATAAAGACCTACACTGTTTCTGAAATCTGTTTTGTGTAAATTCTTCAGCGGAATTTTATCAAAAAGTATGGTCCCGGAACTGGGTTCGTAAAAACCTGAAAGCATATTGAGAAGTAAAGATTTTCCTGTTCCCATTTTTCCGGTGATCACGGTGAGGCTGTTTTCTTTCAGTCTGAAATTGAGATCTGATAAAATAGCCGGTGTATCGCTGAAAGCAAACTGTACATCTTTAAATTCTATTTCAACGCCTTTGTCTTTCTGCGAAAGTATAATCTCTCCTTCAGTCTCCTCTTTCAGCTCTGTTACCTTAGAAAGTTTGGCGAATGAGGCGATGAGGTCATAGTAGCTTTCAAGGCTGATAATGAGTTTTTCTACCGCTGCCATGATGGTAAGTACCACAATCTCTGCTGCGATGAAGGCACCGATGTTCAGCTGCTGATTAACCATCAGATAGGTACCGATAGCCAAAATTGCAAACGTGATGATTACTTTAAAAGCAATGATTGTTTTGTACTGAAAAACAAGAATTTTAAAATGAGACGTTCTGTGATCAAGATATTCTACCACTCTGTTGTCAATTCCCTGCAGGTGCGTTTCCTGTGCAGAATGCATTTTGAATGTCTTCACAGATGCGGCAATGTCTTCAATCCATGCTGCTGTTTCGTATTTTTTATCACTTTCTTCGATGCTGGATTTTATTCCGCTTTCCATGCTGTAGATAAAAATAAGGACTACCAGAAAGATGACCAAAGCCCCAAAGGCTAAAAACCAGGGATGATAGAAGGAAAGAAGCAGTATTCCGAATATAATTTGTATTAAGGCAGTGGGAATTTCCAGAAGAATTTTTGAAATTCCTTTCTGTAGAATCTGAACATCGAAAAAACGGTTTACAAGTTCCGGGAGATAATATTTCCGGTTTTCGGCGAGGTTTATTTTAGGTAATTTTTCGGCAAAAGCTGTAGAAAATTCCACAAATATTTTCTGCTGAATTTTTTCAATGATCTGAAGCACTTTAAGTCTGAAATGTCCCACTAAAAATGTTCCCAAAACCACAAAAAGGATGAGCAGATAAATAGATGTAACCATCGTTGCCCCCATCACAAAACTAATGATGGACTGTATACCCAATGGGATACTGAGCGAAACCAAACCGTTGAGGATGGCGTAAAAATAGATGTTTGTAACATCTTTCTTTTCTTTTGTAATGTAGCTGAACAATTTTTTGCTGTGTTCGCTTGCTGTGAGTCTTGCCATTTTTTCTTATTTGATAAGGTTAAATGTGATGTATTTTAAATAACCGAAAACATACGTTTCAGGCTTATATTTTTTTTGATAATCAGTCAGTTTGGGCAGATGTTCACTGAAAAAATGCTGGTCATGAGCAGTTTCCAAAAGTGTACTTGCCAGTGATAACGGATAAGGAAAATCTGGTTTTACCATAGAAATAATTTCGGAAACATATCTGCAAACACTTTCTAAAGGATCAAAAACCATTTCTTTACTTATTTCGTCCACCTCTTTCACAAGATAAGATTTACTGCTTTCCGAAATGACGATTAAATGTAGCTTGCTGATATCATAATCTTCCACTTCGTCACACGAATTGTTGTGGTGTGTAATGATTTCAAGAATTTTCTCCAGTTTTTCGGGAGGGTTTTTTATTTCCGAAGTTTTAAGTTCAGCAATGCATTCCAGATAAGACCAGTACCAGTTGAGAATATACGTAAGAAGTTTATATTTGGATGCAAAGTAGCGGTAAACCGTCGCTTCTGTAGAATTGATTTTCAGTGCCAGTTTTTTAAAGGTAAACTGCTCAAAACCCATCTCAAAAATCAGTTCGATGGCATTTTTGACTATAGATTTTCCAATCTCACTGTTTTCGGGATCTTTCAGGTATAAGTTTTCGTTGACATTAAATTTCAGCTGAAAATTCATTCTTTTGATTTTGCAGATTATAGATGCCACAAAAATACGCAACACTTTTTTACGATAGTATTACTATACATTAGAATAGTATTAGAATGTGATTAGAAAACGGTATTAAAATTAAAAATTATTTTTTTTGTCTGAAAATACCAATAATTATCTATGAAATGAGGTCTATTTTGTTGTAAAGGGATTAAATCATTTAAAAGTATGATAATTTATTTTCCTTCCTTATTCATTTTTATTAAATTTGTCAACCTTTAAATATTAAAATAAAATAATAAAAATAATATGAATCTTCACGAGTATCAATCTAAAGAGATTTTATCAAAGTATGGAGTAGCTATCCAACGTGGTTTCGTTGCAAACAACGTAGATGAAGCTGTAGCAGCTGCAGAAAAATTGACTGCTGAAACCGGAGCTCAGGCTTGGGTTGTAAAAGCACAGATTCACGCAGGTGGCCGTGGTAAAGGTGGTGGTGTAAAGTTTTCTCCAAACATGGATAAACTTAAAGAAAATGCCGGAAACATCATCGGAATGCAGTTGATTACTCCACAAACTTCTGCTGAAGGTAAATTGGTAAACTCTGTATTGGTTGCAGAAGACGTTTATTATCCTGGAGAATCTGAAACTAAAGAATTTTATGTTTCTATTCTTTTAGACAGAGCTGAAGGGAAAAACACCATCGTATATTCTACTGAAGGTGGTATGGATATTGAGCACGTTGCTGAAGTGACTCCTCATCTTATTCATAATGAATTAATTGATCCTACTTTGGGTCTTCAGGGTTTCCAGGCAAGAAAAATTGCTTTCAACCTTGGTCTTGAAGGGAATGCTTTCAAAGAATTCACAAAATTCATCACTTCTTTATACAATGCATATGTAGGAATTGATGCTTCTCTTTTCGAAATCAACCCGGTTTTGAAAACTTCAGACAACAAAATCATCGCTGTAGATGCTAAGGTAACTTTGGATGGTAACTCACTGTTCCGTCACAAAGATCTTGAAGCGTTGAGAGATACAAGAGAAGAAGATCCTTTGGATGTTGAGGCTGGTGAAGCTGGTCTTAACTTCGTAAAATTAGACGGTAACGTTGCCTGTATGGTAAACGGAGCCGGTCTTGCAATGGCAACGATGGATATCATCAAATTATCTGGTGGTAACCCTGCAAACTTCCTTGACGTAGGAGGTACTGCTGATGCTGCGAGAGTAAAAACTGCTTTCGAAATTATCCTTAGAGATCCTAACGTAAAAGCTATCCTGATCAACATCTTCGGAGGTATCGTGAGATGTGACAGAGTTGCTCAGGGTGTTGTAGATGCTTACAACGCTATGGGAAGCCTTCCGGTTCCGTTAATCGTGAGATTACAGGGAACAAACGCTGTAGAAGCTAAAAAATTAATTGACGAGGCTGGATTGCCTATTCACTCTGCAATTACTTTGGAAGAAGCTGCAAACAAAGTAAAAGAAGTTTTAGCTTAAAACTGAAATTTTCAGATAAAATCAAACCGTTTCATTTTTTGAAGCGGTTTTTTATTTTTAATTACAGTGACGGTATTTTTCAAAAAAAAGCTCCGAAGAAAGAAAACTCCGGAGCTTTTTTGTTATAGGTAAAGTTTAATAACTCTCTGAGGAAGTCCCATCTGTAAGCAAACTTAAAGCCGATGAAGTCCCGATTCTTTTTACGCCGAGATGAATCATATTTTTGGCGTCTTCAGGATTTCTTACGCCACCAGCGGCTTTTACAGGAAGTTCTCCGGCATTGTCCAGCATGATTTTTATTCCTTCAAAGGTGGCACCGTTGGGTTTTCCGTCCCGGGTTTCATAAAATCCTGTGGATGATTTTACGAAGATATGCTGCAGATCATTTTCGGGGAAATTTTCTTCCGCCCAGGTTGATATTTTATCAGTTAAATCGGCAATCTGATCATCAGTCAACGCAGCAATCTCAATAATCCATTTGCATATCTTCTGATGATCCAGACAAATCTTGGTACATTTTAAAAACTCATCTTTTACAAGAGCATTATTGCCTTTTAAATATTCTGAATAATTAATCACAAAATCAAGTTCATCTGCGCCATCTTCGATTGCTTTATCAGCTTCGGCAATTTTTTCTTCAGTCAGATATGTTCCTTCATGAAAACCAATTACGGTTCCGACCCTTACAGCCGAATCTGTTTCTGAAAGATATTTTTTAATTTCAGAAACGTATTGAGGTCTTATCATTACGGCAAAAATTCCGTTATCTACAGCTTCTTTCGCAAGTTCGAAAACTTTATCAAGTGTCTGCGCATCAGAAAAACCAGACTGTTCCGGTGTTTTCAGATAAGTGGAATCTAAATAATCTGCGATATTCATCGATTATACCTTTAGCTGTCTTGCGATACTTTGCTCAAGAGAAATAAAAGTTTCTGTGCGCGTCACTCCCTTTAATTTCTGAAGTTTACTGAGGATCTGCATCAGATGATCATTGTCTTTGCAGAGAACTTTCAGCAGAAGAGAATAATTACCTGTAGTATAATGTGCCTCTACCACTTCGTTTACTTCTTTCAGAGCTTTTACCACATCTGTATAATGGCTTGGCTGATCAAGGAAAATTCCGATAAAGGAAACTACTTTAAACCCGATTTTTTTAGGATTTAAAAAAGAAATAGTGCTTTCTATCACACCGGCGTGCTCCAGTTTTTTTATTCTCTGATGAACTGCGGTAGTGGAAATTCCCACTTTGGACGAGATGTGGGCAAGTGACGTTTTGGAGTTGTCCATCAGCATGTAGATAATCTGCTTATCGATGGCGTCCAGGTAGTAGTCTGTATTGGTAGTGTTCTTCATTTTTGATTTAGTTTAGTGTTTAAAAATAATGTTAATGTATATGTTTAGTTTTTAGTTTAATGAGAACAGGGAAGTGATCACTGTAACCTCCCAGATATCGTGTTCCGGCAAAGGTTCTGAAGGGTCTTCCGGAAAGAAGTTTAGATTTTACAGTGAGTTGCTGATGATTAAAAACCTCTGCCGCTTCAAACTGTAAAAGGTCTTCCGGTTTGTAAAAATTTTGTGACAGTAAAATTTGATCAAATAATAAACCGCTTTTATAATGATATGTAGAATACTGTCTGTTAAAGAATAAGTCTGAAAAAGGATTTTCCAGCGCTTTGTTGTGGGCAGTCTTGTCTGAAAGAATTTCAAGCACTTCGTCATCAGGGTTTTCATTAAAATCTCCGCACACAATTACCTTTTCATCAGAAATTTCCTGAATTTCTGTAATTCTGTTTCGCAATTCCTGAAGGATGTAAGCTCTTTTGGGTTTGTTGACGTCTTTTTCTCTTTTAGAAGGAAGGTGTAGCACAAAGACATTAATTATTTCGTCTTCATATTTCACTTTTGCAAAAAGCACATCACGTGTTGTATCGTAATATTTTTCGTCAAGACCAGATTCTTCAAAGAAAAAAGTGATAGGCTCAGATTCTAAAACTTTAATTTTAGAATGGTCGTAAAGTAAAGCTACATCTACATTTCTTTCGTCTAAAGATTTGTAATGTAAAATGCCGTACCTGCCCTGCAGAGGTTCGCTCTGTATTAAATCTTTCAGAACGTGTTCCCCGGAAACTTCTGCAAGACCTATCATAAAAGGCAACTGCTGATGTTGCTCTTCGATCAGCCGAAAAGCATGTGAAATTTTATTGAGTTTATACTGATACTTCCTGAAATCCCAGTTGAAAAGACCGCTGTTGGTTTTTTCTGATTTATGATTGGGCTTAGAATCCGGTAAAAACAAATTTTCAACGTTGTAGAATGCAAAAATCTCCATTGATTTGTTTGCAAAAAATTAATATTTTATCTAGCCTTTCAAAAATTTGTGTGGTTAAAAATACAAATAGTTTTTTGATGAATCGGTATTTTAATTGATATTTTAGCGTCAACTTCTTTAATCATAATGATATTTCATTGATTTACAAAAAATTACAGTTTAAAATACAGCATAAATTAACTTCGGGATAAAAATGTCTTAAAATTTAGAATTCTGTATCCCGCAGTAAGTCAGGTCTTTTCTCATGAGTGATGCGCACAGCCTCTTCATAGCGCCAGTCTTCAATCTTTTTAGAATTGCCGCTCAAAAGAATTTTGGGTACTTCAAGGCTCTTATACACTTCGGGTCTTGTGTAGATGGGAGGAGAAAGTAAATTATCCTGAAAGCTGTCTGTTAATGCACTCTGCTCGTCATTCAAAACACCGGGAAGCAGTCTGATTACAGAATCTGCCAAAACACAGGCCGCAAGCTCACCACCCGTTAAAACATAATCACCAATGGAAATTTCTTTGGTAATATGAAGCTCTCTTACACGCTGATCGATGCCTTTGTAATGGCCGCACAGAAAAATTAGATTTTCTTTTATAGAAAGTGTGTTAGCTATTTTCTGATTTAAAGTAACGCCGTCCGGAGTGAGATAAATTACTTCATCGTAATCCCGCTGAGCTTTCAGTTCAGAAATACATTTGTCGATAGGCTCAATCATCATGACCATTCCGGCGCCTCCGCCATAAGGTTCGTCATCAATTTGTCGGTGTTTGTTGACTGACCAGTCTCTTAGTTGATGAAAATAAACTTCAGCAAGACCTTTATCCATCGCTCTTTTCAGGATAGATGTTTGAAATGGACTTTCCATGAGCTCAGGAAGTACGCTTATAATGTCAATTCTCATTGTAATGTTCCGTTTTTCTTGTTGGATAAAATGATCAGTCTTAGAGACGAATCTTTATTAAAATAACTCCACATCCAGTTAAAAAAGACGGCAAGTTTATTCCTAACGCTCAAAATTAACATTAAGTGAAGGAACATCCAAAAATACCATGCAAGAAAACCCTGAAATTTTATAAACGGAAGATCTACAACAGCTCTGTGTTTACCGATGGTGGCGAGAGAACCTTTGTCATCATACTCATATTCAGTCCATTCTGATTCGTTTTTCTTCAAAAGATTTTTACCTAAATTTTTTGCCTGATTAATCGCAACATTTGCCACCTGAGGATGCCCCTGCGGATATTTCGGTGTTTCCATGTAAGCAATGTCACCAATGGCATAGATATTTTCAAAACCTTTTATTTTATTGTATCTGTCTGTGATATATCTGTTTTTCACAATATTTTCCTGCTGAAATCCATCAATGATATTTCCGGTAACTCCAGCGGCCCAGATGACGTTGTTTGAGGCGATTTGCATCCCGCTTTTCATATAAACCCTGTCGCCATCGTAGTCGGTGACATATTCTCCGCTTAAAAAATGTACGCCCAGATCTTTCAGATACTTTTCAGATTGGGTCTGTGCTTCTTCGCTCATTACCGCCAATGGTTTTTCGGTAGAACTTACAAGGATGATTTTAAGATTGTCAAAATTCATATAAGGATAATCTCTTGGCAGAATTTCTTTTTTCATTTCAGAGAAAGCTCCTGCGAGTTCAACTCCTGTGGGGCCGCTTCCGACGATAACGATATTCCAGTTTCCGTCGTCGCTGCGGCTTTTTTCGAGAATCAGTCTTTCGAAAGTCATCAAAACATGATTTCTGATGCTGATGGCTTCCTGCGTATTTTTCATCCCGAAAGCTCTGGATTCCATTTCTTTGTTGCCGAAAAAATTGGTTTTACATCCTGTGGCGATAATCAGTTTATCATAACTGAATTCTGCTCCTTCTGCAATAACTTTGTTTTGAGAAGGAATAATTTCTTTTACTTCAGTGAGCCTGAACTGTGTATTTCTCGACTGCTGAAAAATTTTACGGAACGGGAAAGAGATGTTGGAAGGTTCTATCCTCCCACACGCCACCTGATAGAAAAGCGGCTGAAACATGTGATGGTTTACGCGGTCGAGAACGATGACCTTTTTGTTTTTGTTATTCAGTGTTTTCGCCAGTTGCAACCCAGCAAAACCTCCTCCAATGATGATGATTTTCTCCCTTGTTTCCATACTAACAAATTTACAGATTTATTATGTAAATTAACCTCAAAAACTTAGTTTTGTACTCTGATGAAAAGAAAAAACTACACCAGAAAAGTTGCCGCAAAACGCCATAAAAACACCCGCAAAAGAGCCAATCTCCGCAGGATTATTGTGCTGGCTGTGCTTGCGTTGACGCTTTTGGGAACCGGTTTTTTTCTAAAACAGAAAATCTCTTATTATTATGCTCTGTATTTTAATAAAACCTCACACAAAAAACTAAAAAACTCTGAGCGTGAAGCTGCGAGAATTCAGAAAATCATCAGCGAAAATTTAGATAAAACTTACGGACTTGATATTTCGCACTACCAGAATAAAGAAGATATCACTTGGGACAGTTTAAGCATCGGCAATAAAACCATTCCGCTGGAGTTTGTGGTGATGAGAGCAACGATGGGCAACCGCAATGCTGATAAACATTTCAATGATTTTTGGGAAAAAGCAAAAAAACATGAGATGATTCGTGGGGCTTACCATTTTTACCGTGCTGATGAAGATCCTGTAAGGCAAGCCAATAACTTTCTTGAAAATGTGAAACTTGAATCAGGCGATCTTCCACCAATTCTGGATATTGAAAAAATTCCGAGGAAAAAATCCAAAGAAAAATTGGTTGAAGATTTGAAAGTCTGGTGTAAAATTGTGGAGGAAACGTATGGCAAAAAGCCCATTATTTACACCTATTATCATTATTACAAAGATTTTCTGAAAGGTGAATTTGATGATTATCCTCTTTGGTTAGCAAATTACAATGATGTTCCCACGCCATCTCCCGATGATCACTTTGACTTTTGGCAATTTACCGAAAACGGAATTGTGCACGGCATCAACACCAAAGTTGATCTGGATCTGTACAATGGAAGTCTGTGGTCGTTGAAAAGTTTAACTTTGGATTGAGGCTAAGGCTGAGGTTGAGCGCAAGAAAATTAACTTATTTTTACTATACTTTTTGAACTACGGATATTTGCAATTCACAACTCTCTTTATTTAAATCTTTTGTGACTTTTTGGTTAATTTATATTGTTTAATCCTTAAACGGTTTCCTCTGAACCCAATCTGTTTTTGGGGAAATTGAAGGGAAGATTCTTTCCATGAAGGGATTTATCATGAAATTATTGTGTTTTATCAATCCGAAAATTTCAAAAGGTGCAGCGCCGATGGTGGATTTTATTTCTAAAGCTGTCCTGCCAAAAATAATTCTTGAAAATTTCTCATCGATCCCGAATTTTACCATATCCAAAAGCATATTCAGGTAGATTTGCTTTTCTTTTTGAATCTCTTTATCATAACCTAAAAAATAGGTATCAATGTCATCATTATTTAGAATTAAAGTATAAAAGCCAATCATTTCTTCATTAAGAAAATATCCAAAAATTCTGAAATTGTCCTGCATCGATTCTTTGAGTCTGTAGAAATGATTTTCAGGAAGAAAAAATGTATTGAAAGGTGCATTATCAGCTACATTTTGATATAGGAAATTGATTCTTTCGCTGTGTTTTTTAATCTCAACTAAATCTAATTCTCTCTTTTCTGTTTCTTTTGATTTTTTTCTCGCCGTATTGGCTCTGCTGCGGTATTTTGTTGAAAAATCATTTAAATAATCTTCAAAAGTTCCCCATGAATCTTTAATTTTTAAGATCATATTCGGTTGTACAGAAAACCTGAAATATTTGTCGTGATTTTTACTCTGAAAAAGTTCGATAAACTTACTCTGGAAATCTTTATAAATAATCAAAGACGACTTTCTGTAAGTCTTCTGCATATATTCTGTCGCTTCGCCCAATAAAACAGATGCCTGTTTTGTAGTGATTTTTTCGCTGTCGAAATAAAAACCATTCTGTCCGGTAAGCATATTATTCCCAACAAATAAGACGTCTTTGCTGAATTTTTTAGCTAAATAATTTTTAACATCACAGTAGATTTCGCCTTTCTGAAAAGTCTGGTGATGCGTAAAACTTAAGTATTGGAATAACGCTCCACCAATCAGAATTTCGCCAAAGAAAAATGCAGCAAAAAAACACTCCATATTTTCCGGTTTTGCATCTTCAAGCACTTCAAAATAAGGTCTTGAAAGAAGTGTATTGTGTTGAGCAATAGAGTTTTCCCAATCCAGGGGAAGCTCTTTTGCTGACGGGTAGATTTTAAAAGTGTAATCCATAAAAAAAGGCTACAAAAGTAACCTTTTATTTTAATTGTAAATTATTTTGGAGAGGTAAGGTTAAATCCGTCAACAGCATACCAACCGCAAATAATTCCACCCATGATTGTAATTGTAACCGTCCAGTAACCTGCGTTCAGCAAAACATATTTCCAGGATTTTCTTTCAAATGCAGCATTGATTCCGAAAAGTGGAAAAACAAAGAAAATCCCTGTCATAAAAGAATGCAAAGCACCATGACCAAATGATCTGTACGCCATTCTGTAATCATTCATAAATGTTGTGTAAGACGTTTTAGCAAGAGTTTCATCACCACCAATCATTCCTAAAGCTCCAAACTGATGGATCGTTACAAACTGCAGAAAAAAACCGATAAGAATTGACAGAAATATCGACAGAATAAAGATCAAACCCATATTTGATTTCTTCATTTTATCTTCACTGATACCTGCAATCCTCATCCAGGCCGTCCCGAAAACCTTCGGATGATACCAAATAAAGCCCGTGATAAGAGGAATAAGTGATGCGGCAAGAATTGCGAAAAAATTAGTTTGTAGCATAGTTTTGTGTTTTAAAAAATTGTAGCATAAATCTACATTAAAAAATAATACAAGCCCACAAATGCGGGCAAATACTTTTGAATTTGTATTTTCGCAGTCAATTATCAATATTACATATCATTTATCATAATGAATTACGTTTCAGCAGAAAATCTTACCAAGTCTTACGGTATAAAAACGCTTTTTAAAGACATCAATTTCAACATCAACGAAGGTGACAAAATAGCCATCGTTGCCAAAAACGGAAGCGGGAAATCTACTTTGCTCAAGATTTTAATGGGAAAAGAGATTGCAGACAGCGGAAATGTTGTGATCAACAAAGATATTCAGGTGGTTCTGTTTGATCAGGAAATTGATTTTGAATCTGATCTCTCGATTGAGGAATTCATGATGACTTTAGATTCTGCGCCTATTTTAGCTTTAAAAAAATACCACCACGCCTTGCTTTCAGGAGATCCGGATGAAATGGAAACAGCATTGGCTGAAATGGAAATTCATAAAGCATGGGATCTTGAAAATGAAATGAGCCAGATTCTTTCTCAGCTTAAAATCACAGATCTGACCGCGAAAATGGGAATGCTTTCTGGTGGACAGATCAAACGTGTTGCACTGGCAAAACTGTTGACTGAAACAAGAGCCGAGCACCGCCATACCCTATTAATTATGGATGAGCCTACCAACCACCTTGATGTGGAAATGGTAGAATGGCTTGAAAGTTATTTGAATAAAGCAAAAATTACACTTCTTCTTGTAACTCACGACCGTTATTTCCTTGATGCAGTCTGCGGAATTATCTGGGAAATGGAAGACCAGAATCTTTATTTTCACAATGGTGCGTATGCAACTTATCTGGAGAATAAAATGATTCGTGAGGATAATATGAACTCTACGATCGACAAGGCTCAAAACCTTTACAGAAAGGAGCTGGAGTGGATGAGAAGACAGCCGAAAGCAAGAACTACAAAATCAAAATCCAGACAGGACGATTTCTATGAAACCGAAAAGGTTGCTAAAACCGATACCCGAAAAGAAAAACTGGAGCTTGATTTTGAAATGAAAAGATTAGGCAATAAAATTCTGGAACTTAAAGCTATTTCTAAAAGTTATGGAGATAAATTGTTGCTTAAAGATTTCAGTTATTCATTCCAGCGCGGCGAAAAAGTAGGAATTGTAGGAAAAAACGGAGCAGGAAAATCTACTTTGTTAAATATCATCCAGGGTTTTGAACCGAAAGATTCCGGAGAGATTGAAACCGGCGAAACAATTAAATTTGGATACTTTTCTCAGAAAGGTTTAAAATATAAAGAGGAAGAACGAGTTATCGATTTTATCAAAGATATTTCTGAAAACTTCCCTTTGGCAAATGGACGAACCATCACGGCATCGCAGTTTTTGAGATTATTCTTATTTGATGATCAGACACAGTATTCGCCGATTTCGAAGCTTTCGGGTGGTGAAAAAAGAAGACTGCATTTGATGTATATTTTATATCAAAATCCTAATTTCTTGATTTTTGATGAGCCTACCAATGATCTTGATCTTCCTACACTGACGGTTTTGGAGAATTTTCTTTTAAATTTTCAGGGAAGTTTAATTATCGTTTCTCACGACAGGTATTTTATGGACAGAATTGTAGACCACGTTTTGGCATTTGAAGGAGAAGGGAAAATCAAAGATTTCATTGGAAACTTTTCAGAATACAGAGAAAATAAGAAGCTGGAAGATGGAAGTAAGAAGCAGGAAGACGGAAGAGGGAAGCAGGAAGCCGCTGTTCAGAAACAGGAACCTGCTAAGAAAGTTGAGACAATTCTTCCAGCCCCCAGCTCCCAGCTTCCCGCTAAAAAGAAACTGTCTTTTAAAGAGCAACGTGAACTGGAAACAATCGAAAAAGAAATTCCTGAACTGGAATCTAAGAGAGCGGCCATTTTAGATGAGCTGAGCAACGAATCTGATTACGATAAGATTTCAAAACTTTCAGCCAATCTGGAACATGTTTCTCAAAAACTGGAGAATCATGAAATGAGATGGCTTGAGCTTCAGGAAGAATAATCAGAATTTATTTCAATTTAAACATAAAAAAAAACGAGCTGTTCATCATTTGACAGCTCGTTTTTAGTTTTGATTATTTCTTTTTAACCATTGTAAAAATGCTGTATGAAAGAAATGCAATTCCAAGAACCAGAAATCCATATTTTAAATAAATATTATCCTCCATCAGCGTAATTCCTATAATGACAAACAGCAATCCGAGCACTGTAAAACTTGAACTTCTTTTCTGCATAATTTAGTTTTGTTTTAAATTTAAACCAATTCAATCACTTTTCCCTGTTTGGAACTTTCAATAACTGCGTCGATAATTTTCATGTTGACTACAACTTCTTCTGCTGGTGATGGCAGGTAATATCCGAAAACAATGTGCTCGTAAATGTTCTGATAGTAATTCATGTAATTTCCCGGTTCGCTTAATGTGAGCGATCTTTCAGTTTCAGAATTTTCATTAAAAATATTTAAAATTCCGTCTGCAGAACCGAGTGGTGCAGTCCATTCTTTCCCGTATTCAGGAACTGCTCCTGCAACAAGCTGGTTTTCCTGATCATCTGATCTTTGCTGCAGAAAACAGCCTTGGTCACCGAAAATTTTGTAGGCGTAATGATCTTCTTTGGTGAAAACTGAAGATTTTAAACGAACCCGTAATTCATTTTCGTAATAAAAAAGAATTTCAAAATAATCATTGGCAAAATCATTTCCCTTCATCGAAAATACATCAGCAAAAACTTTTTCAGGCTTGCCAAAAAGCTGAACCGCCTGATCGATGAGGTGTGCACCAAGATCGTGTACCGAGCCTGAACCTGAAAGATTAGGATCTTCCTTGTGAAGTTTTGCACTCGCCTCAGTTCTGAACCTGTCAAAACGAATTTCAACTTCTTTTATATTTCCTAAAACTTTGTCGTTCAAAATCTTCTGTACCTGAAGATAATCTCTGTCGAATCTCCTGTTTTGATAAACACTAACAAAAAGATTTTTTTCTGCAGCCAGTTTTGCAAGGTCTTCTGCTTCTTTTGCATTAATGGTAAAAGGTTTTTCTACAATTACATTTTTTCCGGCTTCTAAAGCAAGTTTTGTATATTCAAAATGAGTCTGAACCGGAGTATTGACTACTACCAGATCAATATCTGCATTCTGCAGCATTTCTTCTACTGAGCGATAGATGACAGCGTCAGAATATTTCTCTTTAGATTCTTCTTTGGATCTTTCAACGATCGCATTTAGAAAAAAACCGGGATGCTCTTTCAGAAATGGGGCATGGAAAACTTTTCCACTCATTCCGAACGCACAGATACCTGTTTTTATAAGTTGCATAGATTTATTTTTAGACAAATATATCTAAATTTTAGGAGAAGCTTTTCAAAACCAAATACCACGCACAATATGACAAAAGTCAGAAAATTGTTTTTAATTATTCTAAACAAGAATCATACATTTGCCATTATTTAAAATAACTCTAAATAACGAATGGAAAGGCAAATCATCACCATAGGACTCATCGTAATTTCTGCAACGGTGCAAGCGCAGCTTAGGAACACGGAAAATGACACATTAAGAATTACAACTATTGAAGATGTGAATCTACATAAGACCGGAAACCCCAATAAGGCGACTTCCATGACTACAAAGTCTAACCTCACAGTGCTGGAAACTCCGCAGCCCATCGCCATTGTTACTCATGAGATTATTGAGCAGCAGCAATCGAGACAGTTGAGTGATGTTTTGCAGAATGTAAACGGAATGTATGTAACATCGTCCAGAGGGAATTCTCAGGACAGTTTCGGGGGTCGTGGTTTTATTCTTGGTAACGATAATATGTTTAAAAACGGATCCCGAATCAGCAGCGGTATCTTCCCTGAAGTAAGCGGTCTGGAGAGAGTGGAAGTGCTGAAAGGTGCCAATGCAATGCTTTATGGGAACACGGCTGCAGGCGGTGTAATTAATATGATTACAAAAAAGCCTAGATTTAATTTTGGAGGAACTGTAGGCTTAAACGCCGGAAGCTGGAATTCTTACAAACCTACAGTTGATATCTATGGGCCGTTGAGTAAAAATATTGCATTCCGTGTAAATGGTGCTTATGAATATGCAGAGAGTTTCAGAGATGTTGTACAGTCTGAAAAGCATTATTTCAATCCTTCTTTTGTATTTAATGTAAGTCCGAAATCCCAGTTAATTGTAGAAGCTGATTATCTTAAAAACAGTTTCACGCCAGATTTCGGAATTGGATCTGTGGAAAACAGAGATAAGAGCTACTCTCTAAATACGGGATTGGGCAGAAACGTCTTCCTGGGAACAGACTGGCAGTTTCAGGATGTTGAGCAGGTTTCTGCCAATGCTACATTCAATCATCAGTTTAATGACAATTGGGCTTTAAATTCTACAGTGTCTTATCAGAATTACACTAAAGATTATTTTTCTACGGAAAGAGTACTGTGGTCTTACGCCTCAAAAACGGCAACAGCACTTACATGGAACAGGCCTCTGAACAGAACATATAACGAACAGAACTATACATCAGCACAGGTAAATCTGAATGGTGAATTGAATACCGGAAGCATTAACCACAAAATTTTGGTAGGTGCAGACGCAGATTATGGCGTGAGCGATGCTTATACTTATTTTAATCCTACCAATAATAAAAACTATGGTACAAGCTATTTTTACGGAACAAACGGAGGTTCAGGTCTTTTGTCTTTAGACAATCCTGCAACCTGGACAGGTGGAGCAATGCCCGAATCTGAGCGATTAGAGAAAACGCGGGTGAATACCAGAAGGATTGGGGTTTATGCTCAGGATTTTGTCAGTCTTACCAAAGAATTTAAAGTAATAGCTGGTATACGGTGGTCTTATATCGAAAATATGCCGACATTAAATACAAAGTTTAAAACCAATCTGAAAAGTGAAGTCAATAATTCTGCAACTTCTGACCAGGCGCTTTCTCCCAAAGTAGGCTTGGTGTACAACCCCAACGAAAATCTCTCTGTATTTGCTACTTACACCAATTCTTTTGTTGCCAATACAGGGCTGGATGTATCTACACTTCAATCTCTCAAGCCTTCACCGGTAGATCAGTATGAAGTGGGAGCAAAGAAAAATTTTTGGAATAATGCTGTAGCTTTTAATCTTTCGCTGTATCAGATTTCTTACCGCGATTTTTATCAGGCATTTGTAGATCCCGCAACCAATTTGGCATCAACAGACCCACGGAATTTAAAAGAATTTGTAGGAAAAATGAGAAGCCGGGGTGTAGAACTGGATATTACAGGAAATCCTTCAAAAAATCTTTCAATTATTGGAGGAGTTTCTTACAACAATTCTGTGTATCTGGATACACCGGATAAAACAGGCTACGTAGAAAATCAAAGACTGGTAAGAACGCCTGCTACAACTGCAAACTTATCATTATTTTACACTTTTACACAGGGAGTCAAAGGTTTGAAAATCGGTGCATCGGCGTATTACATCGGAGACAGACTGGCAGGGTGGAATGATACGAAAACCGGATCAAACAGTTTAGCAGCCAGAAATGGCGTAAGCAGAGTATTCGAACTTACAGACTATACAACGGTTTCACTGTCTGCAGGATATGAGTGGAAAAAGTTTATGATCCAGGCAAAAGTGGGGAATTTATTTGATGCGGAGAACTATACAGTTCATGAAAACTATTCGGTGAATCCCATCACCCCGAGAAATTACTATTTTACATTAACCTACAGGCTTTAAGTCCCCGGGTTTAGATTATAGTTTAGTAAAAAGTGGAAGTTGCAGCCATCAGCTTCTGCTTTTTGAAGTTTACAGCGATAAAAAATAAATAAATATGGATAAGATTAAAGACACCAGAAGTTTTATGCGGATTACGCACCGTTATCTGGGATACTTTATGGCAGGAATTATGGCAGTTTACGCGGTGAGTGGTGTTCTGCTTATTTACAGAGACACAGATTTTCTGAAAAAAGAGGTTAAAATTGATAAAAAAATTGAAGCCGGTTTATCCGAAAAAAGACTAGGTAAAGAACTGAAGATTAAAAATTTTGAGGTTGAAAAAACAGAAGGTGATGTTTTGAAATTCAAACAGGGAACCTACAATTCTGCTACAGGACAGGTAAAATATACAAAAAAAGAGCTTCCTTTTGTACTGGATAAAATGACAAAGCTTCACAAATCGCAGTCTAAGGAAACACTTTCACCGCTCAACGCTTTCTTTGGATTCTCGCTTTTTTTCTTTGTGATTTCCAGCTTCTGGATGTTTAATCCTAAGTCTAAAGCATTTAAAAAAGGGATAAAATTTGCCATAGCAGGCCTCATCATTGCGATTATTCTTACTATGATATAAAACATATCCGGTTATCATGGCATATTTATTGGAATAGTGGAAATATAAATTCAAAAATTAACTATTAAAATAAATATTATGAAAAAACTGATTTTTACAGGATTGGTGGCAGTTGCAGGTTTAACTTCTACAGCAAACGCGCAAATTCAGGAGGGTAACTGGATGGTTGGTAGCAGTTTATTGTCAAGCAGATTCGGTTTGAATACTAACGCAGGTTATGATATTTCAATTCAGCCAAGAGCGGCATACTTCGTAAAAGATAATGTAGCACTTGGAGGTTATGTGACATTGGGAACATCAAAGGTTACAAAAGATTCAGGTACTAAATTTACTTACGGTGTTGGCGGTTTGGGACGTTACTATCTTTCTCCGGGAGAGCAGGGAGTTGATAACTTACTGAATCACGGAAGATGGTTTTTTGAAGGTAACGTAGGTATCGGAGGACAGAATACAAAAGGAGGTACTAATACCACAGGTTTAGACTTCGGTGTAGGCCCTGGTTATTCTTACTTCATTACGCCAAACATTGGTGTTGAAGGATTGGTAAAATATGCCGGAATCACAGGATTTGGTAATGAAGGTCTTACTTCAAACATTACTTTCAACGTAGGTTTCAGTATTTTCCTTCCAACTTCAAAAGGTAAAGAGGTCATCAATGACGTGAGCAAATAATTTGTCATATCAGAAAAAAATAAAAGCGGTCTGAAATTACTTTCAGGCCGCTTTTGCAATTAAACTAAACTATAATAAATAAAAAATCCAGGATTAGATGTTGGGTTGAGGTGTAAAACGCAGATAAGGTTTCACCTCTCTTACCCCTTTGGGATATAATTCTTTGGCATCTTCGGTAGAAATTGTGGGCGGAACGATTACTTCATCACCATTTTTCCAGTTGGCCGGCGTGGTCACTTTGTAATTGTCTACAAGCCGAAGTGAATCCAAAACTCTTAAAACCTCATCAAAATTTCTGCCCGTAGAAGCTGGATAAGTAATAATAAGACGAACTTTTTTTTCAGGATCAATGATGAGTAAAGATCTCACAGTAGCCGTTGCAGAAGCATTGGGATGAATAAAATCATACAGTTCTGAAACTTTTTTATCCTGATCAGCAATAATCGGGAATTGTACATCTGTATTTTGAGTTTCGTTAATATCTGAAATCCATTTTTTGTGATCTTCTACATTGTCAACGCTCAAAGCGATTACTTTTGTATCTCTTTTTTCAAATTCTGATTTCAGTTTTGAGGTAAAACCTAATTCTGTTGTGCAAACCGGAGTAAAATCTGCTGGATGAGAAAATAAAATTCCCCATGAGTCTCCCAGAAAGTCGTAAAATTTAATTTCTCCTGAAGATGAATCTGCGGTAAAATCCGGTGCGGTGTCTCCCAGTTTTATTGACATAATATTTTGTTTTATTAGTCTACAAATTTAATAGACTTTAACCAACTGGCAAAATTTTTGTTGAAAAAAAATGTTTAAATTTAAATTAAAAACATTCTTATGGAATTTAATCCTCACGGGTACATTGATACAATCACCAAAGTGCTTGAAAACTGGTATGTTGCCTTTGCACAGCTTACCCCGAAGTTGATTGTGGGTGCAATCGTGTTTTCATTTTTTCTTCTGACGAGTAAATATTTAAGTAAACTCGCCGTTAAACTTTTTCATAAATTTTTCCCAAAAAGCACAGCGGAAGCATCTATCACCACTACAATAAGTGTTTTCAGATTTGTAATTCTTATTATCGGAACTTTTATCACTCTTGAAATTATAGGTTTCAGCAGTTTTCTGTGGAAGTTCATCGGGAGTTTAGGGGTTGCAGGGGTTATTGCCGGTGTGGCTCTCAAAGATTTGGTATCGAGTATTTTTTCGGGTATGCTCATCGGTGTTGATAAAGCTTTCAAAGTTGGAGATTACATCACTATTGGAAATCACTCCGGAACCGTTATGGATATTGGGCTTTTAACTACCAAAATGATCACTGATGACGGTAAAAAAGTATTTATACCCAACCAGGTTATATTCAATGCCCCGTTTTACAATATCACTGCATCACCGCAGCGCAGAATTATTTTCAACTTTGAAATCCCCGCAGACGAAGACATCAGTAAAGCCAAAAAAGGAATTTTAGAGATCATCAGCAATACAGAGGAGCTGGACCGTCCGGAAAATGTAGATGTGGTCTACACAGATCTCAAACAGGGAGTTTTCAATCTTCAGGTAAGGTTTTGGATGAAGGTGGGATCAAATATGCTTCTGGTAAAAAATGATGTTCTCACAAAAATAAAAGACCGTTTTGATGCAGATGGTGTACATCTCGTAACGCCCACCAGCATTCAGATTTCAGGGGCAAATTCAGAATTACCACAGTTGTCTAACGAGTCCTGATCTGTTTTTTAATAAAAATGGCTTGAAAAATGCATTGCCATTAGTCAGTAAATTTTAAAATTTTTTAAACGATGAAAAAATTAGTTTCAATATTCGCAGTTTGTGCTATTACATTTTCTGCAAGTGCACAGGAAAAAGAGTCTGTAAAACAGGCAGTAAAAAAAGACGCTCAGACGGTTGGAAATGCCGCTAAAAAAGGAGCCAATGCTACCAAAAAAGGTGTGCAGCAAGGCGCAAAATGGACAGAGAAAACAGCAAAGAAAGGAGCTAAAGCTGTAGAAAAAACTTATCAGGACGTAAAAACTGATATCAAAAAGTAATTTTTAAATAATTAAAAAATGAATAAACCCATCAAAATCTGATGGGTTTGCTTTTATCTCTTAAACCTTCAAGACCTCAAGACGCTGGTAGGGTAGTTTTAATATTTAACAGCCAAATAAAAAGATTTCAGTTCAAATAATCTTTTAGCCGAAACTCAGTTTATTTTCAAACTTCTTGATTCACTTTTACTTAAATTTTAACCTTAACCTTAACCTTAACCTTAACCTTAACTTTAACCTAAACCTTAGCCTCAGCCTGAAACTCCTCGTAAAACTCCTGAGTTTCTTTAATCACTTCATCCATTTCAACCAAAGAATACACTTCCAGAAACTTTCTTCTGAAATCTTTAAAGTGAGGAACTCCTCTGAAATAATTGCTGTAATGCTGTCTCATTTCAATCAGTCCCAGTTTTTCACCTTTCCATTCGGCACTCCACTCAGCGTGCTGTCGAACTGCCAAAAGGCGGTCTGCAATTTTCGGTGCATCCAGATTTTCTCCGGTGGCAAAGAAATGTTTGATTTCATTAAAAATCCAGGGATAACCGATGGCGGCACGGCCAATCATGATTCCATCACAAGCGTATTTATTTTTATATTCCAGTGCTTTTTCAGGAGAATCGATGTCACCGTTCCCGAAAATAGGAATTTCAATATTGGGATTCTGTTTGATTCTTGAGATGTGATTCCAGTCGGCTTCACCTTTATACATCTGTCCACGCGTTCTTGCATGAATCGTCAAAGCTTTAATTCCTGTTTCCTGAAGACGTTCAGCCACCTCATCGATGTTGATTGAGTTGCTGTCCCATCCCAAACGGGTTTTCACGGTTACAGGAAGGCTTGTAGAACTTACGACTGCTTTCGTTAGACGAACCATCATGTCAACATCTTTCAAAACTCCGGCGCCGGCGCCTTTGCAAACCACTTTTTTTACTGGGCAACCAAAATTAATGTCTACCAAATCGGGGTTTACAGTCTCTACAATTCTTGCAGACATCGCCATTGCTTCTTCATCACCACCAAAAATCTGGATTCCTACAGGTCTTTCATAATCGAAGATATCCAGCTTTTTACGGCTTTTCATCGCGTCACGGATCAACCCTTCAGAAGAGATAAATTCTGAGTACATCATATCTGCACCGTGCATTTTGCACAGTCTTCTGTACGGCGGGTCGCTCACATCCTCCATAGGTGCAAGCAAAAGCGGAAATTCCGGCAGTTCTATGTTGCCAATTTTTATCATGGTGCAAATTTACAAAATTCTAAACTTTCAGCATTTTGAAATTTTCTATTGCTGTTATCGGTAAGAATAAGCGGAAATCAGCCTAGAAATTTTCAGAATATTGCAGTTCTGCCAAAGTTAAAAAAACAGAATCAAATCTAAAAACTCGCTTTCACCTGCATACTTCCAATGTGAATGGTGCGCTCACCGGAATTTCTGCCCTCGTAGTTGAGATTCAACTGTATAAAAGAATTGAGCGACTGCTGAATGAATACGCTCCAAACCTGGTTTTTCCCAGGTTTTAACCCGTCCAGCATTTGATTTCCTACAATACTGAAGCTGTTTCCAGTAAAATCATTGTTGATGAATGAGAAATTGGCTCTTATCGAAGTTTTCTTGCGTTCCCATTGCACGGTTCCGGTGATGTCAAATGCTTTCAGAAGTTCTTCACCATCCGTACGTTTTTTCTCACGGAAAGCGGAAGAAAATTCTGCCTGTACAGAATCTGTAAACTTATACGTTGCTTTGGGTTTGGTTTCAAAATTATTTAAAATATAATCTCTCGTCGCAAAAAGCTGGGAAGAATTTTTAAGCTCATGCACAGAGTTTTCCCAGTCGATTCTGAATTCTTTATTAAACCAATAGCCAAGATTCACAAAATGAGATTTCTGTTTTCTTTCTTCGTTACTGAAGTTGGCATTGATGAGGTTGTTGTTTGAAATAAAACGGTAATTCCCATTCCAGCCAGATTTTTCTGTAGGATTAAACTGTACCGAGGTTAAAATATTCTGATTCTTTAAAATCTGATCGTCACTTTTCTCAAAAGGATTGAGTACCAAAACTTTTTCTCTCTTCAGATATGAGTTTTGAGAGTTCAGTGAAATATTAAAATTCCAGCGCTTCAAAAATTTGTTTTCAGAATCAAAAACTATGGAAGGGTTAACAAACAGAGCCAGCTGAAGTTTATTTTTGTTGGAAGGCAAATACCTCACAGAATTGGTGTAAATCCTGATGTACTGAGCCAGATCTGAGTATTCGGCAATCTCAAATTCATCGAGCTGCTGCACGCCGTCGCCGTTGTAATCAGTCCATTTATAAACGCCCTGTCCGTCGGTAACTTTAATGTACTGGAATTCCCGCTGAGCTTCCTGTCCGTTTCCTAATTCATAAAAAGCCTGCAATCTCGCACCGTTTCTGAAAAGCTGCTGATTGTATAGAATGTTTCCGACTACAAAATCGTTGTTTCTACTTAAATCTGCAAGCCCAGTCTGATTAAAAAACTTTCTGTAGTGAACCAATGCCGTCAAAGTGGTTTTCTCATTTTTAATCAACTGACTTTCCGCCATAAAACCTAAAATTCTGTTGATGTTCTGAAGGCTGTTGTCCCGCACAGAATCGTTATCTCTTAAATACGCTTTCGTCAAAAGTCTGGTTCTCGCAGAGTCACCAATTTTTTTCTGAACAAAAACCTCTCTCCAGCTGAAACTTGTGACGTCCATCAGCTGCGTGTTGTTGTAGTATTTTTCGTTGTGCTCCATGCTTCCGCCTACCGTCCAGCTGCCTTTTTTCCCGGTGTATTCTGAAGAGGCGCCACCACGGATGAATTTGGTGTCCTGAAGCGTTGCATTGGTATTTAAATAAGATAAACTTCCTTTGGTGAAGAATTTATTTCTAATCCATCCGAAATCAAGATCATTTTTGATTCCTTTGTAAGAATCACGCTCATCGAGGTAATTGAGTCTGTAGTTTAAAACAGATTTATTATTCCACCTGTTTAAAAAGCTGAAGATAAAACGGTTTTGCGTTCTGTTGCTGAACTCCTGCGCAAGGTTGAAATCTCTTGAAAATTCTACATCATTGATTCGGTCTAATATTCTGAACTGCCTGTCGATGTATTGATATTCAAAACTCGGGGTTCCTTTCCAGTTCTTTTTACCAAATGTTTTGTTCCCGAAAACTCTACCCGCATATCCAATATTTTTGTCTGAATCTTTCGATGAAAAAAGATTGATATCATAATTGCTTAGAGAAAAGTCAGCCCCAATTTTTCCGTCTTTTAAAAGGAACTCAGAATTCATGGTATAGACCTGAGATTTTTCCGGAGCAGGCAGTTTTCGTACAGCTCTGTAATCTCCTAAATTCGGGCCTACATATTCAAAAACTCTTCCGTTATTGGTAGTTTGCGCTACTTTGTAATCTCCCAGATTGGCTCCGAAATAGGTAAATGAAAGCGTAAATAAGACCTCATTTACATCGGTAGAAAACTGGTAGAAGTTTCCATTTGGATCCTGCACCAGACGGTAGAGGATTTTATTGACGTCATATTCTGTTTGTACAGCTGAAGGTGCATACATCAGGTTAGGATCATTTCCCGCGTCGGCAAGAATCTTTTCGTCTTCTTTGGATAAATTTAAAGCTAAAGGAGCATTTTTATTATCATTTTCCATGAACCAGTTAAGCCCGATTCTCATTTTTTCCCTTTTGTGTTCCACCTTTCCTGTGAAGAGGTAGCGGGAGTAATTTCGGTTAGTATAGTTATAGGAAATGGTTATGAAATTCTGCTGGAAGATCGGTCTGAAACTGGTAAACGTCACCTCGCCGGTATTATAATTAATGACGTAATCCTGATTTTCTCCTCTTTTCATTAAAATTCCATCGATGAAAACCTGCTCCGAACCGGAAATCAAGGTGATAAACTGTTCACCGTTTTTTCCGGTAAGCCGGTAAGGTCCCTGATTCCCTTCCACACCCTGAAAACGGATACGGTGAAATTCACTTCGGGCAACGCCCATCGAGATGTCTGTGAAGGTTTTATTTTCCTTCCCGAATTCAGTCTGAAACTGAAGTCCCATGCTTCGCCGCTGGTATTTGGCGAAATAATTTTTGTTGTCTACCAAATCCAGATGCCCTGCCCTCAGGATAGATTTATCCTTTATATTTAGCTGCATGTAGATTTTGTCGAACTCTTCAAGCGTTTGCGTGTAACCGTCTGCCTGAATAGGAAGATTGTGATCTGAAATACTCGCCAGAATGGTAACGTCTTTTGAAAGCTTCCCCGAAATCTGGAGATCCATTGAGCTCTGCACAGACTGCCCCTGATTATTTCCAAAAGTAATACCACGGATAATAGAACCTTTGGAATTTAATTCTCCTAAAAATCGTGACTTGTCATTCTTTGCCAAAACAGCTTCATCGATGATAATTCTGTTTTTGGTTTTCACAAAATCCATTGTGTCTTTAGTGAAAAGATCGCGGCTAAGCCTTGTAAAAATTACGCTGTCTGTTTTTGCGGCAAGTGCGCTGTCAGATTTTATTGAATCTTTGGGGAGGTTGGGATTTTTCCATGTGAATATTTGAGCATTACCTGTAAATAACCCCATAATAACCAACACAAAAGTGATATAATAGCTGCGCAACCGCTTTCAGAAATAAGATGTAAAAATAGCTAAAAAAACGGTACAAATGATTTTTAGCACTATTAACAATAATTTAATCTCTTTATTGTGTAATCAGGAATTTTAGCATTAATTTTGCTTCGTAAATTATTAATAATTAAAATTTTAAATAATTAAGTCATGAAAAAAATCTATTCTTTATTTGCTGCTGTTATTATATCTGCAGCTTTCAACGCTCAGACTACAGTAAATTTTGTATGGGCAAATCAGGGTTTTGCTAACGCTGCTCTTGTTACAACTGGAAATATTGATGCTAATTTGAGCTATGTTGCGGCTCAAAATTCATCTGCCACAGCTCCAGCATATTATAATAGTGGTAGTACTTTCAGAATGTATTCTGACGCTACCGGAGGCGATGGTAACAGTCTTACTATTACTCCTTCAACGGGTAATACAATCACATCTTTAACTATAAATGCTGTTGCAACCTACACACCTCCTGTCCAGTACAGTATTAATGGGGGAGCTTATCAAGCTGCCACATTATCAGGCAATACCTATACAATTTCAGGTATAACTGCTGGTACATCAATTGCTATCAGAAACAATGTTGTAGGATCTAATACTCAGTTGCGTATGACATCATTAGATGTAACTTATACTTCGGGTAGTTTAGCTGTTGCAGACTTCAAAAAATTAACTCCAAATTTTATAAAAAACACTTTAGTAAAAAACAACGAAATCGTTTTCGGTTCTGATGTGAGAGATATCAAAGTGTATACTTTATCAGGAGCGATCGTTAAAACGGGTGATGTGAAAAACGGATCTGCATTAAACGTTGCTGAATTGGCTAAAGGAAACTATATCGTAACAGGTATCGTAAACAACGAGCCGATTTCTCAGAAAATTTTGAAAGACTAAGTTTCAGTTTCAGATATAAATACAAAACAGCTGCGGAAATGCAGCTGTTTTTTTATGATTTATATTCTTTTAATACCAGCCTCTCCTCGCTGCATTAATTATCGTTCCCAAATTTAAAATTAATGTATACCTTATTCTTTTGCCGTAATCTTTAAACCCAGGCTCAAATCCTAAACTCGACTGTACGGGAAGATACACTTCAAGAAAATCAGGGATTACACGTACTTTCAGACCCGAATCCCAGATGAATTTTGGATCAAAATTTTTGTTTTTATAAACTCCTGCATCGGCATAGACGTGAATCATTTTCCAAACACTCGTGTCGAGATTGAAGGAAGTAATCCATTGGTTCACAGATCCGGGAATGAATGATTTAAAACCTCCGTCTGCCAAAACATACTGCTGGGAAAGCAATCCTTCCGTGGCGCTTTGACCTAAGAGATTATAAGAAAAAGAATAATCTGACACTCTTGAAATTCCGTAATTAAACGTGTTGTTTCTGGTTTTGTTTCTTGCAAAATATCCTGCAAACAGTCTCAGGCTTAATTTCTGTTTTGGTGCAAATTCCCATCGGTAGAAGGCTTCAGCGGTAATTTTGTTGTAATCTTCCATCCCCTGAGTGCTGATGCTCACACTTTTCTCATGAATCATCTGGTTGTCGGTATATCCGTAGCCCACACTCCACAGATTGTACTTAGAATAATCCAGGTTGGCAATCATCTTTGCACTCAGATCTCGCTGATAATAATTGTATGAAATCGCAACGCCACGGCTCACTGTACTTCTCGGGTTCTTTTGAAAACTGATTCCCGCCGATGCCGAAGCCCGGGAATAAGCCAGCTCATAGTCATAATGAAACTGAGCCGCAGAAACACCTAAGGTTAAAGCTCTGATAAAACTTTCAGCTGGAAGAATAGAGTAGGATACCCCGCCTGTTCCCACCATTTTTCCTGTTCCTGTACTGTAATACGGCGTAAGAGAATAGGCAAATTTCTGGTCAAAAAGCGATTCATTTCTAAAGTTCATTCCCAGCAGAAACTTGTCATAAGCATTGCTGAAGCGGATTCTGGGGTTGAGGTATATTTCATTAAACTCAGGATTCGGAATATCTTTGATGAGTTTAAATTTGATCTTTTTTGAATTGGAGAAAATACCTTTTGTGTAAAGATAATTGTCTCTGTAGTTAGGCTCCGGAAAGATGTATCCGTTGTTCAATGTAATTTTATAAATATCTTCTGCAGGAATTTCAAAGGTTTTGAGCCTTTCATCTTTCTCTGTTTCCACCCAGTAAGAGGTTGTAGAACCTGCACGGTTTTGCGTTTCAAGCTTTACAGGGATGGCCTCCGAAGTATTTTTCACAATCCGTACTTCAATAGAGTCATTTTTAGATTTAAAATTTTTAAGCCTGAAATTATCGCGGTTTTTCTGTTTTAGAAAGTCACTGAAATAGGCTGATGATTTCTCATTTTCCTCAAGAATTTTCAGAAAATCTTCCGGATCAATCTGCGCGTCTGTATTCTCAGAAATATAATTTTTAAGCAAAGAATTAAATTGAGATTCACCCATTTTATCGGCAGTGTAGCTGAAAAGACTCCCTGTTTCAAAATTGGAAATCGCCATATCATTAAAATTGCTCAGCTCAGAAAACTTTTCCCCGATTTTCTGATCGAGATTCTGCGTCATGATGTATTGATACGCCAATCCGTAGCGGTCCAGCAGCTTTACTTTTGACGCGTGAAAAAACTTTACAGGTTTTATTCCTAAAACTTTTGTCTCCGTGATGTTTCCCAGTAATTTGGCATCGCGGTAGAATTTCTTCAGATATTGAATTTCGAGATAAGATTTCAATCCGTTTTTAAACCAGTGGTGATTCTGTTTATCAGCAATAATTTTTTCGTCTAAAACTTTTTTAGAAATAATCCCGAAATAATCCTGATCCACTTTCTCCGCATCCGTAAAAAGTTTGAAATTAAATTTCCAGAAACTGATGTCGTTATTACCAAAAAAGTCTTCTTTAGCTCTGAATTTTTCAGAAATAAAAAGCCTTTCCGGGATATTCCCGATGCGGTCTTCGATAAATTTCATCTGCAGTGGAAGGAAGAATTCAAGATTCTGTTTTTCCTGTTCGCTGATGTTGTAGCCTAATTTTATTTCTGTTTTAAAACTCTCGGCACTGATATTTAAAACAGGAAATTTATCTTTCGATATAATAAATTCGGGATCAGAATCAAGATAGCCTTCAAAAGAATTACCAGCAGTCTGATTAAGGTTTCCCTGAGCGTAAAATTCCGGAGGTAAACTCAGATCAATTTTCCAGAATGTGTTAAAATTCACAGTTTCTTCAATGTCGAGATAATTCCTGCTCAGATTATTTGCACTGTCGAAATGATCGGGGACGATGAAGAAATATTTTAGCGAAGTACTGGTATCTGAAGTTCCGTAACCCGTAAATTTCTTATCGGGAAGCTGAAGTTTATATTTTAAATTTAAAACGACAGATTCTCCTGATTTTAAAGGATTTTGAAGTGGTAAGTAAAGATTTTCGGTGTCTTTTTTTTCCAAAATAAAATTCTGTCCATCTTGGGTGATCGTAATCTCCTTCAATTTGCCCAGTTCCTCCTTTTTTGCAAAATGAAGTTTATTATTTCTATCCTCCAGTTTTCGGTAGACCAGAGCAGTTTTGCGGTTGTTGTAAGCAGAAATCCAGTTAAGAAGTTTCAGGCTTTCCAGATCTTTATGAGAGTGGTTGTGGTAAACAATTCTCTGCTCAATATCCAGAAATTTCCGGTCATCAGAAAATTGAGCACTGATAAAAATACTGTCTTTCTGTGCAGAAATCTGTACAAACCCTAAAAACGAAATAATAACGATGCTGAACTTTTTCAAAATGCCTGATAAAGCATCAAATATAGCGTATTTTAGATTTAAAATTAATCATATTATAAATTTATTTTAAGTCTGAAAAGAACGGTTATAAATTCACAAAATCCTTTCTTCAGGTCGAAAAGTTTCATCTTAATAAATGCAATTTTGATGTCGTCCCTTTAGGGTTTTCTGCAAATGACTGATACGGTAGACACAGGGCTTAACCTTATGCTAATGATGTCACTCCTTCAGGGCTTTTTGAGAATTACTGATAAGAAAAACACAGGGCTTTACCCTGTGCCGTTGATTTCGCTCCTGCGGAGCTTATGATATGTAATGGACTTCTATAAAGAATCCTGATACGCTTTCCAGCCTTCGTTCTTATACGTTAGAGCTGCTTCTTCAGGGTTTTCGGACTTATAAATTCCCCTTCCTACAATGATGAAATCTGTGTGAAGCGTTTTAAATACGTGCTCCGGAGTATTGTACTGCTGTCCTTTTCCGTCACCAGAATCCGCTAAATTAACTCCAGGCGTGAAAAGCAACATCTCGTCCGGCAACTGATTCTGAGAAACTCCACCAATCACGTTGGGATGCGAAGCCGCCACTTTCAAAGCTTCTTCACGGTATGTACTTGTGGTCAAAGTTCCTTTTGAAGACATTCCAACGATCGCAACAACGCCAACATTTTTGAAGCAATCCAAAGATTCATAACCGCCGATGACTTGAGAAGTGACAAAGTCCGCCCAGTCTGTAATTTTGAAAATGCCACTTGTAAACTGAAGTTCCTGCGTGTTTCCGATGTCAGCAAATTTGCGGTCTTCCATCAAAAGAAAACGGTGTTTTTGCGCCAAAGCTTTTAATGGAACGATGGTTTTTTCGTAATCGAAATCTGAAATAATGTCGATGTGTGTTTTTAAAGCGATCACGTGTGGTCCCACTTTTTCAGCCAAAGCCAAAAGTTCGTCAGTAGTTGTCACATCAGCTGATGCGATAAGATTTGATTCTTTTGCCAAAGCTGTTTCCAGCAATTTTTTGGAAACAGAATGCTGTGCGTTTTCAAATTTTTCCTGATAAGAAAGTCTCTTTTTCTCATCAAACTGAATGTGATTTCCTTTCAAAAAGTCCTGAATTCTTTTCACTTCTTCATCAGAGAGTTCGCCTTCTTCCTGAAGAATAGTACAGACTTCCGAGATATTGAAAAGGGTATGAACTTTAAATCCTTTACTTTCCAAAAGCTGTTTTCCGCCCTGTTCACGGTCTAAAACCACAACAATATCAGCCACTTTCAGATCTTCGTTTTCTACTTCGGCAATAGTTTCGATTAAAGATTTTCCGGATGTGATTACGTCTTCCACCAAAAGACAGTTTTGTCCTTTTTGGTAAATTCCTTCGATCAGTTTTTTGGTTCCGTAATTTTTCGCCTCTTTTCTTTTAATAATTAATGGAATATAACTTTCAAGAGACATCGCTGTTGCCATTGGAAGTGCAGCATAAGGAACACCACAAATCAAATCAAAATTATCCAGCGGAAGCATTTCCAAAAGATAATTGGCGAGGTTTTTAAGGATTTTCGGGTCTGATGCCAATGGTCTTAAATCTACATAAAACGGACTTTCGATACCGCTTTTCAAAGTAAATCTTCCAAATTTGATGATTCCCAGCTTGTAGCATTCTAAAAAGAATTCTTTCTTACTTTCCATTAATTTTTTATTAGATTCTGCAAATTTAAGGATTTTGATGTGAATAATAACTTGGCATCACAACAAAGGTTTTTTTAATCTTCAAAATCAATTTATTAATGAATCATTTACCCATTCTCAGAAATGATATTTCCTCTTTTTGAGTTTTTATTATCTCTTTCAGCGTGATGATGTGTTCTTTTAATTCTATAATTAATAATTCTGAAATACTATCTCTTTGGGAAAGGTTCACATTTGTCTCTACATTGTCATCCAGAATGTTCTTAATTTCTGTGTCGAAAAAGTCTGCTATTTTCTGCCATTCTTCTTGGGTGAATTTTGAAAGGTTTCATTCTTTCCTGTAGTACTGAGGTTGTGAGATGTTGAGTAATGATGCCATCGCATCCTGAGAAACATTTCTGCTTTCTCTGAGTTTTCGTAATTTAATATTCATATTTTTTGTGTGGTAGCAAATGTATAAAAATTATTCATTTATTATTCATTAGTGAATGATTTTTTTTCCTGTGTGTGATATATTTTTGTAATCAACAAAAGCATAGTGCTTTTAAAACAATCATTAATAAAAAATTTATGAAAAAAATTCTATTTTGCAGCAGTATTATTTGCCGGAACAACCTTGGGGTTTGCAAAAGACAATGTGAAAAAAACTGAGGTTGAGGTTACAAAGATCGAAGTTGTAAAAGAAGGTCAACAAACTAAGTGACAGATGAAAATGTTGATCTACAGAAAAAATTGAGATTTTGTTTTGATAATTGGATCTGGACAACTACAGAACGAGATTATGATATGGCAGGCAATGTAATAGGCGAGTATGAAGTTACCCATATGGCTACATTTACTTATTTATGCGGAGAGAATGACCCTCGAAATACAACCATTTGCGTCTGATCCTTTTTATTATGATATTGCCGATAAAGTAAGTAAAAGCAATTTTACCAATTCATTATTATGGTATAAGCCTTTTGAAAATTCAGAACTTATTATGGCATTTAATCATCAAAGGAACAATTTTTCAGGAAATCTCAATATACTATCCAACGAAAAATTATTTTTTACAGATAGTGAGATTCTTTTGCAGGATTATATTATTACTTCAGATAAATATACATTTAACTTTTATTATAAAAACAGAAATAAAATTGTTAATTATGATTTTCAGTCGGGTTTCTCATACAAAAATGACGAGTCTGAACTGAAGGAGTTGATATCTCAGGAGAGAGAAGATCTTTTTTTGAAAATGTATCATTATACCAACAGTTTCAGTTTGCATAAACAAATTGGCAAATTCAATCTGTCTGGCGCATTGAGTTCACATTTTTTGTCAGTAAATACAGCAGAAAAACATTTTTTTGAAAAAAATATTAAAATCCGGTTTACTCCCAAAACTGTTGTTAGCATGGAATATGGTCTGGAGTATTCCAACAGATATAATCTCCCAAGTTTATATCTTCTTCAGGAGAATCCTGTTTATGCCAAAGATTTATCTTTTTCGAGAAACAATAACCTCAATTTTGATACCCTCAACAATACAGAAAGTTATAAGGTTAATTGGAATAGATTTAATATTGAAAAAGGAAATCTAATGTTTGTAATTTTTACTTATGAAAAAAGCAAAAATTATTTTACTACAAATGTTACCAATTATGGTTTGTTTTCAGAGTTGGGGAACATCGTAGGAAATTTTAGAGAGAGAAGTCTTTTTCTGCTTTCAAATGATAGAAGAATTCTCAAAAACTTAACTTTGAAATCAAAGTTTACCTGGTTGAATAACAAGTCGGATAATTTCATTAATAGTCAACCAAATGTTTCAACTATACAAAACATAGAAATTTCACAAAGACTATCTTCAAACTTTAAAAAATCATGGTTACAATTTGATGCGGGTTATACAATTACCAAATCTAAATTTCGACAGAGCTTATACAGCACTTCATCCGATCAGGAAAATATTAAACTTTCTTTAGGATTTCGAGCTATTATCAGAAAAGAATGGCAGGCTAATGTTCTTGGCGATTATTTTATCCAAAAAACAGATTTTGCAAAACTAGAAAATATTTTAATCGGAGGACAAGTATCGTATAGAAAAGAGAAATCTAATTTTGAGTATAATCTCTATTTCAATAACATTTTAAACTTAAATTCTTTTCAGTACATCAACAGTTTCTCCAGTCAGTTAGGTATTGATGAACAATCTGTATCTGCCCTAAGAGGATATGTTCTTGCCGGACTTAGATTTAATTTTTAATAACAAAATAAATCCATCACATGTTTGTGATGGATTTGCTAGTTATTTTACGATCTCAGCGTCGATAATTTTAGTTTCGCCCAATCTCCTTTCGGTTTCCCAGAGAAGAAATTTATCTACTTCCCGAATGAGTTTAGGAATTGCGAGCGACAAAATCGCCAAATCATCCATTACGCCCACCACTGGAAAGATAAAATCAGGAATTAAATCTATCGGAGAAATCACGTAAAGTAAACCCAGCATGGGTAAAATTATATCAATTGATCTCATGGGATACATTCCCTTTTTCCAGAATTTTACCATTCGGAAGATGTCCGGAATCTTTTTGATAAAGCCTTTGTGGCGAATTGCTTCTTTAGCAAGATGAAGTTTTGAATATTTCATATTGTGTTTGTTTTCTTTTTAAACCTATTTATAATTCGCAAATTCTGTACCAGCAAATAATAAAATATGTTAAGATAAATTTGGTGTCTAAAATACACATTATTAGAGACTAAAAAAGTTTTTTAATGAAAAATTCATCAGAATCATTTTATGATGTTGTCTATAAACTGATGTATGCTCTCTGCATCCCAGTCTGTGGCGGCATCTTCTTTAATAATGATTCTTCCGGTTTTATCCAGAAGGAAAGTAGTGGGAAACACCTTTGGCAGTAACTTTTCAGAAATCGGACTTTGGGCAATGTAAACAGGAACGGTATAGTTGTTTTCTTTCAGAAATTTTCTCACAGCATCTTCCTGATCATTCATTGCAATCAAAACAAAATCCACATGACCTTTTCTGCCATCATACAGTTTCTGGATTGAAGGCCATTCTTTACGGCACGGCGGGCACCATGTTCCCCAAAAATTCAGAAACATCGGTTTGTCTTTGAAATTTTTCAGATTGGTACTTGCTACGTTTATTCCTTTCAGTTCAATATCATAATCTTCCGGAGCAATATGTACAGCCTTTTCTATCGCAGCCACCGGAAAAAATGCTTCTTTCAGTTTCAGCTGAAGACCGGGAATAAAAAATATACAACCTAAAACCGCTAAAATAATAAGGTAACCAAGATTTTTTTTCATGCTGAAAATTTCAATAATTTAAAGTAATTCAAGGATTTCTGCAACGGCATCTTTGCCTCTGTTTTTGGCGTAATAAAGTTGCAGATCATTGTAAAAAGTCTCCCTTGGATATGCTTCAGGATCAGCTTTAAATTTAAGTAAAAGCTCATGTCCGAATTTTGGACGCGGTCCCCAGGAATTTTTCACACTAAAGTCTTCATTTAAAATTAAAACTTTAGGAATCGATTCTGTGCCATTGGTCAGAAACTGATTGATAAGGCTTTTATCGATGTCTCTCAGGAATATTTTTACCTCATTTTTTCCTTCAAAAAACTTCACCAAAGCTGGGACAGTTGCGCTTGCGTCGCCACACCAGGTTTCCGAAATAATTAAAATTTTTCCTTCGAAATTTTTTGACTGAAGGATTTGAAGCTGTACTTCATCGGGTGAGTATTTCTTCAATGTTCTTTCCATTCTTTGAAGTCCCAGTTCGTAGTATTGTTTATATTCTTTTTCCTGTTCTGTGGCAGGGTTTTCCAGTCTATCTATTGCAGTCTGCACATATTCTTCAAAAGAAATGGCTTTGTCCCAGTAATCTTTCATTACTAAATATATTTAAAAATTATTGATGTTTCTTGTTTTATGAATGAGGTAAAGATCGGCAAGTACGAAGGCTGCAAGGGCTTCCACCACAGGAACTGCTCTTGGAAGAACGCAGGCATCATGTCTCCCTTTTCCTTCTACGGTTACTTTTTCACCATTTTTATTTACGCTTTCCTGAGGCTGTAAAATTGTGGCAACAGGTTTAAAAGCAACTCTGAAATAAATATCCATTCCGTTGGAAATTCCTCCTTGAATTCCACCTGAAAGATTGGATTTAGTTGAAAAATCTTCGTTAAAAAGATCGTTGTGCTCTTTACCCGTCATTTTCGCACCACAAAAACCGCTTCCATATTCAAAACCTTTGCAGGCATTGATGTTGAGCATTGCTTTTGCCAGTTCAGCCTGTAATTTTGAGAAAACGGGCTCACCAATTCCGACGGGAACATTTTTGATAACGCAGGTGATGGTTCCGCCAATCGTGTTGCCTTCTTTTTTGATCTCTTTAATTCTGGCGATCATTTTTTCGGCAGTACCAGCATCCGGACAACGGACCTCATTGCTTTCGGTTTTAGAAAAATCCAATGCCTGATACGGTTTTTCGCAGAAAATTTCTCCTACAGAAGAAACGTAGGCATTGATTTCAAATTCCGGTAAAAACTGTTTTGCCAAAGCTCCTGCTACCACCCAGTTGATGGTTTCGCGGGCTGAAGATTTTCCACCACCACGGTAATCTCTGATCCCAAATTTTTGGTCGTACGTGAAATCTGCATGGCTTGGGCGGTAAGAATCTGCGATATGATCGTAATCTTTCGACTTCTGATTTTCGTTTTCGATGATGAATCCAATAGGAGTTCCTGTAGATTTTCCCTTAAAAATTCCTGATAAAAATTTTACAGTATCGCTTTCTTTTCGCTGTGTTACAATTGCAGACTGGCCAGGTTTTCTGCGGTCAAGTTCTTCCTGAATTTTTTCAAAATTAATCTCTATACCTGCCGGAAAATTATTGATAATTCCACCGTATGCTGCGCCATGACTTTCCCCGAAGGATGTGAGGCTGAGAAGATTTCCTAAGCTGTTAAACATAGTACAAATTTACCGAAATAAATTCGGATAAGAAAAAAGTGTATCAGGGTTGTTGATAGTTGTTTTTAATCACTTTTATAGCATTATCCAATTCAGTCTTTCGCTTACTGTCCAGCTTTTTCCAGACAAATCCACTTTTAATCCGGTCAGGATTTTTTAACTGCGGAAATATCCCAAGACGTTGATAATCAAACATAAAACCTTCAGAGATTGCCGGTGTAGGTGTTTCGTAATTAAAAGGATATTTTTTTGAAACATGAAATTTCAAATTACCTACTTTAAAGCTGTTGAATTCTGTGGGAAAGTACTCTTTAGGCTGGTACAGCTGCGATATTTCAAATTTTCCCATCGTGCCTCCAGGCCTGAAACTTGGGATGAGATATTTTAAAATCTCAGGGTTTATAAAGAAACTCACGGCAGCAAAACTTCCGGCAGAAAAAATTGTGACATATATTTTTTTCAGATTATAAGTGTAGAAAACAGCAATGAAAATAACGGGAAATATTTCTAAAAAAAATCTGTACTGTGCTGAAAAAGAAAGGATAAGAACCGTTTTTAGAAACAGTGAACCCAATAAAATATAATGCGTTTTCTGTTTTACTGCAAAGGTAAAAATGATGTAAAAAAATAAGAACAGAATCAAACCTGTATTGAAAAATGATTTAATTCCCGAAATGAAAAGCCAGTTTACTACTTTTTCTTTTGTAGTGAAACTTTTAATCTGTTCTAAAGAATACTGTGCATCGTAGGTTTTCAAAACGGCGTACTGAGAGCTTTCATTCATCAGTTCCGGATTGGGTTTCCACGGCAAATTAAGATCAAATAAGGTAAGCGGAAAAACTGGATAGCCGAAAACCCAAAAATTTTTGAAAACGAAAATGCTTAATACAATTAAGCCTGGAATAAGAACTTTAAAGGATATTTCTTTTCTCAGAATCATATTTAAAACAACAAAGACAGGAAGCCAGATCATAGTCGGTTTTATGCTGAAAATAAAAATACTGAATGCCAGCAAACCGGAATCAATCTTTGTTTTAATAAAAACTTCGTGAACGATTATGAGCGAAAAGATGTAAACGGGTAAATCCGGGCTTGGCGATTGAAGGAAAAAGAAAAGTGCAGGAAAAAACGCCAGATGAATCCAGCTTTTATTCTCGAAAATGTATACGAGATAAGCTATGGCAATAAGTACATTAATCCTTAAAAAGGGATCTGCCAGATGAGAAAATCCTGCCTGAAAAAGGTGCCACACAGACATTTGCCCTAAGGTAAGATCCAGATTTGAAATCCCCCTGATTAATCCAAATTCAGAAATCCATTTGATAGTGGGAACATAATACCCGAAATGATCCAGTATAAATGGGTAAAAGCTGGCGCAGATAATGCAGACCATCGCTGTTGAAAGAAATCCAAATCCGGAATTTTTTAAAAAACTGTAAAGATTGAGATAAAACTTTTCTCTGAAGAAAAATAGTATTCCGATACCTAAAATTATTCCTTCGGCATAAACCGTTATTCCGGAGAAGAAAGCAATAATGGTTAGGAAAACACTTACTGAAAATGTTCCACAAAAAATTTTCCCGGAAATCCCGTGAAAGATTTTGAAACGGAAAACCTGTTCAGCTAAAAAACCCCAACCAATAAGTGCAGGGAGGAGTATAATAAGCATCAAAATAGTGATAATCATAACAAAAGATTGCATAAAAATAAGCAATCTTTTGTTAAATGATATATAAAAGTGTTTGGTAGGCTAATTATCTTGGCTGTACACGTCCATCTTTTCTGTCTCCCGATCTACCGATAGTATAACCTGTAGCACCACCTACTACACCTCCGATCACGGCACCAAGACCTCTGTTTTTCTTACTGATAATTGCACCTGCCGCAGCACCACCAACGGTACCGATAATCGTTCCTTTAGCCGCCTTACTCATCCCTTTTTTCTGCGTGGTTCCCTGTGAAGAAGTACCCGAGCCGTTGCTGGCTACTGCTCCTGAAGAAGAACCTGATGATGGGCTGTTTCTGTAAATGGTACGCGTTTCTCTAATAACCTGTGGTTTTGCTGCTGCCGCTGCAACCGCTGCCGCTTTTTCAACGTCTGCGATGCTGTCGCTACGCTTTTGTGCATCATAGGCCATACGTTCTTTTTCTATGGCAAGTTTTTGCTTCTCTATCTCTAATTGGCGAGCCTGGAACTCAAGTTTTTGCTGTTCGAGAGTCTGCTCGGCAATTTTATCGTCTTTTTTACAGGCTGTGAACAAAAATACTGACAACAAACCTGAAATTATAATCTTTTTCATAACTCAAAATTTAATTATTATAAATTCAAATGTTTTACAATGACGTAGTTTCAATTATGAAGCCAAAATAAAGTTAAAAAATGTTAAATAAGATTTTAAAATGCTGAATGTACTGTTAATAAAGGATTTTGCGGCCTGATTATTTTTGGGTGAGTTTTGAATAGTAGTTTCAAATCTCAATAGTTTTTCCCACAACACGACCATCAATTTCATCAATTACAAAAAGTAACTAATGAATTTTATTAGATTTAAATTTGCTGATTCAAATTAATAGATATGAAAAATTTTGATATATCTGTGCTTGATCTGGCTCCCGTGAAACAGGGGAAAACAATCAACAACACATTTCACGACAGTTTATCGCTGGCAAACCATGCTGAGAATTTAGATTATAAAAGATTCTGGCTGGCCGAGCATCACAATATGGAAAGCATCGCCAGTTCGGCAACTTCAGTTTTAATAGGTTTTATTGCCAATGGGACAAAAAAAATAAGAGTAGGATCAGGCGGAATCATGCTTCCTAATCACAGCTCACTGGTTATAGCCGAGCAATTTGGTACATTAGAATCCCTTTTTCCGGGGAGAATTGATCTTGGATTGGGTAGAGCTCCGGGAACGGATGGACTGACGGCTCAGGCGCTGGGCAGAAATCCCGCAGCCATCAACGAACAGTTTCCGAGACAGATTTTAGAATTGCAGAGATATTTCTCCAGCGAAAATTCAAATGCTTTGGTCCGGGCAATTCCCGGAGAAGGTTTAGATATTCCGATGTATATTCTCGGTTCGAGTACAGACAGCGCGTGGTTGGCCGCAGAATTGGGTCTCCCGTACGCCTTCGCAGGACATTTTGCTCCCGAACAGATGGATATGGCTTTTAAAATTTACAGAGAACATTTTGAACCTTCGAAATATTTGGATAAACCTTATATTCTGGCTTGTGTAAATGGGGTTGCCGCTGAAACTTCTGAGGAAGCGCATTTCCTTTCCACTACATTATTTCAGGCATTTATCAATATTATCAGAAATGACAGAAAACCTTTCCCGGCGCCGGTGGAAGATATGGATGCAATCTGGTCTGCTATGGAAAAATCGATGGTTTTGCAAAAATTAAAATTCAGTTTCATTGGAAATCTGGATGAGATTGCGGAACAGGTTAAAAATTTCCAGGAAAAATATCAGGTGGATGAACTGATGATTAATTCTCATATTTATGACCATCAGAAAAGACTAGAATCTTACGAGATCATAAGTAAAGCGAAAGATTCTTTGGTTGGATAACACATGAGTCACCAGGAGTTTGTCTCAGCTTTGAAAATATTTTAGAGCACTTTAGAAAAAAAAACAAAGATTTTTGGGTGGGAGTGTTTAAAGTCGGTTTGTTGGATTACAAAATTAAAATAATTCCTCCTTTAAAAAAAAAGGGACCAGCCTGTTTCATTTGTCATTACTGAAATTCTTCGATTTTCCAATCTTATGTGCTCTAAAATGTTTTCAATATTTACGACTAAAACTGATGTGGCTCATTTGTTCAAGCCTTACTGTAAATTAAAGAAATTATAAAGCGCAGTTAATAATTGTTGATGCTTATTTTATTGAGTATCTTTGCGAAAATTCAAAGTAAAAATGTCAGATATTAAACTAAATACTATTCCAGAGGCGATTGAAGACCTTAAAAATGGTAAAATAATCATAGTCGTAGATGATGAAGACAGAGAGAATGAAGGCGATTTTCTATGTGCCGCAGAACTTGCAACACCCGAGCTGATCAACTTTATGGCGGTGCACGGCAGAGGTTTGATCTGTATGCCGCTACCGGAAAAAAGATGTGACGAGCTTGGCCTTGAGGTGATGGTGAGCCGAAGCAGCGATCCTAAAGAAACGGCTTTCACAGTTTCTGTGGACCTTTTGGGAGACGGAACTTCTACGGGAATTTCTGCATCAGACAGAGCGAAAACAATTTTAGCTCTTATGGATGAGAAATCTAAACCGACAGATTTCATGCGTCCTGGTCACATTTTCCCACTCCGTGCGAGAAAAGGTGGCGTTTTAAAGAGAGCCGGTCACACAGAGGCTGCGATCGATTTGACCTGTTTGGCAGGTTTAAAAGAGGGTGGGGTCATTTGCGAAATTATGAATGAAGACGGTTCTATGTCCCGTTTGCCGGATTTACAGATTTTTGCTCAGAAACACGAGATGAAAATTGTTTCCATTGAAGATTTGATTCATTATCAGCTTAAGAAAGGAAATTTAATTGAAAGAATTGAAGAAAGAGATGTGAAAACAGCTTATGGAGATTTCCATTTCTGCGCTTTCAGAGAAACATCTAACGACCAAATTCACTTTGCTTTAACAAAAGGAACTTGGACGGTTGATGAGCCTGTTTTGGTGAGGGTGCAGTCTTCAGATTCTTATTTTGATGTTTTGACAAGACTGAATAACGGTGAAAAACCTCAGTTGGAAAAAGTAACTTCGATGATTAATGAAGCCGGAAAAGGAGCGATTATTTTCATTAATAATGTTTCGAATTCTGAAAATACATTGAGAAAACTTCAGCAGTTCTTAAATTATCAGGATGGTCAGCAAAAACATCCTACTGCTGCATTCAATTACAGAGATTACGGTATCGGAACTCAGATTTTAAAGAACTTAGGAATCAATAAATTCAGAGTAATCACTCAAAATCCTGACGTAAAGCCACAAGTGGGAGGTTATGACGTTGAGGTGACGGAGATGGTTCAGCTTTAATAATATACTAAACCTTCAAGGTTTCAAAAACCTTGAAGGTTTTAATTTTCAGGACAATTTTATTTCGTCGAAATTCCTAAATCCGTTGAGGAAATCTTTGATATTCATTCTTTTTTTGCCTTCTAACTGAAGTTCTGACGGATAATAAATTCCGTCTTTTGTAAAGATTTTAAATTCATTTTTAGAAATTTTTAAACTTCCTACAGGTTTTTCTCCATTGGAAATTTCAAATTTTCCTGCATAAATTTTCAGTCCTTTTTCATCTTCTCCAATTTTCAAAGTGGTAAAAGCAGCTGGATAAGGAGACATTCCCAAAATAAACTGATGAACTTCTTTTGAAGATTTCGTCCAGTCGATTTTAGTATCATCTTTATAGATTTTGTATGCGTTTTTTGGATGTCCAACTTCTGGTTGAGGCTTTTCTGTTATTGAGTTTTCTGCTAATCCGTTCAGGGTTTTTACGACTAATTTTGAGCCCATTTCCATCAATCTGTCATGCAATTGTCCTGCATTTTCATCTTCCAATACAGGGATTTCTTCCTGCATTAAAATATTTCCCTCATCAATTTTTTCATTAATGAAAAATGTGGTTGCGCCCGTTTTTTCTTCACCATTAATCACTGCGTAATTAATTGGAGCGGCACCTCTGTAATCTGGGAGCAGGGAAGCATGTAGGTTGAAAGTTCCCATTTTAGGCATTTCAAAAAGAACTTTAGGCATCATTCTGAAAGCTACGACTACAAAAATATCGGCATCTAGTTTTTTTAAATCTTCTAAAAATTCAGGATTTCTTAATTTTTCGGGCTGAAAAACGGGTATATTATTTTCAACTGCATAAACTTTTACAGGAGACTGATTGATTTTCTGACCGCGGCCAATTGCTTTATCGGCAACAGTTACTACGCCCACCACTTTGTGATGCGATTGATGAATAGCTTCCAGACAAGTCTTAGCAAACTCGGGAGTTCCTAAAAAAACAACTTTCAATGATTTCATGATGCAAAGATAAAACTCTTAGATTATAAGTTGAAAATAAGAATTATGAATTATCCTATTACACATTACTTATTACCCATTTCTCATTACTCATGTCAAAGCGTATGTTCTGAAATTCAGCATTTTTACTTTCCCGGAATCCAGTAAAAATATCAGATTTTCCAAAATATTTTCTTTGCTCTGAAACTGTAACTGAATTGAAATTTCTTCGATTGTAGCAGCCTTTTTATTTAAAATCTTCACAATTTCGTCAGAAACATTTTTACCGAAAACCGATTGTTTGTTTTTTTCACAGACTGTGCACTGTCCGCAGTTTTTAGGATTTTTCTCACCGAAATAGGAGAGTATGAGTTTCATTTTACAATAAGAATCGTCTTCAATGAAAAATTTCATTTCTTCCCATTTCAGGATTTTATTTTTTTGGATATGCTCGAAGAGTTTCCAGTATACGCTTGTCATTACGCGCTCATCTCTTGGTTTGAGAAACTTAATACTTGCTAAAGATCCGTCAATATATTCAACATAGTTTTTTTGCTGAAGTTCTTTTATTCTTTCTTTTATTAAATGAACACTCACGCCAATTTTGTCGCTCACTTTCATTTCACTGAACATCACTTTGTGAGAGGTAATTCCTGAAATTGATCTTAAAAGAAGTTCTATAAAATAGGCATCTTTGGCTGGAAGCTGGTCTAATTCATCAGGCTTTATTAAAAGCTGCAGCGTTGACAGACTTTTATTGGGATTGTAATACACGATTTCCTGATTGTGCAGAAACTGCAGGACGTTTTTAATTTTAGCAGCAGAAGATTTTGTGAAATTCTGAATTCCGTTGATATTAATCTGAAACTGATTTTCCGGTATTTCAAATTCTGCAACCTGAAATTTTGAGTAGATAAAACTCGTAATTTTAAGAAATTCTGTTTTATTTGGAATCTGATTTTTCAGTATATCATCAAAATTTGAAAGTTCCTGTTTATTCCAAAGCATAAAAGCATAACTTTTTCTGCCGTCACGTCCGGCACGCCCGATTTCCTGATAATAATTTTCAATCGATTGTGAAGGGGAGAAGTGAATAACAAAACGCACGTTGTCTTTGTCTATTCCCATCCCAAAGGCATTGGTTGAAATCAGTACATTTTCGTTACTGTTGTTCCAGAAGTTCTGTCGGTCATTTTTTTCTTTAGGTGACAGTCCTGCGTGGAAATAATCAACATTGGTGATGTTTTTTCTGTGAAGAAATTCCGTGAGAAGCTCTGCATCCTTTCTGGTTCGTACATAGATTATTCCTGATTCTTTAGCATATTTTAGAATGTTGAAAACTTTTTGATATTTATCTGAAATTTCTTCAGTGAAAATCTTAATATTTTCTCTTTTAAAACTCTTCTGAAATATTTGAGGATTTTTAAGTTCCAGTTTAATTTTTATCTCATCTAAAACTTTTGAAGTTGCCGTAGCAGTTAAAGCGAGACACGGTATTTCAGGATTATTTTTTCTGAATTCTTTAATATTCTGATAACTCGGTCTGAAATCCTGACCCCATTCTGAAATACAGTGAGCCTCATCCACCGCAATGAAAGAAAGCTGAATCTCTTCTATCTGCTGTACAAAATTTTTGTTTGTAAGGCGTTCGGGAGAAACATATAATAATTTAGTTAAACCGTCTTTACAACGGTTATAAATTACCTCTGCATCAAATTCGTCTAATTCAGAGCTCAGATATTCTGCTTCAATTCCTCTGAATTTTAACTGATTAACCTGATCTTTCATCAATGCCAACAATGGAGAAATCACAAGACAGGTGCCTTCCTGCAACAGAGACGGAAGCTGATAACACAAAGATTTTCCCGCGCCGGTGGGAAGCAAAACTAAGGTGTCTTTCCGGTTCATTACAGAATCTATAATCTGCTCTTGCCCTTCTCTAAAATGATCGTGACCCCAGAAATGTTTTAGGGTTTTACTTTTCAGTTCTGTAAAATCTTGTGGAGACATCATAAAGTAAATGTAAGAAAAGTATTGAAACAAAAAAAGTCACGCATTGCGTGACTTTTAATTTATAATAAGAAAAATTATTATTTAGCTTCGAAGTAAACTCTTCTGTTTGCTCTGTTTTTCCATTCAGGGCATTTTTCAGCAGGGTCACACTCAGGATATTTAAGATCTTTTTCTCCTCTACCAACAGAGTTAAGCTTAGAAGCTTCAACACCGTTTTTGATTAGGTAGCTCTTTACACTGTTTGCTCTTCTTTCAGAAAGTTTCTGGTTATAAGCATCAGAAGCTCTTGTATCAGTAGCTCCAATTACAGTATATGTACCGTTTGAAGAATTGATGTAGCTTACAGCGTTGTTAAGAATTGGAGTAGTAGATGGTAAAATTCTGTCAGAATTCAAATCAAACTCGATTCCTTCTAAAATTTTCTCATTTTCAATAACAGGACCAACTGGAGTTGTAGGCGTTGTAGGGCAACCGTTGTTTTCTACAGGACCAGGAACAGTAACACACTGATCGTAAAGATCAATTACGCCATCTAAGTCTGTATCTAAAGCTACACCAGCTCCGTCTACTCTTGCACCAGCAGGAGTGTTTAATTCTCTGTCCCAGTCGTCACAAACACCATCGTTGTCTAAATCTCCTTTTTTACAAACTTCAACTTCCTGGTTTTTCTCAGCCAAAACGTCAAGTTTCCAATAGATTTCCTGCAATGGGTCATGCCACATTAGGTGAGACTCGTGTTTTCCTAATTTCAAAGATAGACCAAGAGTTGCGTTGATGAAGTTATCAGAAATCTGATCTTCTCTTTTGTTGATATAGCTGTATTGTTCACCACCTCCATCGAATTCATCATCGCCAGTGTAAACATACATTAATCTACCTTCGATATCTAATCTTCTGTTGATTTTATATTTCAGACCAGCACCAGCCTGTCCGAAGAAAGATTGATTTTTGAACAATTCCTGCTCAGTCATTAATCTTTGATTTATCTCGTCTTTCTGGTAAGCTCTATAACCCAGAATTCCAACACCAGCGTAACCATGTAAAGCCCATTTGTAAGGAGATTTATTATCAACTCTTCTCAAAAGATTTGAGAAATTGATGTCTCCTATTAAAGAGATTGCGTCATATTGAGTTCTTGCGCCAACTCTCTGGTAAACAGAAGCGTCAGATGGTGCAGCATCTTTTGTATTGAACCAACCTTGTCTTGTTTCTCCTCTGTCATACTGTAGCTTAAGTCCGAAAGCGTGTGTAATCGCTTTGTCAACACTGACATACATCGAGTAACCGAAAAGGTTTTTACCGTTACCATTTTTTATTGAGGTAAGATCTCCTGCTTGAACCAAAGGAACTCCAGCTCCAGCTGATATTGACCAGTCGTTGAATCTTTTAGATTCCTGTGTGAATTTTGAAACATTTGCAGATCCGGAAGAAAATGTATTCGGATACTGCTGTTCATTAGAAACTGCCGTAGAATCCTGTGCAAAGCTCAGGGCCGGGACCGCTAAAGCAAATGCAACAATTGCTAAACTTAATTTCATAGTGTATTTTTTATTTTGTTATTACTTGATTTAATCATTTTAAAATTACTTTTAAATGATACTATTATTTAGGACAACCGTTGTTTTCCTGAGGTCCTGCTACAGTCACACATTTGTCATAAAGATCAATAACACCGTCAAGATCCATATCTAATGCTACACCTGCGCCATCAACTCTTGCTCCGGCAGGAGTGTCAAGCTGTCTGTCCCAGTCATCACAAACGCCGTCATTGTCATTATCTCCTTTCTCGCACACCACAAGTTCTGTAGATGTGTTTTCAAGATCATACATTCTTCCGTACACTTCCTGTAATGGGTCATGCCAAGCTAAATGTGTGTTGTGTTTACCTAATTTAAATGAAAGACCTAAAGTAAAGCTCATCGCTCCGTCTGAGTAGCTATCATTAATCAGGTTGTAATTAATTCTGTCACCGGCAGGAGTATCAAGAGATCTTCCTTCACCACCACCATCAAATTCCTCATCCATACTGTTGATGTAGATTACTCTTGCTTCCACATCGATAAGTTTCGAAACATTATATTTCATACCAACAGCAGCCTGCCAGAAGAAAGATGAAATTTCGAATTTCTGATCATTTTTAATAGGAATTCTAGGAGGATTGGTGCTCCATCTTGAAGCGTCATTGTCAATAAGCTCTGTTTGAAAAGCCATGATCCCTGCTCCCAGATAACCATGAAGTGCCCATCTATATGGTGATTTGTTATCAACTCTTCTCAATAAATTTGAAAAGTTAATGTCTCCCAATAGTGAAACCTGCTTGTATTTTGTCCATGCGTTACCAATTCCGGCAGCCGGATTGTTTGGCAATTTAGCCTGCTGTTCTGTTTCGCCCATTTGGTATTGCAAATCCAAACCAAAAGTGTGACTGATCTGTTTGTCGATACTTGCATACGCATTCCAGCCCCACTTTACTTTATCTCCATAAAATGAAGTTACATCTGCAAATGTCATAAATGCAGGTCCTCCACCAATTGAAACCGACCAATCGTTAAATTTGCGGCTCGCATTGTTAAAAGTCTGCACATTAGCAGATCCCGAAGAAAAAGTGTTAGGATATTCGTGTGAATGACTAATCGCAATACTGTCCTGTGCGTAAGTAGCTATAGGAAGTGCAGCCAACAATAATAAACCTAATTTCATACAATATGTTTTATGTTCTGTTTTAATTTAAATCTTCTAATAATAGTCTGGAAAATTCTCTTTCGTAAAGATGTCTGTAGTGAGGGATCTCTAAGCTTCTACAAAAGAAAACTATATTATTATAACTTACGATATCAATATCAATCACCCGGTCTGAATAGTTTCTGCTATTGCCTGAATCTACCAGCCTTCCCATGCTTTTCTCGATTTCTTTTAAAGCATTAAGAAGCTGAATTGGTGATAAATCTGTCTCAATTCGTAGTGCAATATTACAAAAATTATTGGAACTGACAAATTCCACGGGCTCTGAATACAAAAATTTACTTTCAGATAATATTACAATGTTTTGGTTTCTTATCCTTTTAAAAGCAGTTTCGAGGTTTTTTTTTTGATCTCCAATGTTACTTCCCAGTAACAAAACGGCAGTATGATGCGACATATTGAAAAAGTTATTATTTATGAAGAGTTTTTTTAAAAATGTCCTGGCAAATATAGTTGCAATTGCTATTCTTTGCTGCCTGTTTTTTGTTTTTTTTATTATTATGATTGCAGTAGGATCGGCAAGCGAGAGCTCGTCTGTGGAAGTAAAGAAAAACTCTGTACTTACTATTAATCTCAAGACGCAAATCATAGACAGCCCCACAGAAGTTCAGAAAGATGTTTTTGCTTTCAACAGTAAAACCAAAGAAATTCTGATTTATGATGCAGTGGAAGCGATTAGAAGAGCAAAAGATGACAGCAATATTAAAGGAATCAGCATTGAAGCTGACGATGTAAGTGCTGGTATCACTCAGATTGATGATCTCAGAGCAGCGATTGCAGATTTTAAAAAGAGCGGAAAATTTGTGTACGCTTACGGAAATACGGTTTCGCAGTCTTCATATTATTTAGGTTCTGTAGCAGATCAGTATTATCTTAATCCATCAGGTGGTATTGAATTGAAAGGTTTGTCTACCGAAGTTACTTTCTTTAAAGAATTTGCCGAAAAATACGGAATCGGAATTGAAGTGATCCGTCACGGTAAATTTAAATCTGCCGTTGAACCATTTATCGCAAATGAAATTTCTCCTGAAAATAGAGAACAGCTCAGTACTTTATTAAATGACATTTGGGACAGCACTTCTTCAAAAATTGCAGCTTCAAGAAAAATTGAATTACCGCAGTTCAAAACTGTTGTAGACAGCTTGTACGGGATGATTCCTGAAGAAAGTGTAAAGTTTAAACTGGCGGACAAACTTATTCAGAAGACAGAATATGATCAGATCTTAAAGTCTAAATTAAATCTGAAAGAAAAAGATAAACTTTCAAAAATTTCTTTAAACAAATATGTAAGTTCATTTAAAAATGAAGAAAAATCCGGCGACAGAGTAGCGGTGCTGTATGCTTCAGGATCTATCAACAGTGGTGATGAATATAATGACATTCACTCAGAGAAATATTTGGAATATATTAAGGATCTCCAGAATGATAAAAAGGTAAAAGCGGTTGTGCTGAGAATAAATTCCCCTGGCGGAAGTGCTAATGCGTCTGATGAGATTTTATTTGAACTTCAGCAGCTGAAAAAGAAGAAACCGCTGATTGTTTCTTTTGGGGACTATGCTGCATCAGGCGGTTATTACATTGCGATGGCTGCAGATAAAATTTATTCCCAACCGAATACTTTAACAGGGTCTATCGGTGTTTTCGGAGTACTTCCTTATTTTAAAGAGATTGCCAATAAAAACGGAGTACGTTCTGATATTGTTGCTACCAATGCCAATTCGGCCTACTATTCTTCACTGAACGGATTGAGTCCGCACGGTGTGGCGATGATTACCAAAAGTGTAGAAGGTACTTATAAAAGATTTGTGCATTTCGTTACTCAAAACAGAAAAAAATCTTTCGAACAGATTGATGCAGTAGGAGGAGGAAGAGTCTGGAGTGGCGCAAGAGCGAAAGAAATAGGTTTGGTAGATGAATTGGGAACTCTGAATGATGCCGTGAAATTTGCTGCAGGTAGAGCAAATCTGAAAGAGTATAAGGTGAAAACCTATCCTGAGGAAAAAACAGCTTTCGAACAGTTTTTTGAAGGGATGAATGAAGATGATATTTCAGCCAAAGTTCTGAAGAATAAAATAGGAAAATCAAACTATGAAATCCTGATGCAGCTTACAGACAAAAAACTGAAATCTGAGGTTAAAATGGAAATGCCTTACCTGATAAAAATTGATTAACTGAATTATATTGTTTCATAAAAAATCCGGCAGCTGAATTTCAGTTGCCGGATTTTATTTTAAGTTACAGAAGCTGTAATTATCTTTTTCTCGTAAGCATTTCGTAAAGCCAGATTACAATTACTGCACCTCCAATAGCTAGGAACCAACTGCGGAAGTTCCAGAAAGAATCTACATCTCCCCAATGCAAAACATAAACTCCGATTAAACCACCAATAAAGGCACCCACGATACCTAAAATAATTGTGATTAACCATCCACCGCCCTGTTTACCAGGCATGATCATTTTAGCGATTGCTCCGGCCAATAGTCCGAAAATAATCCAAGTAATAAATCCCATAGAAAAATTTTTTAATTAGTTAATAATAGTTTATTAATAAAAAAGGTCAATTACCTCTTCTTAAAAAATGAATCTACAAACTCTGTACCATTAAAAAGCTGCAGATCCTGCATCTTTTCTCCTACGCCAATATATTTCACGGGAATCTGAAACTGATCAGAAATTCCTATTACCACACCTCCTTTTGCCGTTCCGTCTAATTTAGTGACCGCCAAAGCATTTACCTCTGTGGCTGCCGTAAACTGTTTTGCCTGCTCAAAAGCATTCTGCCCTGTAGAGCCATCCAAAATCAATAAAATCTCGTGTGGCGCATCCGGAATCACCTTCTGCATCACTCTTTTGATTTTAGAAAGTTCATTCATTAAATTAATTTTATTATGAAGCCTACCTGCCGTATCAATAATCACCACATCAGCTTCCTGAGCAACGGCACTCTGAACTGTATCAAAAGCCACTGAAGCGGGATCTGATCCCATTTCCTGTTTCACAATCGGTACGCCCACTCTCTCGCTCCAGATCACCAACTGATCAACTGCTGCGGCGCGAAAGGTATCAGCAGCTCCAAGAACTACTTTTTTGCCTTCAGATTTAAACTGATGAGCCAGTTTTCCAATAGTAGTGGTTTTACCAACGCCGTTTACGCCAACTACCATAATGACGTAAGGTTTTTTTGAGGTATCAATATTTCCTGTTCTTCTGTGTGGGTTTTCCAGTAAAAGATTAGAGATTTCCTCGCGGAGAATGTTGTCCAGCTCACTTACACTTACATATTTGTCTCTTGCTGCACGTTCTTCAATTCTTCCGATGATTTTAATGGTGGTAGAGGCGCCAACATCTGATGCGATAAGAATTTCCTCAAGATTATCGAGAACTTCATCATCAACTTTACTTTTACCAACGACGGCTTTCGTCATTTTTTCGAAAAAGCCCTGACTGGATTTTTCCAAACCCTTGTCCAGAGTTTCTTTCTCTTCTTTCTTAAAAATATTTTTAAACCAACTCATTTTTATGAATTTTTAATGCGGGATGTTGGGTGCAGGATGTTGGATGTTTAAAGAAGGCAAATATCCGGTATCCCGCATCTTACATCCCGCACCCATCTTAGAAAAGCAAATATAACAAAAAAACTACCCGAAAACCGGATAGTTTTTGTATTTCGATAGACCGAAGCGATTATTTTTTTAAAAAACCGTCTACTTCGTCTGCGTTCATTACTTTTTCTTCGAAAACGTAAGCTCCTGATTTAGAAGACTTCACCATTTTCACCACTTTAGTCATTTTTTTAGACTGTCCGCTTTGTAGGGTTGCTACTACTTTCTTTGCCATGGTAAATTATATTTATAAATTACTTGATTTCTTTGTGAAGGGTAGATCTCTTAAGAACAGGATTGTATTTTTTCAATTCCAATCTTTCTGTAGTGTTCTTTTTATTTTTTGTAGAAATGTATCTGGACATTCCTGGCATACCACTTTCTTTGTGCTCTGTGCATTCAAGAATTACTTGAACTCTGTTTCCTTTTTTTGCCATGATTTAATTCTTTTTAATCAATCCTTCTCTGATGCCTCTTTCGATAGCCTCCTCGATTCCAATCTTGTTAATGATTCTCAATCCATGAGCTGAAACTTTCAGCGTAACGTGCTTGTCTTGCTCTGGAAGGTAAAATTTCTTTTCCAATAAGTTAATTTCAAAACGACGCTTCGTTTTGTTATTAGCGTGGGAAACGTTGTTACCAACCATTGCACGCTTTCCTGTTATCTGGCAAATTCTTGACATATCTCGATGTTCTTATTTGTATAATATTTGAGGTTGCAAAATAACGAATAAATTTTTTAATAGACAAATTGTTTTGCTTTATTTTTTAATAAATTTAAAAGAGGTTTTATTACCAATTGCTTTTTGATTTTTAATTACAACAATATAATTACCGATAGGAAGTGCCTGAACATCAACGTCGATATAGTTTTGTTTTCTATTGTTTAGATTTTCTATTAAAACTACTTTACCTGTATAATCAATAATCTGTAATTCAGAATTGTTTTGTAAATTTCTAATATGAAGAATATCTGTCACGGGATTTGGAGAAATCGCTATTGTCTTTGGATTTAATTTATTTTCATCCACCGATAAATAGGAATTGTTGTAAACAGCCTGATGACCGTTGTTGCTGCTTATGGTTAATTTTTGAATGCCTCCGCTGGTTGTGATGCTGTAATTTTTTGGAGCAGCGTTATTGTATGGGCCAAAAAACCAAAAATAATCATTTTGAAAGGTGCTGTTGCTGGGGATTTGGCAACCTTGAGCGTTTGGATTGTAATAAAAATCTGTTAAATTTAACGTCGTGTTATCAATAATTGCCTGTCCTAAATTATATCCTTGAAAAGTTGTAAGCGCTGTTGATAGAAAAGAAGTAGCAGTAAAATTGGCGGTGATGATGCTTAATTCGCTGTTGCTTGGAGCGTTTGTTGTTACACCATTAATAGTTATGCTTTCTAAATACCAAGAATTACTTGTCAAAACTGATTGTTGTGCTCTAGTTAGAAAACTTGACATTATTATTAACAAAAATGCTATATTTTTCATAATTAGTTTTTAATAAGATTCTTACTGTTAATTAATTGTCCATTCACAAAAAGTGATACAATATATTGCCCACTAGGATAGTTTTGCAACGAAATTGTTTTTTGACTTGTATTTATATCTAAAATATAATTATGTGGTGTATTATTGAATAAACTCTTTACAGAAATATAAGCTGATGTAGCATTTTCAATATCATATTTTACAAGAACTTCATTGATAGCAGGGTTAGGAGCAAGACTTTTAAAAGTATATGGATTAACAATTACTTCTACCTCAGAGTAATCTTTAAAACCATCATTGGCAACAATTTCTAATTTGTATTTTTTCGTTATATCGTTCGACACCGTCATGTTTTTTCCTGAATAAATCAAATCTCCTGTTTCGTCATACCAATTATAGGTTACAGATTCAGAAATATTATTTGCACTTAAGGTTGTAGCTTCATATTTTTCTACAGTTATATTATTTCCGGCATTTGCTTCAAAAAAAGGTCTTTGGTCTTTTCTAATTTCATAAAGTTCTCCACCTAGCAATTCGTTTGTAGCTGATGTTTTTTGAGTTACGAAGTAATTGTATTTTTCTTTGCCGGTCATTTCTTCGGTTAAAAAATTATAAGTCAACGTTAGAGTTCCTGTACTCTCAGGATCCATTCTCAAGTTTTGCAAAGATGCATTGTTTCCAGTAACAACTTTAATATGATCATCACGTGTATCTTCCACATTTGTTGCTAAACTGCCACCATCTTTCCATGCTTTAAGTAAAATATCATCAAGAACTATTCTTACTTCTGCTTCTTCAAAGATTGGTTTTCCGATTTCCGTATTCTCAACGAAAAAGTCAAGGTTATAATTTTCTGCATTTGGTTTTGGATTATGAACTGCAATCGCTCCACCAACTTTGACAGTCCCTCCGCCTGTAGAAACGTCAACAACAGTTAGATTTTTCCAAGCCAAATTATTATTATTTCTAACCATCTCATTAGGATTTACTGTAATTGGATATGACAGCAAATCATCATTTGAATTAACTTTTGCAAGCAAACAAAAATGCCATGGATCACTGTTTATTGTAGTGAAATTTTGTGGATTAGGAACACTCCAAGGGATTTCAACTAAAGCTTCCTGACCAGGGTGTAGCACAGGAATGTTTCCTGAACCAACCAACCCACCAAAAGCGATACCGTTTTGAATTATTGATCCATCCCAATAATCTGGGTAATTTAACGAGGTTGCAGCTTTTGCCCAATTAACGCTCACGGTATCATTTCCTTAACTTGTTTGACAACCAGTATTAGTTACTCTAACATAAATATAGTTAGGATTTATTCCATCATATGTTGGATTTTGGTGGACAGGGATAAGTTTTCCATCGTTCTGATTTCTAACAAAAATATCTGTGCTTGTCCACATATATTGCGTGATGTTATTTGGTTCTGCGCCTGTGTCTTCTTTAGAATCCTTTATCATAAAATTTACGACATGATTAGCTTCGCTGACACACTTCGTTTCCCGTACTGCTCGATATAGGTTTAAGCGGCCAGTCCCCAATTTTCCAAGATACGGCTGATTGTATGGAATCCAATAAATATCATCAGCGGTAGTTTTTAAAATGCTTTTTACTTGATTGGGTGTTAAAGAGGGGTCTATTGATAGTATCAACGCGGCAGCAGCGGCAACCTGAGGAGAGGCACAAGAGGTTCCCCAACATTTATCATATTGGTTGTTTCCAACAATTGCACCAGGTATTGCATATCCGGGGGCAACTATATCAACTTTATCATTGTGCTGGTGAGTATTACTTTCTGGGTTTGCTAAATCAATGCCATTTTGATGAACATCATTCCATTCAATTTGATATTGATTCCCATTAGCATCTGTATAAATTGTACCAATAGGAAAAGAGGTGCCAACTGAAGAAACTGCTATGGTGTGATTGCTATATGCTGCAGGATATACATAATTATTAGGACCGCCACAAGTGCCACCATTTCCTGCTGCTGAGACGGTTATTACACCAAAGTCTTCCCATATCTCTCTATATACTTCCTGCTCTACGATTCCTGGAGTACATCCGCTTAACCATGAGGTATTAATAACTCTAACACCAGGTATTTGTGCAATTTGGTGAGCCATTGTTGTAAAACCTTCCCCGGTTATTAACTTTGTATTGTAGCCAATTGATGCGACTCCTATATTATTATTGGTTGTTGCTCCAGCAAATCCTGATACTAATGTTCCATGTGCGCCATTTGGTGAAGACGTGCCGAAATGTTGAACAATTTTACCAAATAAATCTTGATGATTTGGATTAAATCCTGTGTCTGGAATTCCGATGTAAATATTAGGATTTCCAGTTGTTATATTCCATGCCATAGGAGCTCATACTAATTCTAATGCTCGGTCATTTCCAATATTTGGTATATCAATGTCGTTAGGGTATGACAATGGTATAGCTTCTGGAATAATTTCAACAAAATCAATTTCGGTAAAGTTTGAAAATTGGTTTAAGTCTATAATTTCGTTTTCTATTGTCAGAATGAAAGTTCGTATAAGTAATTCTGACTGTGTGCCATTAAATGCTTTTTCAAATTTGTAAATTTTTTTATTAGCAAAAAATGTTTGTAAATCGCTACTTGTAAATGATAAATTTACGCTTCCATCATTATTAGTAGAGATTAATGTTGGTGTTATATCGCTGCCTGTGTTTTGTACCACATAGAAGCTTTTAGTGGTAGTTTGTGAATAATTTAAAATATAGCAAAATAATGCTATAATTAATAATTTTGTTTTCATATTATTTTTTTATGTTCTAATCAAATATAAATAAAAAAATTCAAAATTATAGATATGTTGTTAATTTATTATAATTTGGTTTTAATCCCATTAAAAATCAAATAAAACAGTAAAAACCCAAAAGCAAACATGCAGATTCTTGATATAAAATCCCCGGTTCTGGTGTAAAATGTTTCTCCGTCATACAGCTTAATTTTTGCAAACAGCGCTGTTTTGTCTCCATACAAAGTATCTTCTTCAATTTCTCCTAATGCATTGATGTGCGCAGAGATCCCACTGTTGGCGGCGCGTGCAATTTCTCTCCGGGTTTCAATAGAGCGAAGTCTTGCGTAGGAAAGAAGCTGTCTATGACCTTCAGTTACGCCCCACCAGGAATCATTGGTCATGATGGCGAAAAAGTTGGCGCCTTTTTTTACATAATCTGTTACAAATTCTCCGTAGATACTTTCATAACAAATGATCGGAGCCATTTTTCCTTTGTTGAAAGGGTTGGAGAAAGCCTTACGTTCTTTGTCGATACCCAGAGAAGCAACTGTTCCTCCAAGATTAATCATCGCATCGCCCAAAATCGGCTTTAAATAAGACATATAAGGGAAAATTTCAACGCCGGGAACCAGTTTCCCTTTGTGATAAACCTCTACTTTCTGATTGGGGATAATCTGTACTGCTGAATTATAACTTTCAGCCCACATTCCGGAGTTGGTCTGATAGGCTTCTTTCGGCAGATTTTCTGAATTTAAATAATATCTGTGCGAAGAAATTCCTGAAGCGAAAACAGATTTTGGGTGTGTGGTTAAAAAAGATTTCACATTATTCAAAAGCTCGCTCTTCTCAAAAGCAGTTTCAGAAATAGAGCCTCTTCCTGGAATAGCCGTTTCCGGTGCGATGTAGTAATCAATTTTAGTAGTGGAAAATTCTTCGGCAAGGCCTAAAAGATCGTTCTGAATGGTCATGCTGTCCTTCTGATACTTTTCGTTGTAGGGATCCAGCTCGGGCTGCAGCATCAGAACATTTACTTCACCTATTGGTTTTTCATTAAAATTATTGTATTTCGCAATGGAAATGATCATCGGAACACCGATCAGCAAAACAATTACAGAAGAATTAATGATTAAACTCTTTCTTTTTCTGCCTGCCTGCCAGATTCTGATGGTGTAGAAAATAAAAATATTAATGATTAAAATCCAGAAACTTCCGCCTGTTGCTCCCAAAGTATCGTACCACTGAATTAACTTCGGGTATTCCGAGAATGAATTTCCAAGATTCAGCCATGGCCATGTGAGTTCCCAATTGAGGTGAAATTTCTCAAAACACATCCAGATGCTGACAAAAAATGCTAATCCCCAATAAGTTCCCTGAGAGTTTTTGTACCAGTGATAGCACTGAAAAATGAATGAATATAACAGGGAATTTATTAAAACCGGAAAAAGAACCGCCATCATCGAGTGGCTTCCGTCGGGGTTTTTTGAGCCGTACAGCCAGCCTGTGGTCACAACATTCCATATCACAAAACAAAGATAGGAAAGCCCGAAAACCACCCAGCTTTTTCTGCTGTATTTTGAAAATTTAGAAATATCATGTTCCATAACCAAAAGCGGAACCAGTGCAGTAAAAATGAAAAAAGGAACGCCGTAAGTAGGCCATGAAACCGAGAGCAGCATCGCCGCAATAAGCGTGAGAAGGATATGTTTCATTAAAAATCTTTAATACGCAAATTTAGTGTTTTTGAAATGAATATCTTTGCCGTTGATGTTAAAGAAGTTTTATCAAATTACTATTTTTCCTTATACTTTATTTCTGCTTTATCTGATGTTTCTGGGCATGGGGAGATTTCAGTTTGAGGTAAACGTCATCAGAATAGAACCTGTATTTTCCACAGTGAAATTTATTGAAAATACAATCCGCTGGTGGGATATTGTGAGAATTGTTTTGGGGAATGTTCTGATGTTTATTCCTTTCGGTTTTTTAGGCTGGGTTTTCCCGAAACTGCAGGATCTTAAATGTCTGATGTACACTTTTATTTCATCCATCGTTATCATCGAAGGGATGCAGTATTTTACCCGCCTCGGAATTTTCGAGATTGATGATATACTTTTAAACAGTTTTGGGGTTTTTATAGGATATCAGATTCATAAAGTGATAGAAAATAAACTATCCGTTTAGTTCTTTAGCCCGTTTTTCCGCATTGAGAATTCCTTGTTTCAGACTTCCTTTTAAATCTTTTTCATCGAATGTTTTTAAAGCTGCTTCAGTTGTTCCACCTTTTGAGGCGACGTCTCTGATGAGCTCTTCAAGATTTTTATCTGAATTATTAATCAGATGATAAGCGCCTAGCATCGTCTGTTTCACGAAAAGTTTAGACAGATTTTCATCAATTCCCATTTCTGTTCCAGCTTTGATCATGGCATCAACGATGTAGTAAAAATACGCCGGACCGCTTCCTGAAAGGGCTGTGACGCCATCCAAAAGCTCCTCGTTTTCCAGATAAACAGATCTTCCGGTGGAATTGAGTAACCTTTCAATATTAATCAATTGGCTGAAAGAAATCCCGTCTGCAGCGGTGTAACCTGTAATTCCCATTCCCAAAAGAGTGGGAGAGTTGGGCATTGCTCTTACTACCATTTTATGATTAAGCAGATTTTGAATTTTCTCAATTTTAATTCCTGCCATAATCGACAGCACCATTTGGGTTTCTTTTAATTTGAATTTAAAATTTCCTGCAACGTGTGAAAAATCCTGAGGTTTTACGGCAATGATAATTAAATCTGCATCCAGATTTTCCACATTTTCAAAGATTGAGATTTGAGATTTTGGAAATTCTTCAGCAATCTTTTTTATTTTGTTTTCGTTTCTGGTAATCAGGTGCAGATCCTGATGTTTAATCAGTTCATATTTTAGGAATGATTTAGAAAAAGACAAGCCCATATTTCCGGCTCCGATAATGGCGATTTTCATATTTTTTTGTGTTTTTAAAGTTAAAAATCAAAACGCTCAGATTGTCCGAGCGTTTTTTTATAAGTAATGAGTAATGGTTAGTGTGGAATTAGGTTTTTAAACTTCCGACCTCCATCTTCCCATTTCATTAAATTCTTTCAATGTCAGCACCAATGGCCTTCAGTCTGCCGTCGATGTTTTCATAGCCTCTGTCGATTTGCTCGATGTTGTGAATGATCGATTTTCCTTCCGCAGATAATGCTGCGATCAAAAGTGCGTTTCCGGCTCTGATGTCGGGAGAAACCATCGTGGTTCCACGAAGCGGAGATTCCTGATTTAAACCGATAACTGTTGCTCTGTGTGGATCACATAAGATGATCTGAGCTCCCATATCGATCAGTTTATCCACGAAAAATAATCTTGATTCAAACATCTTCTGATGAACCAGAAGACTTCCTTTTGCCTGAGTGGCCACCACTAAAATAATAGAAAGTAAATCCGGCGTAAAGCCTGGCCACGGCGCATCTGAAACGGTAAGAATAGATCCGTCGATAAATTTCTGAATTTTATAATTTTCCTGAGAAGGAATGTAAATATCGTCACCGCTCTGCTCCAATTGAATTCCCAGTTTTCTGAACGTATTTGGGATCACGCCCAGCTGATTCCAGTTGACGTTTTTGATGGTGATTTCAGATTTTGTCATGGCTGCAAGGCCAATCCAAGAGCCGATTTCTACCATATCCGGAAGCATCGTGTGCTCGGTTCCGTGAAGATGTGTCACGCCTTCAATCGTCAGTAGATTGGAACCGATTCCTGAAATATTGGCCCCCATTCTGTTCAGCATTTTACAGAGTTGCTGAAGATAAGGCTCGCAGGCTGCGTTATAAATTCTTGTTTTCCCTTTGGCTAAAGTTGCCGCCATCACAATGTTGGCAGTTCCTGTAACAGAAGCTTCCTCCAGAAGGATAAATTTTCCGTTCAGTTCTTTAGCTTTCAGTGAATAGAAATATTCTTCTTCATCATAATGAAATTCTGCACCCAGTTCCACCAGCCCCTGAAAGTGGGTATCTAATCTTCTTCTTCCGATTTTATCGCCGCCCGGAGTGGGCATATACGCTTCTCCGTAACGGGCAAGCATTGGTCCCATCAGCATGATAGAGCCTCTCAGTTTGGCGCCGTCTTTTTTAAATTCGTTGGATTTTATATAATCAAAATTAACTTTATCTGCTTTGAAAGTGAAATCTCCATGAGCGTTTTTGGTTACTTTTACTCCAAAATCACCTAGGATCTCGATCAGTCTGTTGACGTCATGAATGTCGGGAATATTATTAATTCTTACTTCTTCATCTGTTAATAAAACTGCACATAAAATTTGGAGCGCTTCATTTTTTGCACCCTGTGGGGTAATTTCCCCCTGTAGTCTTTTTCCTCCACGTATTTGAAACGTCCCGCTCATTACCTTCTGTTCTTGTTGTTATTATTGTTAGTAAATCTTCTTTTATTGATGTTATTGTTAGAATTCCCCTGATTTCTGTTGTTATTGCTGTTATTCTTATTGGTATTGTTTCTGTTGGCCGTAGCGTAATAGATTTTGCTTTTGTCCAGTGCTTCAATATTAGTTAAGTCAAGTCTGTTGGCAGACAGTTCTTTCAGGTGACGGAAAATTACATCATCTGTAACGTGTTCTTTATTATAAACATTGTAAGACTTCTTCATATTGTTCGCAATCACCTCGATCAGAGCTTCTTTTTCGTCGCCGGGCTCCAGTTCAATCGCTTTTTCAATCAGCTGAAGAATGCTCTTTCCGTAGAATTTAAAATCTCCCTGAAGTTTCGGGTATTCCATTCTTTTGGGCTTCTCTGCAAGCTCTTCTTTGGTAGGAAAAGGGTAGGGAGAATCTACATCAAGGTCATATTCTGCCAGGATAAAAAGATGATCCCAAAGTTTATGTTTATAATTTTCTTCGTCTCTTAAATGCGGATTTCTCTGCCCCATAAAATCAATGATTGCCATCGCCATCTCGCTTCTTTCTTCTCTAGTAGGAAGCTCTTTGCAACGCTCAACCAGCTGTTGTATGATTCTGCCATATTCCGGCAAATGAAGCTGAGTTTTTTGGGTATTGTATTCCATAGTTTGCAAATATATGGATTAATAAAAAAAATGTTCAGAAAATCTTTAAAGTTTAAAAATATTTAATAAATTCTGACCCTTCAGACCTCAATAAATTTCTTACGTTCTTCAGGAGTAGGCAAAAAACATTTTTGATTGCTGATCTTCATTCTGTTTCGGGAAATCACATTATAGAGCTGATCGCTGAAACCGGTAGGGAAAATCTGTGCTGCAAAACCCGCAGCTTTGTATAATCCTCCAAGCAAGTGTAAGACTTTTAAAATCGCTTTAGATTTAATTAAGTAATAAGAACCTGCCTTCCAGAGATACAGCGTATTAAACTGTTTTCGGTCTAATTGTCTTTCTCCTAAAAATTTCTGCCCAAAATCTGACTGGAGTGAAGCAAACATAAACTCATTTTTTCTGTCACGCTGCAGTATCCATTGTACCCAAAAGTTGCAGACACCGCAATCGCCGTCAAAAAAGATAATATGTTTGTCTTCCCAATTTTCCACAGTTTAGTAGTTTTTAATTTTTGTTTCTTTAATCTGGAATCTAAAATAATCTGCCATTTTTTTTCTGTCTTCATCCGAAAGTTTGGCTTCCTGATGCCCGATAAAATAAGAATCTAAAGGCATCTTTTTCTTTTCAACCATTTCTGCAGCCTCCTCCATTTTATGAATTTGTCTTGAGGGCTCGTAGGTGGCGAATGTGGAAAAATTCAGCTCTTTTCTGCCCTCGTCAATATGATTTTTTACAAACCATGAGGATGGTGCAATGCTGGAATACCAGGGGTATTTTGTTTCGTTAGAGTGGCAGTCGTAGCATGCAGTTCTGATTAATGATGCTATGTCAGGCGAGGTATCTTTTATTTTTATAAAATCCATCCCTGAATCAACCGGTGGATTTGTTTTGTCAATAGGAAAAAACTGAATAATAATAAAGCCTACCAAAAGCACGACGAGTATTTTTTTAAACATAATTTTCTTGGTTTTTAAGTTAAATAATACTGCAATGTTCTTACCGTTTTAATTGAAAGGTTTAAATTAATCATTTCTTCACTTAGAATGAGTATAAATTAATCTGAAAAGAAGAATTTTTAATTTTATTTTTCATTTTAGCAGATACCATATTAATTTAATTTGATAATTTTAAGGAAAGTAATATAATCTCACTATTATAGTTTTTGTAAATCATAAAAATATTATCAATAGATTAAATGTATCACTTAAACTTTCTAAATTTACATAATATAAACGTTAAAACAAAAAATATGGAAAATCAAAACGGAGACATCAGCCAGTGTCCTTATCTAAACAGTAAACTCAATGAACCTGTCGCAGGGGGAGGAACAGATAACCGAGACTGGTGGCCTAAGCAATTAAGAGTGGATATTTTAAGACAGCACTCAAAACTGTCTGATCCTATGGACGAAAATTTTAGTTATGCCGAAGCTTTTAATGCTCTGGATTATAAAGGTCTCAAAAAAGATCTTCACGCTTTAATGACCGATTCTCAGGATTGGTGGCCGGCCGATTTTGGTCATTACGGGCCGCTTTTCGTGAGAATGGCGTGGCATAGTGCAGGAACGTACAGAGTTTTTGACGGCCGTGGTGGCGGAGCGAGAGGTCAGCAGAGATTTGCGCCGCTCAACAGCTGGCCGGATAATGTGAGTTTAGACAAAGCAAGAAGGCTTCTGTGGCCGATTAAACAGAAATATGGAAATAAAATTTCTTGGGCAGATCTGATGATTCTTACCGGAAACGTGGCTTTGGAATCTATGGGTTTCAAAACCTTTGGTTTTGCTGGGGGAAGAGAAGATGTCTGGGAAGCAGATCAGGACGTTTACTGGGGTTCTGAGCACACCTGGCTGGGGAATGAAGAGCGTTATTCTGACGGAAAAACCGGTGTAGCGGCTCATGGTACCGTATCATCAGACGAAAATGCAGGAGGAGGAACCCACAGCAGAGATCTGGAAAAGCCTTTGGCAGCAGCTCACATGGGTTTGATCTATGTGAATCCGGAAGGTCCGGACGGAAACCCGGATCCTATTGCAGCAGCAAAAGATATTCGTGACACTTTCGGTAGAATGGCGATGAATGATGAAGAAACTGTGGCTTTGATTGCAGGTGGTCATACTTTCGGGAAAACACATGGTGCCGCTTCTTCTGATCATGTGGGAAAAGAACCTGAAGCTTCAGATTTGTCTTCACAGGGTTTCGGATGGGAAAATTCTTTCAGTACAGGAAAAGGAAAAGACACCATCACCAGCGGATTGGAAGTAACATGGACGGAAACGCCAACACAATGGAGCAATCACTTCTTCAAAAATTTATTTGAAAACGAATGGGAGTTAACCAAAAGCCCAGCCGGAGCACATCAATGGGTGGCGAAAAATGGGGACCACATCATCCCTGACGCATTTGATCCTAATAAAAAACACAGACCAACGATGCTGACCACGGATTTATCTCTTAGATTAGATCCGGTCTACGAGAAAATTTCAAGACGTTTCTATGAAAATCCTGATGAGTTTGCAGATGCTTTTGCAAGAGCATGGTTTAAACTCACTCACAGAGATATGGGTCCGAAGGCAAGATATTTGGGTTCGGAAGTTCCGGCAGAAGAGTTGATCTGGCAGGATCCTCTTCCGGAAGTTGATCATGAATTAATTGATGAAAATGATATTCAAAACCTGAAATCTGATGTTTTAAATTCAGGTTTAAGCATTTCTGAGCTTGTTTCTACAGCGTGGGCCTCTGCGTCAACCTTCAGGGGAAGCGATAAAAGGGGAGGTGCGAATGGTGCGAGAATCCGTCTGGCTCCGCAGAAATACTGGGCAGTTAATAATCCTTCACAACTTCAAAAAGTTTTGGATATTTTAGAAAATATTCAGAAAAAATTCAATGAATCTCAATCTGGAAATAAAAAAGTTTCTCTGGCAGATTTGATTGTTCTCGCAGGAAATACAGCAGTTGAGAAAGCGGCTTCAAAAGGCGGTTTTGAGGTTTCTGTTAAATTCAATGCAGGGCGTACAGATGCTTCACAGGAGCAGACGGATGTAGAGTCTGCAGGATACCTCGAGCCTTTAGCAGATGGTTTCAGAAATTACAGAAAAGGAAACCGTAATGTTTCTACAGAATCTCTTTTAATAGATAAAGCACAGCTTTTAACCCTTACTGCACCTGAAATGACTGTCCTTATGGGAGGAATGCGGGTTTTAAATACCAATTTTGACGGGTCAAAAAATGGAGTTTTCACTCAAAATTCAGAAACGTTAAATAATGACTTCTTTGTTAATCTTTTGGATATGAATACACAATGGAAAGCAGCTTCGCAGGACAGAGAGCTGTATGAAGGAACAGACAGAAAATCTGGCGAAAAAAGATGGACGGCAACCCGTGCTGATCTTGTTTTCGGTTCTAATGCTGAGCTCAGGGCTGTGGCTGAAATTTACGCAGCTTCAGATTCAAAGGAGAAATTTATTAAAGATTTCGTGAAAGCCTGGGAAAAAGTAATGGAACTGGACAGGTTTGACTTAAAATAAAAACTTTTAAACTGTATATCAAAGCCACTGAAATTCTATTTTGGTGGCTTTGCTTTTCAGAAAATCAAAAACTTTCAAAACAAAACTCAAAATAATCCGTTTAATTCTTAAATTTGGCTAATGCAAAAGAATATTTTTCTCACCGTTTTGTTGTTTTTTCTTGTAAGTTGCTACACTTATCAGGTCAAGAAGCCTGCTGAAGTACTCGCAGACCAAAATCAGCCTGCGAAAAAAAGTGCAGACAATTCTAAGGCAGCTGCTTATCAAATTTCACCTGAAGAAGCGGAAATGCAGGCACAGAAAACAGCAGCCGCAGTTGCTGCAATAGCCGCTCCAGTTGATATTAAGGAAAAATTAGCCCCCACAAAAAATTACAGAATAAAGGCAGACGGCAAAACATATAAAATCGTTGTTGATAAATGGGAAAAAGACAGCTTGGTTGCGCATCCTGTGAGCAGACCAAATGATATTCTGAAATTCCATAAAAATCAGATTGACAGTGAGAATATTGCTGAAAAACGTTTTTCACAGCCCATCGCAGATATTATTACCGTTTTAGCGTATGTGGGAATAGGTGTTGGAATTTATGCTTTGATAAAGGGGATGTAGATTTAGTTCCAAATCCCATTCATTTCCGTTAAAATCACAGGTTTTCCATCGGTAATTAAAATGGTGTGTTCGTGCTGAGCCATGTAGCCACCACGGTTTCCCACCATTGTCCATCCATCTTTTAATTCAACAGCAATACTTGAATCGGTTGAAATAAAAGTTTCAATCGCTACGACAGAATTTTTTTTAAATCTTCTGTTGTCGAATCGGTTTTTGTAGTTCAATAATTCGTCCGGTTCCTCGTGAAGGCTTCTTCCAACACCATGACCGCCAAGATTTTTAATGACTTTAAATCCTCTTTTCTTAGCTTCAGTTTCCATCAAATGGCCGATGTCTGCAATCTTTTTTCCTCCGCTGATGTTGCTGATGGTTTTTTCTAAAATAACTTTTGAAGCATCAACAAGTTTTTGTTGTTGATTAATATCTTTTCCAATAATAAACGAACTTCCGTTATCGGCCCAAAATCCAGCGAGCTCGGCTGAAACATCAATATTGATGAGGTCGCCTTCTTTCAGTATTCTGTTTTCTGAAGGAATTCCGTGGCAAAATTCATTGTCAACACTAATGCAGGTCCATCCAGGAAAACCGTAAGTGAGATAGGGAGCTGATTTTGCGCCGTACTCAGCGAGGATTTTTCCACCGTACTCGTCCAGTTCTTTTGTGGTCATGCCTGGCGCTGCGTAGTCAACCATTTTTTTTAAAGTTAAGGCAACTGTTTTGCTGATGTTTTGCATTCCCTGAAGTTCCTGCTCGTTTGTTATAGACATTCTGATTTTATTTTGGAATTATAAAGATAAGAATTAAATAGAAAAGATGATGAAATCTGCCTGACTAAGAAGACTAATGAAAAAAACCATCCTAAAAAAAGGATGGTTTTCTGTAGACCCACAGGGACTCGAACCCCGAATGACGGTACCAAAAACCGGAGTGTTACCATTACACCATAGGTCTTTAACTGAGCGCGAAATTATATAATTTATTTTAAAAATGAAAATTTAGAAACAAAATTTTCACCTGAAATATCTTTAAATATTGAAAAACAGAGAATTAATTTTCATCTCAACGGTAATGCTTCTCTGTGAATTTCTTTTATGCGATTGGTCACAAAGTTTTAAAAATCTAAGTTTTACATAAAATAAACTATCTTTGCAAAAAAATTGGGCTTCAAAAGTTGAAGTAACCCATTGATAATCTTGTCCTATCGCGTTGCCGAAGGATTATTAAACATTTTTTATGTCAAATATTGTTGCTATTGTTGGGCGTCCCAACGTAGGAAAATCCACGTTATTTAATCGTTTTTTAGAAAGGAGAGAAGCTATTGTAGATTCTACTGCCGGAGTAACCAGAGACCGCCATTACGGGAAATCTGACTGGAATGGTGTAGATTTCACCGTCATCGATACTGGTGGTTATGATGTGAATAACGATGATGTATTTCAGGGAGAAATTTCTAAGCAGGTGCAGCTGGCGATTGATGAAGCTACATCAATTATTTTTATGCTGAATGTGGAAGAAGGTCTTACAGATACAGATTACGAAATCCACGAAATGCTGAGAAGATCAAACAAACCTACTTATATTGTTATTAATAAGGTAGATTCTGCAAAAGAGGAAATTGCCGCTACAGAATTTTATCAGCTGGGGATAGACAAATATTACACTTTATCTTCTGCAACAGGTTCAGGAACGGGCGAGATTTTAGATGATATCGTAAGAGATTTCCCAACTACTGAATACAAAGATCCTTTCGAAGGATTGCCGAAAATCACCATCGCAGGCCGTCCGAATGTAGGTAAATCTACCATGACAAATGCTTTGCTTGATGCAGAAAGAAACATCGTGACTGATGTTGCAGGTACTACCAGAGACAGTATTCAGACGCTTTATAATAAGTTTGGGCACGAGTTTGTGTTGGTGGATACTGCAGGAATGAGAAGAAAATCTAAAGTGAATGAAGATTTGGAGTTCTATTCTGTGATGCGTTCTATCCGTTCTATAGAATATTCTGATGTGGTGATTATCATGGTAGATGCCACTTTAGGGTGGGAATCTCAGGATATGAATATTTTCGGTCTGGCTCAGAAAAACAGAAAAGGGATCGTAATCGTTGTTAATAAATGGGATTTGGTTGAAGATAAAACAACAAATACTGTTAGAGATTTTGAAAATTCCATTAAAGAGAAAATAGGTCAGTTCAGCGATATTCCAATTTTGTTTGTTTCAGCATTAACGAAGCAGAGAATATTGAAAACAGTGGAAATGGCAATGACTGTTTATGAAGAACGTAAAAAGAAGATCAAAACTTCTAAACTGAACGAAATCATGCTTCCCATTTTCGAAAGAACACCGCCACCTGCAAATAAAGGGAAGTTTATTAAAATCAAATACTGTGTACAGCTTCCAACGCCGTCACCGCAATTCGTATTCTTCTGCAACCTGCCCCAGTACGTAAAAGAACCCTACAAAAGATTTGCTGAAAACCAGCTGAGAAAAGAATTCGGTTTTACCGGAGTTCCAATTGAGGTGTATTTCAGACAGAAATAAATTAATTTGAAAATTTGGAAATGAGTTAATTGAAAATAATTCATTATTTTGCATCAAGTGATATTCATTATCTCATTTTCAAATTTTTTAATTTTCAAATTGAAACTATGACAATAATCCTTTCACAACAGTTTTCTTTAGTCAATTCATGGATCAACGAACTTCGGAATGTGGAAACTCAAAATGACAGAATGAGATTCCGCAGAAATATGGAGAGAATCGGGGAGATTGCTGCTTTTGAAATTTCTAAAGATTTAGAAATAAAAGAAGTTGAAATTCAGACTCCTTTAGATAAGCTTAAAGTGAAAGAAATTGCCATACAGCCTGTAATCACTACGATCTTAAGAGCTGGAGTTCCTTTATTTGAAGGTGTTCTGAACTATCTTGATAAAGCAGACTGCGGTTTTGTAGCCGCATACCGAAAACACGATGCCAACGATTATTTTTCAATCAAACAGGATTATTTAACCTGCCCGAATATTGACGGAAGACCACTCATCGTCGCAGATCCAATGCTTGCAACAGGAGCATCACTTATCGAAGCCATCAAAGATTTATTAACAAACGGAACGCCCACGCAGCTTCATATTGTTACCGCAATTGCTTCAAGACAAGGTGTTGAAACCATCGAGAAAGCCTATCCAAATGCAAAATTGTGGGTGGGAGCTATTGATGAAAATCTGACTTCAAAAGGGTACATCACACCAGGCTTAGGCGACGCAGGAGATTTAAGCTACGGAGAAAAACTGCAGCGATAGAAATTACTCATTACCGATTACTTATTACGCATATTTATTCATCCATCGCCATTACCAAAACGCTCACTTTATTGTTTCCTGCTTTCAAAATTTCCCATGCAACGGTTGCTAAAGTGTTTCCGGTGGTAAAAACATCATCAATCAGCAAAATATGTTGATTTGAAATTTCTCCTGTAATCGAAAAAGTATTTACAGTTTCCAGACGGTGCTGCTTGTCTTTCAAAGCTTGGGCCTTTGAATAATGATTTCTTTTAATCAAATCATGACTGAATGGAATTCCATAAAATTCAGACAACGTCTCGGTGTATAAATGAAGCTGATTGTATCCTCTCTCTTTCAGTTTTTTCGGATGTAAAGGAACTGTAATCAATACATCAGGTTTTTGATTTTTGAAATCCAGCCGTTCGGATGTCCATTCTGCCAAAACTTTTCCGGCATTTTCCCTGCTTTTATATTTCAGTTCGTGGATGATTTTCCGGCTTAAATTGTCCTCCTCAAACTGCATCAGGGCGAAAGCATTTTCTACCGGAAACAACAGTTTGCACCGTTCTTTAAGATTATTGGCAGAAAAATAATGGTAATGGGTGAAGTGGATATGCTCAAAACAAAGCTCGCAAACAAGCTCGTTATTATCAATTATACGGTTGCAGTGAATGCAGCGGTTCGGGAAGAGTACGTTCAGTATCATTTGTGTGTTTTATAAAACTAAAATAACAAATTTCTCCGAAAGATGAAAAAATGATTTATGATTTTTAATTAAAAAAATAAACTTTATATCTTTGAATATGAGTTTGATTTTTGAGAAGCAAATAAAAGTAAGCGAAGAATATATTGATGCCAATAATCACGTCAACAACGTTCAGTACGTAAAGTGGGTTGAGGAAATCGCCAGCGAACACTGGGATACGGTGAAAGAAAAATTAGGTTTTCCCCACGATATCTGGATGCTGCTTGATCATCACATTCAGTACAGAAAACAGGTTTATCTTGGAAATTATCTTACCATTAAAACTTATCCAAAACCACCTGAAGGAATCCGTCAGCCCAGGAAAGTGGAATTCTACTGCAATGATGTGCTGGTGGCTGAATCTTTAACGCTATGGGTTTTTATAGATCATGAAACTCAGAAAATTAAAAAACTGGATGAAAATTGGCTCAGTCATCTTTAGTTGTCAGTTTAAATATTTACTGAAACTAAATCCGCAGCGAGGTCATTCATTTACCTCTTGAATTTACTTATCTTTGTAGCATGATAAGGATTACAAAAATTTTCACCTTCGAAACAGCTCATGTGCTGTACAATTACGACGGGAAATGTAAAAATATGCACGGGCATTCTTACAAACTTTTCGTTACTGTGAAAGGGAAGCCAATCAATGATTTAGAAAATCCAAAAAATGGAATGGTGGTAGATTTTGGCGATATTAAAACAATCGTAAAGGAAGAAATTGTGGATGTCTGGGATCATTCTGTGCTGATAAATGGTGTTTCGCCGCACAGGGAAATGGGGGAGGAGCTTGAAAATAAAGGTCAGAAAGTCATTTACTGCAACTTTCAGCCCACCTGTGAAAATATGTTATACGCCATTGCCGCAAAAATAAAAACCAAACTTCCTGAGGGAATTTCTCTGGCTTACCTTAAACTTCATGAGACCGAAAATTCTTATGGAGAATGGTTTGCAGAAGACAATCAATAATATTTTGCTGAATTAAAATTCTGAAAAGTGCTTAAAACAACCATCAGTTTAGAACCGGGAAAAAAGGTTTATTTTGCGTCAGATCAGCATTTCGGGGCGCCGAATCCTAAGGAAAGTAAAGGTCGCGAGCAGAAATTTATCCGCTGGATGAATGAAATTAAGGAAGATGCGCAGGTTTTGTTTCTGATGGGTGATCTCTTCGATTTTTGGCATGAATGGAATCACGTAATCCCAAAAGGTTACGTTCGGGTTTTGGGTAAAATTGCAGAATTAAAAGACCACGGTGTTCAGGTTTACTTTTTTGTGGGAAACCACGATCTGTGGATGAAAGATTATCTGGAAGAGGAAATAGGCTGTACCGTTTTCTACAAAAAACAGTATTTTGAAATGGGCGGAAAGCAGTTTCTGCTCGCTCACGGGGACGGTCTGGGGCCGGGTGATAAGGGATATAAAAGAATGAAAAAAGTTTTTACCAATCCTCTCGCTCAATGGTTTTTCAAATGGCTCCATCCGGATATCGCGATGAAAATTGCTTTGTACATGTCTCAGAAAAACAAAATGATTTCGGGTGATGAAGACAAAGAGTTTTTGGGTGAAGACAAAGAGTTTTTAATCATCTATTCCAAAAAGAAGCTTGAAAGCGAAAAAATCGACTATTTTATTTACGGTCACAGACATTTACCCATGGTTTTAAATTTGAATGAAAATTCAAAATATGTAAATCTTGGCGACTGGATTTCCTACTTCACATACGGAGTTTTTGAGCATGATTTTGAATTGAAATCTTTCGAAAAATAAGAACAAAAAAAAATTACCCCGTAAAGAGGTAATTTCCGGATAATGAGTTGTTAAACCCATATTCCTAATCCATATTCCGGACTTTGCTTTGCAAATTCCTGACCAAAAAAAGACTTTTTAGATAAATAAATTGTGAATTATACAGCTTAAAATCAAAAATGATTTGTGGTGAATCATTAAGCTTTAAAAACTGATTTGAAAATACATTGAAAAATATTTTTGACATAAAGACCGAAGAAGATTTTTTGACAGCCTGTCTCGAAACTTTCAGATTTCAGTATGAAAATATTGAGATTTACAGAAAGTTTGTAGACTATCTGAAAATCAATCCAGAAAATGTAGATGAGGTTGCGAAAATCCCCTTTTTGCCGATTGAAATGTTTAAAAATCATCAGATTTTAGATAAAAATGTTTCCACAGATCTCTTTTTTCAAAGTTCGGGAACAACGCAGATGAATTTGTCTAAACATTTTATCGCTGACGAAAATCTATATCAGGAAAGCATTTACAAAAGCTTCGGACAGTTCATCGGAAAGCCTGAAGATTTTATTTTTTTAGGTCTGTTGCCAAGTTATTTAGAGAAACAAAATTCGTCGCTGATTTACATGGTTGATTTTTTAATGAAGAAATCAAACAAGCCTGAAAACGGATATTTTCTGTACAACCACGAAGATTTGTTTCAGTTATTAAACAATTTAAATGATAGAAAAGTTATTCTTTTCGGCGTCTCATTCGCCCTTTTAGACTTTTTGGATTACTGTAATTCTAACACTAAACAACTAAACCATTCTTCCACTTTAATTCTTATAGAAACCGGCGGTATGAAGGGCAGAAAAGAAGAAATGACCAAAGATGAACTCCTGAAAATTCTGCAGGAAGGTTTTAAAACTGATAAAATTTATTCAGAATATTCTATGACAGAACTGCTTTCGCAGGCATATTCTTTAGGAGAAAATATCTATCAATGTCCAAACTGGATGCGGGTTTTGGTTCGGAATGTGGAAGATCCTCTGAATTATGAAAGGGAGGGCAGAACCGGAGCGATTAATATTGTTGACTTAGCAAATGTTCATTCCTGTGCATTTATAGCCACTCAGGATTTAGGTAAAATTGTTGAAGATAAATTTCAGGTTTTGGGAAGAATCGATCATTCTGATATTCGCGGATGCAGTCTGCTTGTTTCTTGATTCAAGATTCAAGATTTAAAATTTAAGATTCAAGATTCAAAATATTTCAGTACCATAAATTTTATCATCATTAGAATAGCTATTTGTCAAAAAAACTTAGTGAACTTTGTGTTCGAAAAGTCTGTTTAATAATTGAAATTCCCATGAAATTAAAGATAGAAGAACTCGTTCATGCCTACATTCATTCTCAATGCGATTTTGAGAAAGAAATTGTGCTGACCAACCATTTTCAGGCAGATTGGGAAGCTGATATTTTGATTATAAATGCTGAAGGTTTCAGTCACGAAATCGAAATAAAACTTTCTAAAAGTGATTTTAAGAATGATTTTAAAAAATCTTACGTCAACAGTTCGACAGGCGAAAAATTTCTGAAACATGATAAAATCTGCTGTGGCGATTACATTTGCAATGAATTCAGTTTTTTACTGCCAATGGGAATGATCGAGCATTCAACGATTCCTGAGCATTGCGGAATTATCGAATTTTATCACAATGTAGATTCCTGGGAAACTGAATTTTATCTCATTCGCCAACCAAAAAAAGTACACGACGATAATTACTGGAAACTGGCAGATAAAGATCTGTTCATCAGAAAGATGGCTTTAAATCTGTTGTACAGAAAAATGGAGATCAAAGGAAAACATGAAGAATTAATTTTTAAAAATCCTTTCGACATCAAAAAAATAAAATAAAAAATCCTGCTTTAAAAATTTGTAGCAGGATTTGATTTTTTAAAACTGAAGAATCTTAAGCTCTTTCAGGTCTTTCAATAAGTAAATTATAAGTAAACGCTGCGGCAATACCTCCTAAAACCGGAGCTGCAACGAACAGCCATAACTGAGAAAGTGCCGCCCCCTGAGCGAAAATTGCAGGCCCTATACTTCTTGCAGGATTCACTGAAACTCCGGTAATTTTTATTCCAACAATGTGAATTAAAACCAAAGCCAATCCTATTGCCAATCCGGCAAAGCCGCCGTTGATGTTTTTTGTGGAAGTTGATCCTAAAATCACCATCAAAAAGATGAAGGTGAAAATAAATTCAGCTACAAAAGCCGCAGTCATATTGTAAGCGTCAAGATATCCTTCTCCCCAACCGTTAGACCCTAAAGCCCATTCTTTCATCTCTGCTCCGGGATGATTGGTGAAAATAAGGTAAAGAATTCCGGCTCCTAGAATGGCTCCGACAATTTGCGCAACAATGTAAATTGCCGCTTCGTTCATTTTCATTCTACCTGCTGCCACCATCGCAACAGAAATTGCGGGATTAATGTGACATCCGGAGATGTGGCCAATTGCGTAGGCCATCGCCACGACGCTGAGACCGAATGCAAAAGAAATTCCTAAAAGTCCCACGCCTGTGGTGCCGTCTGCACCGGCTATTACTGCGCTTCCGCAACCCATTAGAACAAGAACCATGGTGCCGAACATTTCGGCAACAAATTTTGAAGTGTTTGAAATCATCGAGTGTTGTATTTTTAAGTTATGGCAGCGAATGTACAAAAATTAATTATTCGTTAAATGATTGATAATGTTATTGTTTAATGGGTATTTATTGCTTATTTAATACAAATAATCAGATTGATAGGGTATATTTGATATAGATAATTAATTATCTTTAAGGTAAATTCATATTTTTTAGTTTTATAATGATTTTAAGATTTTTTTAATGGTAGTATCAAATCTTATTTTGATTAAATTTTTAGTTCTTAAATTAAAAAAATGAGATTCTGCTTCTGAGTTTTCTGAAAAAACCTGTTTTACGGCAATGATAAAGAAAAACATTATTTTTGCGGTACACCGAGATAAAACCCAAAGAAATGGCGAAATTGCTTTTTATATTTTTTTTGAGCTTTACTGTAATGTATTTCAGCCAGGCAAAGAAAAAAGACAATGTACCCTGTTATGACCTTAACGAAATTCTGAAAGTAGAGCCTACCACACTCTACAAACCACATTTAGATGCTTCGAAAGGTTTTAATATTAAAATTTTAAAAAATGCTTCTACAGTTCAGAAGTATGTGAGCAATGGGAAATTTCATAAAGTAAAAAAAACGGGAAAAGGTTTCAGGGTTCAAAAATTAGATTACAGCAGAGCCTGGCTGGTATCGAAGGCATATAAAAGTTTGGAAAAAATAGCTTCCAGATTCAGCAAAAATACGGGTGGTTCCTATTTTACGGTAACTTCTGTTACAAGAACACTGGAAGATCAGTGCAAATTGAGAAAAGTAAATACCAATGCCAGTTTAGGAATCAGCTCGCACAATTACGGCAATTCTTTTGATATTTCATACGTGCGGTTTAATGGTGTTCAGAGGAGTAATGCGAAACTTGAGGAAGCCCTGGAAAAAGTTTTGAAATACTATTACAATGCCGGCCAGATTTATTATATCAAAGAAAGGCAGCAAAGCTGTTTCCATGTGACAGTAAAAAATTATTAAATTCTTCTTTTTTACATCTGCTGGTTGTATACCTTGATGAGATTAGGTATTTTTACTGAATAATACCAAAACAAAAACTTTTATCATGGGAATACTCTCACCGCAGCAATTCTCGGATGCTGCCCAAAGATGGTCCGCATGTCGCAGTGACATGGTGATCATCAAAAAACTCTTCCAGCAGAATTCCGTTTTTAATCTTTACAAAACACAGATTGACAGCATTAAAAATCATAACAATAATGATGATTTCTGTGTGCAGATTGGCGTTACAGTAAATGATGAATTAATTATGGTACCCGTCCCGCTTAACGACAGAGGTTATCCTGTCAGTCTGAATGAGTATCAATTTTCTCCCTTTCAGACCTTAAGCAACGATCTTTGCCTTACTGAGAAGTTAACGTATACCGTAATTAAAAAATCTGTGCTGTCTGCTGATATGAAAAAAAAAGACAGTGATTCAGATGTGTTTCTGCCACTTTTTAATAAGCCGGTGCTGCAGCAAGAAAAGGCTTTGGACGCGATAGAATCTTGGCAGAACAATGCTTTTGACTGGTTTTATTCAGAGCAGAAAAACCAGGGAGCGGAGATTTTTACAAAATTTTATGTTCCCAAAGAAAAAATATTTCAGGTGGAGGAAGGGGTCATGTTTTTTTCCGTATTTGGTTTGAAATTTTCAGAAATTTACCAGAAAGCTCTGCCAGCATTGATTTTTATTTCGGCGCCAGAAAATCTCAGCAATCACAGTACGGCAGTAGAGTCAAACACAGTTGATTTTGCAAAACCCTGTCCTCCCAACGGTCAAATATTCGATTTAGGATAAACTGAAGATAAAATGTATTCCCTTTACGAAGTTCTTTTATATCTCAACTATTTTTTACTTTTTATTAATTCAGTTTTAGGATTTGTAAAATACAGCTATTTCATAAAAAGCGAAAAGTTCTATGTTTTTTATATTTTTTTCCTTTTCTGCATAGAAATGACCGTATGGTGGCTGAGTTCGGGTCTAGGCTTTACCGATACCTTATTCATGTACCCAATTTATATTGCCGGAGATTTTTTTCTGCTCACCAGTTTATTTTACAGTAAATTAAAACTGAATAAAATTTTTGTTGCTGCATCAGCTTTTTTATCTTTCGCTTTTTTGATTGCCGTTTTTGGTTTCAAAATCGAGTTTAATCATGATATCGCAAAAGTGATTTCAAATATCATCATCATCTGTCTGGCGGGAATATTTTTGATTATGCAGATCAGAAATGGGAAGAAAGCGGAAAGATTTTTCTTTGCAGATTTGGGGGTATTTTTTTATTATTCTGTTTCTGTATTCAATTTTGTAATACAGCAGCAGCTTCAGAATCTGTCTAAGGAAGATTATGCTTTGATCGGTATTTTCAATACTTTTTTTGCGGCGGTTTTATATGGTTTAATTACTTATACATTTTTAAAATTAAAGAAATAACATTAAATATAAAGCTCTTCTTTTTAATAATTGTGATGATCGCAGTTATTCTCATCTTTATTTTGGTAGCCTATAAAACCTTTGTAGACCGCATCATTAAAGAAAAAGACGCTCAGAATCTTGCAGATATTCAGCATCAGAAAGACCTGGCTCTCGAAAATGTAAAAGCTCAGGAAGAAGAACGGAAAAGAATTGCAGTTGCTGTTCACGACGATCTTGGCAACCGCTTAAACATTCTTTCTCTTTGGTTGCAGAATATTGAAATTGAAGATGAAAAAGCTTCTGAAGTGATTAATGGTCAGATTAAAGAACTGGTAGATTCGGCAAGAAAGATTTCGCACAATTTGTATCCTGTAAATCTGGAAAAACTTGGGTTTATTCTTTATGTAGAAGAATTAATTGCCAACCTTTCCAAAAAAATAGAAATTTCACTTTTTGAACTGAAACCTTATCAGCCTAAAAATATTTTTACAGAAGTTCAGATCTACCGGATTATACAGGAGTTTACAACGAATGTGATCAAACATTCGGAAGCTGAAAACGTGAAAATTTTATTGAGAGATTCAGAAAAAATTCTTTTTGTCATCATTTCAGATAACGGAAAAGGTTTTGATTATGATTTGGTGAAAAAAGGAATGGGAATTAAAAATATCGAATCAAGATTACAGTCACTCAACGCCGTTTTCAAATGGAAAAGCGTACTTGGAAAAGGAATCAGACTGATTATTAAAACACCTGTGAAAAATGAATGACATCATCAAAATTGTAATGGTAGATGACGAGCAGCTGATCTTGGAAGGGGTACAAATGCTCCTTTCAAGTGATAAGCAGATCAAAGTGAACTTTACAGCAAACGACGGCGAAAGTTTTCTAAAAATGCTCGAAGAATCTTCACCTGAAGATTTTCCGGATATTGTTTTGTCTGATATTCAGATGTTGCCGATGGACGGTTTTCAACTGGTGGAAATCCTCAAAAATAAATATCCTGACTTAAAGATTATTATTCTTTCATCACATTATAAAACTTCAGTTTTCGGGCACATGATCAAGCTCGGTGTTTCTGCTTTTCTTCCCAAAAATTCAGACAGGAAAACATTTCTGGAAGCCATCAAAAATGTTCATACCAAAGGAGTTTACCTTTCTGAAGAAGATTTGAAAATGCTTGCAACATTTAAAAACAATGTGGTAAAGCAGAAATCACTCTTCGCCATCGAAGACGAACTTTCAGATCGTGAGAAAGACGTTGTACAGCTGATTTGTCAGGAATTTACCAATAAAGAAATTGCTGAGAAACTGTTTATCAGTCCGAGAACCGTTGAAAGTCACCGTCAACGGATTATAGAAAAACTGGGTGTGAAAAACTCAATCGGAATTGTGATTTATGCTATTATTCATGATATTTTTACCGTAGATATCAGATTGTAATTCCGTAGAAAATGCGGAACTTTTTGTTGAAAAAAAACATCATTTTCTGGTGGATTTTTTTCTTGTTTAAAAAATGAAATGCTTTTGATTTTTACTGAATCTTTCAAAAACATCCTTCAATTTCTCCGTGCAGACTTCTTTTATTTTAAATCTTAAATTTTTCCGTACTTTTGCACCCGAAAAAGATTCATCTTTCATATTCACTTTATAATACTCATTTCAAATGCTTTCGGTTCAGGGTTTAGGCTTACATCATTCAGGAAATTATTTATTTCAAAACGTCAATTTTACCATCAAAAAAGATGATAAAATAGGTTTGGTCGGTAAGAACGGAGCCGGAAAATCCACACTTCTGAAAATGCTTTCCGGAGAAATTACGTTTTACGAAGGAAATGTTGTTCCTGAAGGAAATATTACCATCGGATTTCTGAAGCAGGATCTTGATTTTGTGAAAGGAAGAACAGTTTGGGCTGAAACTATGCAGGCTTTTGAGCAAATCAATGCCTGGAAGGAAGAATTAGAAGAAATCAATCATCAATTAACGGTAAGAACTGATTACGAAAGCGATGGTTACACAGATCTGATCAACCGAATGACTGATCTGAATGACCTTTTGATGCACCACGACGCCTACAATCTTGAAGGTGATATCGAAAAAGTATTATTTGGTCTTGGTTTTAAAGCAGATGATTTTCAAAAAATTACAGACGAATTTTCCGGAGGATGGAGAATGAGAATCGAACTGGCAAAATTGCTTCTTCAAAAGAACGATTTGATGCTTCTTGATGAGCCCACCAATCACCTCGATATGGAATCCATCATCTGGCTCGAAAACTTTTTGAAAGATTATCCCGGAGGAATTCTTTTGGTAAGTCACGATAAGCAGTTTATGACAGCAGTTTGTAACAGAACTTTTGATGTCAACAACAGAAAAGTAGACGATTATAAAGCCAATTATTCCAAATATTTGGTGATGCGTGAAGACCGTCGTGAAAAACTGGTTCAGGCCAAGAAAAATCAGGATGCGGAGATCAAGCAGATGGAAGATAACATCAATAAATTCCGTGCGAGTGCTACCAAAGCTTCTTTTGCCCAGTCTTTGATTAAAAAATTAGATAAAATCGAGCGTATTGAAATTGATAACGAAGACGTTTCAAAATTCAATATCCGTTTCGTGCAGTCGCAGGTTCCCGGAAAAGTTATTTTCGAAGCTGAAAATCTTGGGAAAGCTTACGGACAGAAACAGATTTTCGATGATGTGGATTTCATCGTACAGCGTGGCGACAGAATTGCCCTTCTCGGACAAAACGGTCAGGGGAAAACGACTTTAGCTAAAATTCTTGCCGGTGATATTAAAGATTATTCCGGAGACTGGAACTTAGGTCACAATGTGAATATCGGCTATTTCGCTCAGAATCAGGAAGAAGTTTTAACGCCGAACAAAACCGTTCAGGAAGAAGCTGAAGATTCTGCGACCGAAGAAACCAGACCAAGAGTTAGAGATTTGCTTGGATCTTTCCTTTTTCAGGGAGAAGCGGTGAATAAAAAAACAAAAGTACTTTCCGGAGGAGAAAGAAACCGTCTGGCTCTTTGTAAATTGTTGTTACGCCCTTTCAACACGTTGATTATGGATGAGCCTACCAATCACCTGGATATTCAGTCTAAGGAGATTATCAAACTGGCTTTACAGAAGTTTGAAGGTACATTAATCGTAATTTCTCACGACAGAGAATTCTTACAGGGACTTTGCGATAAAATCTATGAGTTCCGTGACGGTAAAATGAAAGAATTCTTAGGCGACATTAACGAATATCTTGAATTCAGACAGAAAGAATCAATCAGGGAAATTTCCGCGGAGAAAGCAAAACTTCATGGTGATGAGGCTAAGGCTGAGGTTAAGGTTAAGTCTGAGCCAAAGATTGAAGTTCAGTCTAACGTAATTGTAACTAAAGAACAGAAAAGCATTCAGAATAAACTGAAAAAAGTAGAAGAGAAAATTTCTGAGCTGGAAACAGCAATCGAAAACTACGAAGTTTCTTTTACAAAAGACAATCCATCAGAAGAAACTTTAGAAAAATACAACAAAACCAAAGAAGAACTTGATCTTGCACTGCAGGAATGGGAGCATTTGGGAACGCAGTTGGATTAAATTCAATAAAAAAATATAAAAGATGAGCTTCGGTTCATCTTTTTTTGTGAATAAAAGTTTGCTCCAGAGGAGCAAAACCTTTGTAGTAAGGAAGAGTGATGAAATTACAGCTCCATAGGAGCGACAACTTTGAGATTATATATCTTGAACTTACAATAACGTGAAATTTGCTCAAATTTAATTTTCCCGCAACATCCCAAACCTCATTTAACATAATATTGTAATTTAATTCTAAAATATTATCCTTATTTTTGTACGATGATTTTTAAGGAAAGCAGACAACTCAAGAGCTTTATCTCCAAACTGATGTTTGGGATATACTTTTTTGCACTGTTTTCTTCTAGCTTTCACAGTCATGACTCTTCAGATGTTTTTGCAGGTTTCCACTTCAAAAAGTCAGAAAATTCTATTTCCAAAACTGAAGCCAAAGAAAAAGCTGGCGACTGTTTGGCCTGTCACTTTTTAGCCACTGGAAATACCGTTTTACCGCAGGAATTTAGTTTCAATTTGATCAAACATACGCATGAAGCGGAGCAGATTTTAGCTGTACAGGAAAAAATCTGGTCACAAACTAAATTTACATTCCAACTTCGGGGACCTCCCGCAATTTCATAATTCTATTTTTCTCACTATTCATAAGAGTTTTGAGGAATCTTTCCTGAATTAATTAAATTCATTTTTTGTAACACAAAAGTTTCGAAATCGTAGAATTGTAATGTCAAAATTGCAGATCAGATTTAGAAATTCTGATGTCAGCATTTAGCGAAATCAACATCAGAAAAGAAGCGAAGATTTGAAATCTTGTTAGGAATTAGTGCCCATAATCGACTCTCCGATGAGGTGCGAAGCACTAAGATATTGTTAGAAAAAGAGTTCGGGTTCCTTTTCAAAGAGGTGCGAAAGCTCCGAAATATCTGTATGATAATGATTATTTGGGCAGCTTTTGACTTCGTTGAATAGCAAATTCAGATTTTTTATGGCAGCTATTTCCGCCTTCCACTCCCGCTTTTTTGTTATTGCGAACAACGTGGTAAAATTGTTTAGCTGTTGCAGCATCGCAATAACAAAAAGAGCTCCGTTCAAGTCGGGCTGCGTGCAATTCGCTGTTACAAAACATGCTTTAATTTAATTCAAATTTCAACAAAGTACACTGTACTTTTTACATTATACATTTTACAAAAAGTAATGAAAAACATTATAAATCTGATGTTGGTCTTTTTTGGACTGACGTTGGTATCTGCGCAGAAATATACAGTGCAGGGAACGGTTCAGGATTTTCATGACAAAACTATGCTCGAAAATGCTGAGGTCAAGATTGGAGACTTTACCACTAAAACCGATAAAAAGGGAAAATTTTCTTTCCCAAATGTTCCTGCCGGAAATTATCAGCTCGTAGCCAGACATCCGCTCTGCGATGATTATACTGAAAATGTGGGAGTCGACAGAGATTTGCATCTGGCAATAACATTAGAGCATCACGTGGGAGAAATCCAGACCGTGACCATTCACGGAAGTCACAAAACGAAAGGTTCCGTAATTATGACAACTTTGGATAAGTCTGAAATTGAAAGAAATTCCACAGAAAATCTGGGAAATCTTTTGTCCAGAATTTCCGGAGTTTCCTCTTTGAAAACGGGAAATAATATCACAAAACCCGTTATCCGCGGACTTTACGGAAGCCGTATTTCCATCATCAACAACGGTGTAAAAATGGCCGAGCAGGAATGGGGAGTAGAGCACGCTCCAAACATTGATGTGAACGATTTCGAGCACATCGATGTTATCAAAGGTGCATCAGCACTGAAGTATGGAAATGAAGGAGTAGGTGGCGTAGTCGTTCTGGAACCTGCAGTTTTGCCAAAAAAAGATACCATAATGGGAAGCCTGAGACTTTCAGGAATTTCCAATGGTAGAGGAGGCGAGATTGGTGCCAATGTCGCAAAAGCATGGAAGAACCAATGGTTTGTAAAAACGGGCGGTTCGTACAGAAAAACGGGCGATCTGTACATGCCGCATTACACTTTGCAGAATACCGGACAGGAATTTAATTCTTTTAATTTCTCATTCGGGAAACACAGTTTTCTGCAGGGATTTGATGTGTCGTACAGCGGTATCAATCAGGAGTTCGGGATTTACACGGGTGCGCATTTGGCAAGCCCTGAAGATTTCTACAATGCCGTAAATTTCGGACAGTCTTATTATTTAGACAACTTCACTTATGATATCGACAATCCGAAGCAGGAAGTGGCGCATCATATTGCAAAACTTTCAGCATACAGAAGATTTGCGGATTTCGGGAAGCTGACTTTCCAGTACAGTTTTCAGCTGAATAGAAGAAAAGAATATGACATCAGAAGAGGCGAACTGAGCAATCTTCCATCGATGGATTTAAGATTAATTACGCATTCTGCAAGTCTTGTTCATCTTTTGGAAAGAGGAAACTGGAGTCTGGAAAGTGGGATTTCAGGAGCTTTTCAGGATAATTATCCGAATCCTGCAACTAAAGCGAGACGTTTGATTCCTGATTATTACCGTTATGATGCAGGTGCTTTTTCGGTTTTTAAATACAGATTTAATTCAAAATTAAATGCCGAAGCAGCTGTGAGATACGATTTCAGCAGATACGATGCCTACAAATATTATGATTCAGATAAATGGGAAGATAATTATGAGAACACTTTCCCGCAGTTTGTCGTAAGCGAGTCTGGAAGCAGAACTTTAACGAGACCGATTCTTGATTATCATAATTTCTCGGCAAATCTGGGTTTAAATTATAAGCCTCTTGAAAATTTAGAACTAAAACTGAATCTTTCAAGAGCAGAAAGAACGCCCAATCCGGCAGAGCTTTTCTCAGATGGACTGCATCATTCGGCGGCGATTATGGAAGAAGGAAATTTAAACATTCAGAAAGAGACTGTTTACAATGTTAATCTTTCATTAGCTGGGCAGTTTAATGTTTTAAAAGGACTTCATATTGAAGCCAGCCCATATCTGATGGTGTCTGATAATTTTGTCAATCAAATCCCGACAGGCATTTTGAATACCAACCGAGGTGTCTTTCCTGTCTGGTCTTATCAGCAGATCAAAGCGAGAATTTTCGGTTTGGATGCCGATGCGGAATTGGCAATTACGGATCAGTTAAAATGGAAATCAGGATTCAGTATTCTGAAAGGTGACGATCTTTCAAATAACGAACCTCTGATTTTGATGACGCCTGCGAAACTGAGAAATTCAATTCAGATCAATTTAAACCAACCTAAAAATTTCTATGTCAGTCTGGAAAACGAAAACACTTTTAAGCAAAACCGTTATCCAATCAGAAATCTTCCGGTGACGTTTATAAAAGATGGTGTGGAAAGAAATGAAATCGTGGATTTCAGCTCTACGCCGGCAGCTTTCAGTCTTTTTCATGCTTCGGTAGGAGCGGACGTTGTTAAAAATCTGAATCTAAACTTCAGAATCAACAATATTTTCAACACAGATTACCGCGAGTATCTCAACCGCCTCAGATATTATATGTTTGAATCGGGAAGGAATTTTGTGGTTACTCTTAAATACAGTTTCTAATTATCTGAGATTATTAAAAAGAATTCGTATCAAATTTTCAAATCATTTTTCTTGACCCCGAGCCCTAAAGGGAGGAAAAATGCCTTGAAAATTTCATCAAAATTACACCCTTTAGGGACGGGGTAAATAATTTTGATGAAATTCGGGCAAGCTCGTCGAAGCGTTGTCCGTAATTAAAATTAAAAACAAATTATTAAAACTTAAAATTAAATTTAAAATGAAAAAAATATTCAACATTACATTAGTACTTTTCGCAGCATTATTCATCTTCTCTTGTAGAAACGACGACGCAGTTCCTGAAGATGTTCACGAGCACGACGAGATTGGTAAAGTGGTTTTGAAACTGACCGATAAAGCTAATCCATCAGATGTGCAGACGGTGAATGTGATTTCTGGGGTGGCAGATGCTCATTTGCATTTAGAACAGGGTAAAACCTACATCACAGAGCTCGATTTTCAAATCAAACATGAAGATCATTATGATTCTTCAGAGGAAATTGAAGAAGAAAAAGACCAGCATTTCATTACATACAGTCCTGCCAATGCAGATATTACGGTAATCAGGGGTTCCAATGATATTGTGAGAACTGATAATCAGAAGCTTGGTTTGAGAACAGAATGGACAGTCAATTCTACACAGGCAACTGGGAAAATGAACATCAAATTAATTCACCTTCCGGTTTCAGTTAATCAGAATTATCCTTCCGTAACCAATCAGCTCGGGCAGACCCAGGGAGGCGAAACCGACGTTGATATTACGGTTGACGCTCACTAAAATCTGATTCACATCTATTTTATTATCATAAAAAGACATTATTTTGATAGTGTCTTTTTTATTTTAACGTATTATAACAAAAGGAATCGCTTGTTTTAATAAAAAATTCATATTTTTGCAACCTAAAATTTTAATCGATAATGAACGTTACAGCTCAAAATCATGATGATGTAAGTGCATTGCTTACTGTTACATTAGAAAAATCTGACTACAAAGATAAAGTAGAAAAGCAGTTGATGAACTATGCTAAAAATGCGCAGGTTCCTGGATTCAGAAAAGGAAAAGTGCCTTTGAGCATGGTGAAAAGACAATATGAAGCAGGAATTGCTTTTGAAGAAATCAACAAGCAGGTTTCTGATGCTCTTAATAACTACGTAAACGAAAACAAACTGAGATTGGTAGGTCAGCCAGTTCCTCAGCCGGTAAACGAATTCAACCACAATGCAGAGAAAATCGAGGTGGCTTTTGAAGTTGGTTTCGAGCCTGAATTTTCTATCGATCTTGCTAAATATGAAGCGCCTCACTACAAAGTAGAAGCTTCAGAAAAAGAAATCAGCAAAAGCATCGAAAATATGCAGAAGCGTTTCGCAGAGCAGGAGCCTCAGGAAAAAATCACCAAAGATTCTTATGTAGCTCTTGAGATCTCTCAGGTAGTGGAAGAGGGTGCTGAAGGTGAGCATAACCACGCTCCAAAAAGTGCTTTGATCAGTGCAGAAAACAAAGAAGCTTTCAAACTGGTGAAGTCTTTGAAAATGGACGAATCTGTGAAAGTATCTAAAGAAACTTTAACTTCAAATGAAGATCTTGCGAAAGAATTAGGTTTCTCAAAAGAGGAAGCTGAGCACTTACACCACGCAGAAGTAGAGGTAAAAGTTAAGGATTTCTACAGTTTAAAATTAGCTGAACTGAACCAGGATCTTTTTGATAAAGTTTACGGTGCAGACGCAATTAAATCTGAAGAAGAGCTTAAAGAAAAAGTAAAAACAGAATTAGACGAATATTTCCAGCAGAATGCAGACGTACACTTCGTAAACAAAGTGTTGGAGCAGGTTACAGAAAAAGAAGAAGTAAAACTTCCTGAAGCTTTCCTTACGAAATGGTTGGTATTCTCTAATCAGAATGTACAAACTGAAGAGCAGGCAAAAGAAATCCTTGAAGCAGAAAAAAGTCAGTTAAAATATCAGATCATCGAAGGCAAATTAATGTCTGAAAATGATGTGAAAATTGATTACACAGATGTTTTGGGTCAGGCTGAGCAGTTGGTAAGAAATCAGTTGGCAATCTACGGAATCCACCACTTAGGTGACGAGGAAATCCAGAAATATGCTGCTGAAATGTTGAAAGACCAGGAGCAGGTAAGACAGCTATCTTCTGAAGTTGCTATGGCTAAGTTGAAAGACGTAATCCTTGAAAAAGCGACTAAAAAAGAAACTGCGATCTCTCACGACGAGTTTTTGGAAGAATTGAAAAAGTAATTTTTCTATTTTTAAATATATCAAAACCCACCGATTTGGTGGGTTTTGTTGTTTGTTTGTATCCGTTATTGCGAGATGTTGTTTTAAGGCGTCATTGCGAGGCTCAGCCTGTCCCGATTCTTCTGGGAAGTAATCTCTTTCGATAGCGCGGATTTGCGATCCGTGCTTATTTCTAACTTACACTGGTGACTATAATATTTTAATAACGTTCATTGTGTAAAGTCACGGATTGCAAATCCGCGACATCGGGTTAGCACCAGTAGTTTTCGTTTAGCTTGATAGTTTTTATTTTCCGTGAGTTATTTTAATAATTTTATTATCAAACGCATTTATAATTATTAAGAATGTACCGCCTAAATATCCTTTTGGAAGTGTTCCACTTATTACCCAATGATTGTCTATTAAATAAGTTTCGTAAGGTCGTTGTTTAGTTATGTTATCTTTTCCATAAATGCTGAAAAGAATTGCTTCGGCTGTATTAATTGCGGTTAAACTGTCTTTAATAATTACAGATTTATTGTCAATAACATTATGTTGCTCTTTGTCAGTTAGTGCAGATTTTAATTCTTGTTGAGCGTATGATTTTCCAAGAATAAGGCGTTCACTTTTATTTTGCCCACAAGCAGTTGAGGAAATTGTCAGTAGTGCCAAAAAGAATACAGATTTTAAGTTTATCATTCGTATGATTGTTTGTATCGTTTTACTATTGTTGCTAACATTTAGCTTCACGTATTCCGTTAATCCAAACTATATTTTCAATAAAAATACTCAAATATACAATTACAGCAAATTTAATTCATATTGAGGGTCTTCATAATTGTTTTTTATGATTTTGCCCACAGTCATGAGACTTTGCAGCGGCGAAACATCATTTACATCGAGATTTGAAGCTATAGTGTTTTTAATAAAATACACGCTTAGTTTTCAAAATAAAATTGTATCTTTCTGATAATTAAAAAATTAAAGTATGAAAATAAGTTTACTCTTTATTCAAAACCTATCTGTAATTTCAGGTTTTTTGCATTTACAAGGCAGGTTCAAAACTTTGGTAACTGTAGTGTTGATAGCAATGATGGGGTTGATTTCCAATGTTTATGCGCAGACCTCACAAACTGTCCCAGACAGTAATGTTAGCGGTACATTTTTAGGGCCGTTGGCAAATGCAGCAAGAACATATCAGATGCTGATTGATGATTCTCAAGTTGCGAGTCTATCCGGCAAATATCTTACTTCTATTTCTTTCAGATTAAGCGCTTCTGCCAGTGCATCATGGCCTCCGGTGGATGCAACTTACGGGAGCTATGAAATTTATTTAAGTAACGGTGTAGATCCCGCTAACAGGCAGCTTAATTTTTCTGCGAATATCGTGGGAACGCAAACGATGGTAAAATCAGGAAGTCTGGTGATACCGGCAGGATCTTTAACGGCTGGTTCTGATCCCAACGCTTTCAGCTATGCATTAATGTTTGATACCCCTTATCTTTATAATGGAGGAAATCTGATCATTGAAATCCGCCATTTGGGCAGTAATACCACTTCCACATCCACACATTCTGTAACAAGTACAAATACTGGAGCTGGTTATGGAACTCTGTTCTCCGCCTGTTGGCAGGGAACGGGTAACGTAACCAATGGTAATTTTTCCTATGTAAAAATTAATTCTGCTGATACGCTTGGAGTGAAATCTGTAACGTTAGATGATGGTTTATCTGTTTACCCAAACCCGGTAACAGATAATCTGTATGTAAAATCTGCCACAGAGATCACGGAATTAAATATTTATAATTTTGCGGGCCAGAAGTTGATGACGCAAAAAAACAGCGTACCCACACCTCAGCTAAATGTTACCTCTTTGCCCAAAGGGGTTTATATTTTGCAGATGCTGGATAAAAAAGGAAATATCACTTCTACGAGATTTGTAAAACAATAAAAAAGTAATCTCTCAAGGAGATTTTTGGAAGAATTGAAGAAGTAATTTTCTCTTTTTTAATATATCAAAACCCACCGCCTTGGTGGGTTTTGTTGTTTGTATTCGTTATTGCGAGATGTTGTTTTACGGCGTCATTGCGAGGAACAACCTGTCCCGATTCTTCTGGGAAGCAATCTCTTTCGATAGCGCGGATTTGCAATCCGTGCTTATTTCTAACTTACACTGGTGACTCTTATATTTTAATAACATTCATTGTGTAAAGTCACGGATTGTAAATCTACATCATCGCTTTTTTTTAGGATTCAAAAAAGATAGTATAGATTAAGTAAATGTGTATTAATACTGCGATAATTACAGGTAATGTAAGAGATTTTGCTCGATACTCAGTTGAATCCTTAAATAAATTCTCTTTAATAGCTATTAATCCAAGCGCTCCAACTCCAGAAAGAAATATTCTAAGTGAATATCTACCGTATTTTACGTCACCAATATAGTTCATTATAATTACTTGAGAGGTTGAATATACAATTCCAAATACTAAAGTTACGATAGCGGCTTTAGTTCTCTTTAATTTGATGAAGTTATAAACTTGTAAAAATGAACCTAAAATTACCCCTACAAGTAAACAATAAATCCAAATTACTCTATTCGTATATAGTTCTACTGCATTTTCATCTTCCGAGTAATTTTTATCCCAACCATTATTTTTAATTTCTTCATATTTTGATTCACTATCTTTTTTGTTTTCAATTAAATTTTGAATTTGTTCATTTTCTATTTCAGTAAATGTTCTTCCTCTAGATTTTAATATTTCATAGGCAATTTCAATTGCATCAGCAACAAATCTACTTTCGGTTTTTATATACTTTTCAAGTTCAATATTACTTAATTTTTCTAGTACTTTTCTTTTAACCATATTCTTGGAAAAACTTTCTGCTAACATTCAGCTTCACGCATTGCGTCAACTATAATTTCAATAAAAATATTCAAATAAACAATTACAGCAAATTTAAATTTACATCAGGAACAGAAAACCTATCCCGCCAAGTATCCCAAAACCAATCTACAAATCCAAAACTTCGATAGTGCAAATTTAATATCTTTGCTTAGTACATACAGTCGCAGTTCAAATCCGCGTTGTAGGGTTTTGCTGTTTTTTAGTAAACCACAATGTTACGCTTAATTTTCATCCACTTTTACCAGCTCACTGAGTACAGGAATCTCGTTCTGTAGATAATCTGATTCTTTTGCTACAATGGTATACACAATTTTTTCCTTTATATATTTGTAATCAACTGTAAGAGCCGAAAACTGACGGGTAAATTTGATTTCTTTATCGATATCCCCAATCTTATCTTTTGCAATTTTCAGATAAAAGAAATTCAACGTTTCAATCTTTTTTTCAGGCTCGTAATAATCATTCTTTCTTTCTCTAAAGCTAAATACAATTAAGGGAAACTGAGCCCCAACGATATAATGATTTCTTCCGGAAAGTTCAATTTCATTGGTGGTGATGTTTCGTTTAAGGTTTATTTTTTCAAAATAATTGCCACCGTTCCTGAAATGTAAAACTTCAATTTTGTCTGCAGGGATGTCTTTATCAAACTTTACTTTGAATTTAAAATCTGTACTTCCGGAAGCCTGAGCATGAATGAAGACAGATACTAAAAGTGTTATGAGTATCAAAAAGTTTTTAGATTTCAGCATTTTATTTCAGTTTAATGATGATCAAATATAGAGATAAGATGATTTAAAAGAAATGAACAATGGGTGTAGCGAGGATTTGACTTGCTGAATAATTGTATTTAGAGTTATAAAGCGCGTCTTTTCGGAAATTCAAATTCCCTATCTTTACCCACAAAATTTAATTTAAAATGAAAAAAATCATTCTTCCATTTATATTGATTCTCACGCTTTCCGAACCATTTTCAGCACAGAAGATAAATTCCACATCAGGAGCATCATCTGCAAGCTCTCAAATGACCGCTAAAAAAGTTATAGATAATTATCTTACAGCATTGGGTGGCAGAGCTAAACTTGAATCTTTGAAGACGATCATTATTGAGAATACCATGTCTGCACCAAATGCGGAGGTAAAGATGACAACAAAAAAAATGGGAAATAAATTCAACTCAGTTCAGGATATCATGGGAACTAAAGTGAGCCAGGTTTTTGATGGTAAAAGGGGGATTTTGGAACAGAAAGGAATGAAAACGGAAATTCCAGCCATGACGATATCCGATCTTAAAACTAAAAGAATGCTGGATGCTCTCAATTATGAAGCGTCTACCTTTACAGGAGTTACATCAGAACAGATAGATGGTAAAAACTACCATGTTCTTACTTCAGCCAAAGGCAGGTATTTTTTTGATGCCGCCACCGGTCTTCTTTATAAATCCGAAATCAACGGAGGCAGTAATTCTACAGTTAAAAGTTACATGACTGTTGAGGGAATCAAATTTCCGGAATTAGTGGAAGCAGACAGGAAAGGACAAACAATTTCTATCAAAACCACAAAAATTATTCTGAATTCCGGTGTTTCTGATGCGGATTTTAAAACAGACTAAGTTTACTTATGATGTTTAAACCTTCATATTAATATCGTAAAGAACTCACTATGATCCGGAAACTCTTCCGGTTTTTTATTTAACTATATTTTAACTCACCGCCGTGTTTAATTTTCTTTTTGACGTGAATAATTTTTTTAATTTTATCACGTTAACTAAAACGTATCAAAAAAAATCAAACATGAAAAAAATTTTATCGTCCGTAGCGGCAGTAGTTTTAATGTCGTCTATGGCTTTTGCTCAGGATATCCCAATGGATCCTTCTGTAAAAACAGGTACTCTTCCGAACGGGATGAAGTATTACATCAAAAAAAACACTTTACCGGAGAAAAAAGTAGACTTCAGACTGGCAATCAACGCCGGATCTATTCTTGAAGACGAAAACCAGAGAGGTCTTGCTCACTTTATGGAGCACATGAACTTCAACGGAACCAAAAACTTCCCTGATAATAAGCTGGTGGATTTTCTACAGTCTATCGGTGTGAAATTCGGACAGCACTTAAATGCTTACACAAGTTTTGACGAAACGGTCTACATGCTTCCTGTACCATTAGACAAGCCGGGAAATCTGGATTCCGGTCTGAAAGTAATGGAAGACTGGGCTTTCAATGCAACCCTTACTGATGAGCAGATCAACAAAGAAAGAGGTGTGGTTTTGGAAGAATTGAGGTTGGGCTTGGGTGCAGACAAAAGAATGTCTGACAAGTATCTTCCTAAGATGCTCTACAAATCACAGTACGCCAACAGACTTCCTATCGGGACAAAAGAGGTTCTTCAAAACTTTAAGCCGGATGTCATCAGACAGTTTCACAAAGACTGGTACAGACCGGATCTGATGGCGATTGTTGTAGTGGGAGACATTAACGTTGATGAGGTTGAAAAGAAGATTAAAGATAATTTCGGTAAATACAAAAACCCTTCTAAACCGAGAGAAAGAAAAGTATTTGATCTTCCAAGTCACAAAGAAACTTTGGTAGCGATAGAAACTGATCCTGATGCAACCAATTCTATGGTTCAGTTTATTATGAAAGATTCAGATGCTTATCAGCCGGATGTAACGGTTCAGCAGTACAATGAAAGTTTAGTGAAAAATCTGGCTTCAACGATGCTGAATAACAGATTACGTGAATTAATTAATTCTAATAATCCTCCATTTACTTTCGGATCTGTTTATCACGGAGGAACTTACGCAAGAACCAAAGAAGCTTTCCAGGGGTTTGCAATGGTAAAAGAAGGAACTCAGATTAATGCTTTGAAAGTGCTTTTGGAAGAAAGTGAAAGAGCCAGAAAGTTCGGGTTTACTCAGGGTGAATTAGACAGAGCAAAAGCTCAGATCATGTCTAACGTGGAAAGAACGTACAACAACCGCGACAAAACTGAAAGCGATGTTTTGGTTGACGAATACGTAAGAAATTTCTTAGAAAAAGAGCCAATGCCGGGAATCGCATGGGAATATGAAGATACAGAAACATTTTTACCCTCTGTAACATTGGCCCAGACTAACGATATCATCAAAAAAATGGTTACGGACGACAGCAGAGTAATTGTAATCACAGGTCCCAAAAAAGACAATGTTACAATGCCTACGGAAGCTGCTGTTCTGAAGGCTTTTGACGATGTGAAACTGGCTGATCTGAAACCTTACGAAGAAAAAGCTGCAGTTAAAAATTTGGTAAAACCATTCAAATCTGACGCTAAAATTGCCAAAACTGAAACCGATGCAAAACTGGGAACTACAACCTGGACTCTAAGCAACGGAGCGAAAGTTACTTTCAAAAAAACTGATTTTAAAGATGATGAAATTGTTTTCACAGCAAGAAGTCTGGGTGGAAGTTCTTTGATTAATGATGCAGATTTTAATAAGACACAGTTTGCATATTCTGCTTTGGCTGAAGCTGGTGTAAATGGTCTGTCTAAAGGAGATCTTACCAATTATCTTGCAGGAAAGCAAGTGAGTGTAAATCCATTTATTGGTAATTTAACAGAAGGAATCAACGGAAGAACGACACAGAAAGACCTTCCTGCTGCCATGGAAATGGTGTATGCTTATTTCACAGGTTTAAATTACAGTCCGGAAGCTTTTGGTGCTTTCAAAACCAAGCAGTCTGCTATGCTGGATAACATGTTGTCTAATCCGCAATTCTATTTTTCAAGCGAGCATGCTAAATTTATGAATCAGAAGAACCCAAGATTCGTGGGAATTATTCCTATGGAAAAAGAATGGGCAGCGACAGATTATAAGAAAGCTTATGATATTTACAAAGAAAAATTCGGCAACGCAGGAAATTTCCATTTCTATTTCGTAGGAAATGTGGATGAGGCTAAATTGAAAACTGAAGTTCTTCAGTATATTGGAAGTCTGCCTTCTACAGGTAAATCAACCACTTTTAAAGATACCGGCTACAGACAGACCACCGGAGACTTCACGAAAACCTACAAAAAAGGTAAAGATCCTAAAAGTATGGTAACGATTTCGTACGCTGGAGAAACTCCTTACAATGAAAAAGAAGCTATTGCATTAGAAGCATTAGGCGAAGTGGCTACCATTAAAGTAATAGAAAAATTAAGAGAAGACGAGAGTGGAATCTACGGCGGCGGTGCAAGAGGAAGTATGAGCAAAGTGCCTTACAATATGTACAGTTTCAGTTTGAGTTTCCCGTGCGGTCCTGAAAATGCAGAGAAACTTACGAAAAGTGCAATCACAGAACTTCAGAAATTGATTGATAAAGGCCCGGAACAGAAAGATCTTGATAAATACAAAGAAGGCGAGTATAACGACGACAAAACCAATATGAAAGACAATGGATATTGGATGAACAATCTGGCTAAAAACCAACTTGACGGCAGCGACAGATATGAAATCCTGAATTATCAGGAAAAAGTAAAAGCACTTACGGTGAAAGACCTTCAGGATGTAGCAAAAAAATATCTTACTAAAAACAGAATTGTTGCAATGCTAATGCCTGAAGACGGCTGGCAGAATGCTCCAAAAGCAGAATCCCCAGCAGCTGTAAAAGCCACTGTAGCGAAATAGTTTTTGTACGGTTACAAATGAAAAACCCCCGCAGATAATTCTGTGGTGGTTTTGTTTTTTATTAAATTTTCTATTGATTATTATTGGTAATTGTATCGGTAGTTGTATTGGTAATGGTATCGATAAATGATAATAGGATTGCATCCTATTCTTTATTAAATCGTCCCTTTGGGACTTTCATGTGCTGAGATTTTTGAATCTTTCTTCTCCACCACAAAAATTTCTATAAGGTCGTTAATACTGTAATTTACCACTAAACCACTAAACCACTAAACCACTAAACCACTAAACTATTAAAACACTCAAACTCTTTAACCCTAAGACTCTCCAACCCTCAAACTCTCCCACACAATCACGCTCCATACTCCTTCTTCCACTCCTCGGCAACGTCGCTCAAGGTCGTGTAAAAATCTTCGCCATACTTTCTCGTCAGTGGAGTTTTAAGGAATTTATATACGGGAACCTGCAGTTCTTTTCCCAAAGCACAGGCATCGCTGCAGACCTTCCACTCGTGGTAATTAAGAGCAGAAAATGTAGAATATTCTGTAATTCTGATAGGGTAGAGGTGGCACGAAATAGGTTTCTGCCAATCCACGGCGCCGTCTTCATAGGCTTTTTCGATTCCGCATTTTGTGATGCCTCTTTCGTCAAAAGTTACATAGGCGCATTCGCGGTTTTCCACCATAGGAGTTACGTACATTCCGTCTGATGGATCGGTAGTCCAGGTTCCCTGCTCGTCTAAAGCTTTGATGCCTTCAGCGGTGAGATAAGGTTTTACTTTATCGTAAATTCGGTCTAAAATCTCAAGCTCATTTTGATCTAAAGGTGCTCCCACGTCTCCTTCCACGCAACATGCACCTTTGCATTTTGAAAGGTTACAGACAAACTCTTCAGAAAAAATATCTTCAGAAATTAATTTATCATCTATTTGAATCATACTTTTTTAAATTAAATTAATTGAAGTTCCAGCACCGCTCTGTAGCTAATAAGACTTATTATAATAAGCCAGAAACTTACCTCTTTCATCCAGTATTTGGGCATAAATCTCAGCATTCTGCTTACTATTATGGTAGACGGAAAGGCAAGCAGCATCAGGTACTCATAATTTTTATTCATGTATAAAATTATAGTTACAAGCTGAGCCAATGAAAAAACAAGCAGAAAGGTATATTTGTAACGGCTTACAGGGCTTTTTTGATTGTAATATTTAAAATGGTCATACAGCGCATAAATCAGCATCAGCGCAATAGGTGTGAGGGGGAGAAGGGTCTGGTAATCTTCATTGAGCCACATTTTGCCGAAGGGAAAGTAGATGGCATTCCACTCTCTCATATCCAAAAAATATGCGACTGAAAAGTAACTGAGCATAATTAAAATTACTCCCAGCAGAAATCTGAAAATATTCAGCCCCACACGCTCTGAAGTTGCAATAACGTGGATGAGTACAAAAACTGCCATAGGCCACGTTGTAGGAAGGAAAATAAAATTCAGCGATATGATAGCTCCCACCAAAACATAAGATTTTTTTCTCAGATCCTCATTGGTGCTTGTAAGTAGAAGCAGAAGGAAAGAATTGGTAAGCAAAGCTACTGCAACACCCAGGTCAACATGACCGGGATAAAGACCGAAAATGAAAAACGTATAGAGTAGAAGTGGCAGATGTGTATGGTAATTCAGCGCAATGCTGTTGAAACAGAAATAAGCAAGGGCAACACCTAAAAAAGTAATTGCCGTTGTGACAGCACCTAAAGTACTGAAATCAAGAATATTGAATATGATTACGATTAAAAGAAGAAAGCCAATGTAAACAGGAATTGAAAAAATATTGCTTTCTTTTGAAAGTAATCTAAACATTTTTTATAAATTTGTGCAAAGTTAATTTAAAAAAGGAAAATAATGACGTCTTTCTTTCTATTCTTAAGTAAAGTTTTCAGAGCATCTTTCGGTTTTTACGACACCTTCGGAAATGTTTTAAACTGGGTTCTATTCTTCGTTTGCTGTGTGCTTTTTACATATTGGTGCTACGTTTTAGTAGTAACATTGGGTGGCGATAAAGACAAAGAATATTATTCTCCTACAGAAGGAAAGCATCCTTACTACGATCCTACGATCTACAAAAAAGAAGGTTAATTAATTGGTTATATAGAAAAAGACCGGTCAAATTTTATTTGATCGGTCTTTTTACGTTTATACTTTTATTCATGTATCGGCAATACCAGCACAGGAATTTTAGAATCTCTCGTAATCCCTTTGGTTAAACTGCCTACGAAAACATCATAGATTCCACTTCTGCCATGGGAGCCCATTACAATATAATCTGCTTTTTTATCGTCAGCGTATTCCAGAATGATGTCCTTCGCAACACCCTGTTTCAATAAATGTTCACATTCCACCCCTTGTGAAAGAATTCTCTGATTTATTTTGTTCAGCAGTACCAGCTCTTCTCTTATTTCGTTTTCTTCAATCTCAGGAAAATACTGGTAACCCATGTCGCCGATTGCAAAACCAATTTCCATAGGTGCAACGTGTATAAGATTGATTTTTGCTCCCATCTGTTTGGCAAATTTTATGGCTCCTTCTACCAGATGTTCTGTTTTATCTCCGAAATCTACGGGCAATACAATGTTAATCATAACTTTAAATTTTGAGGTTTTGGTTATTCTAAAGATACAAAAAATAATGCCGAAAAAGAAATTTTAAAGGATTCTCAAATCCAAAACTTTCTCATCTTCCAGAAAAGCTTCCAAAATATCGTTCTCAGAAACTTTCCCAACGCCAGCCGGAGTTCCTGTAAAAATCAAGTCTCCGACTCTCAGTGTAAAATATTGAGAGACGAAAGCAATAATGTCGTCAACCGTAAAAATCATATCTTTTGAATTTCCATCCTGAACTTTCTCTCTGTTCTTTAAAAGTGAAAAATTCAAAGATTCAAGATTGTAGTTTTCCTTTTTAAAGAAACTTCCCACAACTGCAGAACCGTCAAACCCTTTCGCCAGTTCCCAAGGAAGACCTTTGGATTTCAGGTCGCTTTGCAAATCCCTCGCAGTAAAATCAATTCCTAAACCGATTTCATCATAATGTTTATGAGCCGCTTCTTTCTGAATGTATTTTCCGCCTTTTGAGATTTTTACTACTACTTCAAGCTCGTAATGCACATCATTCGAAAACTCAGGAATATAAAAATCATTTCCTTTCAAAACCGCTGTATCGGGTTTCATAAAAATCACCGGTTTATCGGGAATTGCATTTCCCAGTTCTTTAGCGTGCTCGCTGTAATTTCTTCCTATGCAGATTATTTTCATAAAATTTATATGTCATTTCGAGGAACAGTCTGTCCCGAACCATTCGGGATAGCAATATCACTTCATCCTCAATTTATTACTCATTAATGATTACTCATTACTTATTTTTTCGGGAGCTTTTTCCCGCTTTCCGCTGTATCTTTTGTGTTCTTGCGAACAAAGTGAAGAAATCCGTTGAATTTTACGCCATCGCAATAACAAAAAAGGATGCCGCTGCAATCGGGGCTAGTTAAGATGGTATATTCTTTTCAATTTTTTGTTTTAAATTGAAATTTCTAGCCATATTAGCAAAAAACGTGGTAAACCACCCCGTCAAAAAATCAAAGATTTTTCGCCACCCCTCCAAAGTAGGGGAATTTTTATCGGTTGTGAATAATCCGATATTTTCATTATTTTAATCTTCCTATTCCCATCTTCCAACTTCCCGCTTCCATCTTCTCAATGCTTAAACTTATTCCCACAATAATAGCAGATATAATTTTCACTCGACAGAACTGATATTCCGAAGAAACTCGTCGAGCTGTCATCTTTGTAGAGATGATTTGAGCCGCATTTTGGACAGACAAAATCAAAATCCGGATTCTCGATGGTATGATCTACTTCAAGTGCAAATTCGTCGTTTTCCTTGTAGTCTTTCAAAACCTGTCCGGCTTTTTCAATATCTTCTTCAAAAACCTGTAACTGAATTCCGCCAACAGCCTGCGAAAGCAACCAATCCGACTGTATCAGCTGTTCGTTGGCAATAAAACTGTTGATGCCGCTTTCAGCCAAAATCTGCTTATCGCGGTTGGCTTCCAAAGCAGTTTCGTAGAATTTGAATTTAACTAAATCACTCATACTTTTTTTAATTTTTTGTTTCCCAAAGAATATACAGATTTCTGTGCCACGAATGTTTTGTGTCACACAGATTTCACGGATTCCACAGGTTTTCCCACGAACACACGAATAAATTTACATAGCGCATTACAATAAAAATTCGTGCATTCGTGGCTATTAACTTTTAAAGCAGGTGTCCAAAGTGTTCACCCCAAAAGAAAATCTTCGATTTTCAATCTTAAGTATTCTAATTCTTCACAAAGATTTTAAAAAAAAACTAATGTGACTTATGTGTCAAAATGTTTTCAAACCTTATTTGAACTTTAACAAATCAGAACCATAAATCTAAACCTAAAAAACTTTTGTGATTTTTGACTCCATCGAAATAACATTGATCGACTGTAAGGAGATAATCTTCGATTTGTGGTTAAATCAAGCCTTGCCCGTCAGCTGAATTTTAGTAAAAACTTTCTTTGTGTACAACGGGAAATCGGCATTCTGCAGCCATCCGTAATATCCTAAATCTTTATTAAACACATCTTTTACTGCCTGACCTTTGTATTTTCCAAAGTTGAAAACAGGAATATCTTTATCATTAATTCCGATAAAACCGGCAAGGTCAGCGTTTTTGTTGTGGAAAGTAAATTCACTTAAAGCATTGATTTCATTTGGAATGTCTTCATATTTTCCAACCTGGGCGTCCAGAACTTCAAACGTTGCCATCACATCCGCTTCAGCCGAGTGGGCGTTTTCCAAAACTTTACCACAGTAAAACTGATAGGCTGCACCAAGATTTCGGGGCTCTTTTTTGTGGTAAATGGTTTGTGCATCCACTAATTTGAATTTGCTTAAATCAAAATCAAAATCTGCACGAAGCAATTCTTCCGCCAATAAAGGAACATCAAAACGGTTAGAATTAAATCCTCCCAAATCAGCACCGGTAATCATCTCAACCACTTTTGAGGCAATTTCTCTGAAAGTTGGTGCATCTTTCACATCTTCATCGTAAATTCCGTGTACAGCACTCGATTCTGCGGGAATCGGCATTTCAGGATTAACTTTCCATGTTTTGCTTTCTCTTGATGAATCTGGGTTTACTTTCAGGATGCAGATTTCAACTATGCGGTCTTTTCCGACGTTGGTTCCTGTTGTTTCAAGGTCGAAAACGCAAAGGGGTTTATATAGTTTTAAGTTCATGATGTTTAATTTGAAAATTTGAGAACGGGTTAATTTGAAAATTTAATTTAATGCTATTTCAATTGCTTTTGAAATACTAAAGAAATGAAAATATAATAAAGAATTACCAATGGAATTCCGACAAATTGAAAGATAACTAAAATTAAAATTGCACCGATTAATAATGCGAGTTTTGAATAATTATCCTGCAGTTTCATCGACTTAAATTTCATTGCAATCATTTTGATAGGTGAAATTAAAAGCCATGAGCTTATAATTGTTATTATGAGCAAAACTTCAACAGAAAAATGAATTGTATCCATTTCCCCCGTGGTTATAATCTGTGGAATGAATGTGTTTTTAGAAAATAAAATTTGTGTGAGAAGATAAATTCCAAAAATCAAAATCGTATTACTCGGCGTATTCAAACCTTTAAAATAATATTTCTGGTCTTCATCCAAATTGAAAATTGCGAGCCTTAGACATGAGAAAAGCGTTATCAGAAATCCAAAATATTTAATGGCGAAAGGCAACTGCATTCCAAAAACTTCATTGCCGAAAGGCTCCAGCATTTTAAACATCGCCAGTCCTGGAATCAAGCCGAAGCTTACCATATCCGCCAAAGAATCGAGTTGAGTTCCGAGATTAGAATTAGCCTTCAAAGCTCTTGCCACAAAACCGTCGAAAAAGTCTAAAACCAGCGACAAAATAATGCAGATTGCCGTTGTCTGGTAATCGCCCAAAATCAAATGCACAGCACCCACACAGCCCGAAAAAAGGTTTCCCAGCGTTATGGCGTTGGCAAGATTGTTTTTAATGAAATTCATGTCAGCAAAATTACATTTTTTAAAATTTTCAGCGTGGGTTAATATGAATTAAAAATTAAATTAATATGAATTTGACGTAAATTTGAAGCGTAAAAATGAAGGTCGACCATCATAAAGAATTGTACATCAGGCTGAAGATTTTTTAAACGATATTATTGCATGAAATTTTTCAAAGAATTCAGAAGGGATGAGATTCTTGTGCTGTGCTACAGAATTTTTTTGGCCTTTGTTTTTTATCAGATCGCAAGACTTTTGTTTTGGTTTTTCAATAAAGATTTAATAAAAGTAGACAGCGTTTCAGACTATCTGAGTCTTGCTTTTCACGGGATTGCGTTTGATCTTACAGCGATTCTGTATGTGAATATGCTTTTTATTTTTTTAAGCCTCATTCCGATTGTTATTAATACTAAAAGCGGTTATCAGAAGTTTCTTTTCTGGCTTTATTTTATCACCAACGGCATTGCTTATGTGATGAATTTCGGTGATTTTATTTACTATAAATTTTCGCAGACAAGGCTTACGGTTGCGGCTTTTCAGGTGGCTCAGCATGAAACCAATATTCTCAAGGTTTTCACAGCTTCCGGCAAAGAACATCCTTTTGTGATTGTCTGGTTTGTGATTTTGATGATTCTGTGGGTTTTTCTTTACAAAAGATTTAAAATTAAATACCAAAAACCAGTAAAATTAGTTCCTTATTTTTTGTGGTCAGTCCTGATTTTGTGTTTCTCTGCAGTCTTAATCGTTGGCGGAATCAGAGGCGATTTTAAACACAGTACACGCCCGATTAATCTGGTTGATGCCAATAAATTTGTCAAAACTCCAGTTCAGGGAAATCTGGTTCTGAATTCTACTTTTTCATTTTTCAGAACTTTGGGAAGCAATAATTTTAAGGAAGTTCATTTTGTGGAAGAGAAATTTATTGACGACAATATTTTTCCCTACAAAACCTATGGAAGGCAGGTGCAGGATAAACCCAATATCATTATTTTCATAGTAGAATCTTTTGGAAGGGAATATTCCGGAGCGTTTAATAGATATAAAAATATTAAAGATTACGTTTCGTATACGCCGTTTATCGACAGTCTGGCAAATGAAAGTCTGATTTTTCCGAATACTTTTGCCAACGGACGGCAGTCGATTCACGGTATGAGCAGTATTCTGGCGGGAATTCCGAGTCTGACGGATGCTTTTACAAGTTCGCCTTATTCTAACCAGAAAATTCAGTCGATTGTTTCGGTCTGCAATGATTTGGGTTATGAAACTTCCTTCTATCACGGTGCACCGAACGGTTCGATGGGATTTTTAGGTTTTGGAAATATTTTAGGATTTAAAAATTATTACGGACTGAACGAATACAATAATTCAAAAGATTTTGATGGTATGTGGGCGATTTGGGACGAACCGTTTTTACAGTATTTCGCAAAAAATTCAGGCAAAAAACAACCTTTTTTGGCGACCGTTTTTACCGCTTCCTCACATCATCCTTTTAAAATTCCGGAAAAGTATCAGGGCAAATTTAAAAAAGGAAAAATTGAAATGCATGAGCCAATGCAGTACACCGATTATGCCATTAAAAAGTATTTTGAAACTGCCCGAAAGCAGCCTTGGTTTAACAATACCATCTTTGTGTTTACGGGCGATCACACCAATCAGATTGCTTATCCGGAATATGAAAAAGCGATGAACCGTTTTGCTGTTCCGCTGCTGTTTTATTCTCCGAATCCTGCTTATCAGCTGAAAGGTGTTAATCCTGAATTAGCGCAGCAGATTGATATCTATCCAACTTTGGCAGATTTGATGGGTTACAATAAAAAAATCAGAAGTTGGGGCAGAAGTCTTTTGAGTGAAAAACAATACCAGCCGTTGATTGTGAATTCAGACGGAAGTTCTGAGCAGTTTATTTACGGAAATTATATGTACAGATTCGACGGTAAAGATATTACGGGCGTTTATTTTAAAAATGATTTAGGTTTTGAAAACAACCAAATCGATAAACTGAAAACTGCCGAGGTAGAAAAAGGAAAACTCACTGCGAAAGCATGGTATCAGGATTACATGAACAGAATAATGAACAGAAAACTCAACTGATTTAAACGGTGTTTAAAAATAAAATTTCTGTAAAGTATTACTATTTATGCTTTGAATAACAAAAATGTTTGCTTGTTTAAAATTAATTTATACATTTAACTAATCAAGAATTGAGTAATCTATAAATAAAATTAAACTTTATAAAATGAAAAAATTATTATTTACATTGGCGTTTTCACTCGTAGGAGTATTTTCTTTTGCACAGATAGAAGGGAAGTGGAAAACCATTGATGATGAAACGGGAAAACCGAAATCTATTGTAGAAATTTTCAAGAAAAGTGACGGCAAGTATTACGGGAAAGTGGTGCAGCTTCTTATAAAACCTGAAAACAACAACTGTGTAAAATGTAAAGACGACCGTAAAAATAAACCTTTGCTGGGCTTAGAAATTATCAGAGGATTGGTGAAAGAAGATGGCGAATTTGTAGGCGGAACGATTACCAATCCCAAAGATGGTAAAAGTTACAAAACTGAAATAGAAAAAGATGGAAACACCTTGAAAGTGAAAGCTTTAATTATGGGTATTGCTGTGAAAACGCAGACCTGGCATAAAGTGAACTAAGAAGTTTTAATAACATAAAAAGGAGGTCAAAAAATGACCTCCTTTTTTAGTGCTCAAAAAATGTTTTTAAGCTAAAATTCTTTTCACAGCTTCCTTCACGGCCGCCGCGTCGATTTTATATTTTTTCATTAATTCAGCAGGTGTAGCAGATTCTCCGAAGGTGTCATTCACAGCAACAAATTCCTGTCTTGTAGGTCTTTTTCTTGCCAGCATTCCGGCAATAGATTCTCCCATTCCGCCAATATAATTGTGCTCCTCAGCGGTAACAATTTTGCCGGTTTTCTCCACAGATTTTAAGATAATTTCTTCATCTAAAGGTTTGATGGTGTGTATATTGATGACTTCGCAGGAAATTCCTTCTTTCTCAAGCTCATCTGCGGCAACCAAAGATTCCCAAACCAAATGACCTGTTGCAACGATAGTTACATCAGTTCCTTCCTGCAAAAGAATACCTTTTCCGATTTCGAAAGGCATATCTTCAGGAATGAAAACCGGTACAGTAGGTCTCCCGAATCTTAAATAAACCGGACCGTGGTGATCTGCAATGGCAAGTGTCGCTGCTTTGGTCTGGTTGTAGTCGCAAGGATTGATTACCGTCATTCCGGGAAGCATTTTCATCATTCCGATGTCTTCCAAAACCTGATGCGTAGCTCCGTCTTCCCCTAAAGTAAGACCTGCGTGAGAAGCACAGATTTTCACATTTTTATCTGAATAGGCAATCGACTGACGAATCTGGTCGTATACTCTTGATGTAGAAAAGTTGGCAAAAGTTCCGGTAAAAGGAATTTTACCTGTGATGCTCAAACCTGCAGCAATACCCATCATATTTGCTTCAGCAATACCCACCTGATAGAATCTTTCAGGTGCTTTTTCGATGAATTTTTCCATTTTCAAAGAGCCGATAAGGTCTGCACAGAGGGCTACAACATTCGGGTTTTTATCTGCCAATTCAGCCAATCCTGCCCCGAATCCTGAACGTGTATCTTTTTTTTCTGTATATGTATATTTCATGTGAAGTTTAAATTTATGATTGATAAATGATGTCTGATAATTGATACAAGTGAAAAATCATTTATCAATTATCACTGATCATTCATGTTAGTAATCAGCCGGAGCTTCTAAATATAATTGTTTGAAAGCCGTATCCAGCTGCTCATCATTTGGAGCTTTACCGTGCCATGCGTGAGTTCCCATCATGTAATCTACACCGTTACCCATAATTGTATGAAGTATGATTACCACTGGTTTTCCTTTTCCGGTTTCTGTTTTTGCTTTTTCTAAAATAGCAATTACCGCTTCCAGATCATTGCCGTTTTTCTCTTCCAGAACTGTCCATCCAAATGCTTCTAATTTTGCGTGAAGATTTCCTAATGAAAGAACGTTCTCTGTACTTCCGTCAATCTGCTGACCGTTGTAATCTATGGTAGAAATGATATTGTCTACTTTTTTCCCGGCAGCATACATAAATGCTTCCCAAACCTGACCTTCCTGCAATTCTCCGTCACCGTGAAGCGTGTAAACCAAAGAATCTTCACCGTCCAGTTTTTTACCCTGTGCAACGCCTAAAGCTACAGAAAGTCCCTGTCCAAGAGATCCTGAAGCAATTCTGATTCCCGGCAGACCTTCGTGAGTAGTTGGGTGACCCTGCAATCTTGAATCTAATTTTCTGAAAGTTTTCAGTTCTTCTACAGGAAAGAATCCAAATCTGGCTAAAGTAGAATAGAAGACAGGCGAAATATGTCCGTTTGAAAGATAGAAATGATCTTCATTTTTACCTTCCATTGTGAAAGGAAGTTTGTAATTCAAAACTTTCCCGTAAAGTGCTGTGAAGTATTCTGTACAGCCTAAACTTCCACCGGGATGTCCTGAATTTACAGCGTGAACCATTCTCAAAATGTCTCTTCTGATTTGTGTTGTAAGAGATTTCAGCTCTTCAATACTTTTACTCATATATTAGGATTTATTATTAGAATTGATTGTATGCGAATTTACAATTTTTTACCGGCTTACGGAAATTGAAAAATCCGGAGTTTGAGTTCCGGATTTTGGTGTATTTATCAATAAGCCTTTCCTTTACAAAACCAATCATGATTTATAATTGTATCTTTTTTATGTATGCTTAAAACTAATTGCCCCTTTTCTTTTTTTATTGTATCTCCCGCTTCGATTTCTTCTGAGCCAACAATCCAATTATTATGCACCATAATATTGTCTGAAGTATTCTTTGTGTGAGAGTATCCACTAGCTTTTATCCATGTTGGATCAATATTCGTCGATACAACGATCAAATTATACTCTTCTGGATAAAAGGCTTTTTTTACGTCATTACAATCTGGATTTGTACAAGATAATGTTATCACTAGAGCAATTGTGCCCTTTATTATTTTTAGCATAATTAAACCACTTTCAAATAATTCTTATTCTTCACCAACCACAACCCCATAAACGTTAGTAATCCATTCAAAATAATCAGCTCTACACCAATTCTGTAATCTATGTAGGTCGTGACTAAATAATTAATTATGTATGTTAAAACCGGTGCTAAAAGCGTAACCGCAAGAATAGAATATTTTCTTGAAATTTTAAATTTAGTAAAAATTCCGAAGGCGAAAAGTCCTAAAAGTGGTCCGTAAGTGTATCCTGCAACTTCCATGATGAGATATACAATTGATTTTTCATTGATTGCCTTGAAAACCATAATTAAAATAAAGAAAATTACCGTAAACGTTAGGTGAATCTTCATACGGAGATGTTTTTTTTGCTTTTCTGTTCTGGTTTTGTCTTCATTCAAATTCAGCAAATCTACACAGTATGAACTGGTTACTGCAGTTAAAGCGCCATCCGCGGACGGAAATAAAGCTGAAATCAAACCGATGATGAAAATCACTGCAATTGTCATCGGGAAATATCCGTTGAGTGACAGAGCGGGAAACAGGTCGTCGCCCATAATATTTTTCACATTTCCTGCGGCATCTTTAAAACCGAATACGTTGGAAACGACTTCTTTTCCGTCTACAATGCTTGTGACTTCAGAATATCCCGCGCCATTTTGTAAAGCAAAAAGATAGAGCAGTCCGCCCAAAAACAGGAACGCCAAATTCACAAAAAGCAAAGTTCCTGCGAACGTCAGCATGTTTTTTTTGGAATTTTTCAGATTGTCTACGGAGATATTTTTCTGCATCATTTCCTGATCCAAACCTGTCATTGCTATGGTAATGAACATTCCTCCGAGAATAGTTTTCAGAAAGAAAGTCTTTGAATTGGGATCAAAATTAATGAAATGAGTATAATTTTTCTGTTCTAAAATGGTGTAAGCTTCACCAAATGAAAGGTTTAAATTAGATAAAATATAAACGATACAGGCAATCAAACTGATAATCATAAAAGATGTCTGCAAAGTATCTGTAATCACAATGGTTTTTACTCCGCCTTCAAAAGTGTATAAAAGCACCATTAATAAAAGCACCAAAGCGGTTACCCAAAACGGAACTCCTAAGCCTTCAAGCAGGAAAATCTGTAAGACATTTACCACTAAATACAATCTTGCAGTTGCCCCAATTGCTCTTGAAACAATGAAGAATACGGAACCGATTTTATGTGCTTCAACATTGAATCTTTTGCCTAAATAAGTATATATTGAGGTAAGATTCATTTTGTAGTAGAGTGGGAGAAGGATGGCGGCGACGATAAAATAGCCGATGAAAAAGCCAATCACCATCATGTAATATTCAAAACCACCGAAAACGTATTCGCTTCCTGTCATTTTTCCGACCGTTCCCGGTACAGAGATGAAAGTAACTCCGCTTAAGCTGGTTCCGATCATCCCGAAGGCAACGAGCCACCATTTGCTTTTTTTGTTACCGATGAAAAAAGACTGGTTATCAGAGTTACGGCTGGTGAAGTAGGAAATCACCAAAAGCCCTACAAAATAGACAAATACAAAGAGTAAAAGTACAGTTCCCGGATTCATGCTTACAATTAAATTTCAGCAAATATAGTTTTTTTTGTGATGTTGCGGGATGTGCGATGATGGATGCGGGATGTTGTTTGTGATTCCTGGCAGATTTAGTAAATTTACAGATGTTTTAAATGTCGCACGATGTTGAATATCGTGCGTAGTTTCGCACAGATTTCACAGATTTACACAGATTTTTTACGTTAAGATTTAAAAAAAGCCACGAATACACGAATAATTACTGAAATTAAGAAAGTAAATTCGTGCATTCGTGGCCTCAACTTTATTTTCTCAGATTTTTATTCTTAATCATCTGTGAAAATAATTTTGATCTATGGGCAAAAACATCTATCACCCAACATCCATCACCCCACTTTACAAGACATCCTGCAAATCCTCATTCTTCTGGAACGTGGCTTTTGCAAACGGGCAGAGGGGAATGATTTTTTTATTGTTTTCTCTTGCGAATTCTACTGCTTTAAGGAGCATTTCCTTTCCTACGCCTTTTCCGTTGTAGGCATCTTCCACCTCCGTGTGATCGATGATGAAGCGGTCTTCTCCTGCCCATGTGTAAGTCATTAATCCGGCTTTTTGTCCGTCAATTTGAGCTTCAAAGCTTCCGTGTTTTTTGTCGTCGTTTTGTTTTACGTCTATCATATTATGAAAATTTGGTTTGAATTTCTATTTCGTTTAATAAAATTTTATGGACGGGGCATGCATCTGCAATTGCATGAAGTCTTTTCAGCTGGTCTTCATTTAAGTCGCTTCCTTCAAAACTAACATTTCTTTTAAAAACAGCCAATTTTGTTAAGGGAAAATTTTCCAGTTCTACTTCTACGTCTATGTTTTCAACATTCCATTCTTTTCTGTCGATGTACATTCTCAAAGTTGCTGCGGTACAGCTTGCTAGGGATGTTGCAAGAATTTCAAAAGGATTGAAACCTTTGTTTTGTCCGCCTTTATCAATAGGTTCGTCGGTGATCAGGGTATTTTCTCCTGCTACAACTTCTGTGTAATATTTTGTTTTGCCTAAGCTTGCTTTTACGGTTACAGCCATGTTTATTAGTAATGAGTTATGGGTAATTATTATTGATGATTGATTGATTGATTGATTGATTGATTGATTGATTGATTGATTGATTGATTGATTGATGATGATAATTTTCCGCTGATTACAAGAATTTCGCAAGGTTTATTCTCTACAGGAAAATCTTCGATTTTCAATCTTATGTGTTCTAAAATATACGCGAAATTTTAATAAAAAAACTTTGTGACTTATGTGTCAAGAAGCTTTTGTGGTTAAATTTTAACTTTTTAAGCAATCTGCGTTTTAAAACTTTCAATTTTTTCATTCAAATCTTTGAGAATTTCAGGATTGATGACACCGCTTTCTAAATCAAAGTTTTCATAAAATTTAGGTAGTGAAAACGTTTCTTTGATTTCTGCTCCAAAGTTTGGAAAGAAAGTTTTTGCAGTGTTCATCACATTTCCGCCGCCGTAACCGCCGGGAGATGTAGACATTAAAAGCATCGGTTTATTCTGGAAAACTTTTACATTAATTCTCGATGCCCAATCAAAAATATTTTTAAATGCTGCTGAGTAAGATCGGTTGTGCTCTGCCAGCGAGCAGATTATCACATCACAGTCTTCGATTTGCTTTAAAAAATTGTGGGCTTCTTCCGGAAACCCCTTTTTCTCAAGGTCAACGGAGAAAACAGGCATGTTAAAATCATTGAGGTCAATCAGATTAATTTCATGATCAGGAAAACTTTTCAATACAAATTTCACCAATTCTCTGTTGATGGATGTGGAAGATGTACTTCCGGCAAATGCTAATATCTTCATTATACAGTTGAAGGTTTAGAGTTTAATATTAAATCACGATGTAAAAGTTGGATATCCAGTTATAAAGTATTGAAACTTGCAATTACAATTTACTTTCTATTCAAAACAGCCTTAGGCAGCGGCACAAATTCCTTGTCTTCTCCCGGAACTAAAGGGAAAGCCTCGTGATTCTGGTCATTCCAGTTTACTTTTGCCTCTTCAATTTTTTCGCGGTCTGAATGCACAAAGTTCCAGAAAATATGCCTTTCTTCAGCAAATGGTTCGCCTCCGAAAAGATAAATCGTGGTGTTTTCATTGATTTCAAATTCACAGAGCGAAGCATTTTTGGAAATTAGCAGCTGTTTCGTTCCATATTCCTGACCCTCGATATTTACAGTGCCTTCCATCACATACATTCCAACTTCACCGAAAAGATGATGGCCGATATTGAGTTTCTGTTTAGTTTTACTTTTAATTTCAACAAAATACAAAGGACTGTGAACGGGAACTGCTGATTTTTTTCCGAAAGCTTCGCCGGCAATCAGCTTGTAATCTGTATCGCCTTCTGTCCAGGATGGTATTTCATCTGCTTCGATGTGGAAAAATGAAGGTTCCGTGTCTTCCATTTCTTTGGGCAATCCAATCCAGATCTGGAAACCGTGCAGAAATTGCGGGGAATTTCTGAGATATTCGGGAGTTCTTTCAGAATGAACAACACCTTTTCCTGCGGTCATCCAGTTGACGGCTCCGGGCTTGATTTCAGTTGCAGAACCAAGGCTGTCACGGTGAAAAATGGATCCTTCAAAAAGATAAGTCAATGTGGAAAGTCCGATATGCGGATGTGGCGGAACATCAAGGTTTTGGTAATCTTTAAGCTCGGCAGGTCCCATGTGATCGATAAAAACAAAAGGTCCTACGGCTCTTTTTTCACGGAAAGGCAAAAGTCTGCCCACTAAAAAGTTGCCTATATCTGCAGCTCTTTCTTCTACAATCAGGCCAATATTTGACATCATATTTTTTGAGTTTAGTTTTAGTTTAATTGAGATTTCAAAAATAAATATAGTGATTTTTAAAAATAAATGACAAACGGTATCTCTTCCTATTCAGAATTTAAAGCTTGTCGTAACTTTCAAAACGCTCATCCACTATACGTTTCCAGCTGTTATTTTTTTTGATAAATGCAAAAACGTAAGGGCAGAAGGGAAGTAATTTTTTACCGCTTTCCTCAATATACATCAAAGTTTTTTCAACCACTGCCGCAGCAGCTCCCGTTCCCGCGAGTTCCGGCTCGGCTTCCGTGTGGATTAATGCAATCTGCTGCCGGGTTTCTTTGTATTCTATAAAAGCGAAGTGACTGTTATATTCTATTTCAAATCTCTTTTTGTCTTCGTTTTTATTTAAAGGAATGTTTTCAAATTCTGCTTTCATAATCTTATTTTTTGATTAAAACAAATCTAAGAATAGAACAGAAATCTTACGTTGATGTGTGATAAGTTTTAAATTAATTTTATTTTATTCTTTCGAATTCATATTTCTGCCATCGGAAACGTGAAGTCTTCTGAAAACCAAACTTGAGAGAATTGTTAAAGCCCCTACAGTAAGGAAAGTGTAGCGGAAAGCGTTGTGCGTTTCATGACGGATGAGCTCTGGGCTGTTTTCGTAAATTTTTAAAACAATTAATCCAAATGCAATTCCGAACCCGATGGCGAGCTGCTGATTCACCGAAATTAAAGAATTCCCGCTGCTGGTCTGGAAATTCCGTAAATCTGCGATGGAAATTGTATTCATCGATGTAAACTGTATCGAGTTGAAAAATCCTAAAATAGCAATCACGGGAACAAACCAGAATATAGAATCGTGAATATCCGGAATAGCAAGTAAGCAGATTAACACTCCTATAATAAACGTATTGACCATCAACGTTCTTTTATAACCGAATTTATTTAAAACCCGGATGACAGAAGATTTACCAAACATCGCTGTGAGAGCCATCGGAGCAATGATCCAGCCGGAAATAACCGCCGACTGTCCGTATGCAATCTGAATCATTAAAGGAAGCAGAAGCGGAACGGATGAGATTCCCAGTCTTGTGGCAAGATTTCCAATAATTCCAACTCGGAAAGTCCGGACCTGAAACAGGCTTAAAGGAAAAATAGGATTGTTTCCGCGTTTTGCATGGCGGTAGTAATAGTATAAAAATAAAAATCCGAGAATGAAAACCAGTAAAACAGGAGTAATATTTTGAATATCCCCAAACAGTTCCAGAGAAATGGAAAGCAGGAGAGAGGCTGCGGCAAAAATCATGAAACCTTTTAAATCAAAATCGGTATCTCTTGAATTGTAATTCGGCATATATTTTAATCCTAAAACAATTCCTAAAACTCCTATCGGAATGTTGATGAGAAAGATCCAGTGCCAGGAAAGGTAATCTACCATATAACCTCCTACCAACGGGCCTAAAACCGGACCGATTAATGCAGGAACAATCGCAAAATTCATGGCTTTAAGCAATTCATTTCTATTGAAAGTTTTTATTAAAGCCAGTTTTCCTACGGGTGTCATCAAGCTTCCTCCAACACCCTGAATCACTCTTGAAATCACCAAATGCGTCAGATTCTGCGACAAAGCACAAAAAACTGAACCCAAACTGAAAAGAACCAAAGCAAAAATAAAAACTCTTCTTGTCCCAAAACGGTCTGCCAAAAATCCGCTTGCAGGCATGAAAACTGCCAGTGTGAGAACATAACTGATAATCGCATTCTGCATATTCAGCGGAGATTCTCCCAGGTCTCTTGCAATGGAGGGTAATGACGTGTTGAGAATTGTAGAATCCAGCATCTGCATAAAAATCGCAGTTGCTAAAATTAAAGGAAGAACTTTTTTTACGGTTTGGCGGGTTGAGGTTGTTGTCGGCATATTTTAAAAATAATGAGAGATGCAATTTTAAAACCATCCACTTTTTCAGATGCAAAAAGTCCTGTGATTTCTCACAGGACTTTCAAATTTTATTTTCTGACCTTTTCAACGCCTATCCAGTCTTCGCCTTCTCTTTTTACCTGGCTCAGTGTGTAGTTTTCGAAGTCATCGGTTTTGTACTCGATATTATCTTTATTCTGCTCAAACGGCATAATATAATAGAAATCTTTATCTGTTTTATCAGATTTTGTTCCTTTTTTCATCGTCGGCATATATTTGGTTTCAAATTTATACTTCGGAAGATATTGTTTTACAGATGCGTAAAACTGTTTGTTGCTTTTCTCAGCAGGAATAATATCTACAATTTTGAAGTCGTCTTTTTTCTTGTCAATCCACAGATAATAGTTTTTTTCTTCACCAGTCATTCTGTTAAGAGAAGCAAATCCGAAGAATTCTTTAGGAACAAGTTCTTTGATTTTTTCGGGATCAACTTTTGTCCAGTATGCGCCTTTTGAAGGGTCTACATAGGTTTCAAGGTTGAGAAGTAAAACCTGATTGTTTGTAAAGTTTTTGTTTTTGAAATACTGATCCAAAGAAAGTTCTGCTTTATCTCTGATTTCTTTCCCCTGCTCATCAATTTTTTTGGTAGGATTCTGAGGGTTAACCTTTTTTACGAATTCGTATAAAACCACTGGTTTAACGTCTTTAAGGTGAGGATAAGTTTTAAGCTGCTCTGCCTTTACCAGCCAGTAATATTGCTGATAATAGTCTTCTTTTTCCTTATCTTTTACAGTTTTATACTGGAGAGCGAGTTTCTTTGAGTTCAGGAATTTTCCAAATTTACCCTGTCCGAAAGCCATACCCACAGCCAACAAAGCAAACAAAACACTTACTTTTCTTTTCATTACAAACACAGATTATAGATATAAATATTTTTTAACTTTTCAAATATAATTATTTATTAGATAATAAGTTTAATATTTAGTTAAATTATCAAAATATTCTTCATTTCATTCAAAAAAACTTTATAAAGAATATAAACTGAAATATTTTAAGCAAAATTTAAAACAAATTACACTGCAGGCTCCTGCTGGCTCAAACAATGAAAGCTTCCCAGACCCCAAATAATCTCTGTAGAATCAATTCCCACAACTTTTCTTTCCGGAAAACATTTTTGAATAATCTCCAAAGCCACAGGATCTTTATCGCAACGGTACGTAGGAACAATCACATGATGATTTGAAATATAAAAATTGGCGTAAGAAGCGGGCAGTCTCTGATCTTCCCAAATTACGGGATCCGGCATTGGAAGTTCAATGATATTTAAAGGAGTTCCGTCCAGAAGCTTCATTTCTTTAAGCTGACGGAGGTTGGTTTGAAGAATTTCATAATTATCATCTTCAGTATTGTCTTCTACAACGGTAAGAACAGTGTTTTCGTTCACAAATCTGATGGTGTCATCGATGTGACCGTCGGTGTCGTCGCCTACAATTCCGTCTTCTACCCAAAGAATCTGTTCCTGTCCGTAATAGTTTTTCAGATATTCTTCAATCTCTTCCTGAGAAAGATGAGGGTTTCGGTTTTTATTTAAAAGACATGATTTTGAAGTCAGAATAGTTCCTTTTCCATTAAATTCCACACTTCCGCCTTCCATCACAATTCCCGGATGAAAAACCGGAATGTCAAATTCTGCTCCGATTTTGGTCGGAATCACATCATCAAGATCAAAGGGTGGATATTTGTTTCCCCAGGCATTGTAGCCCCAGTCAACAATCACTTTTTGCTCTTCTGAATTTGGATTGACCAGAAAGGCAGGACCGTGATCTCTGCACCACGCATCGTTGGTTTCGTTCTGATAAAACTCAATGTTTTCGATATTTGCACCGGCCTGCATGACGCAATCCATCGCAAATTTCTGCATTTCATCATCTTTCACATTAATTCTCACAAACTCGTCCTGAGAAAGAATCTTGATAAATTCAGAATATTTAGGATAAATTTCTTCCAGTTTTCCGGGCCACGATTCTTCCTTGTGAGGCCAGCTCAGCCAGGTTGCTTCATGCGGCTCCCATTCTGCAGGGAATCTGTAGCCGAGTTGTTTTGGAGTATTTGTCTTAAAGTCCGAAGACCGAGGTCCGAAGTCTGAGCATTTAGGGCTGTTGTTACTATTTTCGTTATTCATTTTCTAATCTTTTAATGAGTGCTGAGATCATGGCTAAAATTTCTTCACTCAAATTATATATTTTACTGAAATTTTCATCAGAAATCATATTTCTCTTGCGAGCTATAAATATGCAGCCTACAACTTCAATATTTGAACGTACCGCATATCTTAGAAATTTTACAAATTCTTTATTTGATTAACCTGTGGAGCCTTCAGCAATATTTAATGAAACAGAGTCGGCTGCTCTTTTAATCTGAGAAGTTAAAATAAAAAGCTCATCTTTAGGAAAAAGTTTAGTGGTAAAGTCTACCAGATAAGTTAATTCCAAGGATTTTTGCCAAACTCTTAACTGTTTGAATTTAAATGCCATTATTTATAATTAAATAAAATTAATTTATAAAAATCGTCAGGCTTCCGACCTCAGACCTCTGTCATCAGACTTTAAGCTTCGTCAATAAATCTTTTGGTAATTGGCTGATAACTGTCGATTCTTCTGTCTCTTAAAAAAGGCCAGTGCTTGCGGATGTAATCGGTTTGCGAAAGATCAACTTCTGTTACTTCCACTTCTTCGTTATCGTGCGAACCTAAATACAAAAGTTTACCCTGCGCGTTGGTGACGAAACTTCCGCCCCAGAATTTCATTGCGCCATCCTGCTCGAAACCAACTCTATTCACAGAAACAACAGGAACGCCATTGGCAACTGAATGCGAGCGCTGAATCGTCTGCCATGAATTGTATTGGTCTGCATTGGTTTCTTCATCCTGATCTGTTGCCCAGCCGATTGCGGTAGGGTAGAACATGATTTCAGCTCCCATCAAAGCAGTAATTCTTGACGCTTCCGGATACCACTGATCCCAGCAAATCAAAACACCAATTTTGGCAAATTTAGTCTGGAAAACTTTGTATCCTAAATCTCCCGGCGTGAAATAAAACTTTTCGTAAAAAGCAGGATCATCAGGAATATGCATTTTCCGGTATTTACCAAGATAAGTTCCGTCTGCATCAATGATAGCAGTAGTGTTGTGGTATAAACCGTGCGTTCTCTTTTCGAATAATGATGCGATGATGACAACACCCAATTCTTTTGCAAGTGGTGAAAGTGCTTCGGTTGAAGGCCCGGGAATGGCTTCTGCCAAATCAAAATTATCGTAATCTTCTACATCGCAGAAATATAATGAAGTAAATAATTCTTGCAGACAAACGATCTGAGCACCTTTTGCTGCTGCTTCACGTACTTTTTCTATGGCTTTATTGAGGTTGGTCTGCTTGTCTGCAACGCAAGACATTTGTACAGTTCCTACTTTTACTTTAGACATTGGGTTCTTTTTTTTACAAAATTAAGGTTTAAAAAACAGAATAAAAAAATCCCGCAAAGAAAATTCACGGGAAATCAATTATTTAATTGTTAAATTTTAGTAAGAATCATCGTGCACCGAAATGACTGCTCTTCCGCTCGGATCATTCATCTTTTTGAATGCTTCATCCCATTCCAAAGCGATAGGAGTGGAGCAAGCCACTGAAGGAACGGACGGAACAGTTGCTGCTGCTGTTTCGCTCGGGAAATGTTCTTCAAAAATGGTTCTGTAACGGTATTCTTCTTTGTTTTGAGGAGTATTTAAAGGAAATCTGAATTTCGCATTGGTCATCATCTCATCTGAAACATATTTCTCAGCGATTTCTTTTAAATTATCAATCCACGAATAACCTACACCATCTGAGAACTGTTCTTTCTGTCTCCATGCGATAGATTCTGGTAGAAGATCTTCGAAGGCTTTTCTTAAAACCCATTTTTCAATCTTTCCTTCAGATTTTTTAATCATTTTATCTGCCGGATTTACATTCATGGCAACATCCATAAATTCCTTGTCCAAAAACGGAACTCTTCCTTCAATTCCCCAGCTCATCAAAGCTTTATTGGCTCTCAAACAATCATACAAATGAAGTTTATTAAGTTTTCTTACAGTTTCATCATGAAATTCTTTTGCATTCGGAGCTTTATGAAAGTATAAATATCCACCGAATAATTCATCAGATCCTTCACCAGATAAAACCATTTTTATTCCCATTGATTTAATCACTCTTGCAAGCAAGTACATTGGGGTAGAAGCTCGGATGGTTGTTACGTCGTACGTTTCCAGATGATAAATAACGTCTCTCACAGCATCAATTCCTTCCTGAACAGTAAAATGAACTTCGTGATGCACACTTCCGATGTGGTCTGCAGCTTTTCTGGCAGCTTCAAGATCTGGAGAACCAACTAGCCCAACCGCAAAACTGTGAAGTCTCGGGTACCACGCTTCCTGAGTGTCTCCGCTTTCGACTCTCTGTCTTGCATATTTTGCCGTAACAGCTGAAATGATGGATGAATCCAAACCTCCTGAAAGCAAAACACCGTACGGAACATCACTCATCAATTGTCTGTGCACCGCCTCTTCAAGGCTTTTTCTGATGGCGGCAATATCTGTCTCATTATCTTTTACTGCATCAAAATCTACCCAGTCTCTTGTGTACCATTGTTGAAGTTCTGAACCTTCAAGACTAAAAACATAATGACCCGGCAAAAAAGTTTCGATGGTTTTGCAGACACCTTCCAAAGCTTTGAGTTCGGAAGCTACGTAATAGTTTCCGTTTTTATCCCAGCCCTGATATAGTGGGCAAATTCCCATGTGATCTCTGGCGATGAGGTAAACGTCGTTTTTGATGTCATATAAAGAGAAGGCGAAAATTCCATTCAGTTTTTCGATGAAATCTTTGCCGTATTTTTCGTATAAAGCGATTATGACTTCGCAATCTGATTCAGTTTGAAACTCGTAATCTGGAAATTCGGTTTTCAGTTCTCTGTGATTATAAATTTCTCCGTTTACTGCCAAAACAATATTTCTGTCTTTTGAAAATAAAGGTTGTTTTCCTGAGGTAGGATCTACGATTGCCAATCTTTCATGAGAGAAAACTACTTTTTCGCTTTGAAAAACACCGCTCCAGTCCGGACCACGGTGACGAATTTTTTTTGACATCTCCAAAACCTGTGGTCTCAGGATTTCTGTGTTCTGTTTTGCGTCAAACAGGCATACGATTCCGCACATATTTTATTATTTTGAAACAAAATTATGATTATAATTAATTTTTATCAAGTTATTTTTTAAATTGATTAATATTTTAAACCAAATAAAATATTTCAATTAATTAAATTAATTTTATAAGGTAAAATTTTTGGATTTGGTTAAAATTTTTCATTTTGAAACATTGGAAATAAAAAATTGCGGAAAATTTTATAATTTTTAAAAAATAATGGTAATTGGGTATTGGTGATATGAAAAAAAATCCCGTACTTTGAACCGAAATAATTTTTTTTCATCATTTGTGTTTTTACCTTCTTGCAAGTCAATTGCAAGGAGGTTTTGTTTTTTTTAGCCCTTACCCAAAAGAACAGCTGAAACATTCCATGCGCTGAAACTGCTTCCTTCTGAAGCACCCTGAGGAATCTTCACGTGAATGCGGTGTTTCCCGGCTTTTAAATTTCCTATTTCTATAAACTGAGGATTGGTAACAGTTCCAGGGCACCAGTTTGAGCGACTCAAATCTGAAGAAGAAAGTCCATCAGCAAAATTACCTGAAGCGGGATTGAAAAGTCTGTAAGAACCACATTCTGACCTCCAGGGAGTGAATGAGAAAATCTGTTTTCCATCTACCAAAATTGTGTTTGTTTTAGGTAGAAATTCGTCGCCGTTTTCCCAGCCGCCGTGTCCGGTTGCTATGTATCGCATGGTAATATTTTTAATTTCTCTATCAAGGGTGAATTCCATTTCAAGACCTTTTTCGCTGCTGAACATTGTCGCATAATCCTGACCTGCCATTTCCATAATGTTGATTGTGCTGAAAACAGGAATCACAACATTGTTTTTGTGAACCTGCTGCGAACTTTTGTGAATCGTAACGTCTAAACTCACTTTATGACCACCTTTGTCGTAATTTCCGATGAAAGTTCCTACCCAGATTTCTTTTTCGGAAAGTGCAGGTTTTAACTCAGTGATATCCTGACGAAATGGGCTTACTGTTTGCCAAACCTTATCTTTCAATTGAATGTGGTTAAATTTATTAATCCCGAAAGAAGTGAAAAAGCGCATCATTTCAACTGCCGGAAGATAATTTTCTGTCGCTGTTACACCGTAATACTGTTTCCCGTTACCATTTTCGAAAAGCGGAAGCGTTTTTACACCATTTTGAAGCCCGTCGAAAAAACTTTGCTTTTTATCTTCAGGAATGTAGAAGACCGTTCCGGTTCTGTCATAAGCATCGCCGTTGGACTGTTGTTTTACTTCCACAAAGATGTTTTCTCCTTCGGAAATTTTAGGGAACTTTACTTTCTTTAAAATAATCGTTCCATTGGCAAATCTTTTTATACTATCGTTGGATTTTGATTCTTCGGAAAAATTGATTATTTCATTTTCAAAAACTTTGATTGTGGTAAATCGGCTTCTCCACAGTAAATCTCTGTAACTCAAAAGGTCGGTTTTTGAAGGGTCTTTACTGATGATTTTTTCGATGCCTGTTTTCTTTATTTTTTTCACGGAAACAGCGGTTGTTGCTGAATTCCCGTTTCTTTCAATTTGAAGAACCAATCCTAAATTTTGTCCCAAACTTGATGGCCCGCCTTTCAGTTTTAAATCGTTCGTATACCAGACTTCGATGGTGTTTGAATTGATTTTTGTGACAGCTTTTCTGCAGTTGTAACCAAGAATTTTTTTACTTTCTGAAGTCATTTCAAATTCCTGTTTGGAAACAGATTCAGAATCTGAAGTTGAAACGATTTTATTTGAGTTTAAAAATCCGTAAGAAACAATCGTGTTGTTGGGTTTTTCGATTTTACTTATTTCAAAAGGAAATTCCGTCTTTTGATTTTTAATATTGGTGTTTAAAATATAATTTTCGGTTTCACTTACCCACGCTATCGTTTTGGGCTGATCAGACTGTACTTTTCCGTTGTAGGAACTTTCGTACTCAATCTCATAAATCTGAGCCTGATTGAAAATGGATAAAACTAAAAAACAGAATAAGAAAATTGATTTTTGCATGATGTACTGATGGTTTTTACAAAGATAATTTTTAAGTCTTAAAATTTCAATTTGCTTCAGTAGATTTACTTTTTAAAATATAAAATCTAAAGTTTCGTTTTAAAATTAAACTAAATACATGAAGTCAATTTATTGCTTGATTATTTTACTGATTTTCTCAAACTCTTTTTCAGCACATAAGGATAAAGTTATAATTAAAAATTATGGAAATGTAAAAACACTGTACATCTCTGAGTTTAATTTTGGTGAGAGAATTGTTTCGGCTGAAGAACTTAAAATGAAGATTTTGGGTGAACTAACAAGAAAATTGTAAGAAAAAATGGGTTTTCAAGATACGATCATGCTTGAAAGAAAGACATTTTTATATCCTAACAAAAATGATATTTATATAATTGAAAAGAATGATGTTAATTGTAAATTCTTAAAGCTAAATAATAATTACACAAAATTGACGGGTGGAAATGGAATTGCAGTAAGAATATTGAGTTCAAAAGTTGATGTTGAAAATGTACTTAAACTTATTGAATTTGCTATTAAAAATAAAAATCGGCTAAAAAGATATTTAATTAAAACAGATTACTATTTTGATGATGAAGTTAAAATTTCAATATCAGCGAACCCTCCAAAGCTTATTACAGAAATAATATCAAAAGAATCTTCTTTAGTAAAAGAATTAATACAACATGACCTTTTGCTTTTTAAAGATGATGATCAATTAATTTCGTGGGTAAATAACGAATTTACTTTTAAAATGAATTTAGAAAGGTTCAAACCTGAAAATGTTTACAAAGATCTATGGAAAGATGAATTGAGAGTGAGAGACTTTAAATATTATATTCAATCTGATTCTTATAATTTTTTCGTTGTCTTCATAAATGAAAATTTTTTTAGTTTTTTTGATGGAAATGAAAATAATAAAGCGAATAGCATTGAGATTGATGGTAATAGTAATTTTTATCCGTTTGTCATTTCACTCGAAAAAATAAATAGCAAAATAATTATTTACAACCGAGATAATCTTTTTATCTACGATATCTACAAAAAGACACTGCAAAGAATAGATTAAAAGATTTTAAAATCAATGTAATAAAACTCAGTATACTGTTGTCTTACTTTCAAACTCAAATTTAATGCAGCGATTTTTTGTACTGTTGATGATGCTTTGCGCATCGTTTATTTTTTCACAAACTGTTGAGGGGACAATTGTTTTAAAAGACAAAAAACCAGGTGCTTATGCCGAAATTCTTCTCAAAAAAAATCAGCAGAGATTTACTGCGATTACAGATGAAAAGGGATATTTTAAAATAGAGGTAAAAGAAAAAGGCGATTATAATTTCGAAATTTTTAATGATGGCGAGCTTGTTCTTTTCGAAATTTTAAAAATTGAAGATGATATTTTTAAGAATTTTGAAATTGATAACAATCAGAACAAATCTGCAATTCAGGAGAAGAAGATTGAAGGTGTAGTGGTGACCGCAAAAAAGAAAGTCATTGAAAGAAGAGTAGACAGACTGGTCTTCAATGTAGAAAATTCAATCGCCTCACAAGGTTTGGATGCGGTGGAAGCTTTAGCAAAAACGCCAATGCTTCGCGCCACCGACAAAAGCATCAGTATCGCAGGAAAAAGTGGAGTAGCAGTGATGGTGAATGACCGTTTGCTCAATATTTCCGGGGAAGAACTCATTAATTATCTTAAAAATCTAAGGTCTGATGATATTCAGAAAATTGAAGTCATCACAACGCCGCCAGCAAAATATGAAGCTCAGGGAAAAAGCGGTCTGATTAATATTGTTCTTAAAAAAAATACGGGTTTAGGATGGAATGTTTCGCTACAGTCAAGTCTGAAAAATCTGTACTGGAATGTACCTTCGGTTTCTACAAGATATGGGGCGACCGTGAATTATCAGGGCAAAAAACTCTCTGCATCTGCAGGTTTCACCGACGGAAATTTCTACTGGCGAATGAAAGGATATGAATACAGCTCCGGAAATGACAGCTATTGGAACACAGACAGCTATTTTTTTAATAATCTCCGCAACAAAAGCACCAACCTGAAACTGGAATATAAATTATCAGACAAAAGCACGATTGGCGGGAGCTACAATTATTTTTTTGCCAATCCCGTTGAGACTGTGAAGAATACTTCCGCTATAAAAGATAAAGAGGGTGAAAGGGCTTTTACTTCAGATGCGCTGGCTTTTAATCACAGAAATAATCATTATGCGACCCTGTTTTATGATGTTATAATAGACAGTTTGGGCAGTAAGCTTAGTGTTTCCGGGAATTTAATTTCAAATAATGCCAATGCAGACGATTATTACAATACGCAAACCGATCAGTTGATTTCTACTTACATCAATCCAATCAATCAGTACCGGATATATTCCGGACAGGCAGATTTAGAGAAAAACTTCACGAAATTTAAAACAGAATCCGGCTTAAAATTTACCAAAATTAAAAATGATTCTTACTTTAATTATTACGATTTGAATAACGGAATTCCGACCATGAATTTCAATCAAAGCAATAATTTTTTCTATGCCGAAAATAATTACGCAGTCTATATTTCAGGGAACTATGAAATTTCGGATAAATGGAGTGCCAAAGCAGGTTTGAGATATGAATTTACAGAGCTTACAGGGATTTCGCCCAATGAAAATTTAACCACCAAAAATAATTACGGAAAATTTTTCCCGACGGCTTACATCAGCTATAAACCGAATGAAAATAATGCTTTCTCGATCAATTATTCCAAGAGAATTAACAGACCTTCGTTCAGAGATTTAAATCCTTTCCGATACATCAGTTCAGCTTTTGAATATTCAAGTGGAAACCCTCTTTTAAGACCGTCATTTACAGATAACGTGGAATTCAGCTATGTTTTAAAGAATAATTTTACCCTCACAGCTTTCCATAACTACAGCAAAAATGACTGGGACAGACTGCAAAGAATTGATAACGGTATGAAGTACACCATCATCTTCAATTTCTATAATCAAAACCAAACCGGAATAAGTTTAAGTTATAATTACACCAAGAAAAGCTGGCTTGAGTCTAATATTTTTGTAAATGCCTATTACGTAACTTCAAAAACATTTGTGGAAGATGCGGTTCAGATGCCTGGTAGCTATGGATCTGATTTTAACTTTGACAATACTTTTTTTCTGAATAAATCCAAAACTGTTTCGTTCATGCTTGGTGCGTGGGGAAATATCCCTTACAAAGAAGGAAATACGTCTTTCAAAGGTGTTGCATCGGTGTATTCAGGTTTAAAATTAAATTTAATGGATAAAAAACTCACCATGAATCTCTTGATGAATGATGTTTTAAATACAGAAAGAGAAAAAGGAACAGAATTTTATCAGGATTTCAGTACACAATATTATTTTAAAGGAATCAGCCGGAATTTAAGCTTGTCTGTAACGTATAAATTCGGAAATAACGATGTGAAAGGTGCTACGAAAGAATTGAAATTTGAGGATCAGAACAGAGCCAAATAAGAATTTGGTTTATGTTTAAAACAAGAAGAGAATCCGTCTCACAACTGAGGCGGTTTTTTTTGGTAATTATTGCAGGATTTCGTATATTTATATCTGATAATCAGACAGTTGTTTATGAATTTTAAGCATTATAATCAAAATCAGTTAGTGCTGTTTCCTTATAGT
>NZ_LMQM01000012.1 GCF_001424145.1 Chryseobacterium sp. Leaf404 | reverse complement strand
AGCGCCGATGGTACTGCGAAAGCGGGAGAGTAGGTCGCCGCCAGTTTTTATTCAAATCCTCAATCATTTATTTGATTGGGGATTTTTTTGTTTTGGTGCAGGATACCAGATGCCAGGTAAGGTTAAGGTTGCGGGTTGCAGGGTGCGTGTTTCGGATGATAGGGGGTTAGGTGATGATTTTAATGTTTAACTTGAATTGACTTGAATAATCCACTATCTAAAACCTGAAACCCATCATCCATCATCCATCATCCAACACCCAATATCACTCATCACTCATCACTCATCATTCATCGGTCACTACTCATTACCCATTGCTCATTACTCCTAGAACCTTTCTTTTCAGGAATAAATATTCTTCTTAGCTCGCTTCCCTAGCCCTGATAGTAGCGGCATCCTTTTTTGTCTTGAAGGGAACAGGTAAATTATCTAAAAGAGTGGGAGAAATTGAGAGTTTTTTTCTCTATTTTTAGGCAGCTTCAGGATAATAGTTCACGAATCATTATTCTTGAGCTTTTCATTTTACAAAAAACTCTGGATGCAATTTTTTTTTAGACTTTTATTTGTCGATTTTTGCAGATTATAATTTTATTATTTCAGATGAAACTTTGTATCGCAGAAAAGCCAAGTGTAGCACGGGATATCGCTAAAGTTTTGGGTGCCACAATGCCTAAACAGGGCTATATGGAAGGAAATGGATATTGCGTTACCTGGACTTTCGGGCATCTATGTACATTAAAAGAACCCCATGACTACGGTCCGGAGCTGAAATCCTGGAGCTTGATTTTTCTTCCAATTATTCCTAAAAACTTTGGTATCAAACTGATTCCGAATAAAGGAGTGGAAACGCAGTTCAGAGTAATTGAGAAACTGGTGAGTGAATGCGACGAAGTGATTAACTGTGGGGATGCCGGGCAGGAAGGTGAACTGATCCAAAGATGGGTGCTTCAGAAAGCTAAATGTGATAAACCGATTAAACGTTTATGGATTTCGTCTTTGACAGAGGAAGCTATTAAGGAAGGTTTCGAAAAATTAAAATCTGCTGATGATTATAAAAATCTTTATCTGGCGGGAAACGCGAGAGCTATTGGTGACTGGCTTTTAGGGATTAACGCAACCCGTCTTTTCACCAAAAAGTTTGGCGGTAACAAGGCTGTTCTTTCTATTGGAAGGGTTCAGACGCCTACTCTGGCAATGTTGGTACAACGGCAAAAAGAAATCGACAGTTTCAGTACAGAAGAATACTGGGAACTGAAGACGAAATACAGAGAAGTGGTTTTCAGTGCTGCAATTGAACGTTTGAAAACTTTAGACAGGGCAGAAAAGGGTCTTTCATATCTTAAAGAAAATCTTTTTGAAATTGTATCATTTGAAATTAAAGAAGGAAAGGAAAAAAATCCAAGGCTTTTTGATTTGACGGGTCTTCAGGTGGAAGCCAATAAAAAGTATGGCTATTCTGCCGAAAATACATTAAACTACATTCAAAGTCTCTATGAGAAGAAGCATGTGACCTATCCACGTGTGGACACTACTTATCTTTCTGAAAGTTTATATCCGAAGATTGACGGGATTTTAAAAAGCATGAGCTTTTACAGAGAGTTGATTACTCCTTTGCTTGAACAGCCTGTTCCTAAATCTAAAACGGTTTTTGATGATACGAAAGTTACTGACCACCACGCGATTATTCCCACGGAGGTTGCTCCTTCTCAAAATTTAAGCAAAGAAGAGAAATTGATTTATGATTTGATTGCCAAGAGATTTATTTCTGTTTTCTATCCAGAGTGTAAGATTTCGAATACTTTGGTGGAAGCTAAAGTGGGCACAATTCCATTTAAAACAAGTGGTAAGCAGATTCTGGAGCCGGGCTGGAGAGCAGTCTATGCAAAAGAACCCAGAGACAAAGAAGAGTCTTCGGATAAAGATAAAAACGGTGACGAAGAACAATTGATTCCTGAATTTAAAGCAGGAGAGAGTGGTCCGCATGATCCATTTATTCACCAAGGAAAAACTTCACCACCGAAATATTATACGGAAGCAACTTTACTTCGAGCCATGGAAACTGCCGGAAGGCAGATTGATGATGAAGAACTGCGTGAAATGCTGAAAAACAACGGGATTGGCAGACCGTCTACCAGAGCAAATATTATTGAAACTCTCTTTAAGAGAAAATATATTGAGAAGAAAAGGAAAAATCTGATTGCTACCCAAACAGGAATTCAACTCATTGATGTAATTGAAGATGAAGTATTGAAAAGTCCTGAGCTAACCGGAGAATGGGAATTTAAACTCAGAAAAATTGAAAGTGGGGAATATGAAGCCAATACTTTTAAGGAAGAACTCATCGCTATGGTGACAAATTTAACCAAAAAGGTGATTCAGAGTAAGGGAAAATCTTTTGTTTTTGAGGAAGAAAAACCGAAAGAGAAAAAGAAAAGCGAACCGGCACCAAAAAAGGAACTGCAATCATGGGAAGAAACGAAGTGCCCAAAATGTAAGCAGAACCATTTGATGAAAGGCAAAACGGCAGTTGGGTGTTCAGATTTTAAAAACTGTGGCTTTAAAGTTTCTTTTGAAATCTTCGGAAAGAAAATTACCGAAAAGCAACTGATGGATTTGATACTTAAGGGTAAAACATCAAAACTGAAAGGTTTTACTGCTCATCCACAGAGTTTTAATGAAGGTGTGCTTTCTCTCTCGGAACATAATTTTGAAACTGTTCTATCATAAAAAAACAGTAAACATCAAAAATGCTTACTGTTGCTAAAATTAAAATATTAAACAGAGAAAACTAATCAATAAATAAAGTCGCAATTGCCGTAGCCTGTGCTCCTGTAAGAATTTCATCGAAGGATGCAGATCCTGCTTCTGCACCAAATGCAGTTGCAGTATTGAATCCAGCCTGTGTTGTATTCTGTTCACCTGCGTAAACTGCATCAGTAGCAGCAGGCATGCTTCCGCCGTTATTCAGTTCAATCCAGCCTTTATTCATTCTCATTCTTCTCACCTGTGAAGCGTGTCTTGCTTCTACAGAGTGTATCTGCAATGCAGCCTGAAGGATTGCTTTGTTACCCATTACGTTCCCTGCCTGGCCTTTATAAGCTCTTACACCGGTATCTTCAAATGCCTGAGCAAGAATAAGGAACTGCTGATAATCACCAAAAGGATTAAAAGCTCCGTTTACAGTAAAATCAAATGTTGGTTTTGCTCCCGGGGTAACACCCAGTGATGTTAATGCCGCTTTTAAAAATGCTACGTGAGCTTTTTCATGCTTGGCAATCTGTTGAAATACTATTTTGTCGGCGGCGGGAATTGTTAAAGTGGATGCTGCCAGACCTTTAGCGTAGTATTCGTCTTCAAGATATTCCAGTGTTAGGGCGAGCTGCAGAGCATCAGAAAGAGCATCTTTTTTGAAGGCTAAACTCTCTTCTGTTTCTACTTTCTTTGTTTCAGCTTTGGCGTTTCCGGATAGGAAGGCTCCAAGTCCAAGAGGTATTGCTGCTGCTGCGGTTCTTTTTCCGAAAGATGACAGCTGGCTCAGATTTTCATTACGGGATAATGGTTTTGTATAAAGAGCGTCATCTGTTAATGAATCTAGTATTTTAAGAATATTCATAATTTTTGATTTTGAGGTTAATGATGATTAATTTTTACTATCCGATTCCTCTTTCTTTCCAGGTAAACGGTGTTTTAAAGAATCCGCCTGCTGCGGCTACCACGTCTTTAGGCTCTTTTGCCACATCAAGACCATTGGCATCAATTACATCATCACCCGAAAATGCTGCTGTTCCGGGACTGATCATATCGCGGATTGCACTGGCATGTCTCGCTTCTACCGAAACAATCTTACCTGCAATCACCAGATAATCCGGATTGGTAATATATTTTCCTGCTGCGTTGTAAGCTGCGACACCAGTATCTTCAAGAGCTTTGGCTGTTGCAAGAACTGAATTTCTGTCGCTGAAGTTTACATTCGGATACTGGAACTCCAGTTTTGGTAAAACCTGACTTGTCACTCCGCTTAATGCAGCTTTGAAGAAGTCTCTGTGGATAACCTCGTGGTGATAGATATCCGTGAATACAGTTTTTTCTGCGGTTGAAGCATTGGTGTAAAAACTGTTTACTACCTTGGTATAGAAGTCAGCTTCAAGTTGTTCAAGAGCGTAAGCATAGTTTAGAACTCCTACGTCACCGGTTCCAAGATCAAAGATTCCGGTATTTACATCTTCGAAATCATCATTACATCCTACGAGCGCGAGACCAGCCACCATGGCACCAATGCCGCTCATTTTTAAGAAATTTCGTCTTCCGGCGTCCAGTGTGGGCTTGCCGAGAACAGTAATCGTTTTTTTCATAATATTAATAATTTAATGGGATTATATCAAAAGAAACTCTGCATCGGTACTATCACCCGATGCAGAAAAAACACTAAACTAAGGCATCAATACCGTATCTATAACATGTATTACGCCATTTGACTGATTCACATCAGCGATGGTAACTTTTGCTTTGTTTCCTTTCGCATCAGTTACATAAAGATCTTTTCCTTTCGCCCAGAAAGTAAGAGATTCACCCTGAACTGTCTTCATTTCAGCTTTGCCGTTTCCTGCTTTCACAGCCGCCCAAACCTGTTTTGAAGAATATTTTCCAGGCAGTACGTGATACGTTAGAACACTTTGAAGCATCGCCTTGTTTTCCGGCATTAATAAATTATCTACAGCAGATTTAGGAAGTTTTGCAAATGCTTCGTTTGTAGGAGCAAAAACGGTGAACGGACCGGCTCCCTGTAAAGTTTCTACAAGATCTGCTGCTTTTACTGCTGCTACCAATGTGGTGTGATCTTTAGAGTTAACAGCATTTTCAACAATATTTTTGGAAGGATACATTGCAGCACCGCCTACCATTACTGTTTTTTCTTTCATGTTCTGTGCAGCTGCGTTTCCGCTGAGTGCAAATGATAATGCGATCATTCCGAAGGCTGCGAATTTTGTTGTAAAGTTCATTGTTTTGATTTTTAAATTATTTGAATCGTGGTTTCTGATCTTCTCTTTTGTGATCTTATGGTGATGTACGACGATATGACAATTATCAGTTTTAGAAAAACAGAAAATATTTTTAAAGTATTGATTATCAGTGGTAAATATTTTAAAAATTAAATTTCACATGTACTTTGCAATAAAAAATTAATTAAGATGTTATGCATAATGGTGCAATTATTGATTGCTTGCCTTTAATTATTTATCATAAACTTAGAGTAATCATAATGTTTAGAGCGATAATTTAACTACATTTGAAAATCTTAAACACCAGGTCATCAAAACAAAGTACTCTGAAGAAGAACTAATCGCCATGGTAAGACGGCATGACGAGAATGGGTTTCATTATTTATATGAAAACTATTCCGCAGCTCTATATGGAGTTATTCTGAAGATTGTACATTCCAGAGAGGCTGCCGAAGAAATTATTCAGGATACATTTGTAAAGGTCTGGAATTCCATTGCGCAGTATGACAAAGGTAAAGGCAGGCTTTACACATGGATGATCAATATCGCCAGAAATACTGCCCTTGACTATTTAAAGTCTAAAAGTTTCCAAAACGAACTTAAAAACCAATCGCTTCCCGAATTCGTATATAACGATACTAAACTTTCAGTATCAGATAATCAGGATTTTATCGGTTTCAGTAAAATTTTGGATAATTTGGAAAAAGATAAGAGAGAGCTCATCGATCTGGCATATTACAAAGGTTTCAGTCAGTCTGAAATTGCAGAGGAGCTTAGCATACCATTAGGTACGGTGAAAACAAAAATGCGGAATGCGTTAATGAAATTAAAGGATTTGTTAAAAGATTACAGGTAAAGTGAATACTCAGGAATACATATCATCAGGCATACTTGAGGCATATATTTTAGGCACAGCAACTCAGGAGGAAGCAGGCATTTTAGAATGCGTGATGTCTCATAATGCAGAAGTGCGAAATGCTTTTGAAGAAACGCAGAAAATTCTTGAAGACCTTGCAACGGCTCAGGCGGTAAAGCCTGCAGATGATTTAAAAGACAGAATATGGCTTAAAATATCACAAGGTGAGCAGGAAACTGTAGTTTCAACTGATGATCTGCAAAAAACAAATACCATACCGTTGCCTGCAGAAATGCATATTGAGTCTGCCGGTGCATCAAAATCTCTGTGGAGTAAACTTGCTGTAGCAGCATCTGTTCTTTTCATCATTAGTTTGGGCGCTAATTTTTTCTGGATGTCTAAATCTTCGGAAAAAGACGTTCAGTTGGTTTCCTTGAAAAGTCAGCAGAGCGAGACCGAGCAAAAAATCAAAGATATCAACAGTAAACTGAGCTTAATTTCGAACCCTGATCTTCAGAAGATTGTTCTGGCTGGCGTTGAGACTCATCCAGATTCCAAGGCAGTTGTTTTCTGGGACAAAACCAATACTAAAGTTTACCTGAATGTACAAAATCTACCTGAAGCTCCTTCAGGCAAGCAATATCAGCTGTGGGCCATTGCAGACGGCAAACCTGTGAGTGCAGGAATGTACTCAAAAGACAAAGATACCCGTATTGCTTTATCAGAAATTCCAAAGGCACAGGCATTTGCCATCACCCTTGAGCAGGAAGGCGGAAGCCCTGTTCCTACAATGGAAAATATGTATGTGATGGGTACGGTACTTTAGAAATAAGCATTAATCAAAACCGCAATAATTCCCAAAATCGCAGGCAGAGCCTGAACAAAAAAGATTTTCTTCGTTGCTGAAATGGCACCGTAAATTCCTGCAACGGCTACACATCCCAAAAAGAAAAGAGCAATATTCGTATGCCATTTTTCATCACAGATCAAGAGTGACCATATTAATCCTGCAGCAAGAAATCCATTGTAAAGTCCCTGATTAGCGGCCAAACCTTTGGTGGGTTTAAACATTTCCGGCGGAAGGGCAGATTTGAAAACTTCTTTGCCTTTGGTTTCCCACGCAAACATTTCCATCCAGAGAATATATAAGTGTTCCACTGCCACCAATCCGATCAGTATTTTTGCTACAATTTCCATGAACTTGTTTTTTTTCTGATGTAAAACTAAAAAAATAAACTTAAGTTTGGTTCTGCAAATCTCAAAATGGATCAGTTTAAATTACATTTAGATAAATTTATCACACTTTCCACCGAAGACTTTTCTTCGGTGATGTCGTTTTTTAAATGTATTGAAGTAAAGAAAAAGCAGAATCTGATGACGGGTGGAGAAACCTGCCGATCAATTTTTTTCGTAGTTTCCGGTTGTCTCAGAAAATTCTTTATCAACAGTAAAGGTGTTGAGCAGACCACAGAATTTGCCATCGAAAACTGGTGGATCACCGATACGTTTGCCTTTGAAAGACAGATAAAATCAGATTTTACAGTTCAGGCGGTTGAAAAATCGTTGATTCTTGTTTTAGATTATCACAGCCAGCAGCTGCTTTTTGAAAAACATCCACAACTGGAAAGATATTTCAGAATGGTTTATCAGAGAGCCTACGCAGCCTCGGAAAGGAGGATCCGGTATCTGTATGAATTTTCAAGAGAAGACTGTATCAGCATTTCAGCACACAATACCCATGGTTTATCCAGAGAATTCCGCAATATCTTATCGCCTCATTTTTAGGTTTCACACCAGAATATCTCAGTGAAATAAGAGCAAAACTGAAGCTGTGATATTGGTTTTATATCTTACTAAATCCAACTTTAGAACTCATGCAACGCTGTCAGGCCGAGCGTAGTCGAAGCCTTTTTCTTAAAACTAAAATTTAAAAAGATTTTTGCTGTCTTTTTTCTTTTCCCCCTACTCTAAAGGGAGGAAAAAAGAAGAATGGGATATTGGTAACACTGAAATTATTATACATCATGCAAGCTTAAATCTGTCACGAAGATTCTAAAAAAAAACTTAACCATTAAATTAAGTTTATAAATGTCTATTTCTAAACATGATGCTAAAATCAGCAGTCATTTTGTCATTGACTACGTCGAATCTTTGATTTCCGTAGGAATCTCAACATCCTGAAAATAAATTAATTTGGATTCCTTCGGAATGACAAACAAACCGTCAAAAACTAAGTTGATAATAATTACGGAAATTCATTAAAGAACTTATTGGTTCAAATTTTCGCAGAATAATTCTACCTTATTTTGAAACCCTTTGCTTTCTTAAACCAGTTTAAGATTTTTGGTGGGAGATAATCAGACCTTTGTCCTGTAAATAAAAACAATGAAAGGCACAGTAGAACATCTTCCGCAGTTATTTTTAAGACTGACCATTTCGGTGACAATGCTTTCGGCTGTGGCAGACCGTTTCGGGTTTTGGGGTGAAAACTCAGCGTGGGGAAACTGGGAAAACTTTGAAAATTACACACAGCAGTTGACCTTTTTTCTCCCTGAAAGTGTGGGAAGTTTTTCAGCTTATGCTGCGACATTTTTAGAAGTACTTTTTCCGCTGATGCTGATCTTTGGATTTAAAACAAAATGGGCAGCGTGGGGAACAGGTCTTCTCCTCTTAGTTTTTGCTCTGTCGATGAGCATTTCACTGGGCATCAAAGCTCCGCTGGATTATTCAGTATGGATAAGTGTGGCAGCGGCTTTTTTATTGGCAATACAGTCAGATTACAAATATTCAATCGATACATTAATTAAAAAATCATAACAGTTATGAGCGCAAGATTTAACATGGCAACAGTACACAGTGCCGCTTACAAAGCAGGAATAGGAATGGAGGCAGCCCTTCAGAACTCTTTTTTAACACCTGTTCAGAAAGAACTCATTAAAATCAGAGCATCACAGATTAACGGATGTGCCTTCTGTCTGGATATGCACACCAAAGATGCCCTGAAGTATGGTGAAACACCTCAAAGAATTTTCCTTCTCAATGCATGGAGAGACGCTACCGAATTATATTTGGAAGAAGAGCAGATCATCATTGCTATTGCCGAAGAAATTACTCTGATCAGCCAGAAAGGACTTTCAGAAGAAACCTATCAGAAAGCAAAAGCAGTTTTCAGTGAAAGGCAGATTGCCGACATTATTATGGCAGCGGTTTCTATCAATATGTGGAACAGAATTGCGATTTCAACCCATCTGCCGGTGGCGAAGTAAAATGTAAGTGGCACGGAGATAGTTTTTTACCGTAAAAATACGGTAAAAATATGGGGTTTTTACGGATGATAATATAAGTATTGTGTGGTATCTTTATCAGTATAAAGTTGATTTCACACCAGTCAAAGCACAAATACTTATATTACTTATGAAAAAGAAGTCAATTTCTGTGATGGAAGAGACCAATGTGCTCTCTATCGTTGTGCACTTATTGTGTGAAATCAGAGACCTGTTGCAGCAGAACAGGAGTCAGGATGAGGAACTCGTAGATACAGCAGACGCCAAAAGACTGCTTAACAAAAGTGACAGTGCCCTTTACCGGATGAGGAAGAATGGAGAAATCCCCTGGAAGAAAATCGGCAGGAAAATTTATTATCCAAAATCATTTTTCACCAACGCCTTCAATAGCTGAAGGCTTTTTTTGTATCCTTTCTTTTGCATTCCTTTGGCAAACCTTCGGGTTTTCTTCGGAAAAAGTACTGTTTTCCCGAACAAAACCCGAACAAACCCCTAATCATCCCGAAGCGACAGCTGGAGAAAGCAGTCAAAATCAATCAAAATAAGTCAGAACCGTTCACTTTTGGCGGAGGTGATTGCTGTGTTGATTTTCTGTTTTAACTTCGGGTCATTAACCATTAAAAACAGATAAAAATGGCTACATTTAACAAAGGAGTCCTTGGTGGATTTTCAGGAAAAGTAGGTACCGTAGTGGGTGCTACTTACAGAGGGATGAACGTATTGCGCAGTCTGCCTGCCAAATCGAGCAAACCACCTACAGAAAAGCAGCTGCAGCAGCAAATGATCTTCAAGCTGGTGACTGCATTTCTGCAGCCGCTGAAAGGTATTCAGAACCAGTTTTTCGGAAGCAAACAGGGAACGAAATCCCGCACTAACATGGCGCAGTCTTACACCATGAAAGAGTGCATCAGCATCAGTGCGGGTATACCTTCGCTTGTGTACACGAAGGTGATGATTACCAAAGGTGAGCTGGCAGGTTTTCAGAATGTTCTCAGTTCTGCAGAGCCCAGTCAGGTCATTGAATTTACGTGGGACGACAACTCCAGTCAGGGAAATGCCAGTGCCACGGATCAGGCTTCAGTGGTATGCTGGTGCGAAGAGACAGCCGCATTTGAAATCTTCGAGAACGCCGCCGCCCGCAACTCAAGCACCGCCTCAGTCACGCTCTCGTCCTTCTATTCCGGAAAAGACGTTCAGGTCTGGGTCTACTTCACCAACGAAGCACAGACCACCGCAAGCAACAGCCCGTATCTCGGTACAGTGACAGTGCTGTAAAACTGATCTCCATCTGAAAGGGTGGAGATTTTTTTTGGATTAGAACTTAATTTATTATTTCCCTAAAATGGGGATTCACGTAAAAAATAAAATGATTTTTTAATTATCTTTGGTTTCTTAATATAAAAATGAATAACAGCAGCTAAAAACTGCTGATCAAGAGAAGATATAATGGCAACGAAAACAGCTGCAAAAACTAAAAGTACCGAAGAAATCCTCTGGGATTCTGCCAATAAATTAAGAGGTTCTGTGGAGCCTTCCGAATACAAACACGTGGTGTTGAGTCTGATCTTCCTCAAGTTTGCGAATGACAAATTTTTGAGACGAAGACAGGAACTCATTAACGAACACAAAGAAGCGTTTCTGGATATTCCCGAATTCTATCAGGCGGAAAATGTGTTTTACCTTCCCGAAGAATCAAGGTGGACTTTCATTATGGAAAACGCCAAGCAGGAAAATATTACATTGATTGTAGATTCTGCCCTGAAAACCATTGAGCGCACCAACAAATCTCTGGAAGGCGCTTTGCCCGACAATTATTTTTCGCGTCTTGGTTTGGATCAGTCTAAATTCTCGGCTTTGCTGGATACCATCAACAATATTGATACGCTACGCGACGAAGCCCACGATATTGTGGGGCGTGTGTATGAATATTTCCTAAGCAAATTTGCCATTGCCGAAGGGAAAGGAAAAGGAGAATTTTATACGCCCAAGTCTATCGTCAACCTCATCGCTGAAATGATAGAGCCTTACAAAGGTAAAATCTATGATCCTTCTTGTGGTTCGGGTGGTATGTTTGTACAGTCGCTGAAGTTTATTGAAAAGCATAAAGGAAACAAAAAAGACGTTTCCATCTACGGTCAGGAGCTGACCAATACGACCTATAAACTCGCCAAAATGAATCTCGCCATCCGTGGGATTTCTTCTAATCTGGGAAACAAAGCGGCAGATACTTTTGGTGACGACCAGCACAAAGATCTGAAAGCCGACTACATAATGGCGAACCCACCTTTTAATCTAAAAGACTGGCGTGCGGACAGCGAACTGACTACCGACCCAAGATGGGCAGGCTATGAAGTGCCACCGAAATCCAATGCCAATTATGCGTGGATTCTGAATATGATATCCAAGCTTTCTCAGAATGGCGTTGCCGGATTTATTTTGGCGAACGGTGCTTTGAGCGGTGGTGGCGAAGAATATAAAATCCGGAAGCAGATTATTGAAAATGATTTGGTGGAAGCGGTTGTAATTTTACCACGAGCAATGTTCTATTCTACCGATATTTCAGTGACGCTTTGGATTCTGAATCGCAATAAAAACGAAAGAACTTTTGAAGTGAACGACGGGATTAAAAACTACCGTAACCGAAAAGGCGAAGTTCTGTTTATGGATTTGCGTCAAAAAGGTGAACCGTTTGAAAAGAAATTCATTCAGTTTGGCGAGGAAGAGATTACTGCGATAGCAACTCATTATCACAATTGGCAACAAAACGACTGGAAAGAAAGTTATCAGGATATTCCTGAATATTCGTACAGTGCAAGTCTGGAGGACGTCCGTAAAAAAGACTACTCTTTGGTGCCTAGTAAATATATTGAATTCGTCAACCGTGATGAAAGTCTGGATTATGCTGAGCAGATGCAAAATTTACAGACTGATTTGAAAGATTTGTTTCAGCAGGAAAGCCAATTGAAAGAGGAGGTTTCCAATGTTTTTAAAACTTTGGGATATGAGTTATAAAAAACTAGGAAAATATATTAAATTAATAGATAATCGGAATAGGGATTTATCAGATGCTCCATTATTAGGAGTTTCGGTGCAAAAAAGATTTATTACTTCGATAGCCAATACAATTGGATCCGATATGTCAAAATATAAACTGATTGAGAAAAATAACTTCGTTTATATAGCAGATACATCTAGGCGTGGTGATAAAATAGGAATAGCATTATTAAAAGATTTTGATAAGGCTATGATTTCTCAGGCATATACCAGTTTTAAAATCATAGATGAAAATGAACTCTCTCCAGATTATTTGATGATGTGGTTCTCACGACCAGAATTTGATCGATATGCGAGATACCATTCTATTGGAAGTGTTAGAGAAGTTTTTGATTGGAAAGATATGTGTGAAGTTGAATTACCCATTCCTTCCATCGAAGAACAGAGCCAAATTGTTGCGCAATACCAAAGCATAACCAACAAAATAAAAGTCAACGAGCAGATTTGCGAAAAGTTGGAAGCTACTGCGCAGGCTTTGTATAAACATTGGTTTGTGGATTTTGAGTTTCCAAATGAAGCGGGAAAACCTTACAAATCTTCTGACGGTAAAATGGTATGGAATGAAGAGCTTGGCAAGGAGATTCCGGAGGGGTGGGAAGTTGGAAGCTTAGGTAATATTTGCTCTGTATTAAATGGGTATGCTTTTAATAGTGAGTATTATTCCTTTAGTAATGGAATAAAAGTTTTACGAGGAGAAAATGTAACTGAAAAAGCACTGCGATGGGATACCTTGAAGTACTTTGACGGTGAAGTTAACGCTAGAATAGAAAAATGTTTTTTAAGAGCAAATGATATTGTTATTGGAATGGATGGTTCTAAAGTGGGAAAAAACTGGTCAATGGTTGGTGAATATGAATTACCTATGCTCTTAGCGCAACGAGTAGCTTGCTTGAGAAGCAAAGAAAGCCAATATTTTCTCTACCAAACATTAATAAACCTAAATTTTGAATATTATTGTTCTCAGGTTCACACAGGCACGTCAATACCTCACATAAGTACAAAACAAATAGAGAATTTTCAAATAATAATTCCTACGAAAGAAGTTTTGGATGCTTTTGAGAAATTAATTTTCAATATCAGAAACTTAATTAATAATAGAAACAATCAGAATCAAAAGCTCGCACAGCTACTAAGTTTGTTGTTGTCGCGGTTGGCAGTTGGGGAGGAAGTGGGTGCTTAAAATAAAAAACTAAAACTAATAATCACAAAACGATGGCAGAGAATTCTACAAATCAAAATTCATTAAAGTTTCTAACAAATCAACCTCTCGGTGAAGATTTATTTGAAAATAAATCGCAAGATAAAATAGCACAAGTTATTAGTGAAAAAATCATAGATGATCCAGAATTTAAGATTATTGGAATTGATGGCGAATGGGGTTCTGGTAAAAGTAACTTGGTAAGACTACTGGATAAAAAGCTTGAAAGGACTCATAAATTTTTTGTTTATGATGTTTGGGGGCATCAAGAAGATGAGCAAAGAAAATCTATATTGGTAGAATTAACAGAGTTCATTAAGAATGAACCAAACTTACTTAAACAAGGGGATAAGAAAATTTGGGACAATAAATTAAAAGTTCTACTAGCTAAATCAAAGGAAACAACAACTATTAATCAGCCATATCTCAGTATTGGGTTTATTTTTAGTTTATTATCAATTGTCTATATTCCTACTGTAAATGTTTTTAAAGATTCAATAAAAGATTTCTTAGAAATTGAATCTTGGTTTTGGAAAATTGTTCTTGTTACATTTCCTTTGATAATAGTTTTAGGGATTTATATTTGGAATTTAATCGGAAATTGGAGTCAAAAAAATGGATTTTGGAATTCTTTCAAATTGTCCGCTGAGGAAACTTTTCAGGTGTATACAAATAAGCAAAAAGAAGAAACTAAGATTGAGACAGTGTCTGAAGATCAACCATCAGTCAGAGATTTTCAAAATTGGATGAATGATATTAATGATGATCTTAATAAAAAGGTTGTAATTGTTTTCGATAACTTTGATAGATTACCGAAAAAGCATATCTTAAATATATGGTCATCAATACACATATTTTTTGCAGAAAAATCGTATTCAAATATTAAAGTTATTATTCCTTTCGATCGAGAGCACATTCAAAATGCATTTAATGAATTAAATGGAAAAGAGAATACTAAATTTGGGGATGATTATGTAAATAAAACTTTTGATATTGTATTTAGAATCACTTTACCAATTATGTCTAACTGGAAAAAGTTTTTTACTAATCAATGGGAAAAAGCTTTTATAAGCTATGATGAGGATGAATTAAGATTGGTTGTACAGGTTTATGAGTTTCTAAATCGAAGAATAACGCCAAGAGAAATAATATCTTTTATTAATGAAATACTTACAATCAAATTATTAGATAACAGTTTCAAAGAAAGATATGTTGCAATTTTTGTTCTAAAAAAAGATGATATTTTAAAAAATCCGCTCAATGCAATAACGAATCTCGAATATCTGAAAGGCTTACAATCTTTTTATGGTAATGATAAAGATTTTGCAAAACAAATAACTGCAATAGTTTACCATATTGATGTGGAAAATGCAATAGAACTTATATATACTCAAGAGTTGAGGGATTCAATGAATAAAAACGATGTAGAGCAATTTAATACAATATGTAAATCTGAATTTATTGATTCTATCTTCAATTCTGCAATTAGCGAACTTGAGATTTTAGAAAATCCAATTTTAACATTATCAAAATTAAATGAGGAAACAAATCTTTCAAAATTACATATTAGTCAAGCGTGGGATTTATTTTATAGTAGGATACTAGGACTGGATATTGGTAGCAAGTTAGAAATTGAAAAATGGCAATTAACTTTATTGAAAAATATTTCTGATAATATTTACTTATCTAAATTACTTGCAAATTATTATACGTTAATAGATGACAGTAATATTGAAAATTATGCAGATTTGATAGACAATATCGCAAAAGATTTAGGAGATGATAGAATTAGCGCTACTTTAAATGAAAAAACAATCTCTGCTAGTAATTTTATAAAATTAATTGAATACAAAAGTGATGATTATGTAAAGTATAAATTAAAGACAAATTTTTATCAGCTGGATTTGCATCTCTCCAAATTAAAAATTGACGAAATTTTTGAATTAGAGCATACTGATATACTTGCTAAAACGACAAAATTTAGACAATATCGAGAATTGCTAAAAACTGAACTGAACAAATTTGTAGATCAAAATAATATTGAATTAGCAAATAATACTTTGATTAAAGTAAAAGAAACTGTGAAAGAAACTGCTGATTTGAAAAACTTATTAGAAGATGTTAAGGTTTATACTATTTTTACCAATAATACATCATCAGATTTACCAATTATAAACGAATTAATTGCGATGAGAATCGCTAAAGGAAATACATTTAGTACCTCCTACAAAAGTACTTTTAATAATGTTCTTAATACGGAAGATGAAGAAAGAGCTAGTAAAATTGCACAAATAATTTTGCAGTACATCTCTTATGGTGAATTACTTTTATTATCTAAGACATTTGAAAATGCACCATTGTTTAGGCAGATTATTTTGTCAATGTTTCCGTTAACTTCTGTAAAAAAGACTGCAAATATTATTGATTTAATAAACAAATATCAAGAAATAAAAGAAAGTTTAAAAATATATGATAACGAATTAATTACCGAATTAAATAAGTGGAAAATTAACAAGGATAATCTTGATGTAAATCAACTAGATGATGAATTTCTTAAAGATTCCATTGCCAACTTAGACTTTAAAATAACAAAAGATTTCTTGGAGGTTTTTAATAGTGATTTTAAAAATTTTTATAAAGATACTTATGAAACTGTTTTTGATGATGAATCAGATATTCATTTTAAATATTTTGAATATTTAGAGCTGGAAAGTCTAACTCAGGAATCGTTGAATGTATATGAAAATAAATTTATTGAATTATTAAAATCTAATAATATAATTGATAAACAATGGTGGAGGATTCTGAGAAAGTATGACGAAAACAATGCTGAACTTTCTGTTGTAAATACATTAAAAAATATTAGAGACCAAATTTTGAATTCTTCAATAACCTTAAATTTAGAAGTTGCAAAATTAATTTTACCCTATTTCTTAAAATATGATTTGTTAAGTAATCAAAAGGATTTATTTAGATTAATTATCAAGAATGAATTTTTATCTGATAGCGATTTTGTGAAATTTCTGATTTCAAATTCAGATTTCGCTAAAAATCTTTATCAGCAGGCGCCGCCAACTGATAAAGATGGCTTTCGAAATACTATTAATGAAAAAAGAGAATCCAACGATCTGCTCGAACAGTTAGCAAAAAAAATTGATATTAGAAAACCAAAAGGAAATACGGAAAACCAATGAAATACACCGAATCCCAATTAGAAAAATCATTCATCCATCTTCTGAAAGAGGAAGGCTATGAGTACGTGAATGGCAAAGACGTAGTTCGGGCATCGCATCAGGAAGTTTTGATTCGGGAAGATCTGAGTGATTTTCTGCTGTCGCGTTATCCTGATTTGGAAACGATAGAGCTGGAAAGTCTCATTAATGAACTGGCGTATCAACCTGCTTCCAATCTGTATGACAGCAATAAATACATTGGCAAACTCTTGGCAGACGGTCTGATTTTTAAGAGAAACAATCCTTCTAAAAAAGATTTGCACATCCGCTATATTGATATTGATGCAGCCAGTCTTTTGAAAACCAATCAGTTTAAAATTGTGAACCAGCTGGAGATTCAGGGAAAAGAATTACGGATTCCGGATTTGATTCTGTATATCAACGGGATTCCGGTGGTGGTTTTTGAGTTTAAAACAACAATAGAAGAAGAGATTACCATTTATGATGCGTACAAACAACTAAGCATCCGCTACCGAAGAGATATTCCGGAACTGATGAAATACAATGCGTTCTGCATCATCAGTGATGGCGTGAACAACAAAGCAGGTTCTCTGTTTGCGCCTTACGATTTCTTTTACGGTTGGCATAAAATAACAGGCGAAGAAAAGAAAGCACTGACAGGAATTCATACTGCCACATCCATCGTCCACGGAATGCTGAACAAGCAAAGGCTTTGTGATATTCTGCATCACTTTATTTGGTTTCCCGATACGACTAAAAAAGAAGAAAAAATCCTGTGCCGTTATCCTCAGTATTATGCTGCCAACAAGCTGTTTGACAATATCCAAAAACACCGCAAACCGGAAGGCGACGGAAAAGGCGGAACCTATTTTGGAGCAACAGGTTGCGGGAAAAGCTATACGATGCTTTACCTGTCGAGACTGTTGATGCGTTCCACGCAGTTGGCAAGCCCAACCATCATTATTATCTCCGACCGTACCGATCTGGATGACCAGCTGTCGAGAGATTTTACCAATGCCAAGGATTTTATTGGCGATGAAAATATTATCAACATAGAATCCAGAGCCGATCTTCGCACAAGATTGCGGGGCAGGGAAAGTGGCGGCGTTTTTCTGACGACCGTTCAGAAATTTGCGGAAGACAATGAAATTTTGAGCGATCGCACCAATATCATCTGTATCTCCGACGAAGCCCACCGCTCACAGGTCAATCTTGATTTGAAAGTCCGCATCGATGAAGACGGTGTGAAAAAATCATACGGCTTTGCAAAATACCTTCACGATTCTCTTCCCAATGCGACGTATGTAGGATTTACGGGAACACCTATCGATAAAACTCTGGATGTATTTGGTACTGTGGTAGATTCCTACACGATGTTTGAATCGGTGGTGGATGAAATTACGGTTCGGTTGGTTTATGAAGGTCGTGCTGCAAAAGTCAATCTGAACCATTCAAAAGTGGTTGAAATTGAACAGTATTATCAAAATGCCGTTGCAGAAGGTGCTTCGGAATACCACGTGGAAGCCAGCCAAAAAGCCATTGCCAGAATGGAAGTGATTTTGGGTGACCCCGGAAGAATTGAAGCAATTGCGCAGGATTTTATTACGCATTATGAAAAACGAATCGAGGAGAAAGCGACGGTTGCCGGAAAGGTAATGTTCGTTTGTGCTTCAAGAGAATTAGCGTATAAACTTTATAAAGAAATAACAAAGCTAAGACCGGAATGGGATGAAAAAAGCATTGCCGAAAACCTAAGCGAAAAAGAGCAGAAAGAAATCAAACCCATCGAGCGCATCAAAATGGTGATGACCAGAAACAAAGATGACGAAGAAAGTTTATGGAATCTGCTTGGCAACAAAGAAGACCGAAAGGAACTGGATCGGCAGTTTAAACAGATCCATTCTAATTTCAAAATAGCCATCGTAGTCGATATGTGGCTCACTGGTTTTGATGTTCCGTTTTTGGACACGATTTATATTGATAAGCCTTTGCAAACGCATAATCTGATACAGACGATTTCCCGTGTGAACAGAAAGTTTGAGGGCAAGGACAAAGGTTTGGTTGTCGATTATATCGGCATCAAGAAAAACCTGAACCACGCTTTGGGCTTATTCAACAATACCACCGCAGCCGATGATTTTGAAGACCTTGATAAAGCGGTGATTATTGTAAGAGATCAATTGGATTTACTGCGACAGTTTTTCTACCAGTTCGATACCACTGATTATTTCAAAGGTTCGCCCGTTGAGCAATTGCATTGCCTAAACCGTGCCTCTGAATTGGTGTTGTTGACCGAAAAGTCTGAAAAGTTCTTTGTGGATGTCACGAAAAAACTGAAGGCAGCCTACAATCTCACTTGTGGTTCGGAAATCTTTAATGACAAAGAAACCGATGAGATTCATTTTTACTTTGCCATTAAATCAATTGTCGTAAAGCTGACCAAAGGCGAAGCTCCCGACACCGCACAGATGAATGCCAAAGTGAGCAAAATGGTAGAAGATGCTATCGTCTCGGAAGGCGTGGAAGAAATCTTTAAACTGGATGACAATAAAGCCAATGCGATTGATCTGTTTAACGATAAGTTTCTCGAAAAAATCAATGCCCTTGAATTACCAAATACCAAAATTAAAATCCTCGAGCGCCTGTTAAAGCAAGCGATTTCTGATTTCAAAAAAGTAAACAAAGTAAAAGGCATCGAGTTTTCGGAAAGACTGCAGAAAATCATCAACAGCTACAACGAGCGAAGCGAACTGGATATTTTAGATTACGATGGCATCCAAGCTGATACTTCAGAACAGATTCTTGATCTGATCTTGAAACTGCGTACCGAAATGGCATCGTTTGAAGATCTTGGAATTAATTACGAAGAAAAAGCTTTCTACGATATTCTCGATATGATCTGTAAGCAATACGGTTTTGAGTTCGACAAAGACAAGATGCTGGAACTCGCCCGAGAAATTAAGAAGATTGTAGACGATACCGCTAAGTTTCCCGACTGGAGCGACAGGGATGACATTAAAGCGCAATTGAAAATGGAAATTATTGTGAAGCTGCATGAGTTCGGTTATCCGCCGATTACGCAGGATGAGGTTTATAAGAATGTGCTGGAGCAGGCGGAGAATTTTAAGAGGAATAGGTAAATTGTATGTGATGCTTAACCTCATAATAATCTACACCAGCCTCTTCTTTTTGAAAGAAAACTGGTGTAGTAAAATATTAAAAGAATATTTAGTTCTACAGCCTTTCGTTCTTCAGATGCAATAGGATGCCCGTCGGAATATGGGTCTTAGGATCAGAATTTGTCTTCCTTCTTCAAACCTCCATCTTCTATCTTCGATCACCCATCACCCCAACCTCTTTTTAACACTTTTTAAATACCACAAAACCCTCCACGGCACTATATTTTCTTATTGATAGGTATTAACACCAAAAAATAGAATATTATGTCAAAGAAAATTGCCATTTTGGCGACACACGGTTTCGAAGAAAGTGAATTGAGTTCTCCTAAAGAACATATCGAAAAGCAGGGCTGGATGGCACATATCATCAGTCCGGAAAGCGGAACTATCAAAGCATGGGCAGAAAAAGACTGGGGAAAAGAATATCCGGTAGACAAAACTCTGGATGAGGTTTCTGCTTCTGATTATGATGCACTGGTATTGCCGGGCGGAGTAATCAATCCTGATAAAATCAGGGTAAACGATTCTGCATTGAGCTTTGTAAAAGATTTCTTTCAGCAGCACAAACCGGTAGCAGCCATCTGCCACGGTCCGCAGATTCTGATCAATGCGGAAGTAGTGGAAGGCAGAAAACTGACTTCTGTGAAAAACATCAGTCAGGATCTAAAAAATGCCGGAGCCCAGTGGGAAGACAGCGAGGTGGTTGTAGATCAGGGGTTGGTGACCAGCCGTACTCCGGAAGATCTTCCAGCCTTCAACGCAAAACTGGTAGAGGAAGTGAAAGAAGGAAAACACAGCGGACAAACAGTCTAAAATCCTGTGACCCAAAGAAAAATCAGCATTCGTTAAAGGATGCTGATTTTTTTTTGAGATTCGGGATGCGGGTTTGGGGATTCAGGATTTGGAAATATTGATGTGATAAATGATAATTTTTGAGAATAATTTTTCCCTCACATTATTTCCACCGATGTCATCGTGAAGCTTTTAGATGGAGGGCTGGGAGAGAGAAAAATCCTCGTGTAGCATTGTTTCTTTCTCAAAAACGCGCGTTAAATGTTCTCTGTATCTCTTCATATCACGGTCTATATCAGCATTTTTTTCCACATCGTGAAAGTGGAAGCTGTCCATTTTCTCGAGTGACACAAAGGCATTCATTCTGTGAAACCCGAACAGCGGTCCGTCGTCAACACTCTTTTCATTAAAGAATTCATTGGGTAGCGTAAAGGCGGTTTCGGGAGCGTTCCAGCTGGTGGTCAGCATATATTTCCGTCCTCCCAGCATTCCGCCGGTGCCATAGTTGATCTTTGGATTTTCGGAGGATCTGCCGTCGCTCATGTAAATTCCTTTGGCATGACCGGCCGTGAAAACTTCATCTATATACTTTTTAAAACCGTTCGGCAACTGAAACCACCAGATCGGCGTGTGGTAAATGATATAATCTGCCCAGACAAATTTTTCAACTTCTTCACCGTGATTGTACGCACTGCTGGTGTTGGTGATTTTAATTTTAAAATTTCCAAACGACCGTAAGACTTCTAATGTATTCTCAGCGATGGTCTGATTGTATTTTCCACCTGAATGCCCGAAGTTCTGTCCGCCATTAATGATAAGTACTTTTTTCATAATTTTTTTGACTGTTTCAATTTTATGATGCAAAGTTAGGGTGGGTTGATGTATTAAGAAAATAATATAATTTATATCTTTGTATTAGAATTCTGATAGATTATGATTGACGATTGATGTTGGATGATGGATGATGGGTGATTGATGATGGATGATGATTGATGAATGATGGATGATGGATGTCGGATGATGGGTGATTGGAGGTTAGAGATGGAAGATAGATGATGGGAGAGGGATGAATGTTTTTATTTGGGCAGCTATTTCCGCCCTCCGTTCCCGCTTTTTTGCTCGTCGTACCTCCTCACAAAAAGAGCTCCACTCAGGTCGGGCTGCGGAAGGGGGGAATGAGTAATGGGTATGACTTATGAATGATGAATGATGAATGATGAATGATGATTGATGAATAATGAATGATGATGTTGGGTGTCAGTTTTTTAGATGTTGGTGTTTGGGGTGAGATGATTCCATTCTAACCGTAATGGGTCATTATCTAAACCTGGTTTTTCCACCCCGCATCCCGCATCCCGCACCCCTCAACTTTAACCTTAACCTCAACCTCATGGTAAACCTCGAATGGTACAGAACTTTTAAAGCAATATACAAAACCGGAACCTTAACTGGGGCTGCTGATACGCTGTTTATTTCTCAGCCGGGTGTAAGTCTGCATCTGAGTTCTCTGGAAGCGTATGTCGGTTACAAACTGTTTGACCGCACCGGAAGAAAGATGATCCCGACGGAAAGGGGCAAAGTCTTGTTTAATGCAGTTTCTGAACCACTGACGAAACTGGAGGAAGTGGAAAAGAACTTTCAGAGGTCAACGGAGAAACATACGCCGACGATCAGCGTGGGAATGTGTTTTGAAACTTTCCAGACCACTTTAGAACAGTATGTTTCCACTCTGGATTTTAATTTAATCATCAGTTTTGGTGAATATCCTGAAATGCTTGACCAGCTGGATAAGGGAATTTTAGATCTGATTATCACACCGAAAAAAGGCAGTTCTGCCAACATCCTGCACGAGGCATTTTCGTCAGAACAGATTGTGCTGGTAGGTGGAAAAAATGTTAATCTGGGTGAATTTAATGAAATTTTAAATACCAAAGACTTCCAACAGGTGGAAGCGTGGCTCAAGCAGGAAAAATGGTACGGCACAACGGGAGATATGGAGCATCTTTTCCAGTTCTGGCAGCTCAATTTCGGGCACAAACCAAAGTTCAGACCCAACTACATTGTCCCGAATTTAAATTCAATTATCAGATGTCTGAAAGGTGGAATCGGGTTGGCAGTTGTACCTGATTTTCTCTGTAAAAATGAAATAGAATCAGGAGAAGTGAAACTCATCTGGGAGGGAAAGGAAAAGCTGGAAAATACACTCTATTTCGGATGCAGAAAAAACACGATGTATCAAAACGAGATCAGTCATATCAAAGGTCTTTTCAGAAAAATGATGTCTAAAACTGATGAAGTTATTGTTGAATAAAATATCGTCCTGAATGAAAGCATACATTGCTTTCAACTTAAATAAACAATCAAAGCCATATTCCCAACAGGACTATTAAAATTCACAGTGGTAAAAGTTCGTGTTCCAAACTTGCTCATTATGAATTTGTTAAATATGAAAACAAATTTTTATTAATTCATAAATTATCACTACTTTTGCAACCGTAAAAATCATTCATGCAAAACATTAGAAATATTGCGATTATCGCACACGTTGACCACGGTAAAACTACTTTGGTTGATAAGATTATTCATGCAACAAACATTTTCAGAGAAAATCAGGAAAGTGGAGAATTAATAATGGATAATAACGATCTTGAAAGAGAAAGAGGTATTACCATTTTATCTAAGAATATTTCTGTTAACTATAAAGACGTTAAAATTAACGTAATTGACACTCCTGGTCACGCCGATTTCGGTGGTGAAGTAGAGCGTGTTTTGAAAATGGCAGATGGTGTAATCCTTTTGGTAGATGCATTTGAAGGACCAATGCCTCAGACAAGATTCGTATTGCAGAAAGCTTTAGAATTAGGTCTTAGACCATTAGTTGTTATCAATAAAGTTGACAAACCAAACTGTCGTCCTGAAGAGGTTCATGATAAAGTATTCGATTTGTTCTTTGCACTTGAAGCGAGTGAAGAGCAGTTGGATTTCCCTACATTCTACGGATCTTCTAAGCAAGGTTGGTTCAACACTTCATTAGAGCAGACTGATAATATCTTCCCGTTATTGGATGGTATTCTACAATATGTTCCTGAGCCTAAAGTTGAAGAAGGTAACTTACAGATGCAGATTGTATCTTTGGATTTCTCTTCTTTCTTAGGAAGAATTGCAATTGGAAAAGTAATCCGTGGAAGTCTTAAAGAAAGCCAGTGGATCGGTTTAGCTCAGGCAGACGGTAAAATTGTAAAAGGAAAAGTAAAAGAATTATATGTTTTTGAAGGCCTTGGAAAGAAAAAAGTAACCGAAGTCTTAGCTGGTGATATCTGTGCTGTAGTAGGTTTTGATGCTTTCCAGATCGGAGATTCTTTCGTAGATATCGAAAATCCGGAGCCATTGCCAAGAACTTCAATTGATGAGCCTACGTTGAACATGACGTTCTCTATCAACAATTCACCTTTCTTCGGTAAAGACGGTAAATATGTTACTTCAAACCACCTGAAAGAAAGATTAACTAAAGAATTAGAAAAAAACTTAGCATTAAGAGTTCAGCAGACTGATGATGCAAACACATTCTTAGTTTTCGGTAGAGGTATTCTTCACTTGTCAGTTCTAATTGAAACAATGAGAAGAGAAGGTTACGAAATGACTATCGGACAGCCACAGGTTATCCTAAAAGAAGACGAAAATGGCCAGAAAATGGAGCCTTATGAATCTCTGGTTGTTGACGTACCAGACGAATTTGCTTCAAGAGTAATCGATTTGGCAACTCAGAGAAAAGGTGATCTCCACATTATGGAAACTAAAGGTGAAATGCAGCACATGGAATTCGAAATTCCTTCAAGAGGTTTGATCGGGTTGCGTTCTCAGATGTTAACAGCTACTGCAGGTGAAGCTATCATGGCACACCGTTTCACAGAATACAAGCCTTTCAAAGGTGCGATTCCTGGAAGAAGTAATGGTGTATTGATCTCTAAGACTCAAGGTCCTGCTACAGAATATTCTATTGCTAAATTACAGGATAGAGGTAAGTTCTATGTTGATCCGGGCGAGGAGATTTATGCTGGTATGGTGATTGGTGAGCAAAACAAGCCGGGAGACTTAGTTGTTAACATCGTTGAAGCGAAGCAGCTGAACAATATGAGAGCTTCAGGAAAAGATAAAGATACAGGTGTAGCACCAAAAATCTTATTCTCTCTAGAAGAGTGTATGGAATATATCCAGGCTGATGAAGCGATTGAGGTTACTCCAAACTTTATCCGTATGAGAAAGAAAGTACTTTCTGAAGAAGAAAGAAAAAGAATCGAAAGAGGAGCGAAAGCATAATCTGAAATTCATCAATAGATCTAAAGCCTCGATTTTCCGGGGCTTTTTTTGTTGTACAGTGTTCTGAAATTTTGATTCGTTGCACTGTAGTTTGAAACAGTTCTTGCATCATCGGTATGAAAAGTAACGAAGCATGCAAAAGACCAGACTTTTTAATGCTGAAAAATTTTCTATTCACTTTGATATCATTAGTTTTGTGTTTCGAAACATTTAGATATGAAAATCATCAATACGAAATTGATCTGTATATTGGGAATAGCAGCTTCCATAAGCGCATCCTGTTCAGTCCAGAATAAGGCTGCAGCAAAAAAAGAGTCTGTAAAAACACCTGAAAAAGCAAAGAATGTTTCTGTTAAAGATTCAGTAAAGATTCAACCTCTGGCCATAAAAGAAGTTGAGCTGAAAGTGAATCTTCCTGAAATTAAAAGAGAATTCCGTGGTGCGTGGATTGCCAGCGTTGCCAATATCAACTGGCCTTCGCGCAATAATTTATCGGTAGATCAGCAGAAAGCCGAAGCCATCACTATGTTGAATATGCTTCAGGAAAACAATTTTAATGCTGTGATTTTTCAGGCAAGACCTTCAGGAGATGCTATATACACAAGCAATATGGAGCCCTGGTCGTATTTTCTTACAGGACAAACCGGGAAAGCTCCGGAACCCAACTATGACCCTCTGCAATTCTGGATCGAAGAATCCCACAAAAGAGGTATGGAACTTCACGTATGGCTAAACCCTTACAGAGCCCATCATTCTAACGGTGGACCGGTTACAGAACTGTCTATGGTAAAAAAACTCCCGGAAATTATCATCCGTTTGAGAAACGGGATGTACTGGTTTGATCCCGCAAGCGAAAAAACGCAGGGGCATGTTTCTAACATCGTAAAAGATATGGTGAAAAGATATGATCTGGATGCCATTCATTTTGACGATTATTTTTATCCGTACGCAACTTACAATAATGGCAAAGATTTTCCGGATTCCGCAACCTGGAATGCCTATGTGAATTCCGGCGGAACCCTCAGCAGAGCAGACTGGCGTAGGGAGAATGTGAACCGTTTTGTGGAGAGAATTTATAAAGAAATTCATGCAGAAAAAAATTACGTCCGTTTCGGGATCAGTCCGTTTGGAATCTGGAAGCCGGGTTATCCCGCAGGAATTGTTGGCTCTTCGCAGTATGATGAGCTGTATGCTGACGCTAAACTGTGGCTCAATAAAGGCTGGGTAGACTATTTTTCTCCCCAACTGTACTGGCCAATCGAGTCGAAAGGGCAGGCTTTCGGGCCTCTTTTGGAGTGGTGGAAATCTGAAAACACAATGAACCGCCATCTGTGGCCAGGATTGAATACTGTTGAGGTAAAAGTTTCAGACCGCCCCACCGAAATTAAAAATCAGATTGAACTTTCAAGACAGATTCTGGGAAAAGATGCAGGAGAAATCCACTGGAGCATCGCAGGACTAACGAAAAATGCCAATATGCTGCCGACTCTTAAAAACGGCCCGTACGCAGAAAAAGCATTAGTCCCAAAAAGCCCTTGGCTGAAGGCTGCTCCCGTGGAAAAACCCACACTTTTCATCAATGATCTTGGTTCAGTAATTAACGCATCGTGGAGTTCAAAAAAGATAGCTGCCGTCTCGCAATGGGTACTCTTCAGGCAATACAACGGCGTTTGGGAAACTGAAATTCTTACTTTAGAGAATCTCTCACAACAAATCCCGAAAAGCAGAGATGGTAAAATCCTGAATGCGGTAGCGATAAAGGCGATCGACAGGCTTGGGAATGAGAGTGATTATTTTGCAAAGGCTATTGGGAAAAAGTGATATAAAACTCAGAGTTGATCTCTGAGTTTTTTGTTGATCCAAAAAGAGCTGATAAGAATAGATGTTGAAATCTGCTTATGTCTCAGTATCGTGGTTGCGCGCTTTTAAACTTTTTATTTTTTTTGCAATCTCATTCAGCATTAATTTGTGTCTCACGAGTGCAATTATCCAGTTCATGCCTCCAATCCAAAGGAACGAAGTTATTCCAAACCAAATCTGTTGAGAAATTGTAACCATAAATGCGGAAATAATAGTTACCGCTATAAAAAATGATACATATAAAATTCATAGGTCAATATAGTTCTGTTTCCTTGGTCAACAATTTTAAAAGTCCCTTTTTCGATAGGGATAAGAATATTACCATTCCATCTTCCCCATTTGAAAAATTTTGACTTAAATGTCAACTTGTTGTCTTTAATAATTATGTCTTCACCTGTTTTTTTTGTTATAAACTGTTCAATAAATTCAAGAGTTTCTGTCACTTGTAAAATTGTTGCCAAGTCGTACTGAATATTTTATTGAAAATGGAAATATCATTTTTTTGCTAAGTTCTCTTTTAGGGTTACTTGTAATGCTTTTCTGTAATATCCTTTTTATTAATATTTCAGCAGCGATTCAGATTTGGCGCGCGCATATTAGCAAAAATTTAATAGAAATATTGCTAATAAAACTTGCAGAACACTCATTGGAGATTTTTTATCCCGATTTTGGTAAACACTAATTTTCAGAAATGCTGTCAATTTTTATAATTAATAATTTTTGGATTATTTCTGGAGTATACGATGTATACTTCATCTCCAACTTTAAGATTTTTTCCATTTCTCAAGTTTGTACTGTTTTTGTCAATATTGTAATCAAAATAGATGTACTGATTATGTTTTATATCGTTTCTGATTTCTTTCACTTTTATTTTTTCCATTTCTCCATTTTTTTTAAGTTCATAAATTTCATATCTATTCATCGATGTTATAAATACAATAATTGTCAAGATAAATATGGGAAAAGCAATTAAAGTCATCGAGTTTTTGAATTTAGTTGCTTGCTTAATTCCTATTTCATTTTGATACATTCCATTTGAAATTAAATCAATAGGACCGATAAAATTTTGAGTTTTAATTTTTATAATAAGTTTTCTTATTATCAGGATAGTTAGATACAAAATTGCAATCCAGCTAAAGCCAACACTTGTCAACAATAAAAACGATTCTTTCTTTAAATAGGATAAATTTAAATTGTCAGTCCACCAAAAATTTAGAGCAATAGAAAGCCCAATAGAATTTAATATAATGTATAAAACTAAATATGTTACTACCGCTTTAGAGTTCATTTTAAATTTAGTATTCTTTTTGTAGCGTATATTTTCCAAAATTCGCCTTCACGCAATGCGTCTATGCAAACTTTTATTCCCTAAAAATAATTAAATAAATGACAGCATCAAATCTTTATTTGAATGTGAAATTTTTCTTTTTTCCACAAAAACATTGTAGTTTCGTAGTAATCCTGTTTTGAATCTAAACTAATGAGCCCAGTCTTTAAAACTAAAGTATTGAAAAAAGTATTTATTCCATTGTTCATCGCGGCTTTGGGGATTTTGGCTTTTGTGTTTTATCAGAAGAAAATACGGCATAATCTGGTGACCATTTCAGAAAATAAAGTTTACAATTCGGGTGTGGTTCCTCCCGATCAGCTGGAAGATTTTGTGGATGACCATCACATTAAAACCATTGTGGATTTAAGGGATGGTTTAATGCAGACAGAACTCAATCCTGAAAATAAAAATCAGGTGAATGATGAAGAATGGGCTGCCGGCAATATTTCAGGAATCAGCTATTACAATCTTCCTACAGACCAGATTCCTGATGACAGTACTGTGAAGAAATTTTTAAAAATAATGGATGATCCTAAAAATTATCCCGTTCTTATTCACTGTCATCACGGTGTCGGTAGGTCACGCCTGTTCAGCTCAATTTACAGGATTGAATATGAGAATTTCAGCAATGAAAACGCACGAAAAAACGCAAGATTATTTTGGGAAATGAGTGGTAATTTTTCAGAAAGATCAGACAAAGGAAAGTATCTTACCAATTATAAAAAAAGACCATTGAAAAACAGGTAGTACAAGTCTGAAAAAGGCCGTTATCTCAGCTGAATGTGCCATCAGCTCTACCAATTTCCATACGCTATATCACTGCTCCAGAACAGTTGCGTCAATGCGTCATCAAATTCTTACTTCCTGATGATTTTCCTGATAACAGATTTTTGTGTGGTTTCCAGTTTTAAAATATAAGATCCGGAAGGCAGTGCAGACATATCTACCACATTACTGTTAATTGTCACCGGGATTCGTTTACTGCTGCTGTCAAAAAGAGACACATTTGTGATTTTTTCTTTGCTGATTATATTCACAAAATCTGAAGTAGGGTTGGGATACACTTTGATGTCCGTATACGCATCAGCAACTTCATCCGTTCCCAAAGTCAAACCCTGAATAGAAAATGCTGCGCCATGGTAAGGGTAGGCAGTCCAGGTAGGATACGCGGCAGCACCGGTAAGATTAGAAATCCGCATGTATTCAGGAGTTCCCGCAGCGGCTCCCCACCAGTTGAATTTTTGTGGAGAATAAATGCTGAGCGCGTCTATGTTTAATTTAGGAACAAAGAAAAGCCAGTATTTTGTATTGCCCTGTAAGATTGCCTGACCGGGCAGCGCGGCAATATCAACGGTCACAGTATAATTATTGTCTGACGTGTTTACGATACTGTACCCCTGCGTACTGTTGCTGATATTCACGGCAATGACCGGTGTTCCCGTCTGCTGAATTGGATGTCCCGCAGGTACGCCGCTGTTGTCATTATAAACGTAAAGAATCAGGCCGTTGCAGAGAGATGTGAGAGTTTGCGATTGTTGAAATCCGAAAATATTTATAGCAGTTATTTCGCTTGTTTGGTTTAAAATGAAACTGCTTGCAAGGCCTATTGTTTCGCCGTTGTTGGTTTTATAAGAGGCGAATGCGGTGCCAATGTTCGGTACCGGCTGCAGTTGTGAATGAATGATGTACTGTGCCTTGGTTTGTGAAAAGAAAAGAATGATGAGAAAGAGGGAGATTTTTTTCATTGGTAATAATTTTTATAAAAATACAAATAATTCCCTTTCTTTTGACACTTTATAAAACCAAATATGTTAAAATCTCTTTCATTTTCTCTTGGAAGACTTTCGCACACAGATTTGAGGAGCCAAAACTACTTTTTTCTCAACAGAAACGCCTGATGAATTGTCTTTGATGTGATCCAGAAAAACCTGACCTGCCATGTTTCCCATAATCACGGGAGTCTGGTCTACAGAGCTCATCGGAAGTTCCATAAACTGAGTGAAAGGTTCATTAGAGAAACCGATTACAGCGACTTCCTGAGGAATTTTGATTTTTCTTTTTTTAAGTTCCTGGCAGGCTCCGAGCGCAGCAAAATCACTGGCAGAAAAAATGGCGTCGGGAATAGACTGGCTGTCCCACAAAGTTTTGATGGCTTCAATTCCTGCGTCAATTGAGCTTCCGGTTGAGATGATGTTTTCTTCTTTTACCTGAAACTGATGGTCAATAAGCGCCTGTTTGTAGCCACTCAGACGGTTTCGGTAGATTTCAAGATTAAGGTCTCCCGCAAAATGACAAATGTCTTTGTAGCCTTCTGAGATCAGATGCTCTGTTGCCATGTAACCTCCCTGATAGTCGTCGATTGTAACCGTGCTGATCCCGGGAATATCTTTTTTTCTGTCAAAAAATATAATCGGGGTGTTTGATGTATCTAAAATATGCTGAATATGTTCGGTATCCAATGTTGTTCGGGAAACAGACATAAAAATTCCGTCCACCTGAGCATTCAGCAGAGTGTTAAGATGTTTTTTTTCAATGTTTACATCTTCGTGACTTTGACAGATAATAACGTGGTAACCCTGCACAGAAAGTTCTTCTTCAATTCCGCGGATGACAGATGAGAAAAAGTTGGTATTGATGTACGGAACGATGATTCCGATGTTTTTCGTTTCCCCGCTTTTGAGGGCTTTGGCAAGATTATTTTGCTTATAGTTCATTTCTTTGGCGGTTTTTACTACCAATTCTTTGGTTGCCTGGCTGATTCTCGGATGATTGTTGAGTGCCCGGGAAACAGTTGCCACGCTTACGTTCAGCTTTCTTGAAATGTCATAAATAGTGGCGTTTTTCTTTGTCATACCTCGTTTTCTATTGTTTAAAACAATGAATTTTCTTCATCATTATTGATGTGAATGTAATCATTTGACGTAGAAATATATTTTATACAGGAATATTTTCTAAGCTTTTTTAAAGATAAATTACAGCGCTAAATTTAATTAAAATTTATGAGTGAATAAGTCTTTTTAAAACAAAGAGTTTTCCGGCAGAAATGCAAAGAAAAAGCACCCGAAAAAATCTGGTGCTTTCTTATAAAATCTTTAGCTGATATCAATGGTAATTACTTTTCCCAAACCTTTTCAATCTCCTCCAGAGATTTCCCTTTCGTTTCAGGAACCCATTTCCAGACAAAGAACAGCGATAAAACACTCATCACTCCGTAAAATCCGTAGGTGAAGGCTCCGCTGAATTCCATCATAAAAGGATAGGTGGATGAAATTAAATAATTCGCAGCCCATTGTGCGGCAACAGCAATCGCAATCGCACTTCCTCTGATTTTATTAGGGAAAATTTCTGAGATTAATACCCAGCAAATCGGTCCCCAGGACATCATAAATGAAGCTGTGTAAACGATAATGAATACCAAAGTGGCAATTCCGATGATTTGATAATACGATAAAATTGCAATCGCAAACATACCAATTGCCATCCCAACAGAACCGACGATTAATAAAGGTTTTCTTCCCCATTTATCCACCGTGAAAATCGCGATGACGGTAAAGATTACATTCACCAATCCCATTACAACGGTCTGCAGCATCGATGAATCTTTGTGAACACCCATGCTTTCAAAAATCCTAGGAGCATAATACAAAGCCACATTAATTCCCACAAACTGCTGGAAAATAGAAAGTAAAATTCCAATCACAATAACGGTTTTTCCGAATGCGAAAATTTCACTTTTATGCTCAACAACGGTACTTTTTATTTCAGAGAAAATTTCTTTTCCACGCGCTTCACCATTGATTTTGGTTAAAATTTTCAGCGCTTCTGCGTCTTTGTTAACGAATGTCAGATAACGTGGTGTTTCAGGAACGAAAAATAGCAAAATTCCAAATAAAGCAGCCGGAATTGTTAAAGATAAAAACATATATCTCCATCCGATTTCGTTGATCCATTCTACGGTTTGTCCGCTTGCGATTCCCCAGTTCACGAAGTAAACCACGAGCATCCCGAAAATAATGGCAAACTGATTCAGAGAAACCAGTTTACCACGTATTTCGGCAGGTGCAATCTCGCCAATGTACATCGGGCAGACCGCCGAAGCCAGTCCCACACCGATTCCACCGATGATCCTATAAAAATTAAATGCCAGCAAAACACCCATTGAATGTTCGCCGTGTTTGAAGAATAAAAACTCAGGATACGCCGCTCCCAAAGCACTGATGAAGAACAGAAATGCTGAAAGCATCAACGATTTTTTTCTTCCCAGCTTTGTGGAAATCATTCCGGAAATAGCGCCACCGATGATACATCCGATCAATGCACTTGAGATGGTAGCTCCATGGGCGAGTGAACTTAATCCCAAAGGAATAATGAGATATTCCTGAATTGATTTTTCGGCTCCCGAAATCACGGCAGTGTCGTATCCAAACAAAAGCCCTCCCAAGGTGGCGACCAACGTGAGTACAGTAACGTACAGCATGTTGATCTGCGCCTTTGTTCCTGAAGAATATTTAGGACCGGAATCTATTATTTGCATAGTTTGATTTTTTAATTGAAATTAAAAATTATAAATACTGATTGATAATACTCTCAAGATATTCCTGTTTTCCGCTTTCTCTTCCTACTTCACCTAATCCCTGAGCGTAAGTGGCAAGATCGGTTAAAGATAAGCTTCCATTTTCGAAATCTTTACCTTTTCCGCTGTCGAAAGATGAATATCTGTTGGTTCTGATTTCAGAATATTTTGATTTTTCTAAAATTTTATCAGCAGCTAAGAAAGATCTTGCAAAATTGTCCATTCCGCTGATGTGAGCGATGAAGATATCTTCCAAATCTGTAGAATTTCTTCTGATTTTCGCATCGAAATTCACACCTCCACCCTGGAAACCTCCAGCCTGTATAATCACCAACATCGCTTGCGTCATTTCGTACAAATCAACAGGGAACTGGTCTGTATCCCAACCGTTTTGATAATCACCTCTGTTGGCATCGATGCTTCCCAAAACATTGTTGTCAGCCGCCACCTGAAGTTCGTGCTCGAAAGTATGTTGTGCCAAAGTAGCGTGGTTTACTTCAAGATTTAATTTAAAATCATTCAACAAATCGTACTGACGAAGAAAGTTCAAACACGTTGCAGCATCAAAGTCATACTGGTGTTTTGTAGGCTCCATCGGTTTTGGCTCGATGAAGAAAGTTCCTGTAAATCCCTGAGCTCTTGCATAGTCTTTTGCCAAATGTAAAAACTTCGCCATATGCTCCTGCTCACGCTTCATATTCGTGTTGAGAAGTGACATATAACCTTCACGGCCGCCCCAGAAAACATAGTTTTCGCCACCTAATTTGATGGTTGCATCCAAAGCGTTTTTCACCTGTCCGCCAGCGTAAGCCAAAACGTCAAATGAAGGATTGGTAGCCGCACCGTTCATAAATCTAGGGTTTGAGAAACAGTTCGAAGTTCCCCAAAGTAATTTCACACCTGAAACAGCCTGCTTCTCTTCAGCGTAATCTGTGATGAATTCTAATCTTTTTGTAGATTCTACAAAGTTGTCTGCTTCATCAATCAAATCATAATCATGGAAACAGTAATAAGGAACGCCCAATTTGGTGAAAAATTCGAAAGCCGCATCCATTTTTTCTGTTGCTCTCTGTTTTGCATCAGAAGCGGTTAACCAGTCAAATTGCTGAGTTCCTGCACCGAACGGGTCTCCACCGGTTGCACAGAAAGTGTGCCAGTAAGCAGAAGCAAACTTGAAATATTCTTTCATCGTCTTTCCACGAACGACCAAATTCTCATCGTAAAATTTGAATGCCAACGGATTGTCTGATTCTCTTCCCTCAAACTTGATTTTTTCTATTCCTTTAAAGTACTCTTTGTTTCCTGTGGTAACTGACATATTTATTATATTTTAAATTTATTGTAACCGATTGCATTTTACAGTATTATTTTATCAAATACTTTTCATAAAATTTACACTATATTTCTATAAAACCTGAAATTGATGTGGTTTAAACTAAATGTAAAAATTCTCTGATAAAAAACGAAAAAGAGTAATTTTTTTTTGTTTTTGATGCCTAAAATCTTCTGAAAGCCTTTATTAACAGGGATTTGTATTATGACATTAAGCTGAAGTGAAATCAATTTAAACTGAATATTAAATTTTACGTGTGCAGAAATGTTCATCTGCTTTCCCCGTTTTCTAATTTGATAACCTTATTTTTTACCTGAAAATGAAAATAAGAGGGTATGCTTATCATAAAAAATACGATAAACGTCATTGTGATATTTATCGTATTTTAAATTTAATGGAAAAAAGAGAAAATCTGTTAAGAGACTTTCCAGGCCGCTTCCAAAGCAAGCTCAATCATTGGTTTCAAAGCTGTTTCTCTCTGGTCTGCCGAGATCATTTCTTTGGTCGGAATAATATCTGAAACGGTAAGAATGGTCGCTGCATTTTTACCTAAATGTTTTGCATTGGCAAATAATCCAAACGCCTCCATTTCCACTGCCGGACAATTGTATTTCTCAGCAATAGCAGGAACAGAAGGATCTTTTCTGTAAAAAATATCGCTGCTGTGGATATTCGTAGCTCTGGTTTTCAAACCTAATTCTTCCGCAGTTTCATGGATGATGCTGTAGATATTTCCTTGGTTTAGAAGGATCTCTTCTTCAAATCCCCATGCATATTTTGCATACGTACTTTCGCTGGCCGCATTTTCAACATTCAGAAGGTCAAAAAGGGCTACATCAGAAGAATATCCTCCACACGTCCCGATTCTGATGATGGTTTCCACTTCATATTCTGTGAAAAGTTCGAAAGAATAAATTCCGATGCTTGGGAAACCCATTCCGCTGGCTCCGACGGTGATTTCCTTACCCTTATAAGTTCCGGTATAATATAAAATACCTCTGGTTTGGCTTACTAATTTTGGGTTTTCAAGAAAGTTTTCTGCGATATATTTCGCTCTCAAAGGATCTCCCGGCTGCAGAACTACTTTTGCAATTTCTCCTTTTTTAGCGCTGATGTGTATGCTCATACTGTTGTTTTAATGATGGCAAAGATAATGAATATCTATATAGTTGTCGGATTCAGCACTCTAAAAAAAAATCCTGAAATTTTGATTTATTAATATCAATTGAGTAATTAGTAAATCTTTTTTTGGATATCATTTCTAAATAAAATGTAAGCTTTAAAGTATCATCTTGAGGATTTACAATAAGCTTTTTGCCCAAAGATACGTCGAAGCTCCTTTCTGTTCAGTCCTGATATTATTTAGGGGCGAACTGAAACTGATGCTTCCCAACACAAGCACCCATCCGGTTTCTTTTATCGTTTCAAATTCAAAAGACTGCATTGTTGTTTTTTCTGATGCAGAAATCTGAATGGTAAAAGTCGCAATATTTTTCACGGCAATAACAGATGCGTTGAGGTTGGTGCTGATGACACTGATTGTCAGTTCTGCTTTTGTAGCTTTCGCAGGTGCTTTTATTTCTTTTCCCCAGGTAAGTGCAGGAATTTGCATGGTTACTTTACCATCCGCATTTTCCTGAAATTCGGGAAAGAATCTTACGCATTGATCCCAGTTAAAATCTCTGTTGAAATTGTAGCCCATCAGAAACTGCGGGTCTGTGTATTCCAGTTTTATTTTGTTCTTTGCCAGATCAGTTTGCCGGGCTGTACGCCGTAATTGAGTTCTGTGGGAAGGAGCGTATTTTGTACTTGTAATCAGATTAACTTTTGCCATCAATTCTGCCCGAAAAAGTTTGTCCACTGTGCTTACCATCCCAAAAGCAGTATAGGATTTTTTGGTATTGTTGGTTTGTTTGGGATCTTTTCCTTTGGCTTTTGCGTAAGACTGGTCTCCGTTATTGACGAAAATAATATTTCCTATCGCTCCACTGAGGTTTCCGTTTTTGTTGAGTCTTGCCATAGTTGTGTTTTTAAAGTTGTGATAATTTTTTTTACTGTGTTTACCGAACGAAAGGAAATAATTTTTGTAACCTGCTGAAAATGTAAAGCTTTTACTAAAACAGTCCTTTGCGTTTCTTCGATGTTTCTTTAATAAAGATAAATAAAAAATCCATATCAAATCTATATCAACTCCATATTTTTTATGGACTTGCTATGGACTTGTTATGGAGTTACTATGGAGTTGCTCCTTATTTAATTATAGGAATTGTGAATTGAGATAATTAAAGATACAAATGGAAAGTGGGATTTGCAAGAAGGTTTGTTTTTCAGAACAAATTTGTGTTTTTAGTATAGTTTTAAACGGCTATAAATCATATTTTTCCAACACGAGGGATTTTATTAGTTGTATATGATTAAATGCTTTAAAATTTATTTATTTGATTATTAGCGATTTAATAGAAATATAAAAAGTATTGTCGCAACTGTTTATATTTTATTTTGGTGCAATGTGTATATTTGAGTATTAGTGGTAATTCTAAAACTATGTATAATATATTCGACTTTTTTACCGACCCTCAGTTTTTGAGAAACATTATAAGTGCAATAATTGGAACTGGAACAGCTTTATTAATATTTTATTTGACAACAAAAAGAGATAAAAAGAAAGATGATGACAAAAAAGAAGAAGAAATAAATAATAGAATAAGTAATTTCGTTAATCTACTTAATTTATCAAGATCTCATGCTTTAAATACTATACAAAATTTGAGTGAGATGATTAATAATTACAGTAGAAATAATGTTGAATTTCAACTTTTAAGATTTTCTCCAAATAAAAGTTTTGACAGATTGGATGAAAACCTGAAGAACGAAAACTATTTTCAGGCATTTGCAAAAAAATATGGTTCTGATAAAATACCTAATTATAATAGATTGACTTTCATAATTGATTATTTTAATATTCAGCTAAATAATTTATGGGAAATGGTTGAAAAAGCACAAGAATTTGATTATCAAAGAAAAGTAAATTTCAATGATTTAAGTAAGATAGCTATAAACAAAGTTGCCAGACTTACAATTGAAACAAATAATGGTTTAAATGATAATGACATTGAAGTAAAAGGTAGAATTCTTGTTGATTATCATGAAAATATGCAAAATTCAATAACTCATAATTATGTTTACCTAAGAAGGTTTTTAGAAGAAGGCTTAAGAAATCAGATATCAAACTCAAATGTTACTGACTTGATTGAGTTAATTAAAGAAGTTTCTGAATTATATAATGAAATAATCTCTCAAATTGATTATCATAAAGAAAGTCTGACCCAAATTAGAAATGAAATGCATAGTTCATTAGAAACATATAATCAAGAAATTAATGCTTTATGAAAACTACAGACAGCAATGTAATGGTATAATACAAGATTAAATTCAAAATTAAAATGTGTGAAACATTTATTCGCCACTGCTCTTCATATTGTTTTTTTTTAATTTACGAGATGAAAAAGCATTGGTTTCAGGGAGTCTGAATTGAGTAATCATTTAATTAAACCTACACTTTATCAATAGCTTTTTCCGTTATCGGCAATTATATCACGAAACTAAACACCATCACTAAACAATGAGTTACACTTTTAAAAATACTGAAATGAATAATGAAAAAGCATCAGTTTTTGAAACAAAATCATTATTGTATCTAATTGGAAAAAGTAGTAGTAAAAATGAAATTGAATATATCACTTTTGATTGTTTCAATGATGTTAGTGGGATAGATAACAAAGGACAAAATATTTGGGATATACAATCTAAGAATGAAGGAAATCTTAATCCTAAAAAAATTGGACAATATTTTTTTACTCTCTTTGATAATTCACTCTCAAAATTGAATTTTAAAGAGTTCATATTTTTTACTCGTCAACTTAAAGATGATTACAAAATTGCCAGATCTTCAAAGATTTATAAATTTGATAATTTTGAGACAAAAACAAAAGAGAGAGTAAAAAAGGGTTAACTGAAGAGATTCAACGAGTAAAAGGAACAATTAAGGATTACACTTCTGAAATTGAAAAATTCTTACATAATGTTGTGATTGTAGAAGACGATACAACAGAACAAGAATATCTAAAGCTAATAACTAAGTTCAAAAACAAATCTCTAAAAACGGATGACTTTTATTTAACAGTTTTTAAAGAATTAAGAGACATTCAATCTTCTAAAAAGAACTCGTTAATTGAAAATGAAACAATTTCCAACGTTTTAGATGTTATTAATTTCAATCGTCACTTAAAGATTCTTGATATTGACACATTTGTTATTTGCCGTATAATTGGTGTAGAGGTTTTTAAATACAAAAGTATTCCATTTGGATTTTTTGATTATGTTAAAAACCTGACCCGTGATGACACAGAGGACTTAATTCAAGAATGTAACTCTAATCTATCAAGATGTCTGTTCAACAAAACAAGTAATAGAGAATTTTGGAAAGTTTGTGAAACAATTATAGAATATTTAGACACAACTTTTATCGATGATGTTGAACTTATTTATACAACCAAATTCAGTTTATATACTCCCAAATATAATTATCTGAAAGAAATGACTATCAAGTATCTAATCGCTTTAACTATAGAAGGGTTCAAATGATAATAAAAAAAATTGCAATTGGAAATAGTTCAGAAGCTTTCGTTGAAGAAAGGTTTCAGAATAAAACGAACATAATTTTTAGTGATGATAACAATAAGGGAAAAACAATTCTTATGCAAAGTATTGTTTATTCCATCGGATATGATTCTATTTGGCCAGTAGGATTTAACCCAAAAAATTACTACTTCTATTCTAAAATATCAATAAATGATATAGATTACGAGTTTCTTAGACACAATAATTCGATTCTTGTTATTGGAAATAATCAAAATTACATATTTAATAGCATCGCAGAATTTAAATATTTCATTTCAAAAGAGGTAATTCAAATTCCAAATATTCCTAAAGATGGACAATTGAAAATTTCAGATTTAAGTTTATTCTATGAATTATTCTTTTTGGGTCAAGATAGAAGAAACACATCAAACATAATCGTAAAGTCATTTAATAACAAAGCGGACTTTTTAAATATGATATTTTCGCTACAAGGAATTTCGAATATCGTTTTCGATGAGACAGTTAATGCCGAAGAATTAAAAACAAAAAAAGGAGAATTAGAAGAAAAAATAAAAATTGAAAGAAAGAAAATCCAAATTCTTAAAAAGAATCCCAAGATAGCTAACTATGTAAGTAGTTTGGCTAATAATGAAGATTTTGAACGCATTAAGGATAGGTTAAAGGATTTACATAATTCTATTACAGAATTTCGTAAACAACGTAACAGAGAAGAAAATAGAAAGATAAAATTAAATTTTCTTATTAATGAACTAAATTCTTTAAATAGAAGTCTAAAGGAAGGAAAAGTCAAATGCTCTGATTGCGGAAGTTCTAAAATCACGTTTACAAATGATGATTTCGAGTTTGACGTAAGTAATCAATATGTCAGAAATAGTATAATTTCTTCAATCAAAGAAAACATAAAATTAAAAGAAGATGTTGTAAAGGAGTTAGACCACATTATCGAAAGGGAGCAAATTGAAATTAATAAGCTTTTAGAAACGCCTAATCCTGAGTTCAGTAATTATGTTCTATTCGAGTCAGAGATTAGAGATTCAAGAGAAATAGATAATTCAGTTACTGTCTTAAGAAACGAGTTAACAGGAATTGAAAATCAAATAAAAGCAATAAATAACGGTTTTGAACAAAATAGACTCAAACAACAAGAATTATTAGAAAAAATAATCGTTGAAATTACAAGACTGTATAGAATCATTGACCCTGAAGGAACAATGACAATTAATGGACTTTTTACTAAAGCTAACGAGACATTTTCAGGTAGCGAAGAACAAGAATTTTATTTTTGTAAAATCGTTGCACTAAATAATATTTTGAAACACAATTACCCAATTATCATAGATTCTTTTAGAGAAGGAGAGTTATCCACCGCAAAAGAAGAAAAAATGATTGAAGAGTTTGTCAAATTGAACAAACAAGTAATTTTAACATCAACCCTAAAAAGAGAAGAATATTCTGCTGATAAGTATTTGTCGTTTAAAGAAGTAAACACACTTGACTATTCTCGATTAGTAAATAGTAAATTATTACAAGAAGAAAATCTTAATGACTTTTTAAAAATAGTACAGAAATTCCCAATAACAATATAACCGATAGCAAGGGTAGGTGTTGCACAATTCCCATTTTCCGAAATAATCAAAAACAATCAACCACTTTTAAAGCAATTTAAAAGTGGTTGATTGTTTTTAGGATGATTTATTTTTGAATTTTGAGATATTCAATTCAAGCTTTTTGTACTAAAAAGATTTATAATCATAAAGTCTAAATAAACTCAAACTTCATATTTTCAACTTCGGGAGAAATTTGTATTTTAGTTAGAGCTTATATTTTGAAAATGAAAGACTTTCAAAATAAAACATCCATAAGCGAATAATAAAAACTAATACGCAGATTGACAGAAAATTCAGAACATACCCATTTCCCGATCGCATTTATCGATACAGAAATTGAGCCTAAGAGCGGGAAAGTACTTGATATCGGAAGTATCAGAAACAATGGTGCTTCTTTTCATAAAGCTTCGATGGCTGAGTTTATTCAGTTTTTGGATGGGGTAGATTTTGTCTGTGGGCACAATGTTTTTAATCATGACCTCAAATATATTGGCAAAGCACTGAATGTTGCGGGAGTACATTCTGAAAACATCATTAATACACTATATTTTTCGACTCTGCTTTTTCCTACCAAACCGTATCATTGCAGACGGTGGATGCTGTGACAGCAAAGGCAATTCTGTGTTGAAATTCTCAAAGATGTTTGCAACACAGATTGAAAATATGAGAATGAAAAATTATCATCTGAAGAGTGTCAAAGTAAACTTTATTGTGTACTGGCGAAAGGAAAATGCAGAACAGGAAATAAAAATTATTTTATCTGAACTTTATTTTGAGAGAGTTATTGAGTAATTGTTTTATTCCATTCATCCACTAATTAATTGAATTAAAAGAGTTAACACTAGCATTTCTTATTAAAGAATTTAGTAAATTAGATTTTTATAAAAAACTAATTTTACTATGATGAAAATACTAACATTTGTAATGTTAATTACCCTTGGATTTCCTATTCAAGCTCAACAAATTCAAAATTCTTCTGAGCATTTAAGTTTTAAGGGCGTTCCTATAGATGGCACACTCAGTCAATATGTTGCGAAAATGAAAAAAGCTGGTTTTGTACTTACAGGTACAGATAAAGGAATTGCAATGATGAAAGGCGAGTTTGCAGGCTATAAAGATTGCATGATTGGTATTTCTACTTTGCAACAACAAGATCTTGTTAATAAAATTGTAGTGGTTTTTAGTGAGAGAAATGATTGGTCATCTTTGTCGAATAATTATTTTTCTTTAAAAAACTTACTAACTGAGAAATATGGAACACCAGAGTATAGTATTGAAAAATTTCAATCTTATGAGCCAAAGAGCGACGGCGCAAAAATGACTTCTGTTCAGCTTGGAGAATGTGAATATAATTCGGTTTTTGATACCGATAAAGGAAGTATTGAACTTTCTATAAAAAATAATAGTGTTACCAGTTGCTATGTTGCCTTAGCATATTTTGACAGAATAAATAGCGATGTCATGAAATCCACTGCTTTGGATGACTTGTGATTTGAATTATTTTTTTAACCTTAAACCAATTAGGAACGATGGACAATACATTAACTCAAGAGATCATTAAAATTTTTATTGATAAAGGAATTATGGCAATTCTTATTCTATTTATTGCATTTAGGTTCAATAAAATGATTGAAAAAATTAAAACTTCTAATACTGAGGTCTTGGATTTGAAAAGACAGAAAAGTATATTAGAGAACGATTTATTGAAAGATAAAAGATTTAGGAAATTAAGTTTTTTGGAAAGACAGCTATCCGAATTCTATTGGCCAATTTATATAAGACTTCAAAAAGACACCATTTTATTTGAAAAAATACCTAATTTTTTTAGTGATCATAATACATTACCTATTGAAACAAATGATTACTTAGAAAACGAAGTGATTTTAAAAAATCACAACGAAATTGTAGAAATAATTGAATCAAAATTTCATCTAGCTGAAGCAGACGAAATATTGTCGAATGAATTTTTGAAATATATTAAGCACGTTACAACTTACCAGGCTATAAGAAAAATTTCACATTTTAATCATCGAAATCCCATTGATTTTAATGAACCATATCCACCAAATTTTAATGATATTTTCGCCGAGAATCTTAAAAAAATACAGACCAAATATAATAATTTAGTAGAAGAAATTAAGGGAGATGTTTAAATTTATAATAAGCTATTGTTTTGGATTTTTCTTTATCGACCTAGGAAACGGAAGCGTTAAGAAATTTTGAAGAATTTCCGTTAAGAAATCTCCATTGTCTGAGTGGCGGCAAAAATATTTATTCGATGAAAGAAAAATATTCCCGCCCGAAACCTTTAGGTTCGACGACTGAAAGGAGTCAATTTCGGAGATTTTAGGATATTCTTCAAAATTTTAGCTGAGTTTGACTACGTCGAATCATGGATTTCCAAGTCTTGAATTTTTGGTTCTTTTGTTTGATTGCGTCGAATCTGCGATTTCAAGACAAAAGAACAAGAAATATCTTACCCTTCCACAATTTTCTTACGGTGCTGTACACCCCAGTCTTTCAGATTATTGATGATGGTTTTTAGAGTATTTCCATGATCAGTCAGAGTGTATTCTACCGTTACGGGCTGTGTATTCAATACATTTCTGTGGATGAGTTTGTTGAATTCAAGTTCCTTCAGTTCTTTGCTGAGCATTCTGTTGGAAATTCCGTCTATATCATTCAGAATATCTGAAAACCGTCTCTTGTTGTAATAGCAGATAGAAGAGATAACGGCAATCTTCCATTTGCCGTGAAGAACGTCCATAGAATCCTGTACTGCACGCATTTCTTTTTTATACTCCTGCTGAAAATCTTTTGCCTGACACTCCATATTGTTACTTTGTTACACCGTTGTTATTGTTATTTTTCGGTACAAAGTTACTAAAAGTAACTGAATCGTTTTACATTTGCTCTGTAAAACAACAATAAAAAATTACAAAATGAATTTTACAGACAAAAATGTAGTCATTACCGGCGGAAGTACCGGAATAGGATTTGCAACTGCCAAAGCTTTTATTGAAGCGGGAGCCAGCGTTTTGATTACAGGAAGAAACGCCGACAATCTGAAAAAAGCGGAAGAAAGAATCAATAATCCAAAACTGAAAACTTTAGTTTCAGACACTTCAAATTTGGCTGGAATTGCTGTACTCGAAAACCATGTTGCAGTAAGCGGAAACAAAGTAGATGTTCTTTTTCTGAATGCAGGAACAGCCGTTTTTACACCGATTGAACAGACCACTGAGGAAGATTTTGATCATCAGTTCAATACGAATGTGAAAGGATATTATTTTACTTTACAAAAAATGATTCCGCATTTTACGGAAGGTTCTTCTGTAGTTTTTAATTCATCAACAGTTGCTACAACGGCGCAGATGTACGGAAGCGTCTATTCAGCAACCAAAGGAGCGGTAAATAAAATTGCCCAGATTGCAGCCAATGAGCTGGCAGATAGAAAAATCAGAGTGAATATTGTGAGTCCGGGACCTACAAAAACAGAAGGTTTTGATAAAGCTGTTCCAAGTCTGGACATGCAAAATGAATTTGCCAAATCTGTCGCATTGGGAAGAATGGGTGATCCTTTAGAGATTGCCAAAGCTGTACTTTTCTTAGCTTCAGATCAGGCAAGCTTCATTACAGGAACCGAATTGCTGGTTGATGGCGGTGCGATAGGTTATCTCTTGAAATAGCAGTTTTTTAAATTTAAAATAGACAACCGCAAAGTGTGATGCTTTGCGGTTGTCTGTTTTAAGATTATTTTATCATGAGCCATTTTTCGGCTTCTTCTATTACTTCATCTTCGGACGTAGTTTTTAGGTTTTCCACGTAAACATCAGGTCTAATTCTGTCTGTATACACTTTTCCCGTTCTGTCGGCTGAGGTATTGGTCGCCAGATTGAAATTCGCTCCGTTGGAAAGCGTGAAAGTTCCGTTGGCGGTAATATATCCCATCGAATCTTTCCCGAAAGTCCTTACATTCGGCAGTCCAATCAAAGAAATGGCGGTCATTTCTCCGCTGCTAGCAGTATATTCATTGATGAGAACAGCAATTTTCAAGTTCGGATTTTTAATTTTATAATCACTGATTTTTGCTTTGCTCCCAACCATTCTTCCGTTTCTGGTAAGCCATGGAGATTTATAACTCGGAGCAACAAAATATCCAACGATACCGTCTTCAGTAAGGGCGTTCAGACCTGCTACCATTGGCCACATATTGCCGCCCATATTATTACGAAGATCTACCACCCAACCTGTAATTGTATTTTCACTATCCAGCCTTTTGATTTCAGAACGGACCATTTCTGCGAAGGCAAGATCTTTCTGGTTGTCATAATTGCTGCAGGCAGGAACTTTTATCATGGCAATCCTATTCCCGAGATATTTTCCTTCCGGCTTAAGAATCATGGGCTGCTGACTTTTTTCCTCCATTATACTTTTTGTTATAAAAAAAGAATGGTTATCGCCAGCGGCTTTAAGCTGATCCAAATAATAGTCAAACAGAATTTTCTGACTTACCGAATCATTTTCAGTTAACGGAAGTTTAGACAGTTCTGTATCTATTTTTTTCCAGTCCAGAGAATCGGAATACAAAGCCTTCTTTTTAATCAGATTGTAAATTTCTGTCTGCAGTTTAAGTGTTTTTTGCTTGCCCCTGACGAATTCTGCTGTCCGAACATAATTGCTGTAATAAGGAATGAAATTAATAATAACGTTCTGAACATGTAAGTTGAGTTTTATATTAAATTGAATTTTAGCACCGCAAAACTATTAAATAAAACACTTTTCGGTGTAATAAAGTTTGTTAAATAAATTTCACAGAAAATTATCTTGTTCAACCTGACGTTTTAAGGGTATTTAATTTTTTATAGAATTTCTTTTTTGGTAATTTTGAAGGATATCATTGAGAAGAAAACAACATCTTTGAATTAATTTTAAATTCCAAACTCTTGAAAAATTATCTATTCCTCGCCGCCGCCATTCTTTGTGAAACCATCGGAACGTCTTTCCTGAAAAAGACCGAACAGTTCACAAAGCCTTTGCCAACCATCATATTTGTAGTCGCAATGACGGCCTCATTTTATCTACTGACATTTGCTTTAAAAGGAATTCCGATTGGCATTGCGTACGCCATTTGGTCTGCTGTAGGAATTGTTTTGATTTCCTTAGTAGGATATTTTGTGTATAAACAAACTTTAGATTTACCTGCCATTCTTGGGATAGGCCTTATCGTTGCGGGTGTAGTGATCATCAACCTTTTCTCAAAATCCGGAGCGCATTAGAGATTAGGCTAAGGTTAAGGTTAAGGTTAAGGTTAAGGTTGAAAATCAGCATGCTAAATTAGAAAATGTGCCGCCACCTTAATAAATATCTTCAGATATTTCCTTAAAAAAACTTAACAACTCAAGTTACTTAATGGTTCAGAGGATTAGTACACAGGACAGAAAATCAAAGATTTTCAAAACTTATGTGATCTAAAAATATACGCAGACAATTAAAACTAAAACTATGTGACTCATGTGTCAAAACAATGACATCTTTCATTTTGTTCTCAAAATCCAGAGCGCATTGAATTCTTCATGAAATAAAGCACATAAGTCACATTAGTTTTTAATTTATTATATTGAAAACATTCAGAACACATCAGAGAAAATCAAAGATTTTTAAAACTTATGTGATCTAAAAATATACGCAGACAATTAAAACTAAAACTATGTGACTCATGTGTCAAAACAATTACATCTTTCATCTTTTTTTTTAGACCAATTTTTATTAAAAATTATTTTAGTTTTCTGTAAATCAATATTTCTTCATCTCAGAAATATCATTATTTTTGTTTAATGATGGAAAATAAATCCCCTTTCTTAGATACGCTCTTTCTGCTCCGAAAAGAAGGCACCATGACCATTTTTGCCGACATTCAGGAAATTTCCAAAAAGGAAGAAGAGGATGCTGCCACATATTTTGAATCTGAATTTGAAAAAGAAAGACTGAATTTTTTATCAGATAAAATTCCCTTCAGTAAAGAAGCTGCACTTTGGGCTGGAAAAGTTTTGTATCATAGTGCCCAGCTGTACTTAATCAGAAAAGACACGGCGAAGGATGTACAGAAATTATTACCACCTTTTCACGGCTTGAAAGATGTTTCAGCGGTTCTGTCGGCAGACTTATCATTAAGATTTTTACCGCAAATCAGGGATGCACTTCATGTGGCAGACGCTGCAGATCCGGTGGTGAAAATACTAGATGAAATTTTAGTACAGTTTCATTATTCAGCCATCGGTTCAGATGTATATCCTGAAAAGATAAGCTTTGAGGAAGGCTTAAAAGATCAAACCTACAGAAAATTATATCTCGAAAGAATTTTGGAAAATAAGGCTTACAAACTGGCAGAAATTCCCTATATCAATCAACTTTTGATGGCAGAATTTGGGATGTACAAAGATGTTTTCTGGAGAGATTTGCAAATCATTAATTCAGAACCTATAAAGCCACAAAGTGGCGAAATCAGCAGCACAGGGTAAAGCCTTGTGACAGATTTTGACCTAAAATAAAAAATCCCTGAAAGGGTAAAATCAATATTCCATTATTTTAAACAGAATATTAAACAATGACTCAAAATATAGAAAAACTAAACAAAGTTTTAGCCTTCGTCAAAGACACCTTCGTCGGCAAAAACGATGTCGTAGATCTCCTCGGAATCTGCCTTTTGGCAAGGGAAAATGCATTTTTGTACGGTCCTCCGGGAACTGCAAAATCAGCAATTGTAAGAACTTTAGCCAAAACAGTAACCGACGGTAAAAACTTCGAATATCTTTTAACCCGTTTCACAGAACCTAACGAGATTTTCGGTCCTTTCGATATCAGAAAACTGAAAGAGGGCGAGCTGTTTACCAATACCGACGGGATGATGCCCGAAGCGTCAATGGTTTTTCTGGATGAGATTTTCAATGCCAATTCTGCGATTCTGAATTCACTTCTGATGGCTTTAAATGAGAAGATTTTCAAAAGAGGAAAGGAAACCAGAAATCTCCCTGCATTAATGTTTGTGGGCGCAAGCAACGTTCTTCCGGAAGATGAGGCTTTAAATGCATTATTCGACCGTTTTCTTATCAGAATCAATGTAGATTATGTCAATCCTGATCTCCTTCAACAGGTGCTTTTGGCGGGTAGAAGACTGGAAAATATTTTAGAAAGCGAAAGTCCGGAAATTCTTGCCCATGAAATCAAAGAACTTCAGCAGCTTTGTAAAACTGTTGATTTAAAACCGATCTATGAAGTTTATTTAAATACCATCATCAATCTCCGGAATACAGGAATCGCCATTTCCGACCGTCGTGCTGTAAAACTCCAGAATCTGATTGCTGCGAGTGCTTTGATTTGCGGAAGAAATGAAGCAATTCTTTCAGATTTATGGGTGCTGAAACATATTTGGGACACCGAAGAACAGATTGAAATTCTGGAAGGAATTATCAACCGAACTATTGAGAAAGATGATAATCCAAAATCCCATCCGCAGGCTTTGCAAAACAAGGCTCCGAATCCGGAAGAGGTGATGAAAGATGTAAAAATCTTAATCGACCAATGGCAAAACGGAAATTTAACTTTTGAGGAGCAGAATGTGATCAAAGACAAACTGAGATACCTGCAAACACGCTGCGACTGGATCAGAAATCCTGAGCAGAAACTATACATCCAACAGGAAATAGAAAGCTTATGGCAAAAGATCCTTCAGGCAGTTTAAAAGAATTCTGGGCAGAACTTCCTAAAGCTGATGAAGATTTTTTAGGCTCCATCCGCGACTGGAAAAATATTCACATCGCCACAGATGGGGAAGTGATCTGGCTGAAAGGTTTCACCGACGAACAGGCTGTTTCGCCCGAAATTCAGCAGGTGCCCAACTTTATTTTATACGAATTAAGAAACGGACTTTTATTTAGAATTAATGCCCTGGTTCCCACAAAAAAAATGCGAACGGCTTTGCTGTGGACTGTCATTGACAAAGCTTTAAAACTCACTTTTCCCATCTCAAATAATAATTTCTTTGGAATAGACGAAAAAGTAGAGGTGAGATTAAAACCAAGCGAATACGAGCAGCCTGCAACCGCTATACTGTGTCCAATTTCTGAAATAAGAGAAATGATTATCACATTTCCAAAATTTAAACTGGAAAAATTAGATTGGATTGTCATCAACGATAAAGCATTATTTTTAGGAAGTCCGATGTTGAGCCTGAGAGGAAAAACGTATTGGTCAAAAGACAATCATCTTTTACCGACAGGTTTTGATTTTGAATTTAAAAATATGAGTTCATTACTTCAAAGAAAATATAACTCAAATCAGGAACAATGGCTTTTGTGGAACGAAGATGGAAATGTTTTGTATCTTAATAAAAAAGATTTCCGGAAACTTTCTGTAAGCTCATTCCGTCTCACTGAAAAATCAAAGGAATGGATGTAAAAGAATATTTTCAGTCCTACAAAGATTATTTCTGGGAATGGCAGACAGATAGCGATATTCAGGATGATTCGAAGACCATAACGAGTCACAACATCGTTTATTTTCCAGCGGCTGCCTCGGTTGTAGGATACCGTGTTTACATTATTGAAATTCTGAAAGAACTACAGTTGCAGGGATGGCCGCCGTTTGGAGCATTGCTTATGGTTTTGTACGCCACTCAGGATGGCTACAAACACTTGAGAACTTTGGTCGACGACCTGAAAAGACACATATCAAGAGAGGAAGTCGAGGCATCTTATAATGAAGCTGTTTTTTTACTCAAAAAACTGGAGATTTTAGACCGTAAATATAAAACCGGACGAAACAGAGTCTTTCTGATTCAGGCTTTATTTGCCGGAAACAAGATGAGCCTCACTTTCTCAAAATCAAAAGAATTGTGTGATAATTATGTTTCCCGACCCGACATTATTGAGAGGTCTGCCAACGTCCTGGAACTTACCAGTAAAGTATTCAGAAAGGATATTAATGCACTTGCTGAAATAAATAAAAAGTTTCCGACCACAGAATCTATTGAAAAAGCTTTGCAGGGAGTTATTGAAATTCCCGAGCTGGAAGACGAAGTTGTAGAAGAAGAAACCACTGTAGAAACCGATAAAGATTTTATTCAGCAACTCGTCGAAGAACCGAAAACTTTTCAGGTGGGAAGTTTAATTAAAAGAATATGGAGCGGACTGAAAATTCCGATGAGACATCTTTCTCCCGGCGAACAGCCGATTGGCGGGGTTTCGGATATGACCAACAAAGGAGATTTCAGCAGAATGCTTCTGTCTGAATTTGCCAATGAAGATGAGGTTTTCATGAACCGTGTCGCCAACAACGAAGCTTTATACATTCAGAGAGAAATTCCGCCTGAAGAAAATATTTTTGAACGAATAATTCTCATCGATACTTCGCTCAAAAACTGGGGAACACCAAAAGTTTTGGCGTTTGCATCGGCGATTGCGGTCATCAAGCATCCAAAAGCACATTCTGAATGTAAAGTTTTTGCGTTGGGACAATCTACGATTCTCATCAATCTTGATAAAGTGGATGAGGTGATGGAAAATCTGAATCATGTGAGTTCGGTTTTGGAGGTTTCACAGGCTTTGCAGAAGTTTTTTAATGAAGAACATACAGAGAAAAATCTGGAAGTTTTTTTTATCACCCATCAGGAAAATTTAAATCATCCCAATCTTCAGAAAGTCATCCATGAAAACAGGGATCAGCTGAAATTTCTCGTAACGACTTCTGCGGACGGTGAACTCAATTTTTACAAGCATCACAAGGGAACCAGAAAGCACGTTCAGAAAATGATGCTTCCTTTAAATGAATTATGGGCAAATCCGCCTAAAAACAGGCAGAAGGCACAAAATGTAAATTCAGGCAACGGTAAAAAAGCAGATGTTCCTCTGAACTATCCGATTCTGTTTCCCGTTCCGCTGACTAAAATTGCCAATTTTCTGCACGAAGGAGATTTCTTTATTTTAAGCTCAAAAAAACAACTTTTGAAGACGTATCTTTCTGATAATTATTACAATAAAAATTATTACGAATATTACAATATCCACAGAGGTTGTGAAGTTTTAATCGAAAATATATCTGTAAAGCCGAAAGGGCAGTTTGCGCTGGCAAGAAACAAAGCTCAGCAATATATTCTCGCTCAGTATCTGCCGGAAAAAAGATTTCTGTCTAAACTAAATTTAAATACCAAAGAATATTCTGAACTCAATCTCAGTGGAAAAAATATTCCACACAGCTTTGAACTGAATTATTTTAATAAGAAATTTTACCTTCGGGATAATGAAGCTCCTCAGATTTTTGAATTCAGTCCGGACGGAACTTTGGATGTTGAAACCGTAGACAATAATATTGAAATTACAAAAAGCAATATAAAAATAGAAGCAGAACTGAAAAAGCTCAATCGTTCAGGAATAAAAATTCTGAGTAATTTTACAAATATCTGTATCAATGCTGAAGAAAATCTGGTAATTTCTCACAATGAAATCAATAAACTGTATGATAATTCTCTTACGATGTACAGAAACAGGCATCCACTGAAGATTTTTACACAGCAGAACAAAAACAGATTTACTTTTTCAGACGGCAGCGAGGTGATCACAGATTCGAGAGGAATGCTCTCTTTCAGAAGCAGTAACAAAAATATTCCGGAATTTTATATTCCCTCATCTGACAACGGTTTTCTGGCGATGGCAACAGAAAAAGATTTCGGAGGTTCAGAATATTATTTGCCTAAAAACAGCCTTCTCAGAGTGAGAAAAATGGAAGAAATGTACGATGAATATCTGCAACCCTTTATAGAACAAATCTGGGAGCATGGAACTTAGAATACAGCCTTTTCCGAAAAATACTTATCCCAAAAAAGGACTTTTAATTAAAGCTTCCTCACCTTTGATGTGGCTTCAGGAAATGGAAATTCTGGGGATTGATTTGAATGAAGTTCAGTCCTATCCAGTTCCTTCCAGCGAGCTCAATATTTTATACGGATGTTTTCTTATTTTTAAACACCACGCGCCTGCGGAAATTGGTAAAAATGCTTATTTTCAAAATGTTGATGACAAGCTTTTTATTCCCGAAAACACTGTTTTTTATCCCAAAATAAATCCTGAAGACTGGAAAAATATTGTTGCGGATTACATTGTGATGCACCCTGATTTTGGCTTGGTGAAATTAAATTTGGAAATTGATTGGCTTGCAGTCATTCAGAATCCTGAAATCAGTTTAGACAACGTAAAAAAACCGTCCAATGGTGTGGAAAATCCTTCTGAAATCAAAAGTTTCATGGTGGAAATGGATGATGAAAAAGTGTTGGAAGCCCTCCAAAAACCGCAAACTGAAGAAGAGTGGATGAAAAATCTTCCTTTTGACATGAAAAAAGTAATGGCGGGGAATAAAAAAGAAATTGAAAAATACCTGAAATACATAGAAAAGCATCCCGAAAGAGCTGTAGAATTGGGTGTTCCGCTTGATATTATGGGAACTTCGAGAGGCGACGGTTTCAGCCAGTATAAATTTACAAGCTGGTTTGACAAAATTTTCGGAGGCAGATCATCTTCAGGAGCAGACGGTTCGTCAAAAGGCAGTAGTTCAGGGAATTACAGGTGGATTTTTTATGTAGTTCTGATTGTTTTCGGGATTGCAAGAATATTTTTCTTCCTGGAAAAAGAAAGTTCGTCTGAAATATCTGAAAATGTACACGCCAGCGACGCTTCAATAATGGAAGGCGCACCAACGCCTCCGCCTCCTGCGATTGCTTATCAGTCTGGCGTGACAGATATCGATATGAAAATTGATTCGATGTTTGGAGACAAAAGAAATCAGCTCAGAAAAGAAAACAGTGATGCAATGATGATTCTGATGAGTTCTAAACGTGAAAAAAGGTATGAGGAATATGTGAAAAACGGCGGGCGGCCAGTCGAAAAAATTCAGATGGAATATCTGGCGATACAGAAAAGAATAAAAACGGCAGAAGACTCGCTGAGAAATGTTTACAAAGGTAAAATAGATAAATTTCTGGTGGAAAATGAAACGGTTTTAACTGGAAAAATTACAGATTCTTTGAGAGATGCAGGTTCTTCAAAGGTTTATGACAAAGTTTTTATTGCAGAAATTGTTGAGAGACAGCAGGCTCCGGTGCGTGATTCTCTCTCTTACCGATACGGAACAAAAGAATATGTGCCACGAGCTTATGCTATTCCGGAGGAGCCGTCTTCCATCCAGACTATGGAGCCGCTTTCTTTGCCTAAAAAATCTGTTTCATTTACAGAAATTATCGGACTTATTTTACTGATAACTGCTGTTATTTTCGGGTATTTATTTTTTGTACAGAGAAAACCGCTTGATACGGGAGGTGAAAATGTTCCCACCGGAGTAAAAATCTTTCTCATGACCGTTCTGCTGGCTTTGCTGGTGTATATTTTCTATCCCATCATTGCGATGTTTGGCTACAACTGGTTTGTGTGGTTGCTCATCATCTTCGTTGTGCTGCTTCTTTACAGGCTTTTCAGGGAAGATAAAACCATTCTAAAATCTGATGACGATGAATAAGCAGAAGTTTACAGAAAAATTTTTCATGGCAGTTTTAATTTTGGCTGTCATCAAAATTGTAGCAATTTTTTCAGAACTTTTTCAGAAAACATTCTGGAGCGTCATCGGAAATCTGGCCATTTTTGTTGTGGTTGCCATTATTATTTTACTGATCATCACCGGTCTCAAAGACAAGGAAAAATCAGGAGATGCGTCAGGAAGAGGAAGAAGCGGTGGCGGAAATTTCTATCTTGAAGATTCACTTTTCGACAGAATCAGAAATAAATATGAAGAATTAGCCGAAAAATATATTTCCGAAAAAGACTACACGAGAGCTGCGAAAGTCTACATGAATTTGCTTCAGGACAATTACCGCGGAGCCCAGACTCTGGAAGATGGCGGCCTGTACAACGAGGCTGCCGTAGTTTATCTGAAAAAGTTAAAAAATACATCAGAAGCCGCATCCTGTTTTGAAAAAGCAAAGCAATATCAAAAATCTATTGACCTGTACAAAGAGCTCGGGCAGAAAGAGAAAGTGGGAGATTTGTACAAGCAAATTAATGATACGAAATCTGCCGATTCTTATTATCAAATGGTCGTTGATGATTATGTAGGAAACAGTCAGATGGTAAAAGCTTCATTAATTCAGAGAAAGAAAATGGATAATCCTGAGGCAGCACAGAAAATTTTGCTGCAGGGTTGGGAAGAAAACAAGGATGCTTTCAACTGTCTTAATAATTATTTTGTTAATATCTACGACACAGAAGTTCTGAATCAGAAAATTCAAAATCTGTATGAACATACGCCTTCTGATAAGAAACTCATCTATCTTGAAGCCATGAAACATGAGTTTACAAAAGACCCAAAACTTCAGGAAACCACCCGAAATATTGCCTACGAAATTATCGCCGAAAAAGTGGAAACCAATACTTCAATTATCAACGAACTGAAACATTTCAATCCGCAGGATGAGGTGATTTTAAAAGATATTTCGAGGTATAGAACGGGGAGGAATAAGATGTTTAGAAAATGATTTGTATATTTTGATAGTCTAATGATAATTGAGCAGGATTTTACCGATTTACTGCTTAAAATTGGCTGTTCAAACTTTTACAATTATCAACAATAAGAGAAAATCATTTATCTTTGCCACAGTAAAATTATGACAATTCAAAGAGCACATATCAGTTTAAATCTATGCGACAGCCCCTCAATAAAGGGATTGTCTGGATGTGAACACGTGATGTGGAATGAGGCGAAATGTGCTGGCTTTGAAAATAATTTACTGTAAACCTGTAAAAATTTAATCAAAATACTGCAAAAACGCCTCAATATTCGGGGCGTTTTTTGTGTTTTTAGGGAATAAATTATTTAGAATGAAAAAAAATAAACAGAAAATTGAAAATTTTTTAATGCAAAATGAACATTTAATACGATAAATAAGAGTGATTAATAAACCGATGAGAGACAGTCATTTAGGTAATTTTGGTATCTGCAAACCACTGCGGACAGGAATTCCTTATTCTAAAATTTAGATATATTTAATTGATTTTCAAATAGTTAATAAAAAAAATAAATTTGTGAGTTAAAAAAATTCATATTTACTTTGCAACCGAAAATTAAAACCAATGCGTTTTTAATAATCAAAAAAACATTTTTAAAACAGAACAAAATGAAACATTTACAAAACATACCCAATCAATATTCAACTCTTAAGGGGCTGGAGCCGAAAGGAATTCTTATGCTTTGTCATGATCATGAATTAGTGGAGAAAAGGTGCTTATATACATGGGTTAGCTAATGAACTGACACATTAAAAAAGATACAGCACCTCCCGAAAAGAGGTGCTTTTTTTATGGTTTCTTTAGCTTATTTGGTAAAGCGTCGGTTTGTGGCACCGGAAAACAGGGTTCGATCCCCGAAGAAACCCAAAAGGTGAGTGGAAAAATGGTCAATTGTGAAATGTGAATTTTGCTTCGCAAATGAATTTTTAAAAATTTGATAAGCGTAGCTAATTGACGATTTACAATTCACAGTTCAGCAAAAATAATCTCATAGCTCAATTGGTTAGAGCACCAGTCTTTTAAACTGGGGGTTGAAAGTTCGATTCTTTCTGGGGTTACAAAGATTCACTGAAAAAATTTTGGCTCCGACTGTCTCTCGGAAAAAAAAATTTGAAGTGAATCTGAAAACTGGAAAGATAACGGTGGTTGTTTACCCGCCATGGACGCGGAAGATCATAGGTTCGAAATGCGAAGCATTCGTGAATACCTTTAAAAACAATAAATAAGAGTAATGAACAACCCTGTTTTCCAGACAATTTGCTCCATTAGCATAGAGGTTAGTGCATTCGGCTTTCTACCGAACGACAAGGGTTCGATTCCCTTATGGAGTACCAAATTTCGTAGCTCAATTGGTAGAGTATCGGTATTTACACCGAAGGTTGAAGGTTCGAATCCTTTCGAAATTACAAATTAATTCATGTTAATTGTTTCAAAGAGAGAAAGAAAAGGTTTGTCAAGAGCAGGAGTTCTTTATAAAAAACACAAATTACAATAGACAAACCTTAAAGATGAGTAATGAGTAATTAACAATAAGTAATATTTCAAGTGAGAAAATGGCTCATTACCAATCACTTATTACTCATCAAATATGATGGTTCGCCGAAGTGGGAGAGTCGGGGCGGTCTGCAACACCGTTGTGAAAACTGAGTGGGTTCAATTCCCATAGCCATCTCAAATAACTAAATGAGATTAGTTCCGAAGAAAAATTAAAAGTTTGTCGAGCGCAGAAGTTCTTATATCAAACAAAAAAAATAATGACAGGCTTAGTTTTTCTTCACATTGATTCATAGTGTAATTGGTCAGCACACAAGACTTTGACTCTTGTTGTTCAGGTTCAAGTCCTGATGAATCAACAAATTTATTATGGACAATAATTTATTTGGAAAAATTACACATTACCAATTACTTATTGCTCATCAAATCGCGGGGATGGCGGAACTGGCAGACGCACTTGATTTAGGCTCAAGAAATTGAGGGTTCGACTCCTTCTCTCCGTACGATTATGTGGAAACACATTATTTCAATTTAACAAAACAAAACAAAAACAAATTCAAAAAATGTAGAAAAAATGGAAACGCAACAACAAACATGGCAAAACATGACCGGAAAGATTTTCCGAAACTCTATCACAACTTTGGTAGAAGAAGCCATCATCCGCGAACAGGCCAACGGACACCGACTGAAAGTTTGTGTGGGTTCAGATTCTCATGTGTATGGTGATGAGATCAGTTATGCAACCGCAGTTGTCTTTATCCGTGAGGGAAAAGGAGCGTTTACATTTATCAGAAAACAAAGAGAAATTCAAACAATCAGCATTAAAGAACGAATGCTGAACGAGGTTAACAAATCTGTAGAAATCGCTTATGCAATCTGCTCTATTTTGGAAATGTACGGTGTGGAAATGGAAGTTCATGCAGATATTAATACCAATCCGGAATTCAAATCCAATGTCGCTTTGAAAGATGCAATGGGATATATTTTGGGAATGGGATATGTGTTTAAAGCTAAACCTTACGCATTCGCAAGTTCAAATTGTGCGGATATGATGGTGTGACGAAGTGGGAAGATGGGAGAGGAGATCGGGAAGTTTTGAACAATGTTAAGTTCCGGATTTTATCCAAACACCAACGTGAAAAGTATCATCAAAGCTTTGAATATTTACTTTTCTTAATTGAAATGAATTTAATAATTAACAAGCAGGAAGATTGCTGAAGCATGTTTTAACTATGTGAAAAAACATTCAGCACCCAACATTGAAAAAATGAAAACAAATATATTTTTTACGGCAGACCATCATTTCGGTCATGCCAATATTATAAAATTTTCCGAAAGGCCTTTTGAGTCTTTGGAACAGATGAATGAAGAACTCATCAAACGGTGGAATGAGAAAATCGGTGAAGATGATACCGTCTACCATTTGGGTGATGTCAGTTTGGGCAAACCCGATTTTACAAAAGAAATTCTGGATCAGCTCAACGGCAAATTCCATCTGATAAAAGGCAATCACGAAGGTTCAACCCTGACTTATCCGAAAAGGTTTGAATCAATAAAGGACTATCACGAATTGCGGATTGATGAACCGGAAAACAGCAACGGCAAACAGAAGATTATTCTTTTGCATTACGCAATGCGTACCTGGAACGGCTCACACCGAGGAACCTGGCAACTCTACGGTCATTCACACGGAACTTTGCCGGATGATGAAATGAGTTTAAGCCTCGATGTGGGTGTTGACTGCCACAATTTTTACCCGATTTCCTACGAAGAAGTGAAGGAACTGATGAAGAAAAAGAAATGGACGCCCCTGTTTGCGCCGAGAAATTAGTGAAACGGAAATCTGAAGCTGGAAGCTGGAAGAAGAAGCAATTGCAGAAACTTCCGGCATCCATCTCTCACTTGAAAAATACAAACAGAAGAATTGAGCTTTTAAGACTACAGACTTTTTTGGTCTTTCGCAGATAAAGAGATTTCAAAAGCAATGCAGATTTATTTGTAAGTGCTTATCTTTGCTTCCGGTCATTAGATTTTAATTATCAGACCGTTTTATATTTCTGATTTCTACACATGAGAACGACACTCCAACTCTTCGACTTTTCAAAAAAAATAAATTACAAAAACGAAATTCTCGCAGGGCTTACTGTTGCAATGACCATGATTCCGGAATCAATTTCTTTTGCCATTCTGGCCGGGTTGTCTCCTTTAACGGGCTTGTACGCTGCTTTTATGATGGGCTTGGTAACAGCGGTTTTAGGTGGCCGTCCCGGGATGGTTTCCGGTGGAGCGGGAGCTACGATTGTAGTTTTAATTGCTTTAATAAAATCTCACGGCATCGATTATCTTTTTGCAACTGTATTTCTGGCGGGTGTTTTACAGCTTTCAGTAGGTCTTTTTAAACTTGGGAAATTTGTAAGGTTAATTCCGCAGCCCGTCATGTTTGGATTTTTGAATGGCCTGGCGGTTATTATTTTTATGGCTCAGGTAGAGCAGTTTAAAATTTTGAATGCAGACGGAACTGTACGTTGGCTGCAGGGTTCGGCTTTATATAGCATGGCGGGTTTGACGGCTTTAACGGTTGCTGTTGTGTATTTTTTTCCAAAAATCACGAAAGCATTGCCGGCATCTTTAGTGGCAATTTTAATTATTTCGGGTTTTGTTTCCGTTTTCGGAATTCACACCAAAACAGTTGCCGATATTGCAAAAATCAGCGGCAGTTTACCCGTTTTTCATATTCCTGAAATACCATTTTCATTAGAGACTCTGAAGATTATTTTTCCGTATGCTGCGATTATGGCAGGGGTGGGTTTGATAGAATCTCTCCTCACTTTGTCTATGGTTGACGAAATTACCAATTCTAAAGGAAGCGCCAATAAAGAATCTGTTGCCCAGGGAATAGCCAATATTACCAACGGTTTTTTTGGCGGAATGGGAGGTTGTGCCATGGTTGCGCAGACTTTGGTTAACCTCAATGCCGGTTCAAGAGCAAGACTTTCAGGTATCATTGCGGCGTTTACAATTTTACTGATCATTTTGGTTGGAGCTCCATTTATCGAAAAAATCCCGATGGCTGCGCTGGTTGGCGTGATGATGATGGTGGCAGTTTCCACATTTCAGTGGGTTTCCATCAGGATTGTTAATAAAATGCCGAAGTCTGATATTTTTGTAGGAATTACCGTGGCTTTAATTACTGTACTTCTTCATAATCTTGCGTTGGCAGTACTGGTGGGAGTCATTATTTCTGCTTTGGTTTTTGCCTGGGATAATGCCAAAAGAATCCGTGCAAAGAAGTATATAGACCAAAATGGAGTGAAAGTTTATGAGATTTCCGGACCTTTGTTTTTTGGCTCTGTAACTGCATTTACCGAAAAATTTGATCCCGAAAATGATCCTGATAAGGTGATTGTAAATTTCAGAGACAGCAGAATTGTAGACATGAGTGCCATTGATGCCGTAGACAAATTATCAAAAAAATATGCCGGACTCAACAAAGAGCTCCGCCTCAAATACCTTAGCGAAGACTGTATCAGAATTCTTAAAAACGCGGAAGCTGTAATCGATGTGAATTTCGACGACCCTACATACAAGGTGATGCCGGAGAAGTAAACAGTGTTATCGCGGAAAAATAAGCATGTAATAATTCTTTTTAAAAAATCGAAATCAGTTATGATCTGTGTGAAAATTAATCACAATCTTCATTTTAAAATTTTTCTGTAAACTGGTAAAAATTCTAATTTAATTCTTAAAAATTCTTAAAAAAATTCAATATTAAATGAAAAATTTTATCTTTGAATAGAATTGATTTTAAAACACAGACTATGGCAGAAAATTTTAAATTTTCACAATAGATCTTTTTCAATAGAAGCTAAAAAAAATTTAACTTAAATCATCTTGAAAACAGATATTGACATTCTGAACCATGATCATTTTTCCTTTGATCTGTGGCTTACCCTGATTAAATCTCACCCCGAATTTAAAGCTAAAAGAGTTGAATTGTTTGCTTCTTTTTTTGAAGTGGATAGACCCTTTGATGAGGTTGCGAAAACTGTGAAATATTACGATGATCTTTGCAATACCATCAATGAAGTGACTGGCGGAAATGTGGATACTTTTGAAATATACCTGCTGATTTTAAATTCGCTGAATGTTGATGTAAAACAACTGAATAAAGATATCTTCAACGAATTTTATCAGAAAAGCGAAGATTTGTTTTTAAAATACAAACCCGTTGTGATTTTCGAAAATATTCATCAGTTTTTTGATGAAATTAAAAATCAGGGAAAAACGATTAATATTCTGAGCAACACAGGTTTCATCAAAGGAAAAACAATGAGAAAGTTTTTGATTGAAGAAAACCTTGATCGGTACATCGATTTCCATATTTACTCTGATGAACTGAAAATTTCCAAACCAAATCCACTCGTTTTTCAGGAGGTGAAAAATTTAATTGGAAATAAAGATTTACAGATGAAGAAAATCCTCCACATTGGCGACAATCCGGTTGCGGATTACAAGGGTGCAAAAGATTTCGGATTCAGTGCCCATTTACTAAAACCACAAATACAAATATGAACAAACGATACAGTTTACACAAAATAAATTCTGCTGAAGAATTTACTTTTTCGCCCGCAGAATACAGTTATTTCAAGTACGGAGATAAATCTTATGCAGAGAAATTTGCAAAAGAACTTTTTGAAGGATTTTTGGCTGATCATCAGGAGATATTAGATACAGACAAAGATATTGTAGTGCTGCCAAGTCCGTACATGGCCATTCCAACGGCTTCCAATTTTCTGTGTTTTTACTTTAAAAAACATCTTGATTTTTATCTTTTCCAAAAAGGAAAAAAATCCAGTATTATCTCAAAAATCAATAGAAACCACACCTATACTACAGATTACGGAAATCTTAGCTTTGAAGACCGTAAAAATCTGATCGCCAACGATACGTATTATCTTGATAAAGATTTTTTAAGAGGTAAACTCTGTATATTTATTGATGATATCAAAATTACGGGAAGCCATGAGTACACCGTAAACAAAATTCTCCGTCAGTATGCAGTGGAAGCAGATTTTCTCTTCATGTATTATGCAGAACTGATGAATTTTGATATCGATCCGAAGATTGAAAACTATTTTAATTATTACGCAGTGAAAAACGTTTACGACGTGGTTGAGGTAATTTCTAAAGAGAGTTTCAGCTACAATACCAGAATTGTTAAGTATATTTTGGGCTTAGATTCAGGTAATTTTGATTATCTTACGTCTAAAATTAAAAAACAGCATCTGGATGATCTGATTGAGCTTGCAATTAGCAACAATTATCATTTATTAAAAGAATTTAAAAATAATATAAACACTTTAACACAAACAGAAATCTACTATGGCAATTAACTTACAGAAAGGACAGAGAGAAAACATCAGCGCACCAAAATTTACCATCGGTTTGGGATGGGATACCAATAATACTTCCACAGGAGGGTCTTTTGATTTGGATGCTTCATTGTTTTTACTGAATGACAGCAAAAAACTGGTTTCAGACAACCATTTTATTTTTTATAACAACCTGGAATCTCCGGATAAATCTGTGATTCACTCGGGTGATAACCTTACAGGCGATGGTGAGGGTGATGACGAGCAGATTAAAATTGATTTAACTAAAATTGATGATGCCATTAAGGAAATTACTGTTGTAGTGACGATTCATGAGGCAGATTCTAGAAGACAGAATTTCGGGCAGGTGAGAAACTCCTTTATCAGGATTTTTAACACAGATACCAATGAAGAGATTCTGAAATATGAATTAGACGAAGATTTCTCAATCGAAACTGCCGTAGAATTCGGAAGAATCTATAACAGAAATGGAGAATGGAAATTCGAAGCCGTAGGAAGTGGCCAGAGAGACGGTCTTGAGAAATTTGTATCAATGTATCAATAATCAATTATGGATAACAATAATATCGATCCGCTGGGGTCAATTGAACCGCTGAAAACATTTGATCCTGCGCCGCTTCAGACAGCACAGCCAACGCAAAGTTCGGCACCTGCTGTTTTGGTAGACAGAGACGGAAACGTCAATCTAAATCAGATTCAGGAAGCTGACCGCCAGAAGTATGAGCTGATGGCGAATGCGATTGATGAGTCAAACCCCGGTTCAATCGTGAATTTTGGGTCAGATCTTCAGAAAACTTTAGCGAATCAGAGTGACAGTTTCTTAGGAAATGTACGAAGATCAAATTCTGGCGAGGTAGGGGAGCTGATCAATAATTTATTGATTGAATTAAATTACGTTGATGTTGATGAAATCAATAACGGTGGCGTTAAAGGTTTTCTGAGCAGACTTCCTTTTATGAAAAAAATGATGACGCAGGTTGACAATCTTTTTGCGAAATATGATAAAATCACAAGCAATATCGACCAGATTTCTCATAAAGTGCATGCAGGAATCATCACTTCTACCAAAGATAATGCAGTTTTGCAGACTATTTTTGACAGCAATGTGAATTCAATAAAAGCAATTGAAGACCTGGTGATCGCCGGAAATTTAAGAATGGAAAAAGCAGCTCGTGAATTAGCAGATATGGAAAATAACATCCAGAATTTTGCCGATTATCAAATTGCTGATAAAAGAGATTTCATCAACAGATTAGACAGAAGACTGGCAGATTTAAAAGTGGTGCGTTTGATTATGATGCAGTCTCTTCCACAAATCAGACTTGTGCAGAATAACAACGTGTCTATTGCTGAAAAAGCGCAGACAATTTTAACGACGACGTTACCTGTTTGGAAAAACCAGCTTTCGTTGGCAGTTGCGATGCACAGACAGCAGCAAAATATTGAGGTTCAGCAGAGAGTTTCACAGACTACGGAAGATATTCTAAGAAAAAATGCCGAACGCCTTGGTCAGAATTCTATTAATGTGGCAAAAGCAAACGAGCAGACGATTGTTTCTGCTGAAACATTAAAAGAAACTACTGCCATGCTTATCAATACCTTAAATGAGGTGAAACAGATTCAAAAACAGGGAACGGAAAGCAGAAGAAAACTTGATCAGGATTTACAGACTTTAGAATCAGAATTAAAAGCGAATATCAGAGGGTAAAAAACAGTGCAAAGCGTGAATGAGGAGGTTGCAAACATTATGTCTCAGAGTAAAAGAAGATTAACAAGGCTTAAACTTCTGTCTAATTTTTTTGAAAATGTGGATATGATTGCAATCTACATCAAAACCGACATTATTCATCATCTCTTTGATAACAACAAGACGCTGGATTATCATAAACTGGAACTTTTTCATCTTCAGTACACTGACAGTCTGATAGAACTTTTAACCAAGATCAAAAAGAAAAAGGAAAACGATTTGCTGGCTGTGATTAACGAAATCAACATCAACAAACGGTATATTTCAAAATTTGAAGAAAAGAAAACCGACAGTTTTGATACCGACAGGAAGATCTACAGTGGTGTTTTTTCTGAATATCTCAGGAATCTCTATCAGGAATTGATTGATGAAAAAAGTACGCTCAACTGGAATAAGGTTTTATACTTTCATAGAAAATATGGGGCCGAATTTTACAGAACCCAAGCCGATGAAGACAAGCTGAAACCTCAGTCTGCACCATTTTATCAATATCAGGATTACTGTATTGAAAGAAAGCTTTTAGGGAAACTGAATATTCAGAATTTTAAGGTTCGTTTTGTCTGCGGATATAAACTGGAAAGAAATGAATATGAGCTGTTCAGGATTTTTCAGAGTGATGAATATTTCATTTTTAATGTAGACGAAAAAAAACTGTATCTCATTGATGATGAATTAACTGCGATTGATATTTCTGAGAATGTTTCCAATCAGAGTTCCATCATCAGTCAGCTTAAGGATAAAAATGATGAACTGACCGAAACGATGGAAGTGAGAAAAAAAACTATTCCTGAAGATGTACAGTCTGTCCTCAAAGACTACCTGAAAAACCTCGAAAGCATCGATATTATGAGCAAAATCTTCGATGTGAACGAAGAAACCAATATCCTTCGGGCAATGTTGAATTTGAATTTAAATAATTAGAGTAAAAAATAACAAGTAAAAAATTTACAATAATTGTCGAATTGAAATTGACAATTCACTGTTTAAAATATAACTAAAACAAACAAATATAATGGCAATTAACTTACAAAAAGGTCAGAGAATAAACCTTACAAAAGAAAACGGAACAACGCTTTCACAGGCATGTGTGGGCATCAACTGGGGCGCAATCGAGAAGAAAAGTTTTTTTGGTGGCGTTTCAAAAGAAGCAGTGGACTTAGATGGAAGCTGTATTTTATACGATACTAACAAAAATGCTACAGAAGTAATTTATTTTGGAAATTTAAAATCGAAAAACGGTTCTGTAAAACACAGCGGAGACGATTTAACAGGCGATGTAAATGGTGATGACGGTTTGGATAATGAGGTGATCACTGTTGACTTTGCCAACTTAGATTCGAATGTTGATCACGTAGCTTTGGTTTTAAACAGCTACAAAGGTCAGGATTTCGGAACGATTCCTTTTGCGTCAATCCGTATCTATGAAGGAACTCCAACGAATGTAAGAGAAGTTTTTGCGAAATATGACATCGCAAATGACAAGTCTTTCAACGGTCACGTTGCCATGGTGATGGGCGTTTTTTACAGAAGAAACAACGAATGGAAATTCAATGCCATCGGAGACCCTACCAGCGATAAAAAACTGGAGCAGACGATTGAAACGGTAAAACAGAAATACCTGTAAAATAATTCAATAGAAACGGGCTTTAACCCGTTTTGAAATTTTGATAAAATCATATCGGCTTTAGCCAAAACTATGAATTAGTTTGATTTTTCCTAAACATAATAGATTCTAATTAAGCAATAGCTGTATCTTTACGGCTATTGCTTTTATGATATAAAACTTAGTATATAGTGGAACAACACAATATTTTAGATCTTCACCCAGGCCTGGTGTGGGGATTTGCGGTAACAGTCGTTATCATGCTGCTCCTGGATTTGGGAGTTTTCAACAAAAAAAGTCATGAAGTTTCTTCTAAAGAAGCTACAATTTGGTCAGTTGTCTGGATCTCACTTTCGATGATTTTTTCCGGCGTTGTGTATTGGGTTTTCAATACCGATGGAAGTCCGGAGAGTCATTCAGTGGCAGTAGAGAAATTTACTCAGTATCAGGCTGCTTACTGGATTGAGAAAGCACTGTCCGTGGATAATTTATTTGTATTTATCCTCGTTTTTGGATTTTTTAAAGTACCAAAATTCCTTCATCACAAAGTTTTGTTCTGGGGAATCATTGGAGCTTTGATTTTCAGAGCCATCTTTATTTTTGCAGGAGTCGAGTTGATTGACTTAACCTACCTTCCTGAAATGAATATTTTCGGTCATGCAGTGAGAATCAACGTTGTAATGACGCTTTTCGGATTGTTCCTAATCTATGCAGGAATTAAATCCTGGGGCGATGGCGATGGAGATGATGATGAAGACTACAGCAATACAGCAGGAGCAAAATTAATTAAGAAATTCTGGAAAGTTTCTGATAACTATGATGGCGACAAGTTCTTCACCATACAAAATGGAGTTAAAATGGCAACCCCGCTTTTGGTTGTGGTGGCTGTAATTGAATTTACCGATGTATTATTTGCAGTGGATTCTATTCCGGCGATTTTTGCAATTTCAAATGACCCGTTTATCCTTTATACATCTAATATTTTTGCGATTTTAGGATTAAGATCACTGTACTTTTTACTTGCGAATTTCATTCACATGTTCAGCAAACTTCCTTACGGTTTGGCAATTATTTTAGCCTTCATCGGGGTAAAAATGCTGATTGCACCTTGGTATCACATCTCATCACCGGTTTCTTTAGGAATTGTAGGTGGAGTGTTGGTGATTTCGGTGCTACTGTCCATTATTTTTCCCGATAAGAAAGATGATGAAATTGAAAAATCAGAAAATTAATATGAAAAGGCTTTACAATTTGTAGGGCCTTTTTTATTTTTCTTAAAATTAAATGTTATGAAAAATTACATCATCCTGATATTGTTTCTTGCCGGAATTACTCCGGTTTTTGCCTGTAAATGTGTGAGTAAAAGTCTTGCACAGAGCTATCTGGATGCTGATGTTGTTGCGTTAGTTATGGTAGAAAATACTTATGGAGACAGAGATTCCAATGTTCAGCAAGGCGGGACACTTTACACAGCAGACATAAAATTTGAAAAAATCTACAAAGGCACAGGGTTTAAGGTATTGAATGTATTTGGAGCAAGTAACTTTATAAATTCAGGGTCTTGTGGGATATTAATAAGAAAAGGAGAAAAGTATTTAATTTTGCTTTCTAAAAATAGGAATGGTGAATATTATGCGTCGTCATGTAGCGCAATGCCTCAAATTTCGGATTATAAGGTTATTAAAGAATATGAAAGTATTTTTAATGTTATTGAGAAAAATAAGTCAAAAATATATTTTGGTAAGTTTGCTGAGTATGAAGATCTTTCTAATAAATATGATATTCAAAAAAAGAAGGCAATAAGCGATTTTACTAAACTTGATAAGACATTAAATGGTAAATTGGGAATTTATAAAGTTCAAATCAGGGGAGAAGGTGAAATTTATGCTATACAGGCAGTACAAAAGATAGGCATCAAAGAGAAAAAGATTCAGGAACTAATGAAAAAGAATTTTAGAGTTTATGAAGGGTTCAGTACTCAAGGTGAATACTTCATCTTATTAAAGCTTTGAATCTGTATGACCGCACTGTAAATTTCTGAAAAATCAGAAAACTAATAAAAAAAGGCTTTACAATTTGTACAGCCTTTTTTTATGTATTCAAACCTTGAAGGTTTCTATGAAAATTTTTCAAAAAAAAGTAGTTTATTTTCATCTTCTTCCATCTTCTATCATCTTCTATCATCCATCACCTAACTCACTTATATTTCAAAAGCTTATTAATTTTCTTCCTTGTCTGCAGCGAAGCTTTATACGCCTCGTCTCTTAATTTTTGAATTTTTCCTACAGGTTGAAAGATTTCCGCACTTTCAAAAGGATTAAACGACAGAAGTTCATGCTCACAATTATTGGGACTTAAAACTGAATTCTTTTCAAATACAATTTGTCCCAAAAGAATATCCTGCGTGTTTTTCCAGTGTACATTAAGTTTGTTGATGGGCTGATTGGTGAGGTCATAGCAAACCTGCATCATAACATCCGCAGTATAACCTGAATCTTTAAAATACGTTCTGATTTTCTTTCTAACCGTTCCTTTTTTAGGATATTTTACAGGAACATTTACAGGAATAATTTTAATTTTCACCATTCGGTCATCCATTCTGAAAGCACCTACAGAATAAAATTCCTGAGAAAGGATAAAGTTGTTTTTCCTCTTTAAAAATTTCATAATTTCATATAGAAAATCGCGGGTAAATGCAGAAGGAAGAATCTTATAGCAGCTTTTAAGCAGAGGAAAAAATGTTCTTATTTTTTTTAAATAAAAACGGTTAATATTGGTGAAAAGCTGGAGAAAGTTTATAGCACAATTCACCGGAAATAGCGGGAAATTCACCAAAGGATAATTGGCAATCGTGCGTCCGGCGTCGTCTTTTATTTTAAATGCAAATCCGTAAGCAGGAAACTGCTTTTGTTTTTTACTGATTTTTAAATTGGCATTAGAAATCCGCGCAACAATATCATATTCATCTTTATCGAAAATATATTTTACACATTCGCTGAGCTCAGGATTTATTTTTAAAACGCCCTGAAGTACAGAATGAGTTTTAGCGTGTGCATTTCTCGTGGCAAAATTAACGTCACTTATTTCGGGGGAGCCCTCCACAAAATCTTCGATGCTTTTTTTGGCTTCATCCAGAAGTTTTTTTTCTTCAAAAGAAAGTTTGTCGAAATTTTTATTGTATTTAAGGTAGTGTAACATAATTTGAAAAGTCAAGTATATGACCAAGTTTTTAATTCTAAGTTACGAGAGTATTAAACGTTTTTTAATGTTTGGTATGCTGTAAACAGAAGCGTTGAGAAGTAGTTTTTTTAAAAAAATATTCTGACCTAAAAATTTCCTCTCACAAAATAAGAAGAGTTTAAAAATCCTAAAATCTAAAGATCTAATCCATTAACCCCACAAACTCATTAAATCACTCAAACCCTCAACCACCCACTTCCCGCCAATTCCCTATCTTTGCAAAAAAATAATTATGGGAGTAGCAGATATGTTATTTAAAAGAAGAAAAGAGCAGGCAGAAAAAAACCTGAAAGACGGCCAGGAATATATGGCTGAATACGGGAAAAGAGAAAGCATCGTAGAATTGCCAAGCGGTTTAATGTATGAAATTATCACAGAAGGTGACGGTGAAAAACCAGGCCCGAGATCTACTGTAAAATGTCATTATCACGGTACAACTATTACAGGAAAGGTATTCGACAGCTCTGTTAAAAGAGGAACTCCTGCATCATTCCCGTTAAATAAAGTAATAAAAGGCTGGACAGAAGCTCTGCAATTAATGCCTGTGGGAAGCAAATGGAGATTGATTTTGCCTCCGCATTTGGCTTACGGCGAGCAGGAAATCAGCAAAGAAATCGGTCCTAATTCTACATTGATTTTTGAAGTGGAACTTTTGGATATCAAATAATAAGCAAAAGCAGTCTCAGGATTGCTTTTATTTTCAATTTTAATTGTAATAAAAACTATTACATTAAAAATTTTCCTATCTTTGCAGTATAATTATGAGCAATACAAGATTTGCAACAGCGATACACATCATGACTCTTCTGGCAAAATGCCCCGAAGAATGGCTTACGTCTGACTGGATTGCAGGAAGCATCAACATCAATCCCGTGATTGTTCGTAAGGAATTGGGAGTCCTTAGAGATTCAAATCTTGTGGTCAGCAGACAGGGTAAGATAGGAGGAAGCCAGATTGCTACAGATCCCTCAAAAATTAAAATTTCAGATATTTACACAGCCATAAAAAACGCTGAAGTATTGGGCAGAAAAAATCAGAATCCCAATCCTGTTTGCCCCATCGGAAAATGTATTAATGAAAATTTAAAGAATTTATTTGTGGAAACAGATCAGCTCGTTGTTGACTTTCTGGGAAACAAAAACCTGAAAGAATTTGCTGATCAGTTTAAGTAATTTTTTTTTAAACATAAATGTAATAAAAATCATTACAATTAAAATAGAGAAAATCGAAACCGAAAGATTGATAAAATTTAATTAAAAAATAGAAAATTATGAGCAGAAAAGTAGCAGTAATTGGTGCCACAGGATTTGTGGGAGCAAAAGTAGTAAAAGAATTATCAGACAGAGGATATCAGGTGGAAGCCCTGGCAAGGGATGTCTCCAAAGTTCCGGCTTTGGAAAATGTATCAGCGAAAAATGTTGATATCAACAATACGGAAGAACTTTCTGAAGCTTTGAAAGGAAACGATGCAGTAATCAACACATTCAATCCAGGCTGGACGAATCCTAATTTGTACGATGATTTTCTGAATGGTTCTATTAAAATAGAAAAAGCGGTAGAAAATTCTGGCGTGAAAAGATTTATTACCGTGGGCGGCGCAGGAAGTTTATACATAGACGGAAACCAACTGGTAGACAGTCCGGATTTCCCTGCAGACATCAAACCCGGAGCAACTGCAGCAAGAGATTATCTTGATGTGATTAAGAAAAATACGGTGCTCGACTGGACCTTTTTCAGCCCTGCAATTGAAATGCATCCGGGAACCGCTGGTGTAAGAGTCGGAGAATACAGAACAGGTTTAGAAAATCCGGTTTTTAATGAAGAGGGAAGAAGTGTGCTTTCTGTAGAAGACGTTGCCGTGGTTTTGGTGGATGAGCTTGAGCAGAATAATCATATCCGTGAAAGATTTACCGCTGCTTACTAACTGTTAAAAGCCTAAAATAAAATTTCGGATCAGCATTTTGCTGACCCGAAATTTTTGTTTTATAAAATAAATTCAAGACCCAAAGGGAAGATTTAACCAGGCATCAGGTAAAAACCGATAAAAATTGAATATATTAAATTTTAAAAATTCATAAAAAGTTTAGGGTTCACAGGCGTATTGTTTTTGTGCACTTCATAATGCAGATGCGGTCCCGTAGAACGTCCGGAATTACCGGATTTCGCAATCACCTGTCCCACCTTTACCTTGTCATTGGTTTTGGCAATCAGTTCAGACAAATGTCCGTACAAAGTTGCCAGTCCGTTACCGTGAGAAACAATCACACAGTTTCCGTAACCACCTTTTTGCCCTGAAAAAATCACGGTCCCTGCAGCGGTAGCAATCACGTTTGAGCCAAATGGAACTGCAATGTCCAGACCTTTGTGAAACTGCATCTGATCAGCTTCCGCAGGAGGGTTGTTTTTTTCAATAGGTTGGCTTTTTACTGCTGTACTCTGTGCCGCTGAACCTGAACCTGAATTCGCCACCGGAGCTGACTGAGCTTTCGGAGTCACCATTACTTTCACTTCTCTTTTATTTCCGTAGCTGTCTGTTACTTCAATAATTTTTTCCACAGGAACCGCTTTTACAGCCGGAGCCGGAGCTGCTGCTACTGTCGTCGGAACTTCAGCCTTGGGACTGCTTACAGAAGCCATCACTTTTTTGAAAGGTATAGGATTTTTTCTGATGCCAAAATTGGATGAAATATAACCTTCAGAAGGCATCCCTAAAGGCACCTGTAAAAGTTTTTCCTGCAGATTCATCAGATATTCGCTGTACCGGTTGGCCTGTTTCGAAAGATAAACTGAATTGGATATACTGTCCTGATCAAGCATTTCCAGCCTTCCGTTGTTGATGTTTTTGGCTTTCAGAAAAGAGTTGAGTTCTGTAACGGTTTTGTCTACCATCCCGAGGTCAGATTTCATTTTCAGATAGTCTATACTGTCTTTTTCGGTATTTATTTTTACCAGATTGACTTCGTATTTTTTGTCATCTTTTTGGTTGAAAAGCTTTACAATAAATAAGCTTTGGGCAAAAACGGTCAGCAAAAGAATACCAATTAAAACAGTAACTTTTTTTCTGCTGGTTAAAAAATTCTTCATTTTCTTTCTCTTAAAAGTAGTCTAAACTTTAAGCCTGCAAATTTACTTAAAATATTTTTTCTGAAACATTAGCCTTAAATAATCCTGAAGTCGTTACTAAACGTATTTTTTAATAAAAAATTGTCTGCCATATCAAATTTTAGCAAAGATTTTGATAATATGCAATTCGGGCTTTTATTATTTTAAGGTTTTAATATATTTGCAATTCACAGTATTGTTATGGCGAAGAAAAAAATGAATTCAGATTCTGCTGCAAAACAGCCTAAAACCGAGATAACAGTGGGCGTTCTCGGAAGCGGAAGTTTTGCAACTGCAATTGTAAAAATGTTGGTAGAAAACTGCAAAACCGTGCATTGGTGTGTAAGAAATGAGTTTGTGAAAGGAGCAATTGAGCTCAGAGGTCACAATCCCACTTATCTTACAGCAGTTAATTTTAATCTTAAAAACTTAAAACTCACCACAGATATCAATGAGATGGTTTCTGCCTGCGACATCGTGGTTTTGGCGACTCCTTCTATTTACCTTTCAGATTCCATGGATAAACTGAATTGTGAATACGGTGACAAGATTTTTGTTTCTGCCATCAAAGGGATTATTCCTAAAGTTAATAACGTGGTAGCGCATTATCTCAAAGATGAATTTAAAATCGGCTTCAGAAATCAGGCCGTAATCGCAGGACCGTGTCACGCCGAAGAAGTTGCCATGGAGCGTCTCTCTTATCTTACCGTAGCCACTGTGGAAGACGAAAATTCTAAGAAATTACTGGATATTTTTTCATCAGATTTTATTAAAGTAAGCGCGAGCAAAGATATTTTGGGAAATGAATACAGTGCTATTCTTAAAAATATTTTCGCTATCGGAGCTGGTATTGCAAGCGGTTTGGGCTATGGAGATAACTTCACAGCGGTTTTTGTGTCAAACGCCATCCGGGAAATGGAAACTTTCCTCGAAGCCATTTACGAAGCACCCAGAGATGTGAACGAAAGTGCCTATCTTGGAGATTTACTGGTTACAGCATATTCACTTTTCTCCAGAAACAGAAATCTTGGAAATTTAATTGGAAAAGGATATACTGTAAAATCAGCCATCCAATCGATGAACATGGTTGCTGAAGGATATTACGCCGCAGATTCCATTTACCAGACTGCCAAACAGAAAGGTCTGAAACTTCCGATTATAGAAACCATTTACGGAATTCTGTATGAAGGCAAAAACGCTGAAAAACAGTACAGAAAACTTACAGCAAAGCTTAATTAATAAATACAAAATCTCTTGAAGTCAGGAGATTTTTTTTTGAGTGGATGGGAATTATTGAAAATTTTTTCGGTTAAGATCAATTCTTTATGAAAAGTCTTTCACAGGCTCAGACTTACACTGCAAAAGCAAATCTGTATTTTTAGCGATGTCGCACAGAGCTTGTCGAAATGTTGATGTTAAAATTGAAATCGAAACCAAATTTCTGTTTGCAAAAATGAAGCAATGAGCGTCAGTTTTAAAAACTTTTCCCGAAATTCGTAGTAAATTTTAGAAATAATGCCACACACACTAATCAGCGTTACTCCAAAACCCAAATACGACGTCGTCATGATTGGCGGGGGAATTATGAGTGCAACACTCGCTACAATGCTTCATGAGCTTGATCCACAGCTGAATATTGCCATTTTTGAAAGACTTGGCAGATTTGCAAAAGAAAGTACTGCAGCCTGGAACAATGCCGGAACGGGGCACTCAGCTTTTTGCGAACTTAATTATACTCCTCAGAATGCCGATGGAAGCGTAGAAATTTCAAAGGCAGAAAATATTGCTGAACAGTTTGAAGTTTCTAAACAGTTCTGGTCTTTTCTGATCAGTAAAAATTATATAAACAGACCTCAGGATTTTATTAACTCATGTCCGCACCTGAGTCTTGTTTTTGGTGAAGATGATGCGGAATTTCTCAGAAAACGTTTCGATAATATGTCGAAATCTGTGCTGTTTGAAGGCATGGAATTTACTACAGATCACGACAAGCTCAGAGAATGGATTCCCCTTGTAATGAGCAAAAGAAATCAGTCTGAAGTTTTGGCAGCCACAAAAATGGATGCGGGAACAGACGTAAATTTCGGAACACTCACAAGAAAAATGGGACGCCATCTGATGGCCAATACCAATGTGGAAATTTTTGTTTACACCGAGGTAAAAGATATCGATCCTATCAAAAACGGTTGGAAAATGAAAGTGAAAGACCGCACGCACAACATTAAACATGATGTTACAGCAGATTTTGTATTCATCGGAGCGGGTGGTTATGCTTTACCGCTTTTGGACAGTTCAGATATAGAAGAAAGTGCCGGTTACGGTGGTTTTCCGGTTTCAGGGCAGTGGTTAGTAACTCATAATCCACAGCTGGTAGTGCAACATGAAGCTAAAGTCTACACTCAGGCACCAGTAGGAGCTCCACCGATGTCGGTTCCGCATCTGGATTTAAGGATTATCGATGGTAAAAAGGCTTTGCTTTTTGGTCCGTTTGCAGGTTTCTCAACTAAATTCTTAAAAGAAGGAAGTTATCTCGATCTTCCGGAGAGTGTGAATACCAAAAATATCAGATCTCTTTTTGGTGCATGGTGGCATAACCTGCCGTTGACGAAGTATCTTATTCAGCAGGTGGCGATGAACAAAGCACAAAGAATTCAGCATTTGAGGGAGTTTGTGAAGGATGCCAAAGAAGAAGACTGGGAACTGAAAGTGGCCGGGCAGAGAGTGCAAATCATCAAAAAAGATGATAAAGCAGGTGGAAAACTGGAATTTGGAACCGAAGTAGTGACCAACAAAAGCGGAACAATTGCTTCTTTACTGGGCGCATCTCCCGGTGCATCAACGGCGGTGAGTGCCATGATCGATGTTCTGGAAAAATGTTTCCCCGAAAAAATGAACGGAGAGTGGAAAGACAAACTGAAAGACATCATCCCGTCTTACGGAACAAAACTTTCTGAAAATCCGGAAATGACAGTAATGCTGCGTGCCCACAGCAAAGAAAAACTACAACTCAAACATTAGAGTATGGGTAATGAGTAATGTGCAATCAGTAATTTGCGCTGCCTATTTCATTACCCATTACTCATTACTTATTACTCATATAAATATGGAAGTCATTGTAAAACCAATAATTGCAACAGAATTGCTTGAATCTCTGAAAACTAAAATAGAGGAAGAGAAACAGGTGATTGTGCATTGTTGTTTTCTTGCCTCGCCGTCTTTAGGAAATCTGATCCGGATTTGGAGTACCACTTATCTCATCGATAATCATTCTGATCACAGGAGCAAACTTATTCATGCAGAAAATATTTCGCTCTTTCCGTATTGGACGCCGGTGCCGTTTATGAAAGATTTTTGGTTTACCTTAATTTTTTCCGGACTTCCGAAAGACTGCAAAAGCTTTGATTTTCAGGAGGTCATTCCCGAGGAGGGCGGATTTTTTGTAAATTCGATTAAAAGAAATTCCTCAGATGTTTACAGAATTAAAATTTCAGAATAATGATGAAACAGATAATTTTATGCATTTCAATTTTTCTAATTCCGTTCTTTGGTTTTTCGCAGAAAAAGGAGATTAAAGAAATAAATAAATTTCAGAAAGAACTTAACGAAGGCTATTTAAATCCAGAAGAAACACCTTTGAGAGATGATAATTTTAAAAATTTTAAAGCTCACCCTTTCTTTCCCATCAATCTGAAATACCGTATCACAGCTAAGTTTGAGAAAAACGAAAATCCAGAACCGTTTGATTTGCCGACTTCATCAGGGAAATCCAAACAATATCAGGAATTCGGAAAGGCTTATTTTAATTTAGACGGAAAAGATTTTATTCTGAATATTTACCAAAGTCTTGATTTAATGAAACTGGAAGAGTACAAAGATCATCTTTTCCTGCCATTCGGCGATCTTACCAATAATAAAGAAACCTACGGTGGCGGAAAATATGTTGACCTCAAGATTCCAAAAGGAGATACAATTGAGATCGATTTTAATCAGTCTTATCATCCATACTGTGCTTACAATGCTTACGATTACAATTGCCCGATTGTGCCTCAGGAAAACAGACTTTCAATAGAAATTAAAGCGGGCGTGATGTATGAAGATATTTATCATCATTAAATTATGGTAAGTTTAAATTTTTATCAAACCAAAGATTTAGCTGATCTTGATTTTCAATTAGACGAAATTCAGTCCCATTATTCTGCGCTTCCGAAACTGGCTCTGGAAAGAATTGAAGAACGGAATCAAAATGATGATTTTTTCGCTTATCCCGTTACGGTTTTTGATAATGAGAAAATTGCAGGCTTCTTTGTTCTGGATTTTGGTGATGATAAATTTGAATTTACAACACAATCAAATTCAGTTTTACTGAGATCATTGGCTATCAATCCCAAATTTCAGGGTAAAGGAATAGGAACTTCTGTAATGATTGCGATGGATGATTTTGTGAAAGAACATTTTCATGACTGTAAAGAAATTGTTTTGTCAGTCAACGAAAGAAACACTTCTGCATTAGAAATTTACCTGAAAACCCTATATCATTTAACCGGAAAGATCAAAGAGGGAAGAAGCGGACCACAATTGGTGATGGCAAAAATTTTAGATTAAATTAAAGTGGGGTTTTCCAGTTTGGCGTGATACTTTCAATTGGTTTTGAACATTACAAAAATATTCTATGCAAATCTCTCTTAAAAATCAAATTGCCATTGTTACAGGTGCTTCAAGCGGTATTGGAACCGGAATTGCAAAATCTCTGGCTGCTGCAGGAGCTACAGTTATTGTTAATCATTCATCAGAACATTCAAAAGACGAAGCTGAAGAAATTTTAAAGGAAATTAAAAATGCCGGAGGTGACGGAATGGTCTTTCAGTGCGATGTTTCCAAAGAAGATGAGGTGAAAACCATGTTTTCAAAAACAATTTCTGAATATGGAACAGTAGATATTTTAATCAATAATGCAGGGCTTCAGAAAGATGCAGAATTTACCGAAATGACCGTTGAAGACTGGGATAAAGTAATGAATGTCAACCTGAAGGGTCAGTTTCTTTGCGCCCGTGAAGCCATAAAAGAGTTTCTGAGACGAGGAATTGATTTGTCTAAATCTGTTGCCTGCGGAAAAATAATTCATATCAGTTCGGTACACGAAGTCATCCCATGGGCTGGACATGTGAATTATGCTGCCAGTAAGGGCGGTGTAAAGCTTTTGATGCAGTCTTTGGCTCAGGAATACGGGGCGAAAAAAATCAGGATTAATTCGATCTGTCCGGGAGCGATTCAGACGCCGATTAATGAAGAGGCCTGGGGAACTGAGGAAGCAATGAATGATTTATTAAAACTGATTCCGTACGACAGAATTGGTCAGCCAGAAGATGTGGGAAATTTGGCCGTATTTTTGGCTAGCGATTTTGCAGATTACATCACAGGAGCCAGTATTTTCGTCGATGGTGGAATGACAGTTTTGGAAAGTTTTTCTAAAGGAGGATAAATTTAAATCATTCATAAATCTGCTGAATGATTTCCAGTGAATTCGGAAGTCTGAAATCTGTAAAATGATAGTGGTAATACACCAAAATACTGTCTAATAACTTTTTTCTGTCAGCAGTTTTTATTTTAATCTCATAAGGATTTTCTGCGGTTGAAATCTGTTTCCAAAATGCAGAAATTTCCTTTGTAAAAAGATGATGGGTTCCGTTTAGATTAAAGTTTCCTGTTTCAGGATCCAGATATTCCAGATTGCTGTTAAGTGGAGCAATTCCCTGTATTTTCAGTAAAAGAATCAATAAAATTAAATGAGCTCTGTAATTCCCCGCGTCCAGATTTGCGTTAAATTCTTCGATCGCTGAAAAAATATTCGGGTTTGAATTTTCATGTTTTAAAATCTGATTCAGAAAATCTGATATAAAAAAAACAATGGTGTTGGCCTTCACGTCTGTATAAAAATCATACGACTTTTCAAGCTCAAATTTCAGCACAGAATTGATTTCAATGCCGGGTTTAGATTTTCTGCAGTTGAAGCTGAGGATGCTGAGCGGCAATAAGAAAGCCTTTTTCTTATTTTTCTGTGTGAAAACAGACTTTAGAAAAAAGCTCTGAAAGCCTTCTTCTAAAGTAAAACAATGCAGAATTGCATCACTGTCTCCGTATTTTAAAAATGAGAGTACAAAACCCGTCTGTGAATTCATGAAATTAATTAACCACAGCGATTTTAGCAGTTGCTTTATCGCTTCCGTCTTCGTTGGTCATCAGTACAAAATAAATTCCTGATGCTACTCTTTTTCCTTTTTGGTTGTTGAGATCCCACTCGTAATATCCTGTTCTTGCCTGCGCAGAATGAACGATATTTCCTGCGGCGTCTGTAATCCTGATGTTGGCAACTTCAGCCAGACCTTTGATTGTTACATTTCCTTTGAACTGGCTGTAGACCACCGGATTGGGATATACCAGCACGTTACCGAAATTTGAAGTAACATCTGCTACGTCTCCCTGATAGGTTACCACACCGTCATAGGTTACAAAATACACTTTCCCGGTTTTTTTATCAACCTTGATATCTGTTACAGAATTGGTAGGCAAAGGTGAATTTTCTCTGGTGAAATGTTTAATGGTACGTTCGCCATCTGCTGATAGATAATAAACTCCGCCACCGTCTACAGAAATCCACTTTTGATTTCCTGCATCCACTTCAATGGCAAGAATCTGTGAATCTCTGAACAATTCTTCTGCTAAACCATTCTGTTCTATCACTACAGCCTCAAGTGTTGGGTTATTTTTAACCTCTGCCGCTGCATTGGGAAGAATTCTTATTCCTAAATCGGTTCCAATCCAGGCGTCACCGTCTTTATCGAAAGCTACAGAAATAGAATTGGCAGGTAAATTATTTTCAGATCCTAAAAAGTAAGTTGTATCATCCGAGGTGCTCACTGTTCCTTTGTAATCATAGGCCGCAATGTGTTGTGAGCGGGGTAGTGGCGTCCAGAGTAATCCTTCATGAAAAACCGGAATCTGCACGGCACTGCTGGTAAGGGTTACCACGTTCAGCAAAAACTGATCGGTATCTCTTTTATAAGGCGCTATACCAAAATTGAGACCGTCAACAGTAAATGCTACAGATAGAAATATATTGTTGTTATCATCCACAACGAAGCCTACAGGTCTGTTAATATAGATATTAGGTTGATTGATGTTGTAGTATTTCACAAAATCAAAATCTTTATTCGCCGGATTGTATTTCATTTTATAAACTCCCATTCCATCCCAAATGCTGTAATTGGTAAAAAAGACTATTGAAGGGTCTGCGGGATCTGCCAAAGCATCAAGAACATTATATTTTGAAGGTTTGGTTTTAAAATAGGAAGGATAAATCCATTCGGTACCGTTAAAATAATAGAAGCCCGGATTTCTCTCATTATCCAGACGGAAATTAAAACCTCCTTCTCTTCCCCCCGAAGATAAAAGGAGTTGATTGTCATTATAAGGCCTGATTTTATAAGAATAGTTGAATGCAGGACCATCTGGTTTAAAACCGTTGTTATTTTCGTTTTTAATACCGGACAATGCTGTTCCAAAATAAAATTTACCGGAAATTCTTACTGCCGTGTTGCACTCTTCACCAGGAGAAGCAGAGCCAATGAAATTTCCGTTGCCGGAATAGGAATATGCACGGTTATTATCTGTAACAGTAATGTTATCTGAGCCTGTTACCAGATCTTTTACACTTGTGAAAGTCTGTGCTATAGGGTTAGAAGTTCCGTTATTGTAGAGGTAAGTTGTTGTTGTGCTCGAGTATGATAAAATACCGTCAGAATCAATGTGTTTAAAATCTCCCGCCTGCTCTGTCACCCACGTTGTAAAAACGGGAAATGTAGTGTTAAGTTCGTGGCTTTTAAGACCGGTATTGGTTACAGAATAAACTTTGTTCCCAAAAATAGTTGCCTCATTGCTCGCCTGAAAAGCCCCCGCGTTCACAAAAAACGCAGAATCTGCAAATTCTCTCTTTTTAAGTTTGAAAATTGAAACTCCATAACCTACAGATATTACAGCCTGATCACCCGTGATTGAGATATGGTTAATTCTCTTGCTTCCCGTATATCCTGTAGCCAGAGGAATATCTACAATATACGTAACGCCGTCTGGTGCAATGACGTCCAGCGCACCGCTTTGATAGCCCACAAGAGCAATTTTAGACTGAGGATCATAATCAAACGCTGAAATTTTAACCTCGTGCAGACCGGAAGCCTTAGAAAGTTTGGAAATTTCTCCGCTGGAAATATTGTAGTAAAAAACTCCGTTTTCTGTGGCAGCAATAATTTTTCCGTTGTCTTCCTTCATCGCCAGTACGTTGTTGTAAGAGAACAGATCCATCCACTTTTTAGAGGTAATATTCTGAGCTTTCATCATTTGCAAAGCCATTAGAATACCGAGGGAAATTATAGAGAATTTTTTCATATTATGCGGTTATGCTGCTGTCGATTGCCTGGTTGTTCCAGGAAACCTGTTTAATATTTTTACTGTGATCAAAGAAGAAATCTATTCTTCCCAAAAGTAGCCCGGCCCAGCCCACCTGGTTCACCAAAACTTTTTTGCCCTGTCTGTTTAGAAGGGTTTGAGGTTCCGGCAGGAAAGTGTGCGTATGACCGCCTAAAATTAAGTCAATATTTTCTGTTTTTGATGCTAAAATTTTGTCGTTCAGTTTTTCAGGTTCGTCGCTGTAATCGTATCCTATGTGGGAAAGACAAATGACGAGGTCACATTTTTTTTCATTTTTAAGGAAATTTGAATACTGTTGCGCCACATCAATCGGGTCGTTCCAGATGGTTTCCTGATATTGTTTTTTTCCAACCAAACCTTCAAGCTGAATTCCCACTCCGAAAATTCCGACTTTAATTCCGTTTTTATTGAAGATTTTATACTGAGAGGTTTTCCCGTCTAAAATGGTGTTTTTAAAATCGTAATTCGAACAAATAAACGGAAATTTGGCGTTTGGTAAAACCTTTAAAAATCCATCCAAACCATTGTCGAAATCATGATTTCCCATTGTAGAAGCATCATATTTCATCATCGACATCAGCTTAAATTCCAATTCGCCTCCAAAAAAATTAAAATAAGGTGTTCCCTGAAAAATATCTCCGGAATCCAGCAGCAAAACATTGCTTTCCTCACTTCTGATTTTCTGAATTAAAGTCGCTCTTCTCGCAAAACCGCCCTGGTTGGGATTTCTGGTGTAGCTTGAATCAAAAGGTTCAATTCTGCTGTGCTGGTCGTTGGTATGGAGGACCGTTAATTTATTGGCTGAGCTGAACGAATTCAGATTTAATTCTTCTGCCATCAACAAATTCGGAGCTAAAGTCATAGCTAAAGTTCCGCCCGTTATCGTCTTTAAAAAACTTTTTCTATCCATTATTTGTTTCCGATAAAATTTAGACGGATTTCCTCCTGAGGATTAATCTGCTGATTTTTCTTAAAATATTCAATAAACAAATCTCTCAGTTTTATTCCTGTCGGAATCATTTCTCCTTTTGCAAAAAACTTCATATTATCACCACCCAAAGCCAGATAGTCAGACGTTGCAATGTAATAATCCTGATTTGGATTTACAGTCTTCCCATCAACTAAAGATTTAGAAGCTAAACCATTACTCGTTTCGATATACAGATGTGAAACCGGATTGTTTTTCTGATTTTTAGCATAATAATCAAACAGTCCCTGCAGATCTAAACCTTTAAATTTGACGATAATTACTTCATTTTCAAAAGGCATCACTTCAAAAACATTTTTCAGAAGAATGTCGCCTTTCCCAATCGTGGTGCGGATTCCGCCGATGTTGATCAATGCTGCATCTATGTTTTTACTCAAATTGGCTTTTGCCCACACATTGGCTCCGTCGAAAGTATAATCAGCCAAAAGATTTCCGAGATTGCTGTTGTCGCCTTCTTTCGTCAGATCAACCTGTGTGTAAGAGATTTTCTGATTCATCTCTTTGTTGAGTTTCTCGGTATAAGGCTCGATAAATTGAGCAAAATCTTCATTCGCCTTCAGGTCCTGATTAATAGAAATATTTTTCTGCGTCTGCACACTCGCCACCTGTAACGGTGTCGTTTTACAGGCTGTGAGCGAAAGCAGGGCAATTCCTATCAATAAGAATTTATTTTGCATAATTTCTTTAGTATAATGCAAATATAATTATATGTATAATAAAACAGGATTAATATTGTAAATTCTTGTGTGAAATTATTAAATTTGGGGAAAATAATTCGAACAGATGAGCATTTTAAAAGGAGTAGGTGTTGCTTTGGTAACACCCTTTAATGAAGATTTATCCGTAGATTTCGAAAGTTTGACAAGACTCATTGAGTACAACATCGAAAACGGAACCAACTATTTGGTAGTTTTGGGAACTACAGCGGAAGCTGCTACACTTTCTTCAGACGAGAAGAAACAAGTGGTTGAGCATATCATTAAGGTTAATAATAAACGTCTTCCTTTGGTTTTAGGAATCGGCGGAAACAATACTCTTGAAGTCAAACAGCAGATTGAAGATGCAGATATATCTGACTTTACTGCCGTTTTATCGGTGTCTCCATATTACAATAAACCTAATCAGGAAGGGCTTTACCAGCATTATAAAATGTTGGCTTCAACCGGAAAAAATATCATCATTTACAATGTTCCGTCAAGAACCGGGCAAAATGTTGAGGCAGAAACGACTTTACGTTTGGCAAAAGAATTTCCGAATTTATTCTTAATTAAAGAAGCTGCACCAAACATTCTTCAGTATTTTGATATTTTAAGAAAAAAACCTGAAGGCTTCAACCTTGTTTCCGGAGATGATGAATTTACGCTTCCCGTAACTTTGGCGGGTGGAGCAGGAGTGATTTCTGTAATTGGACAGGGTTATCCGAAAGAATTTTCGTCAATGGTTCAGTTGGCTTTTGATAAAAAAGTAGACGAAGCCTACGAAATTCATAATAGATTAGTTGAAATCACAAGACTGATTTTTGCAGAAGGAAATCCTTGCGGAATTAAAGTGGTTTTGGCAGAAAAAGGTTTAATCAAAAATTATCTCAGACTTCCATTAGTTCCTGCATCAGAAGGGCTTTATGCGAAGATTAAAACTGAAATGGAGAAAATTTAAGATAGTAAATTGTGAATTTTGCTTCGCAAGTGAAAAGTGAATTTTTCCGTTTAACATAAAAATAATAAAAAGTGAAAGGTGTGATGCTTTTCACTTTTTTAATCTAAATTGTAAAAATAGTGAACCACAAAAGTCACAAAAGTCAGCAGAGTTTTAATGAATTATCCCTTGAAGATCAAAAAAGGGCTGCGTTTTTGAAAAATTGTCGTTTAATTTTTTTGATTTTTTAAGAGGAAATCATTACAACTCAAATAATAAAAAAAACTTTTGTGGTTAAGAAAATAATATGAAACTAATCAAAGCAACAGAAAGAGATATTCCCTTAATTCAGGACTTGGCGAAAAGGTCGTGGGAAAACACGTATGCCGAAATTCTTTCTCAGGAACAGATGAAATATATGTTGGAAACCATGTATTCGGAAGCTGAAATTTCAAAGCATTTAAAAAATGTAAACTATTATTATTATCTCGTTTTTGATGAAAATTCAAATGTTTTTGATGGATTTTTAGGCTACGAGAATCATTATGAAGATAAGACTACAAAATTGCATAGAATTTATCTCGTTCCTGAAAGCAAAGGAAAAGGTTTAGGCAAAAAAACTCTTGAATTCTTAAATAAAAAAGTAAATGAAAGTGGCGATGACAGAATTATTTTAAATGTAAATAAATACAATTCCGCACAAAAATTTTATGAATCTCAAGGATATAAAATTTATGATAAAGGTGTTTTTGATATTGGAAATGGATATGTGATGGATGATTATTTGATGGAAAAATCAGTTTAAAACTAAAATATTTTTATGAAACATTCATTTTTAATTTTCGCTGTTTTAATTTTTAATAATTGTTTTCGCAAAATGATTTGGAACTTAAAATAATTAATGACACGATCAAGAAAGTTTCAAAATTTGATAACAATAACATTGTATATGCTCTGAAAAATAATTCGGATAAGACTTATTTAATAATTTTAGATGACGATGAATTCAATGAAGATGGGGGAGTATCATGTAGAGCCACAGTTTGTTGGATTACCTGATTATTATATTTTTGAAAAGAAAACCTTGCTATCTGTGCAGTATGCATTTCATAATGGTGAAAATGAATTTAATGTTGATAAAAACAGCAGTGATTTTAAAAAATTCAAGCAATCATATTCTAAATTTTTTAGCCATCAAGATTTGGAAATTGCGTTTCGAATCAGCAAAAAGATTGTGAAACTAAAACCACAAGAGGAAAAATATTTTTCAACAAGAGTAAATTTTCCAGCTTATAAAAGAAGATTTATCGATTTGAAAAACAAATCTGAGTATTATTTTCAAATCAGTCTGCAGACTCCAAAAGAGATTGTTGGAAAATATTATCAACCAATCAGAGCTAAAAATAATAAGGATTCTATTTTTGTGGGACAGATATTTTCGAATAAAATCCCTTTGATTTATAATGTTTACAATGATAAGTAAGCTTTAATTCTAAGAAATCTTACTCCACTTATTTTTCCCCTTATAATATTGCAGATAATAATTTTTTATAATTAAATGCTCGCTTCTCGCCAGCAAAGGATCGGTTTCAAGAATTTTTTCAACAAGACTTTTGGTGTTTTTAATGATTGCAGAATCATTCACCAAATCCAGTTTTTTAAAATCAACCACACCACTTTGTTGCGTTCCCAAAATATCGCCGGGACCACGCAACTGCATATCAACTTCAGAAATTTTAAAACCGTCGTTGGTTTCGGTCATCGTTTTAATTCTGGTTCGACTATCTGAAGATAATTTATCAGAAGTCATCAAAATGCAGTAACTCTGTTCACCACCTCTTCCCACGCGGCCTCTCAGCTGATGAAGCTGCGACAACCCAAATCTTTCCGAACTTTCAATCACCATCACAGAAGCGTTCGGAACATTCACGCCGACTTCGATTACCGTTGTAGCAACCATAATCTGCGATTTTCCGGATGCGAAATAATTCATCGCTGCATCTTTTTCATCAGGTTTCATTTTGCCGTGAAGCATCGTGACGTTGTAGTTTGAAAAGTTATCCATCACGCTTTCCAGACCTTCCATGAGATTTTTGTAATCCAAAGTCTCAGATTCTTCGATTAATGGATACACGAAATAAATCTGTCTGCCTTTGCGGATTTCTTCATGACAGAAATTGTAAACGTAAGCTCTGTCTTTTTCTCTTCGATGAGCCGTAATAATGGGTTTTCTTCCGACAGGCATTTCATCGATCACAGAAACATCCAGATCAGAATAAAAACTCATCGCCAACGTACGTGGAATCGGCGTTGCAGTCATGACCAGAATGTGTGGCGGGATTTTATTTTTTGCCCAAAGTTTTGCCCTTTGAGCCACTCCAAACCGGTGTTGTTCATCAATAATGGCTAAACCGAGATTTTTAAACTTCACTTTATCTTCCAAAACAGCATGCGTTCCAATTAAAATGGAAAGTTCACCGTTTTCCAGTTCTTCATGAATGATTTTTCTTGCAGAAGCCTTTACAGAACCTGTGAGAATGCTGACTTTGATCTCCGTATCATTCAATAAATCTTTAATTCCGGCATAGTGTTGCTGGGCGAGAATTTCTGTCGGAGCCATAAGACAGCTTTGAAAACCGTTGTCCATGGCAATCAGCATCGTCAGCAAAGCAACCATCGTCTTTCCCGAACCCACGTCGCCCTGCAAAAGCCTGTTCATCTGGATGGGCTTTTTCATGTCCAGCCTGATTTCCTTTAAAACTCTTTTCTGTGCATTAGTCAGTTCAAAAGGAAGATGATTTTCGTAAAAACCAGTAAAATAATCGCCGACAATCGGAAACGGATTCCCATGTGACTTTGTTTTGTGATGTGCTTTTTTTAAACCAAAACCCAATTGAAAAAAGAATGATTCTTCAAACTTCAAACGGGAATCTGCCTTATCAAGATGCTCCTGATTTTTCGGGAAATGAATATTGAGAAACGTATGTTGCCTCGATAAAAAATGATAGTACCGAATCATGTATTCCGGAAGATTTTCCTGAATGAGATTGGGGATTTCTCTGCAGATACTTTTTAAAATATTTTGGAAGAATTTCTGACTTAAACCTCTCTTGCTAAGTTTTTCAGAACTTGGATAAATGGGAGTTAGTCTCGTTTCAGTTTCCTTGCTTTCTTCAGCTTCAATTTCCGGATGGGGCATCGAAAACTGATTGTTGAAAGCATTTATTTTTCCAAAAATAAATATCTCTTTATTCACTGGAATCTGCTCCTTCAGCCATTTTGAATACTGAAACCAAACCAAATCCATCGTTCCCGTGTGGTCGTTAAATTTTGCTGATAGTCTTTTGATTTTTCCAGTCTGAATTTCCTGAACAGACGTAATTTTTCCCTTCAGCTGAACTTCAATATTGCTTTCCTGAAGCATTGAAACCGTTAAAATTTTGCTTTTATCCAAATATCGGATAGGGTAGAAGTTCAGGAAATCTTCCACAACAGAAATTCCCAGCACATTTTTGATGAGCTTGGAGCGTTCGGAACCGATTCCTTTTACAAATTCTATGGGAGTTTCTAAAGTCAGAACTGAATTTTTTGAAGCACGAATTTCGGGAAAATTTAGTAATAATAAAAGCTTTCGATTTTGAAAGCTTTAATTGTTTATGTGACCCACAGATAATGCAGATTTAGCAGATTTTTAAATTGAATGAAGTTGTAAGGATGTCAACTAAAATCAATTTAAATTTAAAATGTTTCTTTTAAAAATATTGCCACGAATACACGAATGGGTTTGAAACATTTCAAAACAATTTAATTCGTGAATTCGTGGCAATTTATAGCCATAAGCTAAAAGCCATTTGCCAAAATCCTGCTACTCTTTTATTTTAGATTTAAATTTTTTCTGATAATCTTCCCATTCTTCGCGGGTTTTGATTTTTTTGTAGAGATCTGTGGATATAAATCCCAGGTAAGGTTCTATTTCTTTAGCAGTAAGCTCGCCCTGAAGCATTGTAATTGGTCGTCCTGTTTCATCCAGGAAAGCAGTTGTGGGTACTGCGTTAACATTCATAAACTCTGTGAACTCATGAAGAGAATTTCTGCCTTTTTTCTGAGATTTATTTTCGTTGGAAAATTTTCTTCCAAAAACTTCAATTGTTTTTTTATCCTCGGCATTAAATTTTACGGAATAATAATTTTCATTCAAAAACTCGTAGATCACATTGTTTCCATAGGTTTTTTTATCCATTATTTTACACGGTCCGCACCAGTCTGCATAGAAATCGATGAGTATTTTTTTGGGTTGTGTTTTCTGGGCTTCAAGTGCTTCTTCAATGGTCATCCATTTTACCTGCGAAAAGGCGAAAACATATTGGATAATGAAGATGAAAGCAAGTATTTTTTTCATATTTTTTGGCAGTTTTTAAATTAAATTAAAATTTGCGTCTGGGATATAGATGATAAAATGATGTTATTGTTAAATCATTAGCGAACCTCCTGCATAAGTTTTTTCACCCACGGCGATATCAAGATCAGTACCACTCCGGCAATTACTGCGTAAAGACCAAGCTGTTTGTAGCCTTCTGTATATGTAATTAGAGCATCGTAATTGGTAGAGCCTTTTTTAGCATCTGCCATATTTGCTCCGATAATTCCGGCAACGTATTGTCCGTAAGCCGATGCCAAAAACCATAATCCCATCATCATTCCCTGAAGATTTTTAGTGGAAAGTTTTGTCATAATCGATAAGCCGATGGGAGAAAGACAAAGTTCTCCTAACGTGATGATCAGAAGTGCTAAGGTAAAGAAATTTAATGAAGTAATCCCTTGCAGATCAGCAAATAACCGTGTTGCAAACAATACGTAAAACCCTAAACCTAAAAAGATGAATCCGAGACCAAATTTGATGATGGTGTTGGGTTCTATTTTTCTTTTGTTCATCCAAATCCATAATAATCCGAGTAAAGGCGCAAGAAAAATGATAAAGAAAGCACCTCCGGAATTGTTGACACCATTAGGGTCTAAACCTAAAAGATCTTTATTTAAATTTTTGGCTGCAAAGATACTCAGCGAGCCTCCGCTCTGCTCATATATTCCCCAAAAAAGGATTGAAAATATAATAAAAATCAGAGCTGCCCAAAGTTTATTTCTTTCGGCTGCAGTTACTTTAGACATTTCGTAAAACAGATAAATCAATGTCAGCGGTCCCACTGTCCACATAAAATAATCGGTGTATTCAGGAACGGAAACCATGAGCATGATCACAGGAATTAATGCCAGAGAAATAAGATAGACGGCATATTTTAAAAATTTCCCTCCCAAATAAATCAGATAAGATGTTGCAGCAAATATAGCAGTAAAAGCTACGAGACTTAAAACAATTTTCACAGCATCATCTTTAAAGATGCTGCTGTCTAAAAATCTGACAAACATTCTTGCCATAAATAAATAGACAAGAATTGCAATGATGCCAAACTTTTTAACATTTTTCTTTATTGAAAGCTGTACCAATTCAGGTTCCAAACCAATTGTTCCTAAACTTTTCTGCGTAAATACAAAATTGATCAAACTGATCACCATAACAATTGCAGCCAAGCCAAAAGCAACATTCCATCTTATGCCTTCAGGAATAATGCTGCCGAACAGTTCACCCTTGCCAATGGCAATACACAAATAGCCACCCAGCAAAGCACCAAGGTTTATTCCGGCATAAAAAAGTGAAAATCCAGCATCGGCTCGTGAATCGTTTGGTTTATAAAGTTGACCAACCATTGAGGAAATATTGGGTTTGAAAAAACCTGTTCCAACTACGGTGAAAGCGATTCCCAAAAAGAAAAACTGATGTGGATCTGCGGCTAGAATTAAACTACCGACAATCATCAGAAGGCCTCCCCAAAACAGCGATTTTCTGAATCCTAAAATTTTATCAGCGAAAAGTCCACCAACAAACGTGAATGCATATACAAATGCCTGAGTTGCACCGTACTGTAGATTGGCTGCCTTTTCATGGAAATTCAATTGTGAAATCATAAAGAAAACCAGCATTCCGCGCATTCCGTAGAAGCAGAATCTTTCCCACATTTCAGAGAAAAAGAGTGACCAGATTTGTTTTGGATATTTTCCTTTGAAATTATGGATTTCGTCGAGGGTTAGGTTCATGAGTAGTAAATAATGAGTAATAAGTAATTTTAAAATCTTTTACGGTTCCGATTTTTTATCTTTCTGATCAAGCTCAAAAACGTATTCTGTCCCGGAGGATGATTATTTTTAATTATACATCTTTTGCGCATTTGAGCTTTACATGTTGAAACAAAGAATATTCAGAAACTTCCGTAATACGAATGTAAAAAAAAACCTCTGAAAAATCAGAGGTTTAAGATAATTATTTTGGAAACACGGAATTAGTTTACGCCGTGCATCATTTTCTTTAAAATTGGAGAGATCAATGCAAGAATTACTGCTGCAATTCCACATAAAACCACGAATACCATGAAGAATTCAAATAGATTGTGGATTTCAAACCCGGCGAAAGTAGGATTTTCCAAAGGTAACTGTGCTTTTTCGAAAGCGGCAACCTGAGTTGGATTTAAGGTTACTTTTTTATCCAGTACTTCCTGTAGATTCACTCCGATTTCTTCAGCTTTTTTAAATTTATCACCTGTTGCAGGAATAAGTGCACCCAAAGATCCAGCTAACGCATAACCTGCTGCGTTTGAAATAAAGAATACTCCGTAAAGCAATGAAGCAAATCTTTTTGGAGCTAATTTTCCAACCAAAGACAAACCGATTGGTGAAAGACAAAGCTCACCACAAGTCTGAATGAAATACAGTAGCATCAACCATTTGATAGCCAATAGTCCTGAATTTCCAAGATCTTTTACATTGTATGCGATGATGAAATAACTTAAAGCAATTAAAGCTAATCCCATTGCCTGCTTCATTGGTGAAACCGGTTCTTTGCCTTTAGCTCTTAATTTATCCCAACATAAACTGAAAGGAACTGCTAATAATACAACGAAAATTCCGTTGAAAATCTGTACCATTGATGGCGGCATATTCCATCCGAAAATATTTCTGTCAGTCTGGTTATCGGCAATAAACGTTAATGATGAACCTGCCTGCTCGAATGCTGCCCAGAAGAAAATAATGAAGAATGAAACGATGTAGATCACCCAGATTCTGCTTCTCTCAATCTTGTTTTCTGCCGAAGACATGATAAGAAACGCCAATGAAATACCGGCTGCATAAATGAAGGGATAAATAATTCCTTTAATCATCTGCCCCATTTCTACAGAGTTGAATCCGAATTCACCCACCAAAAGATATCTGAAAACAAAGAATAATACAACAAAAAGACCTCCTGTAATTCCTAAAGCTCCACCAGTAAATTTTGCAGTCTGAGTTTCACCCTCTTCAAAATCTTCACTAGAATTATTTTTAGGTAAACCTCCAATTGGACGCCCTTCCGGAGTTACAACGTATTTGTTTTTTAGGATAAAAAATGTGATTGTACCTATTACCATTGCGATTGAAGCGGCAAGGAAACCCCATTTGAATGCAAAAATATCACGTACTCCTGTCGCAGCATCTTTCACGTCACCAACGTAAGGGCAGATAAACTGTCCTAAAAATGCTCCGATGTTGATTCCCATATAGAAAATCGTAAACGCAGAGTCTAATTTAGATTTTTCCTGTTTTGGATACAGACTTCCCACCATTGATGAAATGTTTGGCTTAAAAAATCCATTACCAAATATGATAATAAATAAAGCCAGCCACATAAACATTTTAGCTCCGTCGATATTCGCAGAGAAGGTTGATGCACTGATGAACAGTAAAAACTGACCAATTGCCATCAAAGATCCACCGATCAAGATTGCATTTCTGTTTCCGATGTATTTGTCAGCGATAAATCCACCTAAAAGTGGAGTTAAATAACAAAGTGCTAAAAATCCACCATAAATGATTGCTGCATCGGCTTCTCTTATAAGTAAAGAATTTACCATAAAGAGCGTTAGAAGAGCTCTCATTCCGTAGAAATTGAAACGCTCCCACATTTCGGTTCCGAATAATACCCATAATCCCTTTGGATGTTTGGCCTTCGACTGAACTGCTGTATCCATATATACTTGTTAAATTTTTGTTAAGACCCACAAATATAGTTTTTTTTGGGTTTTTGGCAAGTTTTAATTTTTATTTTAAACAAAAAAGCTGCAGATCAATCTACAGCTTCAGATATTTGTATTATTAAATTTTAATGTCCGCTATCTTTCATAATCCTGTTCAGCCTTTTGAGCATGAAGAGACCTAATATCGTTGCGAAAATCAACAATCCAAAATTAACCAAGAAATAGTTAGACTTGTTCTCGTAGCTGTACCAGGTACTTGCCAGAATCCCCGAAAGTTTGTTTCCGACAGAGTTGGCAAGGAAAAATCCGCCCATCATCAGTGCTGTAAGTCTTGCCGGAGAAAGTTTTGAGACAAATGAAAGTCCCATCGGCGAAAGACAAAGTTCACCAACCGTAATTACACCATAACTCGCGACCAGCCACCACGGAGAAACTTTTACCGCTCCGTTTTCTCCCGCTGAAACTGCCAGAACCATGACCAAACAAGAAAGTGCAGAAATGAAAAGTCCTAAAACGATCTTTGTTGGTGTCAGCGGTTCTTTTCCTTTTCTTCTTAAAAATGCCCAGAAACCAACGATAACCGGTGTCAAAGCAATAACCCAAAACGGGTTGATAGACTGAAAGAGTTCTGTGTTGTAAAGAAATAGTTTGCTTTCGGGATTTGCTTCTAATGTTGCCCTTTTTTCAGGTGAAATATTTTTAAAATAAACATCCTTTCCCTGTTCCTTGATGGCTTTTCCGTTCTTGTCTTTTTGCGATTGATACTGATCATCATAAACAGGAACTTCTTTGGTTTCATAACCTTTTCCGTCTACCATGTAAATTTTTTCTAAAGGTTTTTCCAGTGAAGTGGAAACGCTTCTGTCAGTATAATAATTCGCCCATCTCGTCAAAGCTGTTCCGTTTTGTTTAAAAACCGCCCAGAAAAACATACTGATCATAAATACGGATAATAGGGCTCCGATGGCTGCTTTTTCATTTGGTTTAGCTTTGAAATACAGTGAACCGTAAAAATAAATTACAGGAACGCAGGCGAAAATAAAGGCGTCTGTACTGTCGCTTCCAAAAATGCTGCCTGGAACAAACCATCCAACTACTCCAAATAAAATTGCCGGCAAAAATACCTTCATTAAAATTTCAGAAAGTTTAGTATCGCCTTCCTGCACGGGTTTCATCTGCGCAGCATGGATATAATGTTTTCTTCCAATCGTAAAGATGACCATGCCGATCAGCATACCAACTCCGGCAGTGATGAAAGCTTCGCCCCAGCCATATTTGTTTCGCATAAAAGCAGCAATAAGGTTGCAGATAAATGCACCAATATTGATTCCCATATAGAAAATATTATAGCCGGAATCTTTATTGGCTTTGTAAGGTTCTTCTGAATAAAGATTTCCGAGTAATGTTGAAATGGTTGGTTTAAAAAATCCATTTCCAATAATAATTAAAGCTAATGATGAGTAAAATAGAGTTAAGTCTTTGAAAACCCCCATTCCGATATAACCTGCAGCCATCAGGAATCCGCCGAGGTAGATAGATTTAATATATCCTAAAACTCTGTCGGCCAAAAATCCACCGATAAAAGGAGTGAGATATGTCAAGGCAATGTAAGTTCCGAAAATATCGTCAGCAGTTTTGTCGGGAAGACCTAAGCCACCTTTTAGACCTGTAGGTTCGATGACGTAAAGAACAAAAATTCCGAGAATTAAATAATACCCGAAACGCTCCCACATTTCTGTGAAAAACAAAAAGGGTAATCCTTTTGGATGTTTGGTTTTCATGAATAGATTTTTTACAATTTCACAAATATAATTTTTTTAAAACAATATTTGAATTTTATTAACTTTGAGTAAAATTTAAGTGACATGGATATTACAATTGAAGAAATAGAAAAAAATCTGAGATCACTTCCAAAAGAATTTTTTGGACAAGTAAATGACTATATTGATCTTTTAAAATCTAAAGCAAAAATCGAAACAGATTGGGCTGATCATTTGACAGATTCTCAAAAACAGTCGATTGAGAGAGGGATTGACGATATTAAAAATGGAAGAACGCATTCTCATGAAGAGGCTAAAAGAAAAATTAAACAATACCTTTTGGAAAGATCGAAATGATGGATGTTGTTTGGTCTGATGAAGCTCTGCAGGTTTTAGATTATTTATTAGAAAAATGGACCATTAAAGAAATTGAAAATTTTGAAATTAGATTTGATAAATTGATTTTAAGATTGCAAATTCATAAAGAAATTTGTCCAAAATCTAAACTCTTAAACTACAGAAAGTGTTTTATAGATAAAAATAATTCCTTGATTTATCAAGATGTTAATAATATGATTTTCTTAGTTGCGATTATCGATAATAAAAGCTCCCATAGTTACTAAACAAAAATTCCGAACCTCAATCTGAGATTCGGAATTTTTTATCTTACATCCTCCAACTTCCATCTCCCTACAAATTCTCCAGAATAAAATCTGTCATCTTCTGATAGAGTTGCGGTCTTGTCTGTCCACCGTAAATTCCGTGGTTTTTATCCGGGTAAGCCATAAATTCAAACTGTTTTTTGTTTTGAATTAAAGCCTCAGAAAACTCCATAGAATTCTGGAAATGTACGTTGTCATCAGCTGTTCCGTGGATTAGAAGGAATTTTCCTTTCAAAAGGCTTGCATAAGTTGTAGGCGAATTGTCATCATAACCAGCCGGATTTTCCTGTGGAGTCAGTAAAAATCTTTCGGTGTAAACAGAATCGTAATATCTCCAGTTCGTCACCGGTGCCACAGCGATTCCTGTTTTGAAAACATCAGCACCTTTTGTTAATGCTAAACTCGCCATATATCCACCAAAACTCCAACCGAAAATTCCGATTCTTGATTTGTCGATATACGATTGATTTCCAAACCATTTTGCGGCAGTAATCTGATCTTCGATTTCGTACTTTCCTAAGTTTTTGTAGGTTACTTTTTTAAATTTTGCACCTTTATAACCAGTTCCTCGACCGTCTACACAAGCAATGATGTAACCTTTCTGAGCCAGCATTTCAAACCAGAACGTATTTCCATTATCCCACGAATTGGAAACCTGCTGCGAGCCCGGACCGGAATATTGGTACATGAACAATGGATATTTCTTGTTTTTATCAAAGTTTTTAGGTTTGATAATCCATGCGTTCATCTGATCTCCGGCTTCGTTGGGAATCGTGATGAATTCTTTTACCGTAAAATTATCCTGCTGCAGTTTTTGAAGCTGAGCTTCGTTGTTCTGAAGTTCTTTCAGTTGCTTTCCATTACCGTCTTTTAAAACAAAAGTGTAAGGTTTTGCAACGGTAGAAGAGGTTTCAATGAAATAATTATAGTTTTTGCTGAAATTTGCAGCGTTGTTTCCTTCTGCATTGGAAATCAACTGAGATTTTCCGTTTTGGATATTGATTTTAGAAACGACTTTGTTGATGCTTCCTTTTTCTGTTGTCTGAACGAAAACTTCTTTTGTTTTTGGATTAAATCCGTAATATTCAGTAACTTCCCAGTTTCCTTTTGTGATTTGTTTTTTCAGTTTACCATCTTTGTCATACCAGTACAAATGTCTGTAACCATCTCTTTCGGAAGCCCAAAGGAAAGAATTGTCTTCCATGAATTCTAAAGTTACGTTATCAGTATCAATCCACTTTTCATCGGTTTCGGTAAACAGTTTTGTCGCCTGTCCGGTTTTGGTGTTCACTTTTAAAACATCCGATGCATTCTGAGTTCTCTGTGAAGTAATTAAAACGATTTCATCCGGATTTGAAGTTTGAATCACATTCGGAATGTAATAATTTTTAAAACTGTCTAAGTTTACTTTGGTCTTTTTTCCGTCGGATAACTGATAAATATGTGCGGTCGCAACTGAGTTTTTTTCTCCTGCTTTCGGATATTTGTAACGCATTTCCGTTGGATAAAGCGATTTCCCATACATTGGAATGTAAATTTCCGGAACATCAGTTTCCACCAGTTTTACAAATAAAATATCTGCTGAATTTTTCGTCCATTCATATAATCTTGCATGACCAAATTCTTCTTCGTAAACCCAGTCTGCCAAACCGTTCAGTACTTTATTTTTTACACCATGTTGCGTAATCTGAGTGATTTTTCCTGAATTTAAATCCTGATAAAACAAGTTATTGTCAACAATGAAAGAAATTTTGGTCGCATCTGGAGAAAATCTTGGCTCCTGAACGGCTTTTCCTTCATTCAGACTAACAGTTTTGCCTGTTTTTAAATCCTTAATATCGTATTTTCCTAAAAAAGAATGTCTGTAAATGGGCTGACTTTCCTTGAGCAAAAGAATTTTAGATTCATCATCAGAAAATTCATAGCTTTCGAACTGACCCTCTACCAAGTTTCCTTCTTTTTGGGAGGTTTTGTAAGAATATTTAGCAATGCCACCTTGCTCGATGACCAGATAATTGTCACCGTTTTTCATGGATGCAATTCCTGCAATTCCTTTTCCGCGGTAGTAGCCTGAGTATATTTTGTCTAAGGTAATTTCCTGGGCATTTAAGCTTTGGAAAACAGCAGCGATGCTGAGGGTAAGTATAAGTTTTTTCATTTTTAAAATAAAAGGATTCCAAATATAACGATTTTAATAAAATGTTGAAGAATGAATATTCAAACTTTGTTTTTGGCAAAAAAATTGAATGATGATCTTAATTAAAAAAGTAATTATGGAAACAAATAAAGAAAATAAACTCAACCGATACGAACTTACGAATGAAGTTCTCTATACAGGTTTTGCAGACTTTAATGCTGCCGAACTTTATGCGAAAGAAAAAAACGGAAAACTGGTGGAAGTGGCTTTTAAAGATGGAAATGATAATCCCGTAGAAACTTCTGAAGCAGATTTAATTGAAAAAAAACTGCATTATTTTGTGGATGCAGGACCGGAATATAAATTTATACACTCATCCGACGAAGGTTTTAAACAATACGCAGACGAGCTGCAGAAGATAAAAGCAAAACTGAATCAGTCTCCACCAGACGAGAGATATCTGGCAAATTTTGAAATTGAAAATGCAGAGGATCCAATTGTAGTTTTAAAAAATGATCAGTTTGAATCTGTGACTTCAAGAGAGCGTTCAAAGTATCTTAAACATGCCAATGTTTATGAAATTGCGGTTTCAATAGCCAAAGCAGGACTCTAAAAGATAAAATCATCAACATGATAACAAAAGCCCGAACAAAATATTCGGGCTCATTTATTTATAAGATTTTCTCTGTCTCAACCTAAATCTCAACCTAAGCCTCAGCCTTAACCTCAATCTCAAGATTATACAGCAATTTGTAATATTCATCGGCCATACGGTCAGAATTGAACTGATCTTTTACATCATTCATAGCGTTGTACTGAATTTTTCTCCACTTATCCGGACTGTCGTAATACGTCGGAAGAATTTCTTTCTCAAGAATCTCGTAGAGTTTATTCAAATCATAATTATCCTGCTCGTAAATGCTCATATTGGCATAATCTGCTTTTGGAACAACGAAAGAGTTTTCTCCGTGTTTTGCATATTCAGGAATCCAGCCGTCATCGGTAGAAAGATTAACGCTTCCGTTCATAGAAGCTGTCATACCAGAAGTTCCTGAAGCTTCTCTCGGCACACGTGGATTGTTTAACCATAAATCCGAACCTTGTTTTAAAGATTTGCTTAAAGCTAATTCATAACCCGTTAAAACTGCCATATTTTTATTATTCTTGCTTTCTTCTACCAGAGAATTGAAAGTAGAAATTGCAGAATAATCCATCGGATACGGTTTTCCTGCCCAAATAACCTGTATAGGATATTTTGAATGATTTAAAAGTGAATAAAACCTCGATTTATCATGCAAAAGCAGATCTGCTCTTTTGTAACCTGCAAACCTTCTCGCCCAGACAATTGTGAAGACATTAGGGTCGAAAAGATTTCCTGTTTGGTCTGCCACAATTTTAAAAAGTCTTTTTTTCAGAAGTTTCTTGCGGTAATCAAACATGGTTTCGTTGTTCTCATCCTTTGCATTGTACAGCGGTTTATCACTCCAGTACTTGAATTCCTGAGCGTTGGTGATTGATTTTATCTCGCAGATGCCATCGTATTTGCTCCACATTTCGCGGGAAACTTCGCCGTGCAGCTGAGAAACTCCGTTAGCGATTTTTGCCATTTTCAAAGCACAAAGTGAGTGATTGAAACGCTCATCTTCAGAGCCTTCAATTTTGCTTACCTCTTCCAGACTCAGACCTGAAAAATAAGACATTTCGTGGCAAAGTCTGCGGTTGTGTTTTTCATTTCCGGCTTCTTCGGGCGTATGGGTTGTGAATACCAGTTTTTCTTTCACTTTTTTTAAATCTCCATTAAATCTTTTCAGCAAATGGAAAGCTGCCGGCAAACCGTGAGCTTCATTCAGATGATAAATATCTCTGTCTAAATTTATTTCTTCCAAAAGCCTCGCACCGCCTTTGCCGAGAAGAATGTACTGAGCCAGTTTTGTAGATTCATTGGCGTCATAAAGTTTGTGCGAAATCGTTTTGGAAATATGATCATTTTCCGGCACATCTGTGGACAGGAAAAACATAGGAGCGGTGTTGAAAATCTCAGGATCAAGATAGAAAGCCTTTACCCAAACCGGCGCGCTGTGAATTTCAATTTGAAATTTGATGCCTGTATCTTCCAGAAAGCTGTACATTTTCTTCGTCCAGGTGGGCTGGAGCGTCTGATCATGATTTCTTGCCTGATCGTAATAGCCGAATTTCCATAGAATACCAATTCCCACCAAATCCTGCTTGAGATTGTAAGCACTCCTCATGTGGGATCCTGCTAAAAATCCTAAACCTCCTGAATATATTTTCAGAACCTGCTCAATGGCAAATTCCATTGAAAAATAGGCAACTTTTTTTGTGTACTGCTGGTTTACCGCGTAGGGAATTTTGAAGTTTTTAAAATCCATTTTGTGTTAATAAATTGTTAGATATTGAACAAATGTAATTATTATCGAAAATAAATCGATTGTTAATTAATTAATAATTTAAAATTTTACAATCATTCCAATTAAAAAAATCACTACATTTAGCTTGTAAATTTTTGATAATCAAAATGTTTATGTCTGAGTCAGTTTTGTAATCCTGCTAAAATCTAAACTCATGAAAAAGACTTTTTCCGATGAAGATCTTGTGAAAAATCTCAGTTTGTATCATCTCAACAGACATCTTAAGAAGAAGCCTATTGAAAAGTATCACCGCAGTATTGATGCCTCTTCTCTGCATGACCGTGAGAAGTACAAAAAGAAAGCCGAGATCCTGCTCCTCAACTCTTTTATGCACCATTTCCCGGATATGAAATTTGAAAATCTGATTTGTGAAAGTCCGGATTTTATTGCGAAATTAAACGACAAAAAAATAGGAATAGAGCTTACTGAAGTAATCAATCATCTGGAAATGAAAAAGGTAGAAAGCAGCCTTAACAAAATTTTCCGTCAGGCAGAAATATTATTGGAACAGAAAGACACTACGAGATATCGTGGTGTTTATTTTTTGGAATTTAACCAACATTTAAAATTAGATCATCAGGAATCTCAAAAAGAAATCATCGTAGATATCTACAAAAGCATACTGAAAAATAAGCCGCTGGGCTGCGTCAGGAATATTAGAAAATCTTCCCACAGACGCAATGTTTTTATCACTCACGAGTATAATCTGAATCTTTTTGACGAACTGTGTTCAGAAAAAATACTAGAATTAATTGAAAAGAAAAACGAAAAATTCCCATATTATGATACTTCTGTGGATGAATGCTGGCTCGTGATTGTTTCTGATATGAATTCGCTGGCTTCGCGCTACACTTTTATACAGAACAAAGAAAATCTGGATGAAGTTAAAAGTCCGTTTCACAAAATTTTTCATCTTGAGAATCTTTGTGGGAATATGATCAGTATTAAATCTTAAAATTTGTTTATTTATTAAAAATTAAGGGATTACATTCAAAATTCTACCGCTTTTATTGCAAAGGTTTAAATATTTGTTTAAATTTGATACGAACTAATACACTGGGGTATGAAAAAAACTGTACTGTTTCTCTTAATCATCATTTCAAATTTCTATTATTCTCAGGGAGACTGCGTTACCGCTTTAGGTGTATGCGGAAACTCCAGCATTACATACAGTCCCACAGGCATCGGAAACATCAACGAAACTCTGGGCGATTGTCTCAGCACGGGTGAGCACAATTCTATCTGGTATAAATTTAAAATTGCAACCAGTGGAACACTTACGTTCGTGATCAATCCTGCAGATCCTACAGTAGATTATGACTGGGCGGTCTATGGCCCCAACACAACGTGTGGAAGTTTAGGTTTCCCCATCCGGTGCAATGCTGCAACAGTAATTGGGGTAAGCCCGGATACCGGTTTGAATATGACTAATACCAACACCACTGCTGCGGGTGGATCTCTTATCCCGTATTGCAAATATATGGATGTGATTGCCGGTGAAACGTATTTTTTGTACTTAGATAATTTTCAGGGAGGTGCAAGTACCAATGTGTCACCTTTCACGCTCACTTGGGGAGGAACAGCTTCGCTGGCCTCACCGTTTACAGATCCTGCAATACTGCAGTTTCCTCTTGTGCCGCCAGGCGTTCCTGCCTTAAATCCTTCTGATCCAAGAGAGATTTTAATCTGTACAAACCCAACGGTTTTTAATTTCAGCTCTTTAACACCGGGAATTTTAAATGGAAACAGCAATTTTGTTGTTTCTTATCACAATAATCAAAACGATGCAATTTCAGGAGCAAACCCAATTATAGCTCCAGTTGCGGTAAATACTACTTCCGTTTATTATTACAGCGTACATTACCAGGATCCCCTGAATCCTACAAACCCCATCAATTTCTGCAGGGAGATAGGGAAATTTAAATTTAAACAGGGGGCAATAACGGCTTATGACGGAAGTTTAGAAGTCTGCCCGAATGTAGGTACGCCAAATATCGGAACTTTCAATCTAACTCTTGCCAATGTAACCAATCAGCCTGGAGTGAGTAAAAAATATTATCCTTCCCTTGCAAGTGCCCAGACGGGTACCAACGAAATTATTCCGGGCACGGCTTATCTCTCTGCAAATGGTTTTGCTTATGTAAAAGTTTCTGATGTTTCCGGATGTTTCAATATTGTAAAAATTACGTTGAAAGTGGTTCCGCCAAAATACTCTACCGTTAATTTAACTTTAGAATCCTGCGGAAATCCGGGTACTCCCAATACAGGAACATTTAATCTTACTCTTGCCAGCGTAACTACTTTGCCGGGAGCGGTAAAAAAATATTATCCGTCACTGGCAGATGCACAGGCAGGAAGCAATGAGATCTCTCCGGCTAACACATACGTTTCAGGAAATGGAGTAGTGTATCTGGGGGTTTATGATAATGTAAACTGCTATACCATTTATAAAATTACTTTAACTGTTTTACCTCCGAAATATTCTACAGTTCTGAAAGACCAGGTCATCTGTATTGATGACCGTGCTACCTTAGACGCAGGGCCTGGTTTCGATTCTTATGAGTGGAGTACAGGGGCAACTACGCAGGCGGTTTCTGGTCTTCCTGTTGGACTTTACTCGGTGATTCTTCAGTCCGGAAACTGTTTTGCTCTTCAGAATGTAAAAGTTTTACCATACACACAACCTGTAATTACCAGTATTGATATTACTTTTCAGAAAGTTGTTATAAATGTTTCCGGAGGAAAAGCACCTTACAGATACTCTATGGATGGCGTAAACTGGCAGGATTCTAACATATTTACGGGTGTGAAAAGAGGCGAACAGACTGTCTATGTGAAAGATGCCAATGATTGTGAGGAAGTTGAAATAGAAATTACAGTTCCAAACATCGTTAATGCCATTACACCAAACGGTGACGGGCTGAATGATTTTGTAGATTATTCTGCACTGGCTTACAAAACAAATCTCGTATTCACGGTATATGACAGGTATGGAAATAAACTTTTCACAGCAGACAGGTTTAATGACTACAAATGGGATGGTACCGCAGGAAACAAGAACATTCTTACCGGAAATTACTGGTTCTCATTCACATGGAATGAGCCGAAAAGAAACAATACACCTGTAAAATACTCAGGATGGATTTTACTTAAAAACCGGGAGTGATAATATTACAATTAATTGATAAAAGCCATTTCGTTAGAGATGGCTTTTTAACTGAATGTTTCGGTGTCCTTGAAATAATCTGACAGATATAAAATTTTACCGGATTCTGAAAACTGTATAAGTGTGCAAATCTGATTTCTGTAAGGATCTCTTCCTGAAAGATTTCCCAGAGAATCAGTAAGATAGAAGTATTTATCATTTCCTAAACTGAAAATTTCAGAAACACTCCATTCTATATTTTCATATCTTCTGAAAATAGCTCTGAATAAAGCCAATATACGGGTTTTCCCGGAAATCTCTTTAGCGGGCGGAATCCAGATTACAGTTTCATCAGTAAACCATTTTTCAAGTTCTTGAAGACTTAGGGAGTTCAAATCCTGCATAAAATGGCTTATCTTACAATTCATAGGCGGCAATTTACTGTTATATACGTGAAAAATACTATATTGGTTTTAGCAAATATTGGTTTGATACATTAGCGAAAGTCTGAAAATTATTTATCTGAATGAAAAATTTTAACATAGATAAGAGCGGAAAAATTATTTCTGATCTGTTTTTAGAGAGAAATATCTCAGATTTTCGAGACGCCTGTCAATACATTTCTAAACTGCCATACAAAAGAAATTCAGATAAAAATAACATCCAATGTGTCTTTGATGATTTGGGCGGAACCTGTAGCACGAAACACGCAACCCTGCGAAAACTGGCTTTAGAAAACAATCTGTCTGATGTGAAATTAATTCTCGGTATCTTCAAAATGGATGCTTACTACACCGGAAAAATTAAAAAAACTTTAGAAAAATTTAATCTGAATTACATTCCGGAAGCTCACAATTACCTGAAAATCGATGATGAATATTTTGATTTTACCAAACCCGGTTCAAACTACAGTCAGTTTAAAAATAAAATACTGATTGAAAAGGAAATAGAGTTTAATGAAATTTTTGACCAGAAAATTGCTTTTCACAAAAATTTTCTCAGAAACTGGATTCTCAAAGAGAAAATTCCCTACAGTTTAGATGAAATCTGGAACATCAGAGAACAATGCATCAGCGATTTGCAGGAAAGTGATTGTTTTTAATATTAAAATTCTCCAGTCCGGAAATCCGTTTCGCCTCGGAACAATACAATCAATTTAGAATTCATATTAAATTGATTATCTTTGCATCCACAATTTTTAATCGTCTTAAATGTCTCATATTCACAAAACTGCCGCATTTCATACCCTTGGCTGTAAATTAAATTTTGCAGAAACATCTACTATTGCCCGTCAATTAACAGATGCTGGTTACGATAAGGTGAGTTTTGATGATAGAGCAGATGTTTATGTAATCAATACGTGTTCAGTTACAGAAAATGCAGACCGCGAATGTAAACTTCATGTAAAAAGAGCGATGAAAGCCAATCCGGAAGGTTTGGTGGTGATTGTCGGTTGCTATGCTCAGCTCAAACCTGAAGAAATTTCTCAGATTACAGGAGTGGATTTGGTTTTGGGAGCCAAAGAAAAATTCAACATTCTGAGTTATCTGGATGATTTGGAAAAGTCTGAAAGCGAAGGTGTTGTGCACTCATGTGAAATTGAAGAAACTGATTTTTTTATAGGAAGTTATTCTATTGGCGACAGAACCAGAGCTTTTCTGAAAGTTCAGGATGGTTGTGATTACAAATGTACCTACTGCACAATTCCTTTAGCCAGAGGGATTTCCCGTTCAGACACCATCGAAAATGTTTTGAAAAATGCAAAAGAAATTGCAGCAAGAGGCATTAAAGAAATAGTTTTAACCGGCGTCAACATTGGCGATTACGGTAAAGGTGAATTTGGAAACAAGAGACACGAGCATACTTTTTTAGATTTAATAAAAGAACTGGATGAGGTTAACGGCATAGAAAGAATCCGTATTTCATCGATAGAACCGAATCTTCTGAAGGATGAAAGCATCGAACTGGTTTCGAAAAGCAGAAGTTTTGTTCCGCATTTCCACATTCCGCTGCAGTCTGGAAGCGATGATTTACTGAAAAAAATGAAGCGCCGTTACATGACGAAATTATACAGCGAGAGAGTGAGCAAAATTCGTGAGGTGATGCCTCATGCAGCAATTGGCGTTGACGTCATCGTGGGTTTTCCGGGAGAAACGGAAGAATTATTCATGGAAACTTATAATTTTCTGAATGAACTTCCGATAAGTTATTTACACGTTTTTACGTATTCCGAAAGAGAAAATACCGAAGCCTCGGAAATGGATGGCGCAGTACCGATTCCGGAGAGAAAAAGACGCAACAAAATGCTGAGAATTCTTTCAGAGAAGAAGAAAATGTCATTCTACCAAAGCCAGCTCGGTCAAACATTACCCGTACTATGGGAACACGAAAATAAAGACGGAAAAATGTACGGCTTCACAGAAAATTATGTGAGAGTGCAGAAAGATTTTGACGAATCTTTCGTAAATCAGATTGAATTTTTAAATTTAGAGAAAATCCTGTCAGATGGCACGGTATCTGTGCAATCGTCTTACGAAAGTTTTTTAGCAAAAGCATAGTCTTTTTGCTGTATTTCCACTATTTTTATTTTTTAACTTTTTAAATCTACATTTTTATGAGAGATAAGTTTTTATCTTGGGGTTTGGTGTTGGTCATTGCAACCTGGATTATTGCGCTGCTCATCAAAGCTCACTACTGGATACCGATATTTTTAACAGCAGTTTATGCGCTGGGAGTTTACAATACCTATCAAACTAAACATGCTATCCTTAGAAACTTCCCTGTTTTAGGATATTTCAGATATTTCTTTGAAGGAATTTCTCCCGAGATGCAACAGTATTTTATCGAAAGAGAAACAGACGGAAAACCGTTTCCGAGAAATCAGCGTTCAGCAGTATACAGACGTGCAAAAAATTTAAGTGATACAATGCCTTTTGGGACTCAGCTTGAAGTAAATCACAGAAAATATGAAGGGATAAAACATTCGATCTATGCGAAATCACCGAAAGAAGAACTGCCGAGAGTTTGGGTGGGTGGCGAACAGTGTACGCAACCTTATCACGCGTCACTTTTTAATATTTCAGCGATGAGTTTTGGTGCGTTGAGCGACAGAGCTCAGATTTCTTTAAACAGAGGTGCTAAAAAAGGAAATTTTTATCATAACACAGGTGAAGGCGGTATTTCGCCCCATCATTTGGAAGGCGGAGATCTTTGCTGGCAAATTGGAACTGGATATTTTGGATGCAGAGATGAAGAAGGGAAATTCGATCCTAATCTGTTTACGCAATATGCGACTCTTCCCAACGTCAAAATGATTGAGATTAAACTTTCTCAAGGCGCAAAACCGGGTCACGGTGGAGTTTTGCCCGGAGTGAAAAATACGCCGGAGATTGCAAAAATCCGTCACGTAAAGCCGGGAGTAACAATCTTATCACCGCCATCGCACTCGTCTTTTTCTGATGGTGCAGGTTTATTAAAATTTGTGCAGAATTTACGTGAACTTTCAGGAGGGAAGCCTGTAGGATTTAAACTGTGTATAGGGGATACCAAAGAATTTGAAGACATCTGCTTTCAGATGAATGTTTTAAAAATTTACCCTGATTTCATAACAGTTGACGGAGCAGAAGGGGGAACAGGCGCAGCACCACCAGAATTTTCTGATGGAGTAGGAATGCCCTTAGAACCCGCGCTCATTTTTGTCAACAGAACACTTAAAAATTATAATTTAAGAGAAAAACTAAGAGTCATTGCCAGCGGAAAAGTGCTCACAAGTTTAGACATTTTGAGAGCGGTAGCAATGGGAGCGGATATGTGTAATAATGCCAGAGGATTTATGTTTTCCTTAGGCTGCATTCAGGCGCTAAGATGCAATAACAACAACTGCCCCACGGGTGTTGCAACACAGGATAAAATGCTCATTAAAGGTTTGGATGTCACCGATAAAGCGGAAAGAGTGTATCATTTCCACAAAAATACGCTACACACGTGTAACGAATTAATCGCTGCAGCAGGAAGAGAATCTTACGAAGAAGTTGATGCCTCAATGTTTATGCGAGGTGATGAGTTTGAACACCTTTCAGACCATTATTTCCCGGATATACTTGGGAATGTAAGAAAATAGAAAGTGTTGTCTGAATTTTTATGCGCCTGTTTCCTCCCTAATTTATCCTGAGCTTTGCAGAAGGATTCCCGCCGTCCTTGCGAGAAACGAAGCAATCTCACAACAGATTGCTTCCTTCCTCGCAAGGACAAGCTCCATTCAGGTCCGGGCGTGCGGGATTCGGCTTCAGATTAAATAAAAAAATGCTTCGTTATTGGCGAAGCATTTTTTGTAAAATATATTTTTGAAATATTAATCCTGAGCTGCAGTTCTCGCTGTACTTTTATACACCTGAAGATTAAATATAAAAGTTGAATTTCTATATGGCGATGCATACTGAGTGCCGAAAGAAAAATGCTCATCTCTTGCGTATGCCGCTCTTGACGGAACAATAATTACCCCCTGAAGATTGTAATTTTCAGAATCTGGCTGATCAAAAGCTTTAAACTTTCTGATTGCTTCCTGAAAACCTTCCATTTCATAATAACTTCTTGGTTTTCCGCTGACATCTCTTGTAGATTTTTTAGAATAATAAAAAATAGGATCTGAAACCGGATTGCCTGTTTCATCAAGTGGCGAAAATCCTGAAAATGTAGAGCTGGTGATAAACGTGACATTCCCGTCTGTGCTTGAGGCAAGATAAGATTTTGCTCTCATCATAATCCTCATCACATCGGTGTCACCAATTGTAGTTCCCGGATTAGGCTGTCCTGTTGCCCGGATAATATATATCGCACCGGATGGAGTAGTCTGAGGGTTCAAATCTTTCAGTTTTGTCTCATTGTCATCAGCTGCATCAGTACTGCTGAAAGGCTTTACGTTTCCGCGGGAATCCATATAATTGTTTTCCAGAAACTTTTGGATGGCCTCATTATCATAATTATTCTGCACATTGATGTCATCCGGCTCTTTATAAGTTTGTACCTCGTCATCTTTTTTACAGGCTGAAAAAGTGATTGATCCAGCGATTAGATATAAAAATATTTTCTTCATTTTAAAAACTTTACTTACTTTACAGATAATTATCGACAAAAGTATAAAAAATAATGAGAATAGATAAATTTTTGTGGAGTATTCGGTTTTATAAAACGAGAACAGTCTCTGCAGATGAAATCAAAAAAAACAGAGTAACCATTGGAGGTGCTGTGGTAAAGGCTTCAAGAGAAGTAAAAGAAGGTGATGTCATTCAGGTCAGAAAAAACCAGATCGATTATAAAATTAAGGTTCTTCAAATTCCTAAAAGCAGAATGGGAGCCAAATTGGTGCCTTTGCATATTAAAGACATCACAGATAAAGAACAGATCGAATTGCTCAAGCTTCGCCGTGAATCTCAAAACTATTACAGAGGAAAGGGTGAGGGCAGACCTACCAAGAAAGACCGCCGTGACATTGACGGTTATTCCGGGAATGACATCGATCCTGATTTTACAGATTGGGATGATTTCTTTGGAGAATCCGGTTCTGAAGACCAAAAAGAAGATTAATTTACCGAAACTTTACCTCACAGGTAGAGTTTTTCTTTTATCTCAGAAACGATGTCTTCAGGATTTTTACCATCAGTACTAATTACAAATTGTGATTTGGAATAAAAAGCGTTTCTCTCAAAGAGATGTTTTGCAATAAATTCCGGAAGATCCTCTTCTGAAATGTTCGCAACCAGAGGTCTTTTTTCTTTCTGCTTCGAAAGTCTTGCAACTAAAGTTCCGATATTGGCCTTCAGGAATACACTTTTAGAATTGAGATTTATTATTTCCATATTATTATAATAAGCCGGCGTGCCACCACCCAGGCTTAAAACAGTATTTTCTTCTGTCACCAGAATTTCTTCCAAAACTTCTCTTTCTTTCTTCCTGAAGAAAATTTCTCCTTTTTTTTCAAAAATTTCGGGAATTGGCATTTTCAGACGCTTAGAAATCTCTCTGTCGAGGTCTAAAAGTTTAAAATTTATTTCGTCGCTTAAGATTTTGGAAATGTGAGATTTGCCGCTCCCCATGTATCCAACCAGTGAAATTATCATGAATTTATTTTAAACAAATTTGCAAAAAAGTTTTGAGATAACGAAAAAAGCTATATCTTTGCACCACTAAAAACAAGGGATATTACTTAACCGTAAAACTTGATAATAAAGTGACCGACTCGGTAGCTCAGCTGGTAGAGCAATACACTTTTAATGTATGGGTCCTGGGTTCGAATCCCAGCCGGGTCACTAGCAAAAAATGATTACTTTGAAGTAATTTTTTTGCCTGCGTGGTGAAATTGGTAGACACGCCATCTTGAGGGGGTGGTTTCCTAAGGATGTGCTGGTTCGAGTCCAGTCGCAGGCACAAGCAAAAAAAATGTTTGTTAACTTGTAAGTTTTATAAAAATAATTATATATTTACGGCATTAATAAACGTGACCGACTCGGTAGCTCAGCTGGTAGAGCAATACACTTTTAATGTATGGGTCCTGGGTTCGAATCCCAGCCGGGTCACGAGTTTACTGAAAAGTAAATTTTTTTCATATTAATATTTTGTGATTTGGTGTTTCAAAGGCCTCCTTCCGGAAGCCTTTGATTTTTTATTTCATAGGGAGATTATCTATTAATCTTACACCATCTACTACTACCACAATAAATGCTCTGTAATCTCTGTCTGCATAAAAAAATTCTGCTTCTTTGAGGTTTTTTTCATCGGCTATCATAAAGTATTCCAGCTGCATATTGTGTTGGTCGTCAAAAATATCCTGCACTTTATGTTTAATAATTTCGTAAGAATCTTCTTTAAACCAGGTTTTCACCTTTTTTAATGTTTCATAAATTACTTTAGATGCTTCTCTCCTGGTTTCAGACAGTCTTTGGTTTCTTGAGCTTAAAGCTAATCCGTTATCAGCCCTGTAGGTGGGAACTCCTATAATTTTTACAGGAAGATTCTGCATCTGAGTCATTTTTTTGATAATCGCAAGCTGCTGAAAATCTTTTTCGCCAAAATAAGCGCAATCCGGTTTCACCTGTCTGAATAGTTCTTCTACCACAGTTCCTACTCCGTCAAAATGTCCCGGGCGTGATTTTCCTTCCATTTCATTTTCGATACCTCCAAAATCATATTTTTTACTTTTCGCCTGCTCAGGGTAAATATCTGAAACTTCAGGGATGTATACTGCATCTACCAATCCGGATTTTTTCAGAATTTCAAGATCTCTTTCAATATTTCTGGGATATTTTGCCAAATCTTCCCGATTGTTAAACTGTGTGGGATTCACAAAGATGGAAGAGATTACAAGATCATTATCTTTTCTTGCTTCTTTATATAATGAAAGGTGCCCGTCATGCAATGCTCCCATCGTGGGTGCAAAACCAATCCGTTTTCCCATTTCTTTTTGTCTCTCTATAAAATCCTGAAGAATTTTTCTGCTCTTTAAAACTTCCATATTACTTTAATAGTTTATTCAAAATTAATAAATATTGGCGTAATTGAGATGATTTGTTTATCACAAACGCGCTCTTTTATCGTAAAAAAATGTTAATTAAAATAATGTTGAATGTTTTTTCGTAATTTTGCACATTATAGCATTTTTAAATATAGAAAATAATTTATGCCCAATCAGAAAATACTGTACATTACCACAGAGATGTACCCTTATCAGGAAGATACAAATTTAGCTTCGGTGGTAAACAAAATGGCGCTTAAAATGCACAATGAAGGCAATGATGTAAGAGTTTTTATGCCAAGATTTGGACAGATAAGTGAAAGGAAATTTCAACTGCATGAGGTGATCCGCCTTTCCGGAATGAATATAATTATCAACGATCTTGATCAGCCTCTTATTATTAAGGTAGCATCTCTACCGGGGGAAAGACTTCAGGTTTATTTTATCGATAACGAAGAATACTTCAAGAGAAAACAAAGTTATTTCGATGATGAAGGAACTGCCTTCGAAGATAATGATGAGCGTGCGATCTTTTTTGCAAGAGGTGTCATTGAAACCATTAAAAAACTGAACTGGGTGCCGGATGTTATTCACCTGAATGGATGGATGGCTTCTTTTGTGCCTGTTTATCTTAAAACATATTACGGTTCTGACACTTATTTTAAAGATGCCAAAATTGTACTTTCTGTGTACAATGAAAAAAATGCAGCTTTAAGTTCTGCTATTTCAGAAAAACTGAAGTTTGATAATATTTCAGATTTAAAATCGTTAGAAAATCCAAGTTTTGAGAGTTTTGTTATTGAAAGCATGGATTACGTAGACAGCATTGTAAAAGGTGACGAGTTTTTAAATGAAAATCTGGATAAAGCTTTTAATGAAACTTCCACTGCAAAGTCGGAGTATCTTGATGTAGATTCAATCAATACTTTATATTAAAAATACATTTAATGATTAAAAATATGAAAAGAGCATTTGCTGTTTTTTCTCTGATGATTTTCGGGAGTGCAGTGCTTTATAATTGCGAGCCTGAAATCGACAGCTTGGGTGAACAGCTTTTTTTGAATGACGGAACCAACGGAAATGAGGTTTCCTACGACCTTATCGCTTACAATATAGACAACAGTGATGTAGTGAGAGCAGACTACAGTACTTTAGGAAGTGCCGTAATCGGAGCTTTTAACGAGCCGCAGTTCGGACGTCAGGAAGCGTCTTATTTTACCCAAATAAGAATGTCTGCTTACGATCCGGATTTTGGAACCAATGCTGTTGTAGATTCTGTTGTGATGGTTTTAAAGCCGGTTGTTCAGCAGAGCTCAGATTCTCTGGTAACCACAACCAACGAAAGTTATGTGTATCCTAACGGGAATGTGGACGCTAAACTTGAGCTGAAAACAATTCCTGTAACTAAATATGGAAGAACAAAAACTGGAGGAACTATTACCCCGCTTACTTTAAAAGTACATGAAGTTACTGAGTTTATGGGTAGTTTCACAGACAGTGTGTACTCAAACAAAAACTATGATGCAGTTCAGGAGCTTGGTTCAAAAGTATTCAACGGTTTGGCAAAAACTGTTACGATAACAAAAGATGCAGATAACAGTACATTATTTACATCCAGTAATGATATCAGAATCCCTTTAGATAAAACTTTCTTCCAGAATAAAATTATTGCGAAAAAAGGTCAGCCTGAATTGAAGGATATGGCAAGTTTTATCAGATATTTCAGGGGGTTGAAAGTTTCTGTGCAGGGCAACGACGGATATTTATTTTCCATCAATCCTAATGATGCAGGAACGCAGGTGATCATGTATTATAAATACGACAAAACTGAAAATGGAACCACCACGAGACCACAGACATCTTATGGGTTCTCTATAGGTTCGGCTAATGCGCATTCTGGATACTACAAATATACAAGACCAACTGCTTTTACAACAGCAATCAGTGCTGACGCAACCAATGGACATCCTAAGTTGTATACACAGGGTATGGGAGGTCCGTCAATTGGTATTAAATTTAAACCTGAAGTAATTAAGGATTTAAGAGATCGTTTTAAAAACGACAAGACAGCTATTCTCAGTGCAAAAATCAGAGTCTACACAGATGAACAAAACTGGAATAATTCTCTACTAAAGCCGAGCGAGCTCACAATTGTTCAAAGATATCTGGACAAGACAACCAATAAAGAAAAAACGAGTTTTACAAGTGATCTTACAAGTCTTAGTGGAGCACCGAACTTTGCTTACATAAAGACTTTTAATCTGGATAAAAATCCTGCTTACTATGAATTTACAGTAACAAAATCATTAAAGGATATTGTTGAAGATACTGAGCAAAAAGATTTTTCGGATAAATATTTCAAAATTGATCTTGCACAGTTTTTACGTGCATCCGATGGTGTAGCGCTGGCTGGGTATAATCTTACAACGAGACCTTTTGCGAGAGAGAGAATCGTTTTTGTAGGTTCAGATCCTTCAAATGAAAAGAGAATCCAGGTTAAAGTAGTTTACGGATCAAAATAATTAAAATAAAAAACACAACATGTAGTTTATGTGCGGAATTGTAGGATATACAGGTTTTCAGGATGCTTACGAAATAGTAATTAACGGCCTGAGAAGACTCGAATACAGAGGATATGACAGTGCAGGTATTGTACTTGAAAAGCCAGATCACAGCCTTGTCGTTCAAAAGACTAAGGGCAAAGTAGATGATTTGGAGGGAATTGCAGGTCAGTTAAAAGGAACTGCCAAAATTGGAATGGGACACACAAGATGGGCTACCCACGGTGTTCCAAGTGACAGGAATTCACATCCCCATTTATCAAACAACGGTAAAATTGCGATTATTCATAACGGTATCATAGAAAATTATGATACCATTAAAATAATGCTTACTGATAAAGGTTTCACTTTTCAGTCTGAAACAGATACAGAAATATTGGTAAACCTAATCCAGTATTTTATGGATCTGAATACTGAAACAGATTTTCCTACTGCAGTGAGATTTGCTCTTAATGAAGTATACGGTGCTTATGCAATCACAGTAATGCATGAAGATTATCCTGGAGTTTTGGTAGTGGGTAGATTAGGTTCTCCTCTTGCTATCGGAATCGGAGATAAAGAATATTTCATCGCTTCTGACGCGTCTCCTTTCGTAGAATTTACAAAAGAAGCTATCTATCTGGAAGAAGGTCACATGGCCACTATTTCTCTTGAAACTGGTGTTGACATCAGAACAATTATTGAAAATTCAAAAATTGAGCCTGAAATTCAGGAGCTTAAATTAAGTTTAGAGCAGATTGAAAAAGGTGGATACGAGCATTTTATGCTTAAAGAAATTTTCGAACAGCCAAAATCTATCCACGATACCATGAGAGGAAGGCTTTTGGTGGATGAAGGAATCATTAAAATGGCCGGAATCTGGGATCATATCGAGAAATTAAAAAATGCTAACAGAATTATCATCATCGCTTGCGGAACTTCATGGCACGCCGGATTGATTGGTGAATATTTAATTGAAGAATTTGCAAGAATTCCTGTTGAAGTAGAGTACGCTTCGGAATTCAGATACAGAAATCCTATTATTACAGATAAAGATGTTGTAATTGCAATTTCTCAGTCTGGTGAAACGGCAGACACAATGGCAGCTTTAAAGCTGGCTAAAGAAAAAGGTGCATTTATTTATGGTATCTGTAATGTAGTAGATTCATCTATCGCAAGAATTACAGATGCGGGTTCCTATACTCACGCAGGTCCGGAAATTGGGGTTGCTTCAACAAAAGCATTTACTGCTCAGCTTACGATTTTAAGCATGATTGCTTTAAAACTTGGGAAGCATAACGGTAATTTAGGGAACGCAGAATTCATGAATCTTATTGCAGAACTCGATGCTATTCCGAAAAAAGTGGAGGAAGTCTTAACTGCAACTCACGAATTAACTCAGGAAATCGCGAAAGATTTTATAAATGCTACAAACTTCCTTTATTTAGGAAGAGGTTATAATTATCCTGCGGCACTTGAGGGAGCTCTTAAATTAAAGGAAATTTCTTACATTCACGCAGAAGGATATCCTGCAGCAGAAATGAAGCACGGTCCTATTGCCCTGATTGATGAGAATATGCCTATCGTAATTATAGCGCCTAAAAAAGGTCATTACGATAAAATTGTAAGTAATGTACAGGAAATCAAAGCGAGAAAGGGTAAAGTAGTTGCCGTTGTGAATAAGGGTGATACTCAGGTAAGCGCCATGGCAGATTATGTGATAGAAATCCCTGAAACGTCAGAATGTTTTTCTCCGATAGTGGCATCAGTTCCTTTACAATTGCTTGCTTATTATATAGCAGTTTACAGAGGAGCAAATGTAGATCAGCCAAGAAATTTGGCAAAATCTGTTACTGTTGAGTAAAAAAAAGACTTGGAAATAAAATAACTTTAGTTTTTTTTCGTTATTCTGAAAAAAATCTTAAAAGTTTCTTAAAAAAATTATATATTTACGGCTTAATTATAAAAATTAACATGAAAAGGATATTTCTTTTATTAGTGTCTGCGTCGGTAGCAACGGTATCTTGTTCAGGTGGTGGATCTTCTTCTGTTGGGAAGCCAGGAACAAAAGGAGAATTGATACCTAGAGAAAAAACATCGTCATTTGTAGCGGAAAGACCATTCGGAATGGTTGCTATTCCCGGAGGTTCATTTATTGCTGGTATGTCTGATAAGGACTTAACAGACAATCCAGAGAAAGCACCTCTTAAAACGGTTACTGTATCTTCATTCTTTATGGATGAAGCTGAAACTACAAATGCAGAATACAGAGTGTTCATTAATTATGTAAGAGATTCTATTGCTCGAACAATGCTTGCTGAAGCTGCCGGTGAAGGTGGTGACGGTAGAGGCAGAGGAACTGGTATCGGAGACTATGCTTATCTTGCTAAAAAAGAAGAAAACTTAACGCCTTATCAGGAGTATCTTGAAGGTGCTGGAGGTAGAGATGATGGTTTCGACGGAACTAAAAGATTAGACTGGAAAATTCCTTTGCACTGGAGCACGTCAAAATATCCTGACGTAGAGTACGCTGAAGTTCTTGAGTCTATGTATTTACCGGCTTCTTCCAGAGTAGGTAGCGAAAGACTTCTGGATGTCAGTAAACTGAAATATACGTACAGATGGGGAGATATGGATGCAGCAGTAGCTGAAGATCAGAGAGGTGCAAACTTCCTGAGAAGCGAAAGCATTGCAATCTACCCAGATACAACTGTTTGGAAAAAAGATTTCCACTTTACTTATAACGAACCTTTGTTTGAACAGTATTTCTGGCACAAAGCCTACAAAGATTATCCTGTAGTAGGAGTTACGTGGGATCAGGCAAGAGCTTACTGTAACTTCAGATCTAAATTAAAATCTGATTACAACGAAAGCTTAAAAAGAAGAAAGCAGGCGCCTATCAGATTCAGACTTCCAAACGAGTTTGAATGGGAGTATGCTGCAAGAGGGGGTATGGAAAATGCAACTTATCCGTGGGGTGGTCCTTACTTGATGGATGACAGAGGTTGTTATCTTGCAAATTTCAAACCAAAAAGGGGTAACTACATGGAAGACGATGTAAAAGGTACATACACTTACACAGCTCCGGTGAAAAAATTCAAGAAGAACGGTTTCGGTTTATTTGATATGGCCGGTAACGTTTCAGAATGGACAGATTCTCCTTACAACAACTCTTCATATACATTCTCATCTACTTTAAACCCTTCAACTAAAGACAGAACTGAAGTTAAAAAATCTGTAAGAGGTGGTTCTTGGAAAGATGTTGGGTACATGTTGATGAACGGTGCAAGAGACTGGGAAAGAAAAGATTCTGCAAGAAGCTACATCGGTTTCAGAACAGTACAGGATATTCCGGAAGCTGCAGTAAAAGCTAAAAGAGTAAACAGATAATATTACCATTTATTTATATCATTTTATTAACAACTCATTTTAAAAAAAACTAACGTATATGTTTAAGACTAAAGATGCGTGGATGAATTTCTTCTATTCATTCGGTGCGGCAATTGTAATTCTTGGAGCTTGGCTTAAAATTACTCACATTACTCTGGGACCTATTAATGGTAATATCGCACTTACTGTGGGATTGGTTACTGAAGCGATTATCTTCATTATTTTCGCTTTCGATCCACCTGCAGCAGAAGAATCTTACCACTGGGAAAATGTTTATCCTGAATTGTTGGATAAGCATGCAAACCCAAACCCTTTACACTCAAATGTATCTGCTAAAAACTCGGCAGACCACTTCGCAGAATTAGAAAACTCTTTATCTGGAAAACTAGACAAGATGCTTCAGGATGCTAAACTTGATGTACAGTTATTTGACAGATTAAGAACAGGAATTGATAAGTTTTCAAGCTCAGTTGATCAGATCAACCAAACTGTAGACGTATCTGCTTCTACTCACAAATACAACGACCAGTTAAACAAAGCGGCTACACACATGGAAAGCATGAATGCTCTTTATGCCATGCAGTTGGAGAACGGTCAGAAACAGTCGGAATTTGCTAAAAAATATGTTGATGATATGCAGAAATCAGCAGAGCAGTCTGAGAAATTTAACCAGGAATTACAAGGTTTAACATCTAACCTAAACAGCTTAAACAGAGTTTATGGTGGTATGTTAACTGCTATGAAGTCATAATCCTTAACCATTAATTTAATCAAAAACTAAAGAAAAAATAATGGCAAAAGGAAAACAGACTCCACGTCAGAAGATGATCAACCTAATGTATCTGGTGTTCATCGCAATGATGGCCCTAAACATTGATGTTGAAATTATCAGATCATACTACGATTCTACCAGAGCTCTTAATGAAACAAGAAGCCTGACAGAAAGTAAAAACGAAAAGATTTTTGAAAAGACACTTGAAGCTAAAGCAATGCAGGTACCTGATACTTATGCAGAACCTTTAAAGCAGTACCGTGTACTTAAAACAAAGATTGACGATTTGGTTGCATTTGCTCAAACCGTAAAAGTAGATCTGAAAAAGAAATCAGAGTTTTTCGATAAAGATCCAAAAACCGGAAAGGATATGGATGTTAGTGAAAATTTCTCTGCACTGAACAACAACGAAGCTACTACAGAATTTTTCTTCAAGGAAGGCGACGAGAACTCTACATCGAAAGGTGCTGCAGAACTTAAAGCTAAAATGGATGATGTAAGAAATTATATCAACACTACTTTCGGGAAAAATCCTCAGTTGGTGGATGTAGTAAACAGAGCAAACAAATCTATTATTACAGATTATCCTCAAGGTAAATCTCCAAACGGAAAAACTTGGTTTCAGAATAAATTCTATCACCAGCCACTTATTGCGGCGATTTCGAATTTAGAAATTATTCAGAATGACGCAAGAAACGTACAGTCTGATGCATTGGCAATGTTGTTATCTGAAAAAGTGGATGCCAGCATTAAATTTAATCAGTATGAAGCTATTGTTTCGGCACCTACAGACATTGTTGCTGGCGGTAAAGCTGAAGCAGTTGTAATGTTAGGATCTTATTCTAACAGTGATAAAATCAGAATTCAGGGCGTGAGCAGACAGGAAAACGGTAAAGGTTATTTACCATTGAACACTGGTGGTATAGGTAAAAGAGAATTTGGAGGTTCTATTACTCTTACAGATTCTGAAGGTAAAGTACAGTCTTTCCCTTTCACACATACTTACAACGTGATCGCTGGTCCTCAGGAAGTAAAACTTGAAAAAGGTTTATTGCTATCTGCTGATAAGATGAATGTAATGTATAGAGGTTTAGAAAACCCTGTATCTGGTTCAATCCTAGGTGCTGATAATGCTAGATTATCACTAAGTGCATCTGCTGGTGCTACAGTGAAAAGTACAGGTCAAGGTAAATGGAACGTAATTCCTACAACTGGAACTGTGGTGAAACTTACACTTTCAGGAACTGAGCCGAATGGGAAATCTGTTTCTCAAGTATTTGAATACAGAATTAAAGGTATCCCTAAACCTCAGGGTCAAATTAGAGGTAAGAGTGTAAACTTTATGCCAGCAACTTCAATTGCTAATCAAATTGTTACTGCAGCTTTACCTGACTTTGATTTCCCTGTTTCATTTACAGTTAACAGTTTTATCTTAAAACTTCCTGGTAGAGCAGGTACAATGATCCAGGGTAACTCTCTGTCATCTGCTGAAGGTTTAATTAGAAACTTAAGGTCTGGTGATGTGGTACAGATATACGATATTAAAGTTACTGCGACAGGCTTGGGTAATCAGATCTTAAAAGAGCTATCTCCTGTAACAATTAATGTACAATAAGATTATAATTTGAAAAATCATATTATGAAAAAATATATAAGCAGTCTTTTAGTTTTAGCCTCTGGGTTAGCTTTTTCTCAGACTATTCTAAATGCTTCTTCTCCGGAAGAATTTAGACAGATGAGATCTGATAACATGAGAAAAGTAGGAGATACTGTGATCAGCAATAAAGTAGCACCTTTAGAGTATGGCTTTGTAGATGACAAAGATATTCTAAAGAGTATGATGGTATGGGAAATCATTGATTTAAATGATAAAATCAACCAGCCCTTCTACTACGATAACCCTAATGGTTTGTTATCTAAGAATACAAGATCTTTATATCAAATTTTGTTAGATGCAGCTTTGAACGGAGAAATCGAAGAAGTATATGATGATGAAAATTTCACAACAAAGTTATCACCGGATGGTATTAAAGCTAAATTAGAAAGTGTTAGAATAGCAGAGGAAGCTATTGAGATTCTTAATAGCGGAAGAGCTCTTACTGAAGAAGAAAAGAAAAGATATACTGACTACATTAGAACAACTACTGATAAAGTAAAAGTTCTGAAAATTATGGGAATGTGGTTTATTGATAAGAGAGACGGACAAATGAAGTACAGACCTCTTGGTATTGCTGCAATGGGTCCAGATCCAACTTCTCAAGGTAGAGTAGATGCTGAAGGTAAACTGATGGAAGGAGCTAACGATCTTGTTGATTTATTTTGGGTTTATTATCCAAAAGCTAGAGATATCTTAGCAAACAATTATGTTTACAACAAGAAAAACTCTTCAGCGGATATATCTTTTGACGATGTAATCAATGCAAGAAGATTCTCTTCAGTGATCTACAAATCTTCTACTGGAACTGGAGATGGAAAAATTGAAGATTATATTCCTAAAAACGCGGAAGAGCAGTTAGCTGAAAGCGAAAGAATCAAAGCAGAGATTCTTCAAATGGAAAATGATATGTGGAATTATTAATATCCACTTGATATTTATAAAAAACCTGAGTACTTTTACTCAGGTTTTTTTATTATGGAAAATGTAGATTATATTATTGTAGGAGATGGGTACGCAGCGCTTTTCTTTGCACATCATTTGATCAGAGAGCAAAAGTCTTTCAGGCTGTTTTCAGAGGGCAGAAAAGGTGCCTCTCAAGTTTCTGCAGGAATTATAAACCCTGTAGTGCTTAAAAAATTTACTACATTCTGGAAAGCTCAGGAACAAATCAATTATCTGAAAAATACCTTAGCTGAAATAGAAAGATATACCGGCAAAAATTATCTTGTAGCTCAGCCCATTCACCGAATCTTCCATGATGAGAATGAAAAAAATCTGTGGAAAAAAAAAGCCGGCACCGATGAACTGAAGGATTTCCTGGCAACAGAATTTTCTGAATTGAGTGAAGTGCGAAATCCATACGGAACGGGAACTGTAAGCCAATCTGCACGCCTTGATGTAGCCTCGTTTTTCAGCGATATGTTTACCTGGTTAATGAAGGAGAATTATCTGGTCAGCGAGAAATTTGATTACAGTAAGATCAGTCCTTCAGATAATATTTATAAGGAATATAAGTTTAGAAATATAATCTTCTGCGAAGGAATGGGAGTTGCTGCAAATCCGTTTTTTAAGGATATTCCCGTCATCCCGAATAAAGGTCATCACATCAAAGTTCAGCTACAAAATGATTTGAAAACCAAGGTTACAATCAAGAAAAAGCACTTCCTTTTTCCTTTAGACAGTGGATTGTATTTCTACGGTGGAACGTACGACAGAGACCAGCTGCATTTAAAAATTGATGATTCTGCTACAGATCAGCTCGTGAGTGGTCTGGCAGAAATATATCCTTTTGATTTTGAAGTAAAAGACATCAGCTTCGGCTTCAGACCTACCGTTAAAGACAGAAGACCAATTGTGGGAAGACATCACATCCACCAGAATTTCTATGTTTTCAATGGTTTAGGCGCACGCGGAATCCTGAATGGTTGTTACTTCTCAAAACATCTCTACGACTTTATTGAGACGAATGTTCCGTTGCCTGACGAGATTTCCTCAGACAGATTTTAAGCTAAAATTTATAAAAAATTATTAGTGCATTTGAGCAGTAGCCGGCTCGGCACTTTTCTTTGATGTAAAAAGAACCATGTTATAATTCTTTTTCAGAAAAGTAACTTCCCTGTTGTTCTCAGTAAACTGATATTCGTTATCAGATGTAGAATAGGTGTTGCTTTCGAAATCTTTCTCCAGAACATAAACGCTTCCGTTGTATTTAACCGTTTTAGCCTTATCTTCCTTGTGAGTTCCTACTGAAAGTTTCTCACCCATCATATCTGTATAGTCACGGTATTCAATTTCTTCGCTGGGCTTTACTTCCTGGTTGTTGATCTGCACATCCGGATCTTTTGATGGAGCGCTGCAGCTGAATAGAAGAACAGCCGTCATAAGAGTAAATAGTTTTGCAGACATATTGTGTTTGTTTTGTAGATTTAGTGTGGTGCAAAAATACAATATATTTCGATTATAAATGTTAATTTTTATTAAAATAACAAATAATTTTTAATAAAACTAAAATATTCTGCGAATGTGGTATTTTAAAGAAGGATAAAGCCACAAAAAAACCGCCTGTTAACAGACGGTTTCAGCAGAGAGGAAGGGATTCGAACCCTCGATACAGTTACCCGCATACTACCTTTCCAGGGTAGCTCCTTCAACCACTCGGACACCTCTCTATGTTTTGAAGACTGCAAAAGTACAGTAATTTATTGAATTTACAAAAGCTTAATTTACACTTTAGCTAATTTCACCACAAATATTTTCAGAAAAATGATCTGCAAATTTTCCCTGATACTTTGGGTTGTCGATTAGATGCATGGCCTTCGTTATTGCCGCTTCAGCAGTCATGTCTTTACCGCTGATGGCTCCGATTCTTGCAAAAATATTACTGTTTTCGTATTTTCCAAAAGATATTCCGCCAGAGATGCACTGGCTCACCACCACAATTTCAGTTCCGTTATTCCTGATCTGCTGGAGTGTTTCAAAAGTCTTAGAACTGCTGAAAATAGTTCCGGAGCCGAAAACCTGCAAAATCAACACCTTCATTTTCGGGATGTCTTTAAAATGATTCAGATTCATACCCGGGAAAATTCTCCAGAATAAAACATCCTCACAAATGTGATCGTCCACAAAAAAATCAGATTTTGAAGGCACTCTCCAGAGATTGTCTTTGTCAATATTCAAATGCACTCCGGATTGCCCAAGAAGAGGGTAGTTCGGACTGGAATAGGCATCAAAAAATTCCGCAGAATATTTCAAAGTACGGTTTCCTCTCAGAAGTTTATATTCGAAATAAATTGCAACCTCCTGAATAACCGCCTCGTTATTTTCGTAAAGACTTGCATAATATAAACTTGTCAGCAGATTTTCCTTCGCATCGGTTCTCAGATCTCCAATCGGCAATTGAGAGCCCGTTAAAATCACAGGTTTAGAAAGACCTTTCAGCATAAAACTCAGTGCTGAAGCTGTGTAAGACATAGTGTCAGTACCGTGGAGAATCAAAAAGCCATCATATTTTGTATAATTATTGAGAATGTAATTGGCAATAATTTTCCACTCAGTGGGTCCCATATCCGAAGAATCCAGTGGTTTAGCAAACGGATGCACAAAAACCTCGCACTCCATCAGCTTCATTTCGGGCATTTTCTCAAAAATATTTCCGAAATCAAACGCACGAAGACTTCCGGATTCGTAGTCCTTTTCCATCCCGATGGTGCCGCCGGTGTAGATCAACAGTACTTTTCTTTTCATGAATTCAAAAATACGTTTTTTTTACAATATTATTTTCGTTTTGGGCGCCTGACAACTACATTAGTAAATTTCTCTAAAAGCTTTCGCTTTTTACTCATTTATGTCTTCCACTCCCGCTTTTTTATAAGACAGCTTCGTACCTCAGCTATTATAAAAAGAGCTCCGTTCAAGCCGGAGCGCAGAGTTTTTTGTTAATCAACAGTATTTCGGTCATCACTTTCATTTTATTTTCCGTCTTATTTCAAACCCTTTGATCACTCGTTTTGCCTCGAAAAAATTATTATTTTTGCAGGATGAAAGACCAGCAGATTTACGATTACCTCAAAAATTTCCTTACAGAAGAAAGACTTTCTAAAATAGAACATTTTGCTCCCGAAAGTTCAGATTTTATACTACCCGTAATTGAGGATATTTATCAGTTCAGAAACGCAGCAGCCATTGTGCGTTCTGTTGAAGCTTGTGGTTTTCATAAAGTGGTGGCTCTGCAGGAAGAAAATAATTTCGAACCCAATCTCAGAGTCACCAAAGGTGCAGATACCTGGGTTGAAGTAGAAAGACTTCCCAGAAATATGGAGTCCTTCCAAAATATTAAAGACCGTGGTTACAAAATGGTCGCCGTTTCACTGGAGAAAAATGCAAAATTTATTCCCGAATACGAAATTACCGAACCCATTGCTTTGGTCTTCGGAACCGAAATGCAGGGTGTTACTGAAGAAATTCTTGATTTTGCCGACGAGACTTTAGCCATTCCAATGTATGGTTTTACGAGAAGTTTCAATGTTTCAGTTGCCGCTTCAATCTGTATGTATGAATTAAAACAGAAACTGATAAAATCGAATCTCGATTATAAACTTAATGAAAAAAAACTGCTTCAGATGAAAATCCGCTGGGCTGTAAATTCCATCAAAAGCGGACAGCAGATTTTGGAGAAATATTTACGTGAAAATTTTTAATTTTAGAGAATGAAACTTTTATTCTTACTGTTTATTCCTGTTTTTTGTTTTTCTCAGACAAATAATTTGAAATTTTCAAGTCCTTCTGAAACCAATGCGGTTTTAGTAGGGTATCAGGCATCATTCGATCCTAAAAAAAACGAAGATGACCATGATATTTTGAAAACGGTACACATTGTAGAAATCAGTTATTCAAAGATTTATGATAGAGGAGGAAGGCATCCTGCATCAGTCAATTATTATGTAGGTAATGATTTTATAGTTAATTTCAAACAATTTATCATCGGTCCTAAATTTGGAGTTAATTTCAGTGCAAGCGCGCTGAGTATTGGTTCTGAAATGAGTTTTTATACAGATTTTGAGAAGTTTTCGCCTAGATTAAGTCCATTTATAGGTTTCGGAGTAAATGGTTTCAAATTATTTATCAGCTTTCCGATAAAATTTTCAAAAACTGAATTTATACCTGTTAATACTTTAAATCTTGGGATAACTGTGCCTGTTTTTAGCACAAATAATAAGAAATCTCAAACAACCACGGAGAATTAGTTTAATTTTAGAAACAGTTTTGGAGATTAAAACATCTGATTGTAATTCCATGCAGCTACAAAAACGCCAGCAGTTTCTGTTCTCAATCTCTGATTGCCCAAAGAAACCGCTCTAATTCCCTTTTCGGCCAAAAATAAAATTTCCTTATCCGAAAAATCGCCTTCAGGGCCAATCAGAAAAGTATAATTTTCTAATTGTGGAATTTCATTTAAATTAATTCTGTCTAAATTTTCGTTGCAGTGTGCTACAAAAGTGGTTTTTGGATCAATACTTTTCAGAAAATCGGGTAATTTAATTAAATCATTAATAACAGGAAAGTGAAATCTTAAACTTTGCTTTGAAGCCGCAATCGCCTGTTTTCTGATTTTATCAATATTAAGATTTTTGCGCTCTGTTTTTTCGGTTTGAAGAATTGTTACTTCAGATATTCCCATTTCTACGGCTTTTTCTACGAAAAATTCAATCCTGTCAATGTTTTTTGTAGGCGCGATTGCAATGTGGAGCTTTGGATTAAAATCTGGAGTTTCAGTTTTAATTTGTGTAACCTCAATTCCTGCTTTTTTTCCTTCAATAATCAGTGTTCCGGAGGCCAGATTTCCCGTTCCATCGGTTACGTGAATTTCCTCACCACTTTTCATACGGAGAACTTTTACAATATGCTGTTGCTCTTCGTCGTTGATGATTGCCTTTCCGTTATTGATTTCTCCAAAAAAAAGTTTCATAAATGGAATAATTAAAATCGTCTAAAATTCTGTTTAATTTGTGTTGGAAGATTTTTGTGTTATCATATTGAGCCTGTCGAAGTTCCATTATATACACGTATCCCGTCAAGTGGTTTAATTTTTAAAAATAAATCTCATTCTCACTCACGAAAGCAACTCCCGTCTTTATTGTCGTGTAAACATCGCCTTCACAATCTCTGTAAGAACACATGTAAATTTCTTCCACCCAAAGATTATTCATAAAAATCAAATTCAGATATTCATTTTTTCTTAAATTATTTTTGATGGAAAGATAATCGCCTTCCTTCGGCTCATATTCAAAACTGAAAACATTCTCAGCATTGATTTTCTCAATAATTTCTTCCTTTACATTCTGAATAAAACCGGTCTCTGAACTGATCATCTGGAAATCATCTTCATCAAATTCAGACGTAGCATCATTTTTTCCGGTAATGGTTTCAAGGACCCAATAATATTTTGAATTCTTTTTAGATTGGGTTCCCAGTATTTTTTCTTCCAGTAATATTTTCATCTGTTGATGTTTGATTAAATTGTTTTTTAGAAATTTTATTTCCAATAAATGTGAAACAGAAAAATTTCTCTCTACAAATCATATCTTGAAGTCGCCGTCGTCCTCAAATCTGTAAATTCTCCTCTTTCAAATTTCAGTTGAGCCACCATCGCAATCATCGCTGCATTATCAGTTGTATATTCAAATTTAGGAATGTAAATATTCCAACCCAGTTTTTCGCTGTTATTCTGCATCACTTTTCTGAGTTCAGAATTGGCGGAAACACCGCCGGCAATCGCCACATCTTTTATATTTAAATCTTTGGCGGCTTTTTGAAGTTTATTCATTAAAATTTCAACAATACACTTCTGTACCGAAGCACAGATGTCATTCAGGTTCTCTTTAATGAAATCAGGATTTTTCCTAACCTCTTTCTGAATGAAATACAAAACAGAAGTTTTTACACCACTGAATGAATAATCATAATTTTCAAGCCGTGGCTTGTTAAACTGAAATGCATCGGGATTTCCTTCTTTAGCTAATTTATCAATAATGGGTCCTGCAGGATAATCAAGATTTAAAATTTTTCCGATTTTATCAAAAGCTTCGCCCGCTGCGTCATCTATTGATTTTCCGATAATTTCCATCTCAAAGTAATCCTTTACAAGCACAATCATGGTATGGCCGCCGCTTACGGTGAGGCATAAAAAAGGAAATGTGGGAGGCACAGGATTTGCATCGTCGATGAAATGTGCCAGAATGTGCGCCTGAAGATGATTTACTTCTATTAAAGGCACGTTAAGGCTCATCGCCAGAGACTTAGCGAAGGATGTACCCACAAGAAGAGAACCTAAAAGTCCGGGGCCTCTTGTGAAACCTATCGCAGAAATTGCATTTTGTTGTATATTTGCTTTGACGAAAGATTTTTCAACAACAGGAATGATGTTTTGCTGATGTGCCCTGGAAGCCAGTTCCGGAACTACACCACCGTATTCATTATGAATTTCCTGATTGGCTGCAATATTGGAGAGAATGGTATTTCCTTTGATAATCGCTGCTGAAGTGTCGTCACAAGACGATTCGATACCTAAAATAATAGAGTCGCTCATTATAATGGCAAAGTTAGAGAATAATAACGAAAATAAGAACAAAAAATCGGTGGGTGAAAATCTGGGAGATCAGGTGCAGAAAACCGTAGATAATGTTCAGGAGTCGGTGAAAGAAGCTTCAGATTTTGCTGCCGAAGCCATTAAACATCCAATAGACACAGCTCAGGAATTAGGAAAACAGGCTGCTAAGGATGTGGTGAGCTATTCCTGGTGGGCAAAATTACTGCTCATACTTTTCTGGACGGTACTTTCAATTGTTGTTTTGGTTTTTATTGCTATTAATTTGCCGGTTACCAAAAGATGGGCTGCAGATCAGGCTTTGCAGATTGTCAACAGAGATTTTAAAGCCAAAATGTCTACAGAAAGTGTTGAAGTGGATTTCTTTGGTGATGTTACTATTAAAGGTTTAAGGATAAAAGATTATAAGGATCTCGATTTTATTAAAGCAAGAGAATTTAAAGCCAATTCAGACTGGTTTTCTCTGGCAACCAATATCGGAAAACACAATTCTTTAAGTTTTAACGGGTTACGATTGGTTGATGCTGATATCAAAATAATTACTTATAAAGGCGATAGTATCTCAAATTTTATCAGATTTACAAAACTTTTCGACAGCGGAAAAAAGGCTGATCCCTCAAAGCCACCATTCCAGTTAAATGCAAGACTTGAACTTTTAAATTCCAAAGTCTCTATTGTCAACCAGAACTCTCCGGGTGAGCCGGGAAAATGGCTTACTGCAACCAACGTCAATCTGATTGCTCCAAAAGTAAAAGTGAACGGGGTAAATATTGCCGCTACAATCAATAATTTTTCATTTGTTACCAAAAGATGGGGCAAATCTCACGTTGTGGAAACTTTTTCTACAGATTTTGCAATGACCAAAGATTTCCTTCTGCTCAAGGATTTAACTTTCAATACAGATCATTCCCTTCTTCAGGGCGATATTAAATTTAATCTGAAGGACGGCTCGTGGGCTGATTTTGCTGATAAAGTGAAATGGGATATGGATATGAAGATTGGAAGCCAGATCAGTGGTTATGACATCAGCTATTTTGTGACCAACTGGGATAATTTTATTCCATTTAATGTATCCGGTAAAATGGCCGGGCCGTTAAATAATTTTACATTGGATAATTTTCTGATCAGAAATCCCTCAGTTAATATTGCTACCAAAAAAATGGACGTCAAAAATCTGTTGAAGGGTAATTTTTTAATTGAAACAAAAGCTCTTTCAGCAGATTTCACCTACAAAGATTTAAAAGCAATGATGCCAACATTCATTTCTGCTAAGATGAAAAACTTTGCAGATGATTTTGGTAAATTAAAATACAACGGAAGCGCAAGTGTAAATCCGAAAGAGGTTTTTGTTTCATCTGGAGATCTGATCACCGGAATCGGTCAGGCAAAAATCACCAATTTTTCTTTGAGAGAATACAGCTCGCCAGTTCCCAAATATTCAGGTTTAGCGGTTGTAAAAGATTTGAATACTTCTGTTATTACAAAAAACAAGGCAGTAGGCTTAATTTCCGGAAGATTTGATCTGAAAGGGGAAAGTTTCGATGTGAATACGATGAGAATTTCCACTAAATCTCAGATTTCCAGCATTGAAATTATGGATAAAGAAATCAATAATCTCTATCTTGACGGTTTGCTTGATCACAGAACGTACAAAGGTCTTATTACTCTGAATGATGAAGAAGTAAAAGGTTCTGTAAAAGGATTAATTGATTTCAGAACCAAAAGAATTTCTGCGGATGTAGATGCAGATATCAATTCTCTGAATCTGAATTATTTTACCGGGCAGCCTGGAAGACAGATCGTCAGCGGAAAGATCAGCGGGAAAATGGCGATGTCTGATCTTAATGATTTAGGTCTGGATGTAAGTGTAGATAATGTTTATTTTGCCAACGGCGGAAAGCAATATCACATTCCTCACGCAAAAATTAATACCAGAGCAGAGGGCGGAAACAGAATCATTGATGTTAATGCTCCGGGCGCTATCGACGGGCAGATTTCCGGGAAATTTAATCTCGCTGATCTCTCCGGAATGGTGCAGAATGGCTTCTCAAAAATTTTAGTAGGTCCCGCCCCAAGAAAACTGTACCGCGGACAGAGATTTAACCTCGATTTTAATGTGGAACAGGGCCTGGTGGCTTTGTTTATGCCGGATCTTCAGTTATCACAAGGTGCAAAAGTTTCGGCACAATATGATGGTGACAGCAATAATTTAGTTCTTGATCTCGATGCCGCTTCACTAAAGTACATCATGACCAGGCAGCAGGAAATTACAGATGCAGACCGCGCTCTGGCAGAAGCTAATCCTAATTATCAGATAAATGACCGGGTGTCAATCACCCGCGACAGTGCGATGGTTGACAGTGTGAAGGTGAGAATTAATACGGCAAATTTAGATCAGCAGATTTTCACAAAGATCAACAGACTTCAGTACAATCAGAATGTTATTAAAGATATTACAATCACAGGTGAGAATGAAGATAATACTCTTCTGAAAATCGCTGCGAGCTTTAAACATGGAAGCCCGCAGGATGAAGAAGATGAAAATCTTAAGAGTTATACCATCAATTTTAATCAGTCTGCCAACGAATTTGGGGATTATGTTTTCAGGTTTGAGCCTACGGAAGTTAATTTTAATAGTGTAAAATGGGCGGTTGATACCAGTCCTTCGCTCGACCACTCGATCACGTACCGGAAAAAAACTGCCGATTTTGAGATAAAAAATCTGAGGATTTTTTCTGATGAAAGTTCGCTTCAGATTAATGAATCCACTTTTAAATCTGCAAAAGATTTCTATCTGGATGCCGAAGTGAGCAATTTTGCTATTGGAAAGATTCTAGAGATGACTCCCAACGGAAATACCATGGATATTAAAGGTGTAGCCAACGGAAATGTGAAAATCAAAATGGATCAGAGCACACTCCAGCCATTGGTAGACCTTACCGTTGATGATATCATGATGAATGGAAATGACATGGGAGATATCACCATCTCTGCTACCAACAGTTTTTCTTTAAATGTGTATGATATTGATGTGAAAGTGGCATCTGCAGGAATTATCGGGAACAATAATCTTCATCTTACAGGAACTGTCAACAACAATACTGCTACACCTACAATTGATCTGAATGCTGCTTTGGATGATTTTGATCTTTCTTTTACACAGCAATTTGTGCAAACCGTTTTCGGAAATATGAGAGGAAAGGCTACCGGAGATCTGAAAATCAGCGGAACAATGAAAAACCTCGATTACAGTGGGAATATTGCGCTGAAAGATTTTGGATTAAAACTTCTTTTTACAGGTGTAGATTATTCTTTTGATAATACAACGATTGATTTAACCAAAGGTCTTGCAATCCTCAACAACATCGGCGTGCACGACGGAAGATCAAATTCTAAAGGAACCATTTCAGGATTGATCAGATTTGAGACACTTTCTTCTATGGGTGTTTCTTTGCTGATGAGAGCAGACAATTTACTGATGCTTGATACCACTCAGAAAGATTATGATTTGTTTTGGGGCAGAGTCTACGGTCAGGGCGAACTTTTCGTAGACGGGCCGGTTTCTGCTTTAAGTATTTCTACACCGAATATGAAAGCTCTCAACGGAAGTAATTTTACCTTCAATTCAGCTTCTACTTCAAATGTGGAGGAATTTAAAATGCTGAGATTCTTAAAGGAAAATAAAAGCGGATTCGTAGTTTTAGAGGAAAAGAAGAAAAGCGGTGCCAATATGGATATTGACTTCACTCTTGATGTAGATAAAGGAACAAATGTAAACGTTCTGGTAGGGGATGATGTAGGAAATATCAATGTGAAAGGAGTGGCTGATGATCTCAGATTCAGAATGAGCCGTGCCGGAAATATAGAACTTAGCGGTGATTATATCGTTGAAAACGGAACTTTCGTTTCTAAAGCAATTCTAAACAGAACATTCCAGATTCAGAAGGGCAGCAGTATCACCTGGGATGGCAACGCCATGACTCCCGTGCTTGATATCACCGCAAATTATGTAAGAATGGTTTCCAACGCCGCACAGTATCTGAATATCGGAGTGGGCCCAATCAGTGTTTTGCTGCAGGCTAAAATTACCAATACTTTAAATGATCCTGATGTGAAACTGGGAGTAACCGCTTTAGATGTTTCCAGCCAGGTGAAAGAAGCGTTGGCCACAAGAATTAATCAGGCGGAAGGTGAAGATGTTCTGCAGTTTGGTTCTATTCTGCTTTTAAACAGTTTCAACACCAGCGGTACTGTAAGTTTAGATGCGGCTGGTCTGGCAGAGTCATCCGGTTATAATCTTGCCCTGAAACAGCTGGGTTCTATCATCAATACCATGAGCAGCGAGTTTCAGATTGATTTGAATTATGTGAGAGGTGATCTGGGATCCAATACCGGAGACCGCGCCAATGCAGGATTAAGCTTCGCACTCTCACCAAGAATTGAAGTAAAAACAGGTCTTGGAATCCCTTTAAATCAAACCGAAGGAACTACTCAGAATTACCTGTCTGGCGAAGGCTCAATAGAATACGATATTTCTAAAAAGAATGACGGAACGCTGATCTTGCGAGGGTATTCCAAACCTACAAACATCGGGATGGGCAATGGTGCTGTGGTGTCTAACGGATCTGCAAATCAGGCGTACGGCGGTGGTATTGTGTGGAGTAAAAGTTTTAATTCTTTCTTTAAAAAGAAGAAAAAAGACAAAAAACCGCTAATAAAGAATGATTCGATAAAAACAGATTCCGTAAAATCAGCGAAGAAATAATCATAAAGTCATAATGATTTTTATCATATCTGTTAATTATAGTTAATATTTGATATTTTTTTTTCAGTTAAATTATTTTTCCTAATTTTGTAAAAAATTTATGGATTTTTTAGGAAAAATATAATTTCACTATTATGAACTATCAACTGGACGAAATAGACAAGAAAATTCTTGATTTCTTAGTAGAAAACACAAGAATGCCATTTACAGAAATTGCTAAGCAGATGGACGTATCTGCAGGAACAATTCACGTTAGAGTAAAGAAAATGGAAGATGCAGGTATTATTTTAGGATCATCTTTAAGCATCGACTACAGAAAATTAGATTATCACTTTACTGCCTTCATCGGTATCTTATTAACAAAATCAAACCGGACCCAGGAGGTTTTAAAAGAACTTTCTACATTACCAAACGTAATTGAAGCGAGCGTTATTTCAGGAAAATACAATATTTTCTGCAAAGTAAGAGCTAAAAATACGGATGATGCGAAGAGAATTATCTATCAGATAGATGATATTCAGGATGTTATGAGAACTGAGAGTATGATCTCTATGGAAGAATTCCTCAGCGACAAAAACAGATTGATCAACGCAATCACGATTTAATTTTTTTTACGATATAAATATTCAAAGGAACTTATGATTTTTTTTCATAAGTTCTTTATTTTTGCACCATGGAAAGAGAATATAAGGAATACAGCTATTTTGATGAAGACCCGAAGAAAGGCTGGGGTTTTATTTTGGCAATGGCTTCACTGCTGCTGTTTACTTTGATGGGTTTTGGGCTGGATTTTGACGAATATCTTCAGCACAAAACGTTAAACATTCCCGAAGGTTATTTTTATCTCATTTTCTCTGTTGACGTATTGATGATTACAGGAATAGTCCTGATGTATTTTTACAGAAAAGCAGGAATTATTTTGTTTCCGGTTATGTTGTTGCTGCATTTCTTTATGCACAACTATTATCTTTCTACATTTCTCTATTCAGATGTAACCAATCTTTTTCTGTTTACCGGCTTCGGAATGCTCGCAATTATCCCAAAATGGAAGTTTTTCAGATAAATATTTTCGAAAAATTAATATTGAAAAGAGCCTTTTCTTTCGATTAATAAATAAAAACATTATTTTTGTATCTAAATTTTTAAAATTACTATGGCAGAATATACTTTTCGTGAGGTGATTGCACAGGCAATGAGTGAGGAAATGCGCAAAGACGAATCTATCTTTTTAATGGGTGAGGAAGTTGCAGAATACAATGGTGCATACAAAGCATCAAAAGGAATGTTGGATGAGTTTGGTGCTAAACGTGTAATCGATACACCCATTGCTGAGCTTGGTTTCACTGGGATTGCGGTAGGTGCTGCAATGAACGGTAACCGTCCGATTGTTGAGTATATGACGTTCAACTTTGCTTTGGTGGGTATTGACCAGATCATCAACAATGCTGCAAAAATCCGTCAGATGAGTGGTGGACAGTGGAACTGCCCAATCGTATTCCGTGGTCCTACAGCTTCTGCAGGTCAGTTGGGTGCTACACACTCTCAGGCTTTCGAAAACTGGTACGCAAACATTCCAGGTCTTAAAGTGGTAGTTCCTTCTAATCCTTATGATGCGAAAGGGTTGTTAAAATCTGCAATTCAGGACAACGATCCTGTAATCTTTATGGAATCTGAGCAGATGTACGGAGATAAAATGGAAATTCCTGAAGAAGAATACTATTTACCGATAGGAAAAGCAGACATCAAAAGAGAGGGCACGGATGTGACTCTGGTTTCTTTCGGAAAAATTATGAAATTGGCACTTCAGGCAGCTGAAGATATGGCTAAAGAAGGTATTTCTGTAGAAGTGATTGATTTGATTACCGTTCGTCCTTTGGATTTTGAAAGCATTCTTACTTCGGTAAAGAAAACAAACAGATTGGTAATTTTAGAAGAAGCATGGCCATTTGGTTCAGTATCATCGGAGATTACTTATATGGTTCAGCAAAAAGCATTTGATTATCTGGATGCGCCAATCAAGAGAATTACTACTCCTGATGCTCCTGCTCCTTACTCATCAGCACTGTTTGCAGAATGGTTCCCGAAACTTGAAAAAGTGAAAGAGGAAATTAAAAATGCGATGTACGTAAAGTAAATCTTCAACGATTATAGAAAAAAACTTCCGAAAGGAAGTTTTTTCATTTATTATATTCATCGATAAAAATTCTTCGGGTTATAATTTTAGTATAAATTTGCCCGTTTAAAATTTAAAATTGCTGATATGGCAGAAGTTACAGAAGGCGGTCATCATATTGATCTTAAAAAGCTTTCTTTTGTTGGGGTTTTGGTCTCTTTAGGGATTGTATTCGGGGACATCGGAACCTCGCCTTTGTATGTAATGAAGGCCATTGTAAGTGCCAGACAGGCTGGCGCAGCGATGCCTTTTGACGAATATATTGAGGGAGCACTATCCTGTATTATTTGGACTTTGACTCTCCAGACTACTCTGAAATATGTTATTATTGCTCTTCGGGCAGATAATAAAGGAGAAGGAGGGATTTTAGCTCTTTTTTCACTGATCAAAAATCTTAAAAAGCGCTGGCTGTATTTAATTGCAATTATTGGTGCATCTGCCCTGGTTGCGGATGGAGTTATTACTCCATCATTAACTGTAATGTCTGCCATAGAAGGCTTGGAAATCTACAATCCACATACTCCAGTGGTCTTGATAACGTGCTGTATATTGGTAGTTATTTTTGTTGTTCAGCAGTTTGGAACCTCTTTTATCGGAAAGTTTTTTGGACCGGTGATGGTTGTTTGGTTTATCGTTTTGGGAGGTTTGGGATCTATCCATCTTTTTGAAGATTTTTCTATACTTAAATCTTTCAATCCCTATTATGCCTACAAATTAATTGCAGATTCTCCAAGTGCTATAATAATTTTAGGTGCTGTTTTTCTTTGTACTACCGGAGCTGAAGCATTATATTCAGACTTGGGACACTGTGGAGCTAAGAATATCAGAGTCAGCTGGGTTTTTGTAAAATTAATGCTGATATTAAATTATCTTGGTCAGGGAGCATGGTTATTAAAAAATCATCAGCTTGTACAGGAGAGTGGTGTTAATCCATTTTTTGGTATTATGCCAGAATGGATGATAATACCAGGTGTGGTTTTGGCAACTGCTGCGGCAATTATTGCCTCTCAGGCCTTGATTACCGGTTCTTTTACCATCTTTTCAGAAGCAATGTCGCTTAATCTATGGCCAAATCAAAAGATTGATTATCCTTCAGGTGTAAAAGGTCAAATGTATATTCCGAGAATTAATTGGGGGTTATTGTTGTTCTGTATCGTAGTAGTACTGCATTTTAAAGAATCTCATAAAATGGAAGCAGCATATGGGCTTTCTATTACAGTCACTATGTTTATGACCACAATATTATTGACATTCTGGCTACTTAAGAAGAGAGTGAATAAACTTTTGATTCTTGGTTTTTTCCTTATTTATGGAGCTATAGAGCTAGGTTTTTTCAGTGCCAATATCATAAAATTCTTTGATGGCGGTTGGATTACTGTGGTTCTGGCAGGATTTATCGGGGTTTGCATGTATTCTTGGTATAATGGAAGACAGATTAAAGGTAAATTTATTAATTTTGTTAAGATAAATAAATATGTCTCTATTATTAAAGACATGAAATTAGATGAAACAATACCAAAATACTGTACAAACCTTGCCTACCTAAGCAGAGCTAAGTATAATGATGAAATAGAATCTAAGATTATCTATTCCATTGTTAAAAAACAGCCTAAAAGAGCAGATCATTATTTTATTTTAAGCATTATCAATCAGGAAGATCCTTACACTTTTAAGTATACAGTGGAAGAAATCTTACCCGGCACAATTTATAAAATAAATTTTCTCCTTGGCTTTAAGGTTGACAGAAGAATTAATGATTACTTCAGTGTAGTGCTGAAAGATTTGATGGCAGAAGGTACAATACCGTCCCGAAGCAGTCATCCATCACTCAGAGCATACAATATTCCGCCAGATTTGAAGTATGTGGTTATTGATAACACTTACATCAACGATATACTTCTAACAGTAAAACAGAAAATAATATTAAGTTTATACAACTTCGTGAAATATATTGGCAGTGATGATTTCAAATCGTGGGGCGTCACATCACACAATGTTGTAGTAGAATCTGCACCGCTTACGGAAGAGGCAGTTTCAGACAAAGACAGAATTCAGCAGACAAAATTTGAACGTCGCAGCTCTTAAAAAGGGTCATAAAATTAAGCGGTGTGCTATTCAATAAAAAATCGGTAAATTTGTAGTATAAATTTTTTAATGGATACTTTACAGAAAGAAAAAAATATAACGCTGATAAAAGATGTTTTACGAAACTATTTATTAGAAAAAGGTTTTAGAAATACGCCTGAACGTTACACGATTTTAGAAGAAATATACGGTATGGAACATCATTTCAACGTTGATGATCTCTACCTTCTGATGATGCAGAAAAAATATCACGTTTCTAAAGCCACCATCTACAATACAATTGAAATCTTCCTTGATGCAGGGTTGATCCGTAAGCATCAGTTTGGTGAAAAGACTTTAACATCTTCTTCTTACGAAAAGTCTTATTTCGACAAGCAGCATGATCACCTGGTGATTTATAAGAAAGATTCAGACAAAGAAATTCAGGAGATTATTGAGTTTTGTGATCCCCGTATTCAAGGGATTAAAGAAGCAATAGAACAGGCTTTTGACGTAAAAATAAACTCTCATTCACTGTATTTTTACGGTACCAAGAATGATTAATTAATGAAGATATTCTGTTTTCTGTTAATTTTCCTTGCAGCATTATTCAATGCGCAGGATAAACTCAAACCTGTACAAAAAGATCCTTTTTTACAGAATAAATCTGCAAAAACGCCATCAGGCCCGGGAAAGAAGGTGAAGATTATCAATGCAGATGAAATTATAAAAGATCCTAAAATCTACGATGGCAATCAGACACTTAAAGGAAATGTGAAAGTTGAGCATCAGGGGTCTATTTTAAGTGCCGATATTATTGTAATCTATGAAGAAGAAAACTTTGCCAGAGCAATAGGAAATGCGAGACTTGAAAATCCCGACGGATCAGTAATTACCTCTTCAGAAATGGAATATGACGGCAATACCCAAAAAGGCGTTGCCAGAACAAACGTTGTTCTGAATGATCCAAAGGGCACCATCATCAAAACCGAAACTCTGTATTACGACAGATTGGGAAATCAGGCCTATTACAATACGGGTGGAACAATTAATGATGGTAAAAGTACAACCTATTCTAAAGCAGCAACCTACTTTTTAGACACCAGAACTATCGATCTTACGGGAAGAGTGAAGATTGAAGACCGTGAATACACGCTGGAAGGTGATAACGTGGTTCAGAACCAGAATACCAATATCGTAACTATCAACGGTTACACGGTAATCACCAACAGGAAAAATCCGAAGAACAGGATTATTACAGAAAAAGGTACTCATAATATGAATACCAAAGAATCTTTTCTGACAAAGAATTCCAGAATTTATTACAATGATAAAATCCTTACGGGTGACGCTCTGTACTTCAATCAACTCACGGGTTACGGAACGGGAACCGGGAATGTAACACTGGATGATCCTTTGGAGAAACGATACATCAAAGGCGGATATGGCGAAATTTATGAGAAAAAAGATTCTGCAATGATGACTAAAAGTCCGTATGCAGTCAAGATTTTAGAGAAAGATTCCATTTATTTTGCATCCGAAAAAATCCTTTCCTATCAAAAGCCCGATTCGGTAGACGCTACCAAAAAGAAAAGTTTTATACGCGCATTCAGAAAAGTAAGAATTTACAAATCTAACGCGCAGGGAAGAGCAGATTCTATCGCTTTCAACGAAACCGACGGTGTTATCCACATGTACAGAGATCCCATCCTTTGGAGCGACCAGAAGCAGGTAACGGGCGACAAAGTTGAAGCCTATTTCAATACCGGAAACGAAAATATAGATTCACTCAAAGTAATAGGGAATGCCTTAGCCATAAGTAAAGTAGATTCTCTGAATATGAAAGACGAGTTTAATCAGGTGAAAGGTAAACTGATGTCTGTATTTTATGAAGAAGGAAAAATAAAAGAGGTAAGAGTAATCGGGAATGCGCAGTCTATCGCCTATGTAGATGATGAAGATTCAGCTACTAAAAAGCCTGTGAGAATCGGAGTCAACCTTTCCTCATGTGGAATTATCGGAGCTTTATTTGTAGAACAGCAGTTACAGATTCTCTCCTGTAACATCGGCGCCACAGACGATACGTACCCGATGAGTATGATAGAACCCTCCAAGCGGAAATTCCCAGACTTTAACTGGAATACCAAAGACCGAATAAGGAAATGGCAGGACATTCTCGTTGATACTCCGAATTACGAGGAAATAAAATACGAATCGGATACCTCACTCTACGATCAGTCTCAAAAGATTATAGATGATGCTAAAGCCAAAGAAGAGGCAAAAAAACCGAAAAGAGTACGTAAATAAAAATAGAAAATCAGAGTTATTGGCTCTGATTTTTTTTGGTTAAGATTTTTTTTGAAAAGTTGTCAGCTTGAGGGTATCTTTAATCTTCTGCTGGCGCAAGCGTCTCGCTTGTGTCCGCATTATTAACGCTCGAGCCAGCGATGAGTACAAACTTACTCTCCGAAGCCTCCTCACTTCAAAGATTTATTTTAAACCAATTTCTAAAACACTTTCCTCCCAATCTTATTATCTTTGCGAAATCATTTTAAAGGAAATCATGCAAAAGAAATTTTTTAAATATCAGGCGCAGACAACGCAGTTTGCTGCAGGTTTTGAAGTTGAAAAAGCGGTGGGAAGTTACATTTACGGAACTGACGGCAGAAAGTATCTTGATTTTGTTGCCGGTGTTTCTGCCAATACATTGGGGCACTCTCATCCGAAAATTGTCAGTGTGATTAAGGAGCAGGCAGAAAAATACCTTCACGTCATGGTTTACGGAGAATATGCTCAGGAAAAACCGGTTGCACTTTGTCAGCTTCTGGCAGAATCTGTTCCTGATCCTTTGGAAGTGACCTACCTTGTAAACAGTGGTGCAGAAGCCATTGACGGAGCTTTAAAATTAGCCAAAAGATATACCGGAAGAGAAGAAATTATCTCGATGAAAGACGCTTACCATGGTAATACCCACGGTGCACTTTCGGTTTCCGGAAACGAATATCACAAAAGAGAATTCAGACCACTTTTGCCGATGGTGAATTTTATTGAATTTAATAATGAAGCAGATTTTTCGAAAATCACAGAGAAAACGGCCTGCGTTATTGCCGAAACTATTCAGGGTGCAGCTGGGTTTCTGATGCCTTCAGAAAACTATTTCAGAAATCTTAAAAAACGATGTGAAGAAGTTGGTGCTCTTTTAATTTTAGATGAAATTCAACCGGGCTTTGGTAGAACAGGAAAACTGTTTGCATTTGAACATTACGGAATCGTTCCTGATATTCTCGTCATGGGAAAAGGAATGGGCGGCGGTGTTCCGGTTGGCGCATTTATGAGTTCCAAACAAATTATGGAAACGCTTTCACATTCTCCGAAATTGGGTCATATCACAACATTCGGGGGAAATCCTTTGATTGCAGCATCAAGTCACGCTACTTTAAAAGAAGTTCTGGAAAGTGGTTTGATGAATGAGACTGATGCCAAAGAAAAACTTTTCAGAGAACTTCTGGTTCATCCCAAAATTAAAAACATCAATGGAAAAGGTTTGATGCTCGCAGTAAATTTAGGCTCACCTGAATACACTATCCATATCGCCAAAAAATGCATGGAAAAAGGTCTGATTGTTTTCTGGCAGCTTTACCGAAATGAATACATGAGAATTTCCCCACCACTAACGATTTCTGAAGATGAAATCAGAGAAGGGTGTGCTGTCATAATGAGTGCTTTGAATGAAAATTAGTCCGGAAAAAATGGTTTTATATATTTTATGACAAAAATCATAAACCTTTTATAAAAAAATATCCTCTGTTTTGTTAAATAAAAAAATTAATTTATATATTGCGACACGATTAAAATAGAGAATATATGGCGAAAAATAAGGTCCATTATGAGTTTCCAATGCACTGTCTTTCAGAGATTTTATACGAATATCTGGCTACAGCAGAGGGTTTGTCAGAATGGTTTGCAGAGGATGTTGTAGAGAAAGGAGACGATTTCTTTTTCAGCTGGGGTGGTGGTCCTGCTGAGAAGGCTACTTTGATCAGATATAAGCCTGAAGGTTTTGTACGTTTCAGATGGGAAGAAGATGAGGGAACCAAAAATTTCTTTGAAATGACCATCACAATTGATGATATTACAGAAGATTTAGCTCTTAATATTACCGATTTCTGCGAAGAAGGAGATGAGGAAGAAAACGCAATGTACTGGGAAAATCTGATCGAAAACCTCAGAATTAAACTTGGCGCTGCTTAAGAATAAAATATCAATGAAGAAAACTGATGAACGATTTATCGTTCATTATTTTTTTAGCTAAATCAAAGAAAATTGAAAAATTACACTTTTAATTCCGGTGCTGTGGACCACGCAAACAGAGCATTCACAATGGGAGACGCCGTAAAAGTTTCCTTCTTTATCCGAAATTCAAAACTGATTTTGGATGAAGAATGCTATTTCTTTTTAATGGCATCCATGCGTAAAATGAGATTGAATATTCCTTTGAGCTATACTTTGGAATTTTTTCAGAACCTTTTCACCTCAGAAATTATTCAGGGCAAATCAATAGAAAACGGAATTATTAATTTCTTAGCATACAGAAACAACGACGGAATCACGCTTTCAAAATCTACTGTTTCCTATTTTTTTGAAGTTAACGAAGTTGATGACGTCTTGAATATTCATCAGCGTTCTTTGGAACTCGATTTAATTAAAGAAATCAACGTCAATACCAATCTTCTAAGCAATATCAGAGTGCATTCCCCCGAAAATATTTACGGAAGTATCTACGCTCAGGAAAATGATCTCGATGACGTCATTTTTCTCAATCCGAACAAAAGGATTGCACGAACTGCAATGGGAAATCTTCTTCTTTTGGAAGACAATACTGTCAAAACTCCGAAGCATACGGAAGGTGCCTATATTTCGCCTTTGCTGGAGAACTTTGTGACGTTTTTAGATAAAAATAAACTGGCAGCGATTCAGGAAAGTGAGATGATTGCTTTTGAGTCTCAAAAAGCGGAAGAAATACTTTTAATTTCTGATGAGAAGGGAATTTTCTTTGTAGGAAAAATCAGAAATAAAACTTTTGCCAACGCGAGATTTCATGATCTCGTGCAGAAATGGAAAGAAAGTTTCTAAAATTGACAAACCCGGTAAACAACGTTTCAAGTCCTTTACCGGGTTTTTTTCTGAACTGGTCAGAATTGTATTTTTGATTTATAATTCTTTAAAAATTTTATCAAATTTTGCAGCCACTTCTTTCTGGCCTTTTTCACTTGAAAGATATTCTCTGTCTTTCGTGTTGTTGATAAAGCCTAATTCCACCAAAACTGCGGGAGATTTTGACTCTCTTAAGATATGAAGATTTTTCTCTTCGATATTACATTCACCAAGATTTTTAGAAATAGTTTTAGCTAAATTTTTTGATCCTTCAGAAGATTGAGTGTAAATTTCAGATCCATGTCTGTCAGACTCGCGCTTCGGGCTACTGTTCATGTGAAGAGAAATAACAGCAACAGGATTTAGTGTATTGATTTTTTCGGTTCTCTCTGATAAAGAAATGTTTTCATCAGAAGTTCTTGTCATAATGATTTCATAGTCATCATTATTTTTATTAAAATTTATGATTTCGTGAGCGATATTTAGAACAAGGTCTTTTTCGAAAATATTTTCTCTGTTTGACCCGAAGTCATTACCACCATGACCTGCATCAATGACGATTATTTTTTTATTTAACGGTGCAAAAAATAAAAATGATGCTGCAATCAGGCTGCAGCTCAGGAGTTTAATTGCTTTCATTTTCATTAATTTATTTATCCAAAGAACGTGAATTCTATCTTAAAAATTAGTTAAAGCAAACTTAAAGATTTGTTAATTGTTGATAGCCAAATATTTAAAATCTAATTCATTGAAATGTCTTCAGGAGAATTAGCCCAAAGTAAGAAATCACCGCCAAGATTCTGCATAATGGTTTTCCATAAAGTCTGATCGTTTGGTAAGGTGTAATCAAGATTGTAAACATCCACAACCGTCCAGACTTTTAAGGCAATTTCATTTTCAAGCTGTCCTGCAGACCATCCGGAATAACCTGAGAAAATTTTCAGATCCTGAACACTCAGTCTGTTGGTCATCACCGCATTAATCACTTCTTCAACATTTTCTGTAAGATAAAATTCTTTCGTGATTTCAGAATAAGTGTCTGTAATTTTTTCTCCTTTGATGATGAAAAATACTTTGTCATTTTCTACAGGACCGCCGTCATACACGTCAATCTTAAATTCAAAAATACTTTTGAATCTGCTGCTGATCTGGGTGTTTTTCTTATTGAGAATCAAACCGAAACTACCGTTTTCATCATGATCTATTATGAGTACTACAGACCGCGAAAAAATATCCCCCGAAATATCAGGCGTAGAGATTAATATTTTACCTTTGTATGAGTAATTCATACTCAAAAGTAATAAAAATTCTTTATGGAAAATCTGCACGATAAGAGAAAAGTTTATGCAAAATCACAACTTATTGAAAATGAGATTAAACAAAATCCTTTTGAGCAGTTCAGAGATTGGTTTGCAGATGCTACAGACAGTCCTCTGGTAGCAGAATCTAACGCCATGTGCGTCTCTACAGTGGAAGATGACGGATGCCCGCGAAGCAGAATGGTACTTTTAAAATCTTACAGCCATGAAGGATTTGTTTTTTACACCAATTACAGCAGCAGAAAAGGAAAGTCTATCGAAAAGACCCGCAAAGCATGTCTTCATTTTTTCTGGCCTTCTTTAGAAAGACAAATCATTATTAAGGCAGATTTAGAAAGGGTTGCAGAAAATCTGAGCGATGGTTATTTTCATTCAAGACCGAAGGGAAGTCAGCTTGGAGCGGTGGTTTCTCCTCAGAGCGAGAAAATTCCAAACCGTGAATTTCTTGAGGAAAAACTTAAAAATCTAGAGGAAGAATTTGAAAATAAAGAAATCCCACGACCTGAAAACTGGGGCGGCTATGTAGCAAAACCCTACGAAATCGAGTTCTGGCAGGGAAGACCAAACCGTCTGCACGACAGAATTATGTACAGTCTTGGAGATTTAGACTGGGAAATATCACGTTTAGCTCCGTAAGCTCAATTTCACAGCAGAAAAAAAACCTCATCAGACGATGAGGTTCAGTTTTTTTATAATCGTGTGATTATTTCTTCTTTTTCTTGTCGCTTGCACCTGCAACAGCAGTAGCAAGCTCAGCGCCAGCTTTAAATTTAGCTACTTTCTTGGCAGCGATTTTGATTGGCATCTTGGTAGCAGGGTTAATACCTTGTCTTGCAGCTCTTTCAGCTACAGAAAAAGTACCGAAACCTACTAAAGAGATTTTTCCGTCTTTCTGCTGTAAAGTAGAAGTTACGTTAGACATAAAAGATTCTAAAGCAGCTTTTGCTGCAACTTTAGTAATTCCTGCATCCTTTGCAATTGCGTCGATTAATTCAGACTTGTTCATAATTTGTAATATTAAAAGTTAGTTTGTTATAAAAGCAAATTTAAAACAATTTTCATATTGTGCAAATTTTTTGATAAAACTTATTGAAATTTTCATAAAACTGAAAAATTCTTTACAATATGTTAATTTGAAAATTGTTGAAAAATACGCATTTACGGCGGCTAAAATTGTGCCAAATGCCCTAATTGAAAGGTTTTAGGATTTTGCATAAATTATTTTATCATTTTATTAAATCCGAAATTTGTATTAAACGTAATGTGTTTTAAAATTATGGTTGAAAATATGCTAAATTTAATCGATTATAATTCAATTATTTTTAATTTTCAGAAACCTAAAATTAAACGTTCAGAAAACCGGTAAAGAGTTACATTCTGAAAAATAATTAATAAATTTGCACCATGTTTATAGAAGTTTTCAAATCTAAAATTCACAGGGTAAGAGTTACGGCTTCAGACCTCAATTATATCGGAAGTATTACCATTGACGAAGATCTGATTGATGCTGCAGGATTAGTGGTAGGCGAGAGGGTTTATATCGTGAATGTGAACAATGGTGAGCGTTTCGACACGTATGTGATTAAAGGAAAAAGAAAATCCGGGGAAGTTTGTCTGAACGGTCCTGCGGCAAGAAAAGTGCAGCGTGACGATATCATCATCATTATTGCTTATGCACAGATGAGCCCTGAAGAAGCGAGAGATTTTCAACCAAAAATTGTTTTTCCTGACGAAAAGACCAATCTTCTTACCTAAAACAGAATGGAAGATAAGAAAAATAATCCTCTGAAAAGTTTTATAACGATTCTTATTTCATTGGCATTTGCTGCATTTTTTTTGTGGCTGGCTTTGAAAGATTTTGATTTTAAGAGATTTCAAAATTCAATGTCGCAGGCAAACTACTGGTGGGTTGCTTTTGCTGGAGTTTTCGGGCTTTTGGCCTATTGGTTTCGGGCTGTACGTTGGAATTTACTCATGGAACCAATGGGTTACAGTATTTCAAACTCAAACGCACTTTGGAGTATTTCTTTCGGATATCTGATGAATCTTACCATTCCCAGAAGTGGGGAAGTGGCTCGTGCAACGGCTTTGTATGGTGTTGAAAAAGTTCCTGTAGATAAATCTGTAGGTACAATAATTTTGGAAAGAGTTGTAGATCTAATCTGTATGATTGCTTTTCTTGGTCTTACTTTAATTTTTAAATTTTCTAGTATCCTTTCTTTTTGGAAGTATATCGAAAAAGAGTTCTCAAAGAAATTAAATAATGCATTAATTTATCTTTACATCTTTATAGCCGTCTCTATTTTTCTTGTTGTGGTCTTTATTCTTCTTAGAAAAAAAGTCAATGGTAGTCCAATTTATAAGAAAATTCGAGGCATAATCTATGGTGTTGTTGAAGGTATAAAATCAATATTTAAGTTAAAGCAAAAAGGCAAATTCATTATCTATACTATTGCGATCTGGGTTTCGTATTACTTTGCTTCTTACTTGGTATGCTTTGCTCTTCCGGAAACTTCTAATTTTGAATTCTCAGATGGTTTTTTCATACTTGTAGTGGGCACTCTAGGAATGATTATCCCTGCCAGTGGCGGAATTGGTGCGTTTAATTTTGCCATGAAATTTGGCTTCATGACACTCTTTATTGCTATGGGGAAAGACGGAGCAGCAGGTGGTGAGCTTGGTCTTACATACTCCTTTATTACTTTGCCTTTACAATTGTTTTTAATGCTGATTATGGGAGGAATCTCAGTAGTAATGCTTGCAAGAGAGCGAAACCGGATTGTAGAATCTTCACAAAATTAATCTGAAATAAAAGTCAGTCTGACATTAATTTTTTAATTTTACTGAAACCGATTTTTATGCATTTAAAAAACGATCTCAGTAAAAAGCTTCGTACCCAGTTTCCTGTTATTCAGGCACCAATGTTTGGGGTGAGCACTCCGGAAATGGCTGCTGCTGCTAATAATGCAGGCTGTCTGGGTTCTTTGGCTTTGGCAGATTTGTCCGCTGAAAAATCTTTAGAATTGATTCAAAAGACGAAAAAACTTACGAATCATGATTTTGCCGTTAATATTTTCGTTCATCATATTCCGGAGATTACTGAAAAACTGAAAAGTGATTTTTCTGAAACTAAAATGTTCCTCGAAAATTTCGCTTCAGAAAATAATATTCAAGTTGATTTGCCTGATTTTGAAGATATTAAACTGAATTCTTACCACGAGCAGATTGATGCCGTAATTTCTGAAAAATGCAAAATCCTGAGTTTCACATTTGGGAATTTAGATTCTGAAAGTATTCTTAAATTAAAAAATAATAACGTCCTTCTCATCGGAACCTGCACTTCTGTGGAAGAGGCTCAAGAGCTTGAAAATTCCAGAATCGACGTCATTTGTGTTCAGGGTTGGGAAGCTGGCGGTCACCGGGGAAGTTTTACCTCAGAAAATATTCCTGAGATTGGCGGTTTTTCTTTACTGGCACAGGTTTCTGATGCTGTAAAAGTTCCTTTGATTTACGCTGGCGGAATTTACAGTGCTCAAACTTTAGTTGCTGCAAAACATCTGGGAGCAAGCGGATTTCAGATTGGAAGCATGTTTTTGGCTTCAAAGGAAAGTGCTTTACAGAATTTTGAAAGACGACGTTTGTTTGAAGTTAAGGAAAACGAAATTATCATTACAAAATCTTTTTCCGGGAGGTTTGCGAGAGGTATTAAAAATCAATTTACAGAAACGCTTGATTCCTCAAAATATATTTTGCCCTATCCATATCAGAATAAACTCACTGGAGCTTTGAGAACAGCAGCAAGAACAGCCAAAAATGCTGATTTTGTTAATCTTTGGCTCGGGCAGTCCGTTCAAAACTACAGCGAAGATTCTACTGAAGATATTTTGAAAAATTTCATCAGAGACTGCGAATCTTTATAACGAAAAAATCCCTTTCAAATGTGAAAAGGATTTTGAATTTTTATTTTAAAACCAGTTACTTCGTCAGATCAAGCCCGCCGAAATTTCCTGAGCTCATCATCATATAAACGCCGTCGGTTTTGTCTAAGGTATTCCAGTATTCATGAAGATCTTCAGCGTTTGTAAAGACTTTCAGATTTTCATTTTTAAACTTTTCCTTAATCAATTCAGGAGAAATAGCTTCCATCCTTTTGATTTTCAAAGCGTCTTCAGAATAAAAAACTACCGCATCTTCCGGTCCGTCCATCGCATGATCATATTGCTCCAAAAATACAGGATTCAGACTTGAATACGTATGAAGCTCAAGAAAAGCATGTTTTTTTTCATTTTTAAACTGTTCACAGAATGCTTTTACAGCAGCTTTTACTTTGCTGGGAGCGTGTGCAAAATCTTTGTATAGAATTCCGCCGTCATTTCTTTCCACCTTCTCCAGACGTTTTGAAGCACCTTTAAAACTCATGATTGCTTCATAGAATTCTTCATCCATAATGCCTAAAGTGTGGCAAATATGTCGTGCTCCTTCAAGGTTTAATAAATTATGAGCTCCAAAAACAGAAAGCGGAACATCGCCCATTACTTCTGTCTTCAAAAGAACTTTTCCGTTGCTGATTTCGTATTCAGGAGTTCTGTAAGGCATTTTTCTGAAATAATTTTCAGCATTTTCGACTACTTTTACGACTTCGGCATCTTCTTCATTATAAACCAAAACACCCCCAGGCGTAATGCTTGCGACGAATTTTCTGAACTGCTCTATATAATCATCAAAGGTTTTAAATACATTAATGTGATCCCACGCAATGCCGCTCAGAAGAGCAATATTTGGCTGGTACAATAAAAATTTTGAACGTAAATCGATGGGAGAGCTTAGGTATTCATCTCCTTCCAAAACCATAAAATCGTTATCCTGAGTAAGTTTTACCATACAGTCAAAACCTTCCAACTGTGCACCAACCATGTAGTCAACATCTTTATGATGAAAATTAAGTACGTGCAAAATCATTGATGTGATCGTAGTTTTACCATGAGAGCCTGCGATTACCACTCTTGTTTTGGTTTTAGACTGTTCGTACAGAAATTCTGGGTAAGAATAAATTTTTAAACCTAATTCTTTTGCTTTAGCGAGCTCGGGATTATCCTGATGCGCATGCATTCCCAAAATAACGGCGTCAATATCAGAAGCGATTTTTTCGGGAAACCATCCCAGTTCTTCGGGAAGAATATTTTTGTTTTCGAGTCGTGATCTTGAGGGTTCAAATATTGCATCGTCTGATCCTGTTACAAGATATCCTTTGTCTTTTAAAGCGATGGCCAGATTATGCATCGCACTTCCTCCAATGGCAATGAAATGGGTTTTCAAAATTATTTTGTGTTATTTACGTTGTTGTCTATAATTTTCTGGAAAACTTCTACAATGTTTTCCCATTTTCTTTGATCTACAGCCATGATGAGGCTTGCATCAGATTTGCTTCCGGAATTTTCGCCTTTATGCACGGTGATGGTTACAGATGCACGGTCGTAAATCTTTTTACGGTCTTCGATGATTTTTCTAAATTGATTTTCACCTAAAACTTTATCAATATTCTGAATTTCTGCATCAGAAATATTAAATTTTTTATTGGTTTTTTTTCCGTTTGATTCCAGAGAGTATTTTACTTTATTGCCTTTAATCAGTAGGTTTTCGTACATCGGGGCATATCCTCCGCTTTTTGAATAACTGAAATCGAAATCTGAAAATGCTTTCTGCGTATTGCAAGAAATGAAAAAGGTGATCAGCAGAAAGACGGCGATTAATTTTTTCATTGGTCTTTAGTTTTGATTATTTTCCTGAGATTTTTTAGCCTTAAGTTCTTTGTCGTAGGTATGAAGTACGTTGAAATCTTCTGTCTGCTCAATGGCTGTCATAATTTTCAAAAGAATATCGTTAGAATTTTCTGTTTCGTAATCGATATCAAGAGGGGCTTTAAATTCCATCGTTGGTTTTACACCGGTAACCTTTACACGAAGTCCTTTTTTGTCAAACGCTCTTCTGAAACCGTTTATTTTAATAGGAATTACAATAGGTCTCTGGTTTTTTACAAGTTTTGCCGTACCTCTTCGTCCCTGGGCAAAAGCGGCGGTAGTTCCCTGCGGAAAAGTTGCAACCCAACCGTTTTGCAGTGCTTTCATAATGTTATCAACCTCGGTGAGATCCACCATTCGGTTGACGTTCTGACCTTCGGCTCTCCAGGTTCTTTTTACGGTAACGGCACCGGCAATTTTAAATATTTTCGGAAGAATACCTTTATTCATAGTTTCTTCTGCCGCCACGTAATAAAAGTCAATTTTAGGATTCAGAAGATAGATTGGGTTTTTAATGCTGTTCAGATATCCATTATTCAGTGAATTGATGGCGTGATACATCGCAGCAACATCTGCAAAGTAAGTCTGATGATTGGATACAAAAAGAACATTACAATCCGGAAGATCCAATAAATGCTCAGTACCTGTGATTTTCAGTTTGTTGAAACCGTTAAATCTTCTGTAAGAAACGATACCGAGTATGAAGATGATTAATCTTTTAAGAAAGTAAGGGGTTCCGAATGCATCGGTAAATATATTTTTTTTGGCCATGCTTCAGTAAAAATGATTGTACAAAGTTACATTTTTTTAAGTAATTGGCTGAATTCACTGAGGATCATCGCAGTAGCTCCCCAAATAATATATCCGTTAAAATTGATTACAGGAACTACATTTCCGCCTGCTGCCTCAAGTGCCATCAATTCTGGTGTATCAGACAGATTCAGGAAAGAAGTAATTGGAAATTCTATTATTTCCACTGCTTCAGTTTTCTGGAGTATGAATTCAGGATTTCTTTTTGAATAGGAAATGAACGGATACACATAAAAATTACTTGGCGGAATATAAATAGGCGACATCTCACGTATAATCCTTACATACGGTTTTTCCAGACCAATCTCTTCGGAAGTTTCGCGGATGGCTGTTTCTGCAAAATCTCTGTCAGACTCTTCTCTTTTACCTCCCGGCAAAGAAATCTGCCCGCTGTGTTTGTCTCTTTTATTTTCTGTGCGTTGAATAAGAGGGAAATACCATTCATTATCTTTCAGATAGATCACAATATTAACTGCTGCAAGTTTTGGATTTTTCTCTAAAATCTGGTCATAGCTGAACAGTGGTCTTGACGGGGGCGAAAAAATGCCGTGTGCGTACTCACCATTGAGTTCTGTGTTTTTAATTTTATTCAAAAGGTCTTTTCCGAAACTTTTCATATTGTAAAAATAATAATATATGATAAAAATCCGAAATAAACTTTCTCAAATAACGTACCGTATTTCTACGGTAAAAAAAGTAACGGTTTACAGTGATGGGGGAGTAGCTGGATTCTTTATACAATATAGCTGAAACCATGATTTTTGAAATTTACCCTTTTCAGGTGGCATTTCGGGGTTGCTGATAGGTCTATATTTGTTTCATTAACAAAATAAAAATTTTTACACCATGAAAAAATTGATCTTTAGTGCAATTGCACTTTCCGGGGCATCACTATTTTATGCTCAAGGAACTAACAATAACAATAGTGTGACGCAATCAGGAGGCGGCGGCAATCAGTCTAACGTTAATCAAATGGGGTTATCTGAAAAAAATACAACTATTCAGAATGGTAACAATAACCAATCCATAGTTGTACAGAAACATCAGCTGAACGAAACTTCTACAACGCAGACGGGCGACAGTAACAAAGCCAGTTCTATACAGGGAGGCACTTCTAACTGGTCAAACAAAAGCTACGTAACGCAGGTACAAAGTGGCAACGGTAATGAAGTAAATGCCTTGCAGACAGGTACATACATGACTGTAATTAACCAGACGCAAACTGGTGGAAATTCTAACCTGGCAAATGCATCCCAGGCTACTGCACCTAGAATGTATATTGATCAGGTACAGACAGGTTCTGGTAACGTTGCTGGTGCAAGTCAGACTGGAGCTAATCCGCTTGGAGCTGCTGTAGATCCAAATAACAGTAGAGTTGATCAACAGCAGACGGGTCTTAGCAATTATACCAGTGCAAACCAAAATGGGTTTAACAACAACTCTAAGCAAACCCAAATGGGTAACAGCAACCAGGCATTTACCAACCAACAGTATTATAACAACAAAGCAACACAACTGCAGGATGGAGATGCTAACTTCGTTAGTTCACGTCAGGAAGGAATGGCATCTGACAACATTTCAAATCAAAATCAGGACGGTAATAATAACTCAGGCATTTCTCTACAGGAAGGTTCTTTAAACCTTGCAAATCAAACGCAGACTGGTGACCGTAATTATGCTAATGCATATCAAAATAACAGTGGGCACAAATCTACTCAGACACAAACTGGAAATGACAACGTTGGAAACGCTCTTCAATATGGTAATGGTAACACTTTAACTCAAACTCAAAATGGGGATGTCAATAATGCTTACACATATCAAAGTGGCAGTACCAACTTAGCAAGTTCCACTCAGACTCTTAACAATAATATCTCAAACCAAAGCCAGGTTGGTAATACAAACAATGTTCAGTCAACACAAAATGGCCTGAGAAACCAAAGTTATCAAAATCAACAGGGTAATAGCAATGTAATTTTCGCTGTGCAAAGTGGTAATGATAACGTTCAGAATCAAGTACAAAATGGTAGTAATAACGTTGGATACGGATTCAATGGTGTAGAGCAAAATGGCAGCAATAACACATCTTCTCAATCTCAAGTAGGAAATAGTAATATCAGATTACATGTTATTCAAAGTGGCAATGGAAATGCAGCAATTCAAAACCAAGCCGGAAACCAGAATGATTCTGATGCTCACACTTTTGGAAGCAATAACAAAACTACACAGGTTATAACCGGTAATTCAAACTTTGAAGGTATTTATCAAAATGGTAACAGCAGTGAGGGTACTCAAAGTCAGACAGGAAGCAACAACAGTGCTTATCTATCACAGGTTGGCGACTCACACAAATCTGTGTCTACTCAAAACAGCAGTAACAACATTTCTAATACATACCAGTACGGAGGAAACGGAAGCCAGGCTTACACAACTCAGTCAGGAGGAAATGGAAACAACTCAATGATTGAGCAAAATGGATCTTTTAACTGGACTTCTGTAAACCAATTGGGTCTTACCAATACTTCAAACAACACACAGAACGGCAGCTATAACCAAGCTACAATATCACAAAATGGTACATCAAACGTACACATGGGTATGCAGTCTGGTACAGGCAACGTGATTGTTGCAACACAGCATTAATCTTGTGAAAAATCGTCAATATGGGAGTCATGAATGATATAACATTGAATCAAATCGGATCTGATCATATTTTGCACTCTGAACAAAATGGAGTAAACAAAATGACATTTTCAATACAATGGGGTAATCAAAACAATGCAGCCATGAGCCGAATGAATAAAAATCAATCACACAACGATTTACAGCAAGGTAGTGGAAATTCTATTGTAGTAACACAATCTAACTAGAGTTTCTTCAAATGTATAGGAGAGCAATCTCCTATACATTATACTATTTTTTTTAAGATGAAAAAACTGGCTTACATATCAATACTACTTTTTTTCTGCTCTTTTTTTAAGGCACAGAAAAATATATCATTTGAACAGCTGAATTCACAGAATGTCCTGCAGCTTTTTGGCAGCGCCAATTCTACGGTGAATGCAACAACGGGTTTCAACTCCAATGTTGTGCAGATTGGGAACAATAACGACGTTCAGATTTACGATCTTAATCCTAAAAAGCTTTCTATAAGCCAAATAGGGAATGACAATAAAACTGTTTTCATCAACACCGGTAATAAACCCAGCACGGCAACCATCAATTCTGTAGGAAACAGAAATTATGTGGATGTGGTGGGCAGCAACAGCATCTCAGAAAAAATGAAAATTAATATCCAAAACAGTAACATGATTATTTTTATCAGAAATTATTAATAATGAAAATTAAATTTCTATGGATAATCTCAATACTTTTTTACTGTAATTTTTTCTCACAAAGTAAGGCCTACAGTGGTCTTAAAGCCAAAATAATTACAGAAAGCGCAGACGGTCTTTACAACATTATTGCTACAGCAGAAAACCAATCAGATTTCCATTACCCAATAAACTACATTCTGCTATCAATAAAAAAAGGAGCCACAGGCAACACTTCCACCAATAAACAGGAAGGTAAATATGTCGTAAAACCCAAAGAAACTTTAAAACTTTCTGAGGTGAAAACCAATCTCGACAGAAAAGATGTGCTCAAGGTTTTCCTCTTTATAAAAGACGAAGAAAGCGACAAGGTGATTTCTAAAGACAGTTTAGAGATACGTCCGGAAAAAATTGCTCAGCAAAATACACAGTCAATTTCTGAAAATGATATCGAACTATCGGGCCTTACCATAGACGATACCAGAAGCAGAAACGGAAAGTATTATTACGATCAGTTTTACATGAAGTATCTGCAGACCGACGAGAAATTTCCCGGTACCGTAAAAATCATTGAGATCCCCGGATTAGGACAAAGTACCAGAATTTCTGTACTGTACAATGAGCAGGAGATTTATCTCTTCAATACATCCCCGGATGAAGAAGCGATGGAACAGGAAGCTCAGACTACTTTGCAGATTCTCAAAGAAATGATTCTTCCCAAGAACGAATTGTTAAGAAGTTCAACTTAAAAACTTTACAAAATGAAACTCTTTTATACTACTACAATATTATTTCTAACAGCATTTGGCTTTACCCTAAAAGCACAACAGCTGGTTTACAAACCCATAAATCCCGCGTTCGGCGGCGATACGTTCAATTATCAGTGGCTTCTGAGCTCAGCAGCCGCACAAAATCAGTTTGATAACAATACAGGAGGCAGCTCTCTTTCAAATCTAAACTCATTAGGCAGCTTTACAGACAGTTTAAACAGACAGCTTTTAAGTCAGCTTTCTACAAAACTGTTTGGTAATCAGTTTGGTGATGGTGATCTGAAACCGGGAACTTACGTTTTCGGTTCAATGTATCTTGAAGTGACGCAGGCCAATGGTGGGCTTTTGATTAAAATTCTGAACACCAGCACCGGCGAACAGTCTGAAATTATAATTCCCGGACAAAACTAATTTACCATGAAAAAGACATATACATATCCAAAATTTTGGATATCATTACCTGTGTTTTTTATGGTAATGATTGGATGTAATTCTTTACTGAATTATCCCTCGCACAGCGAAAAATCTACGTTGGGCGAAACCACAAATTTTACTTCAAAAATTAAAAATCTGCCGGTGCCAACTGAGAAAGTGGTGGTGGGAGTTTATAAATTCCGTGATCAGACCGGGCAGTACAAAGCTGCAGAAAATGGTGCGAGCTGGAGTACAGCAATTCCGCAGGGAACAACCACCATTCTTATTAAAGCTCTGGAAGACAGCCGCTGGTTCAGACCTATTGAAAGAGAAAATATAGGCAATCTTTTGAATGAAAGACAGATTATACGCTCTACAAGAAAAGAATATATGCCAGGGCAGATCAATGAATCGGGAAATCTTCCGCCGCTTCTGTATGCCGGCATTATCCTGGAAGGCGGCGTAATTTCTTACGATACCAATGTTGTAACAGGCGGTTTGGGAGCAAGATATTTCGGTATAGGTGCCTCTACACAGTACAGACAGGACAGAATTTCTGTATATCTGCGCGCCGTATCTACGCAGACCGGTGAAATACTTAAAACCGTTTACACTTCCAAAACTATACTTTCCACCTCAATCAGCGGAAGTTTCTTCAAATACGTAGATACTGAAAGACTGATGGAAGCCGAAGTGGGAATCACTCAAAACGAACCCGTGCACCTTGCCGTAACCGAAGCTATAGAAAAAGCTGTTTACGGAATGATAGTAGAAGGTGTAAGAGATAATATCTGGGGCAGTACCGTGCAGGATCCCGCCAAATTTACCGGCCTTATTAAAGAGTACAGCACTGAACAGGCCGACAACGATATGAAAGTTTTAGGCAAAAAATTAGCAGATAACCAACGCGCAAAATTTTCGATGTACGGTATGGCAGAAGGTACGCAGATCCGCGGGGATTATGTGAATGCCAAAATACATCCCGGAGTAAAAGGTGGATTGAAATATTTCGTAAGTGACCATTTTAATATTGACGGAAATGCAAGTTATTTCATCTTCGAAAATAAAAATATCTTCTGGCGGCGTGCCATCGCTTTTGATTTAAACGCAGAATACATGCTTTTGCCAAAAAGTAAATTTACACCCTACGCATTTGGCGGCATTGGATCCGTATTCTATAGAGACAAAAATTATTTCAAATCTCAGTTTGGCGGAGGTCTGGAATATCTGGTTAACCGAACTTTTGCATTGCGTTTAAACGCACAGTATGATCTCGGATTTAATGACGACTGGGATTTTAAAGTGCAGGGAAAGAAAAAAGATCAAAGTGTAAGAATTGGTCTGGGAGTAAATGTGTATCTCAACCGAAAATCTACGAAACCTTTAAAAACAGTGAATCCATGAAAAAATTATTAAAATATATATTGATTTTGATGCTTGGCGCTTTAGCAAGCTGCAGTGAAGATTTAATCGCTGAAAACACAACGGGAGCTATCAGAGGAACCGTGGTGAAAAAAGGTACGAATACACCACTTGCGAATGTGAAAATCTCTACGAGCCCCACCACAACCACCACTTTCACGGGTACGGACGGAAGTTTTACCATCACTGATGCCCCAGTAGGAGACTATTCTGTGAAAGCAGAATACAGCGGATATGTTACAAATTATCAGGGGATTAATCTGAAAAATGAAGGTCAGACGGTAACAGTTGTATTTGAAATGTCTGATGACGCAAGTTTAAACTCTCCTCCTACAATTCCTGTGTTGGTGAGCCCTGCAGATAATTCTGTGGAACAACCTTTATCACTTAATTTATCATGGACGGCAACTGATCCGGAAAATGACAGCTTAAAGTTTGATTTGATTTTGAAAAATGCCAACAATACCATAGTTCAGAATATCAACGGAATTAAAACCAAAAACTATAACGTTACCAATCTGCAGTACAACAATACTTATTTTTGGCAGGTCGCAGTTTCAGATGGGGTGAATCCTAAAGTTTTCAGCGAAACAAGACAGTTTAAAACCGTAACTACGCCTACCAACAGATTTCATTACGTGAAAAAAGATTCTAACGGTAATTATTACATTCTTTCAGCCAACGAAACAAACGTTAATTTTAATCTTACATCCAGCTCGCAGAACTCTTTCAGGCCGAGACTGAACAATGATGCCAACAAAGTGGCTTTCCTCAGGAATGCAGGCGGAAATTTTCAGATTTTCACCTCCAAAAGAGACGGTTCAGATATGATGCAGGTAACCACTCTTCCGGCAACAGGATTCAGCAATGCTGAGATTGATTTTTCCTGGAACAAAGTAGGAAGCCAGTTAATTTACGCAAATTTTGATAAGTTATACAGAATCAATTCAGACGGAACGGGTCTTACATTAATTTACTCTACCCCAGACGGCAGCCTTATTTCAGAATGCGACTGGAGCTATGACGGCAGCAAAATCGCCCTGAAAACAAATAACCTGAGTGGTTATGGTGTAAAGGTATTCATTATAAATATGTCGGGAACTGTTACACAAACCGTTCTGAGCGGCGTAAGCGGTGGAGCAGGAGGTATCAACTTCTCAGCAGACAGCAAAAAACTTCTGTATACCCGTGATTTAGCAGGCTTTGAAAATGTGCAGTACAGACAGCTGGATTCCAGAATATATATATATGATCTGGAAAATAATACCCAGCAGGATATTTCAGCAATGAGCCAGAAGGTAAACGGTACGAACGATCTGGATCCGAGATTTTCTCCTAACGATGCCGAGGTCATCTTTGTCAATACTTCCAATGATAATGTCTCGGCTAAAAATGTAGTGAAAATTACACTTACAGCAACCAACGGAAATTATCCCCGAACAGTACTTTACACAGATGCAGAAATGCCGGATTGGGAATAAAACACATTACCCAGTACTATAAATTAAAAGTCAAAACCGGATATTGGTTTTGACTTTTTTTAGTAAAATTAAATTTAAAATGATGAAAGGCATGAAGTTACTCGATGATGTTGTTTTCCAGTGCATATTTTACAATGCCTACAGAATTCCGTACATTGAGCTTTGTCAGTATTTTTTTTCTGTGAGTTTCCACTGTGTTGATGCTGATAAACAGTTTGGTGGAAATATCCTTGCTGCTGAGGCCATCGCAAATCAATTTTAAAATTTCTGTTTCTCTTTTTGTGAGACAATCTTTAATTGGAGCGGCTTCAAAATTTTTACCGTTACTCACAAAACTGATCATTTTTTCTTTAGCGTGTGCACAGAGAAATATTTCTTTCTTGGCTAGAGCCTGCAGACAGTCTGTAAACTCGTCAAAAGAACTCATTTTATCAAGATAGGCAGTAATACCTTTATTAAAAAGTTTACGGATAGATGTTACATCATAATCATTGCCGATGATGATGATTTTGAGATTGGGATTACTGCTTTTCATCTGTTCAGTACACTGATAGATTTCTGAAAGCATCATCATATTGGAGCTGAACATTAACAGATCAAATTCTCCAGATTTCAAATATTCCTGAAGATTAAGGTGGCAGCTGCAAACCTGAATACGGTCTATAAATGTAGTTTGTGAGAGAAGTTTTGCAAGACCTTCTGCGTATAAAGCAGGCTGATCAAAAATTATTAAATTTGATTCCATCTAGGTGTGTGTTAGAAGTTCATAAAAATAATAAAAATTATTCAGTTAGCAATAATATTATAAAAATTTTACATAAAAATACTCCATTAGTGGTATGTTTTCTCATAGAGTTAGCCGTAATGAATAAAATTTACAAGTAATGTAAAATATATAAAAAGATATTAAAACCGGCTCAAAAGTATTCTCTGAAGGGTATTGTACTGCTGCTATAAAGAAAAAACCTCTATCGGTATAGAGGTTTAGTTGATTTTAGTTTGAGTAACTGGCGAGTTCTTCTTTTTTAGAATTATAAACCCTGTATTCTAGGTATTTAAAAGAATCGCGAGGGATGATAGTTACCCATTTTTTGTACTTGATGAACCATTTCATCTGAATACTTTTAATTCCCTTCGTAAGGTAAGCCTCTACGAAAGGATGTACGTGAAGGAAGAGTTTTCCTTTTTCTTTTTGCAGAATCGTTCTCAGGGTATCACCCATTTTTTCAACGATTACGATTGGTGCAACGATTTCACCGGCTTTGTTCGGGTTTTCTTCGCTGGTTTCAATCTGTTTTTCCGGGCGGTTTCTTTGCCTGGTAATCTGGATAAGTCCAAATTTACTTGGAGGAAGAATTTTGTGGCGGGCTTTGTCTCTGCTCATTTCATTGCGGAAATGTTCGTAGAGTTCCTTTCTGTGCTCGGGATTTGTCATGTCGATAAAATCAACAACGATGATGCCTCCCATGTCACGAAGTCTCAGCTGTCTCGCAATTTCTGTAGAGGCCATTTTGTTTACATTCAGGGCATGCTCGCGGTTGGCAGTATTTCCAAGGCTGATGTTGTTGCCGGAATTTACGTCTACCACGTGCAGAGCTTCGGTATGCTCAATAACCAGATAAGCACCTTTTGAGCTGGGGATATTTACATGTTTCCCAAAACTCTGCTTCATCTGCTTTTCCACATTGTAATGTTCCATTAGCGGAATGTGCGAATTGTGATACTGAACGATGTTTTTACGTTCTGGAGCAATGACCTCAAGATACGCTTTCATTTCTGAGACCATCTGCTCGTCATCACAAATGATATTCACAAAATCCTGATTGAAATTGTCTCTCAGAATCGCAGAAGCTTTATCGTCTTCGCTCAGGATCTTTGAAGGAACTTTGTTTTTCTGAATGTTTTTAAAAGTGCTTTCCCATTTCTGAACCAGCTGATTCATGTCATTATGCAGGTCTGCTACTTTTTTTCCTTCAGCTACCGTTCGGATGATTACGCCGAAGCCTTCAGGTTTAATACTGTCTATCAGCGTTTTCAGTCTTTCCTTTTCTTCCGTAGTTTTGATTTTCTTAGAAACAGAAATCTTGTTGTCGAAAGGGATCAGTACTAAAAATCGCCCTGTGAGAGATACCTGTGTAGATATTCTTGGGCCTTTTGTAGAGATAGGTTCTTTGGTAATCTGCAGAATAACGATGTCGTCTTTTGCAATTACTTTATCTACAATTCCGTTCTTATCGATTTCCGGTTGAATTTCAAAATTCTTCAGGCTTGAAGAGCTTTGTTTTTTTGAAATACTGTCTTTCAGGAATTTTTTGTAGGTAAGAAATTGGGGTCCAAGATCCTGATAATGTAAGAATGCGTCTTTTTCGTAACCAATGTTTACAAAAGCTGCGTTGAGATTCGGAGCCAGTTTTTTCACTTTTCCGATGAACAGGTCGCCTACTACAAAGTCATTTTTGTCTTCTTCCTCATGAAGTTCGCAGAGTTTTCCGTCTTCCAGCAAAGCAATTTTGGTGAAATCGTCTTCATGCGAAACTAGCAGTTCTGTCTTCATTTTGTTGTAAGATAATTTTTTTTGATTGAGGAATTTTTTCTAAAGTCCGGAATTTTTAAAAATACAGATAATCCCGGTATTTTTAAAAAAAAAATTATGAGTTGTAGATATCCCTCCGAATCACACTTTGTACAAATAAAAATATAGTTAGTGATTTATTAAATATTAAAAAAACACCAACTATATTATTATATTAGAAATCTCAGTTGAGATTATTTCTTCTTATGTCTGTTCGCTCTTCTTCTTTTCTTTCTCTTGTGAGTCGCTACCTTGTGTCTCTTTCTTTTCTTTCCGCTTGGCATAATTTTAATTTTTAATAACTAGTTAATATTCTATTAATTTATTTTACTGCAACTTTAGTTTTCACTTTCTCCACAAAAGATTTTGATGGCTTGAAAGCAGGAATATTGTGTGCAGGTATTTCGATTGCAGTATTTTTAGAGATGTTTCTTCCCGTTTTTGCTGCTCTGGTCTTCACGATGAATGATCCAAAACCTCTTAAGTAAACATTATCCCCATTGTACATAGAAGTTCTGATTTCCTGCATAAACGCCTCTACAACTTTCTGTGTTTCATTCTTTTCTGTTCCCAATTTATTTGAGATGGTGTTTACCAATTCTGCCTTTGTCATTTCCTGTGTAATTTTAAATTTTAGGTGTGCAAATTTAGTTAAAAAAATTGAATATTAGCAAATTAGTAAAAAAATAATTTTCTTTCTGAAGGCGAAATATCAGGCAGATAAACTTTGAATAATGCGGAAAATTACATGCTGCTGTTGTAATATCCGTTCTCTACACAGAATCTTATGAGATGCAGTTTGGTTTTAAGACCCAGTTTTTCCGTAAGTCTGTTGATGTAAGTGTCAATCGTCCGTGTGCTGAGGTTCAGTTTTTCGCCTATTTCCTTGTTGCTGAAGCCTTCATAGCAGAATTTCATCAGCTGGATTTCTGCTGGCGAGAGCTCATCCTGGCTGTTTTTCTGCCTTGCCATATATTCCTGTACAGAAAGGGGCTGCTGCCTCCATTTCTCTGTGTATTCGGCATAGTTGAAAGCATCTGCTTTGGTAAGTCCTTTTATCATTTCTTTAATAATCAGACTGTTTTTCTGGCAGTAATACACATTGGGAATTTCTGAAAGAATATCCGCAATATCTTCCTGATACATCCCGGAATAAGTAATAATAGGCGTTTCTGAGTTGTTTTTACGGATGATTTTAATGGCTTCAAGACCGCTTAAAACCGGCATAAAAAGTTCAATAACAAATACGTCTTCCTGGCGGCGGTAAATTCTGTTAATAAGCTCGTGGCCGTTATTGCAGTCATTCAGGAGAATGTAAAACGGATTGTCTAAAAGTGATTTTACCATTATTTTTTTAAAATAGTAATCACTGTCGGCAATAGAGAACCGAACGGTACTGGAGATAATCTTATTCATGTAATGTCTGTGAGGTTTGGTGCCTGTAAATTAAGAAAAATCTGCGGAATGTGAAATTAATGTTTGTTAAATCTTGGTTAAAGACTTTATTATCCTTTGAAAACAATAATTAATACAGTTTTTTTTTGTGAGTCTGTTTTTTTTTTATAATTTTCACCTACCAAAAAACCAAATACTTAATATGTCTGTTTATAATGATAAAAAATTAAACAGAAGTGACGTCCGTACAGGGATCTGGCGGTTTGTTATTTCATTTATCGTATTATCTGCTGTTTCCTTCACGGCAGTTTTCTTCTTTTTTAAAAGCTACGATACGCAGCGTGCAGGCATTTCCAAAGAAGTGGAAAAATACGAAAACCTTCTGAGCAAAAATCAGCTTCTGAAAATCTCTTTAGACAGCATTCAGTACAATATGTCTATTCTCGGGGCAAACCGTGTAGAAAACGATATTTATCTGCGCGAATCTATCATGGGGAAAATGCGTGATGCCAAAGATATTATGGGAGAAGACAGCGCTACCAATTTTAAGCATTACAATGTTCTGCTTAAAAAGGTTGAAAAGATGCTTCTGCTTAAAAGCCAGATCATTACGGCTAATAATGACGAACAGGCAATCCTCAGGAGTTTAAATAACTGTCAGAGCAAAGATCATCAGATACTTGGCGAATTGAGAAAAGATCCTTCGAGAATTTTTACAGGAAGAAGACGTTAATCCCAAAAACAGTATTATGCAGGCTCACATTACCTTATCAAAAAAAGAAAAACGGTATCAGTTTTTGTATCTTATTTTAATGCTTCTTTTGGCGCTTCTGCTTTTGGGAATTATTTTTCTGCATCAGTTCAGATCTCCTTTTTCTGAAACAGATATTCTGAAAGTGCAGACTCTGGAACAGAAAAATAAATTTGATATTCAGCAGAAAGTTACCCAGCCCATAGTAGATACCACTTTTTCTAAAATCGTTTCTTTATCTGAAGAAAATCCCGATCCCGTAAAAGAAAGTCAAATCGAATACGATATCAGTACCATCAGAAATTCTTTTGAAAATGCAGGCATCAATGACGAAAGAAAAGTAGGCTACCCTCTCATCGCAGAATTCTACAAAATGTTTCTGGAAGACAAAAAATGGCTCGTCAAGAAAAAAGAAAACATCAAAAAATACGAAAAACAGTATGATGACTGCACAATTGGCTATCAGCAGAGAAAAGATCAGTTAATTGACCGCAGAAATTCTTTTAATGCCCAAAAATAATCAAACACAAAACCATCACAAAAATTTATTATGAATTACTTTCAGAAAAACCGAACAAACATCATCATAGGTGTAATCGCTACTTTGCTTGTGGCAGCACTTATCGCGTTGTGGTTTCAGAAAAAAACAATACACTCTTCCGATGATATTGTTGCAGAAGTTTATCCTAAAACAGTAAATGTAAAAGACAGTCTTTTTTTTGTAGATAAAACCCCATTTGCCAAATCAAAGAGATGGGATTTCGGAGACGGAAGTACCTCAGACAAATCTAACGGAGTACATTTTTACAGCAAACCCGGATATTATCAGGTAACTTTAATAATTGATAATAAATATTCTAAAAATTATGGGATTTTAGTATCTCAGCCACAGGCGGTAAGAAAAGACAGCCTTGGGTTGTTTACCGGCATTGAGGCTGTGTCACAGGCACGTCAGTTTGAGAATGTTCAGTTTAAAGCCATTTCAAACGCGAAACAGTTTACGTGGAGATTTGGAGAGACAGGTAATATTGATTCAAAAGACAAGCTTGCTTATTTTACGTACTCGAAACCTGGAAATTATGTGGTAACTCTCTATACAGAAGAAAATACAGCTCCCGTGCAGCACGCAATCACCATTTTACCTGCTTATGATCAACTGGATGATTCTGAACTGAAAATTGAAGACAACTATCAAAAAATGGATAACGATTTTAAATACCGCCTTCAGCAGATTGCCAATGGCAACAGTTTTAATCTGAATTACAATTATCTTTTAAACAAATATCTGTGTAATAACGAAAACGCAACCGTAAGCGTTAACGACAGTAAAATCAATAATTTCTATCTCTACTGCGCAGGTCTTCAGTTTGACAAAAATACAGTGATACAAACCGTAAAGCTGAATTTTGATGACGCACAGAACTGTGTAACCAAAGTAGATATCAACCAGACCAAATAATTGAAGATTTTAATATTTAAAATTAAAATCAACCAAATCATAAAGTTTATCAAGATGAAAAATAAATTTCCTCTCGCCGCCTATTATGCAGGGTTAAGCATTTTGTTGACCGCCTGCAGCGTGAAACTTCCTTCAAAAAAAACTCCCGAGCCGGAAAGATACGGGCAGATTGACGGTAACGCAGTGATCAACGGTTTTCCTAAAAATTCTGTGCCCTGGATCGTTATTTCAGACCGTTCCAGAAATACGGCGTATTTAGATAAAAATGACGAGAAATCTTATAAAGAAGTCAAATTTTTAGAACCTCTGATGGTTGTGAAAAAGCGTGACGGAATGCTCAAAGTTGCAGAGTACAATCCAGATGCTTTGATGACAAAAAAAGTTTCTGCAAAAGAGGTGAAAACTTACGGCTGGATTCCTGAATCTGAACTTCTGCTCTGGACGTCTTCTCTCAAGAGCGAGAAAACAGGATATCCCGCAAGAGTTGCCGTTGTGCCAAGTAACAGTGAAGTCATCCGTTCTTCAGAAAAATATTATAAAAATGACTCTATTGTTGTTTTTAATTCTCCGGCACTCATTGAAGCTGCTAACGTAAAAATACCGAACGGACAAATGGTTTACGTTTACAAACAGGCAGAAAACAACAGGAGATACCTTGTGGGGAAAAAACCGTCTCTGGAAATCGACAGCATTGGTAAAGGTCTTTATGGCTGGGTAGATTCTCACGTCATCTCTTCGTGGGGAGAAAGATCTGCGGTGAAGATGGTTAATATCACAGGAATCAAAGAATCTGCGTATGGTATTCACGAAGGGTCACCCAATTCTGCTGATACAGAAGACCGTACAGCAGTTCTGCTTACAGACGTCAACAAAAGAGCTCCTCTGGAAAATATTTTCCCCGTAACTCTTCCTTTAAATGAGGCCGAAACGCCATACTACAAAACTAAATATTTCACCAATATTTTAGATTACAGCAAGAATTATGTATTTAATGTTTTAGGAGAACCGGTTTATTTTGACCGCTACCGGGAAATTACCGAAATGAGTAAAAAGCTTAACATTGTTTTTGTACTTGATACAGGCAGCTCTAATGCTCCGTATATCCCGATAGTAAAATCTTTACTTCAGGATTTGCAGTTGAAATTTGAAAAACCTACTTATTTTACCCAAGTAAAATACGCAGCAGTACTGTATAAAAATAATTCCTGCGGAGACAATGTAGTTCCGTCTGGTCTTTCTTCAGATTATAATACAATAACTAAGTTTATCGACGAAAAAATGATTGAGACAGACTGCCCGGGAAGCAATATCAATCAGCCTTTAGCAGAAGGTCTGGTGGCAGCAGGAAATCTTCTTTCAGGAGTTCCGGATGAAACCAATATTGTGGTCACTTTAGGCACATCAGCAAGCAGGAGCACAAACATGTATGAAGTGATTAATTCCCTTACGCAGGCGCAGGCAAGGCTGATTATGTTTCAGTCTAATTCAAGGTCGTCAGACACGTACAATGATTTTGTTCTGATGTCTGAAAATATTGTTACAAATACTGCTAAAAACTCTGCGGAACTGAAAAAGCAGAAAATTATAGATCAGAACGAGGTTTTAACCAAGAATAATTTCAGTCTTACGGAAGGTGATGAAGGATTTTACAGTTTAGATTTCCCTAAAAAAAGCATGTCTCAGGGGTTTGTAATTTTCCCAAAAAAAGGGGATGTGGCACCTCCGGGATATCTGAAAAAATCGGTTGACAGTCTTTTGGCCCAGGTAACCTTGGATAATGAAATTATTGAGCGTTCTCTGGATAAAAGCTTTCATTCTTCGGTAGGAGCGGGGCATACAGATGTAGATTTTAAGTATAAATATCTGTATCCGGGACTTACGAATCCTGTGCCCTCCGGAATTGCTGCTCAGCTGATCAATTACGGGAATCCGTTTTTAGAAAAAGGGTACATTCCTGCTGATTTAAAAAACTTTGAGCCAGGTCTGGAAAAAGGAATTCTGATTTCTGAAAAAGAATATGACCAGCTCAAAAATTTCTATCAGGAAGTTTACGAAAATACCGGTGCCGCTCGTACAGATTTTAAGCAGTCAAGAGCTGTAAAAGAATATGTAAAACTTCTGAAGAAATACAATCCCACTTTAGAGTTTGCAAAAGATACCGATATTTATGAGCAGCCCATGGCTTACGCAGTAGGCATTTCAACAGGGTTTGATCTTTCCGGTGAAGAACTGATGGCAAAATATAAACTTAAAGCCTGGAAGAAATCAGATATCATAATACCCGGTACAGCCAAAACTTATTTTGAAAACTACAAAAGACTTTCAGACAGAATGCTGGCACAGAGAAACAATCCTGCGGTAAAAATTCAGCATAACGGGCAGACGTTTTACTGGCTGAATGAATATTTTACCCCAACCATGACGGAAGTGGAAGAGCCAAAATATAACAAGCATTAGATTTTATATTTAATTCATTAATAATATGTTAAAACGGAAATTTTTGTTTCCGTTTTTTTTTATGTTAAATAAGTTTTATTTATCTTTGATTACCAAATTTCGCAGAATATGTCTACTCAATCATCATCCCATGATGGCAAGCACTTCGTTGTTCAGAAAGGAACATGCAAGTGTGATCAGGGAGATCTCTTCCCGAAGCATATCGTAAGCACGCATCAGAAACATTATTGGAATGATTCTGCAGGTGAAGCAGATTATCTTGCTGTAACCGAAGAGGACTTACAGTTCAATCCTCCAGGCCCAAGTTTCGGAAAATGTAAACTCAAACCCAGCTCCGGCGGCTATCTTCCCTGTGCCTATGCGCCGGCCGGAAAATGGCAGAAAACCTATGACAAGGTTTTGATCTTGGGTAAAAAGGCTGTTACCGAGGTCTCGGAACTGCAGTGTTCTACAGGGGGCAAAATAACCATTAAAGATCACGGACAGCGGGGTGAGATGAGCAAAAGTAATGTGAAAAATGCTGATCCAAAGACGGCTCAGCACATCAATCCTTTGGTGGATATGAATGACTATCAGGAAACTGTTTCAGAGAATGAAATAGACGCTTATTAACCTAATTTTCTTTTCACCATGTCAAAAAAAGGAGTTTCAGGAATTTCAGGAAATACATCTCCCAAAACAGGAGAAGCCACCACCTATACCATTACAGACTGGTATTCGGCAACCCCACAAAATGAGAGAAATCCGGCAAATGTTACCTGGGAGCTGTTTAAAAAAAGGGAAAACGGCAGATTCACTACCACCAATATAAAAAAAACTGGAGCGGGAACTTTCACTTTCGGTGAGGTAGCACACCGTCATACTTACCGCATTGAAGCGTATCTGTACGAATCTGAAGGAGATGGTGCTTCCACACTGGAAATCACTCCTCAACCTGCGGCCATCCCAAGAATCAATAAAGTTGAACTAAAATACATCGACGATACACCAGGAAAAGTTTTCAGCTATACAGAAAAGCTTGTTGCAAGTGCGGAAACAGTTAATTTGGGTGGGGAAAAACTAAAATTCAGCCTTTGGGAAGATGATGTCACAGGAGATGGTCACAGCTCACGAAACCTTTTAATTGAAACCAAAGAAGCCACTGTTAACAGACAGGGAACTGCTGCGGCGGAATTCATGTTAACAAGAGCTCTCTTGCAGAAGGCAATGCAAGGGGAAACCGATCCCGGAAAACTTGAATTTTATGTGACGGTAGAATATTTTTCTCACAACAAACATGCTACCAACAATGTACATGTAAACAATCCGCTTCCTACACCGCCCAGACCTCAACCCAGGCCACAGACAAATAACCGTCCGGCTCAGCCAGCCCAAAATCAAAACAGAAATACGCCGCCACGCGCTCAGAATTCTCCTGCCGCCGAAAAGCCTCAATCCCAAAAAGAAGAAAAGGGAATTCTAGATAATGTACGCGACTGGTGGAATAATCTTGAACTTTGGGACTGGGGTGAAGCCAGAGGAACTGTACAGCCTCAAAAAAAGCCAACTCCACCTGCTGGTGGTGGCAGAACGGTGAGTGTAGTAAATCAAGCCCCGGCAAGCCAGCAGAATTGTGGCGAGAGATATTGTATTAAAATAGGTGATAAAAATGAACTCATCAGAGAAATTAATATCAGACTTGCTGGTTTTGGGGGTAATATTCCTACCGATGAGTTTACGGAACGGACTGAAAAAATGGTCAAACAGTTCCAAAAAGATTACATGAAAGTTCCTGAAACAGGAAAGGTTTGTGGAAATGTCTTGCTGGCAATCGATGATTTTACCACAAAATGGACAGAAAATATCAGCAATTATTTATGCTTATGTAAAAATGAAAGAGCTATTACAAATAAATGTACAGGATTTGGTAAGGGACGATATGATGGAGAGTATTCTAATAGAAATCACATAGAAAGATATCATAAATATGAAAGACCGGGAATTCACCGAAGTTTACTGTGGGGAGTGAGTGCTCTGAAATTCTATTTGAGCACACAGACTGTTTATAAATATTATGGCATCACAGCAGGATACAGATGTTGGGAACACAATACACTTAAGGGTAGAACCAGCACAAACCATATGGGTAAAGCTGTAGATCTGCAATTTTCAAAAAATGGAAGAGCAATTACTGGGAAGAGTCAATCCAACGTTGCTTTGTTGGTAGAGCTTAGAGATAATTTTTTTACAAAATACCTCAACAGCAAATATCAATGGGTAGATGGACAAAACAATTACTCACTTGAACCTTTTGGTCTCGGATCGGGGCAGACTTGGAGCTGGATTCATATGGACGTAAGAGAATTTCAAAATACTTATTTAGATGATAAGTATTTTGTAAAGACACAGGATAAAATAAGAGGAAAAAGCATTGTAGAATTGGCAATAGAATCAGGATTTCAAAATACATGTAACTGTCTTAAAGGGTTTGTTGCTCCTGTAAAACCTGCTGAAACAAAGGCGGAAGTAGGAAACTGTGAAGATAAATTTGCGAAAGTTGCACCAATTATTTTACGACATGAAGGAGGTTTTGTAGATCATAAAGCAGATAAAGGAGGTGCTACTAATAAAGGAATAACATTTGCCACATGGCAAAGGTATGCAAAGGAAGATTTAAATATTGATCCTACACTGGATAATCTTAAAGCGATTACCGATGAGCAGGCTACAAAAATCTACAGAAAAAGATATTGGGAACCCAAAGGATTCTGTAGAGTTGAAGATGAAAGAGTCAGCCTCATGATTTATGATTGGACGATTACTTCAGGTGGTGCTGCAAAGCAGGTTCAGAGGTTGCTGAAAAACGAATTTGCTCAGAATATAGATGATGACGGCAACATCGGCTCATTAACAATTGATGCCATTAATAATGTGGAAGATCAGGATAAATTACTGCAGAGAATAGCCGAAATCAGAAAACAATATTATACCGATCTTACCTTTACAGACGGTAAAAAGAACAGTCAGCAGGTTTTCTTACAGGGATGGCTGAATCGTGTGGATGATTGTTTAGAATTTAAACCATAAATTATGAAAAAACTGTTAGCCGTAATTTTAATTACACTTGTAAGTTGCACAGAAAATACGAAAGCTTCTAAAATACAGACTACTCCGGCAAAGGAGAAATCGGAAACTCAGGTACAGGAAAATAAAAATATATCAGGAAATTGGATTTTTACGGAAAAATCACAAAATTCTGACATTCCTACACTTCAGTTTACAGTTACAGTTAAGCAGGATGGAGAAGAAATCAGCGGTCAGTATTGCGCAGTCGCCAACAGTGGAGCGAAAATAGACTGTGAAAATGAAACCAGATATAATTTAAAAGGTAAATTGATTGATGGAAAATTTACCGGAAGTTTTTACAGTTTTTTCGGGTCTTCAAAAGATCAGGGTACATTTGAAATATCAGTGATTGATAATAATACCATAAACTGGAAGGTAATTTTATCTCCAAAAGGAGAGTTTTATGCTCCTCAACTGTGCAGACTGCAACGGGAAATATCAACTGTCTCATCTACAGATACGAAAAAAGTTTTTCCTTTATCTTCCACAGGGCTTGACCATCTGAATTGGGATGAAAGTAATAAATATGTAAATTATAATTATACATATAACCTTCCCGATTATAAAAACTCAGCAGTTATTCTTGCTAAAAATGATTTGAGTGATGACCCTTTTTACACCCTGTTTACTTTGAATAAAACTAACAAAGTCATTGACTCTCTCAAAATAAGTTATACAGAAGACGGTTATCCGGAGAACGATAAAAGATATTTTTTTGATTTTGTAATTAATTCTGATTATACGGTTACAGTGAGTAAATCCGAAAGGAAGGATTATAATAAAATAAAAATTCGGGACTTAAAATACAAAATTTCAGACGGAGGAACTTTCGTGAAAATTGCAAAGTAAAGACATTTTGATAATCCAAGATTAACAAAATATAATTGCTTTGGAAGTATTAAACCATCAAGTGGGACCTATGGATGGTCTAGGAGAAATTCAGATGGCTCAAAAAAATTCCACTCAGGATTTCATTTTTTTGCCAATCCCGAAAAAGATAAGGTTTTACATTTGGAAGTTGCTACAGTAATGGATGCTTATGGAAAAGGACAATCTGTGAGAATAAACTCTGCAAGATTTGTAAAATTAAACTCATACAATACTAATGATCAGGATGAAGCTGCAAAAAAAAATTAAATCTAAATATGATAAAATCTAAATTTTAATTCTACAGATCAAGGCATGAATATTCATTTTATTTTGCCAGGAGAAACACTGGAAATCATTTCGAAAAAAATTAAACTTGAAAATCCGGTTTACCTGAAAGAATTTCACAATTCTCACTGTACACCTTATGATTTTATACAGGATGACCTGCTGCCGGGCAGAAAACTCCTCATTCCGGATCTTAATAAAGTGAATTTTTACAACTCCAGAAATGACGCGCCTCACAAACTTGCCAACCGCAATCCCAAACTCAGTTTTAATCCTGAAAATCTTAAAAAAAAATACAGAGTTTCAGTAATACAAACTTCTGAAACCGATGGAAAAAAGAAGATTTCTCAATTTTCATACAACATCCATCTGGAGTGGACGGGTAAGGTTGAAAATATCCATTATTTTAATTTTTCTAAAACGGAAATCAATGAGCAGAACCAAACCAAAATGTCGGCGCTTGCTGCGGCCTTCGCTCAGTCTGTTAATCCAATAGAATTGGCAGTTTCAGAAACTGGAAATCTTCTGGAAGCAAAACTGAATGATGAGGTGAAAAGAAAATTCCATGAAATCAAATCAGGTCTTGAAGATCAGTTTCCTGATGAATTTGCGAAGATTTATCTGGATAAATTTGAATTCAGCATTGCCAATCATCAGATTTTTAATGATAAGATGAAGGGTGACTGGTTTTTAAAAACGTATTTCGCCCAGTTCAGAAAGACTTTCGTTAATGGCCAGTCAGAATATCCAATGGCTGTTTCATGTCTGCCGCTTACTCTCGTTCAGGAAGGATTTGAGGATGACCACATTGTTCTTCGTTCTGCTCTGAAAAATCAGGAAGATGAAACTCAATTTACTTCAGAATATCATCTCTATACAGAAAACGGAATCATTCAGTATTACCGGTATACCCTTGCAGAAACAGAATTTGGAAGTTTGTACACCACTGTTTTTAAAGCCAGAGAAACAGAAAAGTCGTAGTTCTACTACACAGAATCGTAGAATTACTACAAAATCTGAAATAATTGAATTTTAGGATTAATTCTTAAAAATGTGGTTCTATCTTTGGAATACCAAAAACAACAGATCACAAAATATTAATTTTAAAAATTTACAGTTATGGCACTTAATTCAAGAGGAATCTTAAAATTCAACGGAGGCGAAGGACAGAAATTATTAAAGCTGAATTACAGCGTTTCGAGATCTACAGACGTTTCAGGACGTGTAGCTTCAGATCCTTCAAACGCAATCATCAAAGTAACCGTGGAAGCTACAGAAAAATCTGACATTCTGGAATCTCTGCTTAACGGAAAATACAAACCAACCACAGGCGAAATCACTTTCAACAAATCTCACGAAGAAGGTACTTTAATCACTTTGAACTGGGAAAACGGTTACGTTATTCAGCACGCCGTTGATTTTGATGCCACAGACGAAAATTCAATGTATATCAGTTTCATTATTACTGCAGAGAAAATCAATTATGGTAACTCTGCTTACGAAGGTCTTTGGCCAACGGTATAAAAGAAATCATCAGACTTTTATAGTTATTAAGGGAAGAAGACCACTAGGATTATCTGGTGGTCTTTTCTTATTGCGAAAATGTTGGTAATCAATATTTAACATTTTTTATGATTCAAAGTCGTAGTTCTACTACAATTTTGTAAATAAAAGTCTTACCCCTTCGTTTTCTAATCAAATGGCTTTATCTTTGAGTTTACCACAACAATACAGAATATTAATCTCAAAAAATTTACATTATGGCACTCAATTCAAGAGGAATCTTAAAATTCAACGGCGGCGAAGGACAGAAATTACTGAAGCTGCATTACAGTGTTTCAAGATCTACAGACGTTTCGGGACGTGTAGCTTCAGACCCTTCCAACGCAATCATTAAAGTAACTGTGGAAGCAACAGAAAAATCAGACATTCTGGAATCTCTTCTTAACGGAAAATACAAACCAACCACAGGCGAAATCACTTTCAACAAATCTCACGAAGAGGGAACTTTAATTACGCTGAACTGGGAAAACGGTTACGTAATTCAGCACGAAGTAGATTTTGACGGCACAGACGAAAACTCAATGTACATCAGTTTCGTGATCACAGCAGAAAAAATCAACTATGGAAACTCTGCTTACGAAGGGCTTTGGCCATCATCTTAACAGCAGAAAATCAGTCTCTGAAAGATTAAAGTTAAAAAGAATAGCATGCTTGTCTCAAGTGGGCTATTCTTTGGTTAAAGGTGATTTCAAAATGATTCAGGATTTCGGTCTGTGCATCTAATAATTTGTAGAAATTTCTAATCACCTTCTTTTAAAGGATAAAATTAAATTCACAAATAGAAAAATCTGTTATGTTCAAAGAAAATAAATCTACAGCAAAAACAGTTTCAAAAAACTCAGCACAGTCTTCGGGGTCAGCAAACGTTACAGATACTGTAACATCTCAGACTCAGCCTGCATCGGGTACGGCATCAGCTTCTTCAGGAATGTTTTTGAATCAGCAGATTCAACCTGAAAACAGAGCTGTTGTAAATGATAAGCTATGGTCAGATCAGCCCACGTCCAAAATTCTGAACGCAGGCTCCATCGCTACAAGTCAGATTTTGGGAATAAACAGAGTAGTTCAGCTTCAGGTGATAGTAGAAGGAAAAACCATCGCACACTTCAAGCATTTCATTCTGAAACAGAGTGCTGTAAAACATCATCAGTTCAGCCTTACTCTTGCTCATGACAGCCTGGGAAACGCTGAAAATTACCAGCTCAGCGAGGCTCAGAATTTTTTAGGAAAGAGGCTTACTGTCATTTTTAAATATAAGGATGTCGAAGGTGGTCCCGAAAGAAACTTTGTCGGTGTCATTACAGAAGTAGGTTTCAGTCAGGAAAAAGGCAGTCTGGGAAATATTGTTCTAAAAGGATACAGCCCGACGGTGCTTCTTGATGCTGCTCCGCATATTCAAAGCTTTGGTGGTGCACAGGAAATCAGTTTAAATAAAATTGCAGATCAGGTCATTAAGGAAGCCTTCAGTTCCAATAAATTTGATTTCAGAGTAGATGCTCAGTATGGCAATGTTTCTTACAGCTCACAATACGAAGAAACGCATTACAACTATCTTGCGAGAATTGCTGAAGCCTATGGCGAGCAGTTTTTCTATGACGGCGAGGTGCTGCATTTCGGGAAACTTCCTCCTCAGGAAAAACCTGTAAAACTGGTATACGGTAGCAGCGTGAGTGATGTGAGCATTACCATGAAAGCACAGCACGTAAACCCTTCCTTCTACGGCTACAACAGCAGCAAAAACGAGAAACTCACAACAGGAAGTTCCACTATATCACATGCGTCAGAAATAGCAAAACGGGCGTATGATATTTCACAGAAAACCTTTACAACACCATCTTTGAGAGTGGCTCCGATTAAAGCTGCATCTTTTACAGATATAGATGCCTCCCAAAAAGGAACAGCAGGAAGTAAAGCTTCAGATGTTTTTGTAACGTCGGGCAATACTACGGTTCCGTTTTTGTATCCCGGCTGTGCCGCTGATATCGAAATGCGTAAAAATGGCAGCAACGAAACAGCATATTTCACAAAATTACTGATTACCGATGTCACCCACGAGGTAGATGCCAGAGGTTACTACACCGGAACTTTTGAAGCCATCGCAGCAGACAGCGGTTACCTTCCAAGACCCGAATTTGAAACTCCTAAAGCCGAAGCTCAGTTTGCAAAAGTCACAGAAAATGCCGATCCTAAAAATCAGGGCAGGGTGAAAGTTCAGTTTGACTGGCAGAGCGGTTCAGACACTTCAGAATTTATCCGCGTAATGACTCCGGATGCTGGTGGAAGCGATAAAGTCAGTAAAAACAGAGGATTTATGGCGATTCCCGAAATTGGCGATCAGGTGGTTGTTAATTTCGTTCATCAGCATCCTGACAGACCTTTTGTTATGGGAGGAATGTTTCATGGCGGAGTGGGCGGTGGTGGCGGTGCCGGGAATAATGTGAAAAGTTTGAGCAGTAAAAGCGGAAATATTATCTGTTTGAATGATGGTGCCGGAATTGAAATTAAGGACCGAAACGGAAATCATGTGACTTTGAGCGGCACGGGGGATGTAACGACTTTTGTGAGTAATAATAATAATGAGGATATTGGGAATGAGCATACGACGAATGTTAAGACAAAAACGACTATAAATGTTGGTGGCGAAAACAACAGTCTCTTAACTATGGATAATGGAGGTAATATAGTTGTTAAGAGTAAAACAGAAATAAAACTTGAGACAGGAAGCAGCTCTATCACAATGAAACAGGATGGAACTATTGATATTAAAGGCGTCAATATTACCATAGCGGGTTCAATAATTAAAATAAATGGCTCTACGTCGGTTACTGCTGATAATTCATCTGACGGTTCATGTTCGGCATCGGTGGTGAATATTACGCCGGGCACCATTTCGATCAATAATCCTTGTCAAGTAGATATTAATTAATTTTATGGAAGACTATATTAAATATGAAATCAAAGATGGGGATACCCTTGGATCTATTGCTGCAGCAAATTCTTTGAAGATTGAAGAGTTAGTAAATTTTCACAATTTATATTGTGGGACAACAAATTTTATCCTGGGAGATAAGTTTCCTATTCATCTTCAGTTTGTATTATTGCAGAGGAGAACAGAAAAGGATGAAATAGAATTATTGGCAAAAACTGAATATCAAAAGAAGGCGAGATACAGATGTGAACAGTTTAATACTACAAGAGTAGAAGACAGAATAACATTTCACTGTAATACTAAAAAAGAATATGAATTTGAAAAAGATTCTGCAAAAGCAGAAGCAAGAGTGAAGCTTAAAGAATATTTATATAAAATAAATCCGGAAAACCTTTCTCCTGCTATTGAAGCTGTAAAGGAACTGGAATTTGACAAAGAAAATGTAGTACTTTCTCTTAATAAAAATAATACAATCAAAGAAGTTATTAATTTTGAAGAAATCAAAAAAAAGTGGAACAGTTTTAAGCCAAAACTAAGTTCTTCAAAATTTTACAGTCAGATTGAGAAGATTAATTCTAAGGCAGCTGAAGATATTTTAAAAGGCGGGCAACTTGAATTTGAAAGCGAATCAAATCTAAGAAAAACGTATGACAAACAGCTTCTATTTCATGTCTTATTTAATGATTATGATGCTCATAAAAAAAGGGAGAAAAGTGCAGTTTTAAAGTTCATTTCACAAATATTCGTCAATATTCCATTGGAAATAGAACTCCAACATTCAGTGATCAGAGAGGATGATTATTTTGTAGAATACAGAACCGTAGGAACTCTTTTGAGAGAAAAGATTGACAATCGAGTTTTGGAAGAGCAATATAATAAATTTTACAGACCAATCATAGAATATAGTTTCAGTGAATACAACTATGAATACCGTATCCGAAGAATGGTAGATAAAAAAACCGGTTTCATAATCAATGCAACCGCATTTATGAAAGAAGAGGTTAAAAATAATTATCAGTTTGTTACCCAGTTTGATTTAAAAAAAATTGAATTCTAAGAAAATAGGATGTATGTCTAGTAATAGAAAATTTGTACTTTTTAATGTATACATGCACCACGATGCGTGGGGAGTATTAATTGCATTACCTTGCCTACTTCTATATGGATTTTTGTATTACATATTTCTTGGAGATAATTTCAGGCTTGGTTTTGTTATGATTTTCACAGGATTATGTTTTGGTACAATTGTACTTATTATAAAAAAAAGTTCGAGAAACATATCTATATGGTTTAGTGAGCAATATATGTTTATCGAAAGCGATGGAAAACAACAAAAATATTTAAAAGATGATATATCTGGTTTTTACAGTTATGATTATGAAACAACATCAGTTTTACTGAAAAAATCATTGATAAAAATAAAGTTCGAATTTACAGATGGAAAAATAATTTACCTGAATGATTCCGGATATCGTAATAAATATGATGATGAAAAAGGCAGCGTATTGAAAAGTTTAATTCAAACAACACAATCTGAATTAGGTTTCAAAAAAGTAAAAAGTATTGGAATGTCAAATAAGTATTGGTATTCAAAACCAAAATAAAAATTCACTATGAGCGCTTCGTACATACCAAAAAATGTTTATGCCATCTGTACTTTTCAGACAGATGCAGAACCAAGGATGTTAATTCCTACCAGAGCAACAATAACTGTTTTCTATGGTGATGATAAAACAAGACCATTATTAAATGTTGATGATAAGAATATAAATATAGAGTTTCCCTGCAAAAGTCCAAAGAACGCAATGTGGAGCTTTTTATGTTTTGGGGCAGGACTTATTGTTGGGGCAGCTTTGGTTTTGTCAGGACCAGTGGGATGGGCAGTTCTCGCAGTTGGTGTAGGCTTTATGGCTTACGGTGCTTACAAAGCAACAAAAATAGATCACATGTGTTCCGGTTCTCTGGAAAAAGGAAATTGGAAGATAAAACATGAGAAAGTATATTTTGATAAAAGTAATGCAATCACTCAAAATTCAATGCTTTCATGTGATGCGGGAGGAATAATTACCCCCGTTTTTAGTTATGCAGTAGCCAAAAAATATGCTCAGGAAATTCATGATAATAACAGTAAGGAAATAGCTTTTAATGCAGTTGCATCATTTTTCGGAGGAGCAGGATTTGTAGTGGCTGCTGTAGAAATCGGAATTGCTAAAACATTGCTATGGATGGGAGGAACTATGGCTTTTATGCATGTTGCAACTACCGGTGAAAAAGAACTTATCAGAGAAAATTCATTGGAAAACAATCCGCATTATCAAGACATGAACAATGAAGTTGATCCCAATAGTTTAATTCCCGGTTATGTTAACGATCCACTAAATTCCACCCCTGGAGATTTGGGGAGCCCCGATATTTTGAATGTAGGAAAAGAGGGTTTGTCGGCTCCTTATTTCGTCAATCCTTTCTGGTATATAAAAGATATTAAAGGTAATGTAATAGAAATTCGACAGGGAAGTCAGTTGGCAAAAGACTTGGAAGTTTTAAAAAATGTTGATTCAAGGGAAATTTGGAAAACTCCTGAAGGAAAGCAGATTGTAGAAAATATTCGTTCAGGAAAATATCCAAATTCTATGATTGCAACATCAAAAGACGGACTAGGGAATGTAAGACCAAGAAATTTACCGTCATTAGCTGAGGATTTACCTAAAGTACGGCTTCAAAACATTAAAAATATAGGAACTGCCGGAGTAAAAGGTGGCGGATTTATTGCATTCGCTTTTCCTTTTATTGCAACGTATTTCTCTGAAGATTCCAGGAAGGCTCTAGCCAATGCCATGGCGGAAGATGCTGGAAATGGAATAAGTATCGTGGCAAAACTAGATAAGTAACAAGAATTAAGTGTTTTTAAAGCTAAATATTAGCAGCAGTGTTATTATTCTTTATAACCAGTTTTTGCAAAATCAAATGATTTAGAACTGTTAGATAGAAAGAATAATATTGAAGTCATTGCTAATAAAAAATAAATTTAATGAAAAAAATGGGCTATGCTATCGGAGTATTAATCGGAATACCCCTTTTATCTTATTAGTAAATTTTCTTTTTTTTCGAGGAAATAATGTTACAGAAAATAATGTCACTGTATACATTAATCACTCATTTATCGATACTGTACGATTGAAGCCAGAGGCGGAGAGGTCTTCCACACAATATATTATTGGATTAAGTAGAAGAGAAAATCCTTCTGCGTTTTTATAACAGATACTTATTTTACTCTGAAAAATATAAGAAACATTTTTCTCTGATGCTATTTAAAGGTTTTGACTCCAATTCAGAAGAGAGGCATATGGTACTGCGAAGAAATGAAAAATGGTGATTTATTGAGTGTAAGAATAAATCAAGATCAGTTGCAATCAAAAAAACATGGAACAAAAGAAAATCCAGTACCAATATTTGCTATAGATCTTTCTAAATCTGCAAGGTGGTTTCTCAAAAAATCCGTCTAAAGTTTCATAACAGGCTAACCTCATCTTCGTAGAACAGTATCTGAAATTTTTTATGACAAAGAAGAATTCAAAAATATGTTCGAAAAATAATTTTCATGAAAAACAGATAAAAGGTATTCAAAACCAAAACATATATCCTGATCCCTCGGCTGTTCATATATAGAAAAGAAGTATTGTCAATCTGCAAAATCTAATCTCAGAATCGCATACAATAGCGAAATTTGAAAAAAGGGCTACTTTGATGCGATACCAAAGTCTTTAGGTATTTGTTATATTACTTAAGTATTCTGTAAAATTTATAATCTGTAATAATTCTTTTTGCATTACAAAAACCCACCCCAAACAATCCCATTTTCTTATATTTGTTCATTATTCAAAATATGGACGCAACACAAGACAAAAGGCTATTTCTAATCGATGCTTATGCAATGATTTTCAGAGGTTATTACGCATTGATCAGAAGCCCGAGAATTACAAGTACGGGAGTGGATACTTCAGCAATTTTTGGTTTTACAAACTCTTTGATTGAATTAATCAGGAGAGAAAGACCCACTCACCTAGCTGTAATTTTTGATGTGGGGCAGGCAAGTATCAGAACCAATGATTTTGCAGAATATAAAGCCAACCGCAGCGAAACTCCTGAGGCCATCAGGGTTGCAATTCCTTATCTGCACAGGATTTTAGATGCCATGCACATTCCGCACATGGGTGTGGAAGGTTATGAAGCCGATGATTTGATTGGAACTCTTGCGTGTAAAGCCGAAAAAGAAGGTTACACCACTTTTATGGTAACTCCCGATAAAGATTTTGCGCAGTTGGTGACAGATAAAATTAAAATTTACAAACCAGGTTTAAAAGGTGGTGAAATTGAAATTTTAGGCGTTGAAGAAGTTAAAGCAAAATACGGAATTCAGGATCCGAAGCAGGTCATCGATTTTCTTGCAATGATGGGCGATGCCGTGGATAATATACCAGGTTTGGATGGTGTGGGCGAAAAAACAGCCATGAAATTCTTACAGGAATTTGGAAGCATTGAAAATCTTTTGGCCAACACGCATCAGCTTAAAGGAAAAATCAAAGAAAAAATTGAAGCCTCGGCAGAGCGTGGAATTTTATCTAAAAAATTAGCCACCATTATCTGCGATGCTCCCGTAGAATTTCATCAGGAACAATACGATCTCGAAACTCCAGATTTTGAAAAAGTAAAAGAAATCTTCGACGAGATTGAATTCAGAAGACTGTATGAAAATCTCTATCGGGCTTTCGCTGTTCCCCTTTCCCCCGAAGGGGCGAACGATTCTAATAATGAAGCGCAAAAAGCACAAACTTCTGACACTGCTCCCCCTTCGGGGGCGAGGGGGATTGTTGGCCAGCTCGATCTTTTTGCGACTTATGAAGAATTGGATCAGGCAACTTCCACAAAATCTACCATTGCAGAAAATGACCATTTATATCAGTTTGTAGACAATCCGAAAGCGCAGAAAATATTCGTCCAAAATCTTTTAAATCAAAAAGCAGTTTGTTTCGATACAGAAACGACTTCTTTAAATGAACTGGAAGCCGAATTGGTTGGAATGAGTTTTTCCTATAAAAAAGGTCTGGCTTATTACGTTCCGCTTTCCGAAGATCAGGGCGAAGTTTTGCAGACCTTAGAAATTTTCAGACCATTTTTTGAGAAGGAAGATTTGGTAAAAATCGCTCACAACTTAAAATACGATTACAAAGTTCTTCAGAAATATAATCTTACCGTAAAAGGAGCAATGTTCGATACGATGATCGCTCATTACCTTTTAAATCCGGACGGAAGACACGGAATGGATTATCTTTCAGAAGTTTACTTAAATTATAAACCTGTTTCCATTGAAACTATTATCGGCAAAAAAGGAAAAAATCAGGGTAATTTCAGAGATGCAGATTTGAGGACGCAGACTGATTATGCTGCCGAAGATGCTGATATTACGTTCCAACTTTACGAGTTGTTTGCACCGCAACTGAAGAAAGAAAACTTAGAAGACCTTTTCTTCAACATCGAAATGCCGTTGATGGAAGTTTTAGCAAAAATGGAATTGGAGGGAATTTCTTTAGACGAAAAATGGCTTGCTCAGGAAAGCATCGACCTTGAAAATGATTTAAGACAGTTAGAAGCTAAAATATTTGAAATTTCCGGCGAGGAATTTAATATGAATTCGCCGAAACAACTGGGCGATGTCTTGTTTGAAAAAATGCAGCTCGACCCAAAGGCCAAAAAGACAAAAACCGGACAATACGCTACTTCTGAAGATGTCTTGCAGAAATTATCTTCAAAACACGAGATTATTCAGCATATTTTAGAGTACAGAACCTATCAGAAACTGAAATCTACCTATGTTGATGCTTTACCTTCGCAGATTGAAAAAACCGACAACCGAGTTCATACCAATTTCTCTCAAACCACAGCTGCAACAGGTCGTCTGGCAAGTGTAAATCCGAATTTACAGAATATTCCAATCCGTACACTGAGAGGTCAGCAAATCCGTGGAGCGTTTGTTTCAGGTGAAGGAAAACAAATTATTTCTGCCGATTATTCTCAGATTGAATTGCGTTTGATTGCCGAAATTTCAGGTGAAGACAACATGATTAAAGCGTTTCAGGATGGAGAAGATATTCACGCTTCTACTGCTGCAAAATTATTTAATATTCCATTGGAAGAAGTTTCAAAAACACAGCGTGGACAGGCAAAAACCGTCAACTTTGGAATTTTGTACGGTCAGGGCGCCTTTGCTTTGGCAGAACAGACTGGTTTGTCAAGATCTGAAGCCAAGCAGATGATCGAAGCCTATTATGAAACCTATCCAAAATTAAAAGCTTACATGGCTAAACAGGTTGAGAGAGCCCGTGAAATTGGTTATGTTGAAACGATTTTGGGAAGAAAACGTCACTTAAAAGACATCAATTCCGGAAACTTCGTGGTGCGTGCTCACGCCGAAAGAAACGCCGTGAATGCGCCCATTCAGGGAAGTGCCGCAGATGTTGTGAAAATGGCAATGATTAAAATTCAGAAAGAATTAGAGAAAGAAAAACTGCAGACAAAAATGTTACTTCAGGTACATGACGAATTGATTTTCGAATCTCCACTTGATGAGGTAGAAGTCGCCAAACATATCATTAAAACCGAAATGGAAAATGCTATAGAAACGCAGGTTCCGCTATTGGTAGAGGTTGGAGTAGGGAAGAACTGGCTGGAAGCGCATTAATTTTAATAGCTGAAAAGTGAAAACCAAAACGGCATATTTTCTGTTTTTTCTGCTGATCGCAGCAGTAATTTCTTTAGTTTTTTATTTTAAATCAGATAAAAAAGTACATGAGAAAACAGTCGTTTCGACTTTAAAATCAAATGATTCTGTAAAAGCAGAAATAGATTCTTTATCAGTTTTTTCTAAGTTTGCAAAAGATTTTAATTCTCATAAAGCCAAAAATTTAGATCAGTACATAGATCCAAAATTGGGTATGATGATGTATTATCACGACGGACCATATCCGATCATCAGTTTGAAATCAAGCGTTGAAGATGAAATAGACTGGTTAGAAAGTGAGATTTTTGAAAACGTAAAGTTAAATCAATCACCAAATTATATCGGAGATTTTAAGTTTGCAGAAACCGGTTTTTTCGTCAGCAAAAACAATGGTAGTTTTTCTTTAAAAAATTTCGATAATTCTTACACATCCCATCCTGATTCATTTTTTGAAGACAATAAAAAACTGGAGATTTTATGTAATTTCAGGGCAACCGGAATTTCAAAAGATCAGAAAAAGACGTTTGATTTTTATTTCAGAGTAGAAAAAGACAGACTCACCTTACTGGCATTAGAAACAGAAACTGTAGATGATATATTATTTGCCAATCCGGATGCAGATTTTATTCCGTTTAAAAATAAAATTGATATCGAAAAGTATTTTACAAATTATAAAATATTTGTTGATAAAGAACAAAATGCTTACATCAATTTTGATAAAAAAGAAATCACTTATTATGATTTTCCTGATGATACTCCTTTCATATTTGAGCATTATGAAATTGGGAAAATTGAAGAAAACTCATCAAAAATAAAGTCAGTTGAGGTAATATTTTATCCAAATGAATCTAAAGAAGACGGCTTTATTACTTTCTTTTCCAATAAAGGACGATTTGTAGTTTATCCAATGGGAGTAAGACCGCCGTACTTTTACGATGTTGTAAAAAGTAAATTTTGATTTTTAGGTTTAATATTCAAACTCAATTTCACCCAAATAAACCAAAGAAAACTCATCATTTTCCACAGATTTCGGGTTGGGAATCTGTCCCTTGCTTACGAAAACAAGCGAGTTGATATCAAATTTCAGATTCATCTCATTGATTCTGTTGTATAAAACCGGAAGCCACTGCTCGGCAAAAGAATATTCAGAAAAATGCTGAATGCTTTGTTCGAAACCATATTCCATCAGATCCTGATCAAACCAAACTGTATCCTGAGACTCCGCAAATTTTGAAATATAAGTGTCATCAGATTCTTCTTCTGTGTAATAATTTTCATCTTCTTCTGCAAACCGGAAAAAGTCATCTTCATTTCTGAAATTTCCTACCCAAAAATCTAAAACCTGTACGCTCATATTCTTATTTTAAAAATTCAAAGGTAAAGTATTGGCCGATATTTTCCAAAATCTGCGATTGTTTCAAATCTGTGATAAATGTAATTTTAAAATTACAATTTGATACACTTCGCACAATATGAACGTACTTTATGAAAATGAAATTACAAATTTGCAATTTTGTGCTGCAAATCCTTAAAAAATAAACTGTAAATATTTGATATTTTATGTTTAAAATCACAAATTATTTGTAATTTTTTGCAAATAAAGTATTCAAACGTGGGATTATTTTTGCAACATCAAGTTATTCTCAGAAGGATTCTAAAAACACAGGAAGTCATCAGACAAAATTTGGCTGATAAATTGATAAGGGTAACTTGTTTTTACTAGAAAAATGTTTTTTAAGATAAGGTTTTTAAATAATAAAATTTATAAACTTTAGTTTTTAGTTGGGGCTGCGTTGTTAAAAACGCAGCTTTTTTTATTTAAAATTTCACAGTTCCTCTGAAACCTCTGGATGCATAATAAGATTGTGCACCGTTATGATACAGGAAAACAGAATTATATCTTCGGTCACAGAATAGAGATCCACCTAATTTTCTGATCTCATCAGGAGTTTTGATCCAGCTTGATGTTTTTTCGTCAAAGGTATCAAGGCTTTGCAGATGCCGGTATTGTTTTTCGTCCAGAAGTTCTATGCCCATTTCCTCTGCTGAATTTACAGCAGAATTCTCTGGTTTGTTTTCTTTTCTGGCAGAAAGTGCTTCGTGATCATAGCAGAAACTTCTTCTGCCCGATGGGCTTTCTTTTGAGCAGTCACAGAAAACCAGTTCTTTCGTATTGTCTGTAATTTCCGGTTCGCCGCCGGTTTTATCCATTTGTTCCAGACTCCATAATCGGTCAGGATATGAACGGAGTTTCTGCTCTACAGCTTCCCAATCTAGATTTTTCAGGTTAAATCTGTTTTTAAGAATTCTGGTTTTCAGAGTTTTCAAAATCTCATCAGTTTCATTTTCTGTCAGTTTTCTTTCAGTCATGAATTTAGTTTTTAGTTTTAGTGTTTTGAAAATTTCGGATTTGTGAATTTAGCAAAAATCATAGAAAAATAATGACTTTTTGGATAGAAATTTCCAATTATCTCCTACTTATTGGGAAAACTTTATCTATCAGAATTCCTATTTTTTCGGTAAATTTGTATAAATCCATCGATTGAAATTTAATGAATACGATTATACACAAAGAAATTAAAGATGCCGCTGCATCAGTAGATTTCCCCTATACAACAGTAAGTCATGACGAAAATAAAGTCAGGATTTACACGCTGAGGAATGGCCTTCAGGTGTTTCTCGCACAGAATTTTGATGCTCCCAGAATCCAGACTTTCATTCCTGTAAAAACGGGAAGTAATAACGACCCTTCAGACAATACCGGTCTTGCCCATTATCTTGAGCACATGATGTTTAAGGGAACTTCCAGGTTAGGGACTTCAAACTGGGAACAGGAAAAAATACTTTTAGAAAAAATTTCTGATCTCTACGAAAAGCACAAGGCAGAACAGAACCCCGAGAATAAAAAAGAAATTTACAGGAAAATTGATGAGGTTTCTCAGGAAGCAAGCAAATTTGCCATTGCCAACGAATACGATAAGGCAATTTCTTCCCTTGGAGCTTCCGGTACGAATGCCCATACCTGGTTTGACGAAACCGTTTATAAAAATGTAATACCCGCCAATGAGCTCGAAAAATGGCTTAAAGTGGAAAGAGAACGCTTCTCCGGAATGGTGTTGAGGCTTTTTCATACAGAACTGGAGTCTGTTTATGAAGAATTCAACAGAGCGCAGGATAATGATTCCCGTTTGGTGAATTATGAGCTGATGGACGCACTTTTTCCTAACCATCCTAATGGGCAGCAAACAACACTGGGAAAGGCTGAGCATTTGCGAAACCCTTCGATGAAGGCTATTCACAAATATTTTGAAGAATATTACGTTCCGAATAATTATGCATTTGTGTTGGTAGGAGATCTTGATTTTGACAAAACCATTGCCCTGATCGATCAGTATTTTGGAAATATTCCCTACCGCGAGCTTCCGCCAAAAAATAAAATTGTAGAAAAGCCAATTACTGAAATTATCAGCAGAACAGTAGCAAGTCCTACCACTCCAAGAGTGCAGGTGGCTTGGCGTACTGACAGTTACGGAACAAAAGAAGCGATTCTTGCTGATGTTGTTGTTCATCTTTTGACTAACAGAGGCGAGGCTGGTTTATTGGATCTGAACATTAATCAGACTCAGAAACTGCTTTGGGCGCAGGCTTATTCTTTAGGTTTAAAAGAGTACGGTTATTTTTCTCTGGTAGGTGTACCGAAGGAATCCCAGACTTTGGATGAAGCTAAAGAAATGATGCTCGAGCAGATTAATTTCATTAAAAAAGGTGAATTTCCAGATTGGATGCTTCCGGCGATCATCAGCGACTTCAAACTTCAGAGAATGAAAGCGCTTGAAACTGCTGAAGGTCTTGCCACAAACCTTTATGACACCTTCATCAAAGGGAGAACGTGGGAGCAGGAGCTTAACGAGATGAACGATTATGCGGCAATTACAAAAGATGATGTCGTTAATTTTGCCCAGGAATTTTTTAAAGACAATTATGTCATTATTTACAAAGAGAAAGGCGTTAACGAAAATCTTCTGAGAGTAGAAAATCCCGGAATTACAGCTGTTAAAATAAACCGCAACGACAAGTCTGATTTTCTTACAGAAATTCTTGAAGATAAAACGGATGATATCCAGCCAGAATTTATAGATTATGAAAAGGAAATCATCACTGAAGTAATTGCATCCAAAAAACTAAGTTTTGTAAAAAACAAATACAATGACGTTGCCCAGGTTCACTTTATTTTTCCGTTGGGGAGCGATCACGACAGAGATTTGGGCCTTGCTACACAGGTAATGCAATATCTGGGGACAGACCGCTTTTCGCCGGATGAGCTGAAAAAAGAGTTCTACAAAATAGGTGTCAGCAATGATTTTAAAACAACCAGTGATCAGCTTACCATCTCAATCAGTGGTTTGGAAGAAAATATAGAGAAAGGAATTCAGCTGCTACAGCACTGGATGCAGAATGTACAGCCAGATCAGGAAATTTATAATCAGTTTGTAGAAACGGTTTTAGAAAACAGAATGGCTGTAAAGAAAGATAAAAACAGAATCATGCAGGCATTGACCAATTATACAAAGCTGGGTGCAGATTCAAGGTTTACGGATGTGATTTCTAAAGAAGAACTTCTCAATTCTGATGTTGAAGATTTTACGGCACGAATCAAAAATATTTTCAATTATCCTTATCAGATATTTTTCTACGGAAAAGATTTAATTTGCTTTAAAAATTATATCGTAGATTATATTGCTGAAGAAACACTTCAGATACCTTCAAAAAAAGAATATCCCGAACAGGAAACCGGTGGAAATGTTTATTTTGTAAATTACGACATGGTTCAGATGGAAATGAGCAGAATTGCGAAAGGGAAGGAGGTGAATCTGGGAAATTTCGGTAAAATCAATATTTTTAACGAATATTTTGGGCGCGGTTTATCGTCCATCGTTTTTCAGGAAATACGTGAAAGCAAAAGTCTGGCGTATTCTGCATACGTTTCCTACGCTCCTAATTCTGAGCTTTTTCACCCGGATTACATCACTTCCTACATCGGAACGCAGCCTGATAAAATAAAGATTGCGGTAGACACACTGTCTGAACTGATGTCTGAACTTCCTGAAGTTCCGGTTCAGTTTGAAAATGCCCGCAATGCAGCTTTAAAACAGATTGCATCTACAAGAATTACCAGAACAAATATTTTCTTCAATACTTTGAGGCTGCAGAAATTAGGCGTGAATTACGATATCAGAAAAGATATTTACAGTCAGATTCAAAATCTTGATTTTCATGAAATGAGGGAGTTTTACAATTCTCACGTGAAAACTCTGAATTTTAATACCGCATTAATCGGAAAAAGAGAAAATCTGAATATGGAGGCGGTTTCAAAAATGGGAGAATTTAAAGAACTGGATTTAACAGATATTTTCGGACATTAATATTAGAAATGTTTTAAAAATAAAAAGGCGACAGGACTGAATTGTCGCCTTTTAATTTGTTTTTCAGTGAAAGAAAATCCGAATTATTTTTTGATAATTTTCACTGTTTTTTCACCTTTGTTTGTTTTCACCTTTATAAGATAAATTCCTGATGAAAATCCCGAAATATCAAGGCTGATTTTTCTCTCGCGGTTGATTTTTTCAGTTTTTAAAATCTGCCCGTTTAAAGAGTAAAAAGTGATGACTTCAATTTCATTTTCAGCCGAGACGTTTACCATTCCGCTTGTTGGATTGGGATAGATTTTTGCTTCAATTTCCTGTTTTGCTTCGCTTACACTTAATGTTAAATCAAGAGCTTTAAGATATTGATAACTGCCTGAAATAATCAGTGAAGTAGCACCCGTGGTCGCGTTGATACTGGAAACACCGCTTCCTGTTGTATAGAGATAATTTCCATTTCCCATTTGGGCACATCCTCTTGCACCTCCTACTAAATAAGAATTGAGAATGCTGCCGTTTGTGGCAGAAATATGATAGACACCTGCATTATTCCCTGCACTGCTGTTGTTGGAAAAAACTGCAATGAGATAATTTCCGTTCTGCAGTTTTGTAATCTGCTGAATTCCTGTGAAAACCCCTGAATTCACAAAATTTCCGGTCACAGTTCCTGCATAATTCATCGTCTGAATTCCTTCCGAATTAAAAGATGTGATGTAAGCCGTCCCATTTCCTACATCAAGTACATCGAAAGGGGAGCCAAGGGTAGGGTAAACTCCCAGAGAAGCACCCGCAAAACTTAATCTGCGTATAGAATTGGCAGTCGCTCCATTGGTTGTACCCGCATTCGTGACCCAAACTTCACTATTCACAACATTCAATCCGCGGATGTTGCTTAAACCCACTGTTGATGGGATAGTAGAAGAATAAGTGCCATCAAGATTATAGATGTAAATCACATTATCGGTCTGGTCAGAAATCCAGATTTTATCCTGCACACGGATAATTCCTTTAATAGTTCCCGGGCTCAGAGAAGAAAGGTTGATGAAATTGGCATTGATCACTGTCCCGTCGGTGGCATTCAGCTGTGCAACTGTTTTAGAGGTCGAGTTTACGGCTAGAATTACATTTTGCGCAAAATACTGCAAGTGGCAAAACAGAAAAAAGACTGTTGCTAATAGTAATTTTGTTTTCATAAGATCGGTTTTTAATGTTGGATATCAGCAAATTACGAAAAAAATCTTATAAAACTTCTTTTTTTGGATTGAAAATCAACAGTTTGCAATTATACTCTAAGCAAAAATAAAATCAGGTTAATGCGCAGTCGCCGTCTCCATCCTGAAAGTTCGGTATAAAATTCTCTGGCAGATCGCTCAACATTTTTTCGTGAAACATGTAACGTCTTTCCGCGGTCTTGCTGTAGATATTCGGCAGATTTCCGCTCTTTTCAATTTCACAGTTTAAATCAGTCTGATAACTTGTTATCAGTTTTACTTTCTTTTTTTCTGAAAACCAGAACAGAAATTCAGTAAAATTTTTGAGATTGTTTTCAGAAAAAATATAAGGTATTTTTAAATGCCCGTCACGCAGAAGCAGTAGCGCAGAAGTTTCCAGCTGATTTTGCGGATCAAAAATTTTAATCCAGAAATATTTGAATTCTTTTGAATAACTTGAAAAAAGATAATCAGAATCTGGTTTTTCACCTTCCAGAATCCATGGATTTTTTACAAACCAGTTGATTTCTTCGGCAGTTCGGTTGGAAGGAAACTGAGTTATAAAATTCTTACTTTCCTCATCAATTTCAGACAGGATTTCAAATTTAAAATCTGGTTTTTCCTGAAAAGAATTTTTAAATGAAATCAAACTGTTCAAAATAATATCTGAAAATCTGAAAATCGGTTTCAAATTTTTCAACTGCGCTTTTTTCGCCGGAATAATGTTTTGAAAATCAGTTTTCAGATAAAATCTCATTCCTTTTTTTGGAGGGATATATTTAAAAACCTTAATCTTGTTGTAAAGACTCTCAGCTTCGGGAGTAAATTCTGTGATGGCAATATTTCCGTCGTACTCTTCGAAGGCTTTGTCTAAAAGCTTCTGTGCAATTTTCTTCCCCCGGAAATCACTGCTTACAAACAGCGTACTCAGCCAGGCATAATTCAGTTTTTCACCGTTAATCATGAAGAAATCGGGGAGGCAGCCTAGGTATCCTGCAAGTTTCCCACCCTCATAAGCCAGGATTAAAAGCGTTTGGTTTATATCAGCTTTCGGATTTCTGATCTGGGACTCTGCGCGGTGCTGCGTGATGGGAATAAAAAGATCCGAAAGGTATTCTCCTGAAGAAATAAATGTATGCAGAGCAGCTTTGTTGAGGGTTTTCAGTTCGGTCATTTTCTCTGGATATAATTTTTGTTGATGAGTTTTTTCAGCCTGAAATATGCGGTTTCGTTTTTTAAAATTGTTTCCGCACTTTCTCCTGTCTCCATGGGAATTCTCTGGAAATTTTGTGTTACAGAATCTAATTTTACTCCCGCACTCCCGAATGTGCAGAACAGATCATTATTTTTAAAAATTTCTTCAAAGAAAGCTTTTTCAACCCCAAAATCTGTGAAAGGAAAGGCAAAACTTTCGTAATGAAACCCGTTTTCTTTTATGTAATTATAACCTTCCACTGTATTTCTGATTTGCTCTACAAGCGGCAGTTGATGGTACAGCGGATGATCCCAGCCGTGTGAAGAAATTCCAAATCCCTTTTCTTTGATTTTGTGCAATTGCTCTAAGGTGAGGTAAGGTTTTTTTTCTTCAAGATAGTTTTTAAAATCAATTCCGAATTTGGGAGCAATTTTATCCAGAGCAAACTTTTGCTCAAATGGGGTATTCTGCAGAAAATTTTCTGTAATCTTCATTGCATTCATCACTTCAAGCAGGAGACTTACTTTACACCGAAACATCAGTTCTTTGTTGTCGATAAAAGCGGGATTCACAAAGTTCATAGCATAAATTCCTTTCCTTTCCAGGATAGGAATTACAACATCATAAAATTCTCTGTAACCATCGTCAAAAGTGAGCAGGGCTAGCTTTTTTTTAGGCTTGAAATTTCCTTTGATGTAGTCTTTAAATTCTTCAAAAGTGACCCACTGAAAATGTTTTGAAAAAAAATCGAGATCTGCTTCAAATTCTTTTTCGTTTTTATAATTGATAATCTGCCTGAGGTGGGGGAGATATTCATTAGAAACATTGTGATACACGGGCAGACAGTAATCCAAAGGGAAATCTTCTGAAAAATCTGTATTTTCAAAATTCGCCAGAGTTTTTATAATTTTCTTTTTGAGCATCTCAGATGTAAAAATAAAAAAGAATCTGCTCAAAAGCAATGTTTTGAGCAGATTCTGAGATTTTATGTAAGGAAAATTACTTCACAATCTTCATTTCGTCAATCAGCCATTTAGAATCGGCAAATTTATCGATGATGAAAAGAATGTATTTGGTGTCAACCATAATGTTTCTGCTGAATTTTGGGTCGTAGTTAATATCGCTCATCGTTCCTTCCCACTGTCTGTCGAAGTTCAGGCCAATAAGATTTCCCTGCGCATCCAAGGCCGGCGAACCGGAGTTTCCTCCAGTAGTGTGGTTCGTTGCTGTAAATCCTACAGGTACATCACCGGATTTGTCTTTGTAAATTCCGTAATCTTTTTTGTTGTAAAGATCAAGGAGCTTCTGCGGAACATCAAATTCGTAGTCTCCGGGAACATATTTTTCAACTACACCAGATAAATGCGTCTGATAATGATATGATACAGCATCTCTTGGCTGGGAACCTTTCACTTTTCCGTAGGTTACCCTAAGTGTAGAATTGGCATCCGGGAAGAATTTTCTGTCTTTATCTGTCGCCATTTGCTGAGCCATATAGGTTTTTTGAAGCGCATCAATCTTTGTCTGGGCTGAGGTAAATTCAGGATCCACTTTTTGCGTGTATGTATCTTTCATACTCATAAAAAGTTGGTAAACAGCATCTTTTTTTATCGCTTTGATCAATTTATCCTGATTTGAAAAAGCTTTATCAATATCGCCACTCAGCGAAGCTCCGTTTACTTCAGATCTTCCGGTGATAACAGAATTTTTAGATAATTCCTCAAAATTTGCAATGTTCTGAGCCTCATTTTTGTATTGGTCAAATCCTGGCGGTAAAAATCTTGCTTCAGTTTTACCTGCATAGAGGGCTAAAAGTTTTGCTGTCACTTTAGCATCTAATTCAGCGCTGTAATCTTTGTAAAAGTTGGTCACTCTTGTTTTGAAAGCGGCTGTTGCCTTCTCATCCATCCTGCCGGCTTCTGCTGCAGTAATATAGTTAGAGTACAGGTTGGCAAGCATTAAAGTTTCTGCGTTTCTTACTGTCTCGCTGTAATAGGCGTTGTTTAGTGCGTAGGGTGCCTGCGCGCTGTATAATTTGCTCATTTGATCTAAGGTAGCTTTCACCTCAGGGTTTTTTGCTGCCAGAGTGCTTTCGTACATTGCTTTTTTCTGTACCGCATTAGATTTTTTCAAACCTTCCACTTCTCCTATCCATTTTTTCCAGTAATTGGCTACAGATGCGTATTTGGATGCGTATTTAATTCTGGTGGCATTGTCGGTACGCATTTTTTCGTCCAAAGTTTTCAGAGCCACCTCACGTACTGCGATTCTTGCGGGATCAATTTCCGTCATGATTTTTTCAACCGCAATGGCAGGAAGATATTCTGTGGTTCTTCCCGGAAATCCGTAAACGAAAGTAAAATCATTCTCTGTTTTGTCTTTGATAGAAACCGGCAGATAGTGTTTCGGAACATAAGGAACGTTATCTTTAGAATATTCTGCAGGCTTATTATTTTTATCGGCATAAATCCTGAACATAGAAAAATCTCCCGTATGTCTTGGCCAAACCCAGTTGTCTGTATCTGAACCGAATTTCCCGATGCTTTGCGGTGGTGCACCTACCAGACGAACGTCTTTATAAGTTTCTGTGACGTAGGCGTAAAATTTATTTCCGTAATACATTGGTTTCACAGAAATAGACTGGTAACTTTCTTTTTTCTGAGAGTTTTTGTAAATCTCAATATTGGCTGCGATTTTTTTTGACAGCTCCGGCTCCTGCAGAATTTGAGTTCCTTCAAGAATCTGAGCACTTACATCTTTTATATCAACGATGAAATCTACTGTTACCCCGGGATTTGGTAATTCCGTCTGCATATTTTTTGCCCAGAATCCGTTTGAAAGAAGGTCGTTCTGAACCGTAGAATGTGACTGAATCTGCCCGTATCCGCAGTGATGATTGGTCAGCAGGAGGCCTTTCGGTGAGATGATTTCGGCAGTACAGCCACCGTTGAACTGAACTACAGCATCTTTAATACTCGGTTTTTGAGTGCTGAATATATCTTTGGCAGAAATTTTCATACCCAGCTCTTTCATTTCTTTTTCGTTAAGCTCAGTTGGGATCCACATTCCACCGTATTGCTGAGCCACCCCCAGAGAGAAACTGAAGAATGCAGAAGCAATCAGAATATTACGTTTTATCATTAGGAAAATTTTTGCCTAATTTACGCAATTAAAGTTTTCTGAAAAAAGAAAAACCCTCCTGAATTTTAATCGAAAGGGTTTTTGCATTGTCTGCGTGTTTTTAGACCGTCAATTTAAAATTACTTCAATGCTGGGAACAGTCTGAGAATCCATCATCAAAATTTTCATCATATTTTTTTGACAGCACAAAATAATGAAAAATTTCAGACAGATGAAATGAACCTAAGTTAACGCAATGCGCTTTCTGATGCGGCTTAATGCCTGTGGAGTAATCCCGATGTAAGATGCGATATGTTTTAAAGGAATATCCAGAATGAAGCTGGGATAAGCTTTCGCCAGATTTAGATAACGTTCTTCTGCACTGTGTGTTAATAAAGATATTTCGCGCTGTGTTTTCTTTACATACAGATTTTCGGCAGAGATTCTTCCTATGAAATTTCCAACCGCAGATCTTGCGTATAATTCCTGCAAATCATCAAAATGAATTCTGTACACCGTTGTTTCCTGTACGGTTTCAACGTTATAAATGCAGGGAAGGCGGGTGATAAAAGAATCATAGGCGCTGCAAAACATATTTTGGGCTATAAACGAAAATGTAATTTCCCTGGATGGCTCTGTGGGATGCGTTTTATTTACAAAAAACCGTATGATGCCTTGATCGATGAAGTACAGATAATCTTCCGTTGTTCCTTCTTTCAGAATCAGTTTTTTCTTCGGGAAAATGATTTTTTCGAATTTACTCACATGGTATTGAGCTTCTTCGTGTGATACTTCTTTGATAGACTTGTAAATACTGAGTAATTTTTCCATGAAAGACCTTCGGATGTGGTGTTTTTAGTGCCACAAAAATAAATCATAAAATCTAATGTGAAATTGGATTTTAATGTTTTTTTTAATATCGGTTTAAATTTTTCGTAAAAAAATCTCTAACCCGCAGATTTAAAGTGTTTTAAATTAAAACTGGAAAGAGCTTATTCTCCCGTCTTGCATCATCTGTTGAATCAGCATTTCGTGGTTTTTATTTTTACCCGTAAGCAGCCAGCTCGTGCTGGAATTTTCTTTTGAAAAAGACTGTTTTACCACATTGAATCTCAGATTGTTTTTCTTAAACAGATTCTCGCAGTATTCTAAATCTTCCTGTTTGGTAACCACAATTCTGTATTCTCTTATTTTATGATTTTGATCAATGTAATTTTGAAAATAGGTGAGCGAGCTCAAAATCAATAAAACCAAAACAGTTCCTAAAAGCGATAGGTAAACGTAGCCTGCGCCCACTGCCATTCCAATTGAAGCGGTTGCCCAGATCGTGGTTGCTGTGGTAATTCCATCGATTTTATTGTCACCTTTGAAAATGACTCCCGCTCCCAAAAATCCGATTCCGGTAATTATATTGGCGGCAAGACGGTCTGGATCGTTGATCCCAATTTTTATGGAGAGAATAGTGAAGAGGCAGGACCCAAAACAAACCAGAATAAAAGTGCGTAAACCTGCAGATTTATTCCGGTATTCTCTTTCTGTACCGATGCAGAGACCGAGAAACACAGAAATGAAAATCAGAACAAGCTCGTTTTGTATAGAATGGTCTTTCAGGAAATCCATGATGAATTGTTTGAATAAAATTAAGATAAATATTAAAATTTAAAATCTGGTGCGGGATGTTAGAATGGGCATTGCCAAAAATCAAATCCACCTCAGTTTTGCAGCCATCATGCAGGCTTCCGTCATATTCCCGACACGCAGTTTCTCAAGAATATTCTGCCTATGACGATTCACCGTATTGATACTGATGAAAAGCAAATCCGCAATTTCCTTGCTTCTTTTCCCATCCTGAATCATCTTCAGAATTTCCTTTTCCCGAACCGATAAAAATGAAGCGTTCCCGTCTTCAGTCTGATGAATGACAGAACTGTTCGCCGTATTGATGATCATCCCGTGATGAAGAGAAGAGTTAAGAAAGTCAAAATGATAAAGACAAAGTGCCAGTTCCACATTTTTATCATCAGCGTTGGTGAAGTAAAACATCTTATGCAAAAGCGACTTCTGATTTGGGTTGCCGGCAATTCTCAATCTGCTTACGACACAGTAATCTTTGTGCGCCTCAAACGGAATCGTCTTGATGAACTGAAAAAACTGAAGTTCCAATAAATGTTTCTGCAAAACATCTTCCGCATTTAAAATAGAAAAAAGTTCTTCCTCCCAAATGCTTTCAATTTCTTTACTTTTCTGTTTTTGAAAAATATTCAGTTCATCGGCAATTTTTCCGGAATAAACATAGCTTTTATTATTTTGAAGGTCGCTCAGAACGGCAATACCGTTTTCTAAATCCGCACAATTCTGTGCAATTTCCTGACATTTTTGTAGCTGAAGATTTTCCTTTTCAGAAGTGGAAGAGAATTTCTGTTGCAGGAGTTTTTCGTTGAGGTCGGATTGAATTGCTCTCATATAAAATTGGTTATAAATCAGTATTGATAAAAACAGCCGAACACCATACATTTGCTCATTATCAAAGTAAAAATACAATGAATAATCTGAACGAAAAAGAAAAAATGCTGAGCGGAGAAATCTACGATGCGTCAGACCAAAATCTCATCAAAGAAAGAAATATCACCAAAGACTTCTGTTTTGAATACAATCATCTCCAGCCTTCCAGGTTCCAAGAAAGAAAAGCCTTAATCAAAAAACTCTTCGGCAAAACCGGAAAAATGTTCCATATCGAGCAGCCTTTCTACTGCGATTATGGCTACAATATTGAGGTTGGCGAGAATTTCTACACCAACGTCAACGTCGTGATTCTCGATTGTGCAAAAGTAACCTTCGGAGACAATGTTTTTATCGCTCCCAACTGCGGTTTTTACACCGCCGGACATCCTTTCGATGTGGAACACCGCAACAAAGCTTTAGAATACGCATATCCAATCACGGTGGGCAATAATGTCTGGATTGGCGCAGGCTGCAGCATTCTTCCGGGTGTCACCATTGGCGACAATACGGTCATCGGGGCGGGAAGTGTGGTAACGAAAGATATTCCGGCAAATGTTTTGGCGGTTGGAAATCCTTGTAGAGAAATACGGGAATTATAAATTAGATTAAAATGAAAAAAATAATACTTTCATCGATCATCTTTTTCAACTTATTTCAAGTTCTAAAAGCACAGTCTCTCGAAAAAATGACTTGGTTTAACGAACCTTCACAATGGGAAATTAAAGATAAAAAACTAATAATGAACGTTACGCCGCAAAGCGATTACTGGAGGATTTCGCATTATGGTTTTACGGTTGACGACGCACCATTTTATTACTCAACTTACGGCGGCGAATTTGAAACCAAAGTGAAAATCACAGGAGATTACAAAGCCCGCTTCGACCAGATGGGTCTTATGCTGAGGATTGATGCGAAAAATTACATCAAAGCAGGAGTAGAATTCGTAGACGGAAAGTATAATCTGAGTACCGTGGTTACGCATAATACCAGCGACTGGAGCGTGATCGTTTTAGAAAAAACACCGCCTTTTGTCTGGATAAAAGCCGTCCGAAGGCTCGATGCTGTGGAGATTTTCTATTCCTTTGACGATAAGGAATATGTGATGATGCGTAATGCCTATTTGCAGGACAACACGCCTGTACAAGTCGGATTTATGGCCGCAAGTCCCGACGGAAAAGGCTTCAAAGCCACATTCGAAAACTTCTCCGTAAAACATCTTCCGGACCAGCGTAGATTGGAGTGGCTGAAGAAAAATCAGAATTAGACATAAAAAACTCTCAGAAAATTAAATCTGAGAGTTTTTTTTTTAGGAGCTATTTCCCGCTGTCCACTATATCTTTTTTTGTCATTGCGAACGACGTGAAGTATTTTTGATTCACGATTCTACCGCAATACCAAAAAAGGATGCCGTTCCCATCGGGGCTAGGGGCTTTCAATTTATTTTCAACTTTTGTCAAACTTCACTATTTTTAACATCTTCAGTATTTCATTAATTAATGATTGAAGAGGTTAAGAAAGTGATAAACATTACAATTAGGAAAAAGTAAAAGCTGGAAATTAAACTTTCACTAAATAAACCATAGATAAAATAGAGTGAAAAAAAATGTTTATGATTAGAATCGTAATTAGTATGTAACCTATTGATAATTTGGCTTTATAATTATGAATTTTTGGAAATTTAAGTAAAAGAAAAGAATTTACAATTAAATAAAGGCCTGTCACATAATATTCAGCTCCCAGATTAATTCTATGACCACTTGCAAAAATTATTACCAGTAGAAAAAAGAAAGTAAAGAACAGAATCACAGAGTATATTATCGATGCTATTTTATATTTTTTACTTGCTGTAATCATTTTATAGTTTATCATTCAATCAAATCCAAAAACTCCTGCTCATCCAAAATCGTAATCGTCCCGATATCCTGCGCTTTTTTCAATTTACTTCCGGCTTTTTCGCCCACTACAAGATAATTTAGGTTTTTAGAAACCGCAGAAATATTCTTTCCGCAGTGTTTTTCAACCATTTCTTCCGCAGATTCTCTGGTGAATAGAGATAATTTTCCGGTAAACAAAAACGTTTTTCCTTCCAAAGCATTCGATAGAACTTCATTTGTGTTTTCTCCTTTTTCCAGCTGAACACCATAAGATTTTAGTCTTTCCAACATCAACAGATTTTCAGGATTATGAAAGAAATCTACAATGCTGACAGCAATCTTCAACCCAATATCTTCTACCTGACAAAGTTCTTCTGCCGTTGCAATTTTCAAATCGTCAATGGTGTTGAAGTTTTTTACCAATTTCTTCGCAACCGTTTCCCCAACGTGTTTGATGCCGATTCCAAACAACACTTTTTCAAACGGAATCTCCTTCGATTTTTCAATCCCGTCAATAATATTCTGTGCCGATTTTTCAGCCATTCTTTCAAGTGGAAGAATCTGTTCTTTAGTTAATGCATAAAAGTCAGCAGGATTTTCAATTAATTTTTCTCTATACAATTGCTCGATGGTTTCGCCACCAAGATTATCAATATTCAAAGCTTTTCGCGAAACATAATGAATCATTCTTCCGACAACTTGCGGCGGACAATGCAAATCATTCGGGCAAAAATGAATCGCCTGATCTTCCAGTTTTATCAGTTCAGTGCCGCATTCCGGACAGAATTTGATATATTCAATTTCTTTACTGTCTGATGTTCTTTTTTCTTCGTTGACACCAACGATTTTCGGGATAATCTCGCCGCCTTTTTCCACATAAACAAAATCGTGTTCATGCAAACCGAGTTTCTTAATAATGTCTTCGTTGTGAAGAGAAGCACGTTTTACAGTTGTTCCGGCTAATAAAACAGGTTTCAGATTCGCAACAGGCGTAATCGCTCCGGTTCTTCCGACCTGATAAGTCACTTTTTCAAGTTCGGTTTCTACCTTTTCAGCTTTAAATTTATAAGCCATCGCCCATCGTGGAGATTTTGCCGTGTAGCCGAGCTGTCTCTGTTGTTTTAATGAGTTGACTTTCAATACAATGCCGTCAATTTCAAAGGGTAGATTGTGTCTTTCGGTATCCCAGAAGATGATGAATTTTTTTATCTCCTCTAAATTTTTACAAAGTTTTGCCTGAGCTGAAATCGTAAATCCCCAATCCTGAGCCTGATGAAGCAGTTCCCAATGGGTTTCAGCCGGAACCTCCTGTGAAACAAACTGGTAGAGAACCGAAGAGAGTCTGCGTTTTCTCACCTCCGCACTGTCCTGCATTTTCAGACTTCCGCTTGCTGTATTTCTTGGGTTCATAAAGAGGTCAAGACCTTCTTCCTCGCGCTGTTTATTGATTTTATCGAAGTTTTTTCGGGTTAAATAAATTTCGCCACGCATAAAAAACCTTTCAGGAAAATCTCCCGTCAGTTTTACTGGAATATCCGAAATCGTTTTCACGTTGGCAGTGATTTCATCACCCTGAAAACCGTCGCCACGCGTCACTGCCTGAACCAGCTTTCCGTTTTCATATAAAATAGAAATTGAGGCACCGTCGTATTTTAATTCAGCAACAAATTCTACGGGTTCGTCGATGGTTTTAATGATTCGTTTTTCCCAGTCTGCCAAATCATCATAATCATAGGAATTATCCAGAGAATACATTCTGAACTGATGCTGAATGGTAGGGAAAATCTTGGTAACTCCGCCGCCCACGCGAACGGTTGGGGAATTGTCATCGTGAAATTCTGGATGTTTGGCTTCAAGATCCTGAAGTTCTTTTAACAATAAATCAAATTCAAGGTCAGAAATGCTCGGCTCATCCATCAGATAATAGTTTTCATTGTGCTGACTGAGTTCTTTGCGGAGCTGTTCTATTTTTTGCTGAATGTTTTCGGACATGACCTGAGTTTATTTGGAACAAAAATAATAAGTATTGAGGAAATTCTGACGATTAAAATTAAGATTAAATTTAACTAATGTTTAAACTGATTTTAGGGAACATCAAAAAATCTCTTATTACCTTTGCGCTCAATTACTTTAATTTTGTCTTACGGTTATAGATTTATTTTAAAATGAAATCTATTTTGATCAGAAAAATTTAATGAAGAAGAATATTTAAAATATGAAAAAGTTTATCTTAGGGTTCGCAGTTTTAACGACAGCTTTTATGAATGCACAGACTCAAATTATCGCTCACAGAGGTTATTTCCAAACCAATCCTCCGACAACTGAAAATTCAATTAAAGCTTTGCAGAACGCTCAGGGTTTGAAGATTTATGGCTCAGAATTCGATGTGAGAATGTCTAAAGATGGTATTTTGGTGATCAATCACGACGAGCATCACGGTAAAATGGAAATTTCGGAAACGAATTTTAAGGAATTATCGAAAGTAAAACTTTCTAATGGCGAAAAATATCCTACACTGAAGGATTATTTGAGAGCAGGAAAATCAGATAAATCTTTGAAACTGATTGTAGAAATTAAGCCTGTAAAAACGCCGGAGCTTGAAAATGAAATGGTGGAAAAAACGATCAAAATGATTCGTGAAATGAAGCTGGAAAATCAATGTGAATACATTTCTTTCAGTTTAAATATTTGTAAACAAATCAAAAAACTGGCTCCTGATTTTAAAGTCCAGTATCTGAACGGCGAATTGTCTCCTCAGCAGATCAAAGAAAATGGTCTTGATGGAATGGATTATCACTACAGCGTTTTTCAGAAAAACCCAACGTGGATTGCAGAAGCGAATGCTTTAGGTTTAATCACCAATTCATGGACGGTAAATGAAATAATTATTTTCGAAGATTTAAAAGCTCAGGGAATAGATTTTGTAACCACCAACATTCCTGATAAATTGAAAAATTAATAAACTTATCATTTTCAATTAAGATTAATCTGCCTTTTTTAGGTAGATTTTTTTGTCTAAATACTAAAAAAATTCCATTAAAACCCTGTTTGAGGTATGCGTGTGGTATATTTTATTTTCTCAGGAAAAGACAATAAAGGTACGGCAAAACTGCTTGTTTTCAGCATTAAAAAATATTCATTTTTCTAAACTGCTGTCTGCTAAAAGTTTATGCATATCCGTTAATCATAAATTAATATGGTGTTTAAAAATCCTTTAAAATATGTTAAAACGTTATTAAACTTATGCTCACCATAGCTTTCTAATTTTGCGCAAACAAAAAAGAATATGCGTAAAGAGACTCAAAAATTACTTCTGCTGTCTGTTCTGGGACTGGTAAGCGTCAATATGGCGGCTCAGCAGCAGATAAAGAAGGATACCATAAAAAATATCGATGAGGTTGTGGTGACCGCTCTTGGGATTAAGAGACAGGATAAATCCTTAGGTTATGTTGCAGAAAAGGTTAATTCAGAAGTTTTTGAAAACATACAGAACAACAACTGGGCCCAAGGTCTGGAAGGTCGGGTTGCCGGCTTAAAGGTTCAGGGTACGAATGCCGGACCTCTTGGTTCTTCCCGAATTACTTTAAGAGGTGAAAAGACATTTGGTTTTGCCGGAAACTATGCGTTGATTGTTGTAGATGGTATACCACTGAGCAATTCTACCACAGGTACCGGAACAGCTGCTTATGGAGCAGGTACAGGAGGTGACTTACCCGTTGATTTAGGTGATGGTCTCAACAGTATTAATCCTGATGACATTGAGTCGGTTACTGTTTTGAAAGGTGCTTCTGCGGCCGCTCTTTATGGCTCACGCGCTGCCAATGGTGCTTTGATGATCACTACAAAATCCGGAAAAGGTAAAAATGGAAGCCTTAGAGTTTCTTTTAACAGTTCTTTGAGCTATGATTCAGTCCTGAAATGGCCGGATTATCAGTATGAGTATGGTCAGGGAACACTTGCAAAAAATACAGCGGGTCAGTTTTTCTATTCCTATGGTGCATCTCCTGATGGGGTGAGTACAGGGGGAACGAGTAGTGCGTTCGGACCAAAATTTAATGGTCAGTATTACTTTCAGTATGATCCGGCCACAGGTGGTCAAAGTGCAGAAAGACAGTTATGGAGACCTTATAAAGACAATATCAAAGGCTTTTGGGAAACCGGAGTGACGTCTTCCAACAACGTTGCTGTGGAAAGCAGTACAGATAAAACGAGTTTCAGAGCGTCGCTTTCTTATCTGGATAATAAATGGATGATGCCAAACACAGGTTTTGACCGTTTTAATGCTCAGGTGTCATTAGATCATAAGGTGACAGATAAATTCAGAATTTCAACCAAAATAAACTACGCCAATACAAAAAGTGATAATCTTCCGGCAACGGGATACAATAATCAGTCGATTTCTTATTTCATGATTTTCCAGAATCCCAATGTAGATCTGGATTGGTACAGACCCATCTGGAAACCGGGACAGGTAGAGGTGGACCAGATACATCCGTTCAGTTCATTTATTGATAACCCTTATCTGATTGCTTATAATATGTTGAATGGCGTAGACAAGAAACTGATTACCGGAAATGTAACAGCAACCTATGATTTCAATAAAAATTTAAGTGTGATGTTGCGTTCAGGGATGGAACTTCTGGATGAAGAAAGAACCGTAAAAAGACCTTACAGTTCTGCCAATTACCTGAAAGGTTTCTACAGAGAGCAGTACATTAAAAACAATGAATTTAATAATGATTTACTGATTACCTACAAAAAAGACATCGGTAAGTTTAATATCAGTGCTAATGCTGGAGGAAGTATCCGTTACAACCAGTATGTAATGACGGATTTCCGTGCTGAAGGCTTAAAAGTGGCAGGAGATTACAGTCTCAATAATGCTTTGGCTCTCATTACGAAAGTTCCTAAACCAAACGATCAGCAGATGGACAGTGTTTACGGATTGTTAAGTGCCAATTATAACAATAAGATTTTCTTAGACGTCACAGGAAGAAATGACTGGAGCAGTACACTAAATAAAGATAACCGTTCATTCTTTTATCCATCGGTAAGTACAAGTTTTATTCTTTCGGATATATTTAATTTATCCAGTTCAAAATTCAATTACTGGAAACTGAGAGCGTCTTGGGCTAAAGTTGGATTGGGAACCACACCGTATAATATTGACAAGTACTACACACCAAGTGATTTTGTAGGATCAGTGCTTACTCCTACAACTTTCGTAACTCCCAATCTGAGACCGCAGGAAAATACTAATATTGAAGCAGGGATGGATTTGTCTGTATTAAAAAACAGATTGAGCTACAACTTTACTTTGTACCAAAACACTACAGTTGATGAGATTTTAGCAGTAACCACTCCTGTAGAATCAGGATATTCAAGTCGCATCATTAATGCCGGAGAAATCAGAAACCGTGGTATTGAGATGGGCTTGAATGCCAATCCTGTAAAGACCCAGAGTTTCAGTTGGAATGTCTCTGCAAACTGGTCTATGAACAGAAATAAAATAATGTCGCTACCTGAAGAATATTCTGGTGATAACTATTATACCATTTCTACTGTAGCAGGAGTTTTATATTATAATGCAGTTGTGGGTGGTTCTTTGGGAGATTTGTATGGTTTTAAATTAGTAAGAAATGCCGACGGAGAAGTAGTGTATGATGCTACAACAGGTTTACCGTCAAGACCCGATAAAATCGAAAAAGTAGGAAATGCCTTTCCAAAATGGAGAGCAGGTCTGCAAAATGACTTTAAGTTTAAAAATTGGCAACTCAGCTTTTCTTTCGACGGACAGTACGGTGGGGTAGCTTATTCGCAAACCCACCACAAAATGTCTGAACAGGGTAAATTGGGGCATACGTTGATGGGTAGAGAAAATGCAAATGGAATGATTATAGGTGATGGTGTTGTACTTAATGCAGACGGTACTTACAGCCCAAATACCAAATCTGTCGGTTTGGCTGCATATTACGGCGATTACTACAGAAGAGCCAACATTGAGACCAATACTTTCGATACCTCTTTTGTGAAACTCAGAGATGCGAGAATTGCCTATTCATTCTCAAAAGATGTCATTGCGCCACTAAAACTTACAGAACTTACGATAGCAGTTTTCGGTAAAAACCTTTGGATGTGGACAGACTTCCCAATGTTTGACCCTGAAGTTGCTGCGCTCAACGATTCTACAATCACTCCTGGAGCAGAAATCGGGCAGTTGCCTACAGCCAGAACGGTAGGTTTTCAACTTAATTTAAAATTCTAAGATCAGCATTATGAAAAAAATACTTTTATCAACCGCATTAGCATTGTCTGTTTTCAGTTTAAATTCCTGCGACAGAAGTTTTGAAGAGATCAACACAGATACCAGTAAAATAAAAACACCGTCTGTCGGAAGTTTTCTTATCCCTATTCAATACGAAATGGGTTCGTATGGGTACAACAGAGCCGACGATTTCACTTTTGATATCATGCAGATTGCTTTAGATTTTCCGAGTGAAGGAAATACTGTGAGCCGTTATTATATGACAGAATCTACCGGAAACGGGTACTGGAATACCAGCTACAGATGGCTAAAGCAGGTAAAAGAGCTTAGTGAGGCTGCCACAAAAGAAAACAATAACAACTATCTGGCAATTTCAAAAGTGTTGAATGCCTGGATTATGGCTAACCTCACCGATGCTTTCGGAGATGTGCCCATGACAGAAGCTTTAAGGCTGGAAGATGATATTATGAGACCTAAATATGATTCGCAGAAAGATATTTATATCTCGCTTTTAGACGACTTAAAAACTGCAAACGCACTTTTTGATACCACCAAAGCCCTGAGCGAAGGTGATCTTTTCTATCAGGCCAATTCCAATGCTGCCAACATTCTGAAATGGAAAAAATTCTGTAATTCTATGTCTTTAAGACTTCTTACAAGAATTTTAAAACGAAACGGTGAAGTAAATGTACATCAAAGAATCGCTGAGATTGTAAATAATCCCACTGTTTATCCGATATTCCAGAACAATGCAGATGGAGCTCTACTGGATATTTCGGGTGTTGCGCCCCTTTTGCCGCCAATTGCGAGACCCCAGGATTTTACTGCTTACAGAGCTTCGGGAGAATTTTTCACACAGACTTTGGTTGATAATAATGACCCGAGGCTCAGCATGTTTTTTACTCAGGCTAAATCGATTCCGGCCAATGCCAATATTGGATATAAAGGTGCTCCGTCTGGATATGCTTTAGGATCAACTTTCAATTATCAGCCTTCGAATCTGAATCAGAATTTAGCTAAAGCTCCGCTGAAGATTTTGGTAATGCCGTATGCAGAATTGCAGTTTATCCTTTCAGAATTATCATTTAAAGGAATTATTACCGGAAATGCCCAGACTTTTTATGAGAATGGTGTGAAAGCTACTTTAGAGCAATGGGGAGCCACGGTTCCGGCAACGTATTTTTCTAATCCGAAAGTGGCTTATAACGGTACTTTAGAAAGAATCATGCTCCAGAAATATGTTGGGTTGTTCTTTGTAGATCACCAGCAGTGGTATGAGCAGAGACGTACAGGTTTCCCGGTATTGCCGAATAACGGTGGTCTTTTCAACAACGGGCAGATGCCACAGAGAATGATGTATCCTACCCAGACCAAAATCCAGAATTATGACAATTACGTCGCTGCAAGTCAGGCTTTGGGTGGAGATAATATCAACTCTAAAATGTGGTGGAACAAATAATTTTTCTGTCAAAAATTTAATTAAAATTAAAATGAATTTAAAATATATCATTCCGGCATTGCTGATTTCATCGATGGCTTTAGCGCAGACTTCAGTTTCAGGATATGTTTATGAAGACGTAAACAAAAATCAGAAAAAAGAAAGTAAAGAAAAAGGAATTGAAAATGTAGCAGTTTCCAACGGAGCTCAGGTGGTTTTAACGGATAAAAACGGAAAGTACAGCTTGCCAATCGCAGACGGACAAACAATTTTCGTGATTAAACCTTCAGGTTATATGGTAGGTTTAAACCAAAATAATCTTCCACAGTATTATTATCAGTACAAACCAAAAGGTTCGCCGGCAGATTTTAAGTATAAAGGAACTGCACCTACGGGATCGCTTCCAAAAGAGTTGAATTTTGGCTTATTTAAACAGAACGAAAGCAAAAATTTCGATATTCTGGTTTTCGGAGATCCGCAGCCATATACAGAAAAACAATTGGATTATTTCAAAAGAGCGATCGTAAATGAGGTGAAATCGACTAAGAAAAATGCAGTTTTCGGCATCAGTTTGGGAGATTTGGTGGGTGATGATCTGAGTTTACAAAAACCTTACGCAGACATTATGAAAGAAATTGGTCTGCCCTGGTACAATGTGATGGGAAATCACGACATGAATTATGATGCCAAAGAAGATCACCTTTCAGACGAAACTTTTGAAGCCAATTTCGGGCCGGCAAACTATTCTTTCAACTACGGAAATGTACATTTCATGGTGCTTGATGACATTTTGTACCCAGATCCAAGAGATGGAAAAGGCTATTGGGGAGGTTTCAGAGAAGATCAGATTCAGTTTATTCAAAATGATTTGAAACTGGTTGATAAAAACAAATTAATTGTCATTTCCTTCCACATTCCTCTGGAACACAACAATGAAGATAATTTTAGAAATGCTGACCGTCAGAAATTGTTTGATGCTTTGTCGCCTTTCAAAAATGCACTGATGCTGTCGGCTCACACACATATTCAGCAACAGATTTTCTACGGAAAAGCTCAGGGCTGGACGGGAGCAAAAGATCTTCACGAATACAACGTTGGAACAACCTGCGGCGACTGGTGGTCCGGAACTTCAGACGAGATCGGTTTACCGACTTCCACCATGAGAGACGGTACTGCAAAAGGATATTCTTTCATCAGTTTTAATGATAATCAGTATAAAGTTAAATACAAAACTGCGGGGAAACCTGAAGATTATCAGATTCAACTGTATGTTCCGAAAGTGATTCCTTATCCATCAAAAACTTCTGCTAAGGTTTTGGCAAACTTCTTCATGGGAAGCAAAAAAGACAAAGTAGAATACAGAATCGACGGCGGAAAATGGGAAGAAATGGAATACAACGAAACCATCGACCCGAATTTTGCCCAATCGGTTTTCAAATGGGATTCTACAGACACACTTTTTGCGGGAAGAAGACCTTCAAACCCGGAACAGTCAAAACATATTTGGGTTGGCGGATTTGGAAATAAATTAACCCTTGGTAAGCATAAAGTTGAGGTTAAAGCCCACGATATGTACGGAAACGAATTTACCGCAACGGAAGAATTTGAGGTTCAGAATTCTGTTTTGATTCCTTAGATTATTTCATTTTTTTTTACTATACTTCAGTTAAGACCGGCCTCAGCAATGTTGCCGGTCTTGATGTTTAAGATTGAAAAAAGTTTCAGTTTAAGAGCCAATAATTTATTTTAAAAAAAGAATACTATTGTAATGATTATTTGGTAAAATCAATAGGAATGGGCTTTAGCCCGTTTAAAAAGAAATGAGCAAGAGTTGGCTTTAGCCAGAAATTATTAGCACCGTCCTTTAAAAATTACAGAAATTACTATAAAAAAATCTTTGTCTGCGCTTGCTTTTATGCGAAATCCGACTTTGCTGAGTGACACGACCCTGCGACCCAAAAAATGCAGAGAACTAGACAAAAATCCTTGCGCTCACCGCGTTAAAAACTGTCAGATAGAATTTCATTATAACACATTTCTATGAAATCAAAAATATAAACGCGTGTTTAAAAAATAGGTTTCGTAAATTTGTACCTTCAAAAATTAAAGAATGAATTTAAAAGGAAAAAATGCCGTCATCACAGGTGGTGGAAGAGGTTTGGGAAAAGCAGTGGCTTTAATTCTTGCCAATGAAGGTGTGAATATTGGGATTACCGGAAGAAATGAGGAAAATCTAAAAATGACTGTTGACGAAATTCAGAAATTAGGTGTAAATGCAACGTACGCAGTTTTCAGTATAGATAACGAAATTCATGTGAAAGCAGGAATCGAACAGATCGCAGAGCAATTGGGAGGTGTTGATATTCTCATCAACAATGCAGGAATCGGAGACTTTGGCAGCATCGAAGAAATGTCTTCTGAAGTTTGGGAACAGGTGATCAAAACCAATCTTTTCGGAGTTTATTATGCAGCAAAAGCAGTTCAACCTTTCATGAAAGCAAAAGGCGAAGGCGATATTATCAATGTAGCATCAACAGCAGGTTTGAAAGGCGGTCCGAATATGTCGGCCTACGCAGCATCCAAGGCGGCAGTGGTTTCACTATCTCAATCCATGATGGCTGAATGGAGAAAGCAAAACATCCGCGTGGTAACGTTAACGCCAAGTACAATTGCTTCTGACATGTCTATTGAAGGTGGATTAACAGACGGAAATCCCGACAAAGTTCTTCAGCCTGAAGACTTCGCAGAATGGGTAAGAGATATTCTGAAAATGAACAGAAGAGCGCTGATCGCAAACGGTTCTATTTTCTCTACGAATCCGTAATATTTGAGATTGAGATTTAAGATTTTGGTTTTCAGACTTGAATTGTTTATAAAGTAGTAGCGGGCGGTTTGTCCGCTATTTTTTTGTTAAAATTGACTACTTAAGGTTGAAATATTATTAAGTTTACAAGAATAGTTGATATGGATTGACATAGAAAAGGAGGGCGTTAAAAAATTTTGAATAATTTCCGTTAAAAAATTTCCACTGTTTGAGTGGCGGCAAAATCTCTGTTAAACAGTTTAACATTTCTATCCGCCCGAGTTTGGAAATTTTAGGAAATTATTCAAAATTTTAGCCGGAGTTTTCAAGTCTTGAATTTTTGGTTCTTTTGTTTGACTACGTCGAATCTTCGATTTCAAGACAAAAGAACATAAGCTCTATCTATCACTCCAAAACCCTTTATCAATGGTATTCTTATAAGTTTCCTACCATAGATCCTTACCTTTATACTCATCTTAATCAAAAAATAAATTATGCAAAAGAAAACAATCAAAAACACAGACCTTTCTGTGGCACCGATCAATTTTGGAGGAAACGTCTTTGGATGGACACTTAATGAAAAAGAGTCTTTTGATATTCTCAATCAGTTTACTGATGCGGGATTTAATTTTATCGACACCGCAGATACCTACTCATGGTGGGTCAACGGAAAGGGCGGACAATCCGAAGAAATCATCGGGAAATGGATGAAAGAACGAAACAACAGAAACGATCTTGTGATCGCAACTAAAGTCGGCTCCGAAACAAAGGAACACGGTTTTGACATCAGCAAAAAACATATTCTGAAATCTGTAGATGAATCTCTGCAGCGCCTTCAGACCGATCACATTGATTTGTACTACACCCATTTTGACGACAACAAAACGCCCGTTGAAGAAACTCTTGAAGCGTACGACGAAATTATCAAAGCCGGAAAAGTACGCTACATCGCTGCTTCCAATGTTTCTCCGGAAAGACTCAAAGAATCTTTTGAAGCCGCTGAAAAGAACGGGCTCCCGAAATACGTCGCTTTACAGCCTCATTACAATTTGGTGGAAAGAGAAAAATTTGAAAACGAATATGAACAGTTGGTAAAGGATTTTGACCTGAGCGTTTTCACGTACTGGTCACTCGCAGCAGGTTTTCTCACAGGCAAATACCGCAGCGAGGAAGATTTTGCTAAAACAACCCGAGGCGAAGGGGTAAGAAAATATTTTGATGACAAAGGAAAAGCTGTTCTCAAGGCTTTGGATGAGGTGAGTGCAAAACACAATTCCAGTCCGGCAACGGTTTCTCTGGCGTGGCTGCTGGCAAATCCGCTCATCACGGCTCCCATCGTAAGTGCTACAAGTGAAAATCAGCTGGAAACTTTATTTGCGGCACCACAATTAAATCTGGATAGTGAAGATCTGCAGATTTTGGATGAGGCGTCGAAGTAGAGTTTTTTAATTTAAAATAAATGAAACCATGGCTTTTGCTGTGGTTTTTTTGTTTGATCGACAGGGTTTCGATAATATTTTAATATAGATAAAATCTTATGAAAGTAGGTCACTCAAAGTCGTGAGACTTTGCAAAGCGAGAGAAAAATCTCAGTTTGCTAGTGACCATTAAATTTTTTTTCTTTATTTCCATTCATTCCAATCCGATTCATCATTTTCTCGCCATAAGCCGTGTTCGATACTTAGATCTAAAATATTTTTTGCGGATGCATCGATTCCAATTAATGTATTTATCGGAATGATTCTCATGGAATCTTCATCAACATCTTCTCCGTTCTGTGTGAATGCTTCCCACTCGTCAGCTTCCCATCTTGTAACTTCGGTGATTTTATCTCCAAATAATACATCTATCTCTGTAATGACTTTAGAATTACGAGGTACTTTTAGATCCCATTCGATTTTATCATCTAACCATTTCCATATTTGGTCTTCTGAGTTCCATGGTAACATCATGTTTGGTACATCCAATGTATGGTGATGATTATCAGGTAATATTTGAAAAGCTCTAAAATCATTAATATTGTAGTAATCGTAAACTCCAAGCATCATTAATTTTGTCCATGAACGGTCAATTTCTGAAATCTTGAATTTTCCTAACTTTTCAGTCTCAGAGTAAAAAGTTGAGACATCAGAATTCAGCTTAAGATCTAAAATGATTTTATTAAAAATTTCTATAATGTCATTAGCTAAAAAGTTCTCATTACCTGCTAAAATTAGCTCAAAATTAAAATTCTCTAAATTTCCTATAGTATAAGCAAATCTTGGAGATTCAGAACTTTGTACAAGAGTTATATGAAATTGAAATTTTTCAATATTATTTTTAATTTCCTTTAAAAAATCTTCATTATTATACATTTACTTATGTGTTTTTGTATGACAGGGTACGTGAATTGCAACGACATTTAACCGATGTCGCGGATTTGCAATCCGTAACCGCTCCTTTTCGAAAAGTCTTCCAACTCTGTTTGGAATTTCTAAAAAAAATCAATCCAGTACACAAACATAATTATAAAATTTCACGTAGCATTGTATCTTGAAAGCTATTTTAAAACCAAAACATCTTCAGTCAATTTGTCATATCACGTTCAGCGGTAGGAATCTGTAAAAATAGTTTAGGGTATACAAAGGGTATCTCGAGTGTATCTCGATAGCACATAAAAACACACTGACAAAATGACAAAATTTATCGTCACTCATCAAGCTGGTTATGTTTTCAGCCTCGACCTTTGCCGAAATCTCCCATCCCGTACCCTGCTCACTAATTTCAAATCTCAAACTTCAAATCTCAAATCAAATTCCCTATTTTTGCAGTAAATTACTCACATGCAAAATTATTTGGAATTCGATTTTAAAATAGAACCACTTCAACCTTGGGGCGATATATTAATGGCGGAATTGATTGAGATCGGTTTCGACAGTTTCACAGAAGAAATTCATGGTATTTTAGGATATATTCAGAAAGATTTATTTAAAGAAGAAAACCTTAAAGCTTTGCCTCTGTTTCAAAATGATGATGTGAAAATTGAATACACTTATAAAGAAATGCCTAATATCAACTGGAACGAAGAGTGGGAAAAGAATTTTGAACCGATTAACATTGACGATAAGGTGTTAATCCGAGCAGAATTTCATCAATCTGTGGAGGGAATGCATGAGATTATTATTCAGCCAAAAATGTCTTTCGGAACTGGGCATCATCCAACAACGCACCTGATGATTCAGCAGATGATGGATATTGATTTTAAAGACAAAAAAGTCTTGGATATGGGTTGCGGAACATCCGTTTTGGCGATCTATGCAAAACAAATCGGAGCCGGTGACACCAAAGCGATCGATATCGACGAATGGTCAGTTGAAAATTCCAAAGAAAATGCAGTAAGAAATGGAGTAGAGCTGGATATCGAACTCGGAACTGCCGATAATTTAGGAAAAGAAAACTACGATATTATTTTAGCCAACATCAACCGAAATATTTTGATTTCAGACATTCCAACCTACGTTAATGTATTGAATGAGGGAGGAAAACTTTTGCTTTCTGGCCTTTGTTTCTTTGATGTGGATGATATTCTGGAAGTCTGTAAAGAGAATAATCTGGAATTGAAAAAGAAACTGCAGCGTGAAGAATGGGTAAGCCTTCTTCTTGAAAAGTAGATTTATGATATTCCAAAAGCTACGATTCCGCTCAGTAACCAACTGTAATCCTATAAGTAATTGCTGTCACGCTGAGCGCAGTCGAAGCGCTACCGCTATGATTCATTCTCAGCCTCAACCTCAAATTCAACCTTAGCCTCAATATCACAAAATGAAACCCTTCCTCACCATACTTTTCTTCTGTTTGATCCAAATCATTTCCGCTCAGGATAGTGAGATTTACGCCAACGGTGTTTTTCATTTTGAAGACAACAAAACGCAAAAGGTTTTTACCGATTATACGAGAGTGAGACAATCTCCTGATGTCAACGCTCAGATTTTGGATTCTCTTAAAACCAATCAGCAGATTCTGATTCTCAGAAAAGAAGAAAAAGTTTTGAAATTAGGTGAAAGAGGTGCCAACTGGTACAAAATATCTTATCAGAAAAACGGTCAGAATTTCGAAGGATTCATCTGGGGCGGAAATCTTGCGGTTGGTTTTAGAAATAAAAATGGTTACGATTTTCTTTTTGGAATCACAAAAACTGAGGACAGGACGGATAAAAAATACAATCAGAAATACAAACAGAACTATGCATCCATAAAAATGCTTACGGGCGAAACTTTAGAGGATGAAGTTTCTTTTGAAACCGGTTTGGGCGAAAGTTTAAGTTATGGAACATTTACGGTTGAAAGCAATCATAAACTGAAAGGTGTTGATTTCACTTTAAAGGCGATGGTTTCCGGTGAGGCTTGTGGCATTGCTAGTTACGACCAATATGTTCTGTTTAAAAATAAAAAACTTATTGCTTTGCCTCAGTTGATGAATGTGGGCGATGCAGATGTATATTATCACACTGAAGAATTCATTTTCCCTAATGATAAGGGCGGAATTCCGAATGCTTTCATTTATAATATGGAGGAGATGGAAAAGGATGAAAAAGAGCGCGAGAAATTTAAACGTTTGTCAAAAACTTATCTTTGGAACGGGAATTCTTTCAAAGTGAAATAATATTTTTATTATAAAATTGAAAACCACTGTATATTTACGGTGGTTTTTAATTTGAACATAATGACAAAAGGAGAACTTTATGATCTGAAGTATATGCTTTCAGATTTTATTTATCCAAGATTAAAAGAATTTAAAGAAAAAGTAGATAGTAAAAATGCACCTTCAATCCCTGATTTTTCAAATGTTGAGCATTTTTCTAACCAAACATCTTTTGCAGAAAAAGAAAAATATTGGAGTGAGATCTTAAGTAAAATGATTATTCCTTTTGAATATCACGTTGATCCCGAAAAATTTAAACATCTGGATTTTGAAGAAATTAATGAAAAAGTAGAACTTGGATTAAAGCTTTTTGCAGAGTATTTTACAAATCTTTGGTTTTAGTTATGGACTATTTTGTTTACGCTCTCGAACATATTTATACAGACGATAACCACCGTGACAGTAAGTTTTTAGGATATTTTGATGATCTCTCTGAAGTAGAAAAAGAAAAGCAAAGGTTATTGCTTTTTCGAGGATTTTCAGATTACCCTCACGATTTCCATTTGAAAAAAATAGGACTGAATAAAATTAATTGGCAAAATGGCTTCACAGAAGTTGTTGGTGAAATTGGACGGGATTATTTACCCGAAGATGATTTTATTCCAAATTATAGTCAGGTAGTTACGAAGCTGAATTTAAAAACGGTTTTTAAAGTAAGTCATGTTTATACAATTCATTCATTTTTGGATGATGAGAGAGAAATAGGAGTTTTTTCTGACAAAAAAATGGCAAATGATGTTGTGAATTTCCTTCAACAAAAAGTTGGCTTTGACGAATATTCTGACGATTTTATTATTACCGAAATTCTGTTGAATGATTGGCAGTGGAGTGCGGGATTTGGATGAGATTTGAATAGTTTTATTATTAAAACTTGAACTTTTCAATTCATCAATATCAAAAAGCAAAAAAAAAGCGCTCATACTAATGGATGACGAGCGCTTCAATCAAATTATATGGAATTCAATTAGGAATATCTTCTGCAGATGTACTCTACATTGGTATTCAGTAATTTATTTTTGTTGAGGAAATATTCCAGATTCTGAAATTCTTCCGTCGTCGTATTCAGGTAAAGCTGAAAAGAGCCGAAATCGGTGCCGTTGACATATTCTACATCTGCATTCAAAACCCTGTAGCACATGCCCATCTGGTTGCAAATTACATTGAGGAGATGATCAAATTTCATTTTCCCGTTCAATTCTACTTCAAGAACAATTTCTTTTTTGCTGATGGTCAGTTTTTGCGGTAAAGACTGCAGATTTCGTGTAATCATGTTTTGGTGATTTTTTTTAAGTTAATGACTCAGTTCCTTTGTACATAAAGTTTTATTTTGTTTTAAATACTCAGCAAAAATATCAAAAATTATTAGTCCACCAAATTTGTAGACTAATAATTTCTAAAATTTAACAAAAAAAGAAACCCGGGTTGGATTTCTTTAATATTACAGCTAATTGGAATTTGATAAAAATTAAATTCTGATAAATTTCGCTCTGTTTTTTTGTCCCCGCAGATTTTGCGGATTGAGCTGATTTCAGTTGCAGAAAAATCTGTATTATCTGCCAAACCCTCGGGAGAAATTAATTTTCGGGAGAAATTAATTTCAGATTCTTAGAGTTCTTTAATTCTAATCAATTTGTCTGAACCTGCGAGTCCGTTGGGATTACAGCCCAATTCGCCTTCGGGAACTTTCAGATTTTTTTTGTTGTAGAAATTCTGCCAGAATTCATTGGTTTTTCCGGTTTTAGGATCGATGAAAGTCATTGGTTCAAGTTTGAAAATTTGATTTTCTCTGAATGCTCTTTCAACAAAATCTGAGCAGTAGTAAGAATTTTCATCTAAAATATAATTGAAATTGTAAGGCTTACCCAGCATCAAATCTGCCTTTCCCAAAGCATTTGGAATAATTTTCTGAAATTCAGGTTTCAAACGGTAGACTACAATATTTTGCTGATCTTTCTTCTGATCTTTAATGAAATCTTTCAGATTCTGTCTGTTTGATCCGTTCTCAGGAGATGCGTGAAGAACAGAATATTGACCGTTTTTAATCTCTAAAATTCCGATGTGATCAAATTTTTCGGTTTCCTTTTTCTGTGTGACATTATTAATCGCTCCTGATAAACCAGAATTTTTTGCCGTTACAAAAAGCAAATCACCATTTTTTAAATCCGATTTCAGATTGGAAGCACAACTGATTACTGAAAAAATCAGAATTAAAACAGCAAAAAGCTTAACGTTTAAGATTTTTCTCATAAAGCTCGATCCAGTTTTGTACAGTCATTTTTTTGCTCAGTTCGCAAATCAGTTCAAAAGGAATTTCATTCATATTCTTAAATCTCACGCAGGATTTTCCCATATCCAGTTTTCTTTTTGAATGTTTCGGGAATTCTTCAGTAAACCAATTTAAAAGCTCGGGATCTGCATACATTCCCATGTGGTAGAGTGCGATAAAATTCTTCTGAGACGCTAAACTCAGGAAAGGAAGAGGAGTTCCTGGCGTACAGTGATACCCGGAAGGATAAGTCTCCAGAGGAACACTCCAGTTCATCATGCCGCTGCTCAAGGTTTCTTCAAAGCCCTTAGGTAAATTTTCTCTGATGGTGTTGTATAATTTTCTGAATACAACCTGTCTCTCCTCAGGAATTTTTAATAGATATTCTTCTACAGAATTAGCCGGAATTTGCATTGCTGATATTTTTTTTCAAATAAACAAAAATTTAGATAAATCTAAAAATAAAAACGGCTGTACAGTTTCTGTGCAGCCGTTTGAAATAATAATTCAAAAATATTTTTTATTTTTTAATGACTTTCACGCTTTTTTGCGATCCGTCCTTGAATTTAAGATTTAAAATATATAATCCTCCATTAAGATCACTCAAATTAATCTGCTGACCAGGATTTTCAATTGTTTTAAGAGTTCTTCCCGCAACGTCACTTACTTTTACTGTTGTAACATCTTTGAAATCTGAGATGTTGATAATGTCACTGAATGGGTTTGGATAAACCTTCACAGTGTTCAGCTTAGCGTTGGTCTCGGATGTACTTAGATTGGCACTTTCCACAACAAAGTTATCAACATGGAAATCGTAATCCGGAGTATCGTTCACTGTTCCGTCTGTTCCATAGAATGCGAATACTGTATTGGCACTGTTATATCCTACCAGATCAAAAGTATAAGTGGTTGAAGTATTTGAAGGTGTGTTTGCAGTATTCCAGGTTTGTAAAGATGTCCAGGTAGTTCCTCCGTCGTTAGACACTAAGAACTGCACATTGTCATCAGAACCCATTGCAGAAGATGATGTGTTATTGTAACCAGTTAATCCATAATCAAATTTAACTCTGAACCCTCCTCCGGTTAGGTTAAAAGGTGTTGTCTTTAGCCATCCTGTTCTGTTTACATCATAAAGATTTATTCTCATTGAATTCACAGATCCCGTGTTAAGGAATCCACCGGAAACCCAATAAACTGTCGTACCTGTTGGAGGTACTGTAGGTGAGCCGCCAGAGATATTATTGGCCCAGCAGTTACCAGGGATTGTACTGAAATCATTGGTGTAAGGAGGCAGCACTGCACCGCAGAGTGTGTTAAATGTACCTACATAAGACCAGGTGCTTTTGTTGGCAGCTCCACAAGATGAACGCATCCAGAGATAATAGGTTGTAATAGAATTGAGACCAGGAATCACTGCCGTAGTATTTCCTGCAGCAACAGAACCTGAAGGGGTTGTAGCAGCCACTGGCGCCGTATTTACAGTAGAATAATAATATTCATACCCATTGGCAGGTGCAGATGCAGGTGCAGTCCAGCTGGCAGTTACACTGTTGGCAGAAACAGCAGAAGTGCTGATCGCCGTTGGTGGGAAACATGCTGGAAGAGGCTCCCAAACAACATCATCCCAATAGTATCCCTTGCCGTCTGCAGTGTTTCGCACAGCCAATCTGGCATTTGCCGGCACAGTAGATGGTACAATTACAGTATATTCCGGGTTAGTGCTGGTATAGTTTGTATTAGAAATACTCAATGCCTTAAGCAATACAAAAGTACTCGCATCCGTTGGATTGGTTACATATCCTACATTTAAAGTACCGGTTGCTGCACTTACTCTTGCCTTTAATTTTAGCCAGTGTGTGCCTGCATTTACATTGCTGAATTCTGGTAAAACAACAGTACTCGGTATTTGTACGGTTGACGTTGTCTGATATATGTTTCTCGTTCCGGAAGCTGGAGTTGTTGAGCTGATTGACATTGTGCCGTTAACAAAATTTCTTACCCAGCAATCTGGTACAATGGCACTTGCTGCGTAAGAATCAAAATTTTCAGAAAGCGAAGTCATTGGTCCGCACGCTGTTTTAAAAGTGCCGCCGAAAGACCATGCGCTCTGTGAAGTTGCCGTACTGCAGTTAGTTCTTACCCAGTAGTAATAATTGGTGTTTGAAGCTAAACTTCCTATCGTCTGGCTGGTTCCGCTTACAGCTGGGTAAGTAGGAGTTGTGGATGCCGTAGGTATTGTATTGGATGTACTGTGGTATACATCATAAGTTACACCGCCGGCAGCTGCTGCCCATGAAACTAAAGCTGAATTGGGTGTAATGCTTGCAGGAGCCTGCAGTACAGGTGGTACACAAGTTGAATAAGCATCCGCTGAAAATGCGAAAATATTTGGATATCCGGCTAAACTATTTGTTTTTGTAATTGTTACGCTTTGAATAAATTTAGTCTGATTTGCAGCATCAATCGTAATGGCAGATTGGTACATTCTGGGGTTTGTTCCCCCTGCAGCATCTAATCCATCACTATTTCTGTTAATTCTACCAAGTCCCTGAACCGCAAAGTTTGATCCACCATACCAATCATCAATAGAAATTCCTGTAGCTTGCTGGTTGGTGCCGTCAGAGAAGTTGATAGTTACAGTCAGCACAGACAATGCACTTCCGCTTGTGGAAAGCATGTAAAGAACCGTTGCCTGCTTAGGTGTGGTGAAAGTTATTGTGCTTGTAGGACTTGCATTGGATAATCTTAAAGAATTAGGAGAATTGAGATTCCCTAACTGATAAGTTAATCCGGGAGTGGATGCTACCGCTGTACTGATTATTCCGTTCACAGGAACTCCGTAAGTGATGGCTGTACTTGTTGCTGTTGCCAAGAAATCTTTTGCAACAAAAGTGTAAGAATCACCATCAAGGATACCGGTAGTGGAATTTAATGCGGGACCTGTTCCGTTTGCAATTACATCCTCATTGAAGCCTGTAGCAATTGGCATTGTCTGATAGTTCTGTGCAAATGTCAGGGAGCTTACCGCAATACCCAAGACACCCAGCACACGAGCCGGTTGAAATTTGTTCATAAAATATAGTTTAATAAGTTTGATGTAAAACTAAGAAATATCTCAATACAACAAGGTTTGAAAATAAATATTTTTTAAATATTTTTGATTATCTGTTTCGAATAGACAAATTGTAATCTTTTGCACTGATAAAAAAGTTTGTTATAATGATTTATTAACAGTTTTGTCATAATTTCTATGTGAAGCATTGTATATATGGTTTTGGCTATTTTAAATTGAAGCAAGACAAAATAATTTGCTATTTTTGCCATACAAAATCCAAACAATGCCTAATATCTCAAACAGAGCTCAGAATATGCCGGCTTCACCGGTTAGAAAATTAGTTCCATTTGCCCAGAAAGCAAAACAGAAAGGTACTAAAGTATATCACCTAAACATCGGTCAGCCAGACATAGAAACTCCTGAAACTGCACTGAATGCTTTAAAAAATATTGACCTTAAGGTATTAGAGTATGCCCTTTCCGAAGGAAATTTAGAATACAGAACTGCACTGAGAGATTATTATCATTCATTAGATTTCACAGATCTTACAGCAGATAATTTTATTGTAACCAATGGGGGGTCTGAAGCTTTGAATTTTGCTATTTCCACGCTGTGTGATGATGGGGATGAAGTAATAATTCCTGAACCATATTATGCCAATTACAACGGTTTTACAAGCACTTTCAATGTAAATGTTGTAGCTGTTCCATCAACTATTGATACGGGTTTTGCCCTTCCTCCAATTGAAGAATTTGAGAAAAAAATCACAGCGAAAACAAGAGCCATCGTTATCTGCAACCCTGGAAATCCCACCGGATATCTTTACACCCGTGAAGAACTTCAGAAACTGGCAGAAATTGCTGTTAAATATGATATCGTTGTAATCTCTGATGAGGTATACAGAGAATATGTGTATGACGGAAAACAGCAGATATCAATGTTAGAATTTCCAGAGCTTGCAGAAAACTGCATAATCATCGATTCTGAATCTAAAAGATATTCGATGTGTGGCGTAAGAATAGGCTGTCTGGTTACCCGTTCAAAAAAAATACACGATGCAGCTATGCTTTTTGCGCAGGCAAGATTAAGTCCGGTACTGTTGGGGCAGATTGCAGCTACGGCAGCACACCAGAATGACGGCGCATACATAAGAGCTGTAAGAGAAGAATATACACACAGAAGAAATGTTTTGGTTGAAGCATTAAATGCAATTCCCGGAGTGATCTGTCCTAAACCGAAAGGTGCATTTTACTGCGTTGCAGAGCTTCCTGTAGATGATACAGAAATTTTTGCCCAGTGGCTTTTAGAAAAATATACCAACAAAGGTGAAACAATTATGGTTGCGCCGGCGGGAGGTTTCTATTCTGATCCCGAATTAGGTAAAAAACAGGTGAGAATTGCCTACGTTCTTAAAGAGCAGGATCTTCGCAGAAGTGCTGAGATTTTGAGAGATGCCCTTGAAAAGTACAATCAGGATAAATAATTTTTGATTCAAAAAAAAACAATGTCAGCAATAAAAATATCAGGTTTGAATATCTTCTTTCCAGTATTTTTACTGCTGATTTTTTCGTGCTCTAAACCTTCAGAAAAAACGGGTAAGTCTAAAGGTGAAGAGACTTTCGAGTACATTATATTATCTGAAGTGGGTGGCATGGGCGGTCACTACAAAAACATAAAAGTTACTCAGGATTCTGTGATTCTTACTACTGGAAATACGATGACTAACAGAAATCAGACATGGAATAAAGCCCTGAGTACAAAAGATAAAACCGAACTTTTCGGACAGCTGAAAATCAATCAGCTTGCATTTATCAAAAGCTCTGAAAGTCTGCAGGCTGCGGATGGTGTTGACGAAACTTTTCAGGTGAAAACCAGCCGTACTTCCTACGTTTTTGTAAACGCGTACAATGACGGGTACAATTACAGACAGCTCGCAAATTTTAAAGCAAAACTCGCAAAAATAATTCCGGAGAAATACCGATAGTATGACAGAACATTTTTCATTAAAACCTTTTAATACTTTTGGTGTAGAAGCAAAAGCAAGATATTTTGCCGAAGTGAATTCCCAGGAAGAATTAACTCAAGCACTCAGACACTCCAGCGCTCAGACGCTCAAATTACTTTTTCTTGGCGGCGGAAGCAATCTTTTATTCACAAAAGATTTCGATGGTCTGGTGATTAAATTAAATTTAAAAGGAATTACTGAAGAGGTTTTAAATGAAAATCAAGTGCTAGTCACGGCTCAGGCAGGCGAAAACTGGCACCATTTCGTTTTGTACTGCTTAAATAAAAACTATGGCGGACTTGAAAATCTTTCTTTAATTCCGGGAAATGTAGGCACTTCGCCGATGCAGAATATCGGAGCATACGGAACGGAAATTAAGGATGTTTTCGTAAGCTGTAAAGTTTTAAATCAGGAAACTTCAGAAACTGAAATTTTCAATCTTGAAAAATGCAGATTTGGTTACAGAGATTCTGTTTTTAAGCAGGAAGGGAAAGGTAAATATGTCATTTTAGAGGTTACTTTTAAGTTAACGTTAAAAAATCACGCAATCAAAACCGAATACGGTGCAATAAAAACTGAACTCGAAAACCTGGGAATCGAAAATCCCACCATTCAGGACGTTTCCAAAGCGGTGATCAACATCAGACAGAGCAAACTTCCAGATCCGAAAGTGATGGGTAACGCGGGAAGTTTCTTTAAAAATCCCACCATTCCGTTGGTTCAGTTTGAAGATTTAAAATTAAAATTTGAAAACATTCCGGGATATCCCAATGGTGATTTTGTAAAAGTTCCTGCCGGCTGGCTAATCGAGCAGTGTGGCTGGAAGGGAAAACAGACCGGAAATGTTGCTTCACACAGACTTCAGGCTCTGGTGATTGTCAACGCAACGGGAAATGCCACAGGAAAAGAGATTTACGATTTTTCAGCCCAGATTATAGATTCTGTAAGAGAAAAATTCGGAATTGATCTTGAAAGAGAGGTTAATATACTTTAAGAGTCTGTTTAAATTTTTATCAGAAAAATATTTATGGTTCAAAAACTCTTCAGCAAGCTCATAGTGAGACTGTTTAATTTAGTGATTCGTATTGGATTTGTTAGTCTGAGCCTGTCGAAGATTAAATTAGTCAAACCATAAACCGATATATTCAAACTGTTTTGATAATCTTTAAACAGGTTCTAAAATAAACATAAAGAATCCCGGTTTCAAAATTTACGAAACAGGGATTTTTATTTTTAAGGATTTGAAATTATCAATGTTGAAGGGATATCAGAAAGCCACAGACTCTTGGATTCAATCAATCCGCGCCAGCTTTTTTTGCTGATGAGCATTAGATCCTGACTGTCCAGAAATTCTTTTTCAATCTTTTTTTCGTTGTATAAAGTAATGTGGTTGGGTGCAACCTGTTCGATGCTTCTGATGAGTTCTTTCACTTCAATATTGTTCCGGATCTGGCCGGCAACATCCAGAATGATAATCTGAGAATTGTTGTTGTTAATAAGTCTTTTCGCATATTCAAGCAGATAAAAATCACTCAGGTTAAACATAGGAATAAAAACCCGGTCTGCCGATGTAAAATCTTTTTCAACCAAAACCCCTACCGGAATTTGGGTGTTGTCTAAAATCTGTAAAGTAGAATCGTCAAAAGGAGAATTATTAAAAATGTTGCTCTTGCCTTTTACGGTGTTGAGTAATTTTTCGGGATTGATGATTTTTGTGGTGAAACCCAAAAGCCGCCCCAGCAAACTGCCTTCATACATTGATTTTCCGAGCATTATCAGAAGCAAATCGTAATTTCCTCTGTTGGTAATGTTTGTTAAATCATTTTCAATATCTGTTGAAGCCTTGAAGAGCGTAGTAACTTCGAGATCTAATTCCTCAGAAGTTTCAATCACATTTTTAAACTGTTCGTTCTCAAAATTATCAATATCAAAAGGGTGGAGCTCATCTACAGGAGCGATATTCATTGCCGTTACACTTTTGTTTCCGTTCATTTTCCGGGTAAAATTATCGGCAAGTTTCAGCAGCGTACTTCCGGATTGCGGTGTTTCAAAAGACAGAAGAACTCTGTATTTCGCCATGTTTTCATCAGAATCTTCCTCTTCCAGAGATGATTTTTTTCCTTTAAAGAAATAATTAATGAGATCAAGACAGGGCCCCGTCATAAAAGTGGTAAAAAGCGCCATAATAACCAGCATTGCGAAAAGTTCGGGACCTAAAACGCCCAAATCGTAACCAATATTTAAAACAATCAGTTCCGTTAAACCTCTCGTATTCATCAGGGCGCCAATTGTAAGACTGTCTTTCCAGTTGAGCTTGAGGAATTTTGCCGTTAAAGCACTTCCCACAAATTTTCCAATGACGGCTGTAAGAATAATGAATCCACCGATTTTCCAGAGATGAGGATCATTAAGCAAACCAATCTGCGTTCTCAAACCTGTAAAAACAAAGAATAACGGAAGAAGTAAAACCAAAGCAACATCTTCTATTTTTTCGATAAACAGATTTCTGAATTTCACATTTTCAGGCATAATCGCGCCTGCCATAAAGGCTCCGAAAAGCGCGTGAATTCCTATAACTTCTGTGGCGTAAGAGGAAATAATCAAAATTAAAAAGAAAACCGCCACTAAACCTTTGCTGATGAATCCTTTTCCTTTCTGAGACTCCGCAATTCTGTGCAGGAACGGTCTTACGGCTTTTATCATTATAAAAACATAAACCACTGCCATAATAATCACAAAAACTGATCCTGAAAATGATCCTGCTTTTACCACAGCAATTACTGCCGCCAAAATGCACCACGCCGTGATGTCGTCTGCAGCAGCACAGGTGATGACCACGGTTCCGATTTTTGTTTTGTGTAAATTTCTTTCCTGAACGATCCTTGCCAGAACGGGAAATGCTGTGATACTCATCGCAATGGCAATAAATAAAGCGAATGAACTGAACTGAATTCCATCAGGCGCAAACTCTTTATAAATAAAATAAGACAGCCCGACTCCCAATGCAAAAGGGATAATTATACTTGCGTGACTGATGACTACTGCATCGTGTGCTTTTTTTCTTAAAACGCTCAAATCCAGTTCCATTCCTACGATGTACATAAAGAGAATCAACCCGATTTGGCTTAAAAACTGTAAATTTCCCAGGGATTCTTTCGGGAAAATAAATGCTGAAAGTTCAGGGAAATACAATCCGAAAAGAGATGGGCCCAGCACAATTCCTGCAATCATTTCACCAATTACAGAAGGCTGTTTCAGTTTCATGCAAATCCAGCCGAATAATTTGGCAACCATAATGATGGTGACAATCTGAGCCAGTAAAAGCGCCAAAGGATGATGCAGATTAACCAGAAATGAATCTGAGAAATTCTCCCACATGGTAGCTCCGGTCGCTCTTTCTGCAGGAATATTCTGTCCGGTTTCCAGCGTTTTTCCCTCTATGAAAAACCAGTACATCACGCACGAGAAAAAGATAATTGTTGCTACATAAAAAATGATGTTTCTGTATTTCGCCATTTTCAAAATCATTAATATGACAAAGGTGAGAAGAAAATAGAAATGATGATACGGGATTTTCTTTAAATGTAATAAACGCAGGCAATTCTGCAGTGAAATTTAAAATTGTGATATCCGCTTACTTTGCGACCATTTCCATCAGAGAATTTCTGTACGTTTCACCAATGTGAAGTTTCAAAAACTGATGTTCTTCTGTTTGAACTGTGGTAATAATTTCGCTGGTTGTCAAAAATTTTATAGAAGAAAGTGCAACGATTTCTTTTTTGTTAACCTGCGCAAAGTCTTTTGAAGGCAGCATTTCAAGAAGGGATTTGAAATTCAGATTTTTTAAGACGATTACCGTGCCGTCAATCAGAAGAATCTCTTTGTCGCGGCTGTCGATTTCAGAAGTTTTGATATATGCGATCTGCTCTGTAAAAATCGTTGATTTGCCAATGTTTGTATTCCATTCTATGAAATATTTTTTTGCAGCTGATAAAAGCTGTGCGGCTTTCTCAAACGCCTGAGCCAGTCTTTCTTTTCTGATGGGTTTTCGCACATAATCCACCACATTCAGATCAAAAGCTTCGGCTGCATATTCTTTGTAAGCAGTGGTAAAAATAATTTTTTTGGAATGTGAGATCTGTTCGGCAACCTGCAGTCCGGTCATTCCAGGCATTTCAATGTCTAAGATGCAGAGGTTGCAGTCTATATTTTCAATTTCGCTGAGGAATATTTTCGGATCATTAAAAGCTTTTACAACTTCCACATTTTCAATTTGTTCGCATAGAAGTTTCAAATAGCTTATCGCCAGTAATTCATCGTCAAGAATAACGCATTTTATCATAGAATCCGCCTAAATTAATTGTAAGTTCTGCTGTGAAGATACCGTTTTTTGAGCTTTTTTCCAGGGTGTAAAAAGTATTGTAAATCAATTTAAGTCTCTGATCTAAAGACTGACTTCCGAAGCCGCTGTGATCTTTGTGAAGAACATTTTTAAGCGAAGCTTTATTGCTCACTTTCATCGAAAATATTCCGTTACTGAGCTCAAGACTGATTAAAATAAACGAATCCTGTGCTAAAAAATCGGTGTGTTTAAAGGCGTTTTCAATTAAATCTACAGAAATTAACGGGGCAAAAACTTTTTCTTCAAAAACAGAATCAGACTTGTCTATTTTAGATTTTATTCTGAAATCGAACAGTGGATTTACCTTAATTTTATTGATTTCGATGAGGCTTAACGCAAAATTCAGCTCTTCTTTCGGGCTCACAAATTTGTTGTTGCTTTCGTATAAAATATAATCCAGAACATTGGCCAGTTTATCAAGCGACATGTACGTCTGGTACGCGTGTGACTGAACAGAATTGAGGATGTTTTTAAACAGGTGAGGATTGAGTTTGGTCCCGATATGTTCAAGCTGAACTTCATTCAGCCTGCTCTGAATCATCCTGTTGTTTTCAGAAAGTTTTGCATTTTTAATTTTCAGTCTTTGGTTAAGGCTGATGAGATAAACAGAAACCGCAACAAGCAGGAATAAGGCAAAAACTGCTGAGAAAATCACGTAATCATGAATCAGATTGTAGTTGCCGTCCATTTCAAATTTTTTTTTTATCTGAAACTACAAATATTAATATTTGAGATTCCTGCGTTTATTGCTTTAATATTTTTATCTAAGCTTTTTTAAAGAATTTAAAACCGCATTTTCTTCACATTTATCAAATGTAATTTCATATCTGGGTTTTTTTTCAGGATAGGTCATCAGGTAGCTGGGACATGGTTTTTGCTGGGCTTTACTTCGTTCGAAATCTATCTTTCCTAAAGTGATGATGCTGTCTTTTAAGAATTTTTCATTTACTTTCAAAGTATTCATTTCAGTTTTGAAACTTTCAGAATATTTAAAATCTTTAGACAAAGTTTCGGCGATTACACGGCTGTTTGGGAGGTATCCGCTGCAGCTGGCGCCTTTTTTATTCAGCACAAAAAATACAACAATCAATCCGGGAATAAGCCCGAATGCAAAAAATTTGATTTTTCTCATTTAGAAAATTAAAAGATTGATATCATGATACGTAAGCCCAAAACGGTCACAAATCACTTTTTTAGTATGACGGCCTTTGTACATGTAAAGGCTCTGTTTCATTTCATTTTTACGGAGAAGCATGTTTTCGAAACCACCTTCTTCGTCGTAATTTAAAATATAGGAAAGAAAGAAATTAGAAATTGCTTTTGTAGTGGTTCTCGGCATTTTTGACGTTAGATTCGGAAGTCCACAGTGAATGACGCCGTGTTTTATGATGTAAGGATCTTCCATCGTGGTCAGTTCGGAAGTTTCTATCACTTTGCCGTTATCAATGGTGATGTCTATGATGACGGTTCCTTTTTTCATTTTAGCAACCATTTCTTCGGTTACAATCGGGGTCATATTCATTCTGGGAAGAGCTCCTATTACCACATCAGCACGTCTTAATGCTTTTTTAAGTTCTTTGGGATCAATAATAGAGGTGGGAACTCTGCTGTCTACCAAAGTGTGAAGTCTGCGTAATTTTGACAGTGAATTATCAAAAACTCTCACGCTTGCACCAAGGCCGATTGCCGCTTTTGTAGCAAATTCTCCCACAATTCCTGCACCGATGATTACTACTTCTGTAGGTCTTACACCAGTAATCCCGCCCAGCATGAGGCCGTTTGAAAGTGCTAAAAGTTCAGAAGCATATAAGATGGAGACGGTGCCCGCAATTTCACCGATTAACCGTACCAAAGCCAGCTGTTTGTATTCATCAGAAATAAACTCAAAAGCGATGGCATTAACCTTCTTTTCGGCCAGTCTGCAGAAATAATCTTTATCTCTTAAGTTAATCTGCAAAGCTGAAACGAGGTAAGTGTTCGGCTTGAAATATTCAATTTCTTCGTCTGTGGGAGGGTTTATTTTCAGCACCAAATCCTGACTGAATGCCTCTTTCGCATCATTGGTAATTCTGGCACCCGATTCAGAATACTGAAGGTCTGTGAAAAAAGATCCCTGTCCGGCACCGGATTCTATAATGATCTCGTGGCCGTGCTCTACCAAAACCTGCACAGCATCGGGAGTTATACACGTTCTCCTTTCATTCAGACATGTTTCTTTAGGAATTCCTATGCTGAATTGTTTTCCTTTTTTGATGACTTCGAGTTTTTCTTCTTTTGGCATCAGTTCTTCCTCGGTAAACGGGGTGAAAATATTGGTGGTGCTCATTTTTAAGGATGAATTTTTGACGGAATATTTTAAATATCAATCGGTTTCACAGGGCAAATATACAGATTAAGTTGCTGATGGCAATTGGCTTTTTGCTACTGTCTTCAAATCAGCATTTTAAATATAAAAATAAAGTATAGAATAATTAAAGACAATTAATTAATGGAAAGAGACGGTTCTGCTTTCGCCGTTATTTTCAATATTCATCGTGTGAAAACCGAATCCGTCGAGTTCTTCTTCATACACTTCAGGCCACTCGATGATGCATAGAAAAGAGTTGTCCAGATATTCATCTATACCGATGTCATACACTTCTTCAATGTTTTTCAGGCGGTAAAGATCAAAATGAAATATTTTGCCTTTTGGAGTGTTGTATTCATTTACAATTGAATATGTGGGAGAATTCACTTCATCAAAGCTGCCAAAATTTTTAACTAAAATCTGCGTGAAAGTAGTTTTTCCGGCGCCTAAGTTTCCTTTCAGTAAAAGAATATTCTGTTTCAATTCTGGCAAAATTTCGTCTACCACATCCTGCCACTGTTCTAAATTTCTGATCTCGAAATGCATTGAATTTTTTTGAGTCTGTAAAATTAGTAAACGTTTCAGATAACACTGATAAAATTTCGTGACATTCTGCAGAAAATTTGAACCTCTGACGGCGAAATTATCTAATTGTCAAATTGTTGTCAATAATTAATTATTATTACTCGTAGGTACCACAATTTTTTATTATCAATTTGTTTTTGATAAAATATCAGAATAAATTATATTTTTAAATTAATAAAATATGTATTTTATTATTTAATTTATCAATCATATTACAATTAATTATTAAAATAATTAAATAATATTTAAATTTTTATTAAATTTTTTCAAAATTTATCATTTTTAATTTTTATATTTGAGTAACTAAAAACCGCAACAATGAAAAATTCATTAATTCTAGGCATCTTTATGAATGCCATTCTTCATGGGCAGGTGGGAATCAATACTACAGCGCCTGTTACCACACTGCAAATTGATAAAAATACCACCAGCACTACTGCTACAGTAGAAGGCTTGATGATTCCGCGTTTATCGGGAAACGATATTTTCGGTATGCCCGTCGTTGCTGGGGCTTCGATGGAGTCTAATCTAGTGTATGCAACTTCGCCCGCATCACTGGCCAACCAAGTTGGCGTAGGTGTGAACCTCAAAAGTAAAGGATATTATTACTGGGACGGCAGCGTTTGGGTCACCATAGGGAGTTCTACTACCTTTAATAATCTTCTTGCTTTTGTAAAACCTATGAATATGCTTCTGAATGATGTAGACACATATGCTTACAGCTCCACTGCGTTTACTGTTCCTTCGGCTCCCAAACTCAAGCTTTTTGACTGCAGTTATGCAGCTCCCGTAGATTTTATCATTGAGAATAATCCGCTGTCTGGAACCCCGAACTTTTTTGTCATCTGGGATAATGCCAACTCAAAAATTAATGTTCCGCAGCAGCTGCTGGGAAATGTAATGACTATCAATGTTTCTTTGAAATATGCAGAAACAACATCCAATTCTGATGCTTCAAGATTTGTGGCCTACACAGGTAATGCAGTGTATAATTCTTCTTTGGGTACTGTATCCGGTGGCACAAAAATAAAAGATCTGATGTTTAAGAAAACAAAAACAAGTGGTTTTACTACTGTACGTGATGAGCTGGTGCTTTCGCCAATTATTATTACACAGGATATCATTAATTACGGTATTAAACTTTATCTGGGTAGCGGGGATTCCAGCAATTTAAGTTATTATGAACCGGTACTTACTATTGATTACGGCGTGGTAAACACAACTTTATAACAGAATCTGAAAAAAAAGATTACCCTGAAGTTATGGCAGATCATCGTTTGGTCTGCCGTTTTTTTATGAATTTTACACAAACTGTTCTTTTACAGGCAGTTTATTTGCACGGATATTTACTTTAATGGCTGCTTCTTTAAGCTGATAATTAAGAAGAGTTTTGCTTAAATTAATAATTGCTGTAGATCAAATTAGCGAATTTCAGTACTTTTGTTCTGATGATTTCAAAACAGACGATAGATAAGATATTTTCCACGATCCGCGTAGAAGAGATAGTGGGAGAATATGTGCAGCTGAAAAGAGCGGGATCCAATTTTAAAGGGTTGAGTCCGTTCCATGAAGAAAAATCGCCGAGCTTTGTAGTATCTCCAAGTAAACAGATCTGGAAAGATTTCTCAACAGGGAAGGGTGGTACAGCGATTTCTTTTTTAATGGAAATCGAAAATTTCACTTACCCTGAGGCACTTCGCCACGCAGCCAAAAAATACGCCATTGAAATTGAAGAAGACCGCCAGGAATTCTCCGAAGAAGCCAAAATTGCACAAACGGAAAGAGATATTCTCTATAAAATAAATGAGATTGCCAATGATTATTTCCAGAATATTTTGTGGGAAAATGAAGAGGGAAGGTCCATTGGTTTGTCTTATTTCAGGGAGCGTGAGCTGAAAGATGAGATCATCAGAAAGTTTCAGTTGGGATATTCTCCTGAGAAGAAAAATTCTTTTACAGAATATGCTTTAGAAAAGGGTTATTCAAAAGAAATATTAGAAAAATCAGGACTTTCAATATTTCCGGAAAATTCACCGGCAGGCATCGACCGTTTCCGTGAAAGGGTGATGTTTCCAATCCACAGTTTTTCGGGAAGGGTCTTGGGATTTGGAGCCAGAATTCTGAAAAATAACGTAAAAACTGCCAAATATCTCAACTCTCCGGAGACGGAAATTTATCACAAATCAAATGTTCTTTATGGCTTAAACCAAAGTAAGCAGGCGATTTCGAGAAAAAATGTATGCCTTTTGGTGGAAGGTTATATGGATGTGATTTCGCTTCATCTTTCGGGAATAGAAAATGTGGTGGCGAGCTCAGGAACTTCTTTAACCACGGAGCAAATTAAGCTTATCAAAAGACTTACGGAAAACGTAACGATTTTGTTTGATGGCGATAATGCGGGAATCAAAGCGAGTTTCAGAAGCATTGATATGCTTTTGGCGGAAGGGATGAACATCCGTGTTCTACTATTTCCAGAAGGCGACGACCCTGATTCCTTTGCCAGAAAACATCCTCAGGAATACGTTGAAAAATTCATAGAAAAAGAAGCGACAGATTTTATCGATTTCAAAGCTGAAATTCTTCTTAAAGATGCCGGCAATGATCCGATCAAAAAAGCAGATGCCATCCGAAACATCGTAAAGTCGGTTTCTTTTGTGCAGAATGCTTTGAAAAAAGAGGTTTATCTGAAGGAAGTTTCCAATAAATTTGGTCTTTCTGAGCAAAGTTTGTTTAATGAGCTTGATATTCAGAAGCAGCTTACGCAACATCAGACACAGCACAGTCAAAGACAAAATGAAGCTGCAGCTCCGGTAAAACTTGAAGTCGTGCCACAACAGGCTCCACTGGAAGATTCGGTTCAGTTTAATATTATCCATCAGGAAAATAAGCTTATTGAAACGATGTTGATGTTTGGCGATATGGTTCTGGAAAGACTGGATGCCGATCAGGTAAAATATCAGATTACCGTCATTGAAGAAATTCTGCATCATTTTGAGGATGAAAATTATGAATTTCAGATTCCTACCAATCAGAAAATTATAGAAAATATCAAGATTGGAATTGAGAATGAGGAGATACGTTCAGGAGATTTTTTTATGAAGCTGATGGATGAAGATATTACCCTTAAAGTAGCTGATGCACTGATGTCTCCCGATGAACTCAGCGACTGGTCAACCAGAAATATTTTTCCGCCAACCATTGGCGATCATCTTGCTGATGAAGTTGAGGCCAATATTCTGATTCATAAATATTATTACGTTCATCTTCTGATCAGAAAACTGACAGCAGAGCTTGAAAACCATCGTGAAAATAATCCCACAGCCTATTTTGATTCAATAAAAAAGATCATGATGCTGACAGAATTTTCAAGACAACTGGCTGCAAAGCTGGAGTGGTCGCCGGTTACAAAGATATAGTAAATTCGTAGTATTTTTTTTCGTATTAATTATCTGTAAGACAGTATTTTATAATATTTAATACAATTCTATATTCAGAAAAAATCAGTTAGCATGTTTAAAATTGTCAGTTTGTATTTGATATTTGCTGTATGCACACTGCAAAGTTGCACAAGCCCATCAGAAAGGCGCTTTTCCGGCTATCGGAATAATTTTTATGATTCCATAAAAAAATATCAAGCTGTAGAATTTGATTTTATGTACGACAATTTACTTCCTCAGAAATCTTATCTTGTGAACGGAAAAGTGAAATTCCTGGTTCTAAAATCCAGCGGTGAACTTTGTGACAGCGAAAAAATGTACATATTTGATCTGAAAACGGATTCTCTAATTCAAAAGGTTGAGAGATCAGAATGCTACGAAACTGCAGACAGATTGAAAAAAAGCAGTGATATTATTTTTGTAAGAACTAAAGAGACTACAGAGCAGTTTTATGATAATGGTATGATAATGAAGACCGAAAATGCTGACAGTGATTTTACACACAATGAAAACATCACAAAAATAAAAACTACTACAGAAAAAGCTTTCAAAAAAGATCAGTTAAGATGAATAAAAATCACTTTTCTTCATAAAATTTTATTTAAAATTTTCACTTTCTGCCATAATGTCCTTACATTTGTTTGGAACGAAATTAGTCACTCAAAAGAAAAAGATAATTTAATTACCTATGGATATTAAAAAAGAATTCAGAGATTTCTCTGTAAAACATTTAGGAAACAGTGGTCTTGCGACCGATCAGTATATGGGAATGTACGGCCCGACTAACCTTACGCCATATATCATGGAAGAAAGAAGATTAAACGTTGCCCAGATGGACGTTTTCTCACGTTTGATGATGGACAGAATTATCTTTCTTGGGACAGGAATCGATGATCAGGTAGCCAATATTGTTACTGCTCAGCTTTTGTTTTTAGAAAGTTCAGATTCTGCAAAGGATATTCAAATCTACATCAACTCTCCAGGTGGAAGCGTTTATGCAGGTTTGGGAATTTATGATACGATGCAGATCATTAAGCCGGACGTTGCCACCATCTGTACCGGAATTGCTGCTTCCATGGGAGCTGTACTTTTGGTAGCCGGAGAAAAAGGAAAGCGTTCTGCTTTGAAACACTCAAGAGTGATGATTCACCAGCCAAGCGGTGGTGCACAGGGTGTAGCTTCAGATATGGAAATCAACTTAAGAGAGATGTTGAAACTGAAAAAAGAACTGTACGACATTATTTCTGAGCATTCCGGACAAACTTACGAGTGGGTAGAGAAAGCATCAGACAGAGATTACTGGATGACTTCTACTGAAGCCAAAGAATTTGGAATGGTAGATGAGGTTTTACAGAGATCGAAAGAAAAATAGTTTTACTTTGAAAATTTGACAATGTTATAATTTGAAAATTAATACAGTAAAAAAGGGATGTAATTTAAAAATTGCATCCCTTTTTATTTTCAAATTGACGAATTGCCAAATCTTCAAATTAATTAAATCCCTCAATAATTTTAGAAAAATCTTCAACCTTCAACGCGGCACCGCCAATCAAACCACCGTCAATGTCTGGTTGAGAAAAAATTTCTTTTGCATTGTCAGGTTTTACAGAGCCTCCGTAAAGAATTGACACTTCGTCAGCCACTTCCTGTCCGTATTTCTCAGCAATAATTCCTCTGATGTGAGCATGGATATCCTGTGCCTGCTCCGGAGTGGCAGTTTCACCAGTACCGATTGCCCAAACTGGTTCGTAAGCGATTACCACTTTTTTAATTTCTTCTGCAGAAAGGGTAAATAAAGCCGTTTCAGTCTGCGTTTTTACAACTTCGAAATGCTGTCCGGCCTTTCTCTGATCTAAAGTTTCTCCGTTACAGTAAACAGGGATTAAACATTTATCCAAAGCCAGTTTCACTTTTTTGTTACAGTTTTCATCGTTCTCGCCGTGGTACTGTCTTCTTTCTGAGTGACCGATTAAAGTTCCTTCAGCATCGATAGATTCAAGCATATCAACAGAGATTTCTCCGGTGTAAGCTCCGCTTTCGTGCGTACTGATGTCCTGGGCAAAAACTCCGATTTCGTCGTTTTCAAAAACGTCTTTAGCCATCATTAAATATAAAGCTGGCGGAGCAATCCAAACTTCACAGTTGGCGTTATTGTTATTTTTGTAATCACGCAATTCTGTCATTAATTTTTGTGCATCAATAACGTTTTTGTTCATTTTCCAGTTTCCTGCAACTATTTTTCGTCTCATTATATTTTTCTATTAGGGTTTAGAATAAATTTTAATTGTTTGGTTAAGTGATTATTTCCAGAAAATTTTCCTTCCTTTAGTGTCTGAGAAAAGAAATTTTTTGGAATGATTTCAATCTGCGTGAGATTTATTAATTCAAATTCCAGAGATTTTTCAAAAGCACATAGAAAGTATGCTCTTCATCTGTCACCACATCATCCGCTTTAATCAGTGTTTTAGCAAATTTGATGAAGTTCAGACGTTCTTTTTCAGTAGAATCTTCAAGGAAACATCTTCCGTGAAATTCAAAATGATCTTTCCATTCTTCAGGTTGCAGTAAAGCGATGGCTTCCAGCTCGTTATCTAAATTGATTTTAAAAGGAAACTCATCAGCCAAATATTGCTGAACCAGCATTCCTTCTTCTGGTGCAAATTCTCCGTCTACAGATGATAAAATCATCAGTAAGTGATATCCTGCGATTGATTTATTTGATTTTTGCATAATTAAAATTTAAGATTTAAAATTTAAAATTCAACATTTAAGATTCAACATTTAAGATTATAATCTGGCAACTTTATTTGATGTAGTTTTTTGCGGGCTTTTTGTCTGTGATTTTACCGTTTTTTAAAGTCAGAACAAAAGGATTGCTTCTTGCAATCGTTTTGATTGCAGTACCGTCCATCATCGCATTTTTTACTGTTTTAAAGGTTGTTGGGATGGTTGAAATTCCGTATTTCACTGCATTTTTGTTCAAATTTACTTTAGTTTCCACCTGTTTTAAAAGTTCCGGTGAAACATCGTGCGGCTGGTATGAAAAGATGATAACAGCTTCCGGAGCATTCAGGATTTCTTTTGTAATGTCATTTCCTGAGGGGTCTTCAATTTTGAATTTTGCGATTTCAGATTTGTAACCTTCTTTCACCAAAACAGATTCATTTTTATTTTCTTCGATTTTCCACGGTGTATTTTCGGCCCAGTATTCTGTGTTTTTGATATAATCATCCTGATTGACTTTTCTCACCTCTTTCGTTCTTTCATTTTTCATCGAATAGAAACTCTTGTATACAAAAGGGTTTGCCGCAATTTTTTTCTTTTCGGCATTCAGATCTGTTCCGATTTTGTAGTCTCTGAAGTCAATCAGCGGTTCATCTACAATTCCCATGGTCATAAAATAAATCAGAACTAAAGAACTAATGCCCAGAACTCCGTATTTTATTTTGGCATCGGAACGTTTCGGTTGTCTGTCGCTGTACTCATCAGTCTTCTGAAACTCATTTCTGTAGAGGATGAACACGATAATCAATCCAATCAGAAGTATAATATCTTTAATAAAACTCTGCCAAGGGGTGAATTTAATGGCATCACCAAAGCATCCGCAATCGGTCACCACATTAAAATAGGCTGAGTAAAATGTAAGGAAACCGAAAAAAATGCAGAGTGCAATGAGTGCAGAAAGGGTGAATTTTAATTTAAGCTTTAATAAAAGCATCAGCCCCAGCCAAAGCTCCAGAACCACCATGATTACAGAAAAAAGAAGTGCAAATTTTTCCAGAAAAGGCATGTTAAAAACCGGTGGTGCGAAATATTCTTCCATTTTGAATGAAAAACCAACTAAATCAACGGCTTTCACGAATCCGGAAAGAATGAAGATAATGGCAATGACGATGCGCAGTAAACCTTTAATCATATTAAATTGTTTTAGTTTCAGATTTTTGTTCTTTTTCAGCAAATTTGATCAGACAGAATACCGCGTAATTCAGCATATCAAAATAATTGGCATCCAATCCTTCGGAAACAATGGTTTTTCCCTGGTTGTCTTCTATCTGTTTGGTTCTCAAAACTTTCTGATAAATTAAATCGGTAATGGAAGAGATTCTCATATCTCTCCAGGCCTCGCCGTAATCGTGATTTTTCTTTTCCATTAAATCCTTTGCTTCAGCAGCATATTTGTCGTAAAGGCTTAAAATTTCTTCAGGATTTTCATTAAAATCATTTGAAAGACCTTTCTCCAGCTGAATCAATCCGATGATAGAATAGTTGACGATTGCGATGAATTCTCCTTCTTCACTTTCGTCAATCATTTTGACGTCTGTCATCTGCAAAGTACGGATTCTGTTGACTTTAATATAAATCTGATCGGTAATGGAGCTTGGCCTTAAAACCCTCCAGGCTGCACCATAATCGTGCATTTTTTTTCTGAAAAGATCACGGCATTCGTCAATAATAAGACCAAACTGTTCTGAAGTTTTTGACATAAATTTTCTTAATCTTTCAAAGATACAAAAATTGATATTTTCAATACTCAAATATATATAACACTTTATACATATTTGAGTATTTTTGCGAAAAGAAAATCATAGATCATTGATGAGTCATCATTCGATAAATTGCAATGGGAGACTGGTAGATTTAAGTTCGCCAAAAATCATGGGAATTCTTAATCTCACTCCCGATTCATTTTCAGATGGAGGGAAATTTAATAATGAAATTTCTGCTCTCAGACATGCAGAAAAACTGTTGAAGGACGGTGCAGACATCATCGATATAGGGCCGCAATCCACAAGGCCGAATGCGGAAATTTTGAGTTTTAATGAAGAGATCAAACGTTTGGGGGAAATTATTTCTTCCATCAAAAAAGAATTTCCGGAAGCGCTGATTTCCTTGGACACATTTTATTCCGAAACCCTTAAGTTTGGTTTTAATGAAGGAATTGATTTGGTGAATGATATTTCAGGCGGACAGTTTGATTCTGAAATGTTCAAAACAGTAGCAGAAACCGGACTTCCATATATCTTGATGCATGTCAATCCATCGTACGAAACGATGCATGACAAAATTAATTTTCAGGATATTACGTTATCCATCAACCAGTATTTCTCTCAAAAAACGGCTGAACTTCTCAGTTTGGGTGTGAAAGATATTATCCTCGATCCGGGCTTTGGGTTCGGGAAAACGGTGGAAGATCAGATGAAAATGATTGATGAAACAGCATATTTTGGTTTTGGAAAATATCCTTTGCTCATCGGTATTTCAAGGAAATCTTTTATCTACAAACCATTAGGAAAATCGCCTTCAGATATCAATGAAGAAATGCAGAAATTACATTTAAAAGTTTTAGAACGAGGTGCAAAATTACTTCGCGTCCACGATGTTGCTGAAGCTAAAAAAACGATTGAAATTTATCAGAATAGATGAAAACTGAATCTTTAAAACTTCCTGACCTTAATATTTTAAATAAAAACCCCTCAAAATTTAATTTCGAGAGGCTTTATATTACTCATTACCTATTACTCATTACTCATATTTAAAATCCTAATATTTTAAACTTAAACTGCACTGCAAAATTATCTTTGAAACCTGGCGTGTTGTAATGACCTACGCGGTAAAAAAATCCTAAATTGAACTGGGATGAAAGGAAATTATTCCATTCCAGACCTACTTCGTTGTACAGGTGATCCAGTTTCTGGAAATCAAACTGGTGGAATTCAGGATTTTTCATGTCGCCAATGATTCCACGGTAAATCAAATCAAAACTTGACACATTTTTTCCGATACTTTTAAAATACCAAGGAATCCTGTGTGTGATGTACGTTCCTACAAATTTGTCGCTGTAATATTTTCCGCCTTCCATTGTCGAAAAGCCGAGGTAGGAAGTGAGGTTAAAATTAAAGCCCGTTTTTCCGTTAGCTAATCCATTCATTGTAAAGTTTTTCCAGATAGGAGCATCTCCTGTCACAATTCCACCATACAGACGTACGCCGGTCACACCCAGTTTTGTTTTGAAGTTATGAGAAATCAGGGCATCAAATCTGCTGAAGCTAAAATCTCCCCCCAGACCTTTAAAACCTTGTTCGTAATTAAAATAAAACTCCGGAAACTGCTGGTCGTAAGTATATTTGCCCTGCGAGGTCATGATATTTTTCGAGTTCGGAGAATATTTTAAAGTAATGGTGGAGGAAGTTAAATCAAATTCTTTACCCAGATTTTTATAGTTATAATCGAATAATGCTTCTTCCGTTGTCTTTTTGGCTGAGACATTTAAGGTTAAACCATTTGTTAAATCATTTTCATAGCTGACTTTAAAACCTCTGTAACCATTGAAAACACCATTGTTTATCGCCACTCCGGAATTCATCAGTTTCATTCTGAAGTTCCAGAGATTTTCAGAGAAACGTCCTGCGGCCATCACATCATCAAAATATTCCACTCTGAAGAATGAGTTTTTTTCAAGCGTTGTTCTGATGTCTACACCCGCACCGAATTTGAAGTCTTTATCATAAATTCCGTAGGCAAAATAGGCATCCGGGGAAATATATTTATTGAATCTTTCATTCAGCTTTGCTCCTGCGCCCAGTCTAAAATGTTCATATTTATTATATCCAACGATTTTAGAAAGATCAAAATCTACCATTCCCAAACGTAGTTTTCCACGTACCAATCCGGCTAAGGCTTTTGCTTTCTGGTTGAGTTTGTATTTGTTGCTTAAACTGTCAATTTTTACGTACGTAGTTTCTTCACGGTCAGAAAGTTGCTCGGTTCTGTATTGGCTGATGGTGCTGCCATCGGTATTCTGCACGCTGATGCTGTATCCTTTAAATTTTTCCGGTTTGGTTTCCGTATTGGTTTTAAAATCAAAATAATCTGCTGTAGCAAAAGCGTAGGTGCCAAATTTCTTTTTCAGATTCTTGGTTTCTTCAGTGTCTTTTTTAGTTGATGTTCCATCCAGATTGATGGCTGCGGCTGGCATTTTCAGTTTAAAATCTTCCTTTGTCAAAAACCATTTACCGTCAATTGGTTTCCAGATGCTGGTAATGGTTCCGTCAGTCTTCACTTTAGAGTTGCTTTCGATCTTTTTTAAGGCATAAGACTCTTTATCTACATAGATGTAACCATTAAACTGTCTGTTATTCTGAATTTTTTTATATCCCACTTCCCGGAATCTGATGACGTAGTTCTGTCTGCCGTCAATCTCAATAGAATCTGTGAGGAAATAGCGGTAAAGGTTCCTGTTTTCTTCTTTAATCTCTCTGGGAATATCACTTCTGTTTGACCGGAAAGCAATCAATTCGTAAATGGGTTCTTTCATTCCCGAGATTTTGTTGTCGAGTATATTTATTTTTTCGCCATATTTTTCAGAATACATAAATTCTGAGGCTCGTTCCCAGAGAAAAAGTTTGCTTGTTCCAATAAGTTTCATGATGTTTACAGACTCCAGAGAATCTTTTTTCTCATCAGCTTTCATTGGTTTTTCCGGCAAATTCTGTAGAGAATCAATTCTTCTCGCAATGAATGAATTGTAAGCTTTGATGCTGTCTTCATCAATGTCCAGAGAGATTTTTTCGTAAGATTTAAAGGAGTAGGATGGAAGACTTTTAGGCGAGTTTTCAGCATATCTGTTATTAACTTCACGTAAAATTCTTAAAGCTTCAGGGTCACTTTTATTTTCTAAAACTACCGTTTTTATGCTTTTTGTTTTGGGATCTTCTGTGCTTAAAAAAGCCTCCATTACTTTATCTACCACTGCCTCGTCTTCATAAAATCCGGCTGCAGAAACGTCTACTTTTTTACAGGTTGTTTTAAATTCCAGCTCTCCTGAAATATTGGTTTTGCCTAAAACGGTTTTGCCACATTTTACAGTTGCACCTAAGATGGGCTGCTGGTTTACCGAATTTTTTACGATAATTTTAGACTGAGCATGTAAGAACATGCAAAATAAGGCAAAAAGGAAAATATAGATCTTTTGCATAAATTTTTTGAAGGTGTTTAGATGAAACTTTTTGCTTAAAGTCACATCTTTTGCCTAAGAAAAAACAGTGCCAAGAAATATATATGGAATTTTGAAACTCCGTTTTCAGTTTAAATGAGAAAGTTTTTCAGAAAACTGTTTAGAAAATTCTTTACGGTCTTCGTCTAATTTTTCTTGATTTGACGGGAGAATGTAGTTGAAGAGTATGGTGTTTTCTTCTGTTAAAAAAATAATTTCTTTTTCTTCACCATCAATCATCAGGGCAAAAATTTCCCACATCGAAGCGCCTCTCAGTTTCAGCATTTCAAAAAAAGAATCGGCTTTTATTTCTATTATTTTCATATCAATTATATCGAGTGCAAAGCTAAATATTTCTGTGCGATATCAAAATTGCAGGAGTTTAAGTTTAAACTGAAGGGCAAAATTTTCTTTAAAATTACCTGTGGTGTAGTATCCAACCCGGTAAAAAAGCCCGAGGTTGAAATAACTGGAAAGGAAATTATTCCATTCTAAGCCTACTTCCTGATAAAGTTTGTCCAGCTGCTGAAATTCAAACTGATGATTCTGAGGTCTTTTCATATCACCTAAAGTTCCTCTTAAAACCAGATCTACGCTAGACACGTTCTGTCCGAAACTTTTAAAATACCAGGGAAGCTGATGGGTAAAATAGTAGGCAAAAAACCGGTCGTTGTAATATTTTCCACCCTCAAGAGTCGCAAAACCGAGAAAAGAGGTAAGGTTAAAATTAAGATCCCGGCTGTTGGAAGCCATCCCGTTCATTGTGAAGTTTTTCCAGATGGGTGCATCACCGAATACCATTCCGCCGTAAAGTCTGAAACCAGTTGTCCCGATTAAAGTTTTGAAATTATGAATAAAAAGCGCATCAAATCTGGTATAGCTGAAATCTCCGCCAAATGCATTGAAACTTTTTTCAAAATTAAAATAAAGCTCAGGATATTTTTGCTCTACAATAGATTTGCCCTGCGGCGTCATGATATTGGTAGAATTGGGAGAGTATTTTAACGTGAAAAGGGTATTGAAGTTCCGGAATCCCGAGCCTTCATTCAGAAAATTATACTTAAACCGGGCTTCTTCGTAATTTCGTCTTGCTGCAAAAGCCAGGGTTAAACCGTTAGAAACATCATTCAGATAAGAAAGAGAAACGCCCTTGTAGTGGTAATATCTGTCGTTATTGATATTGTTTCCGTAGTTCATCATCCGCATTTTAAAATTCCAGAGCCGGCGGTGAAACTCTCCGGAAGCAAAAACATCATCAGTATATTCGATTCTGAAAAAAGAATTTTTATCAAGCGTTGTTTTAAAATCAATTCCCAACCCGTACTTCCACGAGTCGTCTTTAAAGCCATAAGCCACATAATAATCCGGAGAAACGTAGGCATCAAAATTTTCGTTCACCTTTGCTTTCAGACCCAGACGCAGACCTTCGTAAAGGTTGTAGTTTACCACTTCACCTACATCAAAATCCAGACTGTTGACTCTGATCTGCCCGTTGATGAGCCCCGTTACAAATTTTGCTTTACTGTCTATTCTGTAAATTTTCCCAAGGCTGTCTATGGTTTTGTAAGTACGCATTTCGCGGTCGCTCAAAGGTCTGGTTCTGTACTGATCCAGTGTTTCGCCATCGGTATTTTTCAGGGAATAGGTGTAGCCTTTAAAATTACTTTTGTTTTGCTCAACCGGCGACTGAAAATCAAAATACTCTGCGAAAAGATAGGCATAAGTTCCGAAACTTTTTCTGATTCTCTTCTGACCGCGTTTTTCTGCAGCCTTTTCACTTTCAGCATCTTCTTCCAGTACCATTCTGCTCATTTCAAGCTTTACGCGTTCTTCTGCCAGAAACCATTTTGAATTGTAATATTTCCAGGTGCTGGAGATTTTGCTTCCGTCATTGTCTTTACTTAAACTTTCAATTTTTTTTATCCCATACGTTTCTGTATCAATGTATACCGTACCTGTAAATTTCCTTTTATTCACAGGTTTCCGATAGCTTACTTCACGGAAATTGATGACAAAAGTTTTCCGTCCGTCTATTTCTATAGTGTCTGAAAGAAAAAAATGATAGAGGCTACGGTTTTCCTGTGTAATTTGGTTCGGGATTTTATTTCTGTTGCTCTGCAGTGTAATAAGTTCGTTGATAGGCTGTTTTAAACCAGAAATCCTGTTGTCTAAAATGTATACTTTTTCGCCATATTTTTTAGAATAATTAAATTCCTGGGCACGTTCCCAGAGAAACAGTTTGCTGCGGGCGAATATCTGTCTGGCTGAAATATCATTTAGGGAATCACGTTTTTTTTTATTTAAAAACTGCAGGTTGTTATTAAAAGCTTCCTTAAAGTTTGAAATGCTGTCCTGATCGATATCCAGAGATACTTTTTCGTACGCTTTGTAAGAATACGAATCCAGACTGCGTGGAGAATTAGATTTATAGAGCTGATCTGCTTTTCTGAGAATCTCTAAAGCTCTTCCGTCACTTTTATTCTCTAAAATTACCGTTTCAATGTCCTGAATTTTTTCGTTTTCAGCCTCTGCGGTTTTGGTCTTTGATTGAGAGAAACCAAAAATCACCGAACATAAACAGACAAACGTAAAAAAACTTTTCATAGGGAATTCAACTTCAAAAGTAAGGATACCGATTAGATTTTGAGACTTTTTAATTATAAATTTTTGTCAATAAAAGTTAAAATTTATCGTGATTGGAGATTGTTTTTTTAATCCAACATATTTATTTTTTTAAAAACTAATGGCACAACAACTTCACTCTGATAGTTTGAATTCTGCTGTGACTGTACATCTGGGGACTTTGAACTTAAAAAATATCTTGTTTTAAAAAGACCTGCTGAAATTTGATCCAAATTATTTTACGGGATGTAATTCAATAAAATCTTATGATATAGAATCTCACCATCAATGGAATATACCACAATAGTGAGCATATCTGAAAATAAATTCACTTTTAGGCTGCTTTAGCACTATTTTTGTTATTCAAGCGAAACACTCCAAATATTCCAATAAGAATTAATACCTTATGATCTTAATCGTAGATGATAATGAAAATAATCTTTTCTCACTGAAAAGATTGCTTCAGTCTCAGGATTTCCCTGTGGATACAGCGTCATCGGGAGAAGAAGCCCTTACCAAAGCTCTGAAAAAGACCTATTCCCTTATCATCTTAGATGTTCAGATGCCTGATATGGACGGATTTGAGGTCGCTGAAACGCTCGCTGGATACAGCAAAACCAAAGAAATTCCCATTATTTTCCTATCGGCAGTAAATACCGATAAGAGATTCATTGCCAAAGGATATGCCTCAGGCGGAATCGATTACGTTACAAAACCTGTAGATCCGGAAATACTGATGTTGAAAGTGAAAACCTTCAGCAATATGCAGGAGCAGAGCATGGCTCTGAAAAAAAATCAGCACAGCCTGGAGCTGGAAATCAAAGGACGCCGCGAAATGCAGGTGAGCATGAAATCCAGAATCGATCATTTTCATCTGATGCTGGAAGCTTTACCTCAAATTGCATTCACTTTAAACCAAAACGGAGATGTGGATTTCGTCAACGGAAAATGGTATCAGTATTCTGACAAAGAAACACAATTTCCCGAGACGCATGCCGATGATCTTAATATTGATGATGAATTTGAGCGTTACAGAAAGAAAAAGAAAGCTTTCGAGCTTGAAGCGAGAATAAAAAATCTGCGCACCGGTGATTTCAGATATCATCTGCTTAAGATGTCTCCCGTTCTTGAAGGGGAAATTGTGAAAAACTGGGTAGGAACATTTACGGATATTGAAGATCAGAAAAAAGTAGAAAAAGAAAAAGATGAATTTTTAAGTATCGCAAGTCACGAGCTTAAAACTCCGCTCACCAGCATTAAAGCGTACATTCAGCTGTTGGTGAGAAAACTGAAACTGCCGCCGGAATGCGCAGAGGCAGGATATCTGGGCAGAACTCAGGATCAGATTGATAAACTTAATAATTTAATTACAGATCTGCTTGATGTATCTAAAATTGATAACGGAAAACTTAAAATCAACCGTAAATCTGCAAATCTTGAAAATGTAATTCAGAATGCCATTGATACCATTATTCAAACTCACGATCATCTTGATGTGAAAATAGACTGGCACGGCGTGAGACCAAGCCAGAATTTTATGTTTGATGCGGTGAGAATAGAGCAGGTCATCATCAATTTTTTAACCAATGCTATAAAATATTCTCCTAAAAACAACCAGATTATCATCAGCACTTTCGCAGATAAGGAAGAAGTGAAGGTGAGCATCACAGATTTTGGAATAGGAATTCCAGAGTTTAAGCAGGAGGCAGTTTTTAAGAAATTTTACAGGGTTGAAGAATCTTCGCTGCAGTTTCAGGGAATGGGAATCGGGCTTTACATCTGTGCAGAAATCATCAAACAGCATCACGGTACAATCGGTCTTTCAAGCATTGTAAATGAAGGTTCTACTTTCTACTTTACACTTCCTTTAAATTAAATTTATGGCTAAAAAATTCCTCAGAAATTTACAATATGGTGTCGGTTTTTCTCTTATGGTACTGATTTTGAGTTCGGTAGCATCTTTTTTCAGTTACCAGCGCCAAATCAATAACAGAGAAGAGCTTGCCAAAAGCAAACGTGCAATCACTGCCATGAAAGATGTAATGATTGCTCTTCTTGACGCCGAAACCGGAAACCGCGGGTATCAGCTCACGGGAAAAGCAAATTTTCTGGAACCGTACAACGCCAGCATGACAGCTCTTCCCAAAGCAATGGAAAACGCTGCCGCACAGGAAATTTCTGATGAAAATCAAAGAAAAAGGATTACTTCGCTGGAAGACAATGTAAATAAAAGAATAAGCAAGCTGAAACAGTTTGTAGACCGAAGGAAAAACGGTATCCAGATGTCTGAAGCGGATATGCTGGTGGGTAAAGTGGATATGGATATCTGCCGGAAAATTGTAAGGGAATTTGTGAAGTATGAAGAGGGAATTCTTGCAAAAAAAGACAGAAGTCTTAATACTTCCACTACCACTACCATTATTTTTATCCTGTTTTCAACCCTCGCAGCAGTAGTGGTTACCATTTTCTTTTACTTTAAATTAAGAGGCGATTTATTAAGACGGGAAAAATTAGAAAGACAGCTTAAAACAAAGGATTTAGAAATCTCCCGAAGAGTAACTGCCATAAAAGATATCGCAAACCGCGTAGCAGAAGGTGATTACAGCCAGAAGGCGGTTGATCATTCTCAGGATGATCTTGGCGATCTTGCAGAATCTCTGAACGAAATGACAGAGTCTCTAAAAAAATCTTTTGATCTGATCAATGCCAGCGATTGGCGCCAGAAAGGTCTTGCAGCTTTAAATGAATCTTTGGTGGGAAATAAAACCCTGAAAGATGTATCTCAGGAATCTTTAAATCATTTAATCACTTACGGAAACTGTCTCAACGGCGCAATTTATCTGCTGGAAGACGGTGTTTTAAAACTTTCTTCTGCTTTCGGACTTGAAAAAAGCATGAAACCCGTTTTTGAGCCTGGAGAAGGAATGGTAGGACAGACTTTTCTTAAAAAGAAAGTGAAGATTTTCAATGATTTACAGAATGAAAATTTCACCGCTACATTTGCCGGAAGCGAAATGGTTATTAAAAGTATTTGCTTGCTTCCCATTATGTCCGGCAGGCATATTTATGGAATACTTGAGCTGTCTGCATCAGAAAATTTTGATGAAAACAGTATTCAGTATTTCACGGAAGGTGCAGCAAATATTGCGGTTGCAGTAAATGCAGCTCGGGGTCGCGAGAAAGAACAGCGTCTTTTGGAAGAAACCCAGACTCAGTCTGAAGAATTGCAGGTACAACATTCTGAACTTGAATCTCTTAATACAGAACTGGAAGTTCAGACACAAAAATTGCAGGCTTCTGAAGAAGAACTGAAGGTTCAGCAGGAAGAATTAATGCAGATCAATGCCGAACTGGAAGAAAGATCTAAAAGTTTAGAAGAAAAAAATCATTTAATTGCCGAAAGAAATATCGAGATTCAGAAAAAGGCGGAAGAACTTGCTTTAAGCACCAAATACAAATCTGAATTTTTGGCCAATATGTCTCACGAACTCCGGACTCCCCTGAATTCAATACTCCTGTTATCCAGACTGATGGCTGAAAATTCTGAAGAAAATCTCAATGATGATCAGGTAGAATCTGCGAAAGTTATTCAGAGCTCAGGAACGAGTCTCCTACAGCTGATAGACGAAATTTTGGATTTGGCTAAAATTGAATCAGGAAAGATGTCTTTGGAAAATGTTCAGGTGAAAATAAGTGATGTTGCGGAAGATATGAAAAGAATGTTCCAGCCGCTGGTTACAGAAAAAGGTTTGGAATTCAATATTAAAGTAGCCGAAGAAACTGCCGCAGAAATTGAGACTGACCGGATGAGACTTGATCAGGTTCTCAGAAATCTTCTTTCCAATGCTTTGAAATTTACTTCAAAAGGTAAAATTGATTTAGAAATACTTCCAGGTAAAGAAAAGAAAAACTGTATTATTTTCAAAGTCAAAGATTCAGGAATTGGAATTCCAAAAGACAAACAGGCTGTTATATTTGAAGCTTTCCAGCAGGCAGACGGCTCTACCAGAAGAAAATTTGGAGGCACAGGTCTCGGACTGTCTATAAGCCGTGAAATTGCAAAACTTTTGGGTGGAGAACTGATTCTCGAGAGTGAGCCAAATGTGGGAAGTGAATTCAGTTTGATTATTCCTGTAAAAAATTCAGGTGAAAACGTACATAAGACAGCTGAAAAAGAAATTTTGGATGTCATTCAGCATGATGTTGAAGAGATTGTGCATTTGGCGGAAGAATCCGGCGACGCTGAAAAAGTACGTACACAGCCGGTGCTTTTTATTCCTGATGAAATTGAAGATGACAGAGCTGCGATTCAGCAGGGAGACAAAGTAATTTTAATTGTAGAAGATGATACCAATTTTGCCAAAGCTCTGGTGAAATATTCCAGAAAAAACGGGTACAAAACAGTAGCAGTCGTTCGCGGTGATTATGCGCTGGAAGCGGCAAAAAAATATAAACCAATCGCGGTATTGCTGGACGTTCAGCTCCCAGTGATGGACGGATGGCAGGTGATGGAGGCTTTAAAGTCTGATCCCGAAGTGAAGAATATTCCGGTGCACATGATGTCTGTTTTACAGGTGGAAAAAGAAAGTATGATGCGGGGAGCTGTTGATTTTATTTCAAAATCAATGGCACTGGATCAGATGGGTGAGGTTTTTAAAAAGCTGGAAGACGCTTTAAAGAGATCTCCTAAAGTTTTAATCGTGGAAGAAAATGCAAAACATGCCTCCGCGCTGTCTTATTTTCTGAATAATTTCAATATTTCTCTTTCTGTTGAAAACAATGTGCAGGACAGTGTAAAAGCTTTGACAGAAAATGACAAAGACTGTGTGATTTTGGATGTGGGAGCTTCCAAAGGAAATGAATATCAGATTGTGGAAGAGATAAAAAGCTACGAAGGCCTGGAAAATCTTCCGATTATCATTTTTACTGAAAGAAGTCTTTCTGCCGGTGAAGAGCTGAAAATAAGAGAATATGCAGATTCGATAGTTGTAAAAACAGCTCATTCTTACCAGAGAATTTTAGATGAAGTAGGGCTTTTCCTACACTTGGTTAAAGAAAAAAACACGCAGGATAATTATACTTCGGGTAAAAATTTAGGCTCACTTGCTGAAGTTTTGAAAGGAAAAAAGATTTTAATTACCGATGATGATGCCCGTAATATCTTCTCGCTAAGCAAAGCTTTAGAAAAATATCAGGTAGAGGTAGTAATTGCGATGGATGGCAGACAGGCGCTTGAGCAGATGGCTGCAAACAGTGATATAGACGTAGTGCTTATGGATATGATGATGCCGGAAATGGACGGCTACGAAACCATAAGACAGCTGCGTAAAAACAGAAAATATTCTGATCTTCCAATCATTGCGGTGACGGCTAAATCTATGGCTGGTGACCGTCAGAAATGCATTGATGCAGGAGCTTCAGACTACATTTCAAAACCTGTGGATCTCGATCAGCTGTTGTCTCTTTTGAGGGTTTGGCTTTACGAAAATTAATCTGACTGAATGAAAAAGAAAATTCTGATTGTAGATGATGATCCCCGGAATATTTTTGCTCTGAAGCTAACCCTGAAGTCAAAAGGTTTCGACGTTTTGGATGCCACGATGGCAGATGAAGCCATTGAAATAATGAAACAGAATGCAGACCTCTCTTTTGTTCTGATGGATATGATGATGCCCGAAATTGATGGCTACGAGGCTTTGAATATTGTACTCAACACGCCGGAAATCGCAGGTATTCCCGTAATTGCAGTTACAGCTCAGGCAATGCCCGGTGACCGCGAAAAATGCATCGCTGCCGGAGCGAAAGAATATGTAACCAAACCTATAGATGTAGAAATTCTATTAAAAGCTGTTCAAAATATAAGCTGATGCTGGAACCAAGTATTGTAAAAGACGAAGAGGTGGAATATCTTATTAAAGATGTTCACGATCTGTATGGTTATGACTTTTCCAGATACAGCCGCGCTTCTTTCAAAAGAAGGGTCAACAGGCTTTGTCTTATTGATAAATTCACCAGTTTTGCAGAGCTTCGTTACACCATCATTACAGAACCTGAGTATCTGAAACGTTTTGTGGAAGAAATTACGGTCAACGTTACAGAAATGTTCCGGGATCCTTTATTTTTCAAAGAAATCAGAGAGCAGATTTTACCGCATCTTGGAACATATCCTTTGATCAGAATCTGGCTTGCAGGCTGTTCCACAGGGGAAGAAGCATATTCTATGGCAATTCTGCTGAAGGAGGCTGGGCTGTATGACAAATGTCTCATCTATGGCACAGATTTGAATCCGTCAGTTCTGGAACAGGCGAGAACAGGCGTTTTCCCGATCCAGCAGATGAAGCAGTATTCTGAAAATTACATACTTTCCGGAGGTAAGAAAGATTTTTCAGAATATTATACTGCAAATTACGACAGTGTGCAGTTTGATAAGGCCTTACAGAAAAAGCTGATTCTCTCTACGCACAATCTCGTTTCAGACAGTTCTTTCAACAGTTTTCAGCTGATAATCTGCAGAAACGTACTGATCTATTTTGAAAAAGATCTTCAGGAAAGAGTTTTTAAACTTTTTGACGACAGTTTAGAAAATCTAGGCTATCTTGCTTTAGGCTCTAAGGAAACATTGAGGTTTTCAAATCTGAAAAAAAGCTATGAAAGCGTAAGCGAACAGAAAATCTGGAAAAAAACAGAACATCACTGAGATGAAAAAAATAAAACATAATCAAAGGTTATTGGTTATCGGCGGGTCTGCCGGAAGCCTCACTGTGATTATGCAGATGCTGAAAAAAATAGATTTTAGTCTCAGTTTCCCTGTGGTGATTGTGGTGCACAGAAAAGCCTATTCCACCAGCGTACTTCCTGTTTTGCTGCAGCAGTTTACAGAAATTGAAGTCATCGAGATTGAAGATAAAACAGATCTTTCGGCCAACAGAATTTATATTGCACCGGCAGATTATCACCTGCTTTTTGAAGATACAAAAACCGTATCTTTGGACAGTTCAGAAAAGATGAATTATTCACGGCCATCCATAGATGTCACATTCAAATCTGCAGCTGAGGTTTTTGGTTTTAATCTCACAGCAGCCTTGCTTTCAGGAGCAAATTCTGATGGAGTAGAAGGTTTGAAATATGTAAAAATAAATGGCGGAAGAATCTGGATCCAGAATCCTGAAACTGCAGAGGTAGATTACATGCCCAGGATGGCATTGGAACAGATAGAATCTGATGTCGTTTTCAGCCCTGAGGATCTGGCAGATATCATAAAAGAGTTTGAATATAATAGATAATAATTAGTAAGTTAATAGAGTAAATGAACAAAAAAAAGATCTTAATTTTTGATGATGACACCACAATTCTTGAGGTTGTTACCATTATTTTTGAGGAAAACGGCTACGATGTGGAAATTTCAGAAACATCGCACGATATCCTCGAAAGGGTAGAAAATTTCCGTCCTGATCTTATTTTAATGGACAATTGGATCCCAAATATCGGAGGGGTAGAAGCCACGAAGAAACTTAAAAGTCATCCTGATTTTAAAGAAATTCCTGTAATCTACGTCACGGCAAACAATGACATCGCCAAACTCGCCAAAGAAGCAGGTGCAGACGATTTTGTAGCCAAACCTTTCGACCTTGATGATATCGAGGAAAAGGTAGCGAATTACCTTCAGTGATTCATTTTTATGAATAAATAACGCAAAAATCCTTTCATAAAAATGAAAGGATTTTTTATTAAAGAAGTACTGTACTTACTTTGCGCCGCCGCTGTTTTTCTCTACATCGGTTTTGGTATTTTCCTTCACTTTCTGATTGCCGAAACGTTTCACAAAAGTGAGTGATACGCCGTGCCAGTCTGATTTTGTGGTGTACCTGTTGCTTCCACCCTGGCTGAAAGTTGTAGAGTCAAAATTCGGTCTTGCAAAAATATTCATCAGCTGCAAACTGACTTCCATCTGCGTTTTAGGAAAGATTTTGGTGGCAGAAATATTGTGAAAAACATTGGTCACATTCGCAACAGAATTTCCGCTGTTTTGGTTCGAAACTTCTACCCATGCGCTGAGGTTGATATTCTTATTCCACAGATTGGTGTAAGAAAGATTGGTAGAGCCTGACCAAAAACTTAAATAATTGGTTGCTTTGAGATCATTTTTTGCGTTAAAATCGCTGTTGTCAACATAGTTCCATCCAAAACCTAAGTTCACAGTTAGTTTGTTTTTCAAAAATGTCTGGTTTGTATTGGCGTAGAGATTATATTGATGTACTTTGCCCAGGAAATTTGTTGGTTCCGAGATTATTTTATCTCCTTCGGTCACAAAAGCCTGCCAATAGTCCTGCTTGATAAAGGAGTATCGTGCAGACAGAAAATACTTCTTTTTAAAACCGAACTTCATGTAAAGTCTGTCGCTGGGATTGGGCAGGAGATTCATGTTTCCTCTTGTGTAAAACCCGTCAGTGCCGGGTTGCAGAAACGGGTTGAATTCCGCATACCAGGGTCTCCAGAGATTTCGGTTGTAAGTAAAACTCAAATCATATTTATCTGAAAATGAATATTTAACCAAAAAATTCGGCAGAAAAGTTCCGTAAGAATCCCTTCTCGAAGTTCCCGCAACATCCTGACGGAGCTTAAAATCGATGTATTCATACCTTACACCAATTCTCGTCTCCAGTTTCTTGAAAAATGTTTTGGAATAATTCGCATACAGAGAGTTGATATTGTCTTCATAGTGAAAAACATCCCTCGTGCTTAAACCTTCAGGCAGGCTTCCGTAAAGCGTGTTGGGAATTACGTTGTTGTTAAAATCCATTTTACCTCCGATTTCAAAATTTCCGCCTTCTTTTCCAAGCGGTTGCGTGTAATCTATTTTAAGGTAATAATTTCGGTTTTCAGTATCAGAAATTCCGCCGATCTCATCGGTAACAGTCTTGTCTGCAAAAGCTGTATTTCTTAAAAAATAGCTGTTTTCAGATTGCCCGTTGTAGTTGCTTCCAAGATTGATGTCTAAGATTCTGTTTTTCTCTTTATCATAATATTTGTAGAAAACGTTGCTCCCCAAAGTCCTGTTCAAGCTGTTGGAACTCTGGTTCTGATTTCTGAGAAAATTAAAATTCCCATTCAGATACTGCGAAGATTCAAGCTCTGAAGTATTGTCGCGTTTGCCCTGATAATATTCCAGAATTACACCCGCAGTATTTTTATCGTTAATTTCATATTCCGAGGTAGAAGATACCGAGGGGCTTTTTCCGCGGTTGATATTTTGAGTATTCCCTTGGGTCACATTATTGTTTTCATAAATTGTATTCACAAAATAGCTTCCCTGCACCCATGTATTGTCGCTGTAGCTTCCCACCAAAGTCTGTGTAAAACTCTTTCTGTGGTAATTCAGATTAGAATTTATATACTGCGAGTTTTGCGTATTCTGTCTGTTATTCAGGGTTACGCTTCCTTTCAGTCCTTCGTCGTCCCTCTTTTTCAGAACAATGTTAATCACAGATCCCGTCGCATCATACCTTGCAGAAGGGCTCGTGATGACTTCAATTTTCATCAGATTGTCTGCGGGGATTGTTTTCAGATATTCTTTAAGTTCCTTTCCTGTAAAAACAGATTTTCTGTCGTTGATGTACACGATTACAGATTCACCTTCGGCTTTCAGTGCATCGTTGTTGTCAATACTCACCAGCGGAGTCATTCTCAGAACATCCCAGGTCGTATTTCCGGCGAGAATCGAGCTGTTTGCAACATTAAAAACCGTACGGTCCACTTTAGATTCTACAGTCGGTTTTTTTGCTACAAATGTAACTTCCTTTATTTCACTTACTTTTGTGTCTGTACTGTCTTTTTTTTCCTGAGAAAATGCGAGAGTTCCTATCAATAGAGCAACTGGTGCCAATATTTTTTTCATTAGTAGTTTATAGTCTTGACCATAAGACACCGAAAAGGGAATATTTGTTACATCCTGTGAACGTTAAATAGTGTTAATTAATTTCCGGAATTGATCAAGACGAATAGAATACAAACTTTACTCAATAATAGAATAATTTGGGCATATCCCTCTGCATTTCCAGCCCACAACGCTGGCAGGGTCGGAAACCCTGCTAGCATTCCCCTCACCAATGCAAGCGGGTCGGGCTATCCGCTATATCTTTTTTGTTGCCAACGCTTCAATCCCTTCCAAAAAACAAAAAAGGATGCCGCTTCTATCCCTTACGCAAAAGCAGAAACTAAAAATTTACATTAACTGAAAACTGGTTTATATGAAAATTTCTTCTCTACTCACTAAATATGAATTAAAGAATTTGAATTGACTATTGTTCTTTATTTTAAATTCAAAATCATCAATAAAAATCTTTCTTTTTGTAAATTTGATTTCCATTAAACAGAAAAATGTCAGAAAGCAACATTATCATCTACCAGACCGAAGATGTCAAAACTAAAATCGAAACAAGATTAGAGGACGACACGGTTTGGTTAATGATGAATCAAATTGCAGAATTGTTTCAAAAAGCTAAGTCTACAATTAGTGAGCATATCAGTAATGTTTTTTTTGAAGGAGAATTGCATGAAAATTCAACTGTTCGGAAATTCCGAACAGTTCAAACAGAAGGAAACCGGAGTGTAGAAAGATCTATTGATTTTTAAATAATGGAGCACCTCAAAAATCAGTACATTTTCGAAAAAATCAGCCTCTCAGATTTTTCAGATTTTGATCTGCAGAAATACTGTTCAGAAAAAATAAATATCGAAAAAGAAAACTTACAGGATATTCAGCCTTATGCAGTGGAAATCAATTCCGGTGTATTTTATAAACCATCTTCAAATTTAGATTTTCCGGGTGTAGCAGTGAATTTAATCGGCAGTTCACTCATTTTTGACTGCCCCTGCAATTTATCAAAAACCAAAATGTGTACGCATCAGGCTCATGTGTTTTTCACCATTCTTGAACGTCCGGATTTAAGGATTTTCTTTGACGGAAAACTGCGTCGCCATAAATTAGAAACCATTGCAAAAGAGTACGGACTGGAAAATGAATCCAATCTCGACGATTATTTCCAGCTTGAAAATATTCATCACACTTTACGCATCGAGCCGAAAATTAAGGAACTGATTAAACTCAACACCGATGATTTAAAAAAGAAATTGTTACCGGAAAACAGCGGTCAGTTACCGGAAATCAAAGCTCAGAATAAACCGCAGAAATTATTGTTGGTCATCAGAAAGCATAAATATTATGACCGTTTCAGCCTTGAACTTTTTGAAGCAGAAACCACCAAGTCCGGAAAAATAAAAAATCCGGTTTCAGAAGTAAATCCATCCACAATGATTTGGAGGACAGAAAATATTGACGAAGCAAAATTCTTTACTGCCATTTCAAAATTTGAAAATATTCAGAATGAAGAAAAAAATGATACCGATGTTGAAGCGCTGAAAATGGTTGTCAAAAATCCGCTCAGCCTGCCTTTTTTTTATCATGATCCTTCGGTTTCAGAAAACATCTCCGCAAAATCTATCGTTCCTGTTGATGTCAAAATTACAGATGCTGAAATTGAACTTCAGGTTTTCAAAAAAGAACCACTCTTCGAAATCGCCGGAGGACTGTGGTTGAATGAGGTTCTGCAGCCGTTTAAAAATATAAAAATTCAGTACACTTATTTTGTTTTTCACGATAAAACCCTGCATCTGATTACCAATCTTCACATGCTCCGGGTATTGGAGTTTTTTAAAGCAAACAGAGAGATTCTGCTCGTACATTCATCAAAATTTGAAGAGTTTAAAAAGAACATTCTTGTAAATTTAGAAAGGCAGATCAAGATTAATTATTCCTATATTCAACCTGCGACGCAAAAACAGCTTGCCGAAAATTCTTTTGATGAAAAAATTCAGAAAATCATATATCTTTCAGACCAGCTGGAATATATTTCGGTTACACCTGTCATGAAATATGGCAACATAGAAATTCCTGTTTTTTCCAGAAAACAGATTTATGATACAGACCAAAACGGAAACGAGTTTCTGGTTGAAAGAGACAGTAGAGAAGAGGTGAAATTTACAGCACTCATCATGCGGCAGCATCCTGATTTTGCAGATCAGATTCAGGAATTCGAGTATTTTTATCTGCACAAGAATAAATTTTTTGATGAAGATTGGTTTTTAAATGTATTTGAGAAATGGCAAAATGAAAATATCGTTGTTTTAGGATTTAATGATTTAAAAAAGAATAAACTTAATCCTAATAAAGCGGTCGTTTCTATCATTCTGCTCAGCGGAATAAACTGGTTCAATGCGGAGGTGAATGTGAAATACGGAAATCAGAAAGCATCGCTGAAACAACTGCATAAGTCAATCAGAAATAAAAACAGATTTGTACAGTTAGACGACGGAACTCATGGGATTTTGCCTGAAGAATGGATCAAAAAGCTCAACCGTTATTTTCAGATCGGAGAAATTAATGAAGAACTCCTGAAATTTCCGAAAAGCAGTTTCTCTGAAATCAAAAATCTCTTTGATACAAATGTTTTAAGTGAGGAAGTCTACAGAGAAATTGAAATTTATGATAAAGCATTCTCGGAAGAGCAGAATATTCCTGAAACTGAAGTTCCGTCAGAATTAAAAGCAACACTTCGGGATTATCAGAAAGAAGGGCTGAACTGGCTGAACCGTCTTGATAATTTCGGTTTTGGAGGCTGTCTTGCTGATGATATGGGATTGGGAAAAACGCTGCATATTATCGCATTTATTCTTTCGCAAAACAAAAAGCATCCTCAAAATATTAATCTTGTGGTGGTTCCCACGTCACTGCTTTTCAACTGGCAGGCAGAGGTGGAGAAATTTGCTCCATCCATCAGAATATTCACTCATTATGGGGCGAACCGGATAAAAAACACATCTCATTTTGAAGGTCATGAGATCATTTTAATCACCTACGGAATGCTGCTTTCCGACATCCGTTTTCTGAAAGATTTTCATTTTAATTATATCTTTTTAGATGAATCTCAAGCCATTAAAAATCCCAATTCTGAACGATACAAAGCAGCAAGATTATTAAAGTCCAGAAATAGAATTGTTCTTACGGGAACCCCGGTTGAAAATAATACTTTTGATCTTTACGGTCAGCTTTCCTTTGCTGTTCCCGGTTTGCTGGGAAGTAAGCAGTATTTTAATGATATTTATTCAGTCCCTGTGGATCAGTTTAAAAATACCAAAAGATCTCTTGATTTACAGCAGAAAATTAAACCTTTTATACTCAGAAGAACAAAAAAGCAGGTCGCCAAAGAGCTTCCCGACAAAACAGAAATGGTAATTTACTGCGAAATGGGTGCAGAGCAAAGGCGGATTTATGATGCTCAGGAAGAAGATATCAGAAATTATATTTCGGGGAAAGATGAGGATGATATTTCCAAAAGCAGTATGCATGTTCTGACAGGTTTAACCAAACTGAGGCAGATCTGCAATTCTCCGAAGTTACTGAAAGATCAGGAACAATCTGGTGACAGTTCGGCAAAAATTGATGTTTTAATGGAGCAGATTGAAAGCAAATCTTCACAACATAAAATCCTGATTTTTTCACAATTTGTCTCAATGCTCGATTTAATAAAAGATGAACTTGAAAAAAGAGAGCTGCAGTTTGAATATCTCACCGGTCAAACTAAAAACAGAGCAAAGAAAGTCAATGATTTTCAGGAAAATGATCAAATCCGCGTTTTTTTAATCAGTTTGAAAGCTGGCGGCACTGGTCTGAATCTCACAGAAGCAGACTATGTTTACCTGGTCGATCCATGGTGGAATCCTGCAGTTGAAAATCAGGCTATTGACCGCTGCTACAGGATCGGACAGAAAAAAAACGTCATTGCCGTACGCTTGATTTGTAAAGATACCGTTGAAGAAAAAATTATGAAATTGCAGCAGTCTAAAAAAGAACTTGCCAATGATTTAATAGCCACAGACCGCTCGGTTTTCAAAAAATTATCGAAGCAGGATTTGTTGGAATTACTGTAGAATTTAAAAAAATAATATGAATACTGAAGAATTAATAAATGAAATTGAACAGGAACTGGAAATGGACATGAAAGTGTATGTTCATAAAGAAAATTTAGGTCTCTTGATAATTCCTGATGATGACGTGCTTGATTTAGCAGACGATGATTTCTGGGAAACCGAACAGGAAGAATTAGAGAGAAATTCTGAAATTATATCGAAGTCGTAAAATGGGACGCTTCTCACTCGTTCAGAATAATGGAATCTTTTGCAGAAAATATCTCCGGAAACAAGGTTTTAAAGGCGAAACTTCCTGACGCTCTGGAAAATTCAAAACCCTTTAAAAATTTCAGAAATATTTTAGACCGGAATGACGAATATCTGCAGGAATGGTACATTTTCAGGTCTTTAAAACAGAGAGAGTTTGTAAAAAAACAACTTACAGAGCTGAAGATAATTGGTGAATCATAAAAAGTTTGCTGAAAAATTGGTCATATTATTAGTGTTGGAAGATTCGAATTTATCAGTCATTGTGAAGCAGTATTTTATTCTTCATCATATTCCTTCTTCAGATTTTTATCCAGATAAAACGGCACAAAAGGCAACACAGATCCTATAAGGTAAATGATGATCCTCTTGATGCTCCACCTGTACTTAAAAGCAGCAATGATGAGTACGGCGAAGTAAAACAGAAATAAAACCCCGTGAATCCAACCAAAATATTTTACAGGTTCACGAATATCAAAAATATATTTGATGGGCATAGCAATAAAGAGTAAAATAAGATAAGAAATACCTTCAGTAATAGCGGTTTTGCGGTAGAGGTTGATCATTTTCAGTTGAATAGAATTTGTACTTTGGTTTTAATGCAAAACTTCATTATCTGCAGACACATTCGTTGTGTTCACTGATATATTTAATCGTAGATTTGCAAAGTTTTTCCAGAATATCAAGATTTAAATCAGATAATTTTTTAAAATAAATACAGGCTTTTGCCATTTTAAATTTACCCAGATTTTCAAGCAGTTTTTTATCTTCTTCTTCCGGTGCTGCAACGTAAAGTGAAAATTGCGCTTTTCTTGGAGAAAAACCAATGATCATCGCATCGCCCTCGTGGCCACTCTCATATTTGTAATGATAACTGCCGAAACCAATCATGGTAGGTCCCCATATTTTGGGCTCAGAACCAGACCATTTTTTCATCAGTTCAATAAGCTCAAGGCTGTCCTTCTTTTTCTGCTCATCTTCTACGTATGAGTTAATGAAATCCTTCACGTCAACCACAGTTTCTGCTGTTTTGTTTTTTGTAGCCATTATTAGATTTTTAGGGTAAAAAATATTGGTTTTGTCAGCTATTTCTTCCTGGTCAGATATTATAGAATCAGTTTCATCATAATATCAGTCTGCTCCTCATATCCAAGTTTAAAAATATGTTTGTCAAACTCCATAAAACCGTTTTTCTTATAAAATGCAATTGCCCGCTCATTTTTTTCCCAAGCGCCAAGCCAGGCATAATCTACATTTTTTTTCCTGGCAATTTCAATTGCTTTTTCGTAGAGAATCTGTCCCACCTTTTTGCCGTGAAAATCTTTTGAAACATATATTCTTTCAATTTCAAGACTGTTTTCGCCTTTGTTTTCGGTTTGTGAAGAACCTGTATTGATTTTCAGATAGCCGATAATTTCATTGTTGTATTTCGCAAAATAAAATTCAGAATTTTCGTCATCAAGTTCAGAATTCAGCTTGTCAGTAGAAAAACTTTCATCAAGATACTGCTGCATCCCTTCCTCAGTATTGTCTGCAGAAAAAGTTTCAGAAAAAGTTTTTCTCCCGATTTCCTGCAGCAGATTGACGTCATTTTTACTTATCTTCTCTACAATTATTTCCATATTGATTTGCTGTACTATAACATTATTTATCTTTACAAATTTAGCGTTTTAAACGACGCTGAAAATTCTGTACACGTTAATTGTTAATCGAAATGATATTTTTTTGTAAAATCTAAGACACTCATGAAACAGATTATTTTCAATTTGAAACATTCGTTTTATTCCTAATTTTTCATCATTCTAAATTATTTTGTGGTATTCTGAAAGCCTTCTAAAAGCCGTAACTTACAAAACATTCAATCATCTTAAAAATCTGATACAGCTATGAAAATACCTTCAATAAGCCGGCGTAATTTTCTCATGAGTTCCGGTTTGCTGGTCTTCTGGTCGGCCATTCCAGTGCACGTAAAGGCCGCTGGAGATAAAGTACGGAATCTTTTCGTAAAACCTAAGAAAAGTCTCCCTCTCAAAATGAAAGTAAACGGTCAGAATTACGACCTGAATTTAGATACCAGAACCACAGTTTTGGATATGCTCCGTGAAAATCTTGATCTCACAGGAACCAAGAAAGGCTGTGATCATGGGCAGTGTGGTGCATGTACCGTTCATATTGACGGCGAGCGGGTATTGAGTTGTCTTACCCTTGCCTGCGTTGCCCAGCAGAAAGAAATTACAACGATCGAAGGTTTGGCAAATGGTGAAAAACTTCATCCTATGCAGCAGGCTTTCATTGAATGTGACGGTTTCCAGTGTGGATATTGCACTCCGGGACAGATCATGTCGGCGGTGGCCTGCGTAAAAGAAGGTCACACAGGGTCTGTGGAAGAAATAAAGAAATTTATGAGCGGAAACCTTTGCAGATGCGGGGCTTATAACGGAATTGTAGAATCTATACAAAAAGTATCAGGATGAGACCATTTGAATTTTTCAGGAAAGACGATATTGCCAAAACCATTGCACAGAAAAATGACAAGGCAAAATATATCGCAGGCGGAACCAACCTTGTAGATCTGATGAAGAAAAACATTGAACAGCCGGACGACATTATTGATGTAAACAGCGTTCTGCCTACAGAAATTGTAACCGAAAAGAAGAAACTGAAAATAGGTGCGATAGCAAAAAACGCCGCAGCTGCAAAAAACACCGCGGTTCTAAAAGATTTTCCACTTATTTCCAAAGCAATTTTAGCCGGAGCATCGCCACAGATCAGGAATATGGCTTCGTGTGCAGGAAATATTCTGCAGAGAACAAGATGTCCGTATTTTTATGACATTTCCACACCATGTAATAAGAGAAAACCGGGTTCCGGGTGCAGCGCCAAAGAGGGTGAAAACAGAATGAATGCCGTAATAGGTTACAGTGAAGACTGCGTGGCCGTTCATCCATCTGATTTCTGTATTGCACTTGCCGCCCTGGATGCTACTGTTCTTACCCGAAATTCTAAAAATAAAAAAGAAGAAATTCATTTTAAAGATTTTCACCGTTTGCCGGGCAATACACCTCATTTAGACAATAATTTACCTCAGAATTCAATTATTGAGTCTATTGAAATTCCTCAAAATAATTTTGCAGAAAACAATGCATACGTAAAATTGAGAGACCGCTCTTCCTACGCTTTTGCGTTGGTTTCAGTTGCCGCCGCTTTGCATTTGGAAGGGGGTAAAATTAAAGATTCCCGTTTGGCTTCAGGTGGCGTGGCACACAAACCCTGGCGATGGTACGAAGCTGAAAAGTTTCTGAATGGCAAAATACCCACACCCGAGAATTTTTCCGCAGCAGCAGATTTGGCTGTAAAAGATATAAAACCACTTTCCAAAAATGGTTTCAAAAAAGAGATGCTCCGGGGAGCAATCATTACCGCACTTCAAAACAGTTTAAATCCGTAAAATAAAATTAATTATGGCATTTTTTGACAATGATTTAGATTTTAATCCCGAAAAAGAAGGCCGCGCCGAAGCTTTGGCAAAAGTGACGGGTCGTGGCAAGTATTCGGCGGAATATAGAACAGAAAACGTAACCTACGCCGTCATCGTGGGAAGCACGGTAGCATCAGGAAAAATTACAGCTGTTGATACTGCTGATGCAAAGCTTGCAGACGGAGTTTTGGATATTTTAACGCATATCAACAAACCATCAGTTCCCGGACTACTTTCTGAAGATAAAATCAAAGAAACGAAAGTGGGATTACCAGTGTTGCATACAGATACGGTTTATTTTAAAGGTCAGCCCGTTGCCGTAGTCGTTGCAAAAACTTTGGAGGAAGCTCAGTACGCAGCTTCTTTAGTTAAAACTTCCTACCAGGAAACCAAAGCAAATGTTGATTTTAAAAGTACGCATCCTTCAGTTTCTTTAAAAAATGATGGAAAAGAAAGAGGAACTGTTGACCAATGGAGCAAGTCTCCTTTCAGTGTGGAACAGGAATATCATATCGAAGGTGAAGTGCATCACCCAATGGAAATGCACGCCACCATCGCCATCTGGAACGGAAATGACAAACTGAAATTATACGATAAAAACCAGGGCGTCAACGGCGTTCAGAATACGGTGGGAAAACTGTTTGATATCCAGCCAAAAAATATTGAAGTTATCACCGAGTTTATGGGTGGAGGTTTTGGTTCAGGTTTAAGGGTTTGGCCAAATACAATTTTAGCCGTGATGGCTGCAAAAAAAGTCAACCGTCCGGTAAAACTGATGTTGACGAGACAGCAGATGTCCTGTCTGGTAGGTTACCGTCCGGAATCCTGGCAAAAAGTAAAACTGGGAGCAGATCATTCCGGAAAGTTTACAGGATTATTACACGACAGCAAAAATACAACGTCTCTGTATGAGAATTTCTTAGAAAATATTACAAGAATCAGCCGTTTGGCTTACGGTTTTGAAAACCTGAAAACACAGATGGCAACAGTGCCGCTCAATCTTTCTACCCCAACCTGGATGCGTGGCCCCGGCGAATGCACAGGTGCTTTTGCTCTGGAATCTGCAATTGATGAGCTTTGTTTTAAAATGAATAAAGATCCTTTAGCCATCAGACTTCAGAATCTTTCCGATGTTAAAGATCCTGAAAGTGGAAAAGACTGGTCTACCAATTACATCCGCGAATGCATGGAAAAAGGTGCAGCAAAAATAGGCTGGAATCAGAGAGATTTGAAACCAAGACAGAAAAAAGAAGGAAACTGGCTCATTGGCTACGGTATGGGAGTCGGAATGTGGACGGCTGGCCGCGGAAAAGCAAGCGCAGGATTAGAAATGGACGTGAATGGAAATGTTATTTTAAAAACGGCAATGACCGACATTGGTACCGGTACCGGAACTTCCATGCGAAATATTGTGCATGAAAATACAGGAATCCCTTTAGATAAAATTAAAGTTGATCTGGGAAAATCTACATTACCGCAGGCTCCAAGCCAAGGCGGTAGCAGGGGATTATCTTCGATCAGTTCATCCTCCAATGCTATTGCTGAGGCTTTAAAAAGTGAGTTAATTAAATTTGCACAAAATATAAATCCAGATTTTAAAAACGTAAAATCATCAGATGTTATTTTGTCTGATTCTGATGTTAAAATTAAAAATAAAACCGCTTCGGTAAGTTTTAGAAAGATTTTTGAAGACAATAAACTGACCGTAATTGAAGTGGAAGAAACTACCGAGCCGGGCGATGTTCAGAAGAAATTTGCATTTGCATCCGGTGCAGCTCATTTCTGCAGAGTAAAAGTAAACGAACTGACAGGAAAAGTGAAGATCGACCGGTTTGTAAGCGTTGTTGACGGCGGAAAAATTGTCAGCGAAAAGCCTGCAAAAAATCAGATTATTGGTGCTGTGGTGGGCGGAACAGGGATGGCTTTAATGGAAGAAATGACTATAGACAAACGCATCGGTGCTTTAGTCGCAGATGATTTGGCGGGCTACCACTTTTCTACAAATTCAGATGTTCCTGTTATCGAAGTTGATTTTATCAACAAACCTGATTTTAATCTCAATGCCAGTGGTGCCAAAGGATTGGGTGAAGTGGGAATTATCGGTTCTGCGGCGGCGATTGCCAATGCAATTTTCAATGCTACAGGAAAACGATTTAGAAATTTACCGATTACGCCGGACAAAATTTTGAAAGGATAATTTGAGATAAAAAAAACTCCCGAAATTTATTTTTTCGGGAGTTTTTTTATTTGGCAATCTGTGCAATAAGTGTAAATGCTTTACCCTGAAGTTCATTTTCAGAAAGTCTATTGCTTTCAATTTCCAAAGCGGTGAAATGCCCCTGGTCTGCAGCTAAAAGTGCATAGCCTTTAGTTTTTTTTCCGTTCTTCTGATAATTGTAAGACACAAACTTAGATTCTTTATCGTCCAGTTTCAGATCAAGATTTTTAATGTCAAATTTCTTTTTTATTGCATTGAAATTGGTCATCAGATCATTTTTGGTATCAAATGAATGCAGAAAAATACTCGTGTCATCCGTTTGTTTGATGGCTAAGCTCAGAGTATCGTCGTAGTTTTTCTGAAAATAAGACCCAGATTCCACATTGATTTTAGAAAAGACATCAAGCATAATCAGAGAGTCTTTTTTGAGCTTTACAACACTGTAATTATCTTTCTCAGAATCGCTGAGGTGGCTGATGCTGTCATAGCTTTCATAAAAAAGACTGTTCGATGCTGCATCGTCCGCAGATTCTGATGCCTTCTGCCCCTTAAAATTCTGGCTCATCAGTGAGCTCACATCGTTGTAGGAATTATCAGAATATGAACTTCGTGAACTTTTGTTACACATCATAGCAATACGAACGATACTCACAAGTACAATAACTACTGTAAGGATGGTTTTCCAAACCGACGAATTACTGTTCATTATTTTAAATCTGTTCTTTTGATAGTGATTTCGTTCAGTTTTTTACCTGTTTTGTCTTTGTAGATGTATTTGATGTTGTTAACACCCAGAGCGGCGGTTTGAGAAAAAATCTGTCTCACGTCCGGCGATCTCATCATTTCGTCTTTCATAATCTGTGCTGCTGCGTCTGCTGCAAGTACCTCTGCGTACTGATCCGGAACTTCAGCAGAATAAATGATATTGTTTTCCGCATCTGCGTTAATGGCAACGATTTTTACACCCGAAGCTTTATCCACAATCGGCAGACTTTTACTGAAAACTTTAAGGATTTCATTCAGCTGTGAGCTGTTTGGTGTATCTCCTTTTGCGATGGCTTCAAGATCGATGTTTCCTTTTTTTGTGGTTTTGTCGATGGTTTGGGCAGACATCATCGTCCCGTTCGAACTGTAAACTTTGAGGTTAAATTTTACACCTTCCGCCAAAAGTTCTTTACCTGACGGTTCTGCCTGGATGGCCTGTCCGATAATGTCAGGAATTGCATTTTTCATCAGTTCAGCTTCCATATCGTTATCAAGATAGGTGGTTTTAATTTCAATGTCTACATCGCCGGTTGGGGTAGTGGTAGCTTTAGTAGATTTGAATCCTGCACTCCGCACCATCATGTCGCTGGTGTTATTGTACATTTTCACAAATTCTGCAGTTCTGGTTTCGGTAGATTTTTTACAGCTGATCAACATTGCAGCGAGGGCAAAAACAAAGAATAGTTTTTTCATCTGAATAAATTAAATTTTTTGAAAAGATAATAAAAAACAGAACTTCAAAAAGAATTCTGCTTATAATTTTCACAAAATAATGAATTTATAAAATTTTCCTGTCAATGATTTTGCGAAATGTACTGTTTATGCAGAAGTATTAAATTTAATTTCCGGTAGACCTAAAAAAGTTTTAGACAGGCTTTAAAATTCAATAAAGATCAATTTTTTCCAACCCTAAAAAGGATGATTTTGATGAAATTTTCCGAACATTTTCGCTGCGGTCACAGCTTATCTGAATTGAAGCATTCAGTCTTAGAAATTATACATTGGATTAAATTTTAAAATTATTTTCCGCGGAAAAGAAATATGTTTTTAAATTAATGATGATCTTTTCAAAAAACAGTAAAGCAGAAACCCAAAGATTCCTGCCTTAAAAAAAATACAGTCAAAATAGCTCACTCCAATTCCCTTTCCTTCGCAGCGGGCTGGGGAGAGGATTTAGTTCAAGAAATTAAACTTCAACTTTATTCCAAAATTTTCTTTAAATTCTGACGTCTGGTAATGCCCAAGTCTGTAAGAAAATCCAAGCCCGAAACTTCTGCCTAAAAAACGGTTCCACAGGACGCCAACTTCCTGATAGTTGTGGTCGAGAACCTGAAAATTAAACTGATGATCCTGAGGATTTTTAAACGCTCCAATGGCCGACTGATATTCAAGTTCGATATTGGAGTATCTTGTTCCAAAAGTTTGGAATCTGAAAGGTAAGTACTGTGTTATTTTAATCCCTGCAAATTTATCGGCATAGAAAGTTCCGGCAGGCATCGTGGTGAAACCTAAATTGGAAGGTGTGTTGATATTGGAATACCATTCATTCGGATTGGCGTCTCTGTGACCGGCAATTTCAAAATTCTTCCATATTGGTGCCGTTCCTGACGAAATTCCTCCAAAAAGTTTGATGTTGGTGTAGCCGAGTTTTGTTCTGAACTGATGCACAAACATCGCATCCAGTCTTTGGTAATCGAGATCGCCGCCTAAAGCATTGAAGCCTTTTTCAAAATTCATATAGACCTGTGGAAAGCCTTTTTCGAAGGTGAATTTTCCGCTTGGGGTCATGATGTTTTTGTCGTTTGGCGAATATTTCAGGGAAAGCGTTGCGCTGGTATTGTCAAAACTGTTCCCGAGATTCTGATACTGATAGCCGAACAGTGCATTCTGTTTCTCTTTATTCAAGGCGATTTTCATGCTTAAAGAATTCGAAAGATCGTAAGAATAATACGCTCCCCATTTTTGATTGCGGTAAAAATTGGCATTGTGAAGATCGAGATTATTGTCTGCCAGATTCATCATCATGTCCCACATATTGTTGCTGAAACGCCCTGCTGCAAAGACATCATCCACATAATCAATTCTGAAAACCGAAGTTCTTTTCTGTGAAAGTTTTACATCAACTCCCAAACCGTATTTCCATCTGTGATCTTTAAATCCGTAACCAAAATAGCCGTCCGGAGAAATGGTTTTACTGAATTTTTCGTTCAGTTTGACGCCGGCTCCTAAACGCAATCCCTGATATTCGTCGTAGCTGAAAAATTTGGTCAGATCAAAATCGATTATTTTGTAGCGGAGATTTCCACGCATTAATTGGGTTAAAAAGCTGAGTTTCTTTTCGAAATCGTGCTTCTCCACAAACTTATCCAGAGTGGCGTAAGTCGAACTTTCTCTTGTGGTAAGGCTGTCTGTACGGTATTTGTCGAGAAGGTTGCCGTCTGAGTTTTGTAATTCGAGAGAGTAGCCTTTAAACTCATTGGCTTTCTGCTCCTTATTCAGTTCAAAATCGAAGAAGCGGTTTTTCACATACAGGTAATTTCCAAAAGTTTTGGAGTTGTATTTTGCTTTTTCGCCCGCTTTTATGCTGTCTTTTTTGGAAGTGTCAAAAGACTGATCACTCATTTTCAGCCTGATATCTTCATAGTCGAGAAACCATTTTCCGTTGATGGGTTTCCAGACAGAGACGATGTTTCCGGCGTTTGATTTTTTATTAACACTTTCAAATTTTTTGAGTGCATAGGTCTGTGTGTCAATAAAAATATTGCCGTTGAATTTTCTCGGATTCTGCTTTTTCTTGTCTGTAATCTCCTTGAATTTAATCACATACGTATCTCTCCCGTCAATCTGAATAGTGTCAGAAAGAAAAAAGTAGAAAAGCTGTCTGTTTTCAGGTTTCAGCTGTCTCGGCGTTCGGTTTAAATTTGAAATATTAATCGCCAGCGCTTCATAAATCGGATTTTTAAAACCCGACATTCTGTTATCTAAAATATTGGTTTTCTCGCCAAACTTTTGAGAGTATTTATACTCCGTTGCTTTTTCCCAGAGAAACATCTGCGATTCCTGTGAAGCTTCGATAAACTCTTCGCCAATCAGCGAATCTTTGATTTCTTTAGGCTTCATTTTCAACTCTTTCTTTTCCACTTTTGAAAGGGAATCTTTTCTCACAGAAAGAAAGTTTTTGTAAATGTCAATCGAATCCTTGTCTACGTCGATAGAGAACTTGGTGTACGACTTAAAATCATAAGAATCCAGAGACTTCGGAGAGTTTTCCTTTTCTCTTTTGTTGAATTCATCCAGGATTTTCAAAGCACGGTCATCGCTTTTGCTGGAAATCACAATCTTGTCGATATTCTGCATTTTTTCAAAAAGCGGATTCAGAAAAACTTCTGCATTTTTCTTGACATCAGCTGTGGCATCCTCAAAATTATTGGCAATAATTTCCACTTTTTTGCACTTCGTTTTAAAGGACAAAACTCCGTGGATATTTGTTTTCCCCAGCAAAGCATCATCACAGTAAACGGCGGCATTGGCGATGGGTTGTTTATTGGTTTTGTTTAAAACTTTCAGCTGATTCTGGCTGAAATAAAAGACAGTGAAAAACAAAAAGAGAGCGGATAAAAGTTTATTCATTGAAATAGTATTGATGCAGCAAAACTATTGAATAGTGTGAAATAAAATGAGGTGGGGAAATATAATGTTTTGTTAAAAATAAAATCAGCTGTATTTCAATGGAATACAGCTGATTTTTATATTCTTCAATTCCCGAAAGAATGAGAAAAGAGGTTTTATTTAAGAGTTTTTAGGGGTTTTATAATGAATTATTATTTCTATTGTTGACAACTTGCGTCAATTGAAGTTATGAATTTTTATATCGAGAATATAGGATATTTTTTATTTTTCATACTGGATTATAATAAAATCTCTTGCTACCGTGAATATTTATTATTTTTAGCAAATTATATTTTGACTATTACTTCTTGTTTAAAGTCAATTTTGTTAGTTACTATTAACGAATCCCTCATAAAATGTCACATTTACTTTCAGAAATTACAATTACAAATTTTAAATCTATTCGAAATGAGTCTTTTGAATTAACATCTTTTACACCATTAGTAGGATATAATAATGCTGGAAAAAGTAATATCCTTGAGGCTATTAAATGGCTATTAAGGAAATCAACTCTCAGTGACTATAGCTTTAACGATGCTACCATTGCAGTAGAAATTGAAGGTGAAATATCAGGAATCACAGAAGAAATATTAAGTCAACTTCCCACCAATCAACGAACATCTATTGAGCCTTACTTGTTCGGTAATTCTCTTCAGATTAAAAGAATTCAGCCTATTCCTAATGCTACTGCTGCTCAAATTAAACTTCTCGTAAGGGATCCTCAAAATATTGGAAATCAAAATGAATGGAGAATTAATCCAACTGGGCTAGACCAAGCAATTCAAATATTATTTCCTGAACCCATCCATATTGGCGCAATGGAAGATTCAGAGGAAGATGTTAGTAAATCTAAAACTACAACAACTATTGGAAAATTATTAGCTGAAATCATTGGTCCTATTCAAACTAGTTACAGCACTCAAGTGCAAACTGCCTTAGATGGAATTAGAGATTTATTAGATGTTGATGGAACTTCAAGAGCAACAGAGTTGAATGCTTTTGATACAGCAGTTAATGGAAAAGTTGAGTCTTTTTTTCCAGGAGTAAATATTAAAGTTCATGTACCAACTCCGGAGTTAAAGGAGGTTTTCTCCAAAGGAACTATTAAAGTTTTTGAAAATCTTAATCCTTTGGGAAGAGATGTTTCATCTTTAGGACATGGTGCTCAAAGGTCAATTCAAATGGCTTTAATACGACATTTAGCTGATATAAAAAAAGAAGCTGAAGACCAACTTTCTAACACAATTCTTTTAATAGACGAACCTGAACTTTATCTTCATCCACAAGCAATAGAAATTTTAAGAGATTCTTTAAAATTATTGTCACATGAGGGATATCAAGTTATTTTTTCTACTCATTCTCCCTTTATGATTACGTCAAAAGATGTCGGAAATACAATTTTAATTAGAAAGAATGATACACAAGGAACACATAAAAGAAATTCACTTCGTTCTGCCATTCCTACAGTAGTTACTTCTGCTCCAAGTCAATTAGAATTAATATTTTCTTTAAGTTATTCTTCTAATATCCTTTTTTCTGAAAGAGTAATTTTGGCAGAAGGTACAACAGAAAATAGATTATTACCATCGATAATTCAAAAAGTTACCGAGAGAACGTTGGGATTACATAAAACAGCATTAGTTTCGATGGGGGGATCTGGGAATACCAGAAAAGCCATGCTAGTTTTGTCAACAATGGATATTCCCACAAAAGCTGTAGTTGATTTAGATTTTGCGCTTTTAAATGGAGAAAAAGATGGATTTTTAAGTCTTGGAGATGTTGATGTTATGGCAATTAAAGGACACTTAGCTCTAATTGCTTCAACTCATTCAATAAATTTGAACAATGGTTGGCCAACAAATTCTGGAAGTTCAATGTCTGCCGCTTCTGCATTTAGATTATTAGCAACTGAAAATGCAGTAAAATCACATATTGAAGCAGTAAAAATTAAAATGTTGGCCGCAAACATTTACGTGTGGACTAAAGGAACAATAGAAGACCATTTAGGAAACATTCCTAAAAATGAAAATGGTTGGGCTACATTTAATTCAAGATTAGACAACGAAGACTTATCGATGATTATTCCTGATGACCACACAGAAATTGAAGATTTAGTAAATTGGTTAATTCTATGATATATAGTTCACGTGAAAAAAATATATTTATGTTTATAGGGAAGATTTATTAAGATTAGAAAAAAAAGAGTAGTGTTATAATTATAGTAAAATAATTCAATTTAAATTATAAAATCTCAGTTACTATAAAAAAAATAATATTAGAAAATATGAAACATATTAACGAAGTAAAGAATGTTATCAAAACCATAAAAATGATAAATCGCCGAGATTATGAAGTTCCTCGTGAGGTTTTTGTGCCTGATCAAATAAATGATAGAGGTTTTCGATTTAGCACTTATGAAAATAACTTTGTTACAAAATTTAATGAATTTTATGCTATGCAAGAATTGCAAGGTGAAATTCCTAATAGGCTAGATTTACACCGCCAGCTTCAAATCATCAAAAAATTTATATATTCTGAACATAATGATCCCATTGTAGAAAGGTTTTATAATAAGCTTCGAAAAAATTATGGAGAAGAGGCGAATGGACGTGTTGAATTTGAGACAATTCCTGATTTTTTCATTCATAAAAATCAAATTGACAGAAATCCTGAAAACCAAAAACTCATTATGGAATTTAAAACAGAATTTCATCTTCCATCGAATAGATTTATGTGGGATTTTTTTAAGTTAAATCTTTATTTAGAAAAATATAATTATCAGCTTGCTATTTTCGTAAGTATAAATAATTCAAGAGAAAGGATTGAAAATTTATTGAATCAATACTTAGAAGATAATCATTATCAAACTTCTAGAAAGCAGGATTTGTTTATTTTAGTTCAAGAAAATTATGATTCTGAAATTGAATATTTTTCATTTCTAAGTTTTGCAAAAAGTAGAGGTTATATTTAAAGGAGCCGTCTATTAAGTTTGTCTATTTTCTGTAAATTAAACCTCGCCCTCCCGCGAGGTTTTCTCATTTCAAAAAATTAAAACTCAAATCCCATACTATTCAAAAATATTTTTATATTTGTTTCAAGAACAACAAAAAACAAAATGATGATTTATAAAAATAATCCCGCAGTTCATGCGCAGGTTTCCGGCACCATTGGATCCCACAACACCCCAAATTCTAACCAACAACTTTTTAAATTCAGGAACCGGTAAAGCATTCCGTTGGGTCGCTCAAGAAGTTTGAAGACCGCTTCAACAGTTCAGAAAAGGCAAACAAGTGTTCCGTTGAGGCATTCAACTGTTCCGAAAGGTTGTTCAAGTGCTCCGTAAAGACAATCAACCGTTCCGAAGAGCCAGTCAAGTACTCCGAAGAGCCGTTCAACCATTCCGAAGAGGCAATCAACCACTCCGAAGAGCCAATCAAGTACAATTTGTTATTTATCAATACTTTACAGGCTTTTTGTGAAAGTTGATGAATGAACACCAAAGAGAAATTTAGATTTCAAAACGATATTATAAACACAAAAACAAATTCATTATGAAAAAAGAACAGGTATTGCGTGATTTCAAATTAGCAGATTCCGTATTGAAACAAAAAGCAGATGAGTTCATCGGTTTAATCGACAGAGATATTGCCGAATTCACAGACCGTGGCTACAGCCCCGCAAAAAAGACCGAACTGATGACTGCACGTAGCAACGTAGACAGTTTCCCAAGCGATGAACAGCTCGAAGCCATCAAAATCAACCTCACCGAACAGAAAGATGCTGCCAGAAAAGCCCTCGAAAAATCCATGCGCAGTATTTTCAATATGACAGAAAATGTTTTCGGACAGTTCAGTGCCAAATACAAGGAATTCGGCAATGCGTTAATCAGTCAGCAAAGCGATGCCGAGATTGTACGTGTCGCCAAAATTATGAGCAGCACCGCAGAAAAATACCTTACTGAACTTTCAGGTGAAGGTCTTACCCAGGACAAAATCAACACCCTGATTACACAACGCGATACTCTGGATCTCGCCATTGATGCACAGGCTCAGGGAATTTCCGACCGTGATGTTGCCGCCGAAGGTAGAGTAGAAGCCCTCAATATTCTGTACCAACTGCTCGTAAAATATGCAGGCATCGGACAGGATATTTTCTACGAAACCAACGAAGCCAAATACAACGACTACATCATCTACGACACCCCAAGCGGTTTGCCGGAAGTGGCGCCGACGGATCCTGTGTAAGTAAACACTCAGTCATTTGTCCTTGTCATTCGTACGTCAGTTCGAGTGTTTTTATGCAACGAAGTGGAAGAAAAATGTATCGAGAACTTAGTCAACCGAAGCACAAAACCTGTCTTTCAATCAAAAACTTCTCGATACACTCCGCTTTGCTACGTTACTCGAAGTGACGTCATAGAAAAAGAAGTTTCCTCGTCAGTTCGATCTCCGTCAGTTCGAGTGTTTTTCGCAGCGCAGCGGAGAAAAATGTATCGAGAACCCGTGTCAAAAGACACCCCATGAATCACAAACTTCTCGATACGGTTTTTTTCAAAAACCTACTCGAAGTGACGAGTCGATTACACGATACAAAGTCGCTCGTCAGTCGTTCGTCAGTTCGAGTGTCCCGATGAAATCGGGATGTATCGAGAACCAGTGAACCGAAGGACAAAATTTGTCTTTAAAACAAAAACTTCTCGATACGGTTTTTTCAAAACCTACTCGAAGTGACGTTCGTTTACATGATAAATTAGTCATCCATCAGTCGATCCCCGTCAGTTCGAGTGTTTTTCGCAGCGCAGCGGAGAAAAATGTATCGAGAACCCGTGATCAAAAGACACCCCATGAATCACAAACTTCTCGATACNGCGATACAAAGTAGCTTCATCAGTTCGATCCCCGTCAGTTCGAGTGTTTTTCGCAGCGCAGCGGAGAAAAATGTATCGAGAACCCGTGATCAAAAGACACCCCATGAATCACAAACTTCTCGATACGATTTTTTTCAAAAACCTACTCGAAGTGACGACTTGTTTATGCGATACAAAGTAGCTTCATCAGTTCGATCCCCGTCAGTTCGAGTGTTTTTCGCAGCGCAGCGGAGAAAAATGTATCGAGAACCCGTGATCAAAAGACACCCCATGAATCACAAACTTCTCGATACAATTTTTTTCAAAAATCTGAAACTTTTTATCAAGTTTTGAAAAAGAAGTTTCCTCGTCAGTTCGATCTCCGTCAGTTCGAGTGTTTTTCGCAGCGCAGCGGAGAAAAATGTATCGAGAACCCGTGATCAAAAGACACCCCATGAATCACAAACTTCTCGATACAATTTTTTTCAAAAATCACTCGAAGTGACGACTTGTTTATGCGATACAAAGTAGCTTCATCAGTTCGATCCCCGTCAGTTCGAGTGTTTTTCGCAGCGCAGCGGAGAAAAATGTATCGAGAACCCGTGATCAAAAGACACCCCATGAATCACAAACTTCTCGATACAATTTTTTTCAAAAACCTACTCGAAGTGACGTTCGTTTACATGATAAATTAGTCATCCATCAGTCGATCCCCCGTCAGTTCGATTGTTTTTCGCAGCGCAGCGGAGAAAAATGTATCGAGAACCCGTGAACCGTAGACTTCAAGTCATTCTATCATAAACTTCTCGATACGAGTTTTTGCAAAACTCTACTCGAAGTGACGAATGCAGTGATGGTAGGATTAAGGTGTCATTACATACAAACAAATCCCTTTCAAGCTGAAAGGGATTGTTTATTATAAAAACCGCAAAACGGTAATGTTATTAGAAATTAATTAAAGATTCAATGCCTTCTGGTACGCATTTTCCAAGCCATCCAGATTTTTTCCTCCTGCACTTGCGAAGCCCGGATTTCCGCCGCCGCCGCCTTGGATTTCTTTGGCTAAATCTTTAATCAATGCTCCTGCCTGATAGATTCCTGCGAGATCGTCGGAAACGCCAACAGTAATCATCGGTTTGCCGTCTGCATCGGATAAAACAATCGTAATAGAAGTAGGGATTTCTTTCTTCAGCTGGAAGACGATGTCTTTTACAGAACCAGCATCAAGAGAGGTTTTCTTTACTAAAAGAAGCTTGTCGCCTTTTTGTTCGTAAGCCGTTTTCCAGTCGCCGATTTCGCCTTTTGCTTTTTCTTTTTTCAGAGATTCCACTTCAGATTTTAGTGAAGCGTTTTCGTCTATCAGTTTTTCAATTGATTTTACGATGTCTTTGGATTTCAGCAATTGAGATAATTCAACCACCTGCTTCTCCAGACCTTTAAAATACGCTTCAGATTTATCTCCGGAAATCGCTTCAATTCTTCTGATTCCCGCAGCTGCAGAAGCTTCAGAATTGATTTTAAAATGACCGATTTCGCTGGTATGTCTTACGTGAGTTCCTCCACACAGTTCTTTTGAAGTTCCAAACTGGATCATTCTCACACTGTCGCCATATTTTTCGCCAAACAATGCCATCGCACCTTTGTCAATCGCCTCCTGGATTGGGATGTTTCTGAATTCCTGCAAAGCAATATTTTCTTTAATCTTTGCATTGACTTTCTCCTCAATTAAAGCCAGCTCTTCCTCCGTCATTTTGCTGAAATGCGAGAAGTCGAAACGCAGATAATCAGGACCCACAAATGAACCTTTCTGCTCAACGTGAGTTCCCAGAACTTCTCTCAAAGCCTCGTGCAACAGGTGCGTTGCAGAGTGATTTGCCTGAGAATTTTTTCTTTCTGTAGCGTTCACTTTAGCGTAGAAAACCGCTCCGGCATCTTTCGGAAGTCCGTTGATCAAGGAAATAATCAATCCGTTTTCTTTTTTGGTTTCCAGAACTTCAAAGCTTTCAGTTGCATTTTCGAGAACACCTTTATCACCGATTTGTCCACCACCTTCAGGATAGAAAGGGGAGTTGCTCAGCACTACCTGATAAAATTCGCCGTCTTTATTTTCTACTTTTCTGTATCTTGTGATGTAAGTTTCAGACTCAATTTTGTCGTAACCTACAAAGTTTTCAGGCTTTTCTTCCAAAGTCACCCAATCATAAACTTTCTGAGCAGAATCTTGTTGAGAACGTTTTCTTTGTTTTTCTTTTTCAGCTTCAAAGCCTTCTTCATCAATTGCTAAACCTTTTTCCTCCGCAATAATTCTCGTTAAATCATCAGGGAAGCCATAAGTATCGTACAATTCGTAAACTTCAAGTGTTGGTAAAAATTTTTGGTTAGTCGCAATCGTCTGCTGAATTAATTTATCAACTCTAACTAAACCTGTTTCAATGGTTCTTAAAAAAGATTCTTCTTCACTTTTAATCACTTCAGTAACCAAACTCTGCTGTTTTTCAAGCTCAGGGAAAAACTTGCCCATTTGCTCATTCAGAACTTCAACCAATTGGTAAAGGAAAGGTTCTTTTCTGTCTAAAAATCGGTAAGCATAAGAAATTCCTCTTCTTAAAATTCTTCTGATGACGTAGCCTGCACCTCCGCTAGAAGGCAACTGTCCGTCTGCAATCGCAAAAGAAACTGCTCTGATGTGGTCAACAACTACACGGATAGCAATGTCTTTTTCGTCCGTTAAAATTCCGGTATATTTTTTCCCGGAAAGTTCTTCAACCTTGGCAATCAAAGGTGTGAAAACATCAGTATCATAATTGGATTCTTTCTGCTGTAAAGCCATGCAAAGACGCTCGAAGCCCATTCCGGTATCGATGTGTTTTGCAGGAAGATTTTCAAGAGAACCGTCTGCTTTTCTGTTGAACTGCATGAATACAAGATTCCAGATTTCAACCACCTGTGGATGGTCGTTATTCACCAATTCCAGTCCTGAAATTTTAGCTTTTTCTTCTGCAGTTCTCAGGTCAACGTGAATTTCAGAACAAGGTCCGCAAGGCCCGCTGGCACCCATTTCCCAGAAATTGTCTTTCTTATTTCCGTTAATGATTCGGTCTTCAGAAACGAACTGTTTCCACAAATCGTAAGCTTCGGTATCTCTATCCAGATTTTCTTTTTCGTCGCCTTCAAAAATGGTCACGTAAAGATTTTCCTTCGGAATTCCGTACACTTCTGTCAGCAATTCCCAGGCCCAGGTAATTGCTTCTTTTTTGAAATAATCGCCAAAAGACCAGTTTCCCAACATCTCAAACATCGTGTGGTGATAGGTGTCACGACCTACATCATCCAGATCATTGTGCTTTCCGGAAACTCTTAAACATTTCTGTGTATCGGCAATTCTTGAGGCTTTAGGCTCTTTATATCCTAAAAAATAATCTTTAAACTGCGTCATTCCTGAGTTTGAAAACATCAAAGTCGGATCATCTTTCAGCACGATTGGCGCCGAAGGAACGATGAGGTGTTGTTTAGATTGAAAAAAGTCTAAAAACTGTTGTCTTATTTCCTGTGAAGTCATATTTGTTGCTTTTTGCTAAATGCTTTCGGCTTTAGCTTTTTTTGATGGGCAAATTTAATGAAAAGAGACAAGTAAAAAGTAAAAAGAGCCAAGTTTTTGAGGGCTGAAGTGATTTTAGTGCTACTTTAAGTTAAAGTATTTAGTATTTTAGGTTTTGTAAAGTGTAAACTAAAAAAAGGAATTATGATTGACCTTAAGTAATAGTAATTTAATTTTAAAGGTGTCATTGATAATATGAATGCGGAATTTATTGTTATGATTAGAAACTGACATTCATTAAAGGAATACATGTTCTTTTTCCTCGCTTACAAATTACCAATCTTGATTATTTGTTGTTTGTAATCGTGCAGGATTTATATGAACAGACGACTTAGTAAACTTTGAGAAAAAAACTTTGTGTTCCTTGTGGAACAATATGTACAATTGACACAATTAATAAGCGTGTGGATCAAAATAAGCTTTAAAAGTAAGCGGATTTACCTGCATTTCTTCAGCAATTTCCAGATATTCGTGATATTCTTCGGGATCTTTACCCATATCAACCATCACAATAGCTAAATTGGTGTAGAGATTTTTATCTTCTGAACCAAGCTGCTGGGCAATTTTAAGAGCAGCCAGCGCGCCTTTGTATTCACCGGAATCGCACAAAACGGCTCCGAGATTGATGTAAGCGGAAGTATTTTGAGGCTCGGTTTTTAGAATGTCCTGCAGTTCTGTAATCAGCAGGTCATTGATGTCATCCCAATGATCTTCATTTTCCCATCTTTTTGCCTGAAGTTTAATTACTTTTTCTAATCTCTCGGTGATGTTGCTCATCCTACAAATTTCTGAATTGATTTTAGAATGCACAAATTAATCTGATTTTTTCCAAGCGGTCTTTTCAATTTGAAACCAATCCATCGTATTTCCGGAGTATTCAATCTGTTTTTTGAAAGTCATCCCGTTTTTCAGAGCAACGTTTTTCGAATCTAAATTTTCAGGATGAATAATTGAAATTAAGCGGTTGTGAAAATCATTTTCGAAAGCAAAATCTCTGCATTTTTTTGCTGCTTCAATCGCAAAACCCTGTCTACGAAATTGCGGAAGAATAGAGTAGGCAATCTCCAGTTCAAACTCATTTTCGACTTCACGAACCAATAATCCACATTGTCCGATGAGCTGATCAGTTTCCTTTAAAATCAAAACGTTTTGTCCGCCAAGATTGTTTTCGTAGCGGTGGAAAGTCCATTCAAACCATTTTTCGCAGCGTTCTTCTGGCGTTCTAAAAGCATGCATTCCGAGTATTTTTACGGTGTGCTGGTCTTTGAATAGTTCCAGCCAGATTTCAAAATCGGAAGGTTGTAGTTTTCGGAAGTGGAGGCGAGAGGTTTGTAGGTGGGTGAGGAGGTATCTCATTTTACTTTTTCTAAAATTTCAGTGCAAGCATTTCGGTCTTCATTACAAGAGTATTCTAGAACTACATATTTTTTTCCTGTTTCCACAATTTCATATTTTGTCTTTCTACCGACGTAATGAATGTTGTCCTGGGATGTAAGTTTCGTTTTAATTTTCTTGATCTCAGTCTCAAATGTACACTTATCAATCATTTTTAAAGAACTTTCAATGATGATTTTTCTGTCTCCCCAAATTTCAATCATCTTATTTTTGCGAAATTTTATTTTTAGAGTTTTTTTATCATCTCTGGCAAAATTTCCATGATCAATTAAATTGCAGTTGAGGATTCTATCTGAATCAGGAAAATAATTTCTTCTTTGAGAAAAACTTTTAATGGAAAAAAGTAGTAACAAGCTTGACAATGTTTTCATAATGGATAGTTTTGTCAAAAATAATAAAGTTTGAAGTATTTAAGATGAAAATCATAGACTTTCAAAAACTACTCTGCTCTTCTCAGTAATTAAATAACTGACTTCAAATATCTAATGTGTTTGGAGCTTTTGTGACTTTTCAAAGAAAAACTCCAAAAAAGCATTTTGCTTCATGGAGTTTACAATATTTTTATCGCATATCGGTAATACTTGATATTTAGTTTTGAACGGTTTGTTTGTCATTCCGTAGGAATCTAGACTATTTAAATTTCAGTGTGTTGAGATTCCTCCGGAATGACAAAGTGACTGCTGATTTTTGCCTATTAATTAGAACGGATATTTATGTATTTTAGAAAAATTCTACCCAAACGCCCTCTTCAGCAAACTCTCAACCTTCGGCTCACTTCCTCTGAAATTTTTGTACAATTCCATCGGGTCTTTTGTTCCGCCTGAAGAAAGCAATACTTTAAATTTTGCTGCCGTTTCAGGATTGAAAATTCCGGTTTCTTTAAAATACTGGAAGGCATCGGCATCCAAAACTTCTGCCCATTTGTAAGAATAATATCCCGCAGAATATCCCCCCTGAAAAATATGTGAAAAGCTCGGACTCATCGCTGTTTCAGGATTTACAGGATACAATTGAGTTGCTTTGGTGTATGAATCCTCAAACTCCTTCACACTCAAACGCTCCAAGTCTCCAACTTTTGTGTGGTAATTCATGTCCAAAATCCCGAAACCAAGCTGTCTCATCGTCTGGTAACCTTCCATAAAGTTTTTCGACAAAGCAATTTTCTCAATCTTTGCATCAGGAAGAACTTCGCCGGTTTTGTAATGTTCGGCAAAAGTTTTCAAAAATTCAGGTTCGTAGCAGAAATTTTCCAGAAACTGAGAAGGTAATTCTACAAAATCCCATTTCACCGAAGTTCCGGAAAGGTTAGGATATTGCGTGTTCGCCATCATTCCGTGCAGCGCATGACCAAACTCATGGAACAATGTCGTGACTTCTTGAAACGTCAGCAAACTCGGTGTATCTTTCGTTGGCTTGCTGAAATTACATACAATTGAAATATGCGGACGGGAATTTTCACCATCTTTCTGATACTGGTTTTTATAGCTCGTCATCCACGCTCCGGCACGCTTGCCTTTTCTTGGAAAATAATCTACGTAAAGCAAGGCTTTAAATCCCGCTGGCTGCTGACTATTGGCGTCTTGCGTTTTGCGTCCATCTTCCATCCTCCAACTTCCATCTTCCATCTCCCCGCTTCCCGCTTCATAAACTTCATAAACCTTCACATCTTCATGATATTTCGGAACATCATTTCTTTCCACAAAGGTCAGCCCGAAAAGCTGTTTTGATAATCCGAAAACCGCTTCCTGAACCTGCTCTAGTGGAAAATAAGGTTTAAGTTCTTCATCGTTTAAATCATATTTTGCTTTTCGGAGTTTTTCTGCATAAAAAGCATGGTCGTAACCCTGCATTTCGTCGATGCCATCAGCTTTCGCAAGAGGTTTTAATTCTTCAATTTCTTTTTCTGCGTACGGTTTTGCTTTTACCAGAAGTTCATTCAGAAAGTCGATTACTTTCGTTGGAGATTTTGCCATTCTTTCTTCGAGAACATAATCTGCGTAATTTGAATAACCTAAAAGTTCAGCTTTCTGCTGTTTTAAGTTCAGCAATTCTTTTATTAAATTCTGATTGTCAAATTCGCCGCCGTCAAAAGATTTTTTACCGTTCGCTGATGCGATTTCCTTTCTTAATTCACGGTTTTCAGCATAAGTCATAAACGGGATATAGCTTGGATACTGCAAAGTAACTACCCAGCCTTCCAGATTTCTCTCTTTGGCTTCTTCCGCATACTGCCCGATAACCGCTTCGGGAACTCCCGCTAAATCTTCTTTGCTTGTGATGTGTTTAAAATAATTATTGGTTGAAGCTAACACATTTTGCCCGAACTGAAGCGATTTTAAAGATAAATCCATGTTGATTTTCTTTAATTTTTCCTTGTCTTCCTCATTTAAAAGCGCGCCGCTTCTTACAAAACCTTTGTAGGTTTCATCCAAAAGCATTTGCTGTTCTTCGTTCAGACTGTACTTTTCTTTTTGGTCGTAAACTTTTTTTATTTTATTAAACAGAGCTTCGTTTTGAGAAATCTTTGAAGAATACTCTGTTAAAATTGGTGAAACTTCCTGAGCAATCTGCTGTAATTCATCGCTGGTTTCGGCAGAATTCAAATTAAAAAAGATATTGGAAACTCTGTCCAGCTGTTCGCCCGAAAAAGCCAGAGCTTCTACAGTGTTTTCAAAGGTTGGTTCGTCTGAATTGTTGATGATTGAGTCGATTTCTGCTTCAGATTTTTCAATTAAATCTTTAAAAGCGGGAAGGTAATCTTCATTTTTAATCTGGTCAAACGGCGCTGAATGATATGGTGTGTTGAATTTTTCTGTTAAAATATTCATTGATTTATTTTTTAGGGTAAATTTAATTAATTGAATCGTATATTAAACTCAAATAAGATGCCTCGTGAAAAGATTCTGACAAAAATGCTTCATTTTGATATTATCTTGTCATAAGAAAAGAAAGATATGTTTAAAAAGATATAATTTTGATTTCTATTTAAAAATCAAACTATGAAAACATTTTTAAAAATTATCGGAGGAATAATCATTTTACTGGTGGTGTATGCAGCGGTTGCCATGTTGGCTTTCGGTGAAAATTATCATTTCGAGAAATCTGTCGTCATTAATGCTCCCAAAGAAAAAGTATGGCAACAGATTAGCTCCATGAAATCTTTCAACAGCTGGAATCCTTGGATGAAACTGGATAAAAATATGAAGGTCGTGTACAGCGGAAATTCCGGGGAAGTGGGCGACAAATACTGTTGGGACAGTAAAAATAACGACGCTGGAGCGGGTTGTCAGGAAATTAAAGAACTCATCCCGAACGAAAAGCAAAGAACAGAAATGATTTTCAAAAGACCTTTTGAAGGACAGTCAACCTCTGACATGGTTTTGACATCTCAAGGAAATGCTACAAAAGTCACCTGGACGATGGATACCAGGCAGGAAACGTGGATTAAACTGATGCGCCCGATGATGGATTACCAGATGGGGAAATCTTACGATGAAGGTTTTGCCAATCTGAAAGCTCTGGTTGAGAAATAAGCCCTGTCGGCATTGATATTTAAGACTGTTTCTAATTTTTTGGAAGCAGTTTTTTTGTTAAAAATTACTAATGAGTACTTCCGAATTATAATCTTTAGTTAAAGTTTAGAACCGATATAAAATAAAATATATTTTTGAAAAAAATATTTAATGAAAAAGGAGTACTTATTGTTTATTGCTGTCTGCTTAAGCTTTTTGTCTGCATCCTGTACAGTGAAGCCGGGAAAAGAAACGAATGCAAATTATCAGGATAAAAATTACATGGAAGGTAATCAGAGTGACATGGACAGAAATGTTCAGCAAATGCAGAAAAGAAGGGAAGAAGACGACAGAAAGATTGATGCTTTAAATATTGAGCAGAACAAGCCGAAATAAAAATTTCTAAACCGTTTCTTCACAGTGGCGGTTTTTTTGATCCTGATAATTAAAAAAATATTATCTTTAGGTAAAGATTAAGATGTATGCAGAAGGCGACTTACAATAAAAATAATTTGCGGATTTTTGTGCGGGACATGATTTCAGGGAAAGTAAAAACGCTGGAGTTTTTTTTGAATTTTACCCTTGAAGCGAGCCGTGAAGTTAAAAAAACTTCGAAATACGATTCCATCCGTGAAGAAATGCAGGAAGAAATCTATCATCTGGACAAACAGATGGCGAACCTGAAAAACATGCAGCAGCAGATGAAAAAAGTCCTGATCTCGGAATCTGAGCACGCAAAATTAGGTTCATTAGTCATCACCAATAAAGCCCGTTTTTATATTTCGGTTTCCTTGGGTGAGTTTTTCTTTGAAGGCGACCGTTTCTACGCCATTTCCCCCGAAAGTCCTATGGCCAAAAAGATTATGGGAATGAAAGCTGGGGAAGAATTTACTTTGAATAAAATTTATCAGAAAATTGAGGAAGTGATTTGAAAGAGACAAGATACAAGTTAAAAAAGCCAGTAAAAAGTTAAAAGATCCTAGTGGAAGAGACAAGATACAATTTAAAAAAGCCAAGTGTAATATCTTGAATGCACAAATTTTTCACAAGTAAAATTTAATATCGTGCATTCGTGGTATGTGAATCAAAATTCATGAATATTTATCGGTGAAAATTTTGCGAAAGAAGCAGCAATATTTAATTTTGCTACGCATCCCGCATCCCGCATCCCGCATCCCGCCCCGCATCCCGCATCCCGCATCCCGCATCCCGCATCCCGCATCCCGCATCCCGCATCCCGCATCCCGCATCCCGCATCCCGCATCCCGCTTCCCGCATCCCGAAAAACTTCTGTCATCCCGCTTCCATCTTCCTGCTTTTCCCTAAATTTGTCTACATGAATAAAGCAGAAGTTTTAAAAGAGATCATTGAGCAACGCAGAAGTATTTTCCCGAAAGATTACAGTAAACCGGAAATTTCTCCGGAGATTTTGGATGAGATTTTGAATTCGGCGACGTTTGCTCCCAATCATAAACGAACAAAACCCTGGCGTTTTAAAATTTTTAAAGGTGAAGAGAAAGCGAAATTGGCTTTAGAAATGCAGCAAATCTATAAATCAACTCAGGCGCCACAGGTTTTTCTGGAGAAGAAATACAATGATATTGGTTTTAAGATCAATAAAGCCGATGCGGTGATTTCTATCGTTGTTAATTTCAGCGGAATGGTTCCTGAATGGGAAGAAATTGCGGCGGTATCTATGGCGGTTCAGAATATGTATCTGACCTGTACAGCGAATGGAGTAGGATGCTACTGGAGCTCACCGAAGATTGTTGATCATTTGAAAGATTCTTTGACGATTGAGGAAAACCAGAAGTGTCTGGGGCTTTTTTATTTGGGGAAGGTTGATTAATAGAGCAATGTAACAGTGTAGCAATGTGGCAGTGTAGCAATGTAACAGTGTAAGGGTGTAGTAATGTAACAGTTTGTGAAATGTCACAATTCTTTATTTAAAAGATTATGATTCTTAAATTGAGACGGGTTTTTGTCGAAGTGAAAAAATGTTGTTTGACACAAAACACCATAGCCCTGATGGGAACGGCATCCTTTTGTGATGAGGTACGAAGAGCAAAAGATATAGTGGACAGCAGGTTCCCGGCTCCTCAAGATTTGAAATTGGAAATTTGTGATTTGAAATTTAATATGTAATATGATTTTGAATTTTAGATATTGAATATTAAACTTTTTTCCTATCTTTGCACACTTAAATATTTAATCGGGACGAGTTCCCATAAAATTCAAACATTATGTCAGTAAAAATCAGATTACAAAGACACGGATCTAAAGGGAGACCTTTTTTCCACATCGTGGTTGCAGATGCAAGAGCTAGAAGAGATGGTAGATTCATCGAAAAGTTAGGTACTTACAACCCAATTACAAACCCTGCTACAATTGATTTGAACGTTGATGCTGCTGTAAAGTGGTTAAACAACGGTGCTCAACCAACTGATACGGCTAGAGCTATTCTTTCTTATAAAGGTGCTCTTTACAAAAAACACTTACAAGGTGGTGTGGCTAAAGGTGCTTTTGATGAGGCTGAAGCAGAAAAGAGATTTGCTGCATGGTTAGAGTCTAAAGATGCTAAAGTGCAAGGTAAAGTAGAAGGTTTATCTACTGCGAAAGCTGATGCTAAGAAAGCTGCTTTGGATGCTGAAGTTAAAGTAAACGAAGCCAGAGTTGCTGCTGCTGCTCAGGTAATTGCTGATGCTAAAGCTGCTGAAGAGGCTGCCAATGCACCTGCAGAAGAGGTTGCTGAAACTACTGAAGAGCCTGCTGCTGAAGCAGAAGGTACTGAAGAAACTCAGGCTTAATCTTACAACAAGATACAGAATAAAGGCACGATTTTTTCGTGTCTTTTTTAATTTAACCTTCAAGGTTTTTTATATTTGCAACATGAAAAAAGAAGATTGCTATTTTTTAGGAAAAATTACCCGCAGACACGGTCTTGCCGGAAACGTAATTCTTAAATTAGATACAGACCAACCTGAACTTTACAAAAATCTGGATTCTATTTTCGTGGAAATCAACGGTCTTTTGGTTCCTTTTTTCATTGAAAAATCTTCATGGAGTAAGCTTGATGCTCTGAATCTTGCCTTCAAAAACTCTTCTGAAGCTTTGGTAGATCAGTCTTTAGGCAAAAACGTTTATCTGCCGCTGAGTACTTTGCCGAAATTATCAGGTAACCAATTTTATTATCACGAGATTATAGGGTATGAAATTTTTGATGAGCATGATAACAATTGTGGTGTTATTCGTTCTGTAAACGACCAGACGGCTCAGAATTATTTTGTGACCAATCTGGATGGGAAAGAAGTGGTAATTCCTTTAATTAAAGACTGGATTCTTGAGGTCAACCGTGAGGAGAGATTCATCAAGATGCAGATTCCTGATGGATTGATTGATGTGTTTTTGGTGCCTTCGAAGAAGGATGAGTAAGATTTTATCATTTATAGTATAAAAAAAAAGTTGGCTTGTACGCCAACTTTTCCTTTTTTCATGTCTTATTTCTTACGAAACAGCTTCAGCACCTGCAGTTGCAACTTCGTGATCGTCTTCAACGGTGCTTCCGCTTACGCCAACGGCACCGATGATGTTTCCAGAGTTGTCTTTTATCAAAACTCCGCCCGGGAAAGTAATTAAACCGTTATTCGAATGTTCGATATTGTACAATGGCTGCCCGGGTTGAGATAGTTTCCCGATTTCACCGGTATTCATATTGAAAAAACGGGCTGTTCTTGCTTTTTTCTGAGCGATATCGATGGATCCCAGCCACGCATCATCCATTTTTGCAAAAGCTACGAGATTGGTGCCGCCGTCTACCACTGCAATGTTCATTTTTACGCCTAATTCTTTTGATTTTTCCAGAGATGCATTAATCACCTTCTGAGCCTGCTCTAATGTAATGTTCATAATTAAAAATTTTGTTGAAACAAATCTACAACAAAATGGCAGTTAATTTAATACTATTGACTTTAGATTTCAATTGCAGTTCAATATCTGTATCTAAATTTTTTTCAGTGTTGAATTTTCCCTTATAAATGGTCATCATCCATCAGTTTCTTTGTCAATTTTTCTATGCGCTCATACATCTTATTAAAAAATATTTTCCGGTCCCGATTTCCGGATGCACTCAGAGATTTTGAGTTTTTTATCTGATGTTCAAAATAATTAAATGTTTCGATGCAGGTATTCAGGTCATTAATCAAAATATATCCGAAAGTATTTAAAGGCATTGCCAGTAGAGATTTTTTTGGATGACTGAAAAATATATCATTCGAAAGCTGCATCAGTTCGTTCTCATAGATCTGATATTTGCGATTGCTGCCTGTCTTCTGTTCCACACACTCAATCAGTTCTTTTACTTCATTTAAAATAATTTCTGCTTCATTTTTTCTTAAAAGTCCTGTATCGCAGTAATATTGAATTTGCTGTAAAATGCTGGAAATCGTGGTGTCATTCCAAATCTCGATAACGTTTTGCTCTTCATATTTTTTTCTCAGTTCTTTTGTGTTGAGTTCGAAATCCGGGGGTGAGAATTCTGAGAACGGAACAAAAAACTGTTTCGCATTCAACAGATTCATCCAGACATAAATTTTAAATCTCGACAGTAAAGTATCTGAAAGCGTATAGAAAAAAGGAATATCTTTCGCCGAATAATAGATTGTCATTTCCTCCGAAAGGGGGAGTCTCTCAAAAACATTCAGGTTATTCCGGAAAAACGATTGTAAGTCTTCAGTAGAAGTTACAGGCGAAGTTTTTTGTACCACGAGCTGATTTTCTGAGCTTAAAAATCCGTTGAGAGAAATCTGATAATATTTTGCCAGCTCCAAGGCTTCCTCAAAACTGAATTTTGCTTTCAGAGAAGTTCTTCTGTGTGCCGCGTCATAGCTGATGTTGAGGATGTTGGCAATTTCATCATTCAGAGACTTGTCCCCGATTTTTTTTCTGATCTGTTTCAATAGAACGTCCTGATGCATACTTTTGCGATTTTCACAAATGTAGAGATTTATTTTAATTTTTTTTCGCATTCATAAAACTGCTTTTCAAAATTAGCTTTGATGTATAATTTAAAAATAAGGTTATGAGAAAATCAGGTTTTTATTTCATTATGCTTTTAATGATTGTGAGTTGTGCAGGGTTTAAAAATAATGATTCAATGAAAATGGATAAGGATAACGTGAAAAATATAACGGGCACTTACAGAAACTTACCGGCTACGCCAGGTGGATTTTATGTGCGGACGCTTTCAGATGTTTTCGACAGAAACACGAATATGTTTAAGTGGAAAGAAAAGTACAGTCATCAAAATGTGATTGTAAAACTTGAGCTGATTAAAAAGAATCGCCTGCATGTGGAAATTGCTGATTCGGAAAATTTTTTGTTCAGCAAAGATTTAAGAGTGAAATTAAAGAAAGACGGCTATCTGTATCTGAAGGAGAAAAGACTGATGATTGACGGAATTCCTCTTGTTTTCGGGGGATGGAATATTCAAAAATCACGTTTCGCTATTGACGCTGATCAGAATTTAATCATTCAGTCTAATTATTTCTTCTGCAACGGAATCTTTATTTTGATGAGCGACTGGAAGATGTTTCATTACCATTTAACGTTTGAAAAAATTTAAGAAGATGAAATCTATACCTTTTATCTTAATCGCGATAAGATTCATTCTGGCACCGGTTATTATCCTGCTCTCGTATTTGAGTGGTTCAGAATCCCGGTCAGTTATTTTAACATTAATGTACACCGGATTGATTACCGATATTTTCGACGGAATTATCGCCAGAAAAGCCGGAGTTTCATCTGAAAAACTAAGAAGACTAGACAGTCAGGTAGATCTGGTGTTCTGGCTTTCATTAGGTTTTGCGGCTTATTTTTTAAATCCAGCCTTAATAAAAGACGAATGGAGAAGCATTGTAATCATTTTTATCATGGAAGCGCTTTGTTACATCATAAGTTGGATGAAATTCGGGAAAGAAACCTGTACACACGCCTGGCTTTCAAAATTGTGGGGGCTGAGTCTGCTTTTAGCATTTACATTTTTGATAGGATTTCAAAATGCCGGTTGGGCTTTTAATCTGACGGTAATTTTAGGTTTTATTTCACATCTGGATGTTATCCTGATTATTTTAATTCTTCCCAAATGGCAGTACGATGTACCGAGTTCCTACCACGCCTGGAAAATCAGAAACGGGAAACAGAGAAAAAAATCTGTGTTTTTTAACTGATTTCAATTCAGAGAATGTTTTTTTAGATTAAATTACAGGATAATTTTTGAAAAGGACGGCGTAAAGTTTCATTTGCGCTGTTTTTTTGTAACTTTGCAGACATTAATTTTTAGACAAAAATTTATCAATCAACAAATGAAAAAGCAGACGATTAAAGAAGTCTTACAAGACTACAAAAAAGTATTACATCATGACATTACAGTTTACGGCTGGGTGAGAGCCTTCCGTTCAAACCGCTTTATTGCACTGAATGATGGTTCTACGATTAATAATTTGCAGATCGTCGTTGATTTTGAAAATTTTGACGAAGAAATAATCAGCAAAATAAGTACAGCTTCTTCACTGAAAGTAGTGGGTGAAGTAATAGAAAGTCAGGGAGCCGGGCAGAAGGTGGAAATTATCGCTAAAAAAATCATTATTTTAGGAGATAACTTTACGGAAGAAAGAGAGAAAACGATTCTTCAGCCCAAAAAACATGCGTTGGAAACATTGAGAGATCAGGCGCACTTAAGATTCAGAACCAATTTGTTTGGAGCAGTTTTCAGAGTACGTCACGCCGTGAGTTTTGCAATTCACTCTTTTTTCAACAAAAACCAGTTCTTTTACATCAACACGCCTATTGTTACCGGAGCCGATGCAGAGGGAGCTGGTGAAATGTTTGGTGTAACGAATTTTGATTTAAACAATATTCCAAGAGATGAGCAGGGTGACATTGATTTTGCTCAGGATTTTTTTGGCAGAAAAACAAACTTAACAGTTTCAGGACAGCTTGAAGGTGAAACTGCGGCAATGGGATTGGGAAGAATTTATACTTTCGGACCCACTTTCCGTGCAGAAAATTCTAATACAACCCGTCACTTGGCAGAATTCTGGATGATTGAGCCGGAAGTTGCTTTCAATAATCTGGAAGACAATATTGATTTGGCAGAAGATTTCCTTAAATACGTGATTCAGTATGTTTTGGATAACTGTAAAGATGATTTGGATTTCTTAGACAAACGTTTTGCAGAAGAACAAAAATCAAAGCCGGAAAAAGACAGAGCAAAAGAAGGTCTGATTGAAAAGCTGGAAAATGTAATTGCGAAGCGTTTCAAAAGAGTTTCTTACACCGAAGCTATTGAGATTTTACTGAACTCAAAAGAAAATAAAAAAGGGAAATTTGCTTATCCAATCGAAGAGTGGGGCGCAGATCTTCAGTCTGAGCACGAAAGATTTCTGGTTGAAAAACATTTTGAATGTCCGGTAGTTTTATTTGACTATCCGAAAGAAATCAAAGCATTCTACATGAAACTGAATGACGATAATAAAACGGTTGCCGCAATGGATGTACTTTTCCCTGGAATCGGCGAAATTATCGGTGGTTCAGAAAGAGAATCGAGACACGATGTTCTATTAGAGAAAATGAATGATTTCGGTGTAGATCCTCACGAGCTCTGGTGGTATCTTGATACCCGGAAATTCGGATCTGTCCCTCACGCAGGTTTTGGTTTGGGATTAGAAAGATTGGTGCTTTTTGTTACCGGTATGACTAATATCCGAGACGTCATCCCTTTCCCAAGAACTCCAAAGAGTGCAGAATTCTAGACTCAAATTCAAATTGAAATATATTAAACCGCCGAAGATTATTGATTTTTGGCGGTTTTTATTTTAAACATATTTTTAACAGGAATAATATTTACTTTTAAATGTCAGAAATGATGTCTGAATGAAAAAAGTAATGAAAAGGAAGAATTCAGATCGCAATACAAAATTTTAAAAATAAATACTTAAATTTTGTACAGTAAAAACAGAAAGGCTCAATATTTTAATCATTTAAACCTTAAATTTTAAACAACAAAAAGCCCTAACGACGTATCGCTAAAGCTTTTAAAGTTCCTAATAGTTTATTATGATATCTTTGTATCAAAAATCGTGCTAAAATTATTTTTATCGAATTTTTTTTTATAAATTCGTAGAATAACATTTACATATACCAGATACTCATATGCTGAAACAACATTTACAACTTAAGTTAGGCCAAAAACTGGCACCCCAACAAATTCAGCTGATGAAGTTGATACAGCTTCATACTCTGGAATTTGAAGAAGAACTGGAGCGTGAGCTCGAAGAAAACCCTGCGCTTGAAATTGCCAAGGAAGACAATACAGAAGAAGAATATGCTGCTCCTGATGAAACCTACGAAAGCGAAGGTAACGAAAGTATAGAAACTGATTTTGATGTTGATCAATATCTGTATGATGACGAACCAAGCTATAAAACAGCATCCAGCAACTATTCTGCAGACGATGAAGATTTTGATAATGAAAGTCTGCTTACAGAAGGGCAGTCTCTCTATAATTACCTGAACGAGCAGGTGCATCTGAGTAATATTGGAGAAGAGGATCTCAAAATCGCAGAATATATCATAGGAAATCTGGATACAGATGGTTATTTAAGAAGAGAAATCAAAGCTATTGTAGATGATTTGGCTTTCTCCCAGGGGATTTACACTACGACAGAAAAAGTGGAGGATGTGTTGGAAAACTACGTTCAGAAACTGGATCCGGCAGGTGTAGGTGCACGCAGTTTACAGGAATGTCTTCTTTTGCAGATTGAAAAGAAAGTGAGTTCTGATAAAGCTGTTTCTTTGGCGGGCAATATTCTCAGAAATCAGTTTGATGCGCTTACCAACAAGCATTACAATAAAATCATTCAGAAATATGATATTGAAGAAGAAGATTTGAAAGCTGCTTTGGAAGAAATTTCAAAATTATCTCCTAAAGTAGGCGGAAACTTCGATACACAGACCATTACCATCAACCAGGAGATTATTCCTGATTTTGTAATTCAGGTGAAAGACGGGCAGGTAATCCCGATGCTCAACAGTAAAAATGCCCCAACATTAAGAGTGAGCGAAGAATACAAAGATATTTTATCTACCTATTCTCACGATAAAAAATCTTCTGAACACAAACAGGCGGCATTATTTATCAAACAGAAACTGGATGCAGCGAAATGGTATATTGACGCAATTAACCAACGTCAGAATACCTTACTGCAAACCATTAACGCGATTGTAAAGTTTCAGAAAGCGTATTTCATTACCGGGGACGAAAAATCTCTGAGACCAATGATTCTGAAAGACATTGCAGACATCACAGGTTTTGATATCTCTACCATCTCCAGAGTAGTAAAAAGTAAATATGCAGATACACCGAACGGAATTCTTTATCTGAAAGATTTATTCTCAGATTCTTTAACAAACGATGACGGTGAAGAAGTTTCTACCAAAGAGATCAAGCACCATCTGCAGGAAGTAATCAGCAAGGAAAACAAACGCAAGCCGCTTACAGACGATGCTTTGGTTGTGATGCTGAAGGAACAGGGGTACAATATCGCCAGAAGAACAATTGCCAAGTACCGCGAACAGCTCAATATTCCGGTAGCGAGACTGAGAAAAGAATTATAGAAAAACAAAAAAGCATTTCAAACCGAAATGCTTTTTTTATGCTTAAAATTGATTTCTAAAATTAATTTTCCTGAGAATCAATCTCTTTCAGCTGTTTCAGGCTTTTATCAAGTCTTCCCATGATGATTCCGTACACCAGCCTGTAATAAAGCCAGATTAATACCACGCAGAGAAGAGTGCTGATGATAATTGCCGTGATGAAACCGTTTTTGGACGAAGAATCCACCTTTATCTGCTGATGATTGATCACATAAAATACAAAACCGGTGAAAACAGTGGTAAATAAGACAAACAAAAGAATATTTGTGACAATAAACGCATTTACAGTTTTTTTAAAACCAATAATTCTGGTGATGAATGCTTTCAGATCTTCCTGAATTTTAATTTTTCTGTAATTCTTATAAAATTTTATAACGAAATATCCTGTCACAAATAAAGTGGTAATCTTGATAATTAAATATATCGTTTCAAGATGATCTCTGAGTTCCTCATTCTCTGCCACACCTAATCTTTGTAAAAGTGCCATAAATGAATTGGAATCTTTATCCTGAATAATATAATAAAACCCAAACAGGGTGAAAAATAGAAACTCTGCCGCACTGATCCAGAAAATATATTTCATGTAATTGCGGGACTTTCTGTTAAGCATCTTCAAGATCTCACTGTCATCATACCTGTTTTCTGCAGGTTGCTTTTGCCAGGTGCTTTTAAGGCTGTCTAAATCAAAATCAGGCATATTTTTCCATCTTTTCTTTAAGAATTTTCTTGAGTCTGTTCATTTTTACACGGGCATTCACTTCTGTAATCCCAAGGTTCTCAGCAATATCTCTGTACGGGAGATCGTCCAGATACATCATCACAATCGCCCTTTCCACATTGGGCAGTGTTTTGATCACCTGATAAAGGAGAGAAATCTGTTGCTGTTTGTCGTCATTATCATCTTCATAATCCCTCAGGTTGATATCGAGCTCGTTGGTGGGAAGTGATCTGCTTTTTTTTCGGAACAGGGTGATGGCGGTATTCAGTGCCACACGGTACATCCAGGTAGAGATTTTAGAATTTCCTTTAAAAGAATCGTAGCTTTTCCAGAGCTGGAGTACAATTTCCTGAAAAAGATCTTCCTCATCCTCCAGAGAATTGGTATATAGACGCGAAACCTTAATAATCAAACCCTGATTATTCTTGATGAGCTGCGCAAATTCTTTTTCTCTGGTCAATGTTTCCTTTTTTTCAGCTGCACGAAGATATGATATAATTTGAAAGTTTGAAAATTTACTAATTTGAAAATGAAACATGCAGCTTGTTTTTAAAATGAAGAGTAGCCTTAATTCATTATCGGAAGAACATTCAGTAGACATTGCTGCCATTACAGCAAACGAAAAAACCTTCACAAGATTGCGAGGTTAGAGAAAGTACGATGATGTGGAGAATACGGGGATTTAACCCATAACCTTTAGACTGCCAGTCTAACACCAAGTAATGCGTGAACTGAAAATTATAAATAATCTATGAATTATAAAGCTTAATAAAAATTTTCAAATTATCTCATTATCAGATTTTCAAATTATCTATCTTTGCACCCACGAGAAAACCGGCCTGTTGATTCTCATTTTTTTGAGGGTAGGAAAGTCCGGACACCATAGGGCAGCAAAGCGGATAACATCCGTCATCTGTGAAGATAGGACCAGTGCAACAGAAAGTATGTACAGTTCGGCTGTAGTGAAACCAGGTAAACTCTTTGCGGTGCAATGGTAAGTATATCGGTGCTTTTCAGAAATGAAAATAGGGGCGGCCCGTCCTGAAAACCGAGGGGTCATCAGCTCAAGTTTTGCAGCAATGTACAACGTAGATAAATAACAGGCGTCCCGTTTTCGGGATACAGAATCCGGCTTACAGGTTTTCTCGTGGTTTTTTTGTGATGGACGCGGGATGCTGGGTGCTGGATGATTGAATCGCACATCTCTCTTTCACTGCTTATTTTTTACCTGACTCTTTCAAAATTTTAGAAATTCATACTATTTTAGTATTACACTTGCCTCTTTTTACTTTTACTTTGTCTCTTCCTTACTCACTTTCCAGCTGTTTTTTAGCTTCATCCAAGCCTTTTTTATCTTCTTCAGACAGTTCAGGAAATTTCAAATCCATTTTTTCTAAAGTTTCTATAATAATCTGAATCGCTGCCAGCCTTGCAAACCATTTGTTATCCGCCGGAATTACATGCCACGGTGCATCGTCTTTTGAGGTTTCGTTGATCGCTGTTTCGTAGCAATCCATATATTTATCAAACAAAGCTCTTTCCGGAAGATCTGCAGAAGAAAATTTCCAGTTTTTTTCCTGCTCGTTGATTCTGTCCAGAAGCCTCGTCTTTTGTTCATCTTTAGAAATATTAAGGAAAATTTTAATGATGGTTGTGCCGTTATGTGCTAAATGTTGTTCATAATTACGGATGCTTTCGTATCGATTTTCCCAGAATTTTTCGTCAAAATCTTTCACAGAGCTCCAGGTTTTCTCGCTCAGATTGTATTCAGGATGTACTTTACATACCAAAACACTTTCGTAATGTGAACGGTTAAAAATCCCGATCATTCCCTTTTGTGGCAGTGCTGTATAATGTCTCCAGAGAAAATCATGCGAATATTCTTTAGGGCTTGGTGTTTTGAAGCTTGTAACATTACATCCCTGAGGATTTACACCTCCGAAAACATGCTCAATTAAAGAATCTTTTCCTGCAGCATCCATTGCCTGAAGAACTACTAAAAGCGACTTGCTTCCGTCAGCATACAGTTTTTCCTGAAGGTCACGAAGTTTTTCTTTTTCCTTCATAATCATTTCTAAACCTTCCTCTTTCGTAAGTTTGCCTTTGTAAGAAGTTTCTGCTTTTTTAATTGAAAATTTGCCGTTTACTTTAAATTCGTCTGAAAAATCGCTATTCATTATTTTAATATTTTATCTAAAATAGCAAAAAAAACCATCCCTTTGAGAGATGGTTTTATATAAAGTTTTAATTTTTAAAATTAATTAGCCGCTTTTGCTGCTTTTCTTGCCGCTCTTTTAGCTTCCTTTTCTGCTTTTTTAGCCTCTTTGGCTGCAATTTTAGCTGCTTTTTTTTCTGCTTCCTGCTCAGCTTTTAATTCTTCCGGAGTAAGAACTTTTGCCTCAACTACTGGTTCAGGAGCTGGATCTGCAGCGTTAGGGTCTACATTTCCTTTAATATAGATAATGCTTCTGCTGTTCACAGGGTCATTAGAAAACACTTCAATCATTTTTGTAAAAGGTCCTGCCAAAGCAGTGTTGTATCCTACCTTAATTTTTGCAGATTTTCCCGGTAAAATAGGATCCTGGCTCCATTCTGGGGTTGTACATCCGCAAGATGGTTTTACATTTGAAAGAACCAAAGGCTTGTCTCCGGTGTTCGTCACTGTAAAAAATCTTGTACCGTCAGATCCCGGTTTAATGTTTCCGTACTCGAAGGTAGTATTGTCGAAAGTTATGGTTTGTGCAGATGCAAAAGCAACTGTTCCTAAAAAAGCGATTCCAGCTAGTAAGTTTTTCATATACTTAAAGTTAATATGTATGTTAGATAATTTTGAGGAACAAAGTTAAAAATTATTTTAATTAGTGCTTACATTTTTTTACTTTAAACTATTTTTGCAAATTGTAAGATAAAGAAATTAGAATTTATGCAGATTTCAGAAAAATATAATCCTCAGGAAACAGAACAGAAATGGTACAGATACTGGCTGGAAAACAAATATTTCCACTCAGAGCCTAACGAGAAGCCACCTTACACGATTGTAATTCCGCCGCCAAACGTTACCGGAATTCTGCACATGGGGCACATGTTGAATAATACCATTCAGGATATTCTCGTTCGCCGCGCAAGAATGCAGGGGTTTAATGCATGCTGGGTTCCAGGCACAGACCACGCTTCAATTGCAACAGAAGCAAAGGTGGTTGCCAAACTGAAATCTGAAGGAATCAATAAATCTGATATCTCCCGTGAAGAATTTCTGAAACACGCCTGGGAATGGACAGATAAATACGGCGGAACTATTCTTGAACAGCTGAAAAAATTAGGCTGCTCATGTGACTGGGACAGAACCCGTTTCACCATGGAAGAATCTCTTTCTCAGCAGGTAATCAAATCTTTTGTTGATTTATACAATAAAGGTTTAATTTACCGTGGATACAGGATGGTAAACTGGGATCCTGAAGCAAAAACCAATATTTCTGATGAAGAAGTAATCTTTAAAGAACAAAACGGAAAATTATATTTCCTGAAGTATAAAATCGAGGGTACCGAAGAATTCCTTTCTGTTGCTACAACGCGTCCGGAAACGATTTTTGGAGACACCGCAGTTTGTATCAATCCAAATGATGAAAGATATGCTCATTTGAAAGGTAAAAATGTAATTGTACCGATTGTAAACAGAGTCATTCCGATAATTGAAGACGAATACGTAGATATTGAATTCGGAACTGGAGCATTAAAAATTACACCTGCGCACGACATCAATGACTACGAAATTGGGAAAAAGCACCATCTTCCGATGATTGACTCTCTGGATGATGACGGAAATCTGAATGAGCACGGACTGCATTATGCCGGAAAAAACAGATTTGATGTAAGAAAGCAAATCGCCAAAGAATTAGAAGAAAAGAATCTTTTACTGAAAGCAGAAGATTATGCCAATAAAGTAGGAACTTCCGAAAGAACAGGTGCTGTGATTGAACCTAAAGTTTCTGTTCAGTGGTTTCTGAAAATGTCTGAAATTGGAAAACCAGCTTTGGATGTTGTGATGGATGATGAAGTAAAATTTTATCCTGAAAAATTCAAAAACACCTACAAATACTGGATGGAAAACATCCGCGACTGGAATATTTCCCGTCAGCTCTGGTGGGGACAGCAGATTCCTGCATTCTATTACGGTGAAGGCGAAAATGATTTCGTAGTTGCCGAAAACATCGAAGAAGCTTTAACCTTAGCAAGAGAGAAAATTTCCAACTCCGAGCTTTCAGCTTCCAGCTTGAGACAAGACGAAGACGCCCTCGATACATGGTTCTCTTCATGGTTGTGGCCAATGTCAGTTTTTGACGGAATTAATAACCCTGATAATAAAGACATCAATTATTATTACCCAACTTCAGATCTGGTAACCGGTCCGGATATTATTTTCTTCTGGGTAGCAAGGATGATCATGGCAGGTCTGGAATACAAAAAAGAAATTCCTTTCCAAAATGTTTATTTTACGGGTATTGTAAGAGATAAAATCGGCAGAAAAATGTCTAAATCTCTTGGAAATTCACCGGATCCTTTGGATCTGATAGAACGTTACGGTGCTGATGCCGTAAGAGTGGGGATTATGATGAGTTCCGCTGCCGGAAACGATTTAAAGTTTGATTCTGAGCAGATTGATGAGGAAGGAAATGTTTTAACAGAAAAAAAGGTAAAACAGAGAATGGAGGAAGGTAAAGTAGCTATTTACACTTCGCCACTTTGTGATCTGGGTAGAAATTTCGGAACAAAAATCTGGAACGCTTTCCGTCTGATCAACATGTGGAATCACGAAGATAAACCCGCTAATCAAACTGAATTGCAGACAATTGAATGGTTTGAAAATCAACTGGATAAAACGATTGCTGAAGTGAATGACCAGTTCAGTAAATTCAGGATTTCTGATGCTTTAAATTTACTTCAGAAACTTGTAAAAGATGATTTCTGCGGTTGGTATCTGGAAGCCATCAAACCTAATTATGGCGAAGGTATTTCTAAAGTAGTGTACAGTAAAACAATTCATTTATTTGAAGAGCTGATGAAATTGCTGCATCCGTTCATGCCATTCTTAACAGAAGAATTGTGGCAGGCGATTTCAGAAAGAAAAGCTGAAGATGCACTGGTTATTTCTCAGCAAAAGAAAGCAGCACCTTATAACGAGGATCTTATTAAAAAGTTTGAAACCGCTCAGAACTTTATCTCAGGAATAAGAAACTACCGTCAGACCAAAGGAATTTCTCCCAAGGAAGCTGCCGAAATTTATACCAACGCAACCGAAATTGCCAATGAATCTGTTATCAGAAAACTGGCCAATGTTTCAGAAATTCATTTCGGGACAAAAACAGATAAGCCAAGCTTTACATTTTTGGTTGGTTCAATGGAAGTTTCAATTCCTTTAAGTGAAAATTTAGACTTGGGAGAAGAAAAAACGAAAACAGAAGAAGAAATTAAATATCTAAAAGGCTTCCTGATTTCTGTAGACAAAAAACTTTCCAATGAGAAATTTGTAGCCAACGCAAAACCGGAAGTTGTAGAGTCTGAGCGTAAAAAACAAAAAGATGCGCAGGATAAAATTGCAATTCTTGAAGAGAAACTAAAAACTTTGTAGGGTGAAGGATGTTGGGTATAGACTGTTTTACACCCAGCATCCATCGCCAAACATCCATCAAAATAATGACACACATAAAAAACATATCAAAACTTTTCTCAAAAAACTTTGTAGAAAGTCCACTCATAGAGAGTTTTGAAGTCGGTAAAATCTATCTTTCAAGCGGAAAGCTTGTGGCCTGCGATCCTGTTTTGACTAATGATATGAAGCCTTTTAATACAGAATTTCCACAAGGTGAATTTCAGGTTCTGCTTCACAAAGAAAGAGAAAGCAACTGCGTGGCGTACGGTGAGATTGTTTTTGGCAAAACTCAGATTATTCATTGGGAAATGGCAACTACAGAAGGACAAAACCTAAAAGATCTGGCTGATGAAGAGGTTTTCGGGTATCCTGTAGAAAGCGGAATGGGCTGTTTTATGGATCTGGACAGCCAAAACAGTCTTAATGATCTTGAGCAGAAACTCTATCTGAGAAAAGGTGACGATTTCATGGGGATTTATGAAGAGTTTTTCCACGAGCATTTTTTTGACGAAAAAGGAGCCATAGATCAGTACGCATTTTTAAAACCGGATGAAGATATCCCACTAAATATTTTCGCTTTTGAAACGGGATATGGCGAAGGTTTTTATGCAAGTTATATAGGTTTTGATGCAGATCATAAGCCAGTAAAGATAGTTACAGAATTTATTGAAATTCAGTAAAAGATATAGTTTTTTAAGCTAAATTAGACTTCAGAAAACTATAAAAATGAATTTTTCAAAATCTCAGCCGAAAGTAATTGTAATAGGTAGCTGTTTCATCGATCAGATGGTTACTGCAGATCGGCTGCCGAAGCCCAATGAATCTGTTTCTGCCAGCAGATCAGAGTTCTTCTTTGGCGGCAAAGGAGCCAATCAGGCGGTGGGAATGTCACGTCTGGGCGCGCAGGTCTACTTTATCGGCTGTGTTGGCATGGATCCCGCGGGTCAGCAGATTATGAGAAATCTGGTGAAACAAAATGTAAACGTAGGTTTTGTGGCCGAAACTGATCTGGAAACTACCGGAAGTGCCTTTATTACCAAAACCGGTAACGATTATTCTGTAGTCTTTATTCCCGCTGCAAACCAATGTTTAACCCCTCAAAACATCGATGCTGCAGACAAATACATCAGAGAAAGTGATATGGTACTTTTACAGCTCGAAATTTCTGATGAAATTCTGAAACATGCCGTTTTAAAAGCTAAAGTACATCACAAAACTGTGGGACTTTATGCCTCACCCGCAAGAAAAATTGATCAGATGATCATTGATCAGGCTGATTTTATTATTGCCCGAAGCACCGAACTGTCTCTGATTTTTGGCAGTGAAAATCTGGAATCTGTTTTAGAAAAATATTCCAACAAACTTTTTGTGAGAGATGAAACCAATGCTACGGTGTATCACAACGGAAGTGTAATGAAATACCAGCGTGACGAAAATGAAACAATGAAATATCAGATTGGGATGGGAGATGGCTTCACATGCGGTTTTGCCTACGCTTTTGCACACGGAAACAGTTTGGAAGACTGCGTAAAACTCGGGAATAGAGTTTCTGCAAAAGTTTCTTTAAAAACAGGCGCTCAGACAGGCCTTCCATATCTTGATGAAATTCTGTAAAAGTTATTTAATACATATCTAAACAGCCTTAAAAACTAAGAATCATCACATAATTTTTCCACCTTTGAAGTGGAATTTTTCTTTATGGAAAGGATATATCTTAATAACTTCAGTGGTGCTAAAATCTGCCTTCATATTTTCAGTCCGGAAGAAAAGACAGATCAGCTTTTGCTGATCAATTCTGCTACCGGCGTTCGTCAGCAGATTTATTTTTCCTTTGCTGCATTTGCAAGAAGAAATGGCATGACGGTGATTACTTATGACTATGAAGGAATAGGGCTTTCAAAAACTGGAAATCTTAAAAAATCAAAAGCCTCAATGCGCTCTTGGGGAACTTCTGATTTTAAAACGATAACGGAATTTTTAATTCAAAACTTTCCAAATCATAAGAAATTTTGCCTCGGACATTCAGTGGGAGCTTTGATTGTGGGGATGAATGACGATTCTAAAATATTTGAAAAGTTGATATTCGTCGCCACTCAAAATGCTTTTATCGGAAATCTGAAATGGAAAACAAAAATAGAAGCTTTTTTTGGTTTCGGATTTGCCCAGCCTTTTTTTACAGAGATATTCGGTTATTTCCCGGCACATTGGTTTGGTCTTGGAGAAAGTCTTCCAAAAAATTGCGCTTATGACTGGAGAACCTTAATTTTGAACCGGAAATCAACCAACAGATTATTAGAAAAAACAACGGATTTTTCCAAATATTTAAATCAGAAAGTCTTGGTTTTGTATGCTGAAGATGATGCTTGGTTAACCGAAAAAGGTGTGAAGTCCTTATTGAATGACACTTACGCCAATTTAAAACCGACCTTCAGAATTTTAAAAACTTCGGAATCTGAAAAGGGAATCATTGGCCACATCAATTTTTTCAGAAGCTATAATCAGAAACTTTGGGATATTATTCTGCATGAGGTGGAATCGTGACAATTCTCCCAAGGAGGGGTGGCGAAAAATCTTCGATTTTTTGACGGGGTGATTTTCCGCGAATAACAAAATTAAAATTTAAAGATGAACAACGTAATAGATAGCACGATAGAATTCGTAAAAGAAAAACTCGAAGGCGCAGAAGCCGGTCATGACTGGTTTCACATCGAAAGAGTATGGAAATTATCAAAGAAAATTGCCGAGACCGAAAACTGTAATCTTGATGTGGTAGAACTTTCTGCCTTACTTCACGATATTGCCGATCCGAAGTTTCATGAGGGTGATGAGACTTTGGCGTTAAAAATCTCAAGAGGATTACTGGAAAATTTAAAGGTTGACGAAAAAGTTATACAGCAGGTTTTGTTTGTAATTCAGAATATTTCGTTTAAAAACAGAAGAGAAGTACCCGAAAATCTACCCATAGAATTAAAAATTGTTCAGGACGCCGACAGAATCGATGCCATTGGTGCCATTGGCATCGCAAGAACTTTTAATTTCGGAGGTTTTAAAAATAACCTGATGTATCATCCTGATATTGAGCCAAAACTCAACATGTCGAAAGAAGAATACAAAAAATCGAACGGCACCACAATCAATCATTTTTACGAAAAACTGTTGCTTCTGAAAGATTTGATGAATACCAACGAAGGAAAAAAAATAGCCGAAGAAAGACATCAGTTTATGTTGAATTTTCTCAATCAGTTTTATAAAGAATGGAATGTTGATTAATGTTTTAGGCTAAAAAATCAATTCATATCTTTGTTTTATGGGATTTATTCTTTCATTGGTCTTTGTGCTTCTCGTGCTCTCGCTTTTTCTTTCAAAAGTAAAGAAAGGCAGGGCTGGTGAGCTGGCGAAATTATTCAGGGTTTTGAGCCTTGTATTTGGGATATCCCTTTTTACGTATTGGTTTATTAAAAAAAGTACGGTTAGAATTGTAGATCATTCGGTTTCGCTCCAGTTAATTAACAAACTTCCACAGGCTCTCGATTTTTATCTTATAAAGGTGAACAGTATAGATGGTTCAAGGTCTTTAGAAACCAGTCATGTGGGAAGAATACGGCCAGAATACTTCCGTGTAGAGTATCTGAATATGAAAAACTCTGATGAATACTGGGTTGCAGGATATCTGGGTAAAAAAAATCTGGTTTACTTTTCTCAGCATTCGGTTCCCAATAAAAATATGGATCAGATGATTGAGGTTCAGAATTACATCAATCAAAGCGAAAAACTGTCTGCTGTAGCAAAAAAGGAAATTGAGGAAGACAATTATCAAAATATGCACGCGGGCATTTGGGTAACCCTGAATCTGCTGCTTATCTTCCTGAATCTCGTTTTAATTTTAAGAAAAAGAAATTAGAACAAATTTGGCATATTTTCCTGTCCCATCACCGGAATACGGAGGTCAGTTTTCCATTCTTCATTCATGTTTTTAATGAAATACGAAGACAGAAGTGGTGAGGCTTTTTCCAGATTTTGATGTACAAAAAAATAGAGATTCTGCAGACCTTCTTTTTTCCATTTTGTCAGATGTTTCAGCCAGTCGTCCAGTCGCTCGTAATCGCTTTCATGATTGGCTCCCACGTATCTGATGAACGCGTTTGGAGTTGTAAGTCTCATATGAAGCATATCTCTTCTTCCGGCGGTATCAACGATGATATTGGTAATGTTATTTTCTTCGAAAAGCTGACAGGTTTTATCTAAAATCTCTTCATCAGTAAACCATTCCGTATTTCTGAGTTCGATTGCTAACGGCACTTCTTTCGGCCATTTATTCACAAATTGCTCAAGTCTTTCGTAATCTTTAGGTTTAAAATTATCGTGAAGCTGAAGAAAAACCATTCCTAATTTTTCATCAAAATTTAAAACTGACGTTGCAAATTGCGTCACGACATCATCAATATTCAAAAGTCTTCTGAAATGGGAAACGGTATTGGTAATTTTCGGGAAGAATTTAAAATCTGACGGAGTTTTTTCCTTCCATGTCAAAACCTGTTCTGAGGTCGGCATTCCGTAGAAAGTAGCGTTCAGTTCAATAGAATTAAACTGTGTAGAATAATACTCTAATTCGTCTTTAGTACCTTTCGGATAAAAACCTTTCAAGTCTGTTTTGTTCCATTTTGCACAACCAATGGAGATGTTTTCAAGCCCTTTTTTATTTTGCTTCAAAATTTCCTTGGTTCTTGAATGATCTTTTGGTAATGTAAAATCTATTTTTGACGGGTCTTCTACTTGTCCGAATTTCATTTGACTTAGGTTTTAGGAATTAGTGGGGAGGTTTTAGTTTAAACAAATATAAATAAATTAATGCGATTGGTTTAAAATTCCAAATGTATAATTTCATCAATTTTTGTATTTATTTCAGAGATGACTTCATCTAAATTTTCATGAATTTTCTGATTCGTAAATCTGATTAATTCTAATCCGTTACTCTCTAAAATCTGTGTTCTTTCCTGATCTTTTTCTTTTTGTTCTGCAAGATTGTGATATTCACCATCGATCTCAATTATTAATTTTAATTGATGGCAGTAAAAATCGGCAATATATAAACTTATTGGATGTTGTCTTCTGAATTTATATCCTCTTAATTGATTATTTCTCAGCTTGTCCCAAAGAATTTTTTCTTCTTTAGTTTCATTCTTTCGTAAAGATTGGGCTTTTAGAAAAGAACTTGATTGAGCACCTTTCCACATTCCATCATCGTAGTTGGGTTTAAATTTTTTCATGCGAAGTGTTTAATCTAAAATACATATATTCCATGATTTTGAAAATGCTTTCTCTGAAAATTTTGATATTATTTAATTTTTTAAATTATACAAAAGAAAATTTACTTCCTTTAAGTTTTGGAAAACAAATTTTCTATACAAAAATCTAAAATCATTTTCCCCTACCCTAAAGGGAGTGATTTTAGATTGTGCGAAATACGACTCTTCGTTAAGGATTTTAGATATAAAACTATTATCAGATATGAAAAATCTATATAATTTACTTAATTCTACAAAAGGAAATCTTTCGATTAAAAAACTAAGGTTGATATGAAATTTGCTCCCTTTAGGGTCGGGGAAACAAATTTCATTGACCAAATTTTCTGTTTACTAGTACGAATAAAACAAATTTCAATCCCCATATTCCAACTCAAAAATATCCTCCACGTTCTTCCCAAAATATTTCGCAATTTTCAAAGCCAAAACTGTTGACGGAACATATTTTCCGGCTTCCATTGCATTAATTGTTTGTCTCGATACGCTGATTATTTTCGCTAAATCTTCCTGCGTGATGCCTTTTAGAGCTCTCTCGATTTTAATGGTATTTTTCATTTTTTAAGCAGTAAATAATTAAATCTGAAAACATATAAAACCAGTGGCAGAAACATGATGAGAATCATCACGGTAAGAAATACGCTTCCGAAAACCGTAAGAAACAAAAAAAGAACAATAGCGTAGGAAACTACCAAACTCCAGAAAACCGATTTTAATCTTAAGCTCGAAATATATTCGTCTTCAATTTTCTCCTTCGAAAATCCCACCAAAATTCCGCCGATGATAATTAAAATTCCAAAAAGATTCGGAAACAAATAAATTTCTGCTGTTTTCAGAAAACCTTGATTTTCATTATTGAAAAATCCTGAATTGTAAATAACGGGCAAAGAGATTTCAACGTTCATAATTCCCGAAAGTGAAATCAATCCAAGAATTAAAGAAGGAATAAAAATAAACCACCCAATCATTTTATAACGGTTTGGTAAAAGTTGTAATGTATTCATGTTTGTAATTTTTAATAAAACAAATGTAAAGAATATTTTACAATATGTAAATTTTATTTTACTTTTTGTTTTAAATTAAAGCCGCAGAAAAAATTCTGCGGTTTAATTAATAATGCTATTATATAAATTTAAAAAGGTAAATCGTCATTTCCTAATTCATTATTTATATCGTCAGATTTTTTAAATTGTAATAAATGTTGATTTGATAGTATCCAACCTTCACCGTCTTCAGTTAATTTACAAGCATAATATTCGAAGCCACTAAAGTCATCATTTTCTTTAACCATTTCAAGGAGATCATAATTTACTAAAGTTCTCACACCGACACTGGTGGCTGCATCTGTAAATCCCGATCTAGTCATGTCATTTTTAAGACTATTAACTGAAATACTCTCATCCATAGTTATACAATTCTCCATAACCAGGAACATAATTGCTACCTCGTGACTTCTTAAACCTTCTTTTTCTTTTAAAGGTAAATTACTAATTTTCTTTACAGTATTTGTTTTGTTTTTTAATGCAATGATTTTATTAGTAATATTTTCTTGAAGTCTTTTGTAATCACTGACAGAACCTGTTTTATAATTAATTATAAACTTATGTTGAATATCGAAAGGATATTTTCCAATGCGCTCATCTGAACATATTAGAATGACATCCTTATTACATGCGTAAGCATAACCAAGTTCGTACCACACATTTGGATTGTCTGTAGTAATTTCAGCAAAACATAAAGCGCTGGAAGATATTCCAGTTTCAATATCATTTATAGGTATTTTAACTCCAAGATCTTTGTCGACTCTATAAGCTTCGTAACCTGCAGCGTTAATTGCTGGTTCGAAGGTATCTATAAATCTACTATCGAATTTACCGTTATCAAAAGGCTGTATTACAAAACACTTCTCCATAATTCTAAGCTTCACAAGCTGAACAGCTTACAAAATTCACCATCATTTCCTTAGAAACAGATGAACTTCTTTGGTAATACAGAGTTTTCACACCTTTCTTCCAAGCCTCGATGTAAAGATAGTTTACATCTTTCACTGGCATCGTAGACGGGATCTGTAAGTTCAATGACTGCGCCTGATCGATGTACTGCTGTCTCTGTGCAGCCTGAGAAATAATCTCCATCGGAGAAATTTCCTTGAAGGTTTTAAATACCGCTTTTTCTTCGTCAGTCAGCTCCGTCAAATGCTGTACAGAACCGTGGTTCAACATAATTGTTCTCCATGTTTCTTCATTGTCTAGGCCTTTCTCTTCCAGTAATTTTGCAAGATACTTGTTCTTACGCATGAAGTTTCCTTTCGCCAGACCAGCTTTGTAGTAGTTTGATGCAAAAGGCTCAATTCCTGGAGAAGTCTGACCTAAAATCGCAGAACTTGAAGTGGTAGGAGCAATCGCCATTACCGTTGTATTTCTCATTCCATAACCTTTCAGTAATTCCGGTTCACCGTAAATGTTGGCCAGTTCTTTCGATGCAATATCCGCCTGAGCTCTGATGTGTTTGAAAGCTCTTGCATTAAACTGAGTCGCCTCAAAACTCTCAAAAGGAATCATGTTTTTCTGAAGGTAAGAGTGATAACCCAAAACTCCCAAACCAAGCGCTCTGTGTCGCATTGCAAAGTCTCTCGCTCCTTTCAGGTAATAATTTCCTTCCGTTTTTTCGATAAACTCAGACAAAACAGCATCTAGGAAATAGATTGCCAATTGTACTGCATTCGTATCTTTCCACTCGTCATACAATTCTAAGTTCATAGAAGAAAGACAGCAGATAAAAGATTCCTCTCTGGTAGAAGGAAGCATAATTTCCGAACAAAGATTACTCGCATTTACGGTTAATCCTAGGTCTTTATAAACTTGTGGTTTGTTTCTGTTCACGTTATCCGTAAAGAAAATGTAAGGAAGACCTTTCTGCTGACGGCTTTCCAAAACTCTCGCCCAGATTTTACGCTTGTCGGCATCACCATCGATCATATCCTGCATCCAGTAATCCGGTACGCAAATCCCTGTAAACAGGTTCTGAATGGGACTTCCGATATCTTTAATTGATAAAAATTCTTCAATATCACCGTGGTCAACATCAAGATATGCCGCAAAAGCACCTCTTCTCACACCGCCTTGTGAAACGACATCCATAGAAGTGTCAAAAAGCTTCATAAACGAAACCGCACCCGAAGATTTTCCGTTATCGGTCACCGCAGTTCCTCTGTTACGAAGTTCACCGAAATATCCCGACGTTCCGCCCCCGATTTTCGTCTGCATAATCACTTCACCCATTTTGTGGGTGATTCCTTCAATGCTGTCCGGAATATGCACGTTGAAACAAGAGATTGGAAGACCTCTCTGCGTTCCCATATTCGCCCATACCGGAGAAGAAAAACTGATCCATCCTTTCATGATCATCTCCTTGAAAGCCGGTTGCAGTTCAGGTTTGTATAATTTTTTTGCTGCGGCAGTCGTGATTCTGTCGATTGCACCGTCTACGGTTTCCCCTTTCAGAAGGTAACCTCTGTTCAGCATTTGCTCAGATTCTTCGTTGAGCCACCAGATATTGTTGTCTTGTTCTTCCATTTTTTATATTGTAAAATGTACCAGGTACATTGTTATGTTATTATTTTTTAGGAGCAGAATATTTTGTCTTTCTCCTCACTATTCTACCTGCTTTCCGCTATATCTTTTTTGTGATTGCGAATAACATTAATTCATCATTTTTACTTTTCTGCATCGCAATCACAAAAAGGATGCCGCTGCAATCAGGGCTAAGACAACGTTTTGTTTTTCCTTACCACTGAATTTCGTTATTATCCAAACCTAACGGATTTTCAAAACCCGTTAGGTTTTTTCACACTGAACGTCATTGCTCTTTATCAAGCTTTTCAAGGTCAAATCTTGAAAGGTTCTTTGCGCAGAAGCATTCACATTAAGTTTTGGCTAAAGCCAAATGAATTTCTTCTTTTTATAAACGGGCTAAAGCCCGTTCCTATTGAAGTTTCCAGACAAACCTAATAGGTTTCCAAAACCTATGAGGCTTTTATTAGCTATTTATTTTTTCTGTCCTTTTAAGTAACAGCCTGCGCCGACCGTCGGGAAAGCAATCTCATCTCTTGCGCAGATGCTTCGACAAGCTCAGCATGACATCTCTAATACCAACCCCTCAGCTCCCGAATCACTGACGCCCCGACTTGAACGGAGCTCTTTTTGTTATTGCGATTAACAAATAGTTCAACAAACATTTCACGTTATTCGCAATGACAAAAAAGCGGGAGTGGAAGGCGGAAATTGGCGCCCAAATAACCTTAAACCTTGAATTTTAAATTTTAAATCTAGAAAAGATCATTCGCAGTAATACTCTTATCATGCTTTGTATAATCCACCGGTCTTTTTGCGAAGAAATCATCCATAGAATTGGCGAAAACTTCCTCTTCAAACCATTTCATCGGGCTGTACTGTTCTGCAGTGGTGTTGTATCGTTTTTCCATGTTGATTTTGGTTAAACTTTCGTCAACACGGTATTTCATAAAGTTAATTAAATCCTGTTTTGAGAATTTATCCAGTTCGCCCATTTCAAAGATCCAATCCAAAATTTCGCCTTCCAGCTCAATCGATTGATCAACCAGAGTATAAATATCTTCAATATCAGAATCAGTTAAAAGATGAGGCTGCTCTTCGCGAATTTTATTGATCAGATAAATTCCACCGTTCGCGTGAATCTGCTCATCAATAGACGTCCAAGCAATAATATTGGAAACATTTTTCATGAAACCTTTAAATCTTGTGAACGACAAAATAATGGCAAACTGCGAAAACAAAGACACATTCTCAATCAGAATACTGAACAGCAAAAGAGAAGAAACATACTCTTTCGGAGTTGCAGAATTGGCGTGTTTCAAAACATTTCCTAAAAATTCGATTCTCTTTTTAAGAGCAGGAACTTCCACAACGTGCATAAATTCTTCATTATATCCCAAAACCTCAAGCAGACGCGAGTATGCCTCTGAGTGACGGAATTCACATTCCGCAAAAGTAGAACCTAAACCGTTGAGTTCAGGCTTCGGTAAGTGATTGTAAAGGTTTCCCCAAAATGATTTTACCGAAACTTCGATTTGAGCAATCGCCAAAAGTGCATTTTTTACCGCGTTTTTCTCGTGCGGCTCCAGCTGCGACTGGAAATCCTGTACATCTGCCGTGAAATCTACTTCTGAGTGCACCCAGAAAGACTTGTTGATGGCTTCTGTAAACTGAAGAACTTCAGGATACTCAAATGGCTTGTAGCTTACTCTTTTATCGAAAATTCCCATATTGTAATTTATTTGTCTTTTGTTTATGAACAACAGATTTCTGCAAATACATTCTGTAATTTGATAAGTATTTGATTTTTTGAAAGTTAATATTGCGCTTGATGAATGTCAGACCTCATTAAATTTCTTTCAGAATCTACCTACAAAGTTAGAACATGAAGACTGATTTTAAAAGGGCTAAGGACTAATAGATTGACTTTTAACTGTAAAAGTTTTCCACAATTACCCGAAACTTGCTCTGTTATTGGTTTAGAGACGGTTACGGGTTTTAAAAACGCTTCCTGTGAATTTTAGATTTAAACGCCTGTTTTTAATAATTTGATATTCAAATACATAAATATTAAACAATCCCTTTTTTTAAATAAATTCATTAGTTTGTAACAAATCTTTTGAAGCCGCTACTTATAAGGTACTTAAACAATGAGCGATCCATGTTAGTTATTCAGGATTTACACAAATCATACGATACAGGAAAAAGCAAACTTCATGTATTGAAGGGCATTAACCTTACGATTGAAGCTGGAGAATTTGTCTCCATTATGGGAAGTTCAGGCTCCGGAAAATCTACACTTCTCAATATTATCGGGATTCTCGACGAGAAAGATTCTGGTATTTATAACCTCGACGGAATTCCCATAGAAGATCTCAACGAAATTAAAGCTGCCGAGTATCGTTCAAAATTTTTAGGTTTTGTGTTTCAGTCCTTTAATTTAATTGGATACAAAACGGCTTTAGACAATGTTGCCCTTCCTTTATATTATCAGAATGTTCCAAGAAAAGAGCGTAATGTAAGAGCAATGGAATATCTTGAAAAAGTTGGCCTCGCACAGTGGGCAAACCATTTACCCAACGAACTTTCAGGTGGGCAGAAGCAGCGTGTTGCCATAGCTAGAGCCTTAATCACAGATCCAAAAGTGGTTTTAGCCGATGAACCAACAGGAGCGCTTGATTCGAAAACAACCCACGATATTATGAAATTACTTCAGGATATCAATAACGAAGGCAAAACCATCATCGTTGTAACCCACGAACCCGATGTTGCCGCCCAAACCAAAAGGAATGTCATTTTAAGGGATGGAATTATTGAAAGTGATGAGTTTATTAAGCAGATTGTGCTGTAAAGTGAATTGTGAATTGTCAATTTTGCTTCGCAGGTGAATTAATGTAAGTGAATGGTGAATGGTCATTTTTGCTTCGCAAGTGAATTTTTATAAAGAAAACACAAATAATTTAAAGAAGAGAAAAAATGTTTTTAAATCTAAATCATTATAAACTTGATGTATACAAATCTGCAAGAGAGTTAAGATTTGAATGTTATAAAATTCTAAGCAAGCTTCCGATTGAGGAAAGATATAATTTAACATATCAAATTATAAGAGCTTCCACATCTGTAGTTTTGAATATCACAGAAGGTTGCTCGAGAAAATCTGAAACTGAAAGAAAAAGATATTTCGAAATTGCAAGAGGCTCTGTTATCGAATTAGATTCGTGCTTTGATATTACTGTTGAATCTGAGTATCTGGCCTTAAATGATTTAGAGAAAATCGGAAATAAATTAAAAACAACATTCATTCTTTTGAGTGGAATGTTAAAGTAGTCAATTGTGAATGGTCAATTTTGCTTCGAAAGTGAATTTGACGGATAATTGACTATAAAAAAATAAAATTGACGTTGAAAATAATTGACTCGCAAGCAAAATTCACTGCGAAGCAAATTGACTTTTTTTCAAAGAAAAAAACAAAAATATGTTTGACTTAGACCGTTGGCAGGAAATATTCAGTTCGATTCGCAGTAATGTTTTGCGTACGGTGCTTTCGGGTTTTACCGTAGCATTGGGGCTTTTCATCTTTATTGTCCTTTTTGGGATTGGTAAAGGGTTGCAGAATGCCTTTACGGAAGGTTTTGCAAGAGATGCCCAGAATCTGATTACAATCTCTACAGGGAAAACCACAATTGCTTACAATGGTCTGCAGTCTGACCGTGAAGTAACTATGAACAATGATGATTACGATTTTCTTGTCGATACTGATAAAGAAAAAGTAGGTTACGCAAGCCCGAGGTATACAGCTAATCTTTTGGTAAAATACGGAAAAGAAAGCGGAAATTACCAAATAAACGGCTCTGTAACTGATGAGAAATTCATTGAAAACAGGAAACTCTTAGACGGAAGATATCTTTCTCCCAATGATTTGAAAAATAAGCAACAGGTTGCCGTGATTGGCAGGATGGTGCAGCGTGATTTAATAAAAAACGGAAATCCTGTAGGAAAAGATATTGATATCAACGGAACAATGTTTAAGGTGGTGGGAGTTTTTTCAGATGACGGCGGCGATTGGGATGAAAGGCATATTTCTGTACCCATTTCTACACTTCAACAGATGAAAAAAGGATCAGATACCGTGAGTACTGCATTTATTGCATACGATGAAAAACTGACGCCCGAACAGGCAATTAAATACGGAGATGAACTTAAAAGTAAATTAAAATCCCGGAAAAGCGTATCGCCAGATGATGAAAACGGTGTCCGTGTCTGGAATAATGCCCAGAATATGAGCGATACCTTTGTTTTCATGGCAGTTCTAACGGCAATTGTTGGTTTTATCGGCTTAGGAACTTTACTGGCAGGAATCATTGGCATCAGTAATATCATGGTTTATATTGTAAAAGAAAGAACCAAAGAAATTGGTGTAAGAAAAGCCATCGGAGCCAAACCGAAAAGTATTGTTGCTTTGATTGTTCAGGAAAGTGTCGTTATAACCGTGGTTTCAGGATTGGTAGGTGTTGGTGTGGGAATTTTAACCTTGCATCTCATCGGCGACAGTCTGGAAGAATATTTCATTAAAAGCCCGAGTGTGGGAACTACAGAAATCATCATGGCATTTGTGGCATTGGTTATTTCAGGATTGATTGCCGGCTTTGTTCCGGCATTCAGAGCTTCGAAAATTAAGCCGATTGAGGCATTGAGAACAGAATAGTTTGAAGTGATTTGTGAATGGTCAATTTTACTTCGTAAGTGAATTTTTAAGGAATTAAATTCACGATTGATTTGAAGAAATTTACTGGCGAAGCAAACTTCACCGCAGAGCAAATTCACTTTTACAAAGTAAAAATTGATATTAAAAAATGAATATTCTATTTAGCAAAGATACGTGGCAGGAAATTTATTATTCTTTGAAAAATAATAAGCTCCGCACCTTCCTGACCATGATTGGTGTGGGATGGGGGATGTTCCTGTACGTGAGTCTACTGGGTGCCGCAAAAGGTATGGAAAACGGTTTCGACAAACTGTTCTCTGGTTTTGCTACCAATACTATTTTCCTGTGGGCACAGAATACTTCAATTCCCTACGACGGTTTTCCAAAAGGAAGAGAAATGGATTTACGTCTTTCAGATATCGATTTATTACAGAGAAAAGTTCCACAGGTAGACTATATTTCGCCTCAGAACTCACGCGGAAATTTTGGAAGTGCCGGCGAGCAAATGTCCAGAAACGGAAAATATGCAACCTACACGTTAACCGGAGATTCACCGATAGGAAATAAAATTTCAGAGAAAAAACTGATTTTCGGAAGGTATCTTAATGATGCAGATATGTCTCAAAATAAAAACGTGGCAGTAATTGGTGAAGAGATTTACAAGAATTTTTTTAATGCCAAAAAAAATGAAGACCCACTCGGGAAATCAATCAACATAAAAGGAGTTTTCTTCAACGTAATCGGTGTTTTCAGAGTGAAAAGAGGTGGCCCTATGGAAAATGACCGTACAGCATATATTCCCCTTTCTTCATTCACCAGGTTATTTAATAATGCCGATAAAATTGATGTTTTTTCCGTCGTAAGTAAACCAGATGCGCAGGTGAGCGAGGTGGAGGTAAAAATTAAAGATGTCTTAAAAACCAAAAATAAAGTCTCGCCAGATGACACCAATGCTTTCGGAAGTTTTAACCTTGGAAAAGAATTTAAAAAACTGACAGGCTTTTTAGATGGGATGCAGCTTCTCACCATTATTGTAGGAACTTTAACAATTCTTGCTGGTGTAATTGCTATCTCAAATATTCTCTTAATTACAGTAAAAGAAAGAACCAAAGAAATTGGTATCAGAAGGGCTTTAGGAGCAAAACCTGCGGAAGTTCGTAATCAGATTTTGCTGGAAAGTGTTGTCATTACACTCTCCTCCGGCCTTTTAGGTTTTCTGTTTGGGATTTTATTGCTGATGGGATTAGATCTTGCAACGCAGGGCCAGGATGAGTTTCCTTTCTATAATCCGACAGTCAATTATGGAAATGTTTTCAGTGCAATGGGCATCATGGTTTTGTTAGGATTAGTTATTGGAATGATTCCTGCGCAAAGAGCGGTGAAAATCCGTCCGATTGAGGCGTTGAGAAGTGAGTAAAAGAGCCAAGGAAAAAGTAAAAAGAATCAAGGGAAAGGGCGAAATCATTTTAACAAAAGAAAAAAATAAATATAAATTGTATTCAACACAATCCAATTTAAAGAAAATTAAAAAAATAAACTATATATGAAAAAGAAGTTCAGCTGGAAAAAAGCGGTCTACATCGTCCTCGGAATTATTTTCGCTGGCATCCTGATTATGGGAATCAGCTATTTGGTGAAATCAAACTCAAAGGAGACTGAAGCGTTTCTTACAAGAAAACCAACCATTCAAAACATGGAAGACAAGGTGATGGCTACCGGAAAAATTATCCCAAAGGAAGAAATTGAAATTAAACCCAACATCGCCGGAATTATCGATAAAATCTTGGTAGACGAAGGCGATAGAGTAGAAGCCGGACAGCTCATCGCTACTGTGAGAATTATTCCAAACATTGCAGAGGTAAATAATGCCACCCAAAGTGTTCAGAATTCACAGCTTCAGATCAGCAACGCTAAAATGAATCTTTCTAATGCCCAGACCCAGTTTGCAATGTCTGAAAAACTGTATAAGCAGGGGGTAATTTCAAAGCAGGAATATCTTACTGCTCAGCAGCAACTTTATTCGCAGCAGCAGGCTCTCAGAAATGCAAATCAACAACTGGTAACGGCTCAGAAATCTTTGCAGATCGTAAAAACGGGTGCTATACCCGAATTGCAGGGGTTGGCAACTACGCAAATCCGTTCAAAAGCTGCCGGAACGGTGCTCGAAGTTCCTGTGAAAGTGGGAAGTCAGGTGATTGAAGCCAATTCATTCAATGCAGGAACAACTATCTGTTCCATTGCAGATTTGAATTCACTGATTTTCCAGGGTGAAATAGACGAAGCTCAGGCAGGAAAACTGAAACAGGGCATGGATATGAAAATTGTGATTGGAGCTTTGCAGAATAAAACGTTCCCGGGAAGATTAACAATGATTGCCCCGAAAGGAAAAGACAATAACGGAACAATTAAATTTCCGGTGGAAGGTGATGTAAATAACCCAAATAACGAATACATCAGAGCTGGATTTTCTGCTAATGGAGAAATTGTTTTAAAATCAGAAAAAAATGCTTTGCTTTTGGATGAATCTTTAATTCAGTACGATAAAAAGAACGGAAAAGACGTTCCTTTTGTGGAAGTGAGACAGCCAGACGGAAAATTCAAAAAAGTAAATGTAAAACTGGGAGCCAGCGATGGTATCAATGTTCAGATTCTTTCAGGAATTGATAAAAATGCTGATGTGAAAGTCTGGAACCCTTCAGATAAAGATAAAGAAGAATTGAAAGAAAAAGCGAAGAAGTAATTTCAATTTTCAAGTATAAATTAAAAGTCCCGATTAATTCGGGACTTTTTTTCGTCTGGATCTGCTTTCGATGAATTTGATCAGTAAAAATTAACTTAAAAATTTAATTTCTTTGTCTTTGAAGTCGTTTTTAACCACAATTTTATTCATTGCTTTCATCATCTTTCTTCTGAGTTTGGCGAGTTTTCTTACGTTTTTATCTTCGCTGTAATCAAAAATGTTGTCTTTAAAACTGAAAGTGTCGCCGTCTTTGAATTCAATTTTATTTTTTTTGAATTCTCCCAAAAGCATCAGATTGGTCATGCTTTCAAGAATATAATGTTCTGTAGTAGCAAGCGATTTTAAAGAACTGAGCAATTGTTTTTTATATTTTTTCTTTCCCATATTATAAATTTTCTTTCAATTTTAAAATAGTGCAAATATACCATTTTCGGCACAATAATTCTGTGTTTGAGCTGTGTTTACTTCTCTTAAAATTAGAATAAATGCCGGCGTCAGATTATTTTAATTTTAAGAAATGATCCAGACATTCAAATTACATCAAGCCCTATGCCTTATCAATTTTTTACGGCAATCTGACTGAATTTTCGCGGTGTTGTTTCGTTATCGCTTGATGTCTTAAAGTATGAGGAGTTTCAAATGATAAATTTTGCAATTATAACATAATTTTATGATTCTGCCATTTTACTTTTCCGCTTTTATGTCATCAAACCTATGTAAAGTAGAAGGCGCGAACTGACCTGAATTTATAATAAGCCATCCCTTTAATTTTTAAAAAAAAACGGGTTATTTTAAAATCCATTTATCGGAAAATCTCGTAGATTACTTAAACCGGAATTTGATGATTTTCAAAATAAATTTTAAATTCAGATGCATATTTTATAAGCTGATTTGGTTTTAAAAATAATAATTATAAAAAAATGTTCAATAAAGATAAAATGAAAAATATATTGGTTTTGATGGCTTTTGTTCTTGGTATTACCGCTTTTGCCAACTCGTGCAGGAAGGCTGTAAAATCTGAAGAAAGTTTTTCTGAACGTGAAAAAAAAGAGGAAATGGTGAATAAAAATCTGAAGGAAGTTTATTTTGCGGGAGGGTGTTTTTGGGGAACCGAGCATTTTTTCCAGCAGATAAGAGGCGTGGTTTCAACAGAAGTGGGATATGCGAATGGAAACAAGAAAAATCCTACTTACGAAGAAGTTGTAAGTCATTCAACAGGTTTTGCCGAAACCGTGAAAGTAAAATACGATCCGGAGGAGGTAGATTTAAAGCTGCTGATTGATCTTTATTTCAAAACCATCGATCCAACGAGCAAAGATCAGCAGGGAAATGACAGAGGAGATCAGTACAGAACAGGGATTTACTCGACAGATAAAGAAACTCAGGAAATTATAAAATCTGAAGTTGAAAAATTGGCGAAAAATTACAAGAAACCGATTTTGGTAGAAACAATTCCTTTAAAGAATTTCTACAGTGCAGAAACGTATCATCAGGATTATCTTGAAAAAAATCCGGGAGGCTATTGTCACATTGAACCAGGATTGTTTGAAATGGCAAAAAATGCAAATCCTCCAAAAGCTGTGAAATATCAGAAGCAGGATAAAAAAACTTTAAAAAGTAAATTGACTTCAGAACAGTACAGTGTTACTCAGGAAAATGCGACCGAGAGACCTTTTGAAAATGAATATTGGGACGAAACGAGAGAAGGAATTTATGTCGATATCACCACGGGAGAACCTTTATTTATATCAACGGATAAGTTCGAATCAGGATGTGGGTGGCCAAGTTTTTCGAAACCGATTACGCAAAAACTGATTGAAGAAAAAAAAGACGGTTCTGCCGGAATGGAAAGAATTGAAGTAAGAAGCAAAACGGGTGACGCCCACTTAGGTCACGTTTTTGATGACGGTCCGAAAGATAAAGGTGGTTTAAGATACTGCATCAATTCAGCATCGCTGAAGTTTGTTCCGAAAGCGGAAATGAAAGCAAAAGGTTATGGAGATTATATTTCTCTTTTAGATAAAAAATAATACGTTTTCATAGTTTATTAGTGTTTGGTTAGAGATCGCCGCGAGGCGGTCTTTTTTATTGATAAATCCACATCAAAACAGGTTTTGAAGAAGTTTTCAGAAGTGGATCTACTGCTCTAAAAGCATTATTGGAAAGAGTAGGACAACCCCAACCTTCCGGTGAGCCTTTAGGAAAAATCTCTTCATCGCTCATTCTTTCCCATGAATGGAAAACAATAACTCTTTTCAGCGCATTACTGTTGGTATTTTCAAGGCCCTGCATGAGATATTTTGTTTTGACACCCCATTCGCTTGCACCCCGTGCGCCGATTCTGTATTTTCCGAGAGATGAAAGATGACTTCCATCCACATTGCTAAATTCCGGACTATCTTTAGACTCACCTGAACTCCAGTTATTGCTTCCGCAACCATGTCCGACCAAATGTTTTTGGGTTATTTTTTCAGCTTTAAAATCATATACAAAAAATCTTTTCACGCCGGAATGCAGGCTCATATCAATCAAAATTGCAAAATCTGTATTGAATTTATTTTTCTCACAGAAATCCAATGCTTCCTGTGCTTTTTTGTGGTTTTTTGCTGAATCTAAAACGGGTTTTTCTTCCCTCTCATCATTTTCAAAAGCGACAGGCAGTCCCGTTTTTTCCTGAGATTTGGAGCAGGAAATAATACAAAAAATCATTATTGCATTAATGAAAGTTTTTAGCCAAAATTTTTTCCGCATTACTTAATATGATTTTAAATGGAATTTTTGATGTATAAAGTTTAAAATGTTTGAAACCTTTCTTTAATGGAAAACATCGAGAGGTTCAGAAATATCAGAAAAGAAAAAAATAATATGAGTCCTTCTTTCGGCAGTTTTTGAAACTGGCTTGAAACTTCTTTATAAAAATTTGACTGACCTTCAGATTCTTCAAAAAAATTCTGTGTTCCACAAATCAAAAAATCATCTATTTTTTCGGCGTTAGGATCAATGTAAAGATGTGGAGCGAAAATATGATAGGTTTTTTCGGCATCAAATCCATACATTTCTTGTTTTGAAATTTCTAAAGCATCTAAAACAGTAATTATATCCTGTAGGTTGTTTTGATCACTGAGAGAAAATTCAATTCCGGTTTCTTTTTTATTGTTTTGCTGAATTTTTTTTAGTTCTGAAACATAATAATTCTGATTTTCAAATGCCTTTCCCGGAGAAACTATGATTTTGTTATAGTTCCAGTCTCTGAAAGGTTCAAAAGTCATCGATAAGTTGCTGGAATCTTTTTCAATTTTTGCGGGAAGTCTTATTGACTTTGCAAAAATATTTATTTCATTAAATTTCCTATTCCCGAAATACCAGAATAATAATGGGATTATTGCAGCACTTATAAGCCCGGGAAAATAAGATATTTTCTTCCTTTTCATTTTTTAAAGTTAAAAAAAAACAGAAAGATTTTAAATTAAAAAGTGATCCGTAAAGAATCACTTTTTAATTTATTTGAGATTTAATATCGATTTGAAATTTGAGATTTGAAGTTTGAAATTGAGTAAGAATAAAGTTGTCGCTCCTACGGAGCTTCGCTTCATTTGTTGTTACTTTTCTACACAGGTTCTGCTTCTCCGAAGCATTAAGTAAAATTCTGAATTACGCATTGAACCTCTGCCTTAGCTTTAACCAAACCCTACCAATCTCTCTTCTTTAAAATCACATAAGACCCACCGATAAAAATTACACACCAAACGATGCAGGCAATTAAACTTTCTGTCGGATAGGTAAATTCGTATTTCAGATTCATCATTTTTGCCATGTTGGTTCTTACCATCGGATTGGGAATTAAACTCGACATACTTTCCAAAGGAAAAAGTTTACTGATGAAAAAGTCATTCTGTAAAATTTTCATGCGTTCAGCGGCTTGCGTACCGGCAACTTTAGTATAAGTTTCAATTCCGCCAAGAATACCTTCTGCCACCCAGATGCCAAAAAAAGCAAGGAAAACAAAGATGGATTTTCTGAGTAATATGGATAAAAACATCAGAAAACAGAAAAATGTAAACAGTTTCAGGAAATAATTTCCAATGAAAAATATTTCTTTGTAAATCAAAGCTGAATCTGTTGTGTTTGAATAACGGTATCCCAAAAACAGGGTGATTGCAAAAACAAGAATTGTAGAAATCAAGGTAAAAATACCGATAGTCAAAAGTTTTGAACCAATAAATTCTTCTCTGCTTAAACCGTCAATCGTATTTTGTTTAAACATTCTGTTGCTGAATTCCTGACAGATTGAAAAGACAATAATCAACCCTAAAAATATTTTCAGCAAGGCAACAGTCCAGGTTGTAAAATTCCACACTCCGGGGAAATTATACATTCCCTGTTCTTTAAGATTGATAGTAGTTCCGAAAACTTTCACGTCAATCAAACCGATACACAGAAAAATAACCAGTATCGCAAAATACATAATTGTAAAAACCTTAAACGGAGTATAATTCAGATTTTTGTAGTATTCTAATTTTAATAGTTTAGTCATGATTATTTAGTGTTTTTTACAAGTTCAAGGAATTGAGTTTCAAGCGATAGTTTTTTCTTGTTGAGATGAGAAAGGTAAATGCCTTTTTCTGCAAGATTTTGGTTAAGCATTGAAGCCGAAACCGAAGCATCGTCACGAACGTGAGCTTTTACAAATTCCCCTTCAGTCTGAACCGAACTGAACCAGTTTAAAGACTCCAGCGCCTGTGAAAGTGCAGAATTGTTGTCAGCTTTCAGTTCAAAAAACCCTTTATTGCTGGTCATTTCATCCACTCTTCCTCCGTAGATGGCGGTTCCCTGTTTCAAAACAATCACGTGGCTGCATATTTTTTCGATTTCATCCAAAAGGTGACTTGCGATAATGATCGTGATTCCCTGTTTTGCAATGGTCGAAATAATTTCTCTGATTTGGATAATACCTTCAGGATCAAGTCCGTTGGTGGGTTCATCCAAAATTAAAACTTCAGGATTGTTGAGCAGTGAAGAAGCAATTGAAAGACGCTGTTTCATTCCCAGGGAATACGTTTTAAAAGCATCTTTTTTTCTTTCCAAAAGCCCTACTGTTGCCAAAACTTCATCAATTCGGCTGTGAGGAGTTCCTTTAATTTCAGCTACGATTTTAAGATTTTTTTCAGCACTCAGATATGGATAAAAATTGGGCTGTTCGATGATGGCACCGATTCTTTTTAGCGTTTCCGGATCTGTTCCTTTTTTTCCAAACCAATACCATTCACCAGAAGTGGGATTGATGGTGGAAAGAAGCATTCCGAAAGTGGTAGACTTTCCGCTTCCGTTGGGACCAAGAAGGCCGTAAACGTTGCCTCTTTCAACATCAAAAGAAATTCCGTTCACAACGACTCTTTTGAATTTTTTTGTCAGATTTTTTACTGATAAAACTTTTTCCATGTTTGTTTTGCTTTACGTTTAAATAGTAGAACAATTCACGGGTTTGTTACAAAGGGAGTAAAAGAATTTGGTGAGGAGGGAAGAGGGTAGCGCGGAGATGGAAGATTGGAGATGAAAGAAGGAAGTGGGAAGATGGAAGCGGGAAAGAGAAAGATTGGAAAAATTTTAGATGATATATTTTCTAAAAGTCGAACTTTGAATCTCAAATCTCAAATCTCAAATCTAAATTTTGCAAAAGCAAAATTTAGTATATTTGAATATGAAGCTTACAGAACTTGCCCACGAACTCAACATATCTCCGGAAGCTATTAAAAGATTTATTCAGGATTTCGATCTTGAGCTTGGAGAATGCATTTCTACTAATTTTGAAGTAAAAGATGATTTTGAAAAATTTGCCTGCGAAAATTCAGATTTTCTGCGTCAGTATGAGAAAGATTTAGATGAAAACAAATCGGCAAAAGAAATTGCGGAAAACATAAAACAACCCGAAGACAAAGTAGAACAGATTATAAAAGAAAATCAGAACAATATCTTTGATAATGGTTTTTTCAGATCATCGGTTTCAAGTTTTGGGGTTGATCAGAAACTGGGCGGAAATTATCAGTTTGTCTACAATTATTTTGGTAATAAAACCAGTCTGCAACAGCGTGATTTCATTGGTTACCGGGATTTATTCTTTTATATTTCAGGAGTTTTGGAGCCGTTTCTCAATCCGCAGCAAATTAAAGACTGGGGAATTCACAAGCCTGTGGGAATTATTCTCTACGGACCTCCCGGCAGCGGCAAGATTTTCTGGGGGAACAAAATCGCTGAAATCATTGGTTATAAATTTAAAGAAATCAAAAAGCATTACCTTTCAAACACTTTGGTAGACGGTAATCAGACCACATTCAATGATTTTATTTCAAACATTCTGAAAGACGGGAAAGCAGCTCTTTTTCTTGAAGATTTTGATGAAATTATGATGGAAAGAAATGCCGAAAACAGCGTTGCCACCTGCAATCTTGAAACTCAGGAAGTTATTTTGCATCAAATCAGCAAGTTTGCCTCTTCAGATATTTTAATGTTAGGCTCGGCCAATTCTGTTTCTGACATCGATGAAGAAATTCTGGCGCCGGGAAGATTTGATGTTCTCGTTCCGGTTTTCCCTCCAAATGCATCCGAGAGAGCTGAAATTATTCTCTATTCCATGCTCAAAGGTCTTGATGGAGATTCTTTATTATTTAAAATTTTAAAAAACAATAAAGCGGATAAAATTCCTTTCTGGCACAGCGTTTCAGCGCAGATGAAGACGTTCAGCAATACGATGATTATTGATTTCAGTCAGAGTTTGAAAAAGCGAATTAAAAATCTTTATCAGAAAACAAGAAATGAAAAACTGGTTATTGATAAGAATCTCATCAACGGCGCTCTGCGTGAGGCTGCATCCAAACTCACTCCGGAATATCTTAATCAGGTCGCACAATTCCTCAATGATGCTGTAATCAATAATTTCGAAGATTTTCAGTTTAGAATTAAAGCTTTAAAAGCAGAACTTGATTCCTACAAAGCTGTGGAAGAACCACGACGCGCGATTGGTTTTCAGCATAATGGTGGAGAGAATAAAGAGGTTTGATGGATTAAATTATGAGTTTTGGAGAATTTTCAGATTCCCTGAATTAATTTAATTCGGATGATTTGTTTCAAAACTATATTTTCATAACCTAAAACAGAATAATTGTCTCTCTACGTTGTAATTCACACAGCTTAAAATATTCTTAATTCTTTGTAAAAATGATGGTCAATTTGCCATCATTTTTTTGTGCTTAATTGCTTTTAAATTTTTGTAAACATCGAAAATCAATAATTTCATTGTGATCGTAATTGACAGAGTTGATGCATTCTCTGTTATAAAAAAGTGACTTCTGTTACACAAAAATATGAGTTTTAAACCTTCAGAGTATGAAATGAGTATCTGAAGTACCACGTTTACAACTGTTTTCCACTACATTTGTTTGTCGTCTATTTCTTTTTATAGTGAATACTTATTTTTCGGTAAAATGATTTTTATGGTGTGTACTTCATATTATTTTAATCTTTTACGTATTTAAATTAATGTAATCTTTTTAAATGTATAAAGTTTTTATAATGAAGAAATGGCTGGCAACAAAAATTAACCTAATACATTAACTATGAAAAAACAACTCCTATCTCTTGGTTTGGTTTTGGCTTTTGCCGCTGTAACTGCTCAAACCTATCAAACACTATCTCTGTCTGGTTTCAATGCTGATGTTATTGCCAACGGAACCGGCCCTGCATCTTCTTCTACCAATGCAAGTCTGGATAAACCAACAGACAATTATGCATACATGTCTAAAGACTACAAACTTACCGCCTCGTCAGCAGCACTCACCTACGGTCTGCCGGAAACAGGATTAATCACTTCCGCTGCTGCGGGAACTACCGGATTAACCTATCAATTAGCTTCTTACAACGCAAATAATTCTTTGAGGCTTCCCAACGCCAATGATACAGGAACTCTCACTCTGGCAACTCCCGGATCTGCAAGTATGCTTTATGTCTTAGCGGTAAGCGGAAGCGGACCTTCTACCGGCGATATCACAGTAAATTTTGCAGATTCTACCACTCAGGTTTTTGCCAATACCAATTTTCAGGATTGGTATGATGGGAGCAGCTTTGCTATTCAGGGGATTGGTCGAATAAACAGATCTTCGAATGGTCTTGAAAATGGTGGCGGTACAAACCCGAGGATTTACCAGATTCCTCTGGCTATCTCTGCCGCAAATCAGTCTAAGGTGATTACTTCTGTTACAGTAAAAAAAACTTCTGCCGATGTTACCGTGATTAATGTATTTGCCATCTCTGCTCAAGGACTTGTATTGTCTGTTTCAGATGCGAAGGCAGACAAGAAATCAGCAATTTATCCAAATCCATTTACAGATTTAATCAATTTTGATGATAGTAAAGATTTAGCTTCAGTAAGCGTTGTAGATTTTACAGGACGTACTTTGATTAAAGATATTCAGCCTCAGTCTCAGCTTAATCTTTCTTCCCTTGAAAAAGGAACTTATACTGTTATTTTAAAATTTAAAAACGGAACACAGACTTCAAAGAAAGTCATTAAAAAATAATTTTTTGAAAGAAATCTCTTTGGTTTGATAGCCTGTTTAAAAATGATTAGAAAACAAATTTTCAGCTCATTTTTTATTCCCCAACACTCAAGGGTAGAAAAATGTCTTGAAAATTTCATCAAAATAACTCCTGCGTCATCCTGAGCTGGTTGAAAGAGGGTCCGGGGAAATTAATTTTGATGAAATTTAAACAGGTTCTCAGAATCATTAAATCCATCTTGAAATCAGACCTCATAATCTTTTGGGGTCTGATTTTTTATTCAAAATCTTCTCTATTTTATCCGTAAATTTGCAGTTCAAATTTTTAATGTTTTGATCAATAACGACCAGATAAAAGACACACAGGCAAGAATAGAAGATCTCAGAAAATATCTTCAGATCGATAAAAAGAAAATCGAAATTTTTAACGACGACGAAAAAACGGCTGCACCGGAGTTTTGGGACAATCCTAAAACTGCAGAAGCCTTCCTGAAACAGCTTCGTTCAAAGAAAAAATGGGTGGAAGCTTACGAAGAGATCAATACTCAGTTTGAAGATCTTCAGGTTTTAATGGAATTTGCCAGAGAAGATCCCGATTCTGAAAAGGAACTCGACGAAACATTTCCTCTACTCATAGAAAAAATCGAAGATCTGGAGTTTAAAAATATGCTTTCAAACGAAGGAGACGAGCTTTCGGCTGTTCTTCAAATCACTGCTGGAGCCGGTGGTACAGAAAGTTGCGACTGGGCTGCGATGTTGATGAGAATGTACACGATGTGGGCAGAAAAACAAGGCTACAAAATACGCGAACTGAATTACCAGGAAGGTGACGTAGCGGGCGTGAAAACAGTTACTCTCGAGATTGAAGGAGAATTTGCTTTTGGCTACCTCCGTGGTGAAAATGGGGTTCACCGTTTGGTAAGAATTTCACCATTTGATTCTAATGCAAAACGTCATACAAGTTTCGTTTCTGTCTATGTTTATCCGCTTGTGGATGACACAATTGAAATCAACATCAATCCTGCTGATATTTCATTTGAAACGATGAGATCCTCAGGAGCCGGAGGTCAGAATGTTAATAAGGTTGAAACGGCAGTCCGTCTCCGACATGCACCAACAGGAATTATCATCGAAAACTCAGAATCACGTTCCCAACTTCAGAATAAGGAAAAAGCAATGCAGCTTTTAAAGTCCAGACTATATGAAATGGAACTTGAAGAAAGACTAAAAGCGCGGAATGAAATTGAAGCCAATAAAATGAAAATCGAGTGGGGAAGCCAGATCAGAAATTACGTGATGCACCCTTATAAACTGGTGAAAGATGTACGTTCTGGTCACGAAACGTCGGACGTTGACGGTACGATGAACGGTAATCTCACACCATTTTTAAAAGCATTTTTGATGGCCGACGGTACAGCAGTTTCAGACGACGATCTCCACCTGTAACAAATCAGGTTTACATTTACGTTAAAATATGCTAATATGTTTTCAGCATAATATTATTAAGCTTATTTTTGTTCATCATCAATATATATGGAATACAATAGCTGGAGAGATTTATTAAATCCCGAATTTTACATCAACATGGGTGGATTCTGGGTAATCTTATTCATTATTTTTGCCGAAACAGGCTTGTTTGTAGGGTTTTTTCTGCCCGGAGATTCACTTCTTTTCGTTTCCGGAATTTATGCCGTAGACATTATTTCTAAAACATTCGGTTCTACAGGAAGTGACTTTTTAGACACTACTTTGCTGGCCTCCGCTGTTGCATTTGCAGCAATCGTTGGTAATCAGGTTGGATATTGGTTTGGAAGCAAAACAGGACCGGCTTTGTATAAAAAACAGGATACTTTTCTGTTTAAAAAGAAATATCTTTATCAGGCACATGATTTCTTTGAAAAAAACGGAGCATTAGCTGTAATTATGGCGAGATTTTTACCGGTGGTGAGAACATTTATGCCGATTGTTGCGGGTATTGTGAGCATGGATAAAAAAGCTTTCCTGAGAGATAACATCATCGGAGGAGTACTCTGGTCATTCAGTTTGATTTTTGCAGGACATTATCTGGATAAACTTTTTATGGATCAGTTTGGAATTAATCTGAAAGAAAAACTGGAGTTCATCATCATCATCATCGTTTTGGTAACGACAGTTCCGGTAATTCTGAAATTCGTTTTCGGAGCACCAAAAGGAAATCCTATTGTGGAAGATGAGGTTCTGGAAGAATTAATTGATAAAGAACAAGACAAAAAAAAATAAAATATTGACCTGCTCCGGCAGGTTTTTTTTGTTTTAAGGTTAAGGTTACGAACTTTAGTTTTTTTTCGATAAGCGTTAAAACATTTTTTTAATATTTCATCCATCATCCATCATCCATCATCCATCATTCATTACACATTACTCATTCCTAATCCACTTCAAAATATTCGGATAAATAATGCTGTCTCTTTTAGTTTTATTAAAAAATCTGGGCGCGTGACCTGTGTTTTCCATGAAAACCAGTTTGTGTGGAATGTTCTTTTCGGTTAAAACCGAATCTAAAGCCAATCCTTGTTTTTGATTAACCAGGAAATCCGTATTTCCCTGAAATAAGAGGGTAGGAACTGACGAAACATTCGCAATCGGACTTGCTGTTTTGAATTCCTCAGAAAGATTTTTTCTTGTAAATTTGGTTCCCACCATTTTCTGAATACTTCCAGAAGTATATTTCGAGTAAAATGATTTTAAATATTCATCAGAAAAAAAATCTGTTGGTCCGCTTAAAGAAATTATTTTTTTAATTCTCTGAGGATTTTTATAACCGTAGAGTAGAGCCAGATGCCCACCCGCACTTTCGCCCAAAAGAATGTAATTATCGGGCAGCAGTTCTGATTTTTCTGAAAGGGAATTAAACTTTTCAATCGCCAAATCAATATCCTCAAGCTGTTCGCGGTAGGTAATTCCTTTTTTTACCAAACGGTAATTCATATTAACACTCGGAATATTATTGGCAAAAAGCATTTTCTGGATTTGAATCATGTGCTCTTTTCTGCCATATTTCCATGCTCCGCCATGAACAATCAGTACAACCGGAGCATCTTGCGGGTAATCGGCTGGTAAGAAAACATCCATTTTCTGGCGTTTGTCTTCGCCGTATTTCAGATTGTAAACCTTTTGAGAATTATTCCCAACCCAAACCCTGTATTTTGAATTACATGAATTTAAAAAAAAGCCTGCCAATCCTAAAACAAAATAGTGGTAATTGAGAATCAGCTTTTTCATAGAGTAAAGGTAAGAAGAAAAAGAGTTTTACTTTAAAGTTTTAAAGTGATTTTTGTGGTCTGTCAGAAATTCTTTCGGAAAGTGAATCCATCCTGACATATACTCGCAATCTAAGTTTATTAACGTCTGCTTTATAACTTTGTTATTTTCCTTTAGTTCAATTGAATATCCGTATCCGCACGGCTGAATGTCGGATTTATATTTGAAAATCCATTGTAGTTGAATTTTCAGCAGAGTAGTTGGATCATCGATATAAAAATTTTTAAAATTATCAATAGCTACACCATCAATGTTATAAAAATCCAATCTGTATCTTCCTGAACTCAAATCATAATTTTCAAAAAATGAAATGGGTTCGGTTAATTTTTCTCTGCATGATGAAAGTAATGCTGACATTATTATTGCAATCAGAACTTTTAAATATGATTTCCTTAAATGAACTTTCATAGAATTGTAAATATAGAGTTGTATCAATGTTAAAAATTATTCAGACTAACGAAATTTAAAACTAATCAAAAATGAAATTAAAACATTATTTTTGCCTTGGTTTAATTTTAACAAACCTTAAAAATAAATTAAAAAAATATGGCTTCAGGCTTTTTTGCGCTTCTTGACGATGTTGCAGCTTTAATGGATGATGTGGCGGTAACCACTAAAATAGCAACGAAAAAAACTGCCGGAATTTTAGGCGATGATCTTGCCGTAAATGCCGAGAAAGCTACAGGATTTATGTCCTCAAGAGAAATTCCTGTTCTTTGGGCAATTACCAAAGGTTCTTTTTTAAATAAAATAATTATTCTTCCGATTGTATTTCTGCTGAATTGGCTTTATCAGCCTGCAATCAACTATATTTTAATTGTAGGAGCAATGTATCTGGCTTTTGAGGGTGTTGAGAAAATTATTGAGTTTCTTTTTCACCGGAAAAAGGAAGGGCATGAAGTCATAGAAGAAAGGGAAGCCGATACGCAGTCTGCCGAGGAAATTGAAAAAGCAAAGGTGAAATCTGCGGTTACTACAGATTTTATTCTTTCACTGGAAATTGTAATCATCGCTTTGGGAACTGTGTTGGAAGAAAGCCATCCTTTCATCACTCAAATCCTGGTAACAAGCCTTGTGGCAATAGTTGCAACCGTGGGTGTCTACGGAATTGTAGCTTTAATTGTAAGAATGGATGATGCCGGTTTCAAATTAATCAAAAAAAGTAACGGAAAAGGTTTTGCGTCAAAATTAGGACAGTTTTTGGTAGATGCGTTGCCATGGGTAATCAAATCGTTAGGAGTAATCGGAACAATAGCTTTAATCATGGTTGCCGGAGAGATTTTTGCCCATAGAATTGAATATCTTCATCACATTTTACCTGACTGGAATGCGACTTTGAAACAGGTAGTCTTCGGTCTTGCTGGCGGATTGATCGGTGTGGCTTTATTCACTGTTGGAAAAAAAGCATACAGCCTTGTTTCCGGAAAATAGAAACGGATTAATTAAAAAATTTAAAGGTTTACGAAGATGTTTTTGAACGGTTTTCGTAAACTTTTTTAGTTAAAAAATGAGAAGTTTAGCGATAGATCTTTTGAAAATTGTGCTCGCCCTGTTTGTGGTCGGGTTGCACATTTATTTTCTCAGAGATTCTTATCCAACGCTCAGCTATCTGCTTGTGAATGGGCTCTTCCGATTGGGAGTTCCGGTTTTTTTGATTATTACAGGCTATTATTTTTCCTTCGTTAATGATTTTTCTAAACTGAAAAAATGGCTTTTCAGAATTTTCATTTTGTATACAATCTGGACGGTCATCTATATTCCGCTCTGGAAGGAAGGTGACGCAGCCTCCAATATTGTTTTTGGTTATCACCATTTATGGTATCTCAACGGAACTTTGATTGCAGGAATTCTTCTGTTTTTTCTCAGAAATAAAAGCCCGAAACTTCTCATTTCATTGATTTTTATTTTCTTCCTCTGTGGTTACACAATTCAGTATTTAGGAAACTCCCATTTTTTCGAAGGCGAAACGAATCAGCTCTTCAACCGTTACCCGATGTACCGAAACTTTCTTTTCGACTGCTTCCCGTTTTTAACCATTGGTTTTCTAATTAAAAAATACGAATGGGATGTGAAAAGAAATCCGTCGCTCTGGCTGGTTTTGCTTTCAGTTTCCTCTGTCGTTGCGGAAGCGTTCGTCAATATTCAAATCTTAAAACTTCCGAAAAAAGAAAGTGTTGATCTCTTATTTTCCCTGTTGATAGCTTGTCCTTTGGTTTTTATTTACTTTAAAAACTTAAAATGTAAAACAGATTCAAAAATTTTGGCGAGCATTTCTACGGCGATCTATTTTATCCATCCTTTGCTGATGTTTTACGTTTATAAATCCCAGAATCTGTGGGTGCTGAAATATGATGATTTCATTTTTATAAGTTCTCTCATTATTTCAAGTTTTATTGTAGTTTTTCTAAACCGGAAACTGAAGTATTTGCTTTAACATCTGATAAGAAATATCTGAACAGTAAGTCAGGCAGCTTCAGCATTTTCAAAACAAATCGTAAGTTTTGGATATAAAAAAAGAGGCCTTAAAAAAAGCCTCTTGAAATATTTTAGTTGAAAAGATCTTTTACCTTATCAAAGAAAGATTTTTCTTTTCCTGATGGTTCGGCTTCCATTTCGCCGCTGCTCATCATTTTTTCGAAGAAATCTTTTTGTTCTTTATTCAGTTTTTGTGGTGTCCATACGTTGATGTGAATAAACATATCACCTTTTCCATAGCTGTCTATGCTTGGTAAACCTTTTCCTGCCAATCTCAGAATTTTACCGGACTGTGTTCCTGCATCGATTGTAATTTTCACTTTTCCGCCAACTGTCGGTACCTCTTTTTTAGTTCCCAAAGCCGCTTCCGCATAAGAAATGTACAGCTCCTGGTGAAGATTGTCACCTTCTCTTTTGATCACCTGATCTACTTCTTCCTCTACAATCACCAAAAGATCACCCGGAACTCCGCCAAACGGTGCATCATTACCTTTACCTCGTACATTCAGCTGGATTCCGTCTCTGGCTCCTGCAGGAATATTGATTGAGATTTCTTCTTCATCCTTGATCAAACCCTGTGCATTGGCTCCTGCAGGAATTTTATCGGCAACTTTCCCGATTCCCTGGCAGGTTCCGCAGGTTGTCTGCGTCTGCATCTGTCCGAACATCGTGTTCATCACTTTCATCTGAACTCCCTGTCCACCGCACGTAGGGCAAGTTTTTGAAGTAGCACCTTCTGCCATCTTCATTTTCTTTACTTTGATGGTTTTCTGCGTTCCGTTCACCATTTCTTCAAGATTCAGCTTGATTCTGATTCTTAAATTAGAACCTTTCACCTGCTGACGGCCACCGCCGCCACCGCCAAATCCTCCGAAACCACCCCCACCGAAAATATCTCCAAACTGGCTGAAGATATCTTCCATGTTCATTCCGCCACCGAAACCGCCACCGCCGAAACCGCCAGCACCGCCCATTCCGGCATGTCCGTACTGGTCATAGCGTGCTTTTTTGTTGTCGTCGCTCAGCACTTCGTAGGCTTCTGCAGCTTCCTTAAATTTTTCCTCAGCTTCTTTATCACCCGGATTTTTATCAGGGTGATATTTGATCGCCATTTTACGGTATGCTTTCTTTATCTCGTCGGCCGATGCAGATTTGCTGATCTCAAGAACCTCGTAATAATCTCTTTTTGACATCTCTTTTTATAATTGATTATTGATAAATGATAAAAGATATTTAAATTAAAAGATGAGTATATTATCAATTATCACTCATCATTTATCATTCATTAAATTAGTTACCTGTTACTACTTTTGCGAATCTGATTACCTTATCACCTAAGGTATAACCTGTTTCGATTACGTCAACAATTTTTCCTTTCAAATCTTCAGACGGTGCAGGGATTTGAGTAATTGCCTCGTGATAATCTACGTTAAAAGCATCTCCAGCTCTCACCTCCATAGCTTTAAGGCCTTTCTCTACCAGTTTGTTTTTAAATTTGTTGTAAATTAATTCAACACCCTGAAGGTCAGATTCATTTCCGTTTTTAGCAATTTCTTTAATTGCTCTTTCAAAATCATCCAAAACTCCAAGCATAGAAACCATCATTTCCTGATTGGCGTACTGGAAGAATTCCATTTTTTCTCTGGAAGTTCTTTTTTTGTAATTTTCAAATTCAGCATAAAGACGAACATAACGATCTTTTTCCTGTGCCAAAACTTCCTCAGCTGTTGGCTCTACTGTCACATTTTCTTCAGCCACGTTTTCGCCCTGAACCTTTACTTCTTCCTGTTGATTGATGTTTTCTTCGTTGATATCCTGATTTTCCATAATTTCAATAACTTTAGAAGGTTTTTTGACAAACATTCTGCCAAAGAAAAAAAACGGACAATTAGGCAGAAGTAAGAAGCGCCAGGTCAAAAGTAAAATGAGCCAAGTTTAAAAAAATACTGTTTAAATCATGATTGTTTTTCTTGGTCTCGAATTTAGTCTTCACCTAAATTGAGTCCCCAAATCCCAAACACCGTATAACGTACAATGCAGATTGAACCTCGCACCCCCGCACCCTGAATCCCGAATCCCGAATCTCAAATTTTCAGGAGCTTTTCCGGCTATCCGCTGTATCTTTTTTGCGGCGGTCTCCATTTCATTCCGTCCGCCACAAAAAAGGATGCCGCTTCTATCCGGGCTAGTTTTCGCAGAACCAGGTAAAAAGTAAAAAGAACGAGGTAAAAAGAGCCAGGTAAAATGAGCTAAATAAAAAGTAGAATGACAACTTTATTAAAGTTTATATAAATCAATCATCAATCAAAATTTATTAATTACCTATTACTCATTACCCATTACTACACCCCCGTAAACGTCTGATATAAAAGATAAATATTCAGAACAACGATGATGAAAGCAATAATCCAGACGCAGGCTTTCATAAAAGGTTTGTTGGCAAATTCTCCCATTTTAGCTTTGTCATTGGTAAACATCACCAAGGGAATTACTGCAAAGCTCAGCTGCATAGACAGAATTACTTGGCTTAAGACCAGGAGATCTGTAGTTCCTTTTTCACCGTAAAGAATTGCCACAATTAACGCTGGAATTACCGCAATAAGTCTTGTGATAAGGCGTCTCAACCAGGGTTTTAATCTGATATTCAGAAAGCCTTCCATTACGATCTGTCCCGCAAGAGTACCCGTTAAAGTTGAATTCTGTCCGGAAGCCAAAAGTGCAACAGCAAAAACAATACTTGCCATCGAAGCTCCTAAAATCGGAGTCAGCATTTTGTACGCATCGTGAATATCGGCAACATCTTTGTTTCCGCTTGTATGGAAAGTTGCAGCAGCCAAAATAAGAATAGCAGCATTGATGAAAAAGGCCAAAATCAAAGAAACTGAAGAATCCAGGGTTGCATATTTTATCGCTTCCTTTTTTCCCTCTCTTGTTCTGTCGTAATCGCGGGTCTGTACAATACTGCTGTGTAGATAGAGGTTGTGGGGCATCACTGTTGCACCGAGAATTCCAATCGCGATATATAGCATCGCAGGGTTTGCTATAATTTCTTTTTTAGGAATTAAGTTGCCAAAAATCTCAGTCAAAGCAGGCTTAGAAATAATCAGCTCGTAAACGAAACATCCTAAAATAATAAAGATGAGCCCGCCCACAATACTTTCGATCCATCTGAAACCCTTTGCCTGAAGTAAAAGAATGATCAGGACATCAACCGTAGTAATCACAATTCCCCACGTAAGCGGAATTCCAAAAAGAAGGTTTAAAGCAATGGCTGAACCGATAACTTCTGCCAAATCACATGCAGCGATGGCAATTTCGCACAAAATCCATAATATAAAGTTGGTAGTTGGGCTGTAGTGGTCGCGGCAGGCCTGTGCCAAATCTCTTTCCGCCACAACGCCCAGTTTTACAGAAAGATGCTGCAAAACCATCGCAAATATATTAGATATAAGAATTACAGACAGTAAAGTATAACCAAACTGAGCGCCTCCGGCAATATCAGTAGCCCAGTTCCCGGGATCCATGTAACCCACAGCGACCATCAGACCAGGGCCGGCAAACGCAAGATATTTCCTCCAGAAACTCCCATTTTTTGGGATTTTTACGGAAGCATAAACTTCAGGGAGTGAATGCATGGTTTTTTCTTTTCGCCACGCATCTTTTATCTTTAAATTCATAATTGTTAGAAATGACTAACAAATGTAATTAAAACTATATTAACTTCATCATTTTTAAGCACAAAAAATCCCGGATTTTGTCTCCGGGATTCTATTTTTATTAATTCTAAAGAATTTATTTTGCGAATCTTATAGCCATTTTTCGGTCTGCTGCTCTTTCTTCATTTGAAGCTTCTTTTGCTACCGTCGCAAATTTGCTTCCGTAACCTTCAGCACCTAAAATCTGAGCTCCTACTCCTGCCTTATCTAAAGCTGATTTTATGAAATTTGCTCTTGCAGTGGAAAGTCTTATGTTATCAGCTTCCACACCTGTTTTATCTGTGTATCCGCCAATTTTAATTTTCGCATCCGGGAATGCCTTTAAAATAGCAACTAAATTATCAATCTGACCTTGTGAACCAGCCTCCAATTCTGTAGAAGAACCAATTTTGAAGTTTACATGATCAAAACTGTACCAGGTATCCTTTAAAGCTGCATCGTCTGCTGCTGAAGCATAAGAACCTGCCTTAAGGAAAGAAATCATCTGATCTTCCATACCGCCTTTGTAACCCATTAGTGATGTCCCATTTAAATCGATGCTTTCGTCTGTGCGAGTTTCAGATGGAGCATTCATTGTGTCGTTTGAATTGCTTACAACCGTATCAGATTTCACTCCTGTAGAATCATTGGTGGTAGTTGTAACGGTTGTTTCTTTCTTTTCACACTGTTTCCATACAAAAAAAGCAGCTGCAAGCAATAATAAAAGAGGTAAAAGCCACTTCCAGATAGATCCTCCTTCGTTATTGTTATTTCTGTCTGGGAAAGTGCCGCTGTCTGCCACGCTTCTCGTTACTTCAGCATGGGGCTCGGGTTTCGGTGGTGTAGTTGCCGGGTTTTCATTTCCTTCGAAACCATAACCTTTCGCCCAGTTTCCAAGATTTAATGAAGCTAAAGAAAGACCTGCAGGTAATAATCCTGAAACCAAACCTTTCTGATCATTCAGTAAATTTGAAATCCCTGATCTGTCCAGGTTTTGTTCCTGAGCATATTGTGCTACAGATCCGGCGGTAGCTCCTGTTACCAAATTTAAAAGCGATTCCGCGGAATTTGAGCTTATTCCCGCATAAGTAGCGACAGAGTTTATAAGGGTAGAAAGTTTATCACCGAAAATACTCTTCAAAAGAGTGGTAATCCAACTGCTTCCCTGAACATTTCCGCTAAGATCAGCAGCAGAATTTACTGAACCTGCTCCTGTGATGGCATCCAGAACGGAGGGGTTATCAGAATTGTTCGCAAGACCACCCAAAACAGCAGGTAAAAGACCACTTACTGCCTTTGATATTCCAGATTCGCTTTCTCCCAGTTGCTGGGCAGTTTGTGATGTAAAAGCCGGTCCGAGCTGGCCTTTAATAAGATCGATTAAGTTAATTGACATAATTTTATAGTTTATATTAATGTATTTTAAAATTAATAAAAAATTTTCCAATAAATTATTAAATCGTGAAAAAAAATGATTTTTCACTGAATATTAATGTGTTCTAAAGTCTATTTGATAATAGTTTCCATTTGAGATTTATTGATAATTCCTTGTAGATAAGGGATTCGAAGGTGAAATATATTACATTTTAAATTGAATAATTTCTAAAAAAAAGTTTTCATTTGAAAATTATTTAATTATTTAAAACTACTTTTTCCCGGAATATAATGCCCAGGCAATTAAAATGGGTTGCATAAAGAGTCTGGCAAATCGTCTTTTGTCAGTATTTAAAGAAAAAGCGTCTCTCCTGTTGATATATTGGGAAACATTTCCCGGGAAAACTGCTGCGAAAAATGTTCCTGCAAAAATTCCTGCAGGCTTCTGGTATTTTTTCGGTGCCAGAATTAAGCCAGCTCCCAAAGCTATCTCTGCTGTGCCTGAATAGATAACGGTGTCGTCTTTTTTCAGTGGAACCCAATCCGGGACTTGTGCCTGAAATTCTTTTCTTGCAAATGTTAAATGTGCAATTCCAGCTGCTACGAGCATTCCACCCAGAGCAATCTGTGCTATTTTTTGATTTTCCATAATAATTATTGTTGTGGTGTACTTGAAAAATCAACTTCGATACCAAAACATCAAATAGTATGAACAAAAAAAAGACCGCCAGTGCGATCTTTAATTATATTCTTATTTAAATTTTAGTAGGCTTTAGCAAACAAAACTCTTCTGGCAGACGGTTTTCCTGAAACCATTGAAAAACCTTCCTCTACATCACCTTCTAAAGGAATACAGCGAATTGTGGCTTTGGTTTCTTCCTTAATCTGCTCTTCCTCTTCAGCGGTACCGTCCCAGTGGGCATAGATGAAACCGCCTTTTTCTTCTAAAACTTTTTTAAATTCGTCGTAAGAATCCACTTTGGTAATGTTTTCTTTTCTGAAATTTAAAGCTTTTTCATACATATCTTTCTGAATTGTTCCCAAAAGATTTTCAATGTAAGAATCTAAACCTTCAATAGAAATGGTTTCTTTGGTCAAATTATCTCTTCTGGCGATTTCTACAGAATTATTTTCAAGGTCTCTCGGTCCCATTGCAATTCTGATTGGAACACCTTTTAGCTCATATTCTGCAAATTTCCAGCCTGGCTTGTTTTGAGTGTCGTTATCAAATTTTACAGAAATTCCTTTCGCTTTCAGTTTATTCTGGATATCCAATGCTACCTCACTGATTTGTGCCAGCTGTTCTTCGCCTTTAAAAATAGGAACAATAACCACCTGGATCGGAGCAAGCGTTGGCGGTAGAACCAGTCCGAAATCATCAGAATGCGTCATAATCAAGGCACCCATCAATCTTGTAGAAGTTCCCCAGGAAGTTGCCCAGGCGTGTTCAATTTTCCCTTCTTTGTTAGTGAATTTTACATCAAAAGCTTTAGCGAAATTCTGTCCTAAAAAGTGCGACGTTCCTGCCTGAAGAGCTTTTCCGTCCTGCATTAACGCCTCAATACAATATGTTTCATCGGCTCCTGCAAATCTTTCAGAAGGTGTTTTAATTCCTTGCACCACAGGCATAGACATAAAATTTTCTGCAAAATCTGCATACACTTTATTCATCTTTTCTGCTTCTTCTACAGCCTCATCTTTTGTGGCATGAGCGGTATGGCCTTCCTGCCACAGAAATTCTGAGGTTCTCAAAAACAGTCTCGTTCTCATTTCCCAGCGTACCACATTAGCCCACTGATTAATTAAAATAGGAAGGTCTCTGTAAGATTGTATCCATCCTTTGTAAGTGTTCCAGATAATGGCTTCTGAGGTAGGGCGTACAATAAGTTCCTCTTCAAGTTTAGCTTCCGGATCCACAATAAGTTTTCCCGGATTGTCTGGGTCGTTTTTAAGTCTGTAATGGGTTACCACTGCACACTCTTTAGCAAAACCTTCCGCATTTTTTTCTTCAGCTTCGAACAGGCTTTTGGGCACGAAAAGAGGAAAGTATGCATTTACGTGACCGGTTTCTTTGAACTTTTTGTCCATCTCGTCACGCATTTTTTCCCAGATTGCATAGCCGTATGGTTTGATAACCATTGAACCTCTCACCCCAGAGTTCTCTGCTAAGTCTGCTTTTACCACCAGCTCATTATACCATTTGCTGTAATCTTCGCTTCTTGAAGTTAGTTTTGCCATTAATATTTTTTTACTATTTTAACTTTTTGAATATTATGTAATCTAAAAATAAAAATCTATTTTTGATAGATTTTTGTAACCAACAGTGTTGGTATATTTTTGGTACAAAATGCAAATATAATTTAAATAAAAAATTTTTACGTCATCATGAAAAGAAATATACATAAAAATTTACTTGGGATTCTAAGGTCAAAAGGTATTTTGGCAGTTTCAAGTGGGTTGCTTCTCGTTTCCTGCGGTGCACAGATGGGGGGCTACAGCGAGACAGACGGGGTTTATTATGATCCCAGCAAAGATACTTTACCTGAGGGCGTTATCGTAAATGATAGCGGAAATAGGGTAGGAGAATACTACGATTATTATCAGCAAGATAATACAACCATTCAAAATGCTCAGGCCAACAACCAGGAGCAAAATAATCTTTACAACACCTGGAATACAAACAATAACCAGGGAGCAACAGATTCTGACTGGGGAATTTATGCCGGCAACGAAACCAATTACTACGACAACTCGTGGGGTTGGGGAGGCTGGGGCGGACCTTGGGGAATGTATGGTGGCTACGGCGGTTGGGGCTATGGTGGCGGCTGGGGCATGGGAATGTCTTTCGGCTGGGGCTGGGGTAACAACTGGGGTTGGGGCTACAGTCCATGGGGTTGGAACAATGGCTGGAGCTGGGGTTCTGGCTGGGGAATGGGGATGTATAACCCTTACTGGGGCTGGGGCGGCTATCCTTACGGAGGCTGGGGTGCAGGTTACTACGGAGGTGGTTACTATGCTCCTTACAACAGAAGAAGTGCGGCCAGCGGTTATGGATTTACCAACAGAAATTCTAATATTGTAAGCAGAAATACTGCTCCAGGATACGGATTCAGAAATTCCGCGAGTTCGGGATTCAGAAATTCAAGCAATTCCGGTTTCAGAAATTCAGGCAATGCAGGATTTAGAAATCAGGGAAATTCAGGTTTTAGAAACAATACAGGTACAAGACCTCAATCTGGCTACAACAGACCACAACAGGGTGGTTTCAGAAACAACAGCGGTACGAGACCAAATTATAACAACCAATCTCAGCCACGATATAACAATCAGAATAACGGAGGTTTCAGAAATGATACTGCGCCTAGATCAAATGGTGGATGGACTTCACCTGGCAACAGCGGTGGAGGATTCAGAGGCGGCGGTTCTACCGGCGGCGGCGGCGGATTCAGATCCGGCGGTTTCCGTGGTGGAAGATAATATAATCTAAACTTATTCTAAAAATAATAATGTTAAAAAAATCTTTAGTTATTATGAGCATCTCTGCTGCCTTCTTTTTGCAGGCGCAGGATGTTTCAGTAATCAGAAATACACTTGATGTATACTCGAATTCTCAAATTGGCGGTTCTGCAAAGTTTAATGCAATGGGAGGGTCTAACGGCGCTTTGGGAGGTGATGCAAACGCATTACTGACTAACCCTGCAGGTTTGGGAGTTGCGATTTCCGGAGAGGTTTCCGGTACTCTATCTGTGATGTCGAATAAAAATACATCTTCTTCGGCAGGTTCTTCTTTCGGATATAAAGTAAATAATGCAGACCTTGGAAATGTAGGAGGAGTAATGACTTTCCAGCTGATGACAGAAAGCGCATGGAAATTTGTAAACATCGGGGTGAACTTTTCAAATCAGTCTCTTGACAATTATATAGAAACTCCGGGAAACAGCAATTTGGTATACGATTTTGATGCTACCAACAGTGCATCTTTAGCGAGACACGCGTATGACAGATACGGAACTTTGTCTAAAACAAGTTTTGGTGTTGGTGCAAACTATAACCACAGTCTTTACATAGGTATGGGGCTCAATTTTTCCAATGTTTCGCTTGATCAGTCTGATACCGCGGCTTTTCAGTCTTTACAGAATGGAAGTTTAGATTATTTCAGCAAGCAGAATACACCCTATTTTGAAAGATCATCCGGTTTTTCTGCATCATTAGGAGTTATTGGAAAACTTGGCCGTAATTTCAGATTAGGTGCATCAGTTGAGACTCCAACGTTTTGGGATATGGACAGAAGCTATAACTTCTACAACGATCCGCAGCTTGGAGATGATTATGCAGTTGAAAACCGAAGACTTACTTCGCCAATGAAAGCGACAGTGAGTGCGGCATTTGTTGCAAATAAAAACTTCTCAATTAACGTTGACGGTACTTTAGGTATAACTAAGCCCACTTATAAAGAATTTGGCGGAGCAGAAGTGCAGTTGAATGATTTTTTTGAGCAGAATCAAAAAACAATGGCTGAATTGAAGGTGGGAGCAGAATACAGAGTGAAGCAGCTGAGACTTCGGGGAGGGTATGCGTACACTACAAGTCCGTTCGATGCGCTTACTGTAAGCCGTTTTGCAAATAATGGTGATGTTGCAGATCAAACATATAACAATACGATTCTGAGCGACAGAAATGCTCTGTCATTTGGTTTAGGATACGACTTTAAATCATTTTATATTGACGCCACTTATCAGAATATCAGTTCAAAATTCAACAATCCTTTTTTATACGGTGTAGTTGATGCAGGTATTGAAGATGGATATTATTCTCCAAGCCGCCTGGTTGGCAGTTCGGCTTACGTAGTTTCAGATGTGAAAAACGTGATCAATAATTTTTATCTTACTTTCGGCTGGAAGTTTTAATTTGGTCAAAGTTTAAATAACAGAAAGCTCCGCAGAATTTTTTGCGGAGCTTTTTTATGTTCAAAATATTTTATGAATGATTCAATTTTAAACTTACCGGATAAAAAACTGTCTGAAAATTTATCACTTGTTCACAGAATAAAACCTAATGATGATGATCGTGGCTGTGGAAAGTGTGCATCAGAAGCGCTAATGCTACACCTACGATTACCAGTCCGATTTTTGACCAGTTGATGTTATGGTTTTTATTACTTTCAAAAATAATTACAGATGAAATATGAAGGAAGATTCCGCCAACGATTGCCAGAAAGTAAGGTTGCCATTCCGGATTGAAATACTTCCCTAAAAACATTCCGAAAGGTGAGGCTAAAGCAAAAAGTGCGACAATCAACATTGATGGGTAAGAAACTTTTGAACCTTTCCTGTTAAACAAAAATGCTCCCAAAATAAAGGAAATGGGAAGGTTATGAAAAACAATACCCATTAAATATGGAGAAAAGGGATTTGCCTCGTTTGCCAAAGGAATTCCTTCGATAAATGCATGAATAAAAAGGCCAATCATCAATGCCATCGGAAGGATATTGTTCTCACCATGGTGATGAAAGTGACCATGCTCAAAACCTTTTGTTAAAGCTTCCAGAATCATCTGCAGCAATACACCGCCAATCACAAAAACCCCCAGATTGATGCCGGATTCATTATGATGATGGTAAACCTCAGGGAAAACTTCGTTGAGGCAGATGGTAATTAAAAATCCTGCGCTTAAAATCAAAAGATTTTTCGAAAACTTTTCTTTCTCGCCGAAAAATTTACCAAGAAAAACTCCTGAAATTACACTTAATATTAATAGAAAAACAATCATTACTAAATTTGATTCTTACACTGATTTTTTACAAAATTGTCGCTCCTCCGGAGCTTCCTGTATTGAAGATGTCAATATCCTACAAAGTTTTGACCCGCTGAGGTCTTTCAATTCACATTTTATTTTTACTTCTTCCGGAATAGATTAATATATCTCGGCGAAATTTCTGCATCAAAATCATTCAACTGATAATCACCCCAGATTTTTTCACGTTGGAAACCGTTGTCTTCAGCATATTTCAGAATTGAATCCGGCGTATGGAGTTTTACTTTTTCAAAATAATTAAAATCTTTTCCGTCAGCCGTAAACTGAATGTTTTTCACAATATGTTGATCTTCAATTTTCTTCGAGATTTTAAATTCGATTTCACCACGCCTGATTACTGCATCCGATACCATCATTTTTCGCACAAAATTTTCATTCAAATAGTCTAAAACGAAAAAACCGTCACGCTTCAATGCATCAGAAACTGATTTGAAAACCTTACGGTCATCATCTTCAGAATCAAAATATCCAAAACTTGTAAAAAGATTAAAAACAGCATCTACAGGTGGATTTTTTACTGGATCACGCATATCGTGAACGGCAAAATGAAGATCTTCGTTTTCAAACTGTCTGTTGTGTTCTATGCTTTTCTTAGAAAGATCAAGACCTAAAACTTTATAGCCTAATTTATTCAAAAAAACAGAATGTCTGCCTTTTCCACACGCTAAGTCAATAATCTCTGATTTCTTTGGGAGCTGAAGCTCAGATGTAAGTTTCGTAATAAAATTTTCTGCTTCTGTATAATCCCTGTTATTGTAGAGAATATGATAATAAGGCGTATCAAACCAAGATTCAAACCATTCCATCCGGCAAAAATAAGGATTTTTGTTGGATGAGGGATGCATGGTATTGGATGTTTGTTTACTTTCCTTTCATTGGATTTGAGCTCTAAAATATTGTAAAGTTCTGAAATAAATACAGATTCTTCGTTCATTCAACATCCACCACCCAGCAAAAAATACCTATTTTTGCAAAATGAATACAGAGAATCTAAAAATACAGATCAAAACCTTTTTCGGATTGGAACAAGTTTTATTTGAAGAAATAAAAAAGCTTGGGGGTTCTAATGTTGAGCTTAAAAACCGTGCAGTAAACTGCGAAGGTGACCTTGGATTTTTATACAAAATAAATTATTCTGCCCGTACAGCACTCAAAATTCTGGTGCCGATATACGAGTTTAAAGCTTTCAATCAACACCAGTTTTACAATAAACTTGTACAGTTTCCGTGGGAAGATTTTATGGAAGTAGACCAGACTTTCGCCATAGATTCTACCGTAAATTCTGAGACTTTCAAGCATTCACAGTTCGTAACTTTAAAAATGAAAGATGCGATTGTAGATTATTTTCAGGAAAAAGTAAAGAGAAGACCCAATATTGAAACCAGAAACCCTGAAATTAAGTTTCACCTTCATATTGACAGAGAACTGGTTACTATTTCAATGGATTCTTCCGGTGATGCTTTATTCAAAAGAGGATACAGAAGAGAGCAGGGCGAAGCGCCGATCAATGAAGTCTTAGCCAGCGGAATGCTTCAACTTGCAGGCTGGGACGGGAAAGGGAATTTTCTTGATCCAATGTGTGGTTCGGGAACCCTTTTGATTGAAGCTGCAATGATTGCCTTAGATCTTCCCGCGCAGATTTTCAGAAAGAGATTTGCCTTCCAGAACTGGAATAATTATGATGCCGATCTGTTCTCAAAAATAAAGGAAGTGCGCATCAACCGTGTAAGAGAATTTCACGGTAAAATTGTAGGATACGACATCAGCGGCAAAATGCTGAATGCTGCAAGAACCAACATAGAAGCTGCCGAAATGGAAGATATCATTGATGTACGAAAACAGGATTTTTTCGAATCGCAAAAAGATCTTTTTCCGCTGTTAATGGTCTTTAACCCGCCGTATGATGAGAGAATTTCTATCAATGATGACGATTTTTACAAAAAAATTGGTGATACTTTTAAAAGTCATTATCCCAATACTTTAGCCTGGCTCATTTCATCGGATCTTGATGCTCCGAAAAAAATAGGCTTACGACCTTCAAGAAAAATTAAGCTTTTCAACGGTAAACTGGAGACGAGATTTTTGCAGTATGAAATGTATGAGGGGACGAAAAAAGTGCATAAATTAGAGAACAGAGAAGAATAGAAAGTATGCCTTTTGATTTTTTTGATGGTTTAGGTTTTCTTGCAGATTTACTGAGTGTAGATTTGTCTTTTAAATCGTCTTCGAATTCTGAAAAGAATAGTAAATATTTAATAAAATCAAAATATAGGACTGAATTATGTAGTGGAGGCTTTCTTGTGATTGCTTCCATTCTTTATTTTATTGTTTTTAAAAACCCTTTGCCCGAAGAAAATTATATACAGACTTAGATTATATGTATTCTCGCAGGATTAATCATTTCTTTCATCGTGTTTTTCTGTTTATCATCTCGGGCTTTTTTATTTTGAGAGTATTTTTAAACTGCTTTTATTTTGTTCTTCATTTATAATTCTAACGGTTTCAGCTGTAATTTTTATCTATTTTAAATTCATTATTTCTATCTGATAAATCATAAATTGTTTTAAAATACATTGTGTTTCCTTTTCAAATCTTTATTTTTGAAAAATTTTCAATTTGAAACCTACTATTTCCATCATTGTTGCCATTTTTAACCGAAAAGACGAACTTTTCGAACTGCTTAATTCTTTAAATGCACAGACAGATAAAGATTTTGAAGTCATCATTGTTGATGACGGCTCGATGGTAGATTTAAAACCTACTGTTCACCAGTTTGAGGATATTTTACCTATAAAATATTTTAAAAAAGCCAATTCGGGACCGGGTTTGTCGAGAAATTACGGTTCAAAAAGGGCGTCGAATGAATGGCTGGTTTTTGTAGACAGCGACGTGATTGTAGAGAAAGATTACATCACAAATATTAAAAAAAATATTCTTAAAATTCCCTGCGATGCTTTTGGTGGAGCAGATAAGGCCCATAAGGGTTTTAATCTGATGCAGAAAGCGATTTCCTACTCTATGACTTCTGTTTTTACCACGGGCGGAATAAGGGGTAGTAAAAAAGCGGTTTCAAAATTTCAGCCCAGAAGTTTCAATATGGGTGTGAAAAAGGAGGTTTTTGAAAATGTGGGCGGTTTTTCTGAAATGAGAATCGGTGAAGATCCGGATTTATCCATGACGCTGTGGGAAAATGGCTTCACGACAGCGTTTTTTGATGACATTGCGGTGTATCACAAACGAAGAGTTGATTTTGGTAAATTTTCAAAACAGGTGTACCAATTCGGTTGTGCAAGACCGATTCTGAATCAAAGACATCCAAAATATGTGAAAATTTCTTTTGCATTTCCAAGCCTTTTTCTTTTAGGGTACATTTTAGGAATTGTTGAATATGTATTTGTAAAACAGGGTTTTATATTAAGTCTTTATGGTTTTTACACCTTCATGGTTTTTATACACGCTTCAGTAGTGACTAAGAATATTTCAATCGCTGCAATGGCGGTGGTCTCTACTTACATACAAATGTTTTCTTACGGATACGGATTTTTAAAATCGTGGATTTTGCTTACTGTTTTAAAAAAGAAACCTGAGGAGGCTTTCCCAAAACATTTTCATAAAAATTAAACCAAAATTCCGTTTTTAGAAGTGATGGGATCCGGTAAATCTGTTTCGCCTGTCATTTGAAGGAGATCTATTTCAATTGTTCGGCAAATAGACAGCATCGGAATATCAAACATTAAACCTTCGAAAGGATTTTCTGAGTAGTCTCCAACGAGTTCCATAATGATATAGATCCAGCCAATCGTGATACAGAATGGGATGGAGGCCCATATTCCCCAGTCTCCCAATTTTGAAAACTCACTTACCAGTCCTAAAGGTAAAAGCATAATGAAAATAATATTGAAGATAAAAGCAGTGCTTGCAAACTGTCTCGGTAGAGGGAATTTTTTTATCCTTTCTGCCTGTCCCTGAAGGGTGTAAAATTCTGTTAGACAGTCTTGTAGCTGCATCTGGTTGAATTCTGAGATGGCGTGCATATTCTTCAGTTCGTTCACATCTTTTGCCTGCTGGGAGATAAGATATGTTGCAAAATTTTTGTAGTGAGACTGCAGTTGACACTCTTCCTCAGATAAATATTTGTTTAAGAAAATGGGCGTTCTGCCATAATCAGGAAATCCGGCTCTTATCAGTCTGTTGCGTTTAAGATCGGTGTTTTTAATTTTATCTTCTTCATCTTTAATATGTTCCCATTCTACAGGGATCAAGCTCTGCTCACGAAACTGGTACAGCCAGGCAATATGTCTGTATACAATTTTTTTTCTCCGCTCTTCAAGATCAAATTGTCCCACTTTTTCGTTCTGCGTATCAAATGCATAGACCATTGACGCAAACGATCGGCTGGAGTTTACAATCCCACCCCAGATTTTTCTCGCTTCCCAAAGTCTGTCATATGCCTGGTTATTTTTAAAACCAACCAGAAACGCTTCTGCAGTACCTATCAATGCTACCGGAACCCATGGGATAATCATCCAGTCCCAGTGATAGACGTGAAAGAGCACTGCAATTAAAGTACACCAACACGAGATGACAATCACATGAAAGCCGGATAAATTAAGAACTTTTTTATAGTTGACGTATTTTGTTGTAATCATTGCGGAGGTAAGATTTGTTGACCCAAGTTAGCAAAAAGCGTACAAAAAAACCTCTAAAAAATTTTAGAGGCTTGATTTTATCTTTCGTCTGAATTAATACTTCAGCATTTCTTCAATTTTTGCAGCTAATTTTTCAGCATTTGGAAGCATTTCTTTTTCCAAAACCAGGTTGATAGGAACTGCCGGAGTATCGAGCGATCCCATGGTTTCTACGGGAGCGTCAAGATATCTGAAGCAGTTTTTAGAAATTCTGTGAGCGAAAGCTTCAGCAAATGAATTATTCAACTGTTCTTCAGTTAAAACGATACATTTCCCGTGGGCTTTTACTCTTTCAAAAACCAGTTCTTCATCCAGAGGAATAATGGTTCTTAAATCAATAACTTCAACTCTGCCGTTAAAGTTTTTCACCGCCTCTTTTGCCCAGTATACGCCCATTCCATAAGTCACAACTACCAGAGTTCTTCCTTTTTCGGTTTCATTTTTATCTGCTTCGATGATTACTTTTCCTTTTCCGAAAGGTAAAATGTAATCTTCTGCCGGTTCGATTGTTTTTGCATCTTCAGTTCCCGGAACTTTGCTCCAGTACAGACCTTTGTGCTCCAGCATCACCACAGGATTCGGATCGTAGTAAGCAGCTTTCAGTAAACCTTTAAAATCTGCTGCATTGCTCGGATAAGCAATTTTAATTCCTTTGATATTCGCTAAAATACTTTCAACACTACCACTGTGGTATGGTCCGCCACCGCCGTAAGCACCGATGGGAACACGGATGATATTACTAACAGGAAATTTTCCCTGACTTAAATAACTGGATTTTGAAATCTCTGTAATCAACTGATTGATTCCGGGATAGATATAATCCGCAAACTGAACTTCTACAATCGGTTTTAAACCAACTGCACTCATTCCTGTTGTTGAACCAATGATATACGCTTCCTGAATGGCAGTATTAAAAACTCTTTTGCTTCCGAATTTCTTCCCCAAAGTCACTGTTTCACGGAAAACACCACCAATTCTTTCGCCAACGTCCTGGCCATACAGTAAAGCTTCCGGATGTTTCCACATAATTTCCTGAACAGCGTGAATAGCGGCATCCACCATTACGATTTTCTCGCCACCTTCAGGTTCACGGGTTCCCACTTCTTCCGTAATCGGAGTGGGTGCAAAAATATGCTGCATTACAGTTTCCGGCTTTGGATCTTCCGCTTTCTGAGCTCTTTCGAATGCCTCTTCGGCTTCAAGTCTTGCCTTTTTTGTAATTTGTTTTAATAATTCTTCATCTGCGCCAGAGTCAAGCAAATGATTTCTGAGAATGTTTCCCGGATCTTTTGCTCTGTGTTTGGTTAAATCTTCCTCGTCTCTGTAAAATTCTCTTCTCACCCCGGAAGTATGATGACCAATTAAAACTGTTTTGGCACAAACAACCAACGGTTTTCTTTCAGTTCGAACAAAATCCACGGCTTTTTTCATCGCTTCAAAACTTTCTACGAAATCGGTTCCGTCAACTCTCATTCTTCCTAAACCGTCAAAACCAGCAACAAAATCGTAGGCATCTACGGTTCTTGCTTCCTCTTTGGTTACAGAAATTCCCCACTCGTTATCCTGAACTAAGAAAATGATAGGAAGCTGGTGCAATGCAGAAAACTGAAGTGCTTCACTCACTTCGCCTTCCGTTACAGAATTGTCTCCAAGACTACAGATTACAACCGGATTGTTTTCAAACTGCTGTAAATTAAAATCTTCGATATATTTGATTCCCTGAGCAACACCAGCTGTAGGAATGGTCTGCATACCCGTCGCCGAACTCTGATGAATAATTTTTGGTTTGTCTTCGTCTCTGCTCGATGGGTGAGAATAATACGATCTTCCTCCGGAAAAAGGATCATCAGCTTTTGCCAAAAGCTGCAGCATCAACTGATAAGGCTCAAAACCAATTCCCAAAAGAATGCTTTCGTCTCTGTAATAAGGAGAAACCCAGTCTTCTTTCTTTAACTGATAAGCTGTTGCCAGCTGTATTGCTTCGTGACCTCGTGATGTGCTATGAACATATTTACAGACATTTCTGTTTTCTTCATAAATATCTGCCATTGCTTTGGCAAGCATCATGTGGTTGTAAGCTTTTAATAAAATGTCCTGAGAAACCTTTTCGTGAAGTGTATTTTCCATAGAAGACAAATATACATAAAATTAGAAATCCGAACAATTGTTAGCCTGGGAAGTTATGGTATTGATTTTTAAATTGATAAGGTTGAATTGATGATTTCTGCACAAATTTTAATCCTCCAAAATGTTGTTTGGTTTTGGTCTAAATTTAAGAGAAAACTGATTTCAAAACATAAAAAAATAGCCTAACTTTACATTCTTTTTTAATCTAAAAACTCGAAATAAGTTACATGTATTTAGTTTTTGACACAGAAACCACGGGTTTACCAAAGAATTTTAACGCACCGCTTTCAGACTCAGACAATTGGCCGAGAATGGTGCAGATTGCGTGGCAGCTGCACGATGATGACGGAACTTTACAGGAAAATCAGGATTATATTATTAAACCGGAAGGGTATGATATTCCCTTTAATGCAGCCAGAATTCACGGGATTACTACAAAGATTGCCAATGAAGAAGGTCGGGACCTGAAAGAAATTTTAAATGAATTTGCAAAAGTTTTAGAAAAAGTAAGAGTTGTTTCCGGGCACAATGTGGAGTTTGATTACAACATCGTTGGAGCAGAATTTTACAGAAAAAATATAGAGGATCATCTTCAGGCAAAACCAAAAGCAGACACGATGGTTTTGGGAACAGATTACTGTCAGCTTGCGGGTGGAAGAGGCGGAAAATACAAGTCTCCGAAACTTGAAGAGTTATACGAAAAACTTTACGGACATAAGTTTGATGAAGCACACAATGCAGCAGCCGACGTTAATGCAACCGCTCAGGTATTTTTTGAAATGATGCGTATCGGGATTATTCCTGCTGAAATTTTAAAAACTTCGGAAGATCAGCTGGCGTATTTCAAAACGCTTCATCCGGACCCGATAAAGCCTTTTAATATTGTTATCAGAAGGCAGGTTGCAGACTTCAATAACAAGAAAAAGCAGTCTGATGTAGGGAGTATTGATGATATTGATTTAGGAAAATATTTCAATTTCGATAACAAAAGTGTTTTCTCAACTTTAACGGCGACTTCCAGCATTAATGATTTAATTAAAAAAGCAACAGACGAAAATTTCCCAGCCGTTGGAATGGTAGATTTGGGAAATATGATGGGTGCTTTTAAATTTGTATCTGCCGTGGAAGGAGCAAACGGTGACCGGGCAAAAAAACATAAAGATTATCTTGCTAAAAAGCAGGAAGCAGAAGAAAACGGTACAGAATTTAACGAAGAAGAGCCAGTTTCTGAACCATTAATTCCTGTTGTAGGCTGTGAATTTTATATTTCAGACCGGTACGAACAGAAACAGTTTACAAAAGACGATCCCGACAGAAGAACTCAGGTTGTTCTGTTGGCGAAAGATTTTAACGGATATAAAAATTTAGCAAAACTTTCAAGCATTGGTTTCCTGAAAGGTTTCTATTTTGGAGTTCCCAGAATCAGCCGTGAGGTGATTGCTGAATATAAAGAAGGCTTAATTGCTTTAACTTCAGGAATTCACGGTGATATTCCCGATGCGATTTTGAATACCGGTGAGCAGAAAGGAGAGGAGCTTTTTAGATGGTGGAAAGAGACTTTTGAGGATGATTTTTATGTTCAGATTCAAAATCATAAACTGCCTGAAGAAGAGCATTTGAATGATGTTTTACTTCATTTTGCAGACAAATATAATGTGAAAATATTAGCGCAGAATCAGACATTTTATACAGGCAAAGATGATGCTAATATTCAGGATATTGTAAGCTGTATTAAAGACGGTGAAAAGCTGACAACGCCTGTAGGTAAAGGTTTTGGGAAGAGAAGAGGTTTGGCTACGGGAGAATATTACATCAAAAATGCTCATGAAATCAAGGAGGCTTTTCTGAATTATCCTGACGCCTTCGATGCGTACGAAGAATTTACGGCAAAATTTAAACCTTACACTCTGAAACGGGATGTTTTACTGCCAAAATTTGATATTCCCGCTGAATTTATTCATGCAGAAGATGAAATTGACGGCGGAAAGCGTGGTGAAATGGCATACTTAACTCATCTTACATACGAAGGAGCTAGAAAAAGATACGCTGATACCGGAATTACTCCCGAAATTAAAGAGCGTCTGGATTTTGAGCTGGAAGTTGTTGCAAATACAGGTTATCCCGGTTACTTTCTCATCGTGCAGGATTTCTGCAACGAAGCCCGGAAAATGGGCGTTTGGGTTGGCCCCGGTCGTGGTTCTGCAGCGGGTTCTGCAGTTGCGTACTGTACTGGAATTACCAATGTGGATCCTATAAAGTACGATCTGTTGTTTGAGAGATTCCTTAATCCTGAAAGGGTTTCTATGCCCGATATTGATATCGATTTTGACGATGAAGGCCGTGATAAAATTATAAAATGGGTTGTTGAAAAATACGGTAAAAATCAGGTTGCCCAGATTATCACGTACTCTGTTTTGGGTGGGAAGTCGGCGATTAAAGATGCCGGAAGGGTTTTAGATTTACCCATTCCTGATACGATTAACATTACAAAATTAATTCCTCCGAGTCCGGGGATGAATATTGCAAAAGCTCTGTCAAAATATGATAAGCTTAAGCCTGAAGAGCAGCAGCTTGTTGATGAAATGAAATATGTTCTGAACACGCCCGATGATGCCCGTCATGATGTTCTTTCGAGTGCGAAGAAAATGGAAGGATGTATCAGAAACACCGGAATTCACGCCTGTGGAGTGATAATTACACCTGAAGATGTGAGTAATATTATTCCGGTGACGATTGCTGCAAAAGATGCGGATATTCTGGTTTCTCAATTTGATAACTCCGTGGCGGAAAGTGCTGGACTCCTGAAGATGGACTTTTTGGGTCTCCGAACTTTAACGATCATTAAAGATGCTTTGAAAATAGTTAAAGCAAGACACGGTATTGATATTGACCCTGATACGATCCCTCTGGATGATGCAAAAACTTATCAGTTATTTAAAGAAGGCAGAACGGTAGGGATTTTTCAATATGAAAGTCCGGGAATGCAGAAATACATGCGTGAGCTGAAGCCAACGGTTTTTGCCGATTTAATTGCGATGAACGCGCTGTACAGACCGGGCCCGATAAAATATATCCCAAGTTTTATCAACAGAAAACACGGTATAGAAGAAGTAGTTTACGATCTCGAGGAAACAAAGGAATATCTTGAGGAAACCTACGGAATCACGGTTTACCAAGAGCAGGTAATGCTTCTGTCTCAAAAATTAGCCAATTTTACAAAAGGTGAAGCCGATACTTTGAGAAAAGCGATGGGTAAAAAGCAGATTGAAGTTCTGAATAAAATGTACCCTAAATTCATTGAAGGCGGAAGAAAAAATAACCTTAATGAGGAAAGATTAGAAAAAATCTGGAACGACTGGAAAGCCTTTGCGGAGTATGCATTTAATAAATCTCACTCTACATGTTATGCTTTAATTGCGTATCAGACTGCTTATCTAAAAGCAAATTATCCCGCAGAATATATGGCGAGTGTAATGAGTAACAACATTAACAATACCGAATCGATTACCATGTTTATGGAAGACTGTAAAAGTATGGGCGTTGATGTTTTGGGACCTGATGTGAACGAATCTCAATATAAATTTTCGGTAAACGAAAGAGGGCAGATCCGTTTTGGTTTGGGTGCAATCAAAGGAATTGGGGAAGGTCCGAGTGAAGGAATTACAAAAGAAAGAGCCAACGGAAGATTTAAAAATATCTATGATTTCTTTGAAAGGATTCTACCATCTCAAATGAACAAGAGGGTAGCGGAAAGTCTGGTTGTTGCAGGAGCTTTTGACGAACTGGATTCTTATCACAGAGGTCAGTATTTTGATATCGATATGGCAGGGCGGACTAATTTGGAGCGTTTAATCCGTTACGGACAGAGCTTTCAGGAAAGTAAAAACGAGATGGAAAATTCTCTTTTTGCAGATTTTGCAGAGGAAGTTCAGATTGAGCAGCCGAAACTGGCACCTTGCCCGGAGTGGCCAAACATGCATAAGCTAAATAAAGAAAAAGAGACCATCGGCTTCTATCTTTCTGCACACCCGCTTGATGAGTTTAAATTTCAGTATCAGTTTATGCAGGGAAGTCTCTCTAAAAAAGCGGTTCTTGAAAAAGATGAAGAAGCAAAAGTGGTTACAGATTTAGTCCCGATTTTAGAAAAAGATTCTGTGGATGAGGTCGCAGATCTTATTGAGATTGTTTCTGATGATATCGTAGCTGGTGAAGAAGAGGAAATTATTGAAGAAGTCATTAAAAAAGCAGAACCGAAAGGAGTTTTTGGGTTTTTAAATTTGGATGAAGTCGATGCTTATAAAGAAATAGCTTTTGCCAACAAACAGGAAGAACTCTTTGAAGAAAAGAAAAAAGACTGGAAAACTTTACAGAAAGAACGTGAAAATGGTGGTGGCGGAAAGGAGTACACCGTTGCTGGTTTAATTACAGAATATGTAGTGAAAGACGGTTTCAGAAGTGGTGAAAAGGTGGCTTTTTTAACTTTGGAAGATTATTCAGGCTCTTATTCTTTCAGATTGGGTGACCGTGATTATATGAAATTAAAAGAGAGGCTTGAAGTTCAGCGTTTTGTTATTCTAAAAATAAAATTTGCTCAGGTGAAAGACGGGCGTGTTTTCGTCAATGTTGTAGATGTAATCGAACTTCAGGAGGCTTTCGAAAAATTTGCTAAAAGCATCTCGCTGGTGATGGATGTGATGGATTTCCGTCCGGAAGATTTAAGTTTTTTCAGGAATATTCTCGAAAGAAATCCGGGAAACCAAAAGCTTAAGTTTTTCATTAAAGATATGGATGATGATTTGAATGTTCAGCATATAGAAGTTCAGTCTGCCAAACATCAGGTTAATTTAAACGGAGATTTAATAAAAAATATCCAGTTGATGAATAAATACGAGTTTTATCTCAATTAATCAGGAGTAATTTTTGATAAAAAATGGCTTTTTTGGCCACTTTTTTTGTTTTTAAAGGTCTATAATTTGGTCTTTCTACGATTATAAGTTTTGAATACGTATTGTGTATAAATGATTTTATTTTGTCGAATATCGTTTTTGATGGGTGTATTGACGTGATTTACAGGAAATGAGTTTAATAATTAAATTAAATGATTGTTTGGAAATTTAGAATCAAATTGTGGATATTATATTAAATCAATTAAAATTTAATTATTTTAAGAATAATTAAGAAAAAAAATATACATTTACGGCTTGTTTTTAAATTAGTTAAGTATGAAAAAATTATTACTAGCTTCGATGCTGGCCTTAAGTGCAGGAATTTTTGCGCAGGTTGGGCCGCCGCAGTCAACAAGTCCTAATACCAATAATGGCTACGGATTTTTACAGTCAATCGCAACTTATGTACCACTCACTTCTGGCAAAACGGTTTGGCAATCTGGTGCGGCACTTGGAACAAATGGTGTTTCAGGTGCAATAAATTTACCATCTCCTTTTACGTATAATGGTAAATCATACAGTGTACTCTACATCAGTAATAACGGGTTTATTACTTTTGGGAGTGCTCCTACAGCAAGTACTTACGCTGGTTTGTCTTCCAACTCTGCAGTACCAAATCTTGCTGAAGGTGCCATTGCAGGCTTTGCAAATAACTTGGTTAATGCAAATACTACAACGTCAGAGATTGCCTATGAAACTGTAGGTGGTCGTTTTATAATCCAATTTACCGATCTCAAAAATACCAGTGGCTCAGCATCGCAGTTGTTGAATTTTCAGATCCAATTAGATACTGCGAATGGTACCGTTAATATAGTTTATGGAAATTGTGTTTCCGGTACGGCGACGACTACTGCAGAGGTTGGTCTACGTGGAACAGATGGTCGAGGTGATGTGAACAATAGGTTGGGTACAGACTGGTCAGCCACAACAGCTGGTACTGCCAATGGTTCAACTTGTACCTTAGGTACTACCAATGGTACAACTGTTCCTGCAAATGGTCTTACCTTTACTTACACGCCAGGAACATGGCTTGGTGCACCTACCGCATACGCAACATTGCCTTTCACTGAAGATTTTTCAACTTGGGTAAATGGTAACTCCACAGGAGATCTTCCCAATACAACCTACTGGAGATCCTGGCCTTCAAGAGGAAATGGTAGCTGGAGACAAAGCGATCTTTCAACTGCTAATTTAGGGTATACAGGGACTTCCGGATGGTATGAAAATACTGAAGGCACCACCACTGTTATTGCTGCGCCTGCAATTGCACCAACAGCAAGATTTCACTCATATTATGCCAATGCAGGCATGGTGGGCAATATGGATCTTTACGTCAATCTATCGTCAGGAGGAGCGGGTGTAAGGGTGCTTTCTTTTGACTACAGAAATGTATCGGGAACTGATAAATTAGATGTTTTATACTCTACTGATGGCGGAATAACATTTTCTGCTGTTGGATCATTAACAACAAATTCTGCATGGACAAAACCATCTTATGTCATAAACTCTAATGCAACAAATGCAATAATTAGATTATCTGCTACAGCAGATTACGGTTCGGATGATATTTTTGTTGATAATCTAAATATTAATGTTACGACAACGCCGCCAGCATGTACTACAATCACTGCGCCGCTCAATAATGCAACTGGAGTGTCTATTACACCTGCAATTACCTGGGCTGCATCTGTAGGAGCTTCTTCTTATAAAATAAACATTGGAACAACTCCAGGAGGTACGGATGTGCTTAATGGCTTTGATGCAGGTAACGTAGTGAGTTATACAATACCAGCTGCAACTCCGCTAATGTATGGTAAATTGTATTATCTTACAGTTTACCCAACAAATGCGAATGGTACTGCTAATGGATGTACAGAATTTTTATTTACGACTAAAAACATAAATTGTCCGTCAGTAACCGCACCTACATCAGCAGCAACAGGGGTTTCTACTACACCAACCTTTACATGGGGAGCTGTAACAGATGCTACCGGGTATAAGATTTCCATAGGTACAACAACTGGCAGCACAAATATTCTGAATGCTTTCGATTTGGGAAATGTAACTACATATACATTACCTACAGCGTTGACAATTGGAACTAAGTATTTTTACACTATTACTGCATACAATTCTTATAACTCTTCATTAAGCTGTACCGAGAGAAACTTTACCACGGCAGGTTGCCCTACGGTGAGTGCACCTGCATCAGCAGCAACTGGAGTTTCAATTACCCCTGCGTTTACATGGGCCGCGGTATCAGGTGTTATAGGGTATAAACTTACTATTGGAACAACAACAGGTGGTTCTAATATTCTGAATGCTTTTGATGTGGGTAATGTCACTACATATACGCTCCCGTCAGCATTAGCGCTTGGAACTAAGTATTTTTATACTGTAAACGGATATGATGCAACTGTCACCACTGCAGCTTGTACAGAAAGAAATTTTACAACAGTTACTTCTTGTCCTACTGTAAGTGTACCGGCATCTTCTGCAACGGGAGTTTCTGTCACACCAACTTTTACATGGGCTTCGAATGCAAACGCGACCGGATATAAACTTACGATAGGTACGACAACCGGAGGAACTGATGTTTTAAATGCATTTGATCTTGGTAATGTGACTACGTATACGCTTCCGTTTTCTCTTAACAACGGTGTGAAATACTTTTATACCATCAGCGGATATAACGCAACGAGTACATCTTTAGGTTGTTCAGAAAGAAACTTTACTACTGTGGTTACTTGTTTTGTACCAACGGCTCCGGCGATTACCGCCTCGGGTATTACATCATCAGGTGCAACTGCAACATGGACTGCGCCTACAACAGCTCCATCGAATGGATATGAAGTTTATTACAGTACATCAAGTACTGCACCGATATTTAGTACGGCTTTGAATGCTTCAAACTCAGTTACTTCAGTGGCTACAACGGCTTCAATCAGTGGTCTCCAACCCTCTACCAGTTATTATGTATGGGTGCGTTCGGTTTGTAATGGAGTAGATAGAAGCTCATGGACGTCGGTGGTATCCTTTAGTACTTTATGTCAACCACCAGCTATACTTACAACGACAGGGGCTACAGTGTGTCCAAATACAGCAGCGGTTCTTTCTGCAACAGCAGATACCGGTGCAACAATCAATTGGTATGATCTCTCTACTGGAGGTACTCCAATAGCAACAGGAACATCATTTACCACTCCAGCGTTGTCTTCCACTACAAACTATTGGGCGTCTGCGTCTACAGGGAATTCTGTTAATGTGGGACCAGTTTCGCCTGCGGCACAAGGTGGGACGCAAGGTTCTTGGACAATTGGTTGGAATGTTAATTTTACCACATTAATTTCTACAAGATTGATGTCTGTTACGATTTATCCCATAACTTCTGGTCAAAATGGAGAGTTTAAAATTTACACAGGATCTTCTACATCTGGTACTTTATTAGCTACAATTCCTTACACTACATCTGTAAGTGGTGGAGCTACACCGCAAGTTCTTAATATAAATGTAAGTTTACCCGTTGGGAATTATAATATATATTCGTCTGTTCTACCTTCATCTGGTTTAACAAGAAATACATCAGGTGCAGCATATCCTTACACTTCTGCACATGCAAATATCACAGGAAATGGGTTTGATTCCGCTTACTACATGGGGGTATATAATTTTGTATTTGGAAACAAGTGCGAATCTAACGTGCAGCAAGTAACTGCAACGGTTGATTCTACAGGATGTCCAAACTTATCTACAAATGAGGTTGCCTCAAGTAGTGATACTATCAAAGTTTATCCAAACCCTTTCACAGATGTTTTAACTATCTCTGATATCAAAAATGTAAAATCTATTATGATTTCAGATATCTCTGGTAAAGTGGTAAGAACGGTTTCAAAACCAGAATCTACTCTTCATTTGAGTGATCTGAATGCTGGAATGTATTTGGTTATCTTAAATATGAATGATGGTACAAGACAAACCATCAAAGCAATTAAAAAATAATTTTTAATAGCATAAATTATGTATTAGGCCACCTCTGCAGAGAGGTGGCTTTTTCTTTGCCCACTCTGTCACTAATGATTGGTGAGCTTGTGAGATTGGATGCGATTTATAGAAGTCGTAGTATTCAATTAAAAGAATTTTGATATTGCGGATATTTCATTTTGATAAGATTTTATATTGTTTATACATATCATTTATATGTTAAATTGTTATTAATATTTATTACAAATTGGTATTAATATTTTAAATATTTTATTAAATTATAATAAATTATATCTAATTTTGTATGCATTAAATAAAAGTATATATGAAAAATTTTTTACTCACTTGCCTCTTATTGACAGGTTTTAGTGCTTTTTCTCAAACATACTGCACACCCGCGTTTGCTTCAGGTTGTACGTATGGTGATAGTATTGATAATTTTGATATTCCCAATGCAGGTTTCTCGCATCAAGGTACAGGATGCTCATCAAATGCATACGGAGATTTTACATCACAAACCATCAACCTGAGTGCAGGAGTAACTTATTCTTACGCTGTAACTCACGGATATTCGAATCAAAATGTAAGGATCTGGGTAGATTTTAATAATGACGGAACTTTTACAGACGCAGCTCCGGAACTTTTATCTGCTGCGAGCAGTTTGACAGTGGGAGGAGGTAATGAAACGAATGGAACAATTCAGGTGCCTGCCTCTACAGCGGTAGGAAACTACAGGATGAGGGTGGGCAACAGGTATTCCAGCCAGCCAATACCCTGCAATACGGATGGATATGGCGAAGCTCATGACTATACTCTGCATGTGAATGCAGCTCCGAGCTGTCTGGCTCCCAACAATCCATCGGTAGGAACTATTACCGCTAATTCTGCATTAGTTTCTTGGACAGCATCTCCAAGTACAGTAGGTGTAGCTTACGAATATTACATTTCAACATCTTCTACAGCACCTACTGCTGCAACAGTGCCTACGGGAAGCGTTGCCGGTACAGCAAATTCAGCATCTGTGCCTTCTCTTACACCAGCTACAGTGTATTATGTTTGGGTGAGATCAAAATGTACTGCTACAGATGTAAGCCTCTGGTCTGTAATGGCAAGTTTTCAAACCCTTTGTGTTGCATTCCCAATTCCGTATACAGAAAATTTTGACAGCACACCAGTAGGATCTTATTCTTATGCTAATGCACCACAGTGCTGGAGTTATGTAGAAACAGCAGGAAGTAATGGTTATGGCTACGTTAATGATTACAACTATCAGTCTGCACCACACTCATACTACCTGTACAACAGTGATGATATGACAGGTGATATCATGTTGGTTTCCCCTCAAACAACAGGCTTGTCTGACGGAACAAGAAGAGTTAAATTTTACGCAGCAGGAGGATCTGCGGGTTACACGTTAGATATTGGAACCGTTACAGGTAATATGTCTGGTGCTACTTTCACTCTAATAACAACTATAGTTTTAACTGCCAATCAGGAACTATACACCGTAAATATTCCTGTAGGCTCAAATACATTTTTAGCATTTAAGCACGGATTAGCTGATACTTACACATCTGTGTACTTAGATGATATCTCTGTTGAAAATATTCCTTCTTGTCTGGAGCCGTCATTACCTGTAGTTACAGCGTTCTCTACAAATACAGGAACTTTATCATGGACAGCGCCTGCTACAGCGCCAGCCAGTGGTTATCAGGTGTATTACAGTACTTCTTCTACTGCACCTACATCCTCAACCGTTTTAAATGCTTCAAATTCTGCAATTTTCTCTACGACTACAGGACAAATTACAGGATTGTCTCCCGCTACAACGTATTACGCATGGGTAAGAGCGGTTTGTACAACAACAGACAGCAGCCCATGGACAGTCTCTGCGAGTTTTACTACTTCTTGCTTACCGACCTCCGTGCCGTATACATTAGATTTTGAAAACGCAAATGTACCTTCACTTCCTTCATGTGGATATGCGTCCAATTCAGGAACTGGAAATGTTTGGGTAACTGCTTCCAATCCTTTTGATGCTACAGGTTACACCGGGAATGTATTAAAGTATTCTTACAATTCCAGCAGTCCGGCAAATACATGGTTCTTTACTCAAGGGCTTAATTTAGTTGCAGGTGTACCTTATACTATAACCTTTAAATACGGTAACAATTCTACCACATATATCGAAAAACTAAAAGTTTCTTATGGAACTTCCCCATCACAGGCAGCAATGACCAATTTGCTTTTTGACGATCCAAATGTGGCGAATGCAACTCTTAATAACGCATCAGTAAACTTTACTCCAACTGTGAGTGGCAGCTATTATTTTGGGTTTAATGCCTATTCAGCTGCGGATCAATATTACCTGTATGTAGACGATATTAATATCTCAAATGCAATATTGGCTACATCAGAAACAAGTGTTAATAAAAATAATGTTCAGGTGTATCCTAATCCTTTTACCGACATGTTAACCATTTCTGATATTAAAAATGTAAAATCTATAATAATTACAGATATGTCTGGAAAAATTGTGAAAACATTGCCAAAAGCAGAATCCACTCTCTATCTAAGTGAATTAAATGCAGGAATGTATTTGGTGACACTTCAAATGAATGACGGTTCTAAGCAGACAGTTAAGACAATTAAAAGATAACATTTAGTAGATTTACTTTAAATACCAAGGCCGGCAAGATAATTTGTCGGCCTTTTTTATAACAGAATTTACGGTCATTAATTTTCAGATTCTGAAATAACTGCAGTTGGTGAAATTTTACTAAATATACCTCACCTGAAAGTAAAAATCCATTATTAAGACTTAAAAGTACCTTCACAATGAACTCCCATTCATCGTGAGTCTGTAAAAGGAAGGATCTGGGAAATTGATTTTGATGAAATTTAAACAGACTCAAAGATTTCATTAAAGATGAGCTGTGAAGAAAAAAAATAATTATGTTTAAAAAAAAATCATAAAAAAAAAGGTGACCTTTGAGGATCACCTATTTTTATGTATCTCTATTAATTTTGATGCTATTCAGGTTTTACTGGTTGTAGTTCCCCAGTGTTCATCCCGTCAAAAATGGTTGGGAAAAACATCACGAAGATGAAGTAAAGAATAATCATTAAAGCAACAAGTCCTACAAGGCTTATTACCAGTGCATTGGGTTTGTTTTTTTGTTTTGGTTCCATGATCTTGTGAATTAATTATTGATAGTTTATTTAATAATTAATTCTATGCTAATTTCTTGCCACACTGTTTGCAGTATCGGGCGTCATCGTCAATATCCTCATTTCCGCACCGGTCACAGATGAGTTCGAGGTTTTGTCTTTTGTTTCGCATCTCGGCAGTTACAATTCCTGTTGGTACTGCAATGATAGAATAACCTGCAAGCATCAGGATTACAGCGAAGAATTTTCCCATCGGCGTAATTGGGGAAACATCGCCATAACCAACCGTAGTAACGGTAACAACCGCCCAGTAAATGGCCTGAGGGATGGTTTCAAAACCAGGTCTTCCACCTTCCACCATAAACATCATTGATCCAACAATTACCGAAAATATAATCAGAAACAAAAGGAAAATATAAATCTTTCTTGAGCTGTTTCTTAAAGCCCTCACAATCACAGTACCGTCATTCATAAAATCCAGAAGATTAAAAACTCTGAAAACACGCAGCATTCTCAGCATTCTGAAAATCAGAAAATATTTTGTCACGGGGAAGAAAAAGCTTAGAAAGAATGGTACTAATGAAAGAAAATCAATGATCCCGAAGAAACTGAAGATGTAGCACTTTTTATTTTTTATCACTGCAATGCGAAGAATATATTCAATTGTAAAAAAAATTGAAATGATCCATTCAGCAATAATAAATGTAGTGTGAAACTTTTTATCAAGTTTTGGAACACTTTCCATCATGATAATAAAAGTACTCCCCAGAATAAGAGCAAGAAGAATGATGTCAAAAAGTTTTCCGAGCCTCGTATCTGCACGGTTAATGATGCGAAACAGAAATCTCTTCCAAAGTGAATCTCCGGGAACGAGATTGTGCTCTTTTTCCATTGTCATGTTTTTTACAAAGTTATAAATATTCGTTATTTTCGTAGTCAAACTTACAGAATAAAATGACAATACAAGATGTAATCTCGAAAATTGAAAAAAGAATACAGATTTCTCAGGCTGAAGATTTTGACAACGTTGGCCTGCTGTGCGGTCTTCCTGAACGCAATGTGAGCGGAATCCTCGTCTGCCACGATGCTTTGGAGAATGTGGTGGAGGAAGCTCTGGCAAAAAACTGTAATTTGATCATTTGCTTTCATCCCATTATATTTTCAGGTTTAAAATCGCTGACAGGTAAAAATTATGTGGAAAGAGCGGTTTTGAAGGCCATCGAAAATAAAATTGCCATCTACGCAATTCATACAGCGTGGGATAACGATTTTTTCGGAGTCAATGCCGGAATCTGTAAACATTTAGGTTTAAAAAATCTAAAAATTCTTCAGCCTAAAAAAAATAATTTAAAGCAGCTGAATGTCTACATTCCAAAAGATCACTCTGAAAATCTGAAAGAAGCTTTGTTTGCCGCTCAGGCCGGAAGTATCGGTTTTTATGACGAGTGCAGTTTTACAACTGAAGGTTTTGGAACTTTCAGACCGATTGAAGGGTCAACACCATTTTCAGGACAACAAAATATCCGTGAAAATGCAGATGAGGTTATGATTTCCGTGATTTTTGAGAGTTTTAAACAAAACAAAATCGTTTCAGCGATGAAAAATGCTCATCCTTACGAAGAAGTTGCGCATCAGATTATCAGTTTAGATAATGAAAACCATTATTCAGGATTGGGAATGTACGGTGAATTTGAAACGGAAATGGTTGAATCGGAATTTTTGAAATTCGTGAAGGATAAATTTAATTTAGAAATTATTAAACATTCTGATTTTATCGGTAAAAAAATTAAAAGAGTAGGGGTTTTGGGCGGTTCCGGAGCCAGCGGAATAAAATCTGCTTTGTCTCAAAAATGCGACGCTTACCTTACCGGAGATTTAAAATACCACGATTATTTTTCCGCAGAATCAAAGATCCTGCTTTGTGACATCGGGCATTATGAGTCTGAGCAATTTGTGAGTGAACAATTATTTGAAATTTTATCGCAAAATTTTAGTACATTTGCAGTCTTGAAATCTAGCGAAAAAACAAACCCCGTAAATTATTTCATTTAGATATGGCAAAAACAGTAGAAATTTCAGTTGAAGAAAAATTGAGAGCTTTATACGATCTACAGATCATTGATTCCAGATTGGATGAAATCCGAAATACAAGAGGAGAATTGCCAATCGAAGTGGAAGATCTTGATATCGAAATCGAAGGCCTTGAGAAGAGAGCTGATAAATTTCATGCAGAAATTAAAGAGCAAAACGATCAGATCAATACCAAAAATGAGGTGATCAACCACGCAAAATCTTTAATTGAAAAATACAAATCTCAGCAGGATAATGTAAGAAATAACAAAGAATTTGAAGCTTTAGGAAAAGAAATCGAATATCAGGAACTTGAAATTCAGCTTTCTGAGAAAAGAATTAAAGAATATGGTGCTAAAATAGGCCATAAAAACGAAACTTTAGACGAGCTGAATGCTAAAATCGAAGATCTTAAAAATCACCTGAAATTTAAGAAAGAAGAGCTTGAAGATTTGGTGGCAGAAACGCAGAAAGAAGAAGATTATCTGATTGAGCAATCTAAGGAGTATGCTTCTAAAATCGACGACAGATTGCTGGCTTCTTACAACAGAATCAGAAACAATTCTGCAAACGGTCTTGCTGTAGTAGGCTTGGAAAGAGGTGCTCCCAAAGGATCGTTCTTTACCATTCCGCCTCAAAAGCAGATGGAAATCGCTCAGAGAAAGAAAATCATCATCGATGAGCACTCAGGTAAAATTCTTGTTGACGATGAGTTGGTAAACGAAGAAACTGAAAGAATGAAATCTGTGATTAAGTTTTAATTCAGATTTTTTATAAAATAGATAACGGCTTCAAATTTTTGGAGTCGTTTTTTTAGTTGATTTATGTAGGTGTTAAAAAAATCTCTGTCAAATAAAATGTTGGCGAAAAATCTTCGGTTTTTTGACGGGGTAGTTACACGGTTACTTATACAACTACTTTTATAATATCAGCTTCAACTCATAATAAAACCGCTTTTCAGCGGCTCATAATCTAGTTTTGATGATCATACATCTTATTGTACAAATCTATAAATTTCTCTTTAATCGCCTTTCTTTTCAGCTTTAAAGTAGGTGTTAAAAGTCCGGCTTCAATGCTCCAGATTTCGGGTGTCAGTTCAATTTTTTTAATCTGTTCCCAGCTTCCCAGATGCTCATTGATATCATCCATTTCTTTTTTAATTCTCTCTTTAAGCTCTTTGCTGGCCGCAATTTCTTTTGGCGTGCTTCCAATGTTCAGATTGTTTCTTCCCGCCCAGTTTTTAGCAAATTCAAAATCTGGCTGTACCAAAGCGGTAGGCATTTTTTCACCATCACCCACTACCATAATCTGTTCGATGAATTTTGAAGCTTTGGCTAAATTTTCAATCGTTTGAGGTGCGATATATTTTCCTCCTGAAGTTTTAAACATTTCCTTTTTACGGTCTGTAATCTGCAGGTAGCCTTCACTGTCAATGTGGCCTATGTCTCCGGTTTTGAAATAGCCATCATCTGTAAAAGTCTCTTTCGTCTGCTGTTCATTATTAAAATATCCTTTAAAAACCGATGGACCTTTTACCGTAATCTCGCCGTCTTCCTGAATTTTAACTTTTAAATTATCCAGAGGATGTCCCACAGTTCCCACTTTCATCCTGCCGAAAGAATTTACCGAAATTACAGGCGAAGTTTCCGTTAAACCATACCCTTCAAGAATAGGAATTCCCGCATTCTGAAACATTAAATTTAAGCGGGAAGACAGAGCTGCAGAACCGGAAACCAAAGTGATAATTTCACCGCCCAAACCTTCTCTCCATTTTTTGAAAACCAGTTTATCAGCAATAATTTCTTTTAAACCAGATGGCTTTGAAACTGTTTTCTTTTTCTGAATAAGTTCCAGCGCCCAAAAAAATATTTTCTGCTTAAAACCACCCGCAGACGATCCCGTAGCATAAATTTTATCATAAACTTTCTCTACCAGACGCGGTACAACGCTCATGTAATGAGGCTTCACTTCTTTCACGTTTTCGCCCATTTTTTCAATGCTTTCAGCGAAATGAATTGAAAAACCATTGTACTGGAAAAGATAAAACAGCATTCTTTCAAAAATATGACAGATTGGAAGGAAGCTTAAAACCCTCGTATCTTTATAATCCAAACTTTTCTTTCTTGGAATTCTGGGGAGCGAACCCAAAACATTGGATACAATATTTTCGTGTGACAGAATAACTCCCTTTGGTTTTCCCGTGGTTCCGGAGGTGTAGATAATGGTGGCTACATCCTCAGAATTAATAGCTTTTGCAAGATCTTCCACTTCCATTTGTGTAGAATCGTCTTCACCCAAATCCATAATTTCTTTCCAGTTGGCAGCGCCGGAAATCTCGTCGAAGGTAAAAACTCCCTGTAAGCTTGGGATATTGTGCTTCACTTTCATCACCTTATCAAGCAGCGCTTTATCAGAAAGAAAACAGTATTTTATCTCTGCATTGGTAAAGATAAATTCATAATCCTCCGGAGAAATGCTTGGATAAACAGGAACGGAAATTACCCCGATTTGTGAAAGCCCAAGATCCATTATTGCCCATTCTGTGCGTGAATTGGTGGTGATCAAAGCGATTTTGTCACCAGGTTTTATGCCGAGTTTCAGAAGTCCACGTGAGATTTTGTTGGCCTGATTAATAAATTCCTGCGTGGATGTTTTTTTCCATTCACCGTTATATTTTGTAACAAACATATCTGCTTTAGGGAAATTCTCCAAAGCATGCTGCGGGATGTCAAATAATCTTTTAATGGTCATAATCCGTTGGTTTATTTATTAAAATTAAATATAGGAATTTTTTTTTACTGGCAAACGTTCTTTTTTATAAAAGGAAATTTTAACAATGTCTGAAATTCTTAATTATCTTTTAATAATTGTTCTTATATCTTTTGATACAGTCATCATCCCAGCTTAAATCCCAATAATATTAAAAATTTTTGTATTTGCCTAAAAAGTGTAAATTAGCAACCATATAATTGAAAAATTTTTATGGATTTTAATTTATCAGAAGAACAGCTGATGATTCAGCAGGCAGCGAGAGATTTTGCACAGAACGAACTGTTACCGGGTGTAATTGAAAGAGACCGTGACCAGAAGTTTCCTGCCGAACAGGTTAAGAAAATGGGGGAAATGGGGCTTCTTGGGATGATGGTAGACCCACAGTACGGCGGAGCAGGTATGGATAGTGTTTCCTACGTTTTGGCAATGGAAGAAATTGCGAAAGTAGACGCTTCTGCAGCCGTGGTAATGTCTGTAAACAACTCTTTGGTGTGTGCAGGTCTTGAAAAATTTGCTTCTGAAGAACAAAAAGTAAAATATCTTACTCCTTTGGCAAGCGGAGAGGTAATCGGTGCTTTTGCACTTTCTGAGCCGGAAGCCGGTTCTGATGCTACTTCACAGCAAACAACTGCCGAAGACAAAGGCGATTATTATCTTTTAAACGGTATCAAAAACTGGATTACAAACGGTGGTACTGCAACGTACTATATCGTAATTGCGCAGACTGATCCTGAGAAAAAACACAAAGGAATCAACGCATTCATCGTAGAAAAGGGATGGGAAGGTTTCGAAATCGGTCTTAAAGAAGATAAACTGGGAATCAGAGGAAGCGACACGCATTCTTTGCTTTTCAACAACGTAAAAGTGCCTAAAGAAAACAGAATTGGTGCAGACGGTTTCGGATTCAACTTTGCGATGGCAGTTTTGAATGGCGGTAGAATCGGTATTGCTTCTCAGGCTTTAGGAATTGCTTCCGGAGCTTACGAACTGGCTTTAAAATATGCTAAAACAAGAAAGGCTTTCAAAACGGAAATCATCAATCATCAGGCGATCGCTTTTAAATTAGCAGATATGGCAACCCAGATTACTGCTGCAAGAATGCTTTGCTACAAGGCTGCAGTAGAAAAAGATGCCGGTAAAGATATCTCAGAAAGCGGAGCGATGGCAAAACTGTACTCTTCACAGGTAGCGATGGATACTACGATTGAAGCGGTGCAAATTCACGGCGGATATGGTTATGTGAAAGAATATCACGTAGAAAGAATGATGCGTGATGCAAAAATCACTCAGATCTATGAGGGAACATCAGAAATTCAGAAGATTGTAATTTCGAGAAGCATCTCAAAATAATCTTTTCTAATATAAAAATAGCAAGGGCTTTCAGAATTTCTGAAAGCCCTTGCTGTAACTAAACACAAACTTTTATATAAAATTATGGTCAATTGCTTAACCGTAATGCGTTGCAAAAGTACAAATCAAATTTCAATTATTCTCATCGAAACATTAAAATTTGATTAAAATTATTCTGCCTGATTACTGATATTTTTGTTTCTGTTCTTTTTGTAGAAATAATATGCAATTCCAATAATTAAGAATAAAGGCCAAAACGGAACAAAGAAAAGAAGAATTCCAGTCAAAACTTCCCATCCGGAGCCGATTCCTGAAGTGAATTTTCCTCCGAAACTGTCAGGTTTTGATGCAACTGCATCAGCATTTTTTTCGTTTCCGTATAAAGTGATTTCGACATCGCATTTGGTGTTTGGGTAAAACTGATCTCCCGAACTGTCGATGGTTTTATCGATTACATTTCCTAAATGGTCACTTACATCTTCCACAAAATATTCAAATTTATCTAATGGAATCTGCATTTTCAGATAAGCGGTTCTTGTTTCGTCATTGTTTCTGCTGATGTTTTCGCTCTTCAGACTTCCGTCGTATTTTCTGAGCTGATCTTCGATGTAATTTTTTGCGCCATACGTATCATCAACACCAATTTCAAGATTGGCAGTTTTCTTTAAGGCATATTTCGGCGCAGATTTCGGTTTTTCAGGATTGTTTTTGTAAATGATTTTGGTTTCCTTAATCACTTTCGGTGCGGGAACATTCACTACAATTTTCTCCTGTTTCTTAGCTAAAGAATCTTTATCAACAGTTTTAGATTCAAATTTTACACTGGAAATCTTTTCGCCTAAAGAATCTACAGAAGAAGCAGTTTTTTCAAACTTATCTTTCAATTCCTGTGAAGTTTTATCAAAATCTTTAATTTTTACCTGAGCAGAATCCAAAGCCGCTGCCGTTTCATTTTGAATTTTCTCAGCCTTGTCGGAGATTTCTGTAAAGCTGCTGTCGGCAGATTTTATGGTCTCGCTTAGGGATTCTGTAGTTCCATCTCCCTTTTTACACATAATAAACGTACTTGATATTGCAAGTAGCAGAATAGCTTTTTTCATAACGGTTAATTTTGTTGATGTAAAGCTACCGGGTAATTTTTTGTAATGTTTGTAAAGGAAATGTTTTGTAAGTGTAAAAATTTAAGATATTGTTTTATAGCGTTTTGTAAATTTAATTATCGCGATTTTACAAAGGTTTTTATTGGTCTGGTTTTAAAATTTTCAAATTTAAGAAGAGAAAAATATCAGGAAAGTTATTTTTTTTTAACATTAAAAAAAATTTTTGCGAGACCAATCTGTCTGAGTTTTTATGATGGTTGATCAATTAATTGAGCTGCTTAAAGTACCCTTTAATTTAATATAAAAAATATCTTTAATTCTCCGAAAAAAAAAATAAATTTGTTTATGAATTTTTCAACAAAATCGCAATTAATTTTGATACTTGTACTGGTTGGAATGCTATCAGCTGTTAATTCACAAAATAAACAGTCAACCAACAAAATAAGCAAAATCGATTTCATCGAAATGCGAAGGATGAATACTGCGTCAAAATTACCTGAACTATCCATTGTCAGTAGACAGAAAGAAGTTCTTAAGTTGTACAGAAGTTTAAGTGACTCCAGATTTTCCAGGTCGGCGCCTATTCCTGTTTTAGAAGATAATGAAGCATTAGTTGTATTAAAACCTAAACTCAGAAGCATAAAATACGGTGATATCAATGTCTCAAAACTGGAAGAAAAAAATGGTAAATTAACTTTATACTACAGTGAAACCGAAAATTGGGAATATGCCGGGGAAAAACAGAGCAATCCCGTTTTAATAATTAAAATTTTTCAGAAACCAAAATCGATAACATTAAAATACTTAAAATCTAATCCATGAATAAAAAACTACTTTTTGCAGCAGGTTTATTCTGCTTAACGACCTCCGTTTTTGCACAGCAGAATCAATGGTCAAACTTTTCTCCGGAAAAAATAAGAGACAAAAGAGAACGGCCGGTTCAGGTTTCAGAATTCAAAATTTTTAATCTGAATACTGAGGCTCTTACACAGCAGCTTTCTACAGCATCCAGCAGAGATTCACAATCACCTAAAGGTGTTATGGTGAAATTTCCCAATGAAACTGGCGCTTTCGATACCTTTGAGGTGCTGGAAGCTTCCACAATGCATCCTGATCTGCAAAACAGATATTCTGATGTACGCTCCTATGTGGGAATAAAAGTAGGCGATCCTTCAACCTCAGTACGCTTTACAAACGATCCTTATTTTGGTCTCAATGCAATGATCACATCCAGTAAAGGAACTTTTTATATTGATTCGTACTCCAATGACAACAAAAGCTACATTTTTTACAACAGAAAAGATGCTACATCACAAGGTCGTTTTGAGTGTCTGGTTAAAGAAGAAGGTGCATTAAAGCAGCAGATCCAGTCAGATGCAGGTCAGAAAACAGTTATTGATGGTTTGCGACGTCAGTACAGGCTGGCAATCACTACTACAACAGAATATTCTTCATACATCGCCCTTCAGGCAGGTGTTGGATCTGGAACTGATGTTCAGAAAAAAGCAGCAGTTCTTGCCGCGGTAAATTTAGTGGTTACCCGTCTTAATCAGGTTTTCGAGAATGATATTTCCGTTAGATTACAGCTGATAGCCAATACAGATCTTCTGTTTTTTATAAATACAGATACTTTTGATGCATTAGATGCATCTCAAATGATTGACGAAAATGTTGTAGTAACCAACAACGCAATTGGATCATCAAACTATGACATCGGGCACTTGTTTTTTCAGGCGAGCCAGGGAAATGACAATGGTTTGGCTTACACTCCCGCAATTTGTAATACCAACGTAAAAGCAGGAGGTGTCACCGGATCAGCCGTTCCGGTAGGAGATCCTTTTGTAATTGATTATGTGGCACACGAGATGGGTCATCAGTTTGGAGCTAATCATACTCAGAATAACGGTTGTTTTAGAAACAATGCAACATCGGTAGAACCGGGAAGTGCCAGTTCAATTATGGGGTATGCGGGAATCTGCTCACCCAACGTTCAGAACAACAGTGATGCCTACTTCCATGCAGTCAGCATTAATGAAATGTACAACAGAATTACTGCCCCAGCAGGAAGCTGCAGCGTAAATACTGCAACCAATAACAGCGAACCAATTGTAAACGCCGGTTTAGACAGAACAATACCCATCGGAACTCCCTTTGCATTAACGGGTATTGCAACTGATGCAGATGGTGATGCAATCACCTACAACTGGGAACAGACCGATTTCGGGGCTGCAACGATGCCGCCTACTCCGGTTAATACTGTAGGTCCTTTGTTCAGATCTTTATTTGCAACTGCTTCGCCTACAAGATATTTTCCCAGACTGGCGACCATTATTGAAGGCTACAATCCGGCAATTGTAGCACCTACAAATTACAGAGCCTGGGAGAAACTTCCAACTGCTGCACGAAGTTTAAATTTTTCACTTCTCGTGAGAGACAACAGAGTGGGAGGCGGGCAAACAGGAAGAGATAATGTTACTCTCACTGTATCTACTGCTGCAGGTCCTTTTACAGTAAGTTCCCAGAACACAACAGGAATTGTGTGGAATGCAGGGCAGTCTCAAACCATTACCTGGAACGTAGCCAATACAAATGCTGCTCCTGTAAACACTGCCAATGTCACTATTTTACTATCACTGGATGGTGGGCTTACATTTCCGCAAACCTTAGTGGCGAGTACACCAAACAACGGTTCTTACACATTTACGCTTCCTCCAGGCCTCGGTATAAGCAGCACTGCAAGGATTATGGTTAAGGCAATTGATAATGTGTTTTTAAATGTGAATACAACAAATTTCACCGTAAATTCTACATTAGGAGTTAACGATCTGGAAAAAGCAGAAGACGGATTTGTTGTTTATCCAAATCCTTCCAACGGAATCTTTACCATCGAAACGAAAGCTAAAAACGGTTTCTCATACAGCGTATTTACTGCTGACGGTAGATTGGCGGCACCAAAAAAAGAGGTGAAAGGAAACGCCACTGTAATCTCTGAAAAAGTAAATCTATCTGAGCTGCAGACTGGTGTTTACATCATGAAAGTTGACAAAGACGGACAGCAGATTTCCAAGAAATTAATTATCAATAAATAATACTTTGCTGATTTAAACAAAAAAACCGTTCAACTGAACGGTTTTTTTATCTTTAAGCATTCTGAAACTCACTGATAAAATGCAGTTTCACATTCGGGAATTTTTCCTGCGTCATGTGAATCGTGAAAGAAGAATCTGCCAGGAAAACCAGTTGGTTGTATTTGTCTCTTGCCAAAAATCGCTGCTTCAGTCTTGCAAATTCTCTGAACTCTTCAGACTTTTCGTCAGCTTCCACCCAGCAGGCTTTGTGCATTGCAAGTGGTTCGTATGTGCATTTTGCACCGTATTCGTGCTCCAGACGATACTGAATCACTTCGTACTGGAGTGCACCCACGGTTCCAATGATTTTTCTGTTATTCATTTCAAGGGTAAATAGCTGCGCCACGCCTTCATCCATCAACTGATCAATGCCTTTGGCTAACTGTTTAGCTTTCAACGGATCATTATTGTTAATATATCTGAAATGTTCCGGAGAGAAACTCGGAATTCCTTTGAAGCTCAATTTTTCGCCTCCCGTCAACGTATCGCCAATTCTGAAACTTCCGGTATCGTGAAGTCCGACAATATCTCCAGGGAAACTTTCGTCCACCACTTCTTTTTTATCAGCAAAGAATGCGTTCGGAGAAGAGAATTTCATCTTTTTTCCTTCTCTTACCAGAAGATAATTTTCATTTCTTTTAAAAGTCCCCGAAACAATTTTCACGAAAGCCAAACGGTCTCTGTGTTTCGGATCCATATTCGCGTGAATTTTAAAAACAAATCCTGTGAAAGTACTTTCCTCAGGCTTTACCAGGCGGGTGTCACTTTCTTTTGGTTGTGGCATTGGTGCGATGTCGATAAATGCATTCAGCAATTCGCGAACACCAAAATTGTTTAAAGCTGAACCGAAGAAAACAGGCTGTAATTCACCGTTCATATAGTCGTCACGGTTGAATTCCGGATAGACAGACTGAATTAATTCTAATTCATCCCGTAAACTCTGTGCTGCTTTGTCACCGATTACTTCATCAATTTTAGAGTCATTAATGTCATCAAACTTTATAGATTCTCCTACTTTCTGCTTTTTCTCTTCCAAAAACAGCTGTATATTGTCTTCCCAGATATTGTAAATGCCCTGAAAATCAGCTCCCATACCGATGGGTAATGAAAGCGGGCAAACTCTTAAACCTAATTTCTGCTCAACTTCATCCAAAAGATCAAAAGCATCCTTACCCTCACGGTCAAGTTTATTGATGAAAACCAACATCGGGATGTTTCTCATTCTGCAAACTTTTACCAATTTCTCGGTTTGTTCCTCAACTCCCTTTGCAACGTCAATTACAACGATTACAGAATCTACTGCAGTCAAAGTTCGGTAAGTATCTTCAGCAAAATCTTTGTGACCCGGTGTATCCAAAATATTGATTTTGTGATCTCTGTATTCAAAAGCCAATACGGAAGTCGCGACCGAAATCCCTCTCTGTCTCTCGATTTCCATGAAATCGGAGGTGGCTCCCTTTTTTATTTTATTGGATTTTACCGCACCTGCTTCCTGAATTGCCCCTCCAAAAAGCAGAAGCTTTTCAGTAAGAGTGGTTTTTCCGGCATCGGGGTGAGAGATAATTCCGAAGGTTTTTCTTTTTTCTATTTCTTTGATTAAGTCTGACATATCGTAGTTTGAGTTTGCAAAAATCGTGAATTTAATCGGATTTTGAAAATTGGATTTTTGATTTGGTTTGAACCACTAAAGTCACTAAAGATTTAGATAGTTAATCTGATCACTTTGAATATACAGGTTCAAAAAAGGTTTGAGAATAAATTTTTGAAAGTTTTATTGCAAATGCATTTGACACAGAAGTCACATAGATTTGTTATTATTTCTTATAAATAGAAAACATAAGATTAAAAATCAAAGATTTATTTACGGGAGTGGAAATTAAATTTTGACAGGTTGTAGTTTTTATTTTTTTTTCAAACCACAAAGTTGTTTAATATGAGTAGCCGTGGCTGAGACCCACGGAAATATATTACATCACACATTCAGAACCACAAATTGGTTCAATAATTATAACACAACAATAAACAGGTGATTGAATCCATGATTTCCGGAAATGAAAATTATATTTATTTCTGAATGATTTTAAAACTTAAACCATGCTCAGCTTTTTTAAATTTGATTTTTTCTTCAGAAAATACGCCAATCCCAATCCAATGAAAACCATCGCTGCACTGAACGGGAAGATAAACTGCATACCAAAATAATCGGCAACACTCCCGATGATCGGGCCCGCAACGCCTAAGGAAATATCAATAAAAAGTCCGTAACCCGCCAAAGCAGAGCCTTGGTTTGCAGGAGCAACACTTTTGATGGCCATCACTCCCAATGCAGGAAAAATTAATGAAAATCCTAATCCGGTTACACCTGCCCCAATTAAAGCCATTTGGGCATTCGTGGCAAAAGCGATGATGAGAAGTCCGATGGTTTCTACTAAAAGACAGGCGATAGCCACTTTTATTCCGCCATAATTATTAATGACGTTGCTGAAAACCAAACGTCCGGCAACAAATAATCCTCCGAAAATACTCAGACACAAAGCACCGTTATTCCAGTGAAAATGATTGTAATATAAAGTAATGAACGTCGAAATACTTGCAAAACCAATTCCTCCCAAGGCCAGACAAACGCCAAACGGAGCAACTTTTCCCAAAACTTTCCAGAAAGACTGGGCTTCTTTTTGACTCAAATTGGTTTTATTCTCTTTCGTTTTAGCAAAAAAATATCCAGTAATTCCTAAGATAATGGAAAGAATCCCGATGCCGTAGAGACTGAATTTCTGTTCGATAAAAATTCCCAATGATGCACCAATCGCCAAAGCTCCGTAGCATGCAACGCCGTTATAGGAAATGATTTTTGCAGTGTGTTTTTCCCCTAATGCCATAATCGCCCAGTTGATCGGACTTGCACCCACCAGACCTTCTGCGCAACCTGTTAACAGTCGTGTGATAATTAAGAATGCGAGACTTAAAACGGGAGAAAATTTAAAATAATAAGCAAAAAGCAAAAAAATTCCGGTTAAGGAAAATCCGAGCATACTCAACAGGACTGCCGGTTTCGGGCCTTTTCCGTCAATCATTTTACCTGAATAGGCTCTCAGGAAAAACGTGGAAATATATTGTAAACTAATGACCATTCCTGCCACCAAAAGACTGAATCCTAAACTTTTACTGATAAAAATGGGAAGTACTGAAAGCGATAAGCCGATAATAAAGTATCCTACAAAAGTGAAAGAGACGTAACTTATCAGTTGTAAATTAAGGTTTTTAGGGTGATTTAATGCGGAATCCATGCGAATAGATAAATTAGGCTGCAAAGGTAGTTTGATTATACTTCATAGTGAAGCAATTGCGATAGAAAAAAGAAAACGGTTTGATTTGAGATTTGAAGTTTGATTCTTCGGCAAGCTCAGGATGACATATGAAATTTAATTATTCGGAAGGCTCATGATGACATTTGAAATGTAAAATTATTTTTTTTCATTAAATCATTTATCTTTGTTTCTTTAAAAAAATCAGAGTTTATGGAGCAGACGCGTTATCCAAAATATATTTTCGATTGGATGGGAGGTTTAATTCTCTTCGCAGGTTATATCATAGGGAGTATGGCGGTCGGTTTTTTCGGAATCGCGGGAAAATTTATTTTCAGATTAGATTTTATGCAGAAGCCCTGGTTTTTAATGATTTCAAATGCTGTTGTATTCTGTCTCATGATTGCGGCTTTTGATTTTGCTGTTGTAAGACCAAAAACTGGAAAAAAACTGAATTTCAACTTTTCACCCACCAATTTTTATACTTATTTATTAATCTTTCCGATGATGTTGGGAATGATGTTTATCGGTGAGTTTATCACATCTCAAATTCCTACAACCGGACCGTTTTTTGGAGATTTTTATGAATTTTTTGAAAATTTAATGTCTGGTCTTACCAATGATCCTGCGGTAATGATCATCATGGCAGTGATCATGGCGCCGATTTTTGAAGAAATTATTTTCAGAGGAATTATCCAAAAAGGTTTAATTAATAATGGAGTAGTGCCCTGGAAAGCCATATTGCTTGCGAGTGTATTATTTGGGTTAATTCATGGAAATCCATGGCAGTTCGTAGGGGCGACTTTGTTGGGTTGTGTTTTGGGATTGGTTTATTATAAAACAAAATCACTTCTTTTACCGATGCTGTTGCATGGTTTTAATAATCTCTGTTCGGCAATTTTGATTTTTTACACCCAAAAAGAAAGTTTCGCCGAAGCTTTTGAAATGCAGGAATGGATGCTTCTATTGACAGGAATTGTACTTTTTTCGGTGTTTTTCTATCTCTTCGTGTTTCAAAATAAAGTCAGGTATTCTGAAGCAGAGTAAATTTAAACACAAAGTCACATAAGTTTAGCATCAAAACTTTGCTCTATTTTAGAGCACATTAGTGAAAAATAAAAGATTTTTATTCTTGGGAACTTTTAGATTTCCACTTATTCAGACAGACCTTACAAAAATCTTTGATTTTTCCTCTTATGTGATCTAAAATATTTTCAAACATCAAAATATATCTAATGTGACTTATCTGTAACAACAAAATTATAATCAGTAAATCCGATAGAAATCGGTTTAATAAAAATAAAAATGGAAATATTAGTAGCCACTCACAATCTTCACAAGAAGGAAGAGATTCAACAGATTTTAGGAAATAATTTTACCGTTAGAAGTCTTGCAGATTACGATCTTCACGACGAAATCGTTGAAAACGGAGATTCTTTCAATGCCAACGCTTTAATTAAAGCCAAATATTGCTTTGAAAAAACCGGAATTCCAAGTCTGGGAGACGACAGCGGTTTGGTTGTGGAATCTTTAGACGGAAGACCTGGTATTTTTTCTGCACGTTACGCGGGAGATCACGATTTTGCCAAAAACATAGAAAAAGTTTTAAGCGAAATGGAAAATATAGAAAACAGAAAAGCCTATTTCATCACCGTTTTATGTTATTATGACGAAAATGGTGCTCAATATTTCGACGGCCGAGTTCACGGAAATCTGCTGACAGAAAATAAAGGTCATCAGGGTTTTGGCTACGACCCAATTTTTGTTCCTGAAGGTCATGAAATCACCTTTGCAGAAATGAATCCCGAAGATAAAAACAAAATCAGCCACAGAAAAAAGGCCTTGGATTTATTTTTGGAATTTTTGCTGAAAAAGTAATTATTACGAGGAGTTAACACATTAGTCACATCAGTTTTCAGTTTAATTGTTGCGAAAATTTTACAACACAGAAGATTAAAAAATCAAACATATTTTTGAGGGCTTTGTGAGCATAATAGTAATTTATACAATGTATTTTCATTTGAAAATCTCTGATTTTCTCTCGTTAAATCTATAATATTTTCAATACAGATCTAAAATCTCATATGACCTATGTGTTCAGGTTCATAATTATTTTAAAACCTCAACCTAAGTCTTAACCTTAACCTCAATTATTGTACATTTGCTTTAATAAACTATTGATTTGAGTACTTATTTAACGATATTAGGCTTTAATTCTGCGATACCAACGGTTAATACTTCACCCACGGCACAGCTTCTCGAAATGGAAGAACGCTGTTTTCTGATTGATTGTGGCGAAGGAACGCAGGTACAGCTTAGAAAAGCAAAAGCAAGATTTTCAAAAATCAATCATATTTTCATCTCGCATCTTCATGGCGACCACTGTTTTGGTTTACCAGGATTGATTGCGTCTTTCAGGCTTTTGGGCAGGGAAGTTCCGCTGCATGTGTACGGTCCTAAAGGAATTAAAAAAATGCTTGAAACTATTTTTACGATGTCTGAAACGCACCGTAGTTTTGAGGTTGTTTATCATGAGCTGGATAAAACGTATTCCGAAAAAATCTATGAAGACAACAGGGTGGAAGTGTTTACCATTCCGCTTGACCACAGGATTTACTGTAATGGCTATCTTTTTAAAGAAAAACCTAAAGAACGTCATATCAATATGGAAGAAGTTTCAAAATATAATGAAATTGAAACCTGCGACTATCATAATCTAAAAGCCGGAAAAGATTTTGTTTTGAGTGACGGATATGTTTTGAAAAATGAAATTTTAACCACAACTCATTCTCCATCAGTTTCTTATGCGTTCTGTAGTGACACGAGGTATTTAGAATCTGTAATTCCGATTATTAAAAACGCAACAGTTTTGTATCATGAAGCTACTTTTCTACATGATTTAAAGGAAATGGCAGATTACACCGGTCACACAACCGCTCAGGAAGCGGCAACCATAGCCAAAAAAGCAGAAGTAGGTAAATTGATTTTAGGACATTTTTCAAACCGTTACAGCGATCTCACAGTCTTTACCGATGAAGCAAGACCCATTTTCCCGAATACCTTTTTACCAAAGGCTTTGGAAGCGGTGAAGATTTAGTACAAAATAAAAGAATTTCATTAACTAAATGTTTTTTTGATTTAACCATTTCCTCAACCTCTTCCTTAACCTTAACCTCCTTCCCAAGATTAACTGTTTAAAAAAAAATGAAGTTGAATTTTTCTGAATTAAAAGATTTTCTTGACGAAAAAGCGGATGTTTACAACAGCGTTGAGTTTATTCAGGATGACCCTGTTCAGATTCCGCATCGTTTTTCTTTGAAACAGGATATTGAGATAGCAGGGTTTCTGGCTGCGACCATTTCCTGGGGAAACAGAAAGTCTATTATTAAGTCAGCAGATAAAATGCTGGATATTATGGGAAATTCTCCCTATGATTTTGTGATGAATTATTCTGATAAAGATTTGGAATTTATCAAAGACGAAAGCATCCACAGAACTTTTAACGGAGCAGATTTTGCTTATTTTATCAGTCAGTTTCATAAAATTTATACAGAAAATGAAAGTCTGGAGGATTTGTTTTTGGTTAATACCGATGAAAATAATTTTCAGCATTCGATTGAGAGATTCAGGCAGAAATTTTTAGGGATTGAAAAGCACAGAACACATAAGCACGTGAGTTCACCGTATAAAAATTCATCTTCGAAAAGAATCATTATGTTTTTGAGATGGATGGTAAGAAAAGATAACCGTGGCGTAGATTTTGGTATCTGGCAAAATATTGACCCAAAATTTTTATCAATTCCTCTGGATGTTCATACAGGGAATATTTCCAGAAAATTAGGTCTGATTACAAGAACCCAGAACGACTGGAAAACGGTAGAAGAATTAGATTTAATCATTAGAAAATTTGACGAAAAAGATCCTGCGAAATACGATTTTGCCTTGTTTGGATTGGGAGTAACCAAAGAATTGTTTTAAACAGAAAAATAATGAAAACACCGCACGAGAAATTAGAATTTTTAGAAAAACTGGCAGACGGCATTACCTCCTGGATTGGCTCAATTCCGTCATTGATATTGCATACATTACTGTTCTTAACATCCTTTTTACTTCCCGTTTTCGGGGTGATTGATTTTGATAAAATGTTGCTGGTTTTAACTACAGTTCTTTCTTTGGAAGCGATTTATCTGTCCATTTTAATTCAGATGTCTGTGAATAAAAGTCATGAAAAAATAGAAGATATTCAGGAGGACATCGAAGAAATCAGTGAAGACATTGAAGATATTCAGGAAGATTTGGAAGAAATCAGTGAGGATATTGAAGAAATCAGCGAAGATATCGAAGATATTCAGGAAGATATCGAAGAAATTAATGAAGAAGAAGATGAGGAAGACCACAGTGAGCGCGCCAAAAAAACAATTTTAAAGAGTAATGTTAATTCAAACAAAAATGAAATTAAGTTTTTGAAGGATAAGATTGCGGAGCTTCAGATGAAAATTGACGAAATGAATAAAGAATAGTTTCTCACATGCACAATTTATCAGGTCTTTCGGATGAAAGTTTTTTCAATTTAAGATTAAAATGGAATTAAAATTTATTAAAAAACAGGAAATTTACTGTATTTTTAGTAATTATATGGAGCATAATGTGTTTTAAATCAATAAAATTTGGTATTTTTGGACAAACAATCTGAAAATGTTAAATTATAGATCCAAAAACTACCTTCTATTTCTATTCCTGATTCTGTTTTCTACGCAGTTTAGCGCTCAGAAGATGAGCAGGAAAGTTTTACCTGAAAAAAAGAGTCCAGAAAGTATGAAAGCGGGTGCGTTTATCGATGTGAATGTTCCTCCTTACGTGGCAAGCGGTTATACAATTGATCAACTGGTTAAAAATGTCCTCATTTCAGGAGGTTCATCCTGTGCACCGCCAGACGTTACCAATGTTACTGTTTCTCCTAACCAGCTGGTAACAGATACAGAAAGAGCATGGGGTTACTTTAATAAAGGTACAACCAATTTTCCTTTTAATGACGGTATTGTACTGGTTACAGGAAAGGCAAGAAAAGCTGGAAACATTTCAGAAGGCGGTCTTGGTGATACTGTACCTGGAAGTATTGGAAGTGATCCTGATCTAGTAGCTGCAATTAATCCGGCTGCAGGACTTAATGACGCAGTTTTTATAGAATTTGACTTTGTTCCGAACAATTCTCAGATTAATTTCAATTACATATTTGCTTCTGAAGAATACACTTCAAACTTCCCTTGTGGAGTGTTTTCTGATGGTTTTGCTCTTTTACTGAAGCCGAACACTCCGGGTTCTACGTATACCAATATGGCGATATTACCTGCCGGGGCGGGGCCTGTAAGTGTAACCAATATCGTTCCCGGTGGAAGCGGCTTTACCTGTGGGCCAATAAATGCGGCTTATTTCGGAGGTCTCAATACATTAAATGTTGAAACAAATTTCAACGGGCGTACTATTCCTTTAACGGCTACGGCTACCGTAACTCCGGGACAGTCTTACCATTTTAAAATGGTTTTGGCTGATGCCTCAGATTCAGGATTTGATTCGGGGGTATTTATTCAGGGTGGATCTTTTGATCTGGGTATGACCATCGTTGACCCTGCTGGAAATCCCATTCCTGAAACTTTGAATGTATGTGATAATATTCCTACAATTCTTAAAGCTCAGATCAATACTCTTCCGGGAACTACTTATCAGTGGTTTAAGGATGGTGTTGCGATTCCTGGTGCTACATCAATGACGTATACTGCCACTACACCAGGTGTTTATATGGTTCAGGTAAATGTTCCTGGGGCAACCTGTCCGGCTACTGCTCAGGTTACAATCATTGGAGGTACGAGCCCTACAGTTCAGAATGCAACTTTAAAGCTTTGTTCTACCCCTGCTAATTCTACTTTTAACCTTAATGATGCCAAACCTTTAATCAGTACCACTCCGGGTGCAGTATTTAAGTTTTATCTTCTTCAGGCAGATGCTCAGGCAGGGAATGCCAACGTAATCCCCACTCCGGCAACTTTCAACGGAAACGATGGGCAGATTATATATGTGAATGTTTCCAACGGGGCTTTCTGCTCAAAGGTAGCAACAGTTACGCTGAGAAAAGAGGTAACTCCTACAGCAGTACTGTCTGCCCCGAGAGTAAAAATATGTAAAGGAGAATCTTTGGTTCTCACGGCTTCTGGAGGTGTTACTTACCAATGGGGAGATTCTTCTGTAACAGGCGCTGTAAGAACAGTAAGCCCTACAGTTACAACCACCTACACAGTTTATGCAATTGGAGCTCAGCAATGTAAATCTTTAGTTCCCGCAACACTTACGGTAGAAGTGGTTCCTGCAATTACCTCAAATTTATCAGGAGGATGGATCTGTACGGGAGATACTATTACTTTAGACGCGGGAGCAGGACCGAACTACAGCTATCTTTGGACCAACGGTGCAACTACACAGACCATTTCCACTTCGGTAACCGGAACTTACGGAGTGGCAATTACCAACGGTGTCTGCACACAAGTGTACACCACAGAGGTAAAAGTAGCAATACCACCTACTATTACCAATATTGATTACTCTAACGATAATATTACAGTTTCTGTAAGTAATCCAAGCAACGGAAATTTAGAGTACTCTATAGATGGCGTTACATGGCAAAATTCAAATATATTTACCAATGTGCCTAAAAATACACTGTTGCCGGTTCAGGTGAGAGTAAAAACTACAAGCTGCGTTGGTTATCTGGAATATTACACCTTCAATATGCAGAATGTAATAACGCCGAATGGAGATAATGTTAATGATAGAATAGATTTCAGAGGGGTAGATGGCAACAAAAACTTTACTGCTCAGATCTCAGACAGATATGGAAGGATAATTTACAAATACGAAAAAATCAGGCCTTACTGGGACGGCTTTTTCCAGGGTAAAAAATTATCGTCCACATCATATTGGTACCAGATTACCTTTGAAGATCCTGCAACTAAACAGACTACTGTAAAAACAGGATGGATTTTACTTAAAAACTTTGAATAAAATTTATTTAAGTAAGACTAAAGCCGGCAATTTTGTCGGCTTTTTTTGTTTTTTAAAACTAAAAGTTTGTACTCCAGTATTTTGTAATTTTAAAGTTATCTCATAAATCGTTAAATGACTTAAAAAAAAATCTTATTTTTGTTGAAAAGAATCTAAAATGATCATTAAAAGTACAAGAAATCTATTTCTGACTTTGCTCACAATATTATCTTCCACTGTTTTGTTTTCACAGGACAGGAGTAAGCAGATTTTAAAACAGCCCACATCCCAGACGATGAAAGCTGGGGCATTTATTGATATCAATACCTCAAACTATCCACAGTCTTCGTTCAGCATAACTCAATTGATTACCAACGTCTTGATTGCCGGGAATACCAACTGTACAACGCCAAACGTAAGCAACGTAGTGGTTTCTCCAAATCTGGCGGTCAGCGACCCAAACAGAAGCTGGGGTTATTTTAATAAAGGAGCAACCAATTTTCCCTTCAGCAATGGGATTGTTTTAACAACAGGTTATGCAGCCAGAGCAGGAAATACATTTCAGCCCGGGCAATTAAGTAACGCATTACCTTCACAGGGCGATGCTGATCTTGCTGCTGCACTCAATTTACCACCAGGGGCTCTAAAGGATGCGTCATTTATAGAATTTGATTTCGTACCTACAGCCAATCAGGTATCATTCAGATATCTGTTTGCTTCCGAAGAATATGAAGGAAATTTCCCTTGTACCATCACAGATGGCTTCGCACTTTTGCTTAGACCAGCCTCAGGAGGGGCTTACACAAATCTAGCCGTTCTTCCGGGTGGAGCAGGGCCTGTGAGTGTTACGAATATTATTCCAGGTACTTACAACTGTGGTCCGAAGAATGCGCAATATTTCGGAGGTCAGAATACGGCAAATATTGAAACGAATTTCAGTGGAAGAACCGTTCCTTTAACTGCTACAGCAACTGTTGTTGCGGGGCAGGCATATCATTTTAAAATGGTTTTGGCAGATTATCAGGATTCTGCTTATGATTCTGGAGTGTTTTTAGAAGCTGGTTCTTTTGATATTGGTGTACAGATTTTAGGGTCAAACGGAGTTCAGTTGCCTGCATCTATAAATGTTTGTGATAATGCTCCCCAGACTTTTACAGCATCGGTTCAAAATCCTAATGCAACTTACCAATGGTTTTTAAATAATGTCGCAATTCCAGGTGCTACCAATGCAACATATACTGCCATTCAACCTGGAGTGTATAAGGTGGAGGTATTGTTTCCAGGCAGTTCATGTCCGGGTACAGCAACTGTAACTATTGTTGGAGGTACCACGCCTACAACACAGAATGCAACTCTTACTGCATGTTATGCTCAGGGAAATGCAATATTTAATCTGAACAATGCCAACACTGCAATAAGTACAACTCCAGGTGCAACTTTTACCTATTATGTGAATCAGGCAGATGCTGTAGCAGGGAACGCCAACAATATTCAGACTCCCACCGTTTATCCAAGTCCGGGAAATCAGACGGTTTATGTGTTGGTTAAAAATGGATTTTGCTCAAAAGTAGCGCAGCTGCAGCTGGTGAAAGCGCCTGAAATTACAGCAAACGTAGCAGCGCCACCAGTGCTTACCTGTACAAATTCTCAAATTACGCTTAATGGTTCTGCTTCTGTTTATCCTGCAGGTTCTACATTTGCGTGGACTACCACGGGTGGGAATATCGTTTCCGGAGGTAATACCTTAAATCCCGTAATTAATGCATCGGGTACTTATACTTTAACAATTTCAAATACATATCAGCCTGGAAATCTTACCTGTACCTCGGTTTCAACTGTAACCGTAACGGGTGACAGTGCTCCGCCTTCACCTACTTTAACGGCAAGTAAAATGCAGATTTGTTCTGGCGAAACCGTTACACTTACTGCAGGTGGGGGAGTTACCTATACCTGGAGTACGCTGCCGGGAACGGGAAATACTCAGACAGTAAGTCCTACCACTACAACCACTTATTCTGTAACAGCAGTAGGCGCAAACGGATGCCCTTCTGCAAATCCTGCCACTGTTACGGTGGAAGTTTCGCAGCCTATTACCGTTCAGAACGCGACATTACTTAAATGCTATTCTGCAGCAGGGATCGTTTATGATTTGACGGCAGCACAATCTCAGATTACATCTGCAACGGGCGCTACATTTGCTTATTATCTTTTGCAGGCGGATGCAAATCAGGGAAATAACAACACAATTGGTACGCCTACTACATTTTCAAGTGCAGGAAATCAAACAATTTATGTTTTGGTTAAAAACGGAGCCTGCTCCTATGTGGTGACACTTCAATTGCAGACCACAGCAGTTACGACGCTAAGTATTGCTGCCCCGGCTACAATTACCTGCACAACACCACAGATTACGCTTAACGCAACAGCATCTACCGTACCAGCCGGATCTACGATTAACTGGACAACAACGGGAGGGAATATCGTTTCAGGCGGAAATACTTTAACCCCTATTGTAAATGCTGGAGGTGCATATACCTTAACAGTGTCAAACACTACGCAGCCAGGAAATCTTACCTGTACATATAATGCAAACGTTACCGTGGTACAGAACACTGCTGCTCCTGTAACTTCTGTCGCTACAAGTAATTCCCAGATTTGCCCGGGTGAATCTGTTACTCTTACAGCGTCAGGCGGTGCTACCTATATCTGGACGGGTCTGCCTGGTACAGGAAACACGCAGACAGTATCGCCGGCTGTAACTACGGCTTACACTGTAACTGCCGTTGGAGCAAATGGATGTGTGTCTGCCCAGCCTGCCACGATAACGGTAATTGTAGGGCCACCTACGCCATTCCTTACGGCTTCAAAAACTAAAATATGTGTAGGCGAATCTGTGACTCTAACGGCTACGGGAGGTGTCACTTACAACTGGGGAACTTTGCCAGGAAACGGCAGTACTCAGATTGTGAGTCCTACAGTTACAACTACTTATCAGGTAATCGCTTTAGGAGGTAACGGCTGTACAACCAACATACCTGCAACCATCACAATTGAGGTAGTTCCGGCAATTGTATCGACTCTTAAGGATGTGTACGTATGTGCCGGTGATACCGGGATCTTAGATGCTGGTTCTGGACCTAACTATACGTATGTCTGGAGCAATGGAGCCACCACGCAAACTATTTCAACGAATATTCCGGGTACATACTCGGTGACAATCAGTAATGGGACATGTTCCAGAGATTACACAGCCCAACTTCTCAATCCACAGTTGCCACAGTTTACAAATATCAGTTTTTCGGACCATATTCTCACTGTAACTGCAACGAATCCCAATAACACTGTTTTAGAGTATTCGATTGACAACGGGGTGACATGGCAGACTTCCAATATTTTTTACAGTGTTGAGAATAATATGAGCTACAACATCAGGATTAGGAATAAAGATGCAGACTGTAGTAATTTTATTGAGTTCTACACATTTGTAGTCATCAATGCAATCACACCAAACCGTGATGGTATTAATGAAGGTGTAGACTTCAGTGGTATCAGCAAATACAACAATTTTGCGGCTTCGGTATTTGACCGCTACGGTGCAGAGATTTACAAAGCTTCTAAATCCGGTCTTAAATGGGACGGTACTTTAAGAGGGATGAATATTCCATCAGGAACGTACTGGTATAAAGTACAGTGGGAAAATCCTGCAAGCAAAAAGATGGAAATCAGGAACGGATGGATCCTGGTGAAAAACAGAAACTAAATATTTAACAACCTTTCAGTCGGAAGGTTGTTTTTTTTTATAAAATAGTTAAATATTGATATGTTTTAGATAAAAAACCATTAAATTTGTTGAAATGAAAAAATATATGAAGCGATATTTACTATTATTATTTTTTGGTTTGATAACTGTGAACCTCAGTGCACAAAAAATTCAGCCCCGTAAGCCTCAGAAAGAGCAGTTCTCGGGTGTTACACAGAAAGCTGGGGCATTCATAGATGTAAATGCAGCAGGATATCCGGAGACTGCTTTCACACCTCTACAGCTAATTAGAGATGTGCTGATCTCTTCCGGTGCAGGTTCATGTTTTACCCCAAATATTTCGAATGTCACAGTAAGCCCGAATCTTCCTGTTACAAATCAAAACAGATCGTGGGGATACTTCCACAGAGGAACTACCAATTTTCCTTTCAAGGATGGTATCGTTTTGATGACCGGATACGCCCGGAGAGCAGGAAATGCTCTTGAAGCTGGAGTATTGGGAGATGCTTTGGGCTCAGGAAGTGATCCTGATCTTGTAGCAGCAACAAATCCTCAGGGAGCGTTAAATGATGCTGTAATTCTTGAATTCGATTTTGTTCCTACAACCAGCCAGATAAAATTTAATTATCTAATGGCGTCTGAAGAATATACAGGGTCATTCCCATGTAGTTTTTCTGATTCTTTTGCTCTTTTGCTGAGACCGGTAGGAAGTACTGCTCCTTACCAGAACATGGCTGTATTACCGGCGGGTGCCGGACCTGTAAGTGTTACCAATATACACCCGGCAATTGCAGGTTCATGTGGTGCTGTGAATGCAGCATTTTTTGCTGGGTACAATACTACACCCATCGAAACCAATTTGAATGGAAGAACAATACCATTAGAGGCGACCGCAACAGTGACTGCCGGAGTGCCTTATCATTTTAAAATGGTAATTGCAGATGCAAGTGACAGCAGTTATGATTCAGCAGTATTCCTGGAAGGTGGCTCCTTCAATATTGGAGTTGAGCTTCAGGATCCAGGTGGCGCGGTTATTCCTTCAGAGATTAACGTTTGTGATCTGGTGCCTACAGTAATTAATGCTTCTGTAAACAGTCCTAACTTAACGTATCAGTGGTTTTTCAATGGTGTACCTGTTCCGGGAGCAACATCCACCAGTATTACAGCTGTGAACCCGGGAACCTATACTATTGAAGTTACTTTACCGGGAAATCCATGTCCAGGTACGGCTTCAGTAACGATCAACGGTGGGTCTACACCGCTGGCACAGGATGCAACGTTGCTCCTCTGTGCCACCCCTGATGTTACCACTTTTGATTTGAACAATTCCAAGGCATTAATCAGCCCTACGGCAGGAGCCAACTTCAGATGGTACGTGAATCAGACAGATGCACTGGCATTTAACAATAACTTTATTCAGAATCCTTTAAATTATAACGGGGCAAACAATCAGGTAATTTATGCTGTGGTGTACGGAGCAGAATATTGCAGAAAGATGGTGGAGCTCACTTTGAAAAAAGAAACCAGACCTTTGGCACAGGTAAGTTCCAACAAAATCAGAGTCTGCGCAGGTGATACCGTTACCTTAACAGCTACCGGTGGAGTATCTTATGACTGGGTAAATTTCCCAGGAAACGGAAATACACAGACAGCTACCATATTTCAGACTACTACATTTGAAGTTTTCGCTTTAGGTGCACTGGGTTGCCCTTCATTATTACCAGCTAAGGTAACCGTGGAAGTAGTTCCTGTACCTACAACACCACTACTTGATGTAGAAATGTGTATTGGTGATACAATGGAACTGGATGCAGGTGCCGGAACCGGATATACTTATCTGTGGAATACAGGTGAAGAAACTCAAAAAATTACTGTTAATCAATTGGGAATCTATACCGTAACTATCAATAATGGAATCTGTTCCAGAACTTACGAAGTGAAAGTAGTTGCTGCAGCAACACCGTTTTTCTCACAGTTGAGTTATGAAAATAATACCATTACTGCGACAGCAACTATTCCTAACATCAACAACATCCCAAGGGTTGCAGAATATTCTCTTGATGGAATTGCATGGCAGGATTCGAATATTTTCCCTAATCTTATAGACAATACAAATTATACGCTGTATGTGAGAACGAAAGGAACAACCTGTACGGGTACTGTAGATTTCTTTACGCTGCACATCAGCAATGTAATCACACCTAACCAGGATGGTGTAAATGATGTAATTGACCTTTCTTCTTTAGGTAATTTTAAAAACTTTAAAGGATCAATTTACGATAGATACGGAAGTGAAATGTTCAGATTCTCAAAAGAAAATCCTATCTGGAACGGAACCGTGGGAGGAAAAAGACTTCCAACCGGAACGTACTGGTACAAATTTAATTTTGAATACAATAAGACCAAAACGCAGATGAACACTTCGGGCTGGATTATGCTTAAAAACAGAGAGTAAATTTCTCTTACTTCATATAAAATGCCTTCAGGATTTTCTGAAGGCATTTTCTTTGGTCATAACTTTTTTAAATATTTTCCTGCCAGAGTCTGGTAAAATTAATAAAATCTTCTACGCTCAGTTCTTCAGCTCTCTTGTCCATAAATTCATGATTTTTCAGCGCGTCAGGAATGTTCAGAACTTTCCAGGAGTTGGATAGTTTTTTTCTTCTCTGCCCAAAACCGGCTTTAACGATCTGCTTAAACAGAACTTCATTTCCCGCAAGGCCTTCTTTAGGATTTCTCGTAAGTTTTATTACCCCAGATTTTACCTTTGGTGGAGGATTAAATACATTCTCATGTACTGTAAACATATAACTTACGTCATAGTATGCCTGTATCAAAACAGAGAGAATTCCGTAGTCTTTGGTACGGGGTACAGCAGCAGTTCTTTCCGCAACTTCCTTCTGAAACATTCCCACCATCTCAGGTATAATTTTATAAAAATCAATGATTTTAAAAAGAATTTGGGACGAAATATTGTAAGGGAAATTTCCGATGACAGCAATTTCTTCGTTATTCAGAAATGCAAAATCCTGTTTGAGAAAGTCACCAACAAAAGTTTCCTCATTCGTTTTATCATAGTTTTTTTTCAGATATTCAATAGATTCTTGGTCGATTTCTGCGAGATAAATATGATGTTCTTTTTCAAAAAGATACTTGGTAAGAACACCCATTCCCGGGCCCACTTCCATTATATTTTTGTAGTTTTCAAAGCTCAGTCCGTCTACAATTTTTCTGGCGATGTTCTCGTCCGTCAGGAAATGCTGGCCGAGATGTTTTTTTGCTCTTACACTCAAGGTATTTATGATTTTGTTAACAGTGAAAAAGTATTTTTCGGGTCAAATTTCGGAAGATTTTTTCTATTTTAGCCAAAAATTTTATTCTTAATGGCAAGATCTGTAGACGAATTTAACAAAAAGAGGCTTAGGTCTAGTAATATTACAGTGGTTATAAGCATCGCTCTGGTATTATTTTTAATGGGGTTAATGGGATTAATTCTTATTAATGCCCAAAAATATTCAGATTATATAAAAGAACAGCTGGTGGTTAATGCGTATTACGATCAGAATTATGATGCAAAAGATTCTGCAAAAATTGCCAAACTTGAAGAGCAGGCTTTTAAGAAAATACAGACTTTAGCTCCCGTAAAAAAAGCAATTTACATTACAAGGGAAAAAGCTGCTGAAGAAGCAAAGAAAAGTATGGGTATTGACAGTGATGCGCTTTTTGAAGAAAATATATTCCCGTCATCGGTCGAGATTTCACTGAAACCGGAATATGTAGATCCTTTAAAGATCGAAGAGGCGATTAAGATAATAAAAACAGTACCGGGAATTACAGAAGTGAAAAACGACAGTAGCCTCATGGTAGATGTTTACAATAATCTGAGCAGAATTTTAAAGTGGATCTTAGGATTTTCTGTATTGTTTTTAATTTTGGCAGTTGTACTGATCAATAATTCAATAAGACTTAAAATTTTCTCAAAAAGATTTATCATTAAAACCATGCAGTTGGTAGGTGCTAAAAGAAGATTTATTTTGAAACCATTCGTAATCGAAGCTTTAATTTTAGGAGCAATCGGTTCAGTACTTGGGTTACTGGCACTTTTCGGGGTATGGTATTATTTTACAGACACCATTGGGCAGTCATTCACGCAGGATACAAGCCATTATTTCTCTTTGGTGCTGCTTGTTTTGGGAATCGGTATTTTTATTACCGTCATCAGTACCATCATCGCAACCTGGAGATTTTTAAGAACAAATGTAGACGATTTATATTATTCATAAATAATGAGCAAAAAAACAACAAAGTTTTCCGCATCCGATTTTGGAAAAGAAGACAAGACAACCGAAGAAAACACCTTTTATTTCGGTAAAGAAAACTATAAATGGATGCTCATCGGGCTTGCTTTCATCGTCGTTGGATTTCTCCTGATGATGGGTGCAGACGCCAACACAGTAGACGGTAAATTTGATCCGAATGTATGGAATGACGATATTTTTTCCATCCGCAGAATCAGAATTGCTCCGTTATTTATTGTGATCGGTTTCGGCATAGAAGTATACGCAATACTAAAGAGGAAAAATTAAACAGTCAGGTAAAAAGATTAAGAATCAACATCTTTGATTCGAACAAATAAAAGTCGGTTGCCCAGCAATTGACTTTTTGTATAATAAAGTTTTGGCAAAAAGTCACTCAAATTACACATTATTCATTACCCATTACTCATAAAATCATGGATATATTTAAAGCAATTATCATTGCCATCATCGAAGGACTTACAGAATATCTTCCCATATCTTCCACAGCACACATGGGCTTTACCGCCAGTTTAATGGGCATGGAAGAATCAGAATTTCTAAAAATGTTTCAGGTTTCTATTCAGTTCGGAGCCATTCTGTCGGTAGTTGTAGCCTACTGGAAAAAGTTTTTTGATCTCAAAAACATTCAGTTGTACTACAAACTGGCATTTGCCGTGATTCCCGCTTTGGTTTTAGGATATATTTTCGATGATATGATAGAATCCGTGCTGGGAAATCAGATTGCCATCTCCGCTGTATTGGTTTTGGGAGGTGTAGTGTTACTTTTTGCGGACCAGTGGTTCAAAAATCCGATTATACACGACGAAAAAGAAATTTCAATTAAAAAAGCAGTAACCATCGGCTTTTGGCAGTGTTTAGCCATGATGCCGGGAACGAGTAGAAGTGCCGCTTCCATCATCGGAGGGATGATGCAGGGCTTATCCCGAAAAGCCGCAGCAGAGTTCTCATTCTTTCTGGCAGTTCCCACCATGCTTGCGGTCACAGTATATTCCGTTTTTGTGAAAACGTGGGGTAAAGGAACGCCAACAGCCGCAAAAGGTTACGAAATGATTTTAGAATCTCAGGATCACATCACCATTTTCATCATCGGAAATATCGTAGCGTTCATCACTGCATTGATCGCCATCAAAGCATTCATCGGAGTTTTAAACAAATATGGCTTCAAACCGTGGGGTTGGTACCGTATTTTTGTGGGAATTGCACTGTTGATTTACTTTTACTGGTTCAAATAATATTTTTCAATTACTCAGTACCCATTGCTCATCACTCATAATAATTTGGGCAGCTATTCCGCCTTCCACTCCCGCTTTTTTGCTCGTCGTACCTCCTCACAAAAAGAGCTCCGTTCAAGTCGGGCTGCGCGGGATTCAACGTTAAAAATATTATAGTAATTTTGAATATAAAAAAAATAAGAAAAACCTCTCCGATATTACACATTAGTGATTGCCCATTACCCATTACCCATTATCATTACTCATAAAAAAATGACCGCCGAACAACTACAATCCGGACAAATCTTTCTCCTCGACAAACCGCTGGACTGGACCTCCTTTCAGGCTGTAAATAAGTTGAAATATAAACTTAAACGGGAATTTGATCTTCCGAAAAAATTTAAAATCGGGCATGCCGGAACTTTAGATCCAAGAGCAACTGGTTTATTAATCGTTTGCACAGGAAAATTTACCAAAAAAATCCCTGAAATTCAGGATGCACCTAAAGAATACTGGACAGAAATTAAGATCGGCGTTCAGACCGAATCCTACGACACAGAAAAACCCGAGATTCTTCACCAGGATTTTTCAGAAGTTACAGAAGATCACGTGAAAAATGCTCTGGAAAAATTTTTAGGAGAAATAGACCAGAAACCACCCGTTTTTTCGGCTATCAAAATTGAAGGAGCAAGAGCTTACAATCTCGCAAGAGCCGGGACGGAAGTGGAGATGAAACCCAGAAAAACAACGATTCATTACATTAAAGATGTTGAAATTAATTTTCCGCTCATCAGTTTTGTTGTAGGGTGCTCAAAAGGAACTTATATACGAAGTTTAGCCCACGATATCGGTCAGGAATTGGGGGTAGGAGCGTATCTTACACAGTTGCGGAGAACAAAAATAGGAGATTACAGTGTGCAGGACGCAACCACAGAATTTCTAAATAACGATTACAGATTTGAAAATTTATGATCAGGAGTTTGTGGTCACTATTTTTTGTTATTTTATCGCTGAAAACATTTTCTCAGGAAAATTCTAATAAGCTGGGACTGTTCGGAGTAATGGAAGCAAATGTAGGTTTTGATGTAGCGGCGATGATTAAAGACAGTCAGGTAAGTGACGAATATGAGAGGCAAAATTTAGATCCGGGAAAATTCAATTATGGTTTTGCAGCACAGGCAGGATATCAACCTCTGGATTGGTTTGCCTTAGCTACAGGTTTTAGATACAGTTATGTAGATCCAAATTTTCATGTTTTGTACTGGACGTTTCAGCCATTTTTTATTGTCAGTAACCCAAAAGATGAAGAATTTACCTATATTTCTGCAAATTTTGGAAAACAAATTAACAACACGGCTTCAAAAAATGCAGTTCTTGCAGGATTTTCTGTAGGATTTTTCGAACCGATCACACAAAATGTCGGAAACAAGTTTCAGATTAATCTTGAAGTTCAGAATTTTGACGGGAACAGTACATTATTTGTAGGATTTTCATACGGCATCGCATTTTTCTCAAACAGGAAACTTTAAAAAAATGGAAAAAACACGTATCAATAAATATCTTTCGGAAGTAGGTTATTGCTCCAGAAGAGCTGCAGATAAACTTTTGGAAGAGGGCAGAATTAAAATTAACGGTCAGATTCCTGAGCTGGGAACCAAAGTTTCAGACGAAGATCAGATTGAAGTGGATGGCAAACCCATCCGTGAATCCGAAGAAAAGCCAGTCTACATTGCCTTTAATAAGCCTCGCGGGATCGTCTGCACCACAGATTCTAAACGTGAGAAGAATAATATCATAGATTTTATAAATTATCCGCGAAGAATTTTCCCAATTGGGAGACTTGATAAAGACAGCGAAGGTTTGATATTTCTTACCAGTGACGGTGATATCGTAAACAAAATTCTCCGGTCAAAAAACAACCACGAAAAAGAGTACATCGTAAGACTTGATAAACCAATTACTCCCAGATTTGTGGATAAAATGCGCAATGGAGTTCCTATTTTGGATACGGTAACCAAGAAGTGTGAGGTGGAAAAAATTGACGATATGCATTTCAGAATAATTCTTACACAGGGCTTAAACAGACAGATCAGAAGAATGTGCGAATATCTGGGTTACGAAGTAAAAAAACTGAAACGCATCAGGATTATGAATATTTCTCTTGATGTACCTGTAGGAAAGTGGCGTGATTTTACCGATACTGAATTATCAAAAATCAATGCGCTCATTTTAGAATCTACAAAAACTCATGAGTGAATTTTTTCAACTTATTCTGGTTTTAAACTGAATTAAATATTACGTTTTCAAAGTTTTTCATAGAAATTTTCTATAAAATGAAAGTTGGTTAGTTTTAAGTGATTATATCTGTACACACACAACAAGTCAAAAACACTTAAAAATACCAAGATGAAAAAAATGCTCTATTTAGCAGTGCTGGGTTGTTTTGTTGTGCCCAGTCAGAAGCTCTTCTCGCAAGTGGGAATAGGAACTACCTCGGTGGAAGATAACGTTCTCCTGAAAGTTGAATCTACCAATAAAGGAGTTCTGCTCCCTAATCTTACAGTCCCCAGTCTATCACTTCCGGCACCTGTCACCGCGCCTGCTTATGGTCTTTTAGCCTATAATAAAGCCGCGGGAAAAGAAGGTTTTACTTTCTGGGACGGTGCAAAATGGAATGAGCTGGTAGATTCACGTAATGTCTATTCTGTTTTAGGGCTTACTATCTCTTACAGTACCTCCAATTCTTCTCCCGTTGATCTTTCTACATTAGCCGGTGCTGTGAATTATGCCGAAAATTCAGCGCCCGGCACCATTTGGACATTTGTACCAGGTCTCTCAAAAACAATTAATATTACACAGGCCAATAACAGTGTCTTCGTGATTACAGAAGGCATGGTACAGGCAAATAACAGCAATATTGACGCCACCAAAACGTACACTTACGCTATTGGGATTTTTGTGGATGGGCAGCTTAAAGGTGTGCGAAACTATTCTACCAACTATGGAAGGTCAAATCAGTATGACTTTTTCTCGAACAACACACTTTTTAAAAACCTGAGTGTAGGCAGCCACGAAGTAAAAACCTACGTTACAATGCGTGTAAACAATTACACCAATGCCTCCTTATGAAAGTTTGGTGGTGCCGCATCAGCATCAGTAAATGCAGATATGTCTAAGATTAACATGTTTATTAAGCTTACAGAAAAGTCATAAAATACCAATCATGAAAAAAATTTTTCTAAAATCACTCTTATTAGTGATAGGAGTAAACAGCTTTGCACAAAGCGGTTCGGTGGGGATTGGTACAGCATCGCCGGATTCTTCTGCCATTCTTGATCTCGTAACTTCCGACAGAAGCTTAATGATTCCCAAGATTTCTCTGAATAAAGATAATATTTCAGATTACAGCTTTATGGCAGCGAAACCTACGGTTTCTTTACTTGTTTATAACACCAACGCTGCTTTTCCGGGAGGGAAAGGTCTCTATTATTGGGACGGCACAAAATGGATTTTTTATTTTAATTCTGCCAATATTAATCTTTTGCTGGGAATTACCAAATATTATTCTAAAATATATTCCGGAGTTTCTACAAACAATTATCCGTCTGACGCTGATTCTGTAGGTCATTTTGAAAAAGATAAACCTCTTGTATCATCTTGGGTAGAAGTTACAGATCCAACACCATTAGTGTTTTCCATTGAAAGACCGGAAAACAACGCCGTTGTTACATTTACCGGAATGCTGCAGCTGAATAACGCTTCCTCGAGCAGCGCCAGCGTAACCTATGGTTTAGGGATATTTGTAGATGATAAACTGATTTCTTCCAAGTCTGCTTCCTTAAATGTTGATAATACGTGTGCTTTTCAAGAATTTACCATTACCGGTCTTGTAGATGATCTTACGGTGGGAAACCACACCATTAAACTTGCAGTGATGAACAGATCAAGTACTACCTCCACTACAATCAGTTATGGAAAAAAAGGTGCCAGCTGCACCAATATTTCAGATGATGAAGCAAGAATCAGTGCCATCGTGCTCATAAACCAACCATTACCTTATTAAAATTAAAGATGAAAAATATATTTAAAATCATAGCATCAGCTTTTTTTCCCGGCGTGATGTTGTCACAGGTTGTGATGACGGATAAACCCGAACCCATCTTAGACGAAACAGCAATCTTAAAACTTGATGCTGAAAAAAAAGGTGTTTTACTGCCAAGAATTGGTCTTTCATCAAATGCAGATGTTACTACAGTCGCATTACCACAAAACGGCAGCATATTATTCAATACTAATCCCACAACAACTTTACCAGAAACAGTGGCTTATTTTGATGATGGCAAATGGAACGCACTTTTTACTAAAGATCAAATTTTGTCTAAATTAGATTTAGTGAACACAAGTTCCGTCTCTTCTCCGGGTAATATAAGTGTTACAGGGTTTACGGCGGGAGCAATCGCATTGGGAAGCGGTACTGCCAACTGGACTTCACTGGGAATTACAGATACAAAAACATTTACCAGAGCTAATAATGCATTTGCTTTCACGCTGGAAGGTATGGCTCAGCTGGACAGATCTGTAGATTCTTTCTTTCAGTACGCTATCGGAATTTTTGTGGATGATAAACTGGTGGTGGTGAGAAAATACCACAAGCAGAAAGAAGATTTCACCTGCTCATGGCACAAATTTGTACTTAATGGTGTGGTAAATAATTTAAGTACAGGAAGTCACACCATCAAAGTAATGGCAAGGAATATATCATCAAGTTCAGGTAGCGCTACCCAAAAAATAATTTATGGTGGCGTTGCAGAAAGTTCAAATTCTGGAAATCCTGCTTGTGATAATATGAGCAACTTTATGTCTAAAATCTCCTTAAATACCACAATTGTGGAATCTCTAAATTAATTTTCATTTCAAACTTTTACTTTGGATGAAGCTGCTTTCTGGTAGCTTCATTTTTTTTCAAATGAATATTATTATCAATTAAAATGTTTTGAACTTTTTAAAAAATAATTAATTTTTTTTCGTACTTTTGCACTCACTTTTGTGGACGTACTTTCGGCGAAGTAAAACATTAGCAATTAACAACTTCCATATTTTTCAGGATTCACAGCAAAGCCGAGGTCTGTAAGAATAGGAATACAAATTTTATTAGAAAATGTCAAAAGAGACAAATTCAGCAGAGGTTATTCTTAACCAAAACGTAGCACCAGAACAATTTGACTGGGATTCTTTCGAATCTGGTCTTGATGCAGATGCTAGAAAAGAAAAAAGCGATCTTGAAGAAATCTATAACGGATCTCTTAGCAGCTTAAATGATAACGACGTTATCACAGGTAAAGTTGTAAGATTGACAGACAAAGAAGCTATCGTAGACATCGATTTCAAATCTGAAGGTGTTATTTCTCTTAACGAATTCCGTTACAACCCAGGCCTTAAAGTAGGGGATGATGTAGAAGTAATGGTAGACAGAAGAGAAGACAAAACTGGTCAGTTGCAGTTATCTCACAAAAAAGCTAGAACGCTTAAAGCTTGGGATAGAGTAAACGAACTTCACGAAACTGGAGAAATCGTTAACGGTTTTGTAAAATCAAGAACTAAAGGAGGTATGATCGTTGATGTTCACGGTATCGAAGCATTCTTACCAGGTTCTCAAATCGACGTTAAGCCAATTAAAGATTACGATCAGTTCGTAGGAAAAACTATGGAGTTCAAAGTTGTGAAAATCAACCCTGAGTTCAAAAACGTAGTTGTATCTCACAAAGCATTGATCGAAGCAGATATCGAAGGTCAGAAAAAAGAAATCATCGCACAGCTTGAAAAAGGTCAGGTTCTTGAAGGTACTGTTAAGAATATTACTTCTTACGGTGTATTCGTAGATCTTGGTGGTGTAGACGGATTGATCCACATTACAGACCTTTCTTGGTCTAGAGTGAACCATCCATCTGAAATCTTAGAAGACGGACAGACTGTGAAAGTGGTTATCCTTGACTTTGATGACGAGAAGACCAGAATCCAGTTGGGTATGAAGCAATTAGAAGCTCATCCTTGGGATGCTCTTTCTGCTGACATGAAAGTTGGTGATAAAGTAAAAGGAAAAGTAGTAGTTCTTGCAGACTATGGTGCATTCGTTGAGATCGCTCCAGGTGTGGAAGGATTAATTCACGTTTCTGAAATGTCTTGGTCTACTCACTTGAGAAGCGCAGGAGATTTCGTAAAAGTAGGTGACGAAGTGGAAGCTGAAGTACTTACTTTAGACAGAGAAGACAGAAAAATCTCTTTAGGTATGAAACAGTTATCTAAAGATCCATGGGAAAATATCGAAGCTAAATATCCGGTAGGTTCTGAGCACGTTGGAACTGTAAGAAACTTTACAAACTTCGGTGTATTCGTAGAATTAGAAGAAGGTATCGACGGATTAATCTATATCTCTGATCTTTCTTGGACTAAGAAAATCAAGCATCCATCAGAATTCTGTGCAGTAGGTGATAAATTGAATGTGGTAGTTCTTGAGCTAGACATCCAGGCTAGAAGATTATCTCTAGGTCACAAGCAATTGACAGAAAACCCATGGGATAAATTTGAAACTAAATATGCTGAAGGAACTGTACACACAGGATCTGCTGTAGAAGTACACGATAAAGGTGCTTCTGTACAATTCGAAGATGCTGAAGTAGAAGCATTCTGTCCATCAAGATTATTAGAGAAGGAAGACGGATCTAAAATCAAGAAAGGTGAAACTGCTGAGTTCAAAGTAATCGAATTCAACAAAGAGTTCAAGAGAGTAGTAGTTTCTCACACAGGAATCTTCAGAGACGAAGAGAAAAAGAATGCAAGAGAAGCATCTAACAACAGATCTAATAACAACAATAACATGTCTTCTTCAAACAATATCGAAGAAAGATCAACCTTAGGTGATATTGATGTATTGGCTGAATTGAAAAAGAAAATGGAAGGAGGTAAATAATCTTTTCTCATATTTCTATAAACTAAACCATCCTTTATGAGGATGGTTTTTTTTGTTTGCGATGGTTAATTCATGTAATATTCAAATGTAATTCAGTAATTAAAGAGTTGCTAATGGTGATGAAAAAAATATTATTAAATATTAAGTAAAAGTAATATTAATATGATTATTATTTGTAAATTTGGCCCTTTAAGAATCAATATGAAAAAGCTAACTCTACCTCTTTTGTTTGCTGTTGCGTTATCTGTAAGTTCTGTATCAAATGTGTACGGGCAGGATCATAAGCAGCTAATCAGTAATTATATTTCACAGAATTCAATACGTGATTATAAGAAAGCAGATCTTAATGATCTTGCAATAGACGTTGTAGATCATTCTACATCGATGCAGGGAGATATTATCAAATTTCAGCAATTGTATAAAGGTTTGCCGGTAATGAACTCTGTTGGTTCGGCTCTGGTAAAAGATGGTAAGGTTGTCTACTTTAATGATACTTTTGTTAAAAATTATGGAGTAGCTACTTCAAACATCCCATCCGTTACCGTTGCAAAGGCACTAGGTACGGTTGCCGCGCAGCTTAATAATCCAGCGATTAATAATTTTGAGGTTCTTAAACCTTTAGATGCTGATTTAGAAGATAAGAAATTTGTAAAGCAAAATCTAGTCTATGTTAACCACGAGAATAATCTGAAATTAGCTTATCAGATTGCTTTTCAGGATCCATCATCACCAAGTTACTGGAATTTCTTAGTTGATGCAAACAGTGGTTCTGTTCTTTTTAAAGAAGATCTTAATCTTTCATGTAATTTTTATCATGATGCGTACAGCCATGACCATTCTGAACACCAGAAACTTGAAGGACCGCTTTTAGGTTCTGCAGAACAAAGCTCATTCAATCTTTTAGTTCCGGATCCGGCAACTTATAATGTATTTGCATTTCCAATAGAAGCACCAACTTTTGGTGCAAGAACTATTGTTTCAAATCCCTGGATTTTAGCTTCTTCACCCGAAGGATGGCATTTTGACGGAACAACTCATTACACATATTCAAGAGGAAACAATGCGTACGCTTACGACGATATAGCTGGCAATAACCAGGTGGCCACTTTTGCACAGGGAGGTGCAACGAGAAATTTTGATTTCCCTTTCAGTATCAACGGAACACCTGCGAGCAATCTTAACGCGTCAATTACCAATCTGTTTTATGCAAATAATATGGTGCATGATGTCTTTCATAAATTTGGATTTAATGAGGCTTCAAAAAACTTCCAGCAGACCAATTTCGGTTTAGGGGGTGTTGGAAATGATTATGTGTTGGCAGAAGCACAAGATGGCGGAGGAACGAACAATGCAAATTTTTCTACACCAGCTGACGGTTCAAAACCAAGAATGCAGATGTATTTATGGTCTCAAACCAACAGGATTTTTTACTACAATGCTCCATCAGCGGCAGTATCAAGACAGCCCTTAGCAGGTGTTGCCCAGTTTGGCCCGGCTCTCACTGCAACAGGCACCACTGGTGACGTTAAGTTATCTTCAGTGTTAGAAGGTTGTACCGCAATCCCGGCAGGATCTCTTACCGGTAAAATAGGTTTGATCCAGAGAGGAAACTGTGATTTTGTGGTTAAAGTAAAAAATGCCCAGAATGCAGGAGCAATTGCTGCAATTGTATATAATGCACCTACTTCAGCTGCAATAGGAAATATGGGAGGTACAGATGCTACCATCACAATCCCTTCGGTTTTGATTGATAATGTGGAAGGTGAGTATATTAAATCACATCTCAGCGCAAATACAACAGTGAACGTTACTCTAAAAAACGACCCTGCGGCAGCTATCACACCTGATGGAAGCTTTGACAACGGAATTATCATCCATGAATATGGCCATGGTATTTCAAACCGTCTAACTGGTAATGGTTCTACATGTTTGTCATCTTCCGTCAGCAAAGAGCAGATGGGTGAAGGATGGTCAGACTTCTTTGCTTTAATGCTTACAAATAAGCCTGGGGACAATGCTTCAGTGCCACGTGGTATGGCGACTTATGCTGCCGGAGAAGGTAACTCAGGAGAAGGTATCAGACCTGCAAAATACTCTCCAAATACCACTATCAATGCATTCACATACAACGATACAAACGGTATGGAATATACCAATGCTAATCTTCAGCTCGTGCCTGATGTACACTCAATAGGTTTCGTGTGGGCAACAATGCTTTGGGATCTTCACTGGAAGTATGTTGAGAAATACGGATATTCTTCAAACGTAACAGCAAACACAACCAGCGGTAGTGCAAGAGTATTACAGCTGATTACAAATGCTCTGAAATTACAGCCTTGTAATCCAAACTTTGTGAGTGGACGAGATGCGATACTTGCTGCTGAAATGGCTACAACACAAGGTGCAGACAGATGTATGATCTGGAATGTTTTCGCAGCAAGAGGATTAGGATTAATTGCTGATGCAGGAAGTCCTACTGATATTAATGATCAGTTTGCAGATTTTAGTGTTCCTGTAGAATGTGTATTGTCTACAAGCGAAGTAAAAGATGTTAAAGCAAACGCTATTTCAATCTATCCTAACCCTGCTAAGAATGAATTCTTCATCAACTTCCCTAAAAACACTATGGGTAAAGTAAATGTTGAAATTTTTGATATGAGTGGGAAGATGGTTGCTTCAGAATACAAAGTTTCTGCTGATGAGAAAAAAGCGATCAATACTTCAACTTTAATTAATGGAACTTACATTGTTAAAGTAAAAGGCTTAGGAATTGATACTTCTTCTAAACTTCTGATCAAAAAATAATATTAAAACATAGTTTTATAAAATTACCTCAGAAATTCTGAGGTAATTTTATTTTACAGCAATCACCGTTCAGACAAAATTTTATATTGTACCTTTGCCGGCTGAAAAAAGGTTATGAAGAAGAAAAATATTGTAAAAGGAGTACTGTTTGTCGGTATTGGAGCAAGCATTTATGGAATGCTTGCCACTTTTGTTAAGATGTCTTACAAAGAAGGTTTTACAACGTCGGAAGTTACAACAGCTCAGTTTGCGCTCGGTCTGGCAGGACTCTTAATTATGAATTTAATTCAGACCATTACATCCAAAAAGAAATTACCATCTCCCAGCCGTAAAGAAATAAGAATGCTATTGATGGCAGGAACTTCTTTAGGATGTACGAGTTTATTCTACTACATTTCAGTACAGTATATTGCGGTTTCTATTGCTATTGTACTTTTAATGCAATCCGTTTGGTTCAGTGTTGTCCTTGAAAGTTTAATTACTAAGAAGTTTCCTAATGTCAAGAAAGTAGTTGCGACACTAATTGTTTTGCTGGGAACAGTTTTAGCAACAAACCTGATTAATGTAGAAGTAAAACTCGACTGGCATGGCATCTTCTGGGGATTGCTAGCCGCGGCATCATTCACAATGACGATGTTTACTTCAAATACTTTGGCGACCCACTTACCGGTGCTTAGAAAAAGTATGATTATGTTAACCGGTGGTTCAGTAATTGTTTTAACATTTTTGTTTTTCGCTCAAATCGGACCTTTATATTCGGAAGGTTTAAAATCTTTTTACTTAAATTTTACCGAAAATACAGCGCATATCAGACTATTTAATTATTCAATTTTCTGGACGTACGGTTTTATTTTGGCATTATTCGGAACCATCATTCCGCCCATTTTGTTCAACTTAGGATTTCCAAATACAGGTCTGGGCTTGGGAAGTATTATTTCCTCATTAGAACTTCCGGTTTCTGTGACGATGGCATTCGTCTTATTAAGCGAAGAAGTAATCCTCGTTCAGTGGATAGGGATTGTTTTAATTTTAATGGCAATTGTACTGATGAATTTACCGTCCAGAAAAGAAAAATTAATTGCTACAGAACATTCTTAAGACTTATAATTAAATTATAAATACCATCCAAAACCGTTTCTTTTGAAGCGGTTTTTTTAAATTTATATCTAAATTCAATTTTTCATGACCAAATTTAAAAATATTATTACCGGAATTTCAGTTGTAGCAATCACTTTCGCGCAGGCACAGATTAAACCTTTAGACGCAACGCTTTCAAACTACCAATATCCTTTTGAAGTTCATTTCAAAGATTTAAATTCCCAAAAACAAAATCTGAAAATGGCATATATGGATGTCAGGCCGCAAAAATCCAACGGAAAGACAGTCATGCTTCTCCACGGCAAAAATTTCAATGGAGCGTATTGGGAAAAAACAGCTAAATATTTATCAGCTCAAGGTTTCAGAGTGATTATTCCCGATCAGATTGGATTTGGAAAATCTTCAAAACCTCAAAGCTATCAGTTTTCATTTGCACAGCTGGCAAGCAATACCAAAGCGATTTTAGACGATTTAAAAATTGAAAAAATCATTGTTCTCGGCCATTCAATGGGCGGAATGGTTGCCACAAGATTTACGCTAATGTATCCTGAAACGGTAGAAAAATTAATCCTTGAAAACCCCATCGGTCTGGAAGATTATAAAACCTTGGCCAAATATCAGACCGTAGACGAAGCCTATCAGTCCGAACTAAAGAACACAGCAGAATCCTACAAAAATTACCAACTCAAATTCTACTACGACAACAAATGGAAATCAGAATACCAGCCATGGCTTGATCTCATTGCAGGTTGGACTTTACACAAAGACTATCCCCAAGTCGCATGGAATGCTGCGTTAACGAGCGATATCATCTTCAATCAACCCGTTGTTTACGAATTTAAAAATATCAAAATGCCAACCTTACTCATCATCGGAACGCGGGACCGTACAGCCATCGGAAAAGACCGCGCACCAAAAGAAGTTCAGCAAACAATGGGACAGTATCAGGAACTGGGAAAGAAAACGCAGCAGCAAATTGCAGGCTCAAAACTGGTGGAACTTGAAAATGTAGGCCATTTGCCACATATAGAAGTCTACGATAAATTCTGGAACGCACTTTACAGCTTTATTAAATAGGAGGGAAGATGGAAGATGAAAGTGGGAGAATGTAAGTTTGCGACTTTAAATAATTTTATTCAAGATAAGTATACATTTCTCTCCACTGGAGGGGTGGCGAAAATTTGAAAGAAATTTTTGACGGGGTGTTTTATGCGCAATAATTATGCTCCATTAAAAATTCCATCAAAAGAAAAGTATCGCAAAATAAAAAGAGACCGCTAAAAATAGCAGCCTCTTTTCGTATATGTTGTTGTCTGAATTACTTCTTTTTGTAAGCAGCGTCTTTAATTCTCGCTTTCTTACCTCTAAGATCTCTGAAGTAGTAGATTCTAGATCTTCTAACTTTACCTCTTCTGTCAAGCTCAATCTTTTGAAGAGCCGGCATGTTGATAGGAAAAACTCTCTCTACACCTACGTCACCAGACATTTTTCTGATAGTAAAAGTTTTTGTAGCTCCAGTACCTCTCAACTGAATTACCGTTCCTTTAAAGAACTGAGTTCTTGTTTTTTGACCTTCTTTAATTTCGTAATACACTGTAATTGTGTCTCCTGCCTTAAAATCAGGGAAATCTTTTTTTGTGATGTACTGGTCTTGTACGTACTTTAATAAATCCATTATTAATAATAAAAATTGTTTAAGCTAAGCAACTTACACGTCCATCGCTAGAGGTTGAATAACAGACTGCAAAAATAAAACAAATTTTTCTGTCCACCAATACTTTATAAAAAAAATATTTACAAAATTACATACCCACAAACACCCATCAATCATCAATCATCAATCATTACTCATAATCCGGGCGTGCCCCTCACTCGCTCATTCCGCTTCGCTGCATTCCCTCGCTCGGGTCGGGCTGTCCGCTATATCTTTTTTTGGTTGCCAGTTCTTTTTCCTTCCAACCAAAAAAAGGATGCCGCTTCCATCCCTCACGCAAAAGAAAAGTCGTTTATCTTTTCAATATTTCTTATCAAAACAACTCGATGGATTTTTTAACTGAAGCTGTGCTGAGATGCTTTCAGCATAACAAACTGTTTGAAAAATCCTTATACTCATTCAAATAAAAATCTGTGAAAATCCGTGTAATCTGTGTGAAATAAAAAGATTTTCAATTTCAAATAAAAACACTAATTTAAGACCTCCAAAATTTAATTCAAAAATGATCGATAAAAGAGTGAAAAATGCACAGGAAGCCATTGCAGGAATTCAGGACGGGATGACTTTAATGCTCGGCGGTTTCGGATTGTGTGGAATCCCTGAAAATTCCATCAACGCATTGGTAGAAAGCGATGTAAAAGATTTAACATGCATTTCAAACAACGCTGGAGTAGACGATTTCGGATTAGGATTGCTGCTTCACAAAAGACAAATCAAAAAAATGATTTCATCTTACGTAGGCGAAAATGCAGAATTCGAAAGACAGATGCTTTCAGGCGAACTGGAAGTTGAACTGACTCCCCAGGGAACTTTGGCAGAAAAATGCAGAGCCGCACAGGCAGGAATTCCCGCATTTTACACACCCGCAGGTTTCGGAACTGAAGTGGCCGAAGGCAAAGAAGTAAAAGATTTCAACGGAAAACCTCACATTTTAGAGCACGCATACGACGCCGATTACTCCATCGTAAAAGCCTGGAAAGGCGACCATGCAGGAAACCTCATTTTCAAAGGTTCAGCCCGAAATTTCAATCATCCTATGGCCGGCGCCGGTAAAATTACCATCGCTGAAGTAGAAGAACTGGTAGAACCAGGCGAACTGGATCCCAATCAAATTCACATTCCGGGAATTATGATCCAGAGAATTTTCCAGGGCGAAAAGTTTGAAAAAAGAATTGAACAGAGAACGGTAAGAAAAAAAGATTAGTTTTCGAATTAGTTTTTTTTAAAAAAAACCCCGAAAATCAGATTTCGGGGTAATTTTTTGTATCACTTGTTTATATTTATTTGAATGTAATATTTCATGCATAAAATATCTCTCAGAAAATATCTGATTTTCAAACTAATGTGTTATAAAATATTTTCAAAGTTTCAAAATAAAACTAATGTGACTCCTGTATTATAAACTTCCCTGTTTAAATCTGGGTCGCAGTCTTTCGTTCACCAATCTGCTGTCTCCACATGGCGTAGTATAAGCCTTTTTCTTCAATCAGTTTCAGGTGAGAACCTGTTTCAATAACCTGTCCGCGCTCCAGAACAAAAATTCTGTCCGCGTGCATAATTGTACTCAATCTGTGGGCAATTAAAACCGTAATTTGTTCTTTATCCTTTGAAATTTCTTTGATCGTAGTGGTAATTTCCTCTTCTGTGATGCTGTCTAAAGCAGAAGTAGCTTCATCAAAAATCAACAGATGTGGTTTTCTCAGCAAAGCTCTGGCAATGGCAATTCTCTGTTTTTCGCCACCACTTAATTTTAATCCACCTTCACCGATTACCGTTTCAATTCCTTTTTCAGCACGTTCCAAAAGACCTGCACAGCTTGATTTCTTTAAAGCCAACTGTAAATCTTCCTCAGTTGCAGAAGGATTCACAAACAACAGATTTTCTCTGATAGTTCCCGAAAAAAGCTGCGTATCCTGCGTCACAAAGCCAATCTGATTTCTCAGTTCATCAAAATCAAATTCTTTTCCGTCGATATTATTGTAAAAAATAGTTCCTTCTTTCGGCCTGTACAGTCCAACAAGCAATTTCACCAAAGTACTTTTCCCTGAACCACTTGGTCCGACGAAAGCAATCGTTTCTCCATTTTTCACATCAAATGAAATGGAATTTAAAGCTTTATAATGAGCAGATTGGTGCTGGAAAGAAACTTTATCGAATTTTAAATCTTCAATCGCACCGATTTTTTTTGGATGCAAAGGTTTTGGTTCAACTTCTTTTTTCATCACACGGTCAAAATTCTGAAGTGACGCTTCGGCTTCACGATAGGAAATAATAATGTTCCCGATTTCCTGCATCGGTCCGAAAATGAAGAATCCGTAAAATACAAGCGATAAATACTGCCCGGGAGTTACAATATTTTTAAAAATCAGTAAAAGTAAAGTGAACGTGATGACCTGCTGTAAAAAATTCACCAAAGTTCCCTGTACAAAGCTCAGCGAGCGGATACTTTTTACTTTTCTTAATTCAAGATTCAGAATTTTGTAGGTGTTGTTGTTCAATCGTTCAACTTCCTGATTGGTCAAGCCTAAACTTTTTACAATTTCAATGTTTCTGAGGCTTTCAGTGGTGCTTCCTGCCAAAGTTGTTGTTTCTGAAACGATATTTTTCTGGATGTTTTTAATTCTTTTGCTTAAAAGATTGGTAATTACTGCAATAAAAATAATACCCAAAACATACACTGGCATAATCGACCAATGCAAACGGATGGCATATATCGAAACGAAAATAATACTCACCAGAATTCCGAAAAAGATATTAATGAAATTGTTGATGAACTTCACAGAATCTTCACGCACTTTGGTTAAAATAGAAAGTGTTTCACCGCTTCTTTGGTCTTCAAATTCCTGAAAAGGCAGTCTCATGGAATGCTGCAAGCCATCAGTGAAAATCTTAGCCCCAAATTTCTGAATAATCACACTAACAACGTAGTCCTGAAATGCCTTTGCGATACGGCTGATCATGGCAGTTCCGATTAAAAGTCCTAGAAAGTAGAAAACACCGTGGTAAATATCGGTTCCGTAAAGATATTCATTGAGGTTTCTTGGGATTAATTTATCCTTATCAAAGTGATTCGGTTGGTTGACCAGTTTATCCAGAATATTTCCCGTAATCGCCGGAGCAAAAAGGGAAAAGACTTGATTTATAGATGCTAACAGAAGCGAAATGATAATCAGCCATTTATAGGGTTTTAAATAATTTAATAGAATTTTCATTAGTAAAATTAAAAGCCAACAAATTTACGACAATTTAAGCATCAAAATTTATCATAGGATAAGAAAGAAAAAATTTCGTAATTCTGAAAAAATAGCTAATTTGGCAGGATAAGATTATGCTATGCTAACGAAAGAACAAATTGCACAAAGAATTTCAAAGGAAGTAAAAGACGGTTATTATGTAAACTTAGGAATCGGAATCCCAACATTGGTGGCGAATTACGTTTCCGATAATCTTTCGGTAGAATTCCAGAGTGAAAACGGAGTTTTGGGAATGGGATCTTTTCCTTTTGAAGGTGAGGAAGATGCAGACATCATCAACGCCGGAAAGCAGACCATTACAATTTTGGAAGGCGGTTCATTTTTCGATTCTGCATTCAGTTTTGGGATGATCAGAAGCCAAAAAGTAGATTTAACAATTCTCGGTGCTATGGAAGTTTCAGAAAACGGTGACATCGCCAACTGGAAAATTCCAGGGAAAATGGTAAAAGGAATGGGCGGTGCGATGGATTTGGTGGCTTCAGCCGAAAACATAATCGTTGCGATGATGCACGTGAACAAAGCCGGAGAAAGCAAAATTCTGAAAAAATGTTCACTTCCTTTGACGGGAATCAACTGTGTGAAAAAAGTGGTTACCGAACTGGCCGTTTTAGACGTTACGCCTGCCGGATTCAAACTGATAGAAAGAGCTCCCGGAGTTTCGGTGGAGCATATTATAAAATCGACAGAAGCAGATTTGATTATTGATGGCGAAATTCCTGAAATGCAATTTTAAGTGGCTTTTGGCAAGTGGCTTAAAATGATTAATTATATAAAAAACCTTGTCCAGTCGGGCAAGGTTTTTTATATAATATGAAATTTCCTATAAAATGACATAGGAAATCGGAGCGTTAAGAAATCGAAGATTCGACGCAGTCAAAATTAAAAATTAATCCGTTAAAAAATTCCCAATGTTTGAGTGCGGTCACATTACCTTAACAGATGAACTTTAAATCCGCACGAGTTTGGGGATTTTAGGATTAAATTTTAATTTTTAGCGAAGAGTTCCAAGTCTTGAACTTTTGGTTCTTTTGTTTGACTACGTCGAATCTTTAATTTCAAGACAAAAGAACTATCTACCATCCTGCGCCCCAAAAACTTTCTGCAGAATACTCGTCGTTCTCATCACAGAATTATTTCTGATTCCGCTTTCTTTCTCTGCCACCATTTTGAAAACACCATTGATGGTTTCGTTGGTTACATATTCGTTTAAATCTGTTGAAACGGCTTGTCCGGTCAGTGTGTTGTATTTTGAAATCAGATTATTCCATACTTTATCGGCACCTACTTTTCCTAATGAAGCCTTTACTTTTGGCTGAAATGCAGTAAACAGTTGCGCCTGAGTTTTGCTTTGTAAATAATTCGTAGCTGAATTATCGCCACCCAGCAAAATATTTTTCGCATCGGTAATCGTCATCGAAGTAATGGCTTTTGTAAAAATCGGAGCAGATTCTGTCACTGCGTCTTCGGCAGCTCTGTTGAGTAATTTCACGCCCTGATCCGCGAGACTTCCCAATCCGAAAGCACGAAGTTTTGTGTCAATTACCCTTAGTTTTTCAGGCATTAAAATTTTTACCGCTTCATTTTTCAGGAAACCGTCTTGAACAGCGAGTTTTTTCACACCTTCCGTAACGCCTAAATTCAAAGCTTCTTTCAAACCTGATGAGATTTGAGTTGAAGTAAGACTTCCAAGATTTACTGATGACGTGCTTTTGGTGGGAGTTTGCGAACTTGCTGTGCCGGTTTGAGGCTTTGTAGTGGTGGTTGACGGAACCGTTTTAGGATTGTCTAAATCTACACCCGTTTGATTTTTCACCGTAGATTTGATAATATCTAAAATCTGTGCCTGTGCAGAAACTGAAAATAATAATGCTGCCGCGAGGATAAAAGTTTTTTTCATCATTTAATTTTATACAAACTTAGATGTTTTGAAGCTGAAATAGTTAAATGATAGACTGAATTTTTCAGAAAAGAATTATATTCGCTAAAATCTAAACTCTACAAGATGCTGCGTATTCTTTTGGTCTTTTCTTTACTGATTTCGACGTGTTTTTCGGCTCAGACAAAACTGAATTTAATTCCTTATCCAAATCATATTCAATTTACAAACGGTGAATTTTTAATTCCTAAAACTTTAAAATTTTATGATGTTCCTAAAGAGGATACTGAATATTTAAAAAAAAGGTTGGGTTCGATGTTTATATATGAAAAAACAGATAAAGAAATTGCAAATTTTACTACAGGAGATTATCCTTATCCTGGTAGAAGAAGAAATGAAGAAGGTAAAAATGATAGTTATTTGATTTCTATAACTACTGATAAGATATTTGTAATGTATGCTGGAAAAAATGGTTATTTTCTTGCTATTCAAACTTTAGTCCAATTATTTGAACAGTTTAGAGAAGTCGGAAAGATTCCTGCGATGAAGATTAGTGACAAACCCAAATTCGCATGGCGCGGAATGCACTTAGACGTTTGCCGTCATTTTTTCACAGTTGAAGAAGTAAAACAATACATCGATTATCTGGCAATGTACAAATTGAATACTTTCCATTGGCACTTAACGGATGACCAGGGCTGGAGAATCGAGATTAAAAAATATCCAAAGCTTACTCAAATCGGTTCAAAGCGTAAAGAATCCATGATTGGAGCGTACGTTGATGATACTTATGACGGGAAACCTTACGGTCCGTATTTTTATACTCAGGAACAAATAAAAGATGTTGTAAAATATGCTCAGGGAAGACATATCACCGTTGTTCCAGAGATCGAAATGCCTGGTCACGCCCTGGCTGCTCTTTCTGCGTATCCTGAACTGGCGTGTACTAAAGGACCTTTCGAAGCAGCGACAAAATGGGGTGTTTTCGATGATGTTTTCTGCCCGAAAGACGAAACTTTTACTTTTCTGGAAAATGTTTTGGATGAGGTCATTCAGCTTTTCCCTTCTCAATACATTCACATCGGAGGCGATGAGTGCCCGAAAACGAGATGGAAGGAATGTGCGCACTGTCAGGTTTTAATCAAAAAAAACAATCTGAAAGACGAGCACGGTCTGCAAAGTTATTTTATTCAGAGAATTGAAAAATATGTCAACTCAAAAGGCCGCAAAATCATCGGTTGGGACGAGATTCTGGAAGGTGGATTGGCTCCAAACGCAGCAGTAATGAGCTGGACAGGTATTAAAGGTGGAATCGAAGCCGCAAAAACCAATAATTTCGCCGTAATGACGCCTGGAGCATACTGTTATTTTGATCATTATCAGGGCGATCCGCAGACCGAACCTAATGCGTTCGGAGGTTTCACGCCTTTGGATAAAGTCTATTCGTACAATCCGATTCCTGCTGAATTAAATGCGGAGCAGTCTAAATATATTTTGGGAGTTCAGGCAAATTTATGGACGGAATATATCCTGGATTTTAAACAGGTTCAGTATATGATTTTCCCAAGATTATTTGCGCTTTCCGAAGTAGGTTGGGGAACTTCGAAGCCGGAAAAGTACAAGGAATTTGAAGACAGAGTGGTGGAGCATTTTAAAATTTTAGATAAAATCAACATTAATTATGCTAAAAGTATCTACAATATCGCCGGAAAAGTAGTTCCAAATAAAAACGGTGTTTCCTACGAACTATCAACTTCACAAAATCCAAACGGAATTAAATTTACAGTTGACGGCAGCGAGCCAAAGGCCAATTCTGCGATATATCAGAATCCGATTCCGATATCAGGAGCAATGATCATAAAATCGGCTTATTTTGAAAATGGAGAATTAAAATCTGCAGTTTCTTCTCAAAATTTTTCCACCTCGAAAACGACCGGTAAAAAAATCACCTTGGAAAATCAGCCCAGCGAAAATTATTCATTCGGTGGTGCCTTTACCTTGGTCGACGGAATTACCGGAAATGTAAAACAATTGGGAAAAACATGGCTTGGTTTTCAGGGAAAAGATGTGGTTGCGACAATTGATTTAGGAGAAAAAACAGGTTTTTCAGAAGTTTATTTCAATACGTTAGACAACAAAGGAAGCTGGATTCATCTGGCAAAATCGGCATCAGTTTCGGTTTCAGATGACGGCAAAAATTTTAAAATCACTAAAGAAATTGGGAAAGAGGAAATCCTTTCAGCAAAAGGAAAAATCTGTCTTAAAGTCGGTAATCATAATGCTAAATTTATTAAAATCAAAATAGAAAACGCAGGAATTATTCCCGCAGGAAATCCAGGCGCAGACTCCAAAGCATGGCTTTTCGTCGATGAAATTGGAGCGCGGTAAGTTTAATGTCTAATGTTGCGACAGACATTAAATTTAGCTAGAAAGAATACTTAATTGAAGAAACCTTAAACATAAAACACCAAACCTTAAACTAAAGAATGAATTCAAGAAGAAAATTTTTAAAAACCACAGGGATTTTATCATCGGCTTTATTGCTAAATCCTTTAGATTTAATTGCTAAAGAAGTTCCGGAAAATGAGAATACGTTGATCAATAAACCAATTGTTCTTTCGACATGGGATTTTGGTTTAAAAGCTAATGAAGAGGCATGGAAGATTTTAGGAAAAGGCGGAAGAGCTTTGGATGCAGTTGAAAAAGGCGTCCGTCTGGTTGAAAATGACCCGAACGAAAGAAGCGTTGGCTATGGTGGTCGCCCAGACAGAGATGGAAGAGTGACGCTTGATGCCTGTATTATGGATGAAAATTACAACATCGGTTCAGTTGCAGCTTTAGAAAATATTAAAAATCCAATTTCTGTTGCAAGAGCAGTGATGGAAAAAACTCCTCACGTGATGATGGTGGGCGACGGAGCGTTTCAGTTTGCCGTATCCCAAGGTTTTAAAAAAGAAAATATTCTAACTGCAGAATCCGAAAAAGAATGGAAAGAATGGCTGAAAGACAGCAATTACAAACCCATCGTCAACATAGAAAATCACGATACGATTGGAATGATTGCTTTGGATGCTATGGGAAATCTATCCGGAGCTTGCACCACGAGCGGAATGGCTTTCAAAATGCACGGCAGGGTAGGTGATTCGCCCATTATTGGTGCAGGTTTGTTCGTTGATAATGAAGTTGGTGCTGCCACGGCGACAGGACATGGAGAAGAAGTCATCAGAACGGTGGGAACTCATCTTGTGGTCGAACTGATGCGACAGGGAAGAAATCCGCAACAGGCCTGTAAAGAAGCGGTGGAAAGGATTGTGAAAATTACTCAGAAAAGAAATAAAAATTTAAAAGATATTCAGGTAGGATTTATTGCCATCAATAAAAAAGGAGAGTATGGTTCATATTGTATTCAGGACGGATTTAATTTCGCTGTTCAAGACCAAAAAGGAAACCGTCTGGAGAAGCCTGAATTTGCTTTAAAGTAAGCTAGTAAGAGCCTAGTAAAAAGTAAAAAGAGACAAGTGCAAGATTCTACTCATAAATCCCGAATCCCGAACCCCGAACCTTAAATTTCAAACCTCAAACCTCAAAAAAAAATGTTTTTAGAAATAGCCACTTTCGATATCACTTCCGCTGAAATAGCCTTGAATTCTGTTGCTGACCGAATTGAATTCTGTACTGATATTAATACAGGAGGAATCACTCCCGACCTTGAAGAATTGAGGTATTTAAAAGATAAATATTCCAAACCTATTCATGTGATGATTCGCCCTGTTGGCGGTGGTTTTATGTACAGCGATTCAGAATTTATGCGGATGCAGCGGGATATCATCGAATTTTCTAAAGCCAAAGCTGATGGTTTTGTCTTCGGGATTTTAGACGAAAATCAGGAAATTGATTACGAAAAAAACAGACTGTTAGTTGATCTCGCCAACGGAAAACCGTGCGTTTTTCACAGAGCCATTGACCGAACCAAAAATATTTTTGAATCTGCAGAAAAACTGATTGAACTGGGGTTCAAGGAAATTCTCACTTCCGGTGGAGAAAATTCTGCAATGGAAGGAAAAGAAAATTTAAAAAAACTCATTGAAAATTTTGGCGATGATATTAAAATTTTAATCGGCGGCGGTGTCCGTTCGAATAATATTTCAGAGCTGAAAAATGTGACGAATGGAAGGTATTTTCACTCTTCTGCGGTGTTGTCTTATGAATCGTTTGCCAATGCTGAGGAGATTAAAAAATTGAAGGTTATTGTCTAATTTTGTCATTAATTTTCGTTACTGAATAATGAGATATTTTATAATTTTTTTCTTTCCAATCTTTATCAAATCACAAATTGGTTTGACATTTAGTATGTCATTTGATAAAAAAAGTGCAGTTGTTAGTATTGAAAATGAAACCAATAATAATTATATTATTCCGGTTGACTTGACGAATCTAAAAGCTTTCTTCAATTTTGAAACTTGTGCCTATTTCTCAGAATATGATTCATCTTATAATCCTTTAGCACTTACATTAATTGTAATAGATGCTAATTCTGGAGAAAAAATTGAGGCTAAAAGAGGAACTGCATATATGGAAGATAATTTTGCCGAAAAATATATTAAAGAGATTTCTCGGTGTGGAGTAATTGATAATACTTATGTTAATTGGTCTAAAACGCAAGAAATTAATGATGAATCAAAAGCAAAAATTAACTATTATTTAGTGAGAAATTTAGTTTTTCTTAAACCAAAGCAAAAAATAAACTTCAGAGTTTTAATTGATCTGAAAAATGTTTCAACAGAAAGTTTGTACGTTTTTGACTGGTATAATTTAGATGAGAGTAAACGATACAACTTACAATTACAGTTTGATGTACAGAATTGTTTTTATGATTTCTTGACAAAAAAACAAAGAGAAACATTCTCAGACTATAAGTTGTTTACAGGAAAAATTGAAAGCAATATTCTTCAATGTGGAATTACCGAATAAAAGTTTTTTCAATACTTTGTGGATTGAGATACTTCCAACCCTATCATAAACTATAAATGAACAAAGCCATACTCTTTGCCTTATTTTTCATTCAAATATTCATCAGCGCCCAATTTTTCGAGCGAAATTTATCGTCAGAAAAATGGTATTTCAAAAATACAAAGGAACAAAAATGGCTATCGGCCGCGGTCCCGGGAACCGTTCATTTAGATTTGATGGATCATAAAATTATTCCCGATCCATACAAAGATGAGAATGAGAAAAAAGTACAGTGGGTAGAAAATGAAGACTGGGATTATCAGACGGTTTTTAAAATTTCAGCTAAAGAATTACAAAATCAAAATGCTGAACTGGTTTTTTATGGATTGGATACCTATTCTGAAATTTATTTAAACGGAAAACTGCTGAAGAAAACAGACAACATGTTCAGAACATGGAAAATTCCGGTAAAAAGTGATTTGAATGTCGGTGATAATATTTTAGAGATAAAATTCAAATCATCTGTCAATGTCGGGAAAGATTTAGCCAAAAAAGTTCCTTTTACAATGCCGGAATCTCCAAGAAGTTTTGTCAGAAAAGCACAGTATCAATTCGGTTGGGATTGGGGACCAAGATTGGTTACTGCAGGAATCTGGAAAGATGTAAAATTGAATTTATCGAATTATGCAAAGCTCGATAACGTAAAAATAGAACAGAAAAGTTTAACAAAACAAAAAGCTGAACTCATTATTCATGCTGAAATTTTTGCTGAACAAACTGGGAAATACAGTTTTTTAATCAATAAAAAAACGCATACGGTAAATTTAAAATCAGGTTTAAATAAATTTTCAATTGCGTATCAGATTACAAATCCAAAACTTTGGCAGCCAAACGGTTGGGGCGAACCGAATTTATATGATCTGAAAATTTCTCTAAAAAAAGATTCAAAATTTATTGATGAGAAAAATGAAAAAATTGGTCTCAGAACCATTGAATTAATTCAGGATAAAGACGTAAAAGGAAAATCTTTCTATTTTAAAGTCAACGGAAATCCGATGTATGCGAAAGGAACCAATTGGATTCCATCCGACAGTTTTACGCCAAGAATTACCAAAGAAAAATATCACAAACTCATCAAAGATTGCAAAGATGCTAATATGAACATGATCCGTGTCTGGGGTGGCGGAATTTACGAAGATGACGAATTCTACAAGGCCTGCGACGAAAACGGAATTCTCGTGTGGCAGGATTTTATGTTTGCCGGAAGTTTTTATCCGTCAGACAAAGAGTTTTTAAACAATGTAAAAGAGGAAGTCAAAGATCAGGTCAATAGGCTACAAAATCATCCGTCAATCGCTTTGTGGTGCGGAAATAATGAAATTGATGAAGCCATCGTCAACTGGGGTTACCAGAAGCAGTTTAAATATTCAAAAGAAGATTCTCTACAGGTCTGGAAAGATTACAAAAAGCTTTTCCATGAAGTTATTCCGAATGCATTGAAAGAAAATTTAACTTCAGAAAAAAACATTTACTGGCCAACGTCACCGTCGATTGGGTGGGGACACAAAGAAAGCTTAACCGAAGGCGATTCTCATTACTGGGGCGTTTGGTGGGGCGAATTTCCGTTTGAAATATACAATGGAAAAGTTCCCAGATTTGCTTCTGAATACGGTTTTCAGGGAATGCCAAGTCAGGAAGCTGTAAAATCAATGTTTTCTGGAAATCCTGATTTAAGTTTAGAAAATCCAACCATCAAAGCTCATGAAAAAAATGCCCGTGGTTTTCATATCATCAACGAATATATGAAGCGGGATTATGTGGTTCCGAAAGATTTCGTAAAATACAATTACGTTTCCCAGCTGCTTCAGGCTCGCGGAATGCAGATTGCAATTGAAGCCCACCACCGCGCAAAACCTTACAATATGGGAACTTTGTATTGGCAGCTCAACGATTGCTGGCCGGTGATTTCATGGTCATCGATTGATTATCTGGGAAACTGGAAAGCGCTGCATTATCAGGTAAAAAGAAGCTTTGAAAATCAGGTGATTTTAACAGAAGAAAAGGATGGAGTTTTAAATTTTTATGGAGTTAATGATGGTTTGAAAAAATTTGAAGATGTTACAATAGAATTTGATATTTCTAAGTTTGACGGAGAAAGTGTAGCCGCTGCAGTGAGCTCTCCGGACGGTAAGGTTTTAGATAATAATGTTTTGAAATTTGATGCTTTAGGTATTGATGACTTAATTGGAGATGTTAGCAAAAATGAAATTTTTATAAATGTAATCATTAGAGATAAATATGACAAAATCATTGCCGAGAACACACATTTCTTCGCAAAGCCAAAAGATTTGAAACTTACAAAACCTAACATTAAAATCAGGAAAATTTCTCCAACAGAAATCGAAATTTCCACCGATGTTCTGGCGAAAGATGTCTATTTAATAGGCGATACGCATTTTTCTGACAACTTTTTTGATTTGCTCCCCAAAACTTTAAAAAGAATCAAGCTTTCGAAACCTTTGGAAAAAGTTGAGGTAATGACTTTGTGGGATACGATGCATTAATCTTAAACCATTATTTTCAAGGGTCTTGTGATACAGATTATTTAATTTGTTTATTGTTGGTTTTTTTTATTTGGGCAGCTTTATCCGCCCTCCGTTCCCGCTGTCATTGCGAGGAACGAAGCAATCCTCAAGTTGAACTTTTTTGCTCCTCGCAATGACGAGCTCCACTCAGGTCGGGCTGCGAGCGATTCGACCTTTTTACCACAGTACATTTTAACCATGACGCATCCTACTACTAAATCTCATCCTCATCCTTAGCCTCAACCTAATCCTCAACCTAAAAAAAATTGCACTTCTCTTCAGAAACAATTAATTTTACACTTTTAAATTTTTCTCTTGTATTACGCCCAGATAATTTTACCGCTCAGTCTCAAAGGATCTTTTACGTATAAAATTCCTGAGGAACTTGTAGAACAGATTCAGTGTGGAATGCGTGTACTCGTACCTTTTGGCGGAAAAAAAATCTATACAGGAATCGTTTTTGAACTTCATGATGTTGCTCCGGAAAATTTTGTCGCTAAGGAAGTCATCAGTATTTTAGACAGTAAACCAATCGTTCCCGAAGAGCAGATTAAGTTTTGGAACTGGCTTTCAGACTATTATTTATGCAGTCTGGGCGAGATTTACCGTTTTGCTTTTCCGTCTTCTTTGAAACTGGAAAGTGAAACTTATTTAAAATTAAAGCCCAACGCCGTCGTCAATTTTGAGATTCTGGATGTCAACGAAATGTATCTTATTCAGGCTCTGGAAGTTCGACAGTTAATTAATCTAACTGATATTGAAGCTTTTATTCCAAAGAAAGATATCATCAAAACCATCAATTCATTGATTGATCTTCAATATATCGAAATTGATGAAAAGGTTGCTGAAAAATATAAAGCCAAAGAAGTGGCTTACGTAAAAATCAACGATGAGGTTTTAAAAAATGAAAGTCTTACCGGGATTCTTTTAGGCCTGACAAAAGCAAGAAAACAGAAAGAATTATTTCTTCACATCCTCGAAAAACAGACTGAAAATCCAAATCAGCCTTTAAAAAAATCAGAGCTTTTTGAAGATGGCTATTTTTCATCTTCTCATTTTAAAGCTTTGGCAGATAAAGGTTTTATCGAAGAATATTTTAGGCAGAAAGACAGGATTGAAAGCTATGACGGCGAAATCGAAGAGCTTGAAGAACTTTCGGATATTCAAAAGGTTGCAAAAGAAGAAATCGACGCTGCTTTTGAAGAAGGCAAAAACGTTTTGCTTCACGGAGTAACTTCTTCAGGGAAAACGCACATTTATTTAGAGAAAATTGAAGAATGTATTGCAGAGGGCAAAAATGTACTTTTTTTATTGCCGGAAATTTCTTTAACCAAACAGATTACGCAGCGTTTAGAAAAAAAATACGGCAGCCAGATCGGATTTTACCATCAAAAATTAACCGATTTTGAAAGGGTGGAAGTCTGGAAAAGAATCAGCCGGAATGATATTAAAATTCTGATTGGAACAAGAAATGCGTTATTTCTTCCCTACGAAAATTTAGGTCTGATCATCGTCGACGAAGAGCACGATTCTGCTTACAGACAAAAAGAAGTTTCACCTTATTTTAATGCGAGAGATGTTTCTTTGGTTTTGGGAAATTTCTATGATGCTGATGTGATTTTAGGATCGGCAACTCCTTCGGTTGAGAGTTTTTATCTGGCGCAGAAAGACCGTTTGAGATATGTTTTTTTAGACAGAAGATTCGGTGATGTTGAACTTCCGGTTTTTGAACTCATTAATTTCAAAGAAGCACAGGATTCTAAGCATGTGAACGGAAATTTTTCTTTCAGAATGCTTGAAGAACTTAAAAAAACTGTGGATGAAGATAAACAGAGCATTATCCTTCACAACCGCCGTGGTTACGCCAGTGTGATTGAATGTGAATCTTGTGGCTATGTCAATTACTGTTCAAATTGTGATGTGGTGATGACGTATCACAAATCTGCCAATGAGATGAAATGCCATTACTGCGGTCAGCGGGCTTCAAAACCAAAAGTCTGCCCGAAATGTTTTTCTGAAAATCTGAACGAAAGAGGCATTGGTGTAGAGCAGATCCATGAGGAAGTTTCAAAATTATTTCCTGATCATGAAGTTGACAGGATGGATGTAGACTCAATGCGGAAAAAATTTGCCTACGAGAAACTCTATGAAAAGATCGAAGAAGGAGAAACCGATATTGTAGTCGGAACGCAGATGATTTCCAAAGGTTTGGACTTTGATCACATCGAGTTGGTAGCGATTCCAAAAGCAGATTCTATGTTGTATGTGCAGGATTTCAGAGCTGAAGAACGTGCCTATCAGTTGATTACACAGGTTTCGGGGCGCGCGGGAAGAGTTTCAGGAAACGGTAAAGTTTTAATCCAGACCTATAATCCGGATCATCCTGTATTTCAGTTGATTAAAATGAATGATGCGGCAAAAACTTATGATTATTTTTTAAAAGAAAGAAAAAAGTTTCATTATCCGCCTTACACCAAGATGATTATGTTGCAGTTAAGTCATCGTAAAGAAGATAAAATTACCCGGGCGTCGCAGTTTATGGGTTCTGTTTTAAGGAAATATTTACCTGAAGAATGTGTTTTAGGTCCTGAAAAATCTCCGGTTTTTAAGATCAATAATATGTTTCAGTTTCAGATAATAATTAAACTTCCGAGAGGAAATAAATATACACCGTTTAAAAAATTAGTTTTAAAAAGCCTTGATGAGTTCGATGAGATTACACCTTACCAAAGCATCAAAAAACACTTATTAATAGACTTTTAACAAACTTTAACAAACTTTAATTGCTTTTATTAGTGGTTAATGTATTGATTTCTAACAATAATATCTACTTTTGATCGTTGGTTATATGTTTGACCCTGTTTTTATGATTTAACAAATCAGGAACGATTCAATCAAAAAAGCAGACAAAAAAAGAAAAATTAGATGGTAAATTTCAGGAAATATATTTCAGGTATTACGGTTTTGGCTTCTGGTTTATTCCTTGCTCAAACTACCGTATCTACAGTTCTCTATAATCCGAATTCAGAAACCCAGAAATCTTTTAATCTTCCTTCGCCAGTCGCGATGATTGAGAAAACGGTTCTATCTCCCAAAGAGCTTGTAGACATCAACGTCAATACTTTAATGACGGATCCGGTGCTAAAAAATGCAACGTGGGGTTTTGTAGTGTACGATCCTAAAACCAAAAAGGTGATTTCATCTTATAATGAAAATACAGCTTTGGTTCCTGCATCTACTACTAAACTGCTCACCACAGAAACGGCACTGAGTCTTTTGGGTGAAAACTACCGTTGGATGACGCAGTTGGAATATTCAGGAACAGTGGATGAAAACGGAGTTCTGAACGGAAATCTGTATATTGTAGGAAGTGGCGACCCGTCTCTGGGAACAAACAAAGCGGGTGCCTGGTCATACAAAGAGATTATTGCAGATTTCACAGAAGGTCTTTCAAGAGAAGGTATTAAAAAGATAAATGGTGATATTGTCATTCAGACAGCGCTTTTCAAAGGTAACATTACGAGACTTCCGGAAAATGTTGTGTGGTTGGAAAACAATAATTACTACTTACCGGCAGGTACCACTCAGGAAATCAATCCGGCTAATGAAAAACTGATTGTAAAGAAGAATACGGCATTCAGCAGTGATAAAAAATATTTCTATGTTTCGCCATACACCAGTCAGATGGTTTATGCCGAAAAATACGATGGAGCGGGTGTTTTAACTACCAAGATGCCAGATGCACCAGCATTTTTGGCCAATTCATTCAGGGCGGGATTAGTGAAAAGCGGTGTAGCAGTAACCGGAAAAGTTCAGACAAAGATTTCAGATCCTCAGCCGGAAATGAGAAAAACGGTAAGCGTCTATAAATCTCCCACCTTGGCAGATATAATTTATTACACCAATCAGAGAAGTGATAATTCTTTAGCAGAAGCTCTGCTTAAAACGGTAGGATATTTTAAGAAAGGAAATCAGACTCCCGAAGCAGGAAGAGAAGTAGTGACAGAGCATTTGAAAGAGGTAGCTTTTGATCTGGAAGGTCTTAATTATATGGATGGCAGCGGTCTTTCAAGAAGTAACAAAGTAACGCCAATTTCTCAGGTGAAATATCTTACTTCATTAATGGGAACCAAATACTATCAGACTTACTTTAATTCTCTCCCGATTGGCGGACAATCCGGAACGCTGAAAAAAATGTTTCTGGAAACAGGAAACGGACAGGTTTTTGCAAAGACAGGTACATTAAACAAAGTAAAAGCTTTGGCAGGTTACATTAGAACAAATTCAGGCAAGACACTTGTGTTTTCAGTTTTGGTTAATAACTACGCAGGTTCTGTAGATATGGTTAAAAAAAGAATGGAAAAGTTAATAGAACCCACTTTAGATTTGTAAAAATTTATTTTTAATAATGTTTAAAACCTTTTAATTTTTGATTAGAAGGTTTTTTTTATCTTTGATGTGATTTTAATAAAGATTTAATGAAAAAAATATATATTCTTTTTCTGATTGGTTTCGGCTTTCAGATCATTTCAGCTCAGGATCAAAACATAGATATGAAAGGTCTGAGAAATAAAGAAATGAAATCTTTTGCGGCCAAAATGAATGCCGGAAATATCAATCCCAATACTCTGAACTACGATCTGCAATATCAGAGAATGGATTTGTCTCTAAATCCTGCAGTCTACAACGTTGCCGGTTCTGTAACTTCTCATTTCAAACCCAATCAGGCGATGAGCAGTATTTATTTTGATCTTTCCAATACTTTAACGGTCTCTTCGGTACAGTATCACGGTACGAGCCTGTCTTTTCAACAGCTGGCAACGAAGGAGATTAAGATAGATTTTCAAACGCCCATTTCTGCAAATGTCTTAGATTCACTTACTATTAATTACAGTGGTGCACCCTCCACGGCAAATAATTCTTTCAGCACCTCGTCACAGAACGGAACTGCGGTAATGGCAACCTTAAGTGAACCTTATGGAGCTCAGGACTGGTTTCCTACAAAACAGAGTCTGAACGATAAAATAGACAGGTTTGATATCAAAATTACAACTCCCTCACAATACAACGTGGCATCAAACGGAATGCTGATGTCTGAAACTTCTCTTCCGGGAAATCAAAAGCTTACATTCTGGCGTACCCAATATCCCACTGCAGCTTATCTCGTCGCACTGTCAATTACAAATTTTACCAAACTCACAGATACCATTGGGTCACCGCCTTTTCCGTTTATTAATTATGTATATCCTTCCACAGCAGGCAGTGTAAGCAGTTTAGCAGATATCCAGTGGACGAAAGATATTATGATTACATTTGAAAACTACTTTGGTCTCTATCCTTTCAGAAATGAAAAATACGGCCACATGCAGTTTATGTATGGCGGCGGTATGGAACACCAGACTATGTCTTCAATGGGAAGCTGGGACAGAGGTCTAATTGCCCACGAGCTTGCCCACCAGTGGTTTGGGGATAAAATTACCTGCGGCGCATGGAATGACATCTGGCTGAATGAAGGATTTGCCACTTTCGGGCAGCATCTGGCGTACGAGCAGCTGTTGATGACCAATTCTCAGTTTATGAACTATCTCATTTCTGAAAAAGATTATATTACAAGTGTTCCCGGAGGAAGTGTTTATGTTGCTGATGCCAATTTGGGAAGTGTAGGGTCTATATTTAACGGAAGATTATCATATTCTAAAGGCGCTTATGTGCTGAGAATGATGAAATGGATATTAGGCGATACCCCTTTCTATAATGCAATAAAAGACTATCACGCAAGACCTGAACTTGCCTACAAATACGCAGTGACTGCTGATTTTAAGAACTCTGTTTTAACCTCAACAGGAAAAGATTTTACAGAATTTTTTAATGACTGGATTTATGGTCAGGGTTATCCCACATACGATATCCGCTGGAAACAGACAGGAAGCACTCTCACCCTTAAAGCTGCACAAACCCAAAGTCATCCTTCGGTAAGTTTTTTTGAAATGCCTTTGCCCGTTAAAGTAAACGGAACTGGAGGTCAGGTTGCATATTTTTCTCTGAACAATACCACAAACAGTCAGTATTTTACTGAGGTGATAGGTTTTCCCGTTGCCAGCGTTCAATTCAACTATGAATATCAGATTCTGGAAAATAATTCTTCCGTTGTACAGGATGCTACATTAGGATTAGAGGAAATCGATCTTGAAAATTTTGGATTATACCCCAACCCCGCAAAGAGCGAAATTTTTCTTAAAGGCATAAAAAAACCTTTCAGCTATAAAATTTTCTCTGCCGATGCACGTCTTGTGAAAAGTGGAGTTTATCAACAGTCAAAACCCATCATTATTTCAAATTTATCACCGGGAATTTACATGTTCCAGATTGGTGACAGAAATTTGAAATTTGTAAAAGAATAAGTTTAAATCTGCTTTCCTAAGCAGATTTTTTTTGGTTAAAACGGTACTTTTGTAAATAAGTTGTGAAACCGTAATGTTGTAATTTGTAATTATCAATGTTTTGCATATAAGTTTGATATATTATCAAATATTTGGCAAAAAATTTGATGCGTTTTCTAAATATCAGATGATACTCTGAAAATTAATTATTTTTAAATTTAATACATTACTATTATGAGACAATTTTTCTCCGATCCGGAATTAAGCTTCAATAAGATCGTTTTTCAAAACCGTAATAAAGCATATGGAGCATACGACCTCAGAACAGAATACAACAGAATCTTAGCTAAGGCATTTTTTTTGAGTTTGACAGCCATTGCGGGAATTTCTTTAACAGCATTTGTAATCAACTCAGGCAGAGAGGCTGCAGCTGTTCCCACGGGTACTGTGATAGAACTTACACATGTTGATTATGAAGAGCCGGTGAAGCCTGATGTAGTTAAACCAATAACTGTAACACCTCCGGCTCAAAATGTTAAAACTTACAATGCGCAGGAGCTCACACCTACCAGAAATGCGGATGATTCAAGAGTTAAGACTAAAAAACCGGATAACGCGGTAGCAGGAACTGTGGATAATCCAACTGGAGTGGTACCAACTACTCCTAATCCCCAAACCGATGTAACTCCTAATAACAACAGTACGGCGCAGTTGCCAAAAGCAGATCCTGTGGTTCCGAAAGCAAAGCCTGATGTGGTAGGCCAAGGAGGTTTGCGTGTAGCTGCAGACTTTGACGGTGGTATAGATGCGTTCAGAAACAAGGTGATGAATAAGTTTGATACGGAATCTTTCACAGATGAAGAAGTTCTTTCCACAACAGTTACTTTCATTGTTGAGAAAAACGGAACAATTTCTAATTTGAAAGCAAACGGTAAAAATGCAGCTTTCAATAAAGAAGCGATCCGTACTATTATGGAAGTCAAAGGAAAATGGTCTCCGGGAATTGATATGGACGGTGATATTGTGAGAAGCTATTTTTCATTTCCTATCAAAATGAAATTTGACCAGTAATCTTTTAAATTTTATTTAATAACTTATCCACAAAGATTTTTTTTTGTGGATAATTTTTTTTTAGTCTAAAGCGTTTGTTAACAATACTTTAACTCAATTTTGATTTTATCCCTTCGCACAAAGCAGAGAAAATTGTGTATTTTTGAGCCTTAAAGTTCTAATAATGGGTAAAATCATAGGAATCGCTAATCAAAAGGGAGGCGTCGGAAAAACAACTACTGCTGTAAATCTCGCAGCTGCACTGGGTGTTTTAGAAAAGAAAATTTTAATTATCGATGCTGATCCTCAGGCAAATGCAACTTCCGGATTAGGTGTAGATGATGTGCAGTATTCTACCTACAACTTATTGGAACACAGTGTGGAAACAAGAAACTGCATCAAGCAGACATCCACTCCCAATCTGGATATTGTACCTTCTCACATTGACCTGGTTGCCGCTGAAATCGAGCTTGTAGACAAGGTGAACAGAGAGTACATGATGAAAAAAGCGCTTCAGACGGTGAAAGATGATTATGATTATATCATCATAGACTGTGCACCGAGTTTGGGTTTGATTACTGTGAATGCACTTACTGCTGCAGATTCAGTAATTATTCCAATTCAGTGTGAATATTTTGCGCTGGAAGGTTTGGGAAAACTTCTGAATACAATCAAAAACGTTCAGAAAATCCACAATAAAGATCTGGATATTGAGGGTCTACTTCTTACAATGTATGACAGCCGTTTGAGACTATCAAACCAGGTGGTGGAAGAGGTTAATGCTCATTTCCCAGAAATGGTTTTTGAAACAATTATCAGCAGAAATGTGAGACTGAGTGAAGCTCCAAGTTTTGGTGAAAGTATCCTGAACTATGATGCCGAAAGTAAAGGCGCAATTCAATACATTCAGCTTGCCGAGGAGGTATTGCTGAAAAACGAAAAATTAGTAAAAAACTAAATGACTGTAGAGCTGAGAAGCTGTAAACGGTTACATATCAATTATCATTTATAAAGAATGAAGGACAAAAAAAGAGCAATGGGTAGAGGATTAGGCGCCATTTTGAGTGCAGAATCCAAAGCAACAATCAATTCGGCAACTGATGAAGGTGCAGATAAATTTGTGGGGAATATTGTTGAGGTCGCTCTGGAAGATATTTACCCTAATCCTACTCAGCCACGTACTTACTTTGACGAAAAAGCATTAAACGAACTCGCACAGTCTATCACAAATTTAGGTGTTATTCAGCCTGTAACTTTAAGAAAAGACGGTGAAAAGTTTGAAATTATTTCAGGAGAAAGACGTTTCCGCGCCAGTAAAATTGCAGGTCTTACCTCAATTCCGGCCTACATCCGCCTGGTCAATGATCAGGAGCTTTTAGAAATGGCTTTGGTTGAAAATATTCAGCGTGAAGATCTTGATGCAATAGAAATTGCATTGACTTATGAAAGACTGATGGATGAAATCGGTCTTACACAGGAAAATTTAAGCCAAAGAGTTGGGAAAGACAGAAGTACGATTACCAATTCTATCAGACTTTTAAGATTAAGCCCAGATATTCAGAATGCGATCAGAAGCGGAGAGATTTCCGCGGGTCACGGCCGTGCAATTATCAGCCTTGATAATGAGGAACATCAGCAGACTCTTTTTGATTTAATTATCAAAGAAAAACTGAATGTAAGGCAGACAGAGCAGGCAGCTTCAGCAATTAAAAATCCTAAAACCCCTGCCGCAAAAAGAGCGAAAGCAGAACTGTCAAATAATTTCAGGAAAGCTCAGAAAACAATTTCGGATATTTTAGACGTAAAAGTTGAAATTAAAACAACAGGAACCGGAAAAAAAGGCAAAATTGTTCTCGATTTTAAAAATGAAGATGAGCTGGAGTATATTTTGTCCCATATCAAGTAAATGAAAAAAACACTCATCACATTTTTACTGCTGATTTTCGGTTTGGGTTCTGCACAGATAGGTACTCCCACGGATTCTCTACGTCTTGATCACTACGCAAAAGACAGTATTCCTGCGGCAAAACCTAAAAATGAAGCTGCTGTGGTATCAGAGATCGAAAAAATCAATACTCCGGAAAAAAAAAATGCAGTAAAAAAACTTAATCCTACAAAGGCGGGTTTGTATTCAGCCGTTTTGCCAGGTCTGGGCCAGGTTTACAATAAGAAATACTGGAAAGTGCCCATTGTTTTGGGAGCCGTAGGAACGGGTGCCGGTATTGCAATCTGGAATCAGAATAATTACATTAAAGCACGGGGATATTACATTGCAAAACTCAACGGTACACCTAATGAGTATGTAGATTCAAGACCGTTTCTGGATAAAATTGCACTGGGAAACCAACAGGACAGGATTAAGAGGCAGCGTGATTATGCCATCGCTATTACGGGATTAATTTATATCCTAAACATTGTAGATGCCGTGGTAGATGCCCATCTTTACGAAGGCAGAAAAGATCCGGATCTTACCTTTGCACCGGCAGTTATCTATGATAATTTCAGAACTGAACCTCCAAAAACAGGTTTAGCATTGAATTTTAGATTTTAAAATTAGTAAAAGATTAAACCGTATTAATTGTCAATACGGTTTTGTACATTAAATTATACACATGAAAATAGCATTAGTGGGATACGGTAAAATGGGAAAAATAATTGAAGAGGTCGCTCAGAAGAGAGGCCACGAAATCGTTGCCCGCCTGAAGGAAACTCCGACTGCCGAAAATCTCAACTACCCTGATGTGGTGATAGAATTTTCTGTTCCTGAAGCAGCTTTCAGTAATATTAAAGCCTGTCTTGAAAATAAAATTCCTGTGATCTGCGGAACAACGGGATGGCTCGATAAAAGAGAAGAAATCGACAGAATTGCTCTTGAGAACGGAACTGCATTTTTATATGGATCCAATTTCAGTTTAGGGGTAAATCTTTTCTTTGCTTTAAATGAAAAATTGGCGGATCTGATGAAAAATGTGGATGAATACATTTGTCAGCTGGAAGAAATTCATCACATTCACAAAAAAGATGCACCGAGCGGAACTGCTATTTCAATTGCTGAAGGAATTTTCAAACATCATCCAAAATTTGATGCATGGAAACTTGAGGAAACTAAAGATAACCAATTGGGGATTTTTGCAATTCGTGAAGATGAGGTTCCGGGAACGCACAGTGTCTATTACAGAAGTGAAGTGGACGAGATTGAAATTAAACATACCGCATTCAACAGAAACGGTTTTGCACTGGGTGCGGTAGTAGCCTCAGAATTTATCAAAGACAAAAAAGGAATTTTTACAATGAATGACGTTTTAGGTCTTTAATGTTGTAACAAATTTCTAAATTTTGTACTAATACCTGTGTTACATAAGTTTATAAAACTTTGTCAAAGTACAAACCAACCGCTTTAAAACTTTGACAAAGTACAGAAAATAATCATTCAGAAAATAAGTTTTTAAACAAAAAATCATATTTAGAAAAATATATGAATTACTTTTTAACCTACGCAGTTTACGTTCTCATTTTATCTGTATTGATGGGACTTTCCACGTGGAAACTGTTCAAAAAAATGGGATACAATCCTGCTTTTGCGTTTATACCTTTTTACAATTACTTTATTATTTTAAAGGAAACGAAGCATCCTAAATGGTGGGCAATTCTGTCTTACCTTCCGATTGTAGGACCAATTATGATGACTGTTTTTCATATTTATTTAATGAAAAAATTTAGTAAGAGTTTGGTTCAGCATCAGATTCTTACGGTTATTTTACCTTTCATCTACATGGCATCTGTCAATTATTCTAAAGATGCAGAAATTGAAGATGAGGAGGCGAAAAATATGTTTTTGACTGATGAAGAAAAAGCGATCAAAAAGAAAGATTCATTTGTGGGATCAATTACGTTTGCGGTAGTTTTTGCAACCATTATTCACGTTTTTGTAACTCAGCCGTTTGGAATTCCGACAGGATCGATGGAAAGAACTTTGCTTGTTGGAGATTTCCTGTTTGTCAACAAATGGAGTTATGGTTACAGAATGCCGATGCGTCCTTTGGCAATACCGTTTTTACAGGGAACAGTTTATGATTTTCAAAAAGACGGAAATCCTAAAAATGACGGTAAATCTTATGTTGATGGTGTAAAATTGCCTTATGAAAGAATATTTCAGTTTAATAAACCTCAGAGAAACGATATTGTAGTTTTCAATTACCCTCAGGATTCAGTTCATACAGCAATCGACAGAAAAGATCCTTACGTGAAAAGATGTGTGGCTGTTGCGGGTGAAACTTTTGAAATGCGTGGAGGAAGACTGTTTGTTAATGGCAAACCAGAGACTGTTCTTGGTGATCAGGAAAGACAGCACAGATTTATAGTGAAAACGGGAAGTCAGTTGGATATTCCTGGATTATATGATATCTACGGATTTTTGCCTGTACAGGAAATTCCAGACGGTAACGGATTTATCTATGCTTTTCAGGGTCTCACAGATAAAACTGCAGCTGAAATTAAAAAACTTCCTCAGGTAACTGAAATGAAGGAAGATATTATGCCAAAAGGGGAAGCAGCTATTGCTTACAAAGATGCAAATAAAACAAAAATCGATACAACGCAGTCAATTTTCCCTGTCAACAAAGCATGGAATCAGGATTGGTACGGGCCGGTAAGAATTCCTAAAAAAGGAGACGTGGTTGCTATCAATAAGGAAACTTTACCAATGTACCGCTGGATTATTTCTGAATACGAGCACAACAGCGTTTCAGAAAATAACGGTCAGATTTTGATTAACAATCAGCCTGCAACAAACTACACCATCAAACAGGATTATTACATGATGGTTGGGGACAACAGAGATGCTTCTTTGGATGCGAGATTCTTTGGTTTTGTGCCTGAAGAAAATATTGTTGGAAAACCGATGTTTACGTGGATGAGTATTGAGGGAGCTTTTAAAGATTCCAATTCTTCTTATCAGGCAGATGGATGGAGATTCCGTTGGGACAGAATGTTCAAAGCGACCAACACAGGGGATGCCAACAAAACTTCGTACTGGTGGATTGCAGCGATGATTCTTATCCTATTCTTTGGCTGGGAATACTTCGTGAAGCTTTTTAACAAAAACAAAACAGAAGATTAGTAAACAAAATTAAAATTAAAAAAATGAAGTATTTGAAAAAGTACTTCATTTTTGCGATATAAAAGATGCAGAATATATTATTACCGGTATTTTATTTACCACCAGTTTCATGGTTTTCAGAATTTTTAAACGATGAAAATGAAATCAGTCTTGAGCAGTCTGAGAACTTTCCAAAGCAGACTTACAGAAACCGTTGCAATATTTATGGAGCCAACGGAAAGCTTTCGCTCATTATTCCCATTAACCACAATGGGAATAGGGATTACAAAAGTATAGAAATGTCTTACCGTGAAAACTGGCCAAATCTTCACTGGAAATCCATTAAAACCGCTTATCAGAGTTCGCCTTATTTTGAATATTACGAAGATAAACTGGTGAAAATATTTGAAATGAGGGAAAAATTTCTTTTTGATTTTAATTTAAAAAGCCTTGAAACCATACAGCAGATCCTAAAAACAGAAAAGGCATATTCTTTGAATACAGAATACCGCAAAATTCCGGAAGGCGTGGATTTCAGAGATAGTTTTTCAGCTAAAAAAGAATCAGAATATGAAGCTGAAGAATACTATCAGACGTTTTCAGATAAGCTTGGTTTTATCAAAGATTTATCCATAATTGATCTTCTTTGTAACAAAGGTCCGGAATCGGTTACTTATATTAGAAATGTAAACAAATAATTATCAGATAAATTAGTGTTCCGCAGAATTTTAATTAATTCTCAGAGATAAAATAAATTTATTCTGATTTAAAAATGTAATTATCAGCTTATGAAAAAATTATTCTTAGCAGCGGTTTTTCTTACAGGTTTCACTATGTCTCATGCACAGGAAACTTCAGCAAAAGCTACAGATCCGAAGTCGGATAAAGATTTGATGACTTGGTATCACAAAGATTTTTCAACTACAAAAGTTTATGGTGTAAATACAGAAAATGCTTATAAATTTTTAGAGTCAAAAGGTTTAAAACCAAAAATTGTAGTTGTGGGTGTTTTAGACAGTGGTGTACAGGTAGATCACCCGGGATTGGCAAAAAATATCTGGTCAAATCCTAACGAAGTTCCAAATAACGGTAAAGATGATGATAACAACGGTTACATTGACGATATCCACGGATGGAGTTTCATTGGAGGAAAAAATGGCGACATCGATGTTGATAATATGGAAGTTACCCGTGTTGTTGCCAAATATAAACCTCTTTTTGAAGGAGATGATTCAGCTAAAAATAAAGCTAATCAGGCAAAAATGCCGGAAGAATTTGCAATGTACATGAAATCTAAAGACATGTACAGCAAAAAAAGTATGGAGGGTAAACAGAGTGTGCAGATTTATACTGGTATTCAGGAGTCTATTCCTACCATGGTAAAAATGTTGAATGGAAAAGCCTTCACTGCTGAAACTGTTAAGGCAATGAAACCTGCAGACCAAAATGAAGCAAGAGCTTTACAGGTAATGAACCAGATTGTAAACAATCCTGAATTTGCAGGAAAATCTTCTGTTGAGTTTGAAAAAACGATGAGAGAGCAGATGAAAGAAGCTCTGGATCATTTTACTCCAATGGCACAGCAATATGACATCAATTTCGATCCAAGAAAAGAAATAGTTGGAGATAACTACGACGATTATTCTGAAAAAAAATATGGTAACAACCATTACGAAGGCCCTGATGCCACTCACGGAACTCACGTTGCGGGAATTATCGCAGGTCTTCCTCAGGGAAAAGAAGTTCAATATGGTGTAGCTTCCAAAGTTGCAAAAATTATGTCTGTACGTACCGTTCCAAACGGGGATGAGAGAGATAAAGATGTTGCCAATGCCATCAGATACGCTGTGGACAACGGCGCAAAAGTTTTGAATATGTCTTTTGGTAAACCGGTTTCTCCAGGTAAAAATGTAGTGTGGGATGCCTTCAAATATGCGCAGGACAAAGGAGTTCTTTTGGTAAAAGCTGCAGGAAACGAAAATCAGGATGTTGCTGAGCACACAGCTTATCCTACAAACTTTAAAAATGCTTATGATGCTGCACCTTTTGTAAACAATGTTCTGGTGGTGGGAGCAAGTACAAATGACAGTGCTTCACTGAGAGCTGGTTTCTCTAACTACAACAAAAAAATGGTCAACGTTTTTGCACCAGGTCAGGAAATTTATTCAACCACTCCAAAAAACGAATACCAGTATTTGCAGGGTACTTCAATGGCTTCACCTGTAGTGGCAGGTGCTGCAGCAGTATTATTGGCTTATATGCCGAATCTTACACCGGCACAGATCATTGAGTCTCTTACAAAATCAAGTAACTTGAGTACAGTGGGTTCTTTTGCAGACTATTCTCAGGCTGGCGGCGTTATTGATCTTAAAAAAGCTGCTGAATATGCTTACACCAATTATTACAAAGCAAATTCAGGTAAGGCAGCAAAGCCTTCAAAAGCTTCAAAAAAATCTGTCAGAAAGTAGATTTTAAAAATTTTCCAGATAATGAAGTCCGCAATTTTTTGCGGACTTTTTTGTTTTTGTGGCATCTTGGCATAGTTTTTTATGCCTAAGTCTTTATTAAATAATTAAACAGAAATTATGAAAAAGTTAATTTTTACAGGTTTGATGGGTCTTTCGCTAATGAGCCTTTCATGCTCAGGAGTAAAAAAAGCCGGAGATGCACAGCAAAACAGATCTGAATTTCTCAAAATGAAAGGAGATTACGATATTGTAAGTATAGAATACGATAAACAGTTTAAAATTAAACCTTTCGATGACGGTATAGATGCACAGTGTTTTGTGGGAAGTCACTGGCGTCTGATTCCTAACAATTTTTCCGGAGCTTATACCATCAGAGGGGGCGGAAATTGTGGAGGTGGCTTTACACAGCCCATTAAAATTGATGTTGTAAATGGTACAACATTTAATTTCAAGAAAATTGCAGACGGTACAAAAGCTAAACAAAATACAGCTGGTTATACTTTAACGCTTGTAAAACAGGCTACAGACCAATTCTCTTTAGAACAGAATATTCCTTTCAACGGCGAAAATGTAAGAGTTGTTTACAACTTCGAGAGAACAGGAATGAAATAAATAACTGATTAAACATATTTAAAATGAAAATTACAAAAACATATATCGCAGGCTTATTTTTATCTTCAGCCTTATTGCTCACAAGCTGTGAAGCAGTACAGAATTCTAACCACCAGCAGAGAGGTACCGCAGTAGGTGTTGCATCCGGTGCAGTAATCGGAGGTATTCTTGGTAACAATGTGGGAAAAGGTAAAAATGCCGCTCTTGGTGCCGTTTTAGGAGGTGTAATTGGTGGTGTGGCCGGTAACGTTATCGGCAGCAAGATGGATAAACAGGCAAAAGAAATTAAAGATACTTTACCTGGAGCAGAAGTTGAAAGAGTAGGCGACGGTATCAAAATTACTTTAAACGAAAGTATTGTAACTTTTGCTTTTGATTCCTCAGATCTTACTTCTTTGGCAAAAACAAATCTTGATAAACTGGCACAGGTTCTTAAAAATAATCCTGATACCAATATCAACATCTATGGTCATACAGACAGCAAAGGTGCAGATGATTACAATCAGAAATTATCAGAAAGACGTGCCAATTCTGTGAAAGCATATCTTAATGCAAAAGGAATTGCCACTTCCAGACTTTTTGCTCTGGGTGAAGGAGAATCAAACCCTGTAGCCACCAACGATACAGAAGCAGGAAGAGCACAGAACCGTAGAGTGGAATTTGCCATTACTGCAAACGAAAAAATGATTAACGACGCAGCTCAGGGTCAGTAATTTATTATTGATTTATTAAAATATCTAAACCGCTTTTATAGCGGTTTTTTTGTGCAAATTCATTATTTTTGCATTTGATTACACATAAATGAAACAATATTTAAAACTGCTTCGGGTAGAGCAATGGGTAAAAAACCTTTTTGTATTTGTTCCACTTTTTTTTGCCGGTAAATTCACTCAGACAGATCTTCTTCTCAAAAGTATTGTTGCATTCATCGTTTTTTCTCTGGCAGCAAGCGTTGTCTACATCCTGAATGATTATAATGATATTGAAGCAGACAGAAAGCATCCTGAAAAACGGCGGAGACCGTTAGCCAGCGGAGCAATTTCCAAAAAAAGAGCTTTGGTCATTTTGGGCATTTTAGTCCTGGTGAATATCGCTTTTACCTTAGGTTCTCAGATGTACTTTCACGACAGTATCTGGAAATTTGCTGGGATTATTCTCACCTATTTCGTGATGAATCTTGCCTACACATTCAAACTGAAACACGTTCCCATCATTGATATTTTCATTATTGCTACAGGATTTGTACTGAGAGTTCAGGCAGGCGGCTCCATCACAGGAATTGATATTTCCCAGTGGGCAGTGCTGCTTACATTTGTTCTTGCGCTGGTTTTAGCAATCGGAAAGAGGCGGGGAGAGCTCATCAATGCTCAGGTTTCGGGTAAAACAAGAAAAGCTTTAGATGGTTACAATGTGCAGTTCGCAGATATTGCGCTTTCCATTTCTGTGACTTTGGCAATTCTCTGTTATCTGATGTTTACACTGTCTCCGGAGGTACAGCAGAGATTTCACGAGGGCGTTTTTTATACCGTAATTTTTGTGGTTTTTGCCTTTTTAAGATATTTACAGCAGACTTTAGTATATAACAGAACCGAATCTCCGACAAAAATTGTGTACAGAGACCGTTACATTCAGGTCACATTATTTTTATGGGTGATTGCATTTTTAATTCAAATCTATTTTAAAAAATGAAACCAAATTTTGTAAAAAAGGTGACCAACTGGGGAAATTTTCCCGTGGTGGAAAAAGAAATGCGTTCAGAAGATCAGTATTCTAAAATTAAAGATTTTATACTCAGTCATAATGAAGTAATTGCACGTGGAAACGGCCGCTGCTACGGAGATTCTTCTCTCGCTGAAAGTATTTTCTCAACAAAAAAACTCAATAAATTCATCAGTTTTGACCGCTTAAACGGAATCATCGAATGCGAATCTGGTGTCCTCCTTTCTGACGTTCTGGAAATCTCTGTTCCGCAGGGATATTTTCTTTACGTAACTCCCGGAACCAAATTTATCTCGGTTGGAGGTGCCCTTGCAAGCGATGTACACGGTAAAAATCATCATGCTGAAGGCTGTTTTTCGGATTATGTGGTTGATTTTAAACTGATGAACGAAAAAGGTGAAATTCTTACCTGCTCGCGGGAAGAAAATTCAGATAAATTCTGGGCAACCATCGGCGGAATGGGTCTCACCGGAATTATCCTTTCCGTTAAATTTAAACTGAAAAATATTGAGTCTGCCTACATCCGTCAGGAAAGCATCAAAGCAGAAAACCTTGACGAAATCTTCCGTCTCTTTGAAGAAAGCGAAAGCTGGACCTACACCGTAGCGTGGATTGACTGTCTTCAAAAAGGAAATAATCTAGGACGAAGTATCATGATGCGCGGTGAGCACGCTTTTCCTCATGAACTTCCCGAAAAATTCAAACAAAATCCTTTAAGGTTGAAAAAGAAATTTTCTCCCACTGTACCTTTCTATTTTCCGGGATTTGCACTCAATTCTTTGACAGTAAAAATTTTTAATTATCTCTACTATAAAAAGCAGGCAAAAAAGGAAGTCAAAAATTTTACCGATTACGATACTTTTTTCTATCCACTTGATTTTGTAAATGACTGGAATAAGATTTACGGCAAAAAAGGTTTTATCCAGTACCAGATGATGATTCCCAAAGATAAAGGCAGAGAGGGAATGCAGAGGATTTTGGAAACAATTGCAAAGTCGGGCAGCGGTTCTTTCTTAGCCGTACTTAAGCTGTACGGAAAAGAAAATCCCGAAGCTTACAACTCCTTTCCTTTTGAAGGATATTCTCTCGCTTTAGATTTTAAAGTGGATAAAAATTTAAAAAAACTGATCGATCAGCTGGATTCAATTGTTGAGGAATATAACGGTAAAATATATCTTACCAAAGACAGTATGAGCCGCTCGTCTTTAACTAATTACCTTAAAAATGTTGAAAATCCGAAGTTTATCTCACTTCAGCATAAAAGAATTTTAAACAATAATACAATATGATCGTTCTCGGAAGTACTTCAGAAGTAGCACAGGCATTTGTGGAAAAAGCACTTCAGGAAGGTGAAAAATTTGAAAAAATATACCTTTTAACTTCAAGCAGGGAAGCCTCAGAAAGATTTGCGAAACATATCGATGTTAAATTTTTTCAGCAGTCTGAAATTATAGAAATTGATCTTACGAAAGAAATAAATTATACAAATCTGGAGCACATTAGTTCAAATCTCTTGTTTTGTGCGACAGGCTTTTTAGGTGAAGGCTCGGAGGAAGGACTTTACGACGATAAAAATACAGCAAGAATTATTGAAATCAATTATTCTAAACTGGTTCCGCTGATCAACTTTTTTGCACAGAAATTTGAAAGCAAAAGATCCGGAACAATCATTGGTATGTCGTCCGTGGCAGGCGATCGCGGCAGACAGAGTAATTTCATCTACGGAAGTGCTAAAGCAGCATTTACAGCCTATCTGAGCGGTCTCAGAAACTATCTTTTCGAAAAGAAAGTTCATGTAATGACGGTAAAACCCGGTTTTATGGATACAAAAATGACTGAAGGACTGCCCTTAAATCCGAAACTTACTGCCACACCAAAGCAGGCCGCAGATTGTATTTATAAAGGTTTCAAAAAACAGAAGAATTCAATATATGTTTTGCCAATTTGGGGTGTTATTATGTTGATTATCAGAAATATTCCTGAGTTTATATTTAAAAAACTGAAATTGTAATAATATTCTTACTTTGTCAAAGCTTTACAACACAATAATTTTGCTTTGACAAAGTTTTAATAGAATAAATTTTTACACCCAACACCCATCATCCAACATCCAATCCCAACACCTTTCATCCCCATGAAAAAACTGTACTGCTTCGATTTTGACGGAACGCTTACTTATAAAGATACGATGTTTATGTATCTTAAATTTTATAATTCTTCAAAATTCAGAATACAGTTTCTAAAACATATTCCGCTTTTCATCTTGCTTAAACTGAAGCTCGCAGACACCGAAAAAGTGAAAAAAAGTTTCATAGGATCAATCTTAAAAGATCAGCCTGAAACTAAAATCAGAAAAAAAGCCCAGCAGTTTTTTGAAACTCATTATCCGAAGATCATACGCGATAATGCATTGGATTTTATTGAAAATATAGATCATAAAAGCACAGAAAGTTTTCTGGTTACAGCGTCGCTTGATATCTGGACAGAACCCTTTGCTGATGCCTTCAAAATGAAATTAGTTTCTACTAAAGCAGAGTTTAAAAACGGAATTTTTACGGGTAATTTTATAGGTAAAAACTGCAACGGGAAAGAAAAACTGGAGCGCATTAAAAAAGAAATATCAGACAGGAAATTTGATAAAATCATAGCTTTTGGTGATACTTCCGGAGACCGCCCGATGTTGAACTGGGCAAATGAAGGTCATTACCAATTTTTTCATTAATTTTGAGTCATCAAAACCGAATCAATGAACAAGTTGCTTTTTTTGTGTCTGGCTTTCATTTTAAGCTGTAAAACAAATGTTTCAGATAAACCTTCTCAGGATTTAAAACCTAATATTTTAATAACCTCTTCGCAGGGCGGTGCAGAATCTGAAGGTTTTGTTATCCTTAAAGACCAACAGCAATTGTTGGCCGAAGTAGCAAAAAGAAATACTGTCGAAGACGGCGACAAGCCGGGCTATCCTGCAATTTCAGATGAAAACAAAATCATTATTTACGATTTGGGAAGTTTCAGTTCCGGTGATCACAGAATTACTGAAATTAAAAAAGCCTCTGTTGAAAATAATGTTTTGATCCTTGAAGTTCCAGAATACAAATCCGGAGGAATGGAAATCATGATGATCTCAAATCCATGGATGCTTGTTTCTGTGCCTACAGATAAACCTTTTACCTCAGTTAAACTTACATATTCCAAATTATAATGAATAAAATATATTTAGATAACGCTGCTACCACACCCCTTACAGAAGAAGTGATTGATGCAATGGTGAGCACGATGAAAATCAATTTCGGAAATCCTTCCTCTACACACAGTTTCGGGCAGGAAGCTAAAATTTTGATTGAAAATGTGAGAAGACAGGTTGCAGATTATCTTCATGTAAGCCCTGCTGAGATTATTTTTACATCTTGCGGTACAGAATCCAACAATATGATTGTGAAGTCGGCTGTTTCACATTTGGGAGTGGAAAGAATCATCAGTTCGCCAATGGAACACAAATGTGTTTCTGAAAGTATTCTGGATATGAAATCCAGAAAAGGAGTGGAAGTGAATTACATCCGCCCAAACGAAAAAGGTGATATTGATTTGGAAAAACTGGAAGAACTTTTAAAATCTTCAGATAAAAAAACTTTGGTAAGTTTAATGCATGCCAATAATGAGATCGGAAACCTGATTGACATCAAAAAGGTGTCTGAACTTTGCAAAGAAAATAATGCGCTTTTCCATTCAGATACGGTTCAGACGATGGCTCACATGCCTCTGGATTTTGAAGATATTAAAGTTGATTTTGCTTCATGCAGTGCACACAAATTTCATGGTCCTAAAGGTGTTGGTTTTGCTTTCATCAGAAAATCAAGCGGTTTAAAAGGAATTATCACAGGAGGTCCTCAGGAAAGAAGTTTGAGAGCCGGTACAGAAAATGTAGCAGGCATCGTTGGTTTGGGTAAAGCTCTGGAAATTTCATTAAATAAAATGGAGGAGTTTTCCAATCACATGCAGATGATTAAAGATTACACCAAAGAAAAGCTTACCCTGGCAATACCGGGGATTAAATTTAACGGAAGAAGTGCTGAGAAAGAAGGGAGTCTGTACACCGTTTTAAGCGCTTTACTTCCTTATAAAAATCCATTAATAGGTCTGCAGCTGGACATGAAAGGAATTGCTGTATCACAGGGAAGTGCGTGTTCTTCGGGTGCGTCTAAACCCTCTATGGTAATGATGATGGTACTTTCAGAAGATGAAATGGACAATTGTACGCCACTGCGTATTTCATTCAGCCACATGACGACCATAAAAGATATTGATGCACTTGCAGAAGCGCTTGCAGAGATTTCTGCAGACTTTTTGGTTATAGAAAAAACAAATGTTGAGCATAGATAGGCTTTTCAGATAAAAGCGGTAATTTTGATCTGCGAAATAAAAGAAATATATTAATTTAAATAAAGAAAAAAATGGCTTTAGAAATTACAGACAGTTCGTTCCAGGAGACAGTACTTAAATCAGATAAACCGGTATTGGTAGACTTTTGGGCAGTTTGGTGCGGACCGTGCAGAACATTGGGACCAATTGTAGAAGAAGTTGCTGCCGATTTTGAAGGTAAAGCAATTGTTGGAAAAGTGGATGTAGATAACAATCAGGATATTTCCATGCAGTATGGTATTAGAAATATTCCTACCATTCTTATTTTCAAGAATGGTGAGGTAGTGGATAAATTGGTTGGTGTAGCGCCAAAAGAAGTGATTGCAGAGAAATTGAGTGCACACTTATAAAAATAATAGACTTGAAAATGAATGCTTTCCATCACGGGAAGCATTTTTTCTGCTAAATGTTTGCAGGTTTGCTGAAATTTTGTATTTTTGCAACCACAATAACGAAAGGCATTCGCCATAGTTATGGCAAAAGATCCGGTAGTTCAGCTGGTTAGAATGCCGCCCTGTCACGGCGGAGGTCATTTTACCTTTAAAAGAAAATTGATCCGGTAGTTCAGCTGGTTAGAATGCCGCCCTGTCACGGCGGAGGTCGCGGGTTCGAGTCCCGTCCGGATCGCAACTACAATATCAAAGTAGTACAAAAAGCTTTAAAACGTATGTTTTAAAGCTTTTTTTGTTTTATGTCTGTTCAAAGAGAAGTAAAAAAGCACAATCTGAAAGTGACCTATACAGTGACCTGTTGAAATAGGTTTAAAAAGGTCACTGAAAATTCAGACAAACCCTGTTCAGAAGCTAGTTCAGCAACTGAACATCTTGTGTTAAGTTTTTACTAATGTTAATTTTAAATCTCAAAATTCACTAATGTAATTTCTTTTAAAGTTCGTAAAGTATAGCAAAGTTCGCCATCCCAATGGGCAATAATTGCAAAATTGGATTATTGTAAGAAATCTTTTTCTGCAACTGCATATCCTTGCTGTATGAAAATTTTACTGAAAATAATTTTAATAATGGCTATGGTTAATGTTATGCTCCACCATTATTTCCTCCAAAAATTGAGCTGCTTGTTCATTAAATAAAACATTTCTTTTTTTATCAGAAAAAACTACATCAAATTCATAATCGCCCATAAAAAGTAGATGCATTCTTTCAGATTATTGAATAATCCAAGTAATAATGCATAAACGTGACTTACGCATATTAAAAGCTTGGTCACTATATCGCTTAAAATTATGAAAGTAAAAATTAATTTTTAAAAACTTAATACATTGATTTGCAATAATTTAAAAAAATAGTAACAAATCGTATGTTCGAAAGTATCTAATCGTTAGCTGATTAATAATACTCTTAACTGTGCAGCATTGTAATTTTGTCCGTAAAATAGGTCGAACTTCTTAGTAGTTCAAAAAAAAATTATGAATACTTTACAATTGAAAATTATGAAAACAACTTTAACTATTTTATCTCTGTCTTTAAGTACTATTGCTGTAGGTCAGGTAGGAATTAATACACAAAATCCGCAAGGTATTTTTAATATTGACGGTGCTAAAAATAATGCTGCAACTGGTATTCCAACTGGTGCACAGACTTTGGATGATTTCAGTGTGCTTTCTGACGGCAAAGTTGGTATAGGTACAATTTCGCCATCTGCAAAATTAGAAATCAACAGTGGTGTTTTTGGCACATCAGGATTAAAATTTTCCCAAATTAATAGTACAACTTCTCCAACAGCAGGAGTTGCAAACTTGGGAATAGATGCTTCAGGAAATGTTACTGTTGCATCCGCATCTCCAGGCGCAGGTGCAACAACTGTTGGTGGATCCTCTACTGCCACCTCAAGCTTTGGTGTGAATGGTGCAACTTATACCTCTGTTCCTTCCAGTTCTTATACATTTACCATTCCTTCAGGTGGAAAAGCTCTTTTTTTAAGTTATATGCTGGGTGTTGATATAATTGGTGCACCTTTAGGAGGATACCAATTTTACCGATGCGAATTGTTTTTGGATGGCGCAGCAACCGGTCTGTTTTTAGGAGTACAGGAACCAGGATCAGGAGATAATCAGTTACAATTTACAGTGAGTGGTGTGTTGAATGTAACAGCAGGAAGTCATACAATCTCAGCAAGAATCATTAGAATAAAAAGTAATTTGAATGGAACGAATCAAAATTTTGAAACCATAACCAGTAATTTCAGCGCTGCCTATATTAATTAATTTTGAAAAATTACAGATCGTAAAAAATTCGCTCTCGATAAGAGGGCGAATTTTTACATTTTTGCTCTTATTCTGCTCAGACTATTGGGATGAACTCCCAGAAAAGATGCCAAATGCTTCACCGAAATATCCAAAATGAGATGTTTATAGGCTTTGAACATTTTTGTGTATCGGGATTCTGCAGTTAAGCAAAGCAAATCCATATTATGGCTAAGTATTTCTAAAAATCTATTTTCAATGATGATTCTTCCAAGATATTCAATACTTCTGTTTTTTTTGTACAAATCATTTAAATCATTTTTATGAATTCTAACACTTTCGGTATCTGTTATCGAGTGTAATCCTAATGTAGAAGGTTGGTTCTTCAGAAATGAAAAATAGCTGGAAAGAAAACTGTTTTCAAAGAAGAACAAAGTCGTAAATTCTTTTTCCTGATGCCTCGTATAAATTCTTACCACACCCGAGTTCAGGAAATAAAGATAATCTTCCGTTTCTCATATCTGTAGGTAATGTTCGTCTTTTTTGAACCTGACAACCTCAAATTTAGAAATAAATTCTTCCCATTCGTCATCAGAGATTTCTGCAATATTCTTACAGTAAGTTTCTAATTTTTTAAATGCATCCATCATTTTCACATACTTTAAAACTGATGATGAAGATAAACAATCTATTTTGTTTTTTCTTATTTACTCCGTTTTAATCTATTTTAGTAGAAAATGTTACTTTTTCTTTGGAGCTTTAATTAAAAAAAAAAATCCATCAGTTTTTTTATTTTCTTGCCCTTATTCTGCTCAAACTGTTTTGGTGTACTCCCAGAAACGAAGCCAGATATTTTACAGGAATTTGCAGAATTAAATGACTATATGCTTTAAACATATTGATGTATCGCTCTTCAGCGGTCATACATAATAAATCAGTGTATTGGTTCAGATAAGTCATAAATATTTCTTGAACAACCAATCTTCCCAAGCGCTCAATACTTTGGTATTGATCAAAAAGATCATTCAAATCTTTTTTGTGAATTCTTAAACTTTCGGTATCGGTAATCGCCTGATAACCTAACCTTGAAGGTTGATGTTTTACATAAGACTGAAAACTGCAAAAAAAACCTCCTTCAAAAAAAAAGTGGGTACAAACATTCTTTCCTTTATGAATATTATAAGATTTTACAATGCCCGAATTAAGAAAATACAGATAATTCTCTATTTCGTCAATTTTTGTAAAGTGTTGATTTTTTTTGAAATGAACGACCTCAAATTTTGAAAGAAGAAGCTTCAATTCATCATCAGAAATTGCTACTAGTTTTTTGCAATACAATTCTATTTTTTCAAATACACTCATTTGGAATTAACACTTTATAATAACGATAAATACGAAAGTAGCATTTCTATATTAATTATAGTTAATCATCCAATTCTATCGAGCTAAAAAAGCATATTTTCTAACAAATGTTAGATTACGCACCTAAAAACGTTTTTCTAACCGAAGTTAGTTTACACGTTAACAAGTGGTTATGATGATGAATGTAAAGAATAAACCTATAAATTAGCACCCTCTAAAACACAGATATTGATTTTTTTTCAGACAAACCTATTTTAAAAATTAAACTATAATTTCTATGAAAAAACTTCTATTCTTTTGTGGTCTCTCTTTATTTAATCAAAATCCTGCACAAACGGTTTTATTAAATGAAGATTTTGAGAGTTACCCCAATTTTAGCATAACCAATTTCGGACAATGGGGACTTTTGGATTTGGACCAGCTGAATACCACTACTACCATTGGTGGGGATCCAGCTCCACCTGTAAATTGGGTAGCAACTTGGCCTAATGCAGGACAAAAAATGGCGTACCAAATTTTCAATTTTTCTCAATCTAATGCGACCAACGATTTTACGGGAGCATCAGGAGATATTCGGAATTTTAACCCCAGAAGCGGACAAAAATACGCGGCTTGTTGGGCGGGACAAATGGTGCAGTCTTTCCAGGGAAATAATGATTGGCTTATTACTCCTGCGGTAACATTAGGATCTTCGGGAAACCTGATTTCGATGTATTTGAAAACACTTTCCAGTTCTTACGGCGATGAAAGATTTCAGATTGGAGTGTATGTTGGTTCCGGAAACCCTACGACAAACGCTGATTTTACCATCATCAATACGCTTCCTTATCAGTTGGTTTCGCAAAACTTAAATATTGATAATAACTGGAGAAACTTCATTTATAATTTGAATGCATACTCTGGACAAACCATTCGTATTGGCATACACTGCATTACGCAGGAAGCTTCTGCTTTATTAGTAGATGATGTGAAAATTACCACTACCGGAACTTTGGGCGTTTCTGAAAATTTTTCTGAAAATGAAATAACGCTTTACCCCAATCCTGTAAATGATGTTTTTGCCATAAAGACCGACAAAAAAATAAAGGAAATTCAGATCTACACTGTTGAATGTAAGTTTTTGAAATCAGCGAAAACGGAAACAATAGACATTAGTAATTTTCCTTCAGGGAATTATATCGTAAAAATTCTATTTCAAAACGGACCGCCAATGATAAAAAAGATGATGAAAAAATAAACACAAAATAAATAATGAAAAAAAATAAACACAACAAAAAAAAAAAAGATTAAAAAATGATGAAGAAATTTTTTTTATTCCTGCTTGTACTATCACTTATTGTTTTTGGTATAAGAGTTAACGCACAGTGTGCAACAGCAGGAAGCGTAACGACAACTATCACCACCACTGCAAATACGTGTGCAGGAAATGGGACGATAACGGCAACATTCAGCAGTGCTATCAACACAACGATTCAATTGCTGAAAGGAGGTACCATAGTGCAGTCTGTAATTGCTCCTACAAGTCCGCACACTTTTACAAATTTACAGCCGGGAACGGATTATCAGGTAAAAATTGTTTGTTCTATAGATAACAGTATTGTATATTCTAATAATAACCCTATTACTGTTGCCGACAGTTATATTCCGATTAGCAATGCAGATATTTCAATTTCTAATGTTTGTACAAACTTTACACAAGGTGGTACGTTTACGGTAAATAATGTAACAGGAGGAACTCCGAATTATATGTATTTAATTGTTAAATCACTTGATCCGGCATTTCCCGACCAACCCTTAAATTATGTAACCAGCAATGTGTTGAATGTGACTGAGTTTGGAACCTATCAGATACGCGTTAGAGATGCCTGTGGAAATTATAAAACCTTTACGAAAGAGCTCAATGCATCTTTAGCACCTGTTAAGTTTTATTTCAATGTTAACAAATCTTGCGGTACCAACATTGCCACTATCGGGCACGCTTGGAGTGTAGATGCAAATACTGATCAAGGTATTGATTTACAAAATCACATCAATGCAGGTGGCTTAATGTTAGAAATTTACGAACAGGCCTCAAATGGAAGTTGTGCTCCACAAGGTGCGGCTTTATATACAGGAACTTATACAGGAAGTAGTTTTACGATGCCTCTTGCACCATCAAAAAAATATTATGTAAAAACAACAAGTCCTTGTGGTCTTATCGCAACCTATTGTTGGGATACCGCTTTTTTGGAAGTAGTAGATTTTAGCACCTCTACTTCAATTTCAGGATGCGGTACAAGTGAAACAATGGTAATCAATGGAGATGCTATATCAGCTTGGACATATCCTGTAAATGTAGTTGTAAAAAATTCTTCAGGAACACAAGTATATACAACAACACTTACCGCTGCCGGAACTGGGTGGTCTTCTTCTGTTTTACCACTTGATACTTATACCGTTACTTATTCAGATACTTGTTCTCCTGTAACTACCCTTACGAAAACGGTTGAAGATCCTGCCAATGCAGGAACACCAACTTTAAGTTTACAATATGTTGGTTATATATGTGACAATGGAAATCAAATCGCAACACACACAGTTACAGGAACTGCTCAAGTAATTGTTCGGATATTGGGTTATTTTTCAGATTATGCTAATGCAACGCTAACAATTCTGAGTGGACCAAGCAATGTAGGTGTTGCAGGTTATTCACCCAATGGAGAATATTGGGCTTGGTCTAATATGTTGCCTGGAGATTACACAGTTGCTGTAACAAGTTGTGGTGTTACTAATATTTATCCTTTTACGGTTGACAGCAGCAGTCTTTTACAACAAAGCGTAACTTCTACAGGAACATCATATTGTTCAGGAGGTGGCACTATTTCTTCTACTAAAATTTATAACGGAGGTTATCCAAGTACGGTAGAGCTTTATAATGCATCAAATTTATCAACACCTATTGCTACTGATGTAAATGGTTATTTTGCAAATATCCCTGCAGGAACTTATGTAACTAAGCTTAAAGTTACTTCTTGGTGTAATCAAAGTTATTATATAGATGGTAATACGGTGTTATTAACAGACAGTAATACAGGTCCATCAATTACTGCAAGTACAGGTGTTATTTGTGAAGATTCGGCAGGAGTTCCTTTAGCAACAGGTTCTGCTTATCTCGATATTGCCGGTGTTTCCCCTTACGAAATACAATACAGAGTGGCAGGATCTACCGGTGCTTATGCCATAATCAATACTTCCAGTTCAAGTTTGCAGATTGATAATTTAACAGCAAATACTACCTATGAAATAATTTTAAAAGATGCGTGCGGTGGGAGTTTCCCAAGTACAATTCAGATAAAAACAATGGGTAATTTAGCAGCCAGTAATACTGCGCAATCTTGTCCGGGATCACCGTACACCTTAATAATGCCTTATTATGCAGGTGCAGTTTACCAATGGCTGGATTCTTCAGGAAATGTGCTTTCAAATACCCGTACTTATACATTTCCTAATTATGCAGCAGCGAATGATGGAACGTATACCTGCAAGATAACCTGGAGTACCTGTGTAACAAGATTTGTAAACCTTACATTAAACAGTACCGTTTGTGGTGCTCCAATTGGGGGCGCTTGTTACAAACCAGCCACAACCGGAACAGGAGCAATCCCAACCAAACACGGAATTACTTCACTTGGAAGAGCAGGAGCCGATAACGGAAACTGGCCAATGGTAAGAACCGGTGCCTGGACTGCTTTAGAATCCAAAACCAAAGGATTTGTAATGAACAGAGTAGTCAATCCTTCTACGGATATTGCAAACCCTGCAAAAGGAATGATGGTATATGATACCACCGTAAATTGTCTGAAAATAAATACAGACGGAACCGCTTCCGGCTGGAAATGTTTCAGCACACAAACTTGTCCTACTGTAAATTAAATGATAACTCAACTTTGTCAAAGTTTAGAACTTTGACAAAGTTTTTTTAAAAAATTCAAAAAAATTAAATCTGAGGATTGGTTTCTCTAATCTTACATTTCTATAATTCAATAAAATAAATATTACGATGAAAAAAAATATATTCACCATCACTTTACTCACTTTTGCTGTTTTTTCTTCGGCACAAGTTGCAATAGGAAAACCAAGCGTAACCAACACTTCCGTTTCTCTGGAATTTGGAAATACCGGAAGCGCAGCAGATAGATCAGACGCTACCAAACAAAAAGGCATCATTTTGCCATGGGTTTCTACCTTAGCAGCACAACCAACTTCAGAGTACACCGCTATGACGGCAACAGAAAACGGGACGATGATTTTTGATCTTTCCGATTATAAAATAAAATATAAAGTTCCTGCTTCTGTAGTTGCTTCCGGTTGGTTTGATCTTACCGTAAAAAATAAAACAGAAACCATCACAGGAATTGCCAATAATCAAGTAGATTCATCACTCCAAGACACCAAAACAGAACTCACCAACGCCAAAGCGGCAATAGGAACAACAGCAGCAACCGATAATACAGAAGGAATTTTGGTTCTCACCGACACCAACAAAGCAATGGTTTTGCCTTTAGTAGACAAATACAGCAGCGTAATTGCACCAAGTGCAGGAATGATGGTTTACGATTTGTCCAACGATATGCTTTGTCTGTACAATGGGACGGTTTGGAGTTTCTGGAAACCGTAGAAATTATAATTGCTCCTGTTTATTTAAACTTTTCAATCGAGAATTAGAATTTATGAAAAGCAATATGGCGTTAATTGGAAAAAATAAAAAAGAAATTATTACCATTTTAGGCGACGAATTTAATGCTGATTTTTGTAAAACATGGAGTTACAAAATTAAAACTTCTTGGTTTAAATCAGTTTACCTGTACTTGGAATTTGATGAAAATGATTTTGTAGCAAAAGCGTATAGAAAGACGAAATATTTTTTTTAGCATTAATAATTTTATTTCGGTAGCAATAAGGTGTAAAATTTTATTTTAATTGGTAGATCATTGTAATATTAGTCCTAATTTCCGAAATTTTGGGGTGAAGTACATTATCTGCAATAACAACAATCCGTTTTCGAAAGAGACCGGATTTATCTTTTTTGGTCATATACAAATCTTAATCCTTCTGAAAACAAATAAAATGGTATTTTTGCCAATATTTTAATTTAAAATACTGCTTATATGAAATATTCCTTTACCATATTGCTTTTTTTTGCTGTATTTTCATTAAATCACAACGTCAGATGACGATAAAGCAAATTGACAGCGCAAATTTGAGTGTCAAAAAAGTACTTAACGATAATGACGGCAAGAATTATACGGCTCTCTGTACTGAAATTTTCTATCAATCAAAGGCAATCAACTACAAAAAAGGGCAAATTGAGGCTTTGTTAAAATTAGAAGTTTTTCGCATCAATGCACGCAAGGAATACAACAAAATAATTTCCAGTACAGATGAAGTGGAGGAGCTGGCTTTATCAATAGATGATTATTACAGTGTATGTATGGCAAGATTACACCGAGGATATGCATTCTTGCATTTTAGGACTACTGGAAGAATCAAAAAAAACAGTTTTGGATGTTTTTAACTTTGTATATAAAGTGAAAGATAAAGATCAGCAACGTAACATCAAAGTAAATTCTTATAATATTCTTGGAAGTATTTCTGATGAATTAGATGACATTGCAAGCTGTATTTATTATAATAGAAAAATGTTTTCTGAAGCGAAACTGATGGATAATAAAGATTCCCATAAAATCTACGGAATGCAGAATGCAAGACGAAATCTTACAAGAGCCTATATTCTGAACCAGCAGTTTAAAGAAGCAGAATATTACCTAAAAATTCAGGAAAAGTACATCACAAAAGACACCACCAATTCGATTTGGCGACCTATCATAACAGCAAGGCACAGTTTGAATTTGCAAATAAACAAAACAACAAATTCTATTTAGACAGTGCTATCGTACACTTCAAGAAAGCAGAAGTGTACGCAAAGGAGACAGGTAATGATTTACTGCTAAAGTTTATCTACAATGATTTGGCAGAGGCTTATGCAAAAAAAAATGATGTTAAAAATCAATTGGAATTTCTCAAAAAAAAATAATCTCACTGATAGTCTGGATGTTGAAAAAAAACTGAATGTGAAAAAAGCAAATGATCAGAATCTGATTAAAAAAAGCAATATCGACAGTAAAACAAATAACAGTTTTTATTATTGGATTGGTGGATTATTTGTAGTTTTTAGCATATCACTTGTGTTGTTTTTGTTAAAGCGTAAATCCGCTACAAAAAAATATCCTTTAACAGAGAATAAAGTTGTGGAGGTTTCGAATCCCAGTGACGATGACGCATTATCTATCAACGAACTTTTTCAATTGGCAATGAAAGACGATCATTCTTTTTACTATCAGTTTATAAAGACATTCAAAGATTTCGACAAAACGCTCCTGAAGATCAATCCTACAATAAAAATCTCTGATGTAGAATTTTGTGCTTTCGTAAAACTTAACATGCATACTAAACAGATTGCTACGATAAAGAAAATGACCGTTGGTGCTGTAGAAGCAAAAAAGCACAGAATTAGAAAAAAACTCAATATTAATTCAGACGAAAATATGTACATCTGGATGTCTAGGCTTTAGACTATCAAATAACTATTCACCAATAAACAGGTACACCTTCTATAAACAGTTTCTAACCTCTTTTTTAACTTCTTTAAGAAAACAAATAGAATACGAGTGTAAGCAATCGTGTTTAAAGCTCGTGTCTTATATTGATTACAGTTGGACTATACAAGAATAAAATCAAGTTTTAGCACTTAATTAAGTTCATTAATGCTCTATTTTCACAAGTAATAAATACTACAAATGAGATATACTGGCTTATTATATTTGCTCTAATAAATATTTTTTTAAAAATATTTATATATTTGTTGTTAATATCAAGAATAAATTTTGAAGCTGTTTCCATATAAAGGAGTCGGCTTTTTTAAATATTTTTGTTGGTACAAAATTTTACCTCGTTCAAATAAAAACACATTTAATGATTCTCAAACTGAATTTTTTCAACGTTAAAGTTGATTTTTATGTAAAAGTGATTCTTCGTTTTCAATCTACGGTCAAATCACTATGCAATTTGTTTCATTTCGGTATAATACTAGTTGTATCATGAAATTAACATTGACTGTTTTATTTTCGTTGTTTTGGAATTTCTGCATTTCTCAGAATATCAATACTATTCACCAGATTGACAGTCTTTTTATTGTCACAAACCAGAAAGTTATTTTGGATCCTCTTAACATTGATTTACAGTCGGTTTATACAGAATTGTATTATCGTTCTAAAGAAATTGATTACCCTAAGGGACAGATGGAAGCGTTGCTGAGAATTTCCACGTTTAAATTGCGCAGGCAAAAAGACTACGATAAAGTTATTCTTGATATGAGCGAGGCGGAAAAAATTGCGCTTAAAATTGAGAATTACAGCGGGATTACTAAATCTAAAATACTGCGTGGACGAGCCTATTTTTTTTCGGGACTACCACAATATGCTATAAAGGAACTTAGGGAAGCATTAGAAACAAGTAAAAAGATTGAAGATGCAGATAATCGAATAATTGCAAAAATTGAAATTTATTCTGGATATTCAAATTACTATGAAGACCGGTATAACCTTAGTAAAGATAAAATTTATATGGATTCATGCATTTATTTTCTTAAACAAAAATATTCGCAGGCAATCCTGATGAAAAAAAATGTTCCAAGTAGAAATAAGTTAATTTTAACTGCGCTGAAATCATTATCTGGTATCAATCTCACATTGGAAAATTACAATGAAGTTGAATACTACCTAGATTTAATGGAAAAAAATATTAAGGATACAAACGATAAATTTATTTTAGCAACCTATCATAAACTCAAGGGTGAGTTTGAATTTAAAAATGCCAGAAATAATGTGAATTATCTTGACAGTGCTTTATATCATTTTGATAAAGCAGAATTTTACGCAAAAGAAATTCAAAATACACAACTACTTGAGCTTATTTATCCTGAAATGGCTAATGTTTTTGATCAGATGAAAGACAAAAGAATGCAGATCAAATATTTGGAAAAAACCAAAAACATCAAAGATAGTTTGCAGATAAAAAAAAAGGAATATCTTCAAAAAATATATCCGCTAGCAGAAAAGAAACTAACAAAAACCGAAATGATTTTACCTGATAATAATGCTGATTTATATAAAATTGCAGGTATTTTGGCTCTATTTATTGTCACAGGTTGGTATTGGTACTATAAGAAAAACGGTACTAAAGAATCTTCAGAAAAAAGTACGGCTTTTGATTACAATAAAATTAAAGAATCATCTAAAATAATCATTCCCATTGAAAAATTGGTAGAATTAGCTTCTAAAGACGATGGTTCTTTTATAAAGATGTTTCACGAATATCTTCCTGCATTTATGGAAAAGTTACTTAAGATAAACAGTACGCTAAAAACAGATGAGTTGGAAATATGTGCGTTTATAAAATTAAATTTTGATACAAAAAAAATTGCATCTATTAAAGATTTTACTGTAAGAGCTGTAGAAAGTAAAAAATTCAGAATTCGGAAAAAGCTCAATTTATCTAAGGATGATGATCTTCATACTTGGATGTCTAATATAAACTAATTTTATAAGTAATGGCAAAATTGATAATCGGCATTTTTTTTTTAATGATAAGTACTTCTTTTTGTTCACAAGAAAGCATTAATATTAAACATATTACAAGTCGACAAAATGCTCTACAAAAAATTCCTAATGGAAATCTTACAGACTATAAATTGCAGGAGCTTAAAAAACTTTTAACAGAGTCTGAAAAATATAAATTTTCTCAAGGGAAAGTTGATGCGCTTTTGAATTTGGTATTGACGAATTATTATGCTAAGAAAAACTTTGATCAAATTATCTTTCAAACTGACCTAATAGAAAAAATAAGTTCCGAAAACGAAGACTTTTACTCGCAATCTATAGCCAAATCTATGAGAGGTGGTGTATTTCTATATGTAGGATTAGTCAATGATGGCAAAAAAGAACTTGATGAGGCACAGAATCTTACAGAAAAAATAAGTGAAAATGATTTAAAACATTTGGCAAAAAATTATTATTTTAAGATTTATTCAGAATATTTTAATGACATGAATGAGTATGGCAGGGTTGTCTCACTATCAAAAAAAAGAGAGAATGAGTTGCTTTTTCTTGATGACTTATCAACGGTAAAAAAATACTTATTGGTCGAAACATATAATATGCTTTGTTCAGCTTATCTAAAATTGGGAGAAAATAAAAATGCTGAGAAGTATCTGAAAATACAAGAGTTTTATTTCAAAAACAATCAGGATTTATACAATCTGGCATATTTTAAAAATAATAAAGCAGATTTTTTAACTAATAGTATGTCCGGCAAAAATGAGACAGATCTAATGTATAAAATTTACAAAGATGTGGAAAGTACTGCTATAGAATCTCAGAATGAATCGGTTTTAGCTCTCATATATCCAAAAATCGCTGCTTTATGTAAAAGGCAAAATGATTTAGAAAATCAGATACAATATCTAAATAAATCGATTAAATTAAATGACGATTTAGATACTGCAAGATATATAATGCTGGATAGAATTGCAAAGATTAACAAACCAAAAAAAAGTGATAGTCTAACAAATTTTATGTTATTAAGCTTATTGTTAGGCTTACTAATTGGTGTTCTTATATATTGTTTTAGAAGTAAGAAAAAAAAGACAGAAACTCAGGATTGCGAAGAATCAATTAGTTATGCTGAACTGCTAAATCTTGCTTTACATAGCAATCATTCATTTTACATTAATTTTTTAAAAAAATTTCCAGATTTTAATACAAAACTTTTACTGAAAAATCCGACAATGAAAAATTCTGATCTCGAATTTGCTGCACTAATAAAAATAGGATTGAATGACCAACAAATTGCCGAGGTGAAAAAATTATCGATGAAGGCTGTAACATCAAAAAAATATCGAATCCGAAAAAAACTGGATCTTTCAGAAGAAACTTTTCTATTTCTACAAAATTTTTAAGTAGAAAAGCTAAGTGTATCATTTAATTTCACGGAGTAATAATATGCTGATAATCAACTGTTTAAATTTCTTGCGTAGTGTTGAGTGGCTGGTGCGTAGTATAACGTAGCAAATATTTTGGGATTGCTAAATCGGTAAATTACATTTGTCATCAAGAGAACAAATGATGAATGGTTCGATAAAACAATTTTTACATTTTTATTCAAAAAGTCTTAAAATTAAATTTTTTACTCTTTTTATATTTCTTTGTTTTATACCAAAAACAGCGGCTCAGTCTTTTGACCATAGCAGTGAAGGAATTATTTACGTTACTGAAAATTCTGTTGTAGTTTCCTACAGTTCAAATTTTAGTGGTAGAATAGTGACAATTGCTGCTGTCAAAAATGGGTACAAAAAAGAAAAAAAGCCTGTTAAAATTATTTCTGAAAAATCACTAAGCTTAAAGGCTGCTTCTTTAAAAAAGAAATCAAAAGTCATTACTCAAAGAAAGTCCAAACTGTTTTTAAAAAAAACAGAGTCTTCTCATGAGATACTAAATGGCAACAGCCTTGCTAAAAACAATTCCGTACAGAGATCGAGCCACACTGTAGAAAACGAAGTTGTTTTTCATTACACAAAATTCAATACTCCAGTATACGTACATTTAGAAAAGATTTACAAAGATAAAAATCTGGTACTTTCTGAATTTTCCGACTCTTTTTACTCTCGGCCACCACCTACCGTTCAAATCTAGAACAGTTCTTACTGAGTGCCAGTTTGTGTCATAAAGAGCACTTTTTCACTATTTTATTTCGATTCTGATTATTTTCATTTGGATTTTAATGCTAAGTGAGAATAACTAGTTGAAAACTGTGATAATATTCTTACATCATTTAAGTAAGAATGATTCGTTCTCTACAGCGCAGTACGAAAATAAAATTGTACATGGCTATCATTCTTTTCAAACAATTTTTAAAAAGTAAAATATGAGGAAACATCTATTAATGGCGGGGTTAACTGTCACAAATCTCTATTATTCTCAAACGGTATTACTAGACGAGAATTTCGAAAGTTATCCAGATTTTACCATAGCAAATATGGGGCAATGGGGACTTTTAGATTTGGATCAGCTGAATACAACTACAACGATCGGCGGTGACCCAGCTCCACCTGTAAATTGGGTAGCTACGTGGCCTAACGCAGGTCAAAAAATGGCGTACCAGATTTTTAATTTTTCACAATCTAACGCAACAAACGATTTTACTGGTGCAACGGGTGATATCAGAAATTTTAATCCAAGAAGTGGGCAAAAGTATGCGGCTTGTTGGGCAGGACAAATGGTACAGTCTTTCCAGGGAAATAATGATTGGCTTATTACACCAGTGGTAATGTTAGGAGCTTCTGGAAACCAAATCTCTATGTATCTTAAAACGCTTTCCAGTTCGTATGGAGATGAAAGATTTCAAATTGGAGTGTATGTTGGCTCTGGAAACCCAACCTCTGCTGCGAATTTTACCATCATCAACGCGCTCCCTTATCAACAAGTTCCACAAAATGCCAATATTGATAATAATTGGAGAAATTTCACCTACAATCTAGATGCCTATTCGGGACAAGCCATTAGGGTAGGAATTCGCTGTATTACGCAGGAAGCGTCCGCACTATTAGTAGATGACGTAAAAATTACCACAACAGGAACTTTAAATACCTCTGATGATGCGTCCCGAAGAGAGGTGGAAATATATCCTAATCCTGCCAGCAATGTTTTGAAAATTAAGACAGACAAAAATGTTATTAAGGTTGATATTTATGGAATGGATGCCAAATTAATAACATCTGCTGATGGCAAGATCCTTAATATCAGTATGCTTCCATCGGGAAAATATTTCCTGAAAATTCTATTGAGCGACAGTACGAAAATAACAAAACAATTTATAAAAAAATAAAACAACAAATAATTGAATTTTAACACAATGAAAAAACTATTTTTTTTATTGCTGATACCTTTAGCTAGTGTATTCAGCATACAAATGAAGGCACAGTGTGCTTCGGCAGGAAGTGTCACAACCACAATTGCCGCCACGGCAAATACCTGCGCCGGAGATGGGACAATAACTGCAACTTTTAGCAGTGCCATTAATACCACTATTCAGTTGATAAAAGGTGGTACAATACAACAATCTGTCGTTGCTCCTGCAAGTCCGTACACCTTCACAAGTTTACAGCCGGGTACAGATTATCAAGTAAGAGTAGTATGTTCAATTGATAACAGTATTGTGTATTCTAACAGTCCTGATATTACGGTCGCTAATAACTATGTACCAATTTCGAATGCAGATATTTCAATTTCAAATGTTTGTACCAATTTTACACAGGGTGGTACTTTTACCATCAATAATGTTATTGGTGGAAATGCACCATATCAATTTTCTGTTGTTTTGAATAATAATTCAGGATATGATGATGCTTTGAGTAGCTATTCTACCAGTAATATTGCCAATGTTACAGCATTTGGGACTTATCAAATTCGTGTGAAAGATGCTTGTGGTGCTTATACCAATTTTACCAGAACCATTTCGGCTGATCTACCTGCTTTTGAGTTTTATTGGAAAGGGAAAAAAGTATGTGCCTCTAATCAGGCTCAAGGAACTTTTTGGTTTGCTGATGCAAGTGGAACCGGAATTTCCGCGGCAGATTTTCTTCCGGAAGGGGTGAAATTAGTCATTCGAGATACCAATGCCTCCGGAGCTATTTTGTTTGACGGTACTTATACCGGAACTCCTTTCACCTACACAGAAAGTACGTCACACATCTATCATGTTACTGCAACCAATTCTTGTGGACTTACAACCACTTATATTAGCAATTTAACAGATGGGAGTAATAACGGAGAAGCAAATGTAATTGGTGCTGTTGCTTCATCATCGGGTTGTCCAACTCCAGGGCCAGAAACCATGACGATATCTGGAAATTCTACAGGAAAATACTACTGGAGATATCCTGTTACCGTAACGGTGAAAGACAGTACTACTCCTACTCCTTTAACGGTATATACAGATACTACTTTTGAGGAATATGGACCGCAAAGTACTTGGGTTACAGGAAGTCTTCCTATGGGCACTTATACCGTAACGTATGTAGATGCTTGCGACGAAACTATTACTGAAACTGTAACCAATCCACAATCTGGAGGTATACCAGTGCTTTCTGTTCAGAGTTTTGATAAATGGAGATGCGAACCAGGGACACTAACTCAAAATGGCACTACTCAAGTTTTGGTGCAGATTAATGGTTATTTACCAGACCGTGCAAATGCGGTGGTTACCATCACGTCGGGTCCGTCTAATGTTGGAGTAAATGCTTTAGTTGTAGAAGGCAAATACTGGGGTTGGACCAATATGCTACCAGGAACATACAACATTGCTTTTACCTCTTGTGGAGTTACTCGGAACCAAAGTATTACCGTCACTTCAGGAGGTCATTTACTTAGTCAAAGTTTATCTTCTAATGCCACTTCTAATTGTGGTGGTACTGGAACAATAACTTCTACTAAAGTATATAATGGAGCATACACCCACACCGTAGAACTTTTGAACAGTTCAGGAACGGTTATTGCAAGTAGCTTTACAGGAACTTTTAACAATCTTGCACCAGGTACTTATACTACAAGATTGCGTGTAAATGGTTGTTCAGGTTCTTATACTGTCCCTGGAAGCATGGTTAGTATTACCAATTCTACAACGGGTCCTGTAATTTCTTCTTCTGTGGGGGTTATTTGCGAAGATGCTTTAGGAATTCCTTTAACCACAGGTTCTACCTATTTAGATTTAAACGGTGTAGCACCATTTACACTTAATTATAAGCAAACAGGTTCGCCTACATGGACTACTATTACTAATGCATCTGCAAATACTGTAATTACTGGTCTTACCGCAAATGTAACCTACGATTTGCAGCTTATTGATGCTTGTGGATCCGCCATCGGTTCTGTACAAATTAAAACAATGGGAGCTTTGAACGGTTCTAATACCTCACAACCATGTAACGGCTCTCCTTATGCTCTTACAATGCCTTATTATGCGGGTGCAAGTTATGAATGGACTAATCCTGCAGGAGCAGTAGTTTCTAATACAAGAATATATGCCATTGCGAATTATGCCAATAGTTATAATGGAACTTACACGTGTAAAATCACTTGGACAAATTGTGTAACAAGATTTGTAAACGTCACTTTAAACAGCGCGCTTTGTAATGGACCTCTTGGTTGTGGTACAATAGATTCTGACGGAGATAGTGTTTTTAATGGTTGCGACTTAGATGATGATAATGACGGGATCTTAGATTCTGATGAATGTGGCAGTGTAGAAAAAATCGTAAATGGAACTTTTGGAACTAATGGAACATCGGGTACTTTAGCCGATTGGACGGTTTCTGGTAATTGGGGACTTAGTAGTAGTAATGCTGCTGTAGATCCTCGCGCAGAATTATTTAATGATGCAGCCGGAACTTCTACATTATCCCAAACTATTTCCGGATTAGAGCCGGGTAAAATTTATGCTTTAAATTTTTCTGTTGCTGCTAATACAAACTTAACCACGAGAACAGCAACATTATCTGTATTAATTAACGGCAGTTCGTTATATTCTCAATCGGCAGCACAAATTGTTGCAGACGCAGGAGGTTCTTGGACATTAGTAAATAAATCAATCAACTTTGTTGCACCAGCGAATGGAATTGTAGAGCTTGTTATTGAAGATGTTGTTTCTTCTGGAACAGGTGCTGCAGCAAATGATGTACAGATTGATAATGTAAGCCTTATAGCTTGCCAAAGAGATACCGACGGCGATACAATCCCAGATTATTTAGATTTAGATTCCGATAACGACGGCTGTTTAGATGCATTAGAAGGCGGTAACAATTTGCCTCTTTCAAGCTTAGTTGCAGCCGGAGGAACGGTAACAGGAGGAACTAGTACAGCGCCTAACCAAAATTTAGGAAATACGGTAGATGCAAACGGAGTTCCTACTATTGTAAGCGGCGGACAAACCGTAGGAAGTTCAGCAAACAGCGCAATAAAAGCGACAGTATGTTTAGTTTGCTACAACGATCCATCATTAGCATCAGGAGTAGAATCCAAACACGGAATTACACTGTTAAAAAGAGCAGGAACCGAAAATGGTAACTGGCCAATGATTCGTACATCTGCCCATACCGTTTTAGAATCCAATACCAAAGGATTTGTAATCACCAGAATGACTTCTGATCCTGCACAAACTGCAGTAGCAAATCATTTTAATAAAATTGCCAGTCCACAGGAAGGAATGATGGTTTATGATCTGTTCAGCAAATGTTTAAAAATTTATGCAGACGGAGTTTGGTCTTGTTTTTCTACGCCAGCTTGTCCGTAAATAATATTGAAGCGTTGTTAAGGCTTTAAGTTTTAACAACGCTTTTTAAAACTAACTTTTTTAAAGTAAAAGAATTTAAAACTAAAATTTTCTCAAAATAACTTAAAATTTAATTAGCATGACCAAAAAAATAATTTTATCAGGATTTATTCTATTTTCAATTCAATCATTTTCTCAGGTGATTATAGGAGATGCTGTAGGAACGGCAGCCACTAAAACATCGGTACTTTTAGAATTTGCCAATACCAACAATAAAGGTATTGTCTTACCTTATGTAAGAACAATTCCTTCTTCACCTACTGAAGGAACGATTTTACTGGATGCAAGTACGCCGACCGCTGTGCGCGTGAAATACTATAACGCCAACACAGCTCCGGGATCTAATGGATGGGCAGATTTAAGCGGACAAACCGCAGATATTTCTACTGTACTTACCGAACAGCCCACTATTGCACAAGCACCAGAATTATCAGGCTCTAAGGCTATTATTGGGTCAGACACAAGCTCTGCGGACGGAGTTTTAGTTTTAGAAAGCACAACCAGAGCCATGGTTTTACCGATGGTTTCCAGCACTGATAATATTCCAAGCCCCAGTCCAGGAATGATGGTGTACATTAATAAAGTGGGAGCTAAAAGACTCGCTGTTTTTAATGGCAGTAAATGGAGCTATTGGAAGCCATAAATTAATTTGCTTTTCAACCGGAAAGTTTAGATTTCAATAATTTTTGTATAGAGCTATTTGAAAAGAAATTTTTGAACGATTTATAATTTTAAAAATAAAACAAAAGCCATGATAAACAGACAACTTTCAAAAAAAATAAAATTCTTTTTATTTTTTTTACTTATTTCCTTTCAGGTTATAAGTGCGCAAGTTTTAGGAGATTTTCGCTCCCTTGCTTCGGGTGCCTGGAACAATAATGCTTCTTGGCAAAGATTCGATGGGACTACCTGGGTAAATGCCACCGCTGGCGTTTTTCCTGGTGCCACCGCAGGAAGTTACAGCGTAAAGATACAAACAGGGCATATTATAAATGGAGTAAATGCAGCAAATTACACCATTGGTAATCTTACCATTAATGGAATGCTTCGCATGAACACTAATGGTATGACGATGACCATTACTACGCCCTATTTGCACTTAGATGGTGGAACAATTAATTATAACGTTTCGGCATCTAATCTTGTTTTACCGGCAAATGTAAAATTAGATTTTTCTAATTCTGGTGCTTTTACCGATTCTGGTGCTTGTAATGCTAATAAAATTATAACCATTGGAACAACAGTAGTAGCATCTTGTAGCGGAGGAGGAGCGGCGTACGATTTTGCTACCTTTAATGCTTTAGCAACAGACATTTCTTCTACCATTACCAAAACCGATTTAGCATGTCTTAACAAATCGGTACAGTTGCAAGCTACCGGTTCTTCGGCAAATGTGGGGGCAACTTTCGGTTATTCTTGGTCGGGAACAGGGCCTTCCGGTTACACGTATGGACCAAGTGCAACCAATCCTATCACCATTAACCAAACCACGCCAGGAATTTACACCTTTACTTCTACAACACAACGTACTGATGTTACCACATTTACTTTGGTAGATGTAAAAACCATTTCCTACGAAATCCTTTTGGACAGCGATGGAGATTGTACAGCAGATACAGTGGATTTGGATGATGATAATGACGGAATTTTAGACAGTGTAGAAGGTTATACTTGTGGTTCAGATTTAGTGATAAATGATCCAAACCCTACTTCAAGTAATATTTTTACTGCACCACCAACAACAGTAACACTTGCAGAAAATACTGCATCTGCCGCAGTTGCTTATACTTATTCTACCGCAGAGTTTCCTTATGGCGGTGGAAAAGTAATTGATCCAGGTTCAATCGGAAGTAAAGTAACCTATACATTTACGCCTAATGTCACCAACTTAGAATTTTGGCTGATGGATTTTGACAATCAAGAAATTGTAAATATTAACTATTATGATGCAAGCGGAAATAGGATTGCTAATCTGCTTCCCTATATTACACAAATTGTTTCTGCAACCGTAGGATCTTTAGGATTAACAAGTAATGCTACTTACGGACTTGCTACAAATCCCACCAATAATATCGGAGCCCATACTCCAATGCAGGATATGGTCTCTATAAAAACTCCTTTTAATGTAAGTAAAATTGAAATATACTTTTCGGGAGCTGCTATTGCGGGTGCTACTCCAGATTACTTTATAAAAACTGCTTGTGCAGGGATTGATACCGATGGCGATACCATTCCTAATTATTTAGATTTGGATAGTGATAACGATGGTTGTTTCGATGCGATTGAAGGAGATGAAAATGTTGTCACAACACAGATTATTACTAATGGTAGTATTGCGGGAGGTGTAGATGCACAAGGAATACCTGTTTTGGTAAATTCTGGCGGTGCAGCAGATTCCGGAGGGGATCAAGGCCAAGGCATAGGACAATCGAGAGATATTACAAAAAATGACTGTCTGAATTCTGACGGAGACTCTCTGCCGGACTGGCAAGATCTGGACGATGATAATGATGGAATCTTAGATACTACAGAAAATACCTGTAATTTAACGGGTGCATCAGGCGGGCATTTGTTTTGGGATCTGGACACCCAGGTTTTTCCGGGAGGCTTGAGAGGAAATTCATTAGCGCCGGATGTTACAGGAACTGTCGTATCCTTCGGCCCAGGATTATCTGGTACCACAGGCGCTAATGCATGGGATTTTAAGATCCTTAATTCAACCTCTATTTCTGAGGCAAAAGCAAATGATGACTATGTGCAGTTTACCATTCCGCTTTCATCCACAGCTACAAAAATTTATGAAATTACACAATGGAGTACTTATGGATATTCCGCCAGTCTGGGGCCAAAAGTAGAAAATCTTTCAATAGAAATTGCAGATAACGCTGCTTTCAATAATCCTTCAATATTGTACAATGGAAGTAATCCTACTGTTCCTGGTACAGGAACTTTTTATGTTACAAATTTGGCAGGTTATCAATTAAAAAGAGGCATTACCTATTATGTTCGACTATACATTTATGGTTCAAACTCTTCAGCTTTATTGGACAGTTTCGGATTGAATGTTAAATGTTTTACAGATACCGATGGCGACGGTATTCCAGATTATTTAGACTTAGATTCTGATAACGATAATTGTTTAGATGCAGTAGAAGGAGGTAATAATCTGCCACTTTCAAACTTAGTTTCGGCTGGAGGAACATTATCCGTAGGAACAGGTTCCACCGCTCTAAATCAAAATCTTTGCGGAGGAACTACTTGTGTAGGAAGCACCGGAATTCCAACTATTGTAAACCAGACGACGGGACAAAGCGTAGGAAGTTCTGCGAATGCAGGAGTAAAAGCAGCAGTTTGTGTGGTTTGTTACAATGATGCAAATACTGCAATGGCTGGAATAGATTCAAAGCATGGTATTACTCTTTTAAAACGCGCAGGAACCGATAATGGCAACTGGCCAATGATCCGTAAATCGGCTCACACGGTTTTAGAATCCAACACCAAAGGATTTGTTGTAACCAGAATGACTTCTGACCCGGCACAAACCGCTGCCGCAAATCATCTGAATAAAATTACGAATCCGCAGGAAGGAATGATGGTGTATGACCTTTTCAGCAAATGTTTGAAAATATATGCAGATGGTGTTTGGAGTTGTTTCTCGACCCCGACTTGTCAGTAATAATTTTATAGCGTTGTTAGAATTCAACTTTTGACAACGCTTTTTAATTAACTATTTTAAAATTAAAAAAAGCGAATAAGTTAATTAGATCAAGTTTATTTCTGTTTTCCGTACAGGCTTTTTTTTCAGGTAATCATCGTGTATGCTTTAGGAACAGCAGCGAATAAAATATCCGTTTTACCGGAATTTGCCAATACGAATAATAAAGGCATTGTTTTACCCTATGTATGAACACTTAAGACAGTAAGGTGCGATAGTTTTAGATGTAACAGATGCTTCAAAAGCAGTGTAACAACAGCAAAAAATGGTCTTTCTGGAAGCCGTAGAAATCAAACTTTTAAATTTATTATATCCCTTTTCGATAGAAGAGGGATTTTTTTTGATTAAGCCTGTACAAAAAAATTAATTGAAAATATTAATAACTTATGCATTACGTATTGATTATTTTACAAAGGATATTTTTTTTACATATCTTTGCAAAGTAGTTCAAAAAGTTCTACAAAAACACATCATTGGAAAAAAAAATTTGGAATAAAGTAAATTTAAAGTTAAATGCTTATTTAACGGCATTTTTTTGCTTTATTCTGATGTTTTCTACTATTTCCTCAAAGGCTCAAAATATTTTGCCAGATTCTTCTGCGACAACCATCCCGACAAATGCAGTAATTTATGTTTCAGAAGGTTCAACTATCTATGATACAGAAAAAGCTTTTCAGGGAGAAATTGTTTTATTGGAGAATAAGTCTAAAAAAAACAAGGAAGAAAATCTTATTGCAAAGTCTTCTAAGCCCAAAAAAGAAAAATTGCTGAAAGCTGTCAGCAAAGAACCGAAGAAATATCCAAAAATAAAATCTGATGAAGCTATATATGACCCGCTTTCGCCAGAATCTTCGAGCTATATCAATCATTCTAAAAATTCAAATTCTGTTGCACCAAGCAATAATCTACAGCATTTTTCTAAATTTCAAAATCCCGCTGTATTTTCTCTCTTATTGAAGAAAAAGTTTGTTTCCCAAAAAACGATTTTTTCATACAGCCAAAAGAGAAATCTGCATCATTTTTCTGAAATATTTTCGGTGAGACCACCGCCAATTTCTTAATTCTATTTCATTTAATTAAATGAGAGATTTCTAAATTTAATTCAATCCAAATTTATCTAAAATTCGTGTTAAAAACTATCAAATCATTTCGGATTTTCAAAATCCGAATGGCTTCATTTATAGGGATTTGCGCTTTTAGATGTTTCTAAAAACTTTTATAAAACAAAAAATGAAAAAAGTAATTATATCCACACTAATTTTATTTTCAGCTCAGGCATTTTCCCAAGTTATTATTGGAGATGCTTTAGGAACAGTGGCAAATAAAACATCTGTCTTATTAGAATTCGCGAATACCAATGATAAAGGCATTGTTTTGCCCTATGTAAGAACACTTTCGCCTGTGGAAGGCTCTATAGTTTTAGATGCAACAGATGCTGCTAAAGCCCGTGTAAAATATTACAACGGCAATACCAACCCGGGAACTAACGGTTGGGTAGATCTAAGCGGACAGGATGCCAATATAACCACACAACTAAGTGTGCAACCAATAATAACGGAAGATGTAGTTGCTAAAGCCATTATCGGAGCTACTACTTCACCAGTAGATGGTGTTTTGGTGTTGGAATCTAATACCAAAGCGATGGTTTTACCAACGGTAAGTGATGTACAAAATATTCCAAGTCCAAGTCCGGGAATGATGGTTTACATCAATAAAACCGGTGCAAAGAGATTAGCGGTGTACAACGGCAGCAAATGGTCTTTCTGGAAACCGTAAATTTAATAGTAACGTTTTTTAATAAAGAATTTTATTAAAAGCAAGTAAGAATAAAAAAAATGAAAAAATTATATACAGTATTATTAATATCTCTTTTTGTCAACATTTCAATACATGCACAAACTAATCTTGCGATTGGCAAAAATGTTACTTATTCTACAGGAACAGGCAGTGCAGCCGCATTAGTAGACGGAGATTTTTCCACCAATTTCCAAACAGGAAGTACACAATCTCATCCCGATGCAGAATGGATTCAAATAGATTTGGGAGCAGATTATCCTATAGAAAACATTGCGCTGGGTGGTCTCGGTGTTGGTACTAATGACCGAAGATTTATGATTGTGACCTGGCCAAGTACAGTAGCTTTTACACCCACTGCACAACCTGATTCGGGAACCTATTTATCAAATTCTTTTTTAAACAGGTTAATTTATACCGAAGCGAATGCACAACTTTTTGGTAACAATCTGTTTGGAGAAACAGCAGGTAACCCAAATACACCAGGAAATGCAGGTCAAAATTTAGGTCCCGTATTTCCAACAGAAACCATCAATGCTGTTAGCAGACCTGTACTACGATTAAATGTCGGCATTCACGAAGCGAGATACATCAGAATTATTAGTTTACAAGATACTTCACTGGGCTTTTCGGAAGTACAGGTATTTCAAACCAATGTTCCACCAGTAAGAGTTTTCAAAAATGGTGGGTTCGAGCAAGGAAGTGTAGGGTTGTTTCAAGATTATATCAGCGAGGCATTGGTTCCCGGATGGAGCACTACCGATCCTCTTGGGATGAATAATGACAATCCCGCAATACCAGTAAATGGCTCATTTATGGAATTCTGGAGATCTGGATTCGGTTCAGTAATCCCTGCCGAAGGAAACTACTTTGTAGAACTCAACGCCGGTGCAAACGGAATGCTTGTTCAGGAGCCTATGTGTGTACTCCCAAATGAAACATTTTCGTGGTCATTTGCTCATAGAGGAAGAAGCGGAGTAGATAGAATGGCATTGGTAATCAATGATCAGGATGTTGCACAATTTGATGACAATAATTCTTCATCAGGAACACATCAAGTAGTATCAGGTTCTGTTGCTGCTTCTACAACAGCTGTAAAAGTGAGTACCAACGCAAATGGATGGACGTATTATGAAGGAACGTGGACTAATTCCAGTTCTTCCTCGCAAACTATTAATTTTGGATTTAGAGCAGTAAGTTCTTCTGGAGGTCAAATATCGGCGGGTAATTTTTTAGATGATGTAAAAATAGTTACGACCAACACAGTTGCAGGATTTAATAACCCAACCTATCAAGGTTTAGAAGTTGTACCTACTGCAAATTTGCCAAAAATAATTCTTTCGGGGAGTGTACCTGTTGCCTCTACAGTTCAGCTTAATATTACAGGAGGAACAGCAGTAAGAGGAGTAGATTACACCACGGTACCCGCAACTGGGCTTATTAACATCACTATTCCTGCGGGAAATTATGACGGAACTTTAGCAACCGCAATTAGTTTAGATTCTTACATAAGCATTGTTAATGACGGTTCAGCAGAAAGTGATGAAACCATTATTATGGCATTACAAAACCCTACAGGAAACGTATTGTTACCAGGAGCTAACTATTGCCTACCTTTTTTCACCCCAATTACTTATACGATAGAAGATTTTTCGGCATTTACTTGTTCTCCTTCTTTATACTTAAGTCAGTATCCAAATGGAGGACCTACTTCCTTATATTCTTTAAATAGTGCAGCCAATCCTTTTACAACAACATTAATTGGTACTTCTACAGCAGGAATGCAAGTAAATGCTATTGGATATAACATTGTAGATAATTTTATTTATGGCGTAAGAACAGACGCTGGAAATCAAAACCATTTGGTAAAAATAGATAGCAATGGTAACGAAATAGATTTGGGTGCAGTTACAGGTTTACCAACTGGAGGATATAATAGTGGCGATTTTGATGATTTAGGAAATTTTTATGTCATTAATTTTGCGAGTACTAGTATGTACAGAATAAATGTGAGTACTCTTACCGCTACAAGCATAACATTGTCTAGATCATTATCAGTAAATGATATTGCTTTTGACAAAACTTCAGGATTATTTTATGGTTTTGATGGCGCAAATCGTTTTTTAGTTTCTATAAACACAACATCAGGTGTTGTTATCAACATTGGAGTTGCTAACACAACTATAACAGGATTGGTAGGAGCAATGTTTTCTAATTCTACCGGAGAAATTTTTGGAAATGCAGACAATGGATCAGGATTTTACCAATTTAATAAAGTTACTGGAGTTACCACATTGATATCAACTTCCGTAGGTGCTTTTGGTAATGATGGTGCTCACTGTATTAATTCGCCAATAATTTTCCCGGCCGATTTAGCTGTTACAAAAACAGATAACAAAACACAGTACATCCCGGGAACTACCAATACCTACACCATTGTAGTAAGCAATAGCGGACCTTTTGGTGTTGTTGGAGCTTCAGTTTCAGATCCTCTTCCGGCAGGAATTCCTGCTGCAAATGTATCTTACACTGCGGTTGCATCATCAGGAAGTTCTACCAATGTACTAGGAACACAAACAGGAGCGATTAACGATTTGGTTTCTCTTCCTGTTGGAGGTACCGTAACATATACAGTAAATATATTAGTTCCTATAACTTTCACTGGGAATTTAGTTAATACTGTTACAGTAACGCCTCCTTCTTCATCATCTGACAGTACTCCTGCGAATAATACAGCTACAGATACAGACACTACTACAGCTTGTTACAATAATGCAAACACTGCTTCTGCAGGAGTAGATTCTAAACACGGAATCACGTTATTAAAAAGAGCTGGAGCTGATAACGGCAACTGGCCAATGATTCGTAAATCTGCCCATACTGTTTTAGAATCCAATACCAAAGGATTCGTAGTAACCAGAATGACTTCGGATCCAGGACAAACTGCAGCAGTAAATCATTTGAATAAAATTACGAATCCGCAAGATGGAATGATGGTGTATGATATGTTTAGCAAATGTTTGAAAGTATATGTGGTTGATGAAGTAACCCCTGGAAATTCTGCATGGAGCTGTTTTAGCGCTCCAGCCTGCCAGTAAGTACATTATCAGTCAATTATTTATATATTTTTTTACTTCAAAAATAAAATTAGAAAGTAATTAATAATATTTTTAAAGCAATGTTGAGCATCGTCATCAACATTGCTTTTGTTTTTAATAAAAGAAAATTCTCGTATTTCCTTGCTTATAGATAAGGCAACATCTTTAAAACCATTTTTGGACTTTAAAGAAGATGAGAACTATCAAGTTCCTGTGTCAATGATAGAAAAACTAACAAACTTACAGTTTACACCTGCTTTGGATAGACATGAAAATGTTAAACCGACCATTCTAAAGTTGGAATAGGTGCAGATTCGTGATTTTGATAAGTCTTTAGAAGGAAATGTTTCTGAATATGAGGTAACTGGTTTAATGGTATAATATGCAAAAAGATATTAATGTATTCATTTCTCACCCTACTCCTTACAATAAGTATCAAGAAAAATTCATACAGCTTATTGAACTCGAATTAAGAAAATACAATCTTAATCCAATATATCTTGGGAAAAATAATTGGAGTTATAAATTTCCATTGAAGCCAATAAAAGAGCTCATGAGTACATGCTCTGCGGCTATCGTAATAGGTTTGGAAAGACATCATAGTTTGATAGGATATGAAAAAGAATTATCTAAAACTTCTAATGAGTTAATTAATAAGTATACTTCGTCGCCTTGGATTCAGATAGAAGCCGGTATGGCTTATCAGGCAGGTTTGCCGCTGCTGGTTCTAAAAGAAGATAAACTTCATAGCGAAGGAATTTTAGATCCTCAAATTAGTGATTCTTTTGTTTTTGAATTTAATTTAATAAAACTACAAACCCAACTTTCAAATGATATTAAAGATTTGATAATCAGTTGGGTGAACGATATTAAAGCAATAAAATAAATTATGCCTTTATACACAAGTGACTACTTAAAAAATTTATCTAGAAGAAAAACTGTACTTTTTAGTCAAGAAATGATCAATGAGAGTAAAAAGGTTCATACTAGCTTTGATATATTCCTTTCACATAGCTACCTTGACAAAGAAGAGGTAGAAGGTTTGTATATTGAATTGAGAAGTCAAGGATATTCCGTATATGTTGATTGGATTGTTGATCCACAATTAAACAGAACGAATGTAACAAAAGAATCTGCTAAGCTAATTCAAACTAGATTGAAGATGTCCAAAACATTGCTTTTGGCGGTTTCAACAAATGCTTCACTTTCAAAATGGATGCCTTGGGAATTAGGATATGTCGATGGAAATACCGGTAAATGCGCACTCATTCCTGTTTCAATGAGTTCATACAATGTACCAGAAGTTTTTAATAGATTTGAATATTTACAGTTGTATCCATTTATTAAAAAAGTACCCACTACAGGTCTCGGTGAAAAACTATTCGTTATTGAAGAATCTCGAAAGTAAATTATTATGGATGATTGGTTAAGAAGCAATGCTATTCCAAAATTACAAACCATCAACATATTTTAAATGGTGACGATATACTTGAATGTACCAAAAAAATTACTACTTATCGACCAATAAATTGAATGACCAAGCAAATATTATTTTATTTTTTTTGATGCTGTCCATTCAAATAGATAATTGGCTTTTTTAATAAAGTGATCATTATTTAAGAAATAAAAAAAATTAGAGAGTAATTTTTACCTTTGATAGTCTGTGTTTTAGTGAAATTTAGCAGTCAAAAATTATCTTTTTTTTGGAAAAACTAAAAAAAGGCATATATTTGCACCAGTAAAAACGAAGATCTCTAAATTGTTTAAAAAAGTGACCTATTCGGTGACCTCCTAAACAAGAGAACATTATAAAGCTTATGGATAGGCGTTTTTTTAAAAAAATACAAGTCCCGTCCGGATCGCATTTTACCTTTAAAAGAAAATTGATCCGGTAGTTCAGCTGGTTAGAATGCCGCCCTGTCACGGCGGAGGTCGCGGGTTCGAGTCCCGTCCGGATCGCAGAAGTTTTTCAAATTTCAGAAAAACCCCATAAAACATTCGTTTTAAGGGGTTTTTATTTTTAGTTATATCATTAAAAAGGTAAGAATAAGCAAAGTAAAATGGTCTAATTCGGGACCTTTTTTTAAAAAGCTAATTTTGGTCCCTCGACATTTATAAAATTTACTTCCCTTTGAGGTGAGCATATTTTAAAAAAATGACAAAATTTAATTGGTCCCGATTTGAAAAAAATGGGCCTCGAATAGAGGCGAAAATTTGTTTTATTTTTGATGCTAATTTTTAAATGTTGAGCTTTATTTCTCATTGCAAGGCGATCATTTTTGTCTTACTTCAGGAAATTCGCGGGACCAATGGTCAAATTGGTCCCTAATTAACAAAAAATGGGTTCCGAATGGCGAAAAATAACGTCACTGATATACGGTGTAATGCCTATGAATAGAAGATTTGTCCGTTATATAATATTTTGTAGATAAAAAATTTGTAAAAATTAGTTTAATCTATAATTATTAAGTTATGAGTACGCATTTATCTATTCTTTTCGTCGTGAAAAGATTTTGTATTATTCACTTAGGGCAAGAGGCTGGAAATTACAACAGGCAGATTTATAGAACCGGAAAAATGTTGTGTCGATTCAGGTAAAGTCATAGGGAGATCCGCAGAAGTCAGAGAGATTGATACTTATCTCGACATTTTGAGGTCCCGGATTTATACCACACAGAAGGATCTTATTTTGTTTGATAAAACCAATAAGATCACCATTTACAAAGAGTTGCAGACCTCAAATTTTTGCCCTATATTAGGTTTAAGGTTCACTCATAGATATTTGTTATTTTATACACATTGATCAATATTCAGTTCATCTAAACTTCTCATTTACAAACTTGATCTTTTCCAAAACTACCTTTTTAGAAAATAAAGAACACCACTGAAAATTTTATGATGTAATACATCATAAATATTTTCCAGACGGGAAATCTAAATTAAAAAAGCCATCCGTATAATCGAATTTGTTTATTGATTTGTGGACAAATTTTAACATTGTTTTACAGCTCATCTCAGATTTCGAAAGTAAGTTTGTTGAGAAATCCTGTGTTCAACATTGTAAAATAAATGCTATAATTTCTACTACAACATAATATATTTTTCAGCATTTGAACTTAGCATAATTCACTCAGTATGGTGTGTTATTTGTTCAGAATTTTAAAAATTCAAATCTGTGAAGTTTATTAAATGTAAATATTTGTCGACCTTAAAATATCTCAAAAAGAAAATATTTATTGAGGATGTGGTGTAATTTCACGTATTAAACATTTATGTGAATTATATATATATGGTGAATACATAATCTAATTCACTGACTGTTTTTAATACGCCAGTAGATTATCTTTCAGGTATTTTAAGCTTAAAGACTTATGATGAACAGTAACTTTCCGTTTGATATGATCTATTGACAGTGAACCCTTCCGGTCAGCTTTAAAATCTGCCAGGATCTGGAATTTTATAGCCTGACCACCTGAGCAGTGCTGACCAAATGCAGATACAATCAAATCTTTATCTTTGGACCTATACGAAAGGTATATTTCCTACAAATTGTATATGCCATCCATTGATCAATCATAAATGATGTGATTATTTTGATTTGTAGTTTGTGAACGTGTTTTGTGAGCACTTATAAGAAATAAGATGGATACCAATAAAATTTATTCAAGATTTATTTTTATGATTGTTAAATATTTAAATTATGGATGGAAAATAATGGTTTTTTTTAAAAAATCGACAATCTCCTTAATTAATCTATTATCTTCAAAGCTGACGTTAAGTCGGCCTTTTTCGTGGCCAAAAGTCCCATTGAAAGCTACTTTGATATTGATACTTATATTGCTGATGATATCAATGGGTTCTAAAATATTGTCCCCTTATATCCCTTAAAATAGGTGATCTGAATTGGCGTTTGCTCCGGGTGATTTGATTTTTATTAGTTAATATATTGTGTTTTTAATCATTTTATTAATCAACTATTATGTTTTAATTGTTGATAATCTTCTTATGTTACAATTTGTATAATTTTATTAATATCACATTGTAATCAGATTATATTTTAGTATTGTTTATAAATATTAAATTATGATTAAAAACATTCTGCATATATATCAAATTATTTTCTTTTTTATTATTTTCGCACCTCGAAATTAATAATGACGTGATGATCTTTCTAAATGTAGTATTTCTTTTATGTCTATTTTTCTCTAAACAATGTTGGTATTATTCTCATTAAATAGAATTGCCTTCCTCTAGATATTTCCGTTGAGAATAAAATCCCTGCCGGAAAAGATCTGTCATTTTGAGATATTATCAATCAATCTTCATTCATGAAAAATTTATATTTATTGAAACAAAAATTAAGTTTCAGAGTCATGCTGACAGCAATACTTATGCTGATGAGCAGTAATCTACTTTTCGCAGACGGTTCAAAAGACCTTTATCCTAATGGAAAATCAGGATACCGTGCATATCTCAGATGCAGTCTTACTCCGGATACTGAGCGTTGGCCTTTTCCAACTAACGGGACACATTATGTTTATGCGAAAGCAGGAGAACGTATTACTCTGGCATCAAGTGCCCAGCTGGCAACCACCAGCTCCGCGATTAGACTTTTCAGTCCTTCAGGAAATATGGTAGTGAATGATGATACTGCAGCAGGGCAGATACTTAACAGGGATCAGGAAAAAAGCGGGCCCAAACTATTCGGTGAAGTTAGCACAGCGAAGTACACTCCAATATATTATACCGTACCATCTGGTGGTGACGGTATCTACCGCGTCGAATTTCTTGCCAGAGGAACTTCTGATCCAAATGTAACTATTCTGGCAGATTCAAACTGGACGCAGGGTACCACCGCCGGAATATTTGCCTGGGATATCTCAGTAATCAATAATTCCAATACAGCTTTTATTCCTGGTCGTGTATATGCAACCCTGCTTAATCTCACCAATGGTACAAGTAGCCCGAATACCAACGGATTCCGGGGAATTGTTTATGGTTTGACTGATGATGGGTTTACGTACAGAATTAACAATAACGGAAATAACGGGCTGTATTTTTCATTTTTTATAAATAATAATGGCTTCAGGGATTCACAGTTAAAATCTATATACAAAAGTCTCACAGTTACAAACCTTTCATCGACTGATGTACATAATCCAACGTCAGCTGATATTATATCGCCGACAACACAGCAGATAACACATAAAATTTTCTATACATTGCCTGATCCCAATCTTCCTCAATCAAGCATTGGTGCTGTTCCCGGTGGAAGTACATGGCTGAAAATCGTACCCATAGTGCCCGTTGTTACACAGGTTAGCTCACAAGGAGTGGAGGGCACACAAGGACAGATCAGTTCAAAAGGGGGATATATCAAGTTTAATTCAAACAGGCCTGCAAAATATACTATTATTATCAAAAGCAGTGCTAATCCCGCAACATTTGCCCAAACGGTTTTGACAGGGTTTGCCAATCAGAATGCTAACAGTATATTATGGGACGGTAAAGATGGGGCCGGACAACCTTTGCCTGCAGGTACACATCAGGCAGAGATATCTGTTCAGTTACAGGGGGCGGAAGTTCATTTTCCATACATTGACATGGAATATAATCAGAATGGAACTATCATTGATCTGTTGAATAAAAATGATCTTTCTCAGGTTGAATCCAGTATGGTATACTGGAATGACGTGGATATTCCGAACGTTTCAAACGGGAGCAATTCTCTTCCTAAAAATAATTCCCATCTTCCACCAATAAACAGTACAGGGATTAACAGCAATTCCAACGGTCATATATGGGGAGTAAATGGTACCGGAACAGGAGGACAATTCGGGGATCAGAAATCAATGGATACCTGGGCATTTGTTAAAGGGCCAATGGAAACACTTCCTTTAGCTATAGTATCTCGTATTGCTGATCTTAAAATTTCTCAGCTTACAGCTGATAAGAATTACTTGGTTCCCGGAGATGTCATCACTTTTTTTGTGAAGGCCAAAAATGACGGACCAAGTTCGGTAACGGGATCAAAGTTTACTTTTGTTAATCCGGTCGGATTTACGCCTCAATCTGTAGTATTTGATGGTAAAGGTTGCGGAAGTGAATCAGTTGCCGTGAGCTATAATTCTTCCACAAGAACTTATTCCTCTAATCTAGATCTTCCTAACGGATGCGAGATCGGATACACTGTTAAATTTCTTGTTACAACTAACCTGGCCGACGGAATTCAAAACTTCCGTGCTGGAATTTTACGGACGAATGATGTGACTGATCCTGATGCAACAAATCCCAATCCTGCAGAGATGCCGACGGATGTACAGATTGAATGCAGCAATAACGGCGCAGGTGGAACATGTAATAATATCAGAAATATTTCATTCAATTATGCAGCTGTGGCACAGTGCCAAGGAGAGGTTGGGAGTGAAAACTTTTCTTTAAATGGAGGGTCTTCCAAAACATTTTTACAGCCGGCAACTACAAGTGGATTTGTACTTGATATCTTCTCGCTGGACAATTCTTTTAATATGAATGTAAATGGTGTTAATATTGCCGCTTCTGAGATTGAGTTTCAATCAGCCGGAACTCCTGCGCCCGGAATTAATGTCCGTTTCGCAGATGGCAGTCAGTATGAAGTTAATACGCAACTTATTACAAACTATTCCGGCAATACTGCTTCACCTCTTATAAGAGTTGTTATAAGTTATACCGGGATGGTCTCTTTGTATGGAAGTAAAACTGCAGGAGGAGCTCTTTTCCCATTGGAGCTTTTTAACGGAAATACATTCAATAACATTCCATGGAATACATCATCGGGTAATACGATAATCATTAATCAGAATGTAGTCGGTACAGCGACCAATGCTGTTGGGCGTGGATACGGGCTAAATTCTGTAGCATGTGTATGCTACAACCTACCAAACACAACATCGGCAGGAATCTCTGCACAACACGGGATCACTCTTTTGAACAGAGCGGGAACAGCAAACGGAAACTGGCCAATGATCAGAAAGGGAGCGCACACTGTTCTGGAATCCAATACCAAAGGTTTTGTGATAACGAGAATGCCTACATCAGGGCTCTCCTCAATTACTACACCTATTGACGGGATGATGGTCTACGATACTACTGCGAAATGTCTGAAGATTTACACGGTCGATACTGTTACACCTGCAAACACGGGATGGACATGTTTCTCAACCCCGACTTGCCCGTAAAAAAACATATAGTATCTAATAAGATTGTCATTTGACTTTATTAATTGTAATCAGAATTAAATGAAAAAAATATATACAACTGCGCTTACTGTTGCGATAGGAATGCTGAACGCTCAGATAATCATTGGTGATGCTGTCGGAACAGCTCCGGCAGGACAAAAAACATCAGTTCTTCTCGAATTTGCTGCGGGACAGAATAAGGGAATTGTTCTTCCTTATCTGCGAACTGTACCTTCTTCACCCGCTGAGGGAACAATTGCTCTGGATGCAAGCAATGTGACTGACGCAAGAATTAAATATTTTAATGGAGCGTGGGTGGATCTGAGCGGACAAAACGGAGATGTTTCCTCAGCTTTAGGTACGCAGCCGACTGTTTCACAGGTTACAGAAACTGTTGGAGCCAAAGCTATTATCGGATCAGATACTACAGCAGTGGATGGAATTCTGGTACTGGAATCATCAACCAAAGCCATGGTTCTTCCTACTGTGGATGATGTCCAGAATATAATAAATCCCGCTCCCGGAATGATGGTTTATGTAAATAAAGCAGGCGCAAAAAGGCTTGCAGTCTTTAACGGCACAAGGTGGAGCTTCTGGAAAGCAACACTGTAATTTATGGCTCTGAGATTATGTAAAAAAGTCTCAGAGAAAATTAATTCCTTAAAAAAGATTTAAGATAGAAACGTTGCTACAAAATTATGGCAGCGTTTTTTTATTGGTTAAGCCACTGTAATTTTTAGTGCTTACCTTCACAGGGTTAATTTCTGCTATAATAATCGTGGTCGCCGCAATACCGAAAGATTTGCATCAGTCAGTGAAATTTTTGTGTCTGGCTTCCATTATTTCCAGTTGAGAAATTTAGAAAATTTATTTTCTGTCAAGCTCTATCCAGACGGGTGCATGGTCGCTGCTCTTTATCCAACCCCTATTTATTGTATGATCAGGAGCGTTTGGAATCCATGAGTTGTAAGAACGTGGTGAGCCTGTATGTGGAGTGCCTGTATTGCTGACCACAGCATAACTCCCATCGGCAACTAAGGTGTTGGCAGTGTTTATTGGCGTATATGAGGTTGTGCCGGGTAATAAATCATTTGAAGGATTGGAACTTACACCATTGGTTACACTAGTACCAAAGTCTTCTGCGACTAATGCTTTCCAGGTTTTGCTGTAGGAGCTGACAGAAAAAGCTAATAGGATGAGCTGATAATATTTTTTTCGCATTGGAGTGTCTTTTTAAAAGTCCTTTAAAGATGTTATGATGCAAAAAAAAGCATTCTGAATTTACCGTGAATTAACAAAAGATAATGCAGCTTTCAAATAAAATTATGCAGTTATAGAATAAAATAAAAATAACACATGATTCCAGTTTAAATATTTGATTTATAAATATTTATAATTTAAATCACTAAACTAAGACATGACTTATTTTATTTTTTGAGAAATAATTAGATATTCATTTGATTATCTGCAAAATGTCATAATTTAGAATACCTGGTATTTCGTTGTAAAGTTTACGGCTTTGTGTAACTTAAAAAAAGGCATTCGTTAAAAATCTTTTGTTTGACCTTGCGTTAAATTAAAAACTATGATAAATTACGCATATGCATAATAAATAATTAGATAATTAAAACTTAAGTAATTGCCAATTAATAAAAAAAGCCCGACAATTTGTCGGACCTACATTTGTGTTTAAAATGAACTGGTTTTTAACACAACAACTAAAAATCTGATTGCATTGTCAACACCTTGGTATTAGTTATATTGAAATGATGGAACAAATTAAAGCATTAAATTTCGATAGCAAATTAACATAAGATAATCTAAGATCTGAAAATGATAATTTTGATTAAATTTAAGTATGCCAATAATTTTTAAAACGAAAAAAGTTCCGGCAGTTAATTCACCGGAACTTCATAATATCTGAAAATTAAACTTATTTAACGATTATTTTTTTGGTAATATTGGTTTCATCTCCATTGATTTTAATCAGATAAACGCCAGATGAAATTCCCGGTAAAGAAACTTTGTTGATACCTCTTTCAAGTTTTTGCTTTGCAAGCACTATTTTTCCTGAAAAATCATATATTTCATATTCCGCACTACCTTTCAGGTCATATTCAATTGTAAACTGTCCATTTGAGATAGGATTTGGATATATTTTAATGCCTTTTGCATTTGTTAAAGTATTATCATTGGTTGATAAAGTACTAAGACAGTTGCCTACACCCACAGCACACCAGGCATTTTCTACTTGCTGCAGTTCATTAGATCCAGCTCCATAGAGTGAAATTGCAGCCTGTTTTGATGCGGCATATGCTGCGGCAAAATTAGAGTTAGGAGTCAGGTAGCCTCCCGTTAAAGTCTTATATGCAATTTTTTCAGCTTTTAATATGGTTATACCTGTTACATTATAATTAGTTCCCAGATCATTAGTTCCTGATCCTCCTACAGATAGAAGATAAAACCACTTATTGGCTACACCCGAATTTACGTGAACTCCGCCTTGATCATTATTCTGATTATAGGGAGGTGTGGGAACGATCCAGTATGTGCCGCCATAAGTATCTGGTTGTTTGCCTGTAAGAGTTGTCGCACTTTTAGGATTAGACATACTTCTTAAGTAGTTAACATCAACCACTATAGTTTGTGGATTAGCACCGCCAGTAGTGTAAGTTCCCGGGTTCATTAGTCCTTCACCAATCGTCCAGTTAGCCTGAGATGGTGATGCAAAAAACTCAATTGAAGCACCAAGCATATCTGCAAAACCTTCGTTTAAAGCCCCTGATTCTGCTTGGTAAGTTAATCCACCTGTTCCATTAGTTCCTACAACCAGATGAGAATACTCATGTCCTCCAACATCTATACCTACAAAAGGATTAAATAATGGCAAAGCTCCATTTCCAAATGCCATAAAACGGCTTCCTCCAAGTGTAATTGCTGTAGCATTCGTTCCATTTGGGCTGGCCGCCGTTCCGAAGTTAAAATTATTGTAGCTCACGATAGGAGTTCCTAATCCGTCGAAGCTGTTTCTGTTTAATCTTGCCAGATAGTAATCGTTGGATGCACCAATTGACCAGTGCACTTCTACAGCAGTCTTTGATGATGCTCCCGTGAAGTTTGCAGTAGGATTTGTGTAATCTGTATTGTAGGTTGTAGATAAACCAGTTACTGCATCTGTATTTGCAAAGAATTTAAAACCATCAGTAGTTGTTGCAATGCTGTTAACAGTAGAAGTGTCTAGATTTGTTGCGTCTACTGTCCAGACTTTCTTCGCATTGTTTTTTAAACGGTATACTCCATCATTAGAATCAACGGTAATGCTTTGATTTCCTTTGTAATAAGTTGCACTTGTAGATGGTGTATCAACATGATGTATTAATGAAAAAGATTTAATAATTTTCTTCGAAGAGTTGTCTACATAATATACTTTAGATGTCATTGGCGAAAAAGAATATCCTTCAACTTTAGAAGCGTTGTGCAACGCCGCACCATTCCCCGTATCTACTTTAACAATAACATTTTCAATATCTGAAAGATGGAGTTTATCAGCTGGTATCTTAGAATCAGTTGCGATAAGAGTTTTCAAATTTTCTGCTGATAATGCATTGTCAATTGAAACAGCAATATTATTTACAAATTCTCCATTTACTGACATCACAATACCGTCTTTTTCATGAGATATAATAATGTCGTCCTGAACCTTCAAATTTTTATAAAAATGCTGGTAAACTGTTTTTTTTATTCCCAATTCATCCCTCCATGATTTTACAACTTGAAATGTATCATCTGCGGTACCGCCCAGCCATTTTCCCAGAGAAGAGGCTAAAGATGAGGATGAAACATTTTTCCCTTCAAAACTTACATGAAAGTTTCCGTACGGAGAATTTGGTGTGACTGTAAAAGCAGGAAAATCTCTGACAGATCTGTTGTCCTGCGCATAAAAGAAATTTACAGCTGCCACGTTCAGTGAAAGAACTATGACTAAATTTTTGAATAGTGTATTTGTCTTTTTCATAAAATAGTTTGATATTTCAAACAGTTAGTACAAAATAATCGAAAATGTTACACCATTTTTAGAAATAAATAAAAAAACTAATTCTCAAGAGCTTTCAGGAGCAAAGTTTTATCAATAAAGTCAAGCTTTACACCTAAAATTACAACACTACAAATCACTAAAGATAAAACTAATATCAGCAAAATATATGATGAGAAAAACCATAGTATAGTATTAGCAACATGCCCTTTCAATCCGTATTTTGACCTGAAAAATAACTGTGATCTCTCAAACCATGATTTTCTATAGTTAGTTCGTGACTCATTTACAATACCGTTGAGTTCATCTACAATGGCAACAACTTCAGAAATATGTCTGCCATACATGTAATGAATCCAAAACCTGATCATCAGGAAAACAACAAAGACTGAAACCAGAAAGCTTACAGCAAAAACAGCGATGTAATAAACGTTGTCCAGATGAAAATTTACATTTATCAAAGCAATCAAAAATGCAAGGGGAATATAAGTGATGTAGTATGAGATATAAATTTCTTTGCTTAACAGAAGCTGGGTTTTGATGTTGAAAAGATCATAGTTGGTATTGATACCTTTAGTTCTCAATATTCTGTAAAGTTTGATGAATCTCGTATAAAAATAAGTCATAAAACCGATTGATAATAACACTTCGAACGCAGAAATTGTTTTTATGTTTACATTTTTATTATCGAAAGGAAAACCGTACAAAAGGCCTGGTAAAGTAACAATCAACAACCAGAATTCAGTTTTCATATTAATCCGGATCATATCCAACGGAGAAAAAATTTCGTCCTGTTTCTCAAGCGGAACTTCTGGAAGTTGTACCTGATCTTTTTTCCAGAATTCCTTTAAGTTATCTATTTCCATGCTTTTCTTTGTTTTCATTTTTTTTGGCTATTAGTTCCTTTAATTTTGCTTTTGCGCGGTTTAGTTTTACACGTGCATTAACTTCAGAAACTCCAAGCTGCTCGGCAATCTGCCTTCCTGTATAATCCTCAAGGAAATAAAATATCAGCGCTTTATCTACTGCGGAAAGTTGATGTATGGCTTCATACATCAGTTTGATATTCCGGTCGTCGTCATCATCATACTGATCTTGCGAAACCAAAATATTTTCTATACTCTGATTGTTAATAAAGCTACGTTTTTTTTTACTTTTTAGAAAGAGAATAGCTGTATTTAATGCTGTACGGTACAGCCAGGTTGCAAAATCGCTCTTACCCTGAAAGTCAGCGTAGGACTTCCAGGTCTGATATATGATTTCCTGATAAAGATCTTTCTGATCATCGAAATTATCCATATACATCTTGGAGATTTTAAATATTACCCCTTTATGTCTATTGATCTTTTCGAGATACTCTTTTTCTTTCTCCGTCATATTCCTTGAACTCTGCAGTTAGTAGCATTAATTTCAAATTGTTACATTTATATAATATTAAATTGTATACATTGAATAGAATTGATATTATATTAATGAAAAAATTATTATATCTGTGCCGTGTATCCTTGCCACCCAATCATACAATTAATGTAGATTTTTATGGACAATATGTTGATGTTGCCGGAAATGGTGCTTCTACAACAGTTAAAGATGGCATCATCGCACCCAGATTATCGAAACAGCAGTTGGCGGCAAAATCTGCCGCAACCTACGCCGCTGCACAAACAGGTTCTTTAATTTATGTTAATGACATTACTGCCCCTGCCGGCACCATTCAAGTGTTGCCCAATTGACAGAAGTCACTGCGGTAGGTTATTACTATTTCGACGGTACTATATGGAAAAAAATGAGTGGATCTCCTGATACTAGCCTCTATCTTAATGACGGCACTTTGGCAGGCAATAGAATCGTTAACCAGATTGGTGCTACACTGGCTTTCAACGCTACGGCAACCAATGCTTTCTCCGTAGACGGGGCTACATTTTCTGTAGACGCAGCTAATAATAGAGTAGGTGTAGGAACGGCAGCTCCAGTTAGGCCATTACATGTAGATGCTGCTACAAATCCAGTGAGAATCCAAAATCTTGCAGCTTTACCAGCGGGCACTGCGACCAATACTTTGGTTATTGATAACAATGGGGATGTTTACAAGAATACTACAGTTTCCGTAGAAGGCCAGATTTTAAGAATTGGACTTAACGCCCAATTATACACTGCGGGATCTGAAGTTGCTTTGCGATTTAACAACAACGACAGTGCAGCAGAAATGGGTAATGCACCGAATTCCGCTCCGAACTTTATCAACAGCATTGTGGGTGCCACCATAACAGACGGAGTTGTTGTACCTTCTGGAAATGGTGTTCCGGCGAGAACTACAGATCAGATTACTTTACCGATGGGAGTTTACAAAATGCAACTTAGAGTGGTAGGGAATTTTCCTTCTGTAGCCGATGTCAATAATAATGCTTCATTTAAATGTATTGTAGGCAATAATGAATATTCATTGATTGCTATTGTTATACCAGGAACCACGCAGGTCATGACTAACTATTTTGAAGAATATATTAATATTACAGCAGCTACTCAAACGCTGGATTTTACTATTATACCAAGTGTCAACACGTTTGGTATTGCAGATAAAGGGTCTCCTGCTGGTGGTGGAAATTCGTACAGAAGTTTACTTACTATCCAAAGAATAAAATAAACTATGTTTAAAAAAATCATCCGGCAACTAAAATTCCAATCTATAAATAATTTTCAGCTTCAAACCGGAAATAGTACTGCTATCAATATTGTATTTATATTTTATGACAGAACATAAACTTAGTACGTATGAGAAGTTCAGCAGCAGAAGTATTTTAAGCGATGAGTGACTTAGGTATTTTTTTTACATATAACTGTTTTCAGCTGTAGATATTCATTAGAGCTAAGATACTTTTTAATTACTCCATAAATATATGGGTAACTTTTAATTATACATTAATGCCATAGTGGCCTGCTTAATTTAAAACAAATAATAACTTTATGAAAAAAGCAAGTATTGTATTCGTACACGGTCTTTGGGCAGATGGCTCATGTTGGAATGATGTTGCACCAGCACTAATGGCAGAAGGTCACGAGGTAATCTCAGTTCAGAACCCTCTTACCTCATTAGCAGATGACGTTACCGCAACACAAAGAGTATTGGAGCGCCTGCCAGAGCCTATCGTTTTGGTGGGTCATTCCTGGGGAGGTGTGTCATTACAGCAGCAGGTACTAACCCAAAAGTGAAAGCATTGGTATATGTTGCGGCGTTGGCTCCTGACACTGATGAGATTATTGGCGAATTAACCAAAGATTATCCTACTGAAGTTTTTAATCATGTTGAGATGGCAGATGGATTTATCTGGATGACAAAGGACGGGATTCAAAAACATTTTGCTTCAGATGTTCCTGAGGCAAAATCTGAACTTATTTATTATAAGCAAGGCCCCGCAGCAGCCGGATTATTCGGAGAAAAAGTGGCATCACCAGCTTGGAAAGAAAAGAAAAGCTGTTACATTGTTGCAAAAAACGATGAAGCTATCAGTCCGGAACTGCAAAGAATAATGTCAAAAAGAATGGGAGCCGAAGTTACTGAACTCGCCACGAGTCACGTTCCGATGATCTCTCAGCCTAATGAAGTACTTTCCGTAATTAGACAGGCTATTATTAGCGCAGGCTCATAATCAATATTTATTAAAAAGACCTCTCTGTAAATTGCAGTTAAATAGGCAAAAGGGAGGTTTTTCTATAAAAGACGCATAATTATATAGTTATGGAATACACAATGATCACGCCAGTAAATTACGAAGCAGTAAATAAAAAATTCTTTTTTCAGCTTCTACAAATATAGAGCTCCTAATCATGGCTCAATTTATAAATCGCTCCATAATTGATTTGAACCGTCCGCGCTAGTAACCCTAAATATTTACGTAATCTGGAATCAATGAGAAAGTGAAAGATAAAAGAGAAAAATGATCTTTTTTTGGTCGGGAGCAACAGATTTTACAAAATTAAATATCACAATACTTAAATTTATTTCTCCTATTTTATTTTTGTTCGCTTGTCTATTTAGGCCTCAGAAGGCTCTGGCGTGTAAAACACTGTAATATCATCTCATTTCATCTTATCTATTCTACGATAATATGTTCGTTCCTTTAACATAAGTTCTAGCATATTTTCTTCCCATTATCACTGTCGTTTAAAGGTTGATGTTTTATGATGCTTTCATTTGCACCAAAATTCGCAGGCGTTTTCGCGTGCTGGTCTTTCGCCCAATCTTTCATATTTTTGATGGTATTATTGAACAGCGAGGACCACCACAGGATTTTCTTTCCGTTTTCAATTCCTATTCTGCAAAATAATTTTGTGGTTAAGGGATTTTATGTTTTTAACAGTCTGAAACCACATGTAAAAGCTTCGAAACAGCTCACTTCCATTCCCAAAAAAAGCAGTTCTTTAAAAAAAACTACTTTGTGCATCTAAATTCTGAAACCGATATCCCCATAAGAGAACCAATATTGGAGAAAAAGCTACCGGAGGTTCCGTTCAACGGGCTTTCATTTTTTGTCTTGCAGACAAAACAAAAGCTTAGTTATTAGCGGCAGGCAGTTTTATATTCCTGCACCGCCTAATATTTCAAGCTCATGTCCTTTTGTTGGTTGTCCGTCTAAAATTGGCATTGCCTTCATTATTAGTTCTCTTACCCCTTCAACTTTTAGTGAGTTGTCGTGGTCTTCCTTATTATCCCAAATTTCTGTTACATAAACAGAGTTTGTGTCATTTTCATCTTTGCAAATTACGTACAGTTTGCAACCTTTCGCAGTTGCTATAAGTTTCGATGCTTCCAATAAAATGTTTGCAAGTTCATCTCTATGTCCATCTCGTGCGGTCAATTTTCCGTGAAGTAAATATTTATTTGTCATATTATTTTGTTGATAATTTTAAATATTCATTTATAATTTTTTCCTATTTCGAGTTGTCCCTATTAATGTCAAATTTAGTTTATAAAAAATTATGTTGTCATTCGTTGTATTGTTAGTGTTTCGTAGGTTTTGGTATTGCTTGCCGCCAACTTGTATATACCCGATATATTATAGCGCATATCGATCCAAATTCGACTGGATATGCGATAAAATACATACTTTTATCTTTTTTCAGTTTATATGACATAACCAAAGATAATTAATATAATCTGATAACAATTGTGGGTTACCATAATTTAAAAAATAAATTTAAAATTTTATTTCTTGTGTTAACTGTAGGCAATTTTTTTTGAATAAGATGATTCTGTTTATCTCTTAATTACCATGATCTTAATCTCTTCATCAGAAGGAATTGTACTGGTGCTGCTAATTATTTGATACCACAGCGATTACAGCGAGTTGGAATTTGCTGGCGGCTGCATCACATTCAGGAAAAAAAAAGTTCGCATTAAAGGATATAGTATACCATTTATGGAAATCCCATACTTATACCTGCTCGATTATCATTTAGGAAAAAAACTATAGTTTTATAAAGTATTCATTACATTTATCAGCGATCATTCATCGCATAAAAAGATTTTCCTGTCACTCGTCGGATATAAGGATAATAATATAATAGAACTGATGAAAAAACTTCACTCTATAAAAGGTGAAAACATATATTAGAGGAATTTATCTACCAAACCAAAAAAAGATGAACCAAGAGATTCATCCTTTTGACATGTTATTTTATTTTTGAAATTAACCTTCAATAAATTCCAAAAGATCTTTGTTAATCACGTCGGCGTGTGTAGTTGGCATTCCGTGGGGGAAACCTGGATAGGTTTTTAAGGTTCCGTTTTTCAACAGTTTAATTGATTTTAAAGCGGCGTTTTGGTAAGGTACGATTTGGTCATCTTCACCGTGAAGAACCAATACCGGGATTTCAGTTGCTTTCAAATCTTCTCTCTGATCAGTCTCGGAAAAAGCTTTGATACCGTCATAATGAGCCACTACACCACCCATCATTCCCTGTCTCCACCAGTTTCTCTGGATGCCTTCTTTCACGTCTGCACCTTCTCTGTTGTAACCGTAGAATGGGAAAGTCAAATCGATATAAAACTGATGTCTGTTGTTCAAAGTCTGATCTCTGATGCCATCAAAAACTGAAATTGGAACGCCATCAGGATTTTCGTCGCTTGCAACCATAATAGGTGGAACTGCACTGATTAAAACGGCTTTTTTTGCTCTACCATTTGCATATTTCGCAACATAACGAATTACCTCGCCACCGCCTGTGGAGTGACCAATGTGAACTACGTCTTTCAGATCAAGAAATTCTACCAATTCAGCCGCATCAGAAGCGTACTGTTCGATGGTGTGATTATAGATATCCTGGCTGGATCTTCCGTGGCCTCTTCTATCGTGTGTTACCACTCTGTAACCTCTTTGCAGGAAAAAAATAACTTGAGAATCCCAATCGTCAGATGATAACGGCCATCCGTGGTGAAACATCAATGTTGGTCCTTCGCCTTGATCTTTGTAAAAAATCTCTGTTCCGTCTTTTAATTTTAGTGTGCTCATAATTTAATTTTTTAAGTGTTTGTAATTTATTTGATAGTTTGTTTTGTTGTCTTAATTCTTTAGCAAATGTAGGTCGCTTAAATTCGATTGCCGTTAATCTTGTTTAATAACGTTCATCCTTTCTGCATTTTTTTGTTTGTCTCTGTCTTAACTGATGTAAAGCTACTGCGATCTCTGAGGTTTTCTAATTATCATTCGACGAATGGGCAAAAATGATCGTTGAGTTAAGGAAAGGATCAGATATATTTATTGTTTCAGATGACAGCAGCAAAATATGATCATTATCAAGGCAATCGGGCCGCTTTTATTTTACGTTTTCTCTTACCAATTCCAGGAGGTTTTCCGCACCGCCATCGAATTTCTTTCCGTTCACGTAGAATGAAGGTGTTCCATTCACGCCGCTCACGATTCCGCTTTCGAAGTCTGCGTCCACTTTGTCTGCCAATTCCGTACTGTCAATATCTTTTTTGAATTTTGGTATATCCAGTTTCAGTTTTTCTGCCAGTTCCAGAAGAAAATTCTCATTCAGATCTTCCTGGTTTTCATAGATAGCGTCGTGCATTTCCCAGAATTTTCCCTGCAGATTGGCTGCTTCTGCGGCAAGTGCTGCAGCTCTGGCATATTGGTGCATTTCTGATAGTGGAAAGTTTCTGAAAACGAATTTAATCTCGCTTCCGAATTCTTTCATTAGTTCTTTTAATACCGGATAGGCAGCGCCGCAATATGGGCATTGGTAATCTCCGTATTCTACGATTACTAGATCTGAGTCTAGATTTCCTTGGGCGTGGTCAGTTTTACTGACGGCTGGTTTTAGTGACATAATTATTTTGATTTAAGTGTTTCTAATGCTTGTAAAATTCCATCTGCACCGGGATTGATCGCTGTAGGTGACAGGTAACTCCATTGGATGATGCCTTCCTTGTCTATGACGAATAGGGCCCTTTTGCATTCGCCTTCTGCGTCGTCGTACACGCCATATTGTTTGGTGACTTCTCCTTTTGGTTCGAAATCTGCCAGCAATGGAAAATGTAAGTTTCGGGATTGAGAAAATGCAAGATGTGACCATTTGCTGTCTACAGAGATTCCAAAAATCTCGGCATCGTATTCTTTAAAGAACTTGAGAGTTTCGTTATAAAGTGCCATCTGGTCGCTGCAAACCGGACTCCAGTCGGCAGGATAAAAGGCAAGGATCACATTCTGTCCTTTGAATTCTGACAGCGTGATTTTCTGATCGGGCGTTGCAAATAAGGAAAAATCCGGGGCAACATCGTTTTTTTGTAACATTATAGTAGTTTTTTAAAGTTTAAAAGTTGAATTTGAAATCAAAACCGCACATATCGACAAAAGCATTGCTGGGATTCCCAAAATCCAGTTTCCAAAATAGGGAAGCAGGAGAGGAGCTAGAGATGCGCCTGCCACAAAACCTGTCCACAAGAGTAGAAGATGGATCGCATTGGATCTGTACTCCTTTTTTTCTGTTGCATTATTGGTCATCGTCAGCATTGCGGTTTTAATTGCCAGACTGTTCAGTGTTCCTGTCACAAAATCGGTATTCACTTTTTGATTTCCGACAGAGGTGACAATCGTGTTCATAATTCCCATAGAAAATCCGACAATTGCAACAGAAGGTATTGGTTTAATATTATAAAAATAAGAACTTACTGTGTACAGAATCAGGATTCCGGAAACGATGTAAATCGGCAATGTCTTCAACTCCATTTTTTTCCACAATGAGAGGCAAGTTCCGGCAAATATTCCCAACAGAAAACAACTGATAACCGTAGCGGAAGTCGTGATGATTCCGGATTTGTCTGTAGAAAGTGCTGCACCCATCGAGGTCGTGTTTCCGCTCATAAAAGATACGTACGTTTTCCATTTGATAAGTCCTACAGAATCTGTAAATCCTGCAATCAAAGCCAGAAATATTGCCATTCTTTCCTGAATCCTGATTTGCTCAGAAGTAGCAGAAATATTTGCTACGATGGCGTTTGACTGATCCATTGTTTTAGATTTAAATTAAATCCTCTTATTTTTTTGGCTGAATGAAAACCTTCTGCGTCGGGAATTTTTCGATCTCACCGGGTGTAAGTTTGAAATTGGTTTCCACCACATCTTTCGGGTTTCCGGCCAGCCATTTACTCAAATCGATTGATTCATAAGTACCGCTGTTGAAGCCAATCAGTATTTTGCAAACCGTGTCACCCGTATTTTTGATGTAATGTCCTGCGCCCATTGGAACATAGCCAACATCACCTGCATTAAACTGCTCTGTCACCACCGTTGCTTCTGCAAGGAAAACCGACATCTCTGCCTGTCCGGAGATATAATATTGCCACTCATCCGCATTCGGGTGCCAGTGCATTTCTCTCAACGCGCCCGGCTGCAATTCTATAAGAGACCCGGCCATTGAGGTGCTGATCGGAAATTCTTTTTTGGATACCAGTTTCTGCAGACCGCCACCGGGAATCACTCGCGGCTGTTGCGCATGCAAAGGATAACGGTGAAAACTGGTGAGCTGGATATCCGATTCATTAGGACGTGCTGTCGATATTACAGAAGATTCATCAGGAACCGGTCCGGCTGCGAAATAAGCTTCTTTCTGTGGTAAAGCAGCTACCTCTTCCAAGGTCAAGCCAAGATTCTGAGCTACAATTTCAGGAGGCATACAGGATACAAAATCTGTAACGCTGAATGTGTGATCCTCGGAGAAATTCCCATTATCAAAAATTAAAATGAAATGACATTCTTCCGTTCCGGTTGCCTGGATAGAGTGGCCGTAACCTTTTGGAAAGTACCACACATCGCCCGGCTCAAAATTGTCAACGTAACTTTGTCCATCCGGATGGATAATCGTAGTACGCAATGTTCCGGAAATCACGTAAGCCCATTCGGCAGCGTTGGCGTGCCAGTGCAGTTCTCTCATACTTCCCGGCTGCAGTCTCATAGAAACGCCTGCGATGCCCACGGAAGCAGGAAATTCTTTGACTGATGCGCCTCTCGTGATCCCGCCGTCATTGGCACGCGGTTCTTTTTTCTCCAGTTCGTATTTGAAACTTAATGATTCGGTAGTCATAGCATTTAATTTTAAATGATTAATGATAGTTTGTCTTTATTTCTACTGTAAAGCTACCGCAGAATCTAAAGAATTTGAATCGCATTTCGGTGAATGGGCAAAAATAATCGTTGAGTTCAAAGAAGAAATAGTCGATGATTTCTTTGACAGTAAGGCGTTGTCAAAATTGCAGTCTCAGGATTTATTTTAATTAAAGTTAATTAAAAAATGAATCTGCAGAATAGATGCCGTTTTAATTTTATATTAAATATGTGAATTACTTTAAACTGGCGGTTTGAAGCAAAAGTAAAAGTTGTTTTGTTCCAAAACGATCGTGGGAACCAAAAGTAAAAGTTGTTTTGTTCCAAAACGATCGTAGGAACCAAAAGTATAAGTTGTTTTGTTCCAAAACGATCGTAGGAACCAAAAGTGAAAGTTGTTTTGCTCTAAACAAGTTGCGGGAAACAAAAACAAAAGTGGTTTTGTTCTAAACAGGCTGCGGGAACTAAAAATAAAAGTGGTTTTAGTTTAAACAATCTGTTTTAAAATTTCAACAGAAAACGATAAATAAAAAATCCGCTTCAATCAGAATTGAAACGGAACATATAATATAATAAATCCTCAGGATCTGCTATCTCACCAAAATAATTTTACCGGTGTGTGAGCCATCTTCCAGCGATCGGTGTGCTTCTGCAGCGTCATCAAAAGAAAATGTTTTGAAAATAACAGGCTTGAATTTCTTAGCTTCGACCAAAGGCCAGACATTCTGCTGAATTTCTTTCGCCAACTGTTTTTTAAATTCATATTCCCGGCTTCTCAAAGTACTTCCTGTGATGGTCAGGCGTTTTGTCATCACTTTAGCAATGTCCAGATCTACACGGCTGCCACCAACAGAATTGATGTGTACCAATCTGCCTTCAGGTTTAAGGATATTGATGTTTTTGCTTAAATAATCGCCGCCAATCATATCCAGAATAACGTCCACACCTTCTTTCTGCAACTCGGTTTCAAAATTCTGAGTTTTATAATTGATGTAAGAATCTGCACCTAGTTCAAGACATTTCTTACCTTTTTCATCTGTGCCTACGGTAACAATCACTTTAGAACCCAAAGCGTGAGCAATCTGAATTCCCGTAATGCCGATCCCGCTGTTTCCACCGTGAATCAAAAGTGTTTCTTCCGGTTTTAAACTTCCTCGCTGAAAAACATTAGACCAAACCGTAAAGACTGTTTCTGGTAAACTTGCCGCCTCTGCAAAACTCATATCTCCCGGAATTGGCAAACACTGACCTTCTCTTACGCCAACGTATTCTGCATAGCCGCCGCCTGCCAACAAAGCACAGACTCTGTCACCAACAGTGAAATCAACCACATCCGGTCCGCATTTGACGATGGTTCCGGCAACTTCCAATCCTAAAATATCTGCAGGAACACCTTCCGGTGCAGGATACTTGCCTTCACGTTGCGAGACATCAGCACGGTTGAGTCCGGCGGCTTTCACTTCAATTAAGACTTGGTCTCCATAGATTTCGGGCGTCGGGTAATCCCTTATTTTTAAAACTTCAGGCCCACCAAATTCTGTTATTACTACTGCTTTCATTTATTTAATTTTATTACTCAGATTGTGTCTGTATCCATAATTTATGCCGATATATCACCGCCTGGATTATACGTAAGCAAACCTTTAAACAAGTTTGCATTCCTGAAATGAACATATCGAAATACAATCATTATATTTTTTTTGATTAAAAAGGCTGATTGTATTTTCCGGTCAGCGCTTTGTTCTCGATGCTTTTTGCAAAGTTCGGCGTTTCTTCGTGGTTGTGGGCATCAGAAGCGGCTTGCCTGGCTGCGGCAGCATCGGCAAGATTCACGTTGTGTTCTTTGAGATATTCAAACATTTGTGGTGTGGCTGTAGCGTGGATTTCGTTGGTGTACAAAGTTGTGTTGTCATCAATCCTTGTCGCTTTCAGTTCCCATAAAACCTGAACTTTTGTACGGCCGTTTTGAGTAATGGAATCTGAAATTGATAACATTCTACAGTAATCTGCACGGTGCTCAACGGCAACATAATGCTGAACCATCAAAGCATCTCCGATGGTTTCAACGTTTAATGAAACCGGCTGGCCGTCATAGGTAGAAGAGATAGCTGCACCGATGTGCTGCGTTGAGCATCTTTGATACTCTTCATCGGGAAGGTTGAGCAACCAGTCTGTGATATTTACTTTCTCGATTGGTGCGTTGATGATTGCCGTAACTGTAGAATGAGATAGTGTATTTTCCGGGGTTTGTATAATTTCCATAATGTATAAAGTTTAATTGATTTATTTAATGAAGTAAAATTATTATAAATGCATTTTAAAATCAATTGAACATCGATGAATAGGCAAAAAGTGTCGTTAAATAAAATATTAATAAGTTAAAGACAATTTTTTAAATGAAAAAACAAAAAAAATCACTGAAGATTTTTTCAGTGATTATAGTTGTTGATCTTATTAAATTTTATGATTCATAAAGCCATTTTTTAATCAGCTTCGTGTAGTTCGGCATCACCACAAAAACTATTAGAAATACAATGATTCCCGAGTTGATCAACGCATCCGAATAATGGTTTTCGGGAATTTTCAACAGTCTCAAAACCGGAAGTGAAACCAGCGGAACCAAAATGGATACCGGATAGATTGCTGACCAGGTTGCCAGAAACTGCTTCCAGCGGACCGGAACTTTGTTCCCCTCACTTTCGTTATTGAAGAGAAAATCCAGACCTGACTTGATCTGATAGCGGTCGTTTTTCCTAAAATAAGGATTGGCTTTTTCGATCAGTTTTTTTCTGTCGTCAGATTCCATCCAGTGTTTCAGATTGCTGATGGTGTCGAAACGGATGATCACCGTGTACACAAAAGTCAGCTTCGGGATCGGGCGCACAATCTGCAGATCTATAAAACCTTCGGAATGTTTGGAAACGGGGACAATCTCGTCCAGCCATTTTTCGTACTCCGCCTGTTTGTTGTCCAGAATATGGTGGGTTATCACCACAGATGCGCCGGGATTTTCCATTTTGATGCGATTTTAAATTGGATTAAAAAGCTCTTTTATACTGCCAAGGAATTTCAGTTTCTATTTCCAGTTCTATCGCAGAATGCAGTGCAAAATAGGGATCACGCAAGTGTTCTCTTGCAATGAAAACCAAATCTGCCTCGTCATTCACAATGATATCATTCGCCTGAACCGCCTCCGTAATCATTCCGACTGCGCCGGTAGCAATCACCGTTTGCTGTTTGATAATGGATGAAAACGGCACCTGATAACTTGGGAAAACGCGGTCTTTGCTTACGTTCGCAAATCCACCGCCGGAAGCCGTGATAAGGTCCACGCCATTTTCTTTCAGGATTTTAGCCAGAATAATACTGTCATCCAAAGTCCACGCATCCGGCGTTTCCAGATAATCAACAGCTGAGATTCTCACCAGCAAAGGCATTTCGTCTGGAATTACCCTTCGCACTTCGCCAACGGTTTCTACCAGAAAACGGATTCTGTTCTGCAGGCTTCCGCCGTATTCGTCATTTCTTTTATTGATGACAGCGGAGTAGAACTGGTGAAAAAGATAACCGTGACCGGCGTGTAGTTCTATGGTGTCAAAGCCTGCTTTCACAGCTCTGCGCGCAGCCTCTACGAAGTTTTCTTTCAGTTCCTGAATCTCATCAATGGTCAATTCCTGTGGAATGACGCCGTTCATTTCTGTCGGATAAGATGATTTTACAGTCCAGCCGCCTTCTTCTTTCGTCAGCGGTTTCATACGCTCGTTGGGATGTTTCAGGCTGCCTTTTCCGCCGGAATGCCACAGTTGGATTCCGATTTTTGCGTCTTGCTCGTGCACAAATTCCACGATGTTCTGCCAGGCATTTTTTTGTTCGTCGTTCCAGATTCCGACATCGCTCAGCGTGGCTAAACCTTCGGGTGAAACGGCGGTACATTCAGTCATAATAAGGCCTGCACCACCTACCGCGCGGCTGCCCAGATGCACAAGGTGCCAGTTTCCGGGAACACCGTTTGTTGCGCTGTACTGCTGCATTGGCGATACTACAATTCTGTTTTTTAAAGTTAGTTCAGGTAGCGTTAAAGGTGAGAATAAGTTTATTGTATTAATTTTTTAGTTGGTGAAGTGATTGTGAAAATATTTTGGCTTCTTCAAGCGCATTATTTATGGTTTCCGTCACAGTTTTTAAAGCTTGCTCAGCAGTGACATTCTGTTCGGTTGCCATCTCCAGCACATTCAGTTTTTCCTGTAATAAGGGCAACAATCCCATGATGGAAATGCTGGATTTCAAATCGTGTGCGCGCAGTTTTACTGTGGTGAAATCCTTTTTATGATAGGCCGAATTTAACTGTTCCAAATGTGAGGGGATATTGTCTATAAACTGTTGCGTCACGGTCTGTTCAAAAGAAGTATCGCCGCCGCTGACAGACTGCATATAGGATAAATGGATGAACTCAAATTTCCTTTCATTCTGCAGTTTTTTTGCATCATTTGTTTCCGAATCTTTCAGTCCGAAATTAGATATTAATTTGAATAATTCCTCCTCTTTGATGGGTTTAGAAATATATTCATTCATCCCGCTGCTCAGGCATTTTTCCCGTTCGCCTGCCAGTGCGTGCGCCGTCATTGCGATGATTGGGATTTCCAGTTTCAGAACTTCGCGGATCTGTTGTGTCGCCGCATAACCATCCATTTTTGGCATCTGAATGTCCATCAGAACCAGATCATACGTTTCGTTGATCAATTGTTCTACTGCTTCCAGACCGTTGGAAACAATATCAAAATCGATGTTCCATTGGGATAACAGATGCTTCATCAGACTTTGATTGATTGCGTTGTCATCTACCACCAAAATCCGCAGTGCTGTATTGGATTTGTCTTTAAAATAATCCGGGTTGACAGGATTCACCGTTTTAAGCTGTTCCTCAGAAATGCCATACGGAATTTCGAAAACGAAAGTGGTCCCTTTTCCCTGCTCACTGATGACTTCGATATTGCCATTTTGCAGAAGAATCAGATTTTTTACAATGGCTAAACCCAATCCTGTTCCGCCAAAATTTCTGGTGATCGAATCTTCACCCTGATTGAAACGCTCAAAAACTTCGTTCAGTTTTTCTTTGTCGATCCCGATGCCGGTGTCTGAGATTTTAAAACCGAGAACAATATTTTTTTCAGTTTGAGATTTTTTAAATATTTCAATATCTATTTTTCCCTGATGGGTAAATTTGATCGCATTTCCGATGAGGTTCACCAAAATTTGCGTGAGTCTTGTCGCATCGCCGGTTAAGGTATCCGGAATGGAAGCGTCAACTTTGCTGGAGATCGTCAGCCCTTTTTCTTTTGCTCTTTCAAGGAACAGAGTTTCTACAGAGTTGATTAAACCGTTGATACTGAATGTTCCCGGCGTAATCCGCATCATTCCGGCCTCGATTTTTGATAAATCTAAAATATCATTGATAATCGCCATCAGGTTTTCCCCCGACCGCTGAATGGAGGAAACAAATTCCTTCGAGGTTTCATCCAAAGGTCGTTTCTGCAAGAGATTGGTAAAGCCCAAAATTCCGCTTAAAGGTGTTCTGATTTCGTGGCTCATATTGGCTAGGAAATTCTCTTTGGTTTGTGCGGCAACCGATGCTTTTTTTTCTGAAACGTCTAATTCTTTAATTAATAAATGCTGTCTTCTGAACTGTCGGATAATGTGGTAGCCAATGATAGAACCACTGAGCACCAGTAATGCAAGGAGTGAAATGTCGTACATTTTTGCTTTTTTCCCCATCTCTGCATTTTTTCTGCTGAGGTCAGCCATTTGCAGTCTGCGGCTTTTGTAGATTTTTGCGGTGATGTCTGTGATTTCGTTTGATATTTTTCTCGCTCCTGGATTGGCAATAGAAGTCTGATCGTCCATATCACCAATGGAGTGGTAACGGTGCAGGAGTTTTTCTTTCACTATTTTTTTGTCCATTGCCAGTTTGCCAAGTCTTTTGATGAGTTTATCTTCTGTGGCATCTGCGTTGTCTTCTGAAAGGGAATCGAGGAAGTTTTCTACTTCGTCAATTTTCTGGTCTACACCGTTCAGATGGGTCGTGTCGTTGGTGGCAATGGAAGCCCGGATTCTGCTTTATACGCCGAGAATATCACGGTCGATTTCGCGTAAGTGATTGCTCGAACTCAGCTCGTGGAGCAGGATATTGTTGTTTTTGATGAGTTCTTTCGTATTCCTTGCTGAGTTAATCTGCACTGCAATCAACAATATGGAGTCTGCAATGAATGTCAAAACAATCAAGTAAGCAAAACGTTTGTTACCCATTAATGAGGATGTGTTTATCATAATTTACTTTGTGTTTTTTTTCATATTTTTGAAACTACCCCGTCAAAAATTCGAAGAATTTTTGACACCAATGCCTCATAATATTTATTTAATTGATTCGGCGAATCTCGTTCCTCGATTTCCAATGGAGGGAAATTTTGCGCTTACTTTGAAACGGCGAATCTGCAGCCCGGCTTGAACGGAGCTCTTTTTTGTTATTGCGATTGAGGATATTTTCAACAGATTGCTTCACTTTGTTCGCAATGACAAAAAAAGCGGGAGTGGAAGACGGAAAAGCTGCCCAAAAAATAAGTTAAAAAATATTCATCCTTGTGTTGAGTGACTTTCTGTAAGTGTCTGCCACGGGAATGAATTTTCCGTTGATCATAATTCCGCCATCCTGAAGGGTATCAATTTTATCCACCGCAATGATGAAAGACCGATGAACTCTGATAAAATTATTCTTCGGCAAACGTTCCTCCGCCGATTTCATTGTTCCGTGAATGGCGAACATTTTTTCTCTGGTGTAAAATTTCACGTAATCGCCCATCGCTTCTGCATAAAAAATATCATCGAGCTTCAAACGCCTTGTGATATTGGAGTCGCGGACGAAAAGGAATTCATCTTTGGTGACTTCTACTTCATCTTTTCTGCTTTCCAAAATCGACTGCACCTTGCTCACCGCCTGTAAAAATCTCGCAGGCATCACGGGTTTCAGGATGTAATCTGCGATGTTGAGTTCAAAAGCTTCGAGCGCATAATCTTTGTTGGATGAGGTGAAAATAATAATGGTTTCTTTCCCTGAAAGCGCTTTTGTAAGCTCAATTCCTGTCATTTCCGGCATTTCGATATCCAGAAATATCAGGTCAACGTGGTTATTCTGAAGATGATGGTAAGCTTCTATTGCGTTGGAATATTGGTTGACAATCGTGAGATTCGGAACCTGTTTTGCCAAATGTGATAAAGTGGTTCTGGCAATATCGTTATCATCAACAATCAGGGCTTTCATAGAAATAGTTATTTATGGTTTACACAAATATAATTATTCCTTTTTTGATTCTTCTTAAAACCGCTTTAAATTCTCTTTAAATATTGCTTCTGGTTCTCATTTATTGATGCCACGAATGCACGAATTTTTAAATTTATATTCGTGCATTCGTGGCAACCTAACTATCTAAAGTAAGAACGAATCATCCACGCCATTTCTTCGTGCGTTTCTATCAGGCCTGTGATGAAGTCGCTGGAGCCATAATCTTTGTATTTATCGGCAAAAGGCGTTACATTTCCTCTTAAGAAATCGATAATGCTTTCGTGGTCTTTCAGTAAATCTTTCATATAGCCCAAACCGTCGTTGGTTCTGTCGCTGTATTCGGTAAGATGTGTTAATTCCAGATACATTTTCATTGTTGCGGGCGCGTAATGTCCGATTTTACGAATACGCTCGGCAACGCTGTCAATCATTTCATCCAGCTGTTTGTACTGCTCCTCAAAGAAAATATGTTTGGCGTGAAAATTATCGCCCGTCACGTTCCAGTGGGCATTTCTTGTTTTGATGTAAAGTACAGTTTCGTCTGCCAAAAGTTTTGCCAGTTGCTCTGCTACAGCCTCTGTGTTTTTTTCTGTAACTCCGATGTTTGTTTTCATAATATTGAGATTTTAAGTTTAAAGCGTTATTGTTCTAATTCTTGTGTAAAGGTCTGCAGGAATCTCAGGAAAATGACGGGTTTTTCGGTGAACGGGCAAAATGATTCGGTGGAATTGCTTTTTTTACGCTTTGACTGTTTTTTTATTAAAAAACATATTTATTAATCTAGTTAAATGTGCAGGATTTTCTGTCATCCTAAATTTGTCATATCAAAATCAAATAATTAAAATTAAACAAAATGGAAAATAGAATTTTAGGATTGCACCACATTACCGCAATCGCCAACAATGCCAAAAGAAACTTAGATTTTTACACTCAGGTTTTAGGTTTGAGACTCGTGAAAAAAACCGTAAACTTTGATGATCCTGGAACTTATCACTTTTATTTCGGGAACGAAACAGGAACACCGGGAACGATTCTTACATTTTTCCCGTGGGAAGGCATTGGCGCAGGAATCAACGGAAACGGTCTGGCAACACACATCGGCTATTCTGTTCCGAAAGGTAGTTTGGGTTTTTGGAAAGCGAGATTGCAACAGTTTAATGTAAACTTTGAAGAAGGTGAGATTTTTGGTGAAAAATTAATTTCATTCAAAGATCCGGACGGACTTCAGCTGCAGTTTATCGAAGCTTCTACGCCAGATGACAGAAAAGTTTGGACCACGGATGATATTACGGATGAAAATGGTTTGAAGGGTTTTCATAACGTGACTTTAACTTTGAAAAAGGCTGATCCTACGATTAAAGTTTTGACTGATATTCTTGGATACGATCTTCAGAAACAGGAAGGCGACAGATATCGTTTTGCGACAGACGCTATCGATACTGCAAATCTGATTGATATTATTGAAAACGATAAATTACCAGCTGGCAGAAATGCCTCCGGAACCAATCACCACATTGCTTTCCGCGTAGCAAATGATGATATTTTGATGGAATATCACGACAAAGTAATGGCTTCAGGGCTGAATATTACACCAAAAATCAACAGAGATTATTTCTTCTCATTGTATTTCCGCGAACCGGGCGGCGTTTTGTTTGAAATAGCAACTGACAACCCTGGTTTCACTGTAGATGAGCCTTTGAACGAACTGGGTCAAAATTTAAAACTGCCAAAACAGTACGAAGCAATGCGCGCCCAGGTAGAACAATCTTTGCCTAAGTTATCATAGATCATCAGCCGGTTTCGGCAAACGCTCTATCTTTATTCAGGATTTAAAATCAAAATAATCAGATCAATGTTCAGGCTTTTTATTGAATTCAATATTCAGCCTGAATCTTGAATCATCAATTTTAAAAAAATTAATACAATGGAAAGAACAGAAGTAGTTTTAGGAAATATAAAAGGGGAAGTTCAGCTTTTTTCAGACGATAAGAAGGTTGGGAAAATGGATATTTCAGTCGCAGATCATAAACTGACTGTTTACCACACGGAAGTAGATGAGGAATACGAGGGAAGAGGTTTTGCTAAATTATTATTGGAAAAACTGGTTTCATACGCCCGAGAAAATGATTTGAAAATTGTACCGCTTTGTCCGTACGTTTTCGCGCAGTTCAAACGCCATCCGGAAGAATATAACGATGTCTGGCTAAAGCAAGATTAATCTAAACCACTAACCAACTAATTAACTAACTAACTAACTAACTAACTAACTAACTAACTAAAAAATTATGGCACTCATCACAGGACTTCACCACGTAACAGCCATTACAGGCGATGCACAGGGAAATATAGATTTCTACACCGAAATTTTGGGACTTCGGTTAATTAAAAAAACGGTCAATTTCGATAATTCCGATGTTTATCATTTCTATTTCGGAGACGAATTTGGAACACCGGGAACCATTATGACGACTTTTCCTTATGGTAAAGGTCTGGCAAACGGAAGAAACGGTTAAGGAATGCTGAATACAACTGCTTTTTCACTTTCCATAGACGCTTTGGACTTTTGGCTGGAAAGGTTGACTAAATTTAATATAGCATACAAAGAACCACAGCAGCATTTTGGCGGCGAAGTCTTTATTTTTCTAGAAGATTTTGACGGACTTGGTCTGGAGCTGGTTTTCACAGATAAAGATGACCGAAAAGGATATAACAACGGTTACATTCCGCAAGATTACACCATAAAGGGATTTCATCACGTGGAGATTTGGCTGGATGCTTATGAAAGAACGGCCGCGCTTTTAACCACGGCGATGGATCATCAGTTGATTTCCGAAAGTTCGGACAGGTTCAGATTCGGAACGGAAGACAGACCCGGGAAGTATGTCGATTTGTTTTGCACGCCCAATGTTTTGAAAGGTCTCGCAGGAAGTGGAACGGTGCATCACGTAGCTTTTGCAACGCCCAATGCAGAAACACAGCTTGAAATGATTGATAGAGTGAATGCGTTTGGTTTGCAGCATACGGAAATGAAGGACCGCAAATATTTCACTTCCATCTATTTCAGAGAACCGGGCGGTGTTTTGTTTGAAATCGCTACTTCAGGTCCTGGTTTTGACATTGATGAAGAACTGGCGTCATTAGGTGAGGATCTGATGTTGCCAGAACAGTTTGAAGAAAACAGAGGGCATTTAATCGATGTTCTTCCAGAAATTAATTATCCAACAGAAAAATTTAGATAAAAATGAGTCACACTTTAGATATAAAAACAGGCGGAAAATCATTGATTGAAACTGAAAAAGTTTTAATAATGATACATGGAAGAGGCGGAAGCGCAGAGGATATTCTGAGCCTAGCGCAACATTTAAATGTAGAAGATTATGCATTGTTGGCGCCACAGGCAACCAATGGAAGTTGGTATCCGTTGTCCTTCATTGCTCCGGTCGAGCAGAACGAACCTTGGCTGTCATCAGCCATTGAAACTGTGGGAAAAACTGTGAAAACAGCTTTGGATGCGGGAATTAAAGCTGAAAATATTTACTTTTTCGGTTTTTCTCAGGGTGCCTGTCTCAGTTTGGAATTTTTGGCGAGAAACGCTCAGAAATATGGTGGAGCAGTGGCCATTATTGGAGGTGTCATTGGCGATAAAATCAACCGTGAAAATTACAAAGGCGATTTTGCTCAGACTCCGGTTTTCCTGGGAACGAGCAATCCGGATTTCCACGTTCCGGTAGAAAGAGTGTACGCAACAGCGAATATTTTAAAGGAAATGAATGCTGATGTGACGGAGAAAGTATACGCTAATTTCGGTCATTCTATCAATCAGGAGGAAATGGCGCTGGCAAATTCTAAAGTTTTTAAATAAAATTAATAATGAAAATCACAAAAATATTCAGCGACGAAAACGGCGAATCTCATTTTGAAGCCATCGAAATTCCGTTAATTGATCAGGGCGAAATTGGATTTCTTTCAGAAGATATTAATGTGAAAAAACTTCAGTTCAGGACCGTTTCTGCAGATTATGATTACGATTTTCATCAAGCGCCACAAAAACAATATATCGTACTTTTGGATGGCGGTGTGGAAATAGAAACTTCGCTTGGTGAAATCCGACAATTCGAAACCGGAGAAATTCTTCTTGTAGAAGATGTTTCAGGGAAAGGTCATAAAACGAAAAACCTGGAAAAGAGGGAAAGGACTTCACTTTTTATTCATTTATAAAAAATAGAAGAAAAAAGAAAAAAGAAAAAAGATAAAAGATAGAAGAATTAAGAATTAAGAATTAAGAATTAAGAATTAAGAATTAAGAATTAAGAATTAAGAATTAAGAATTAAGAATTAAGAATTAAGAAATTTTTAATAAACAATCATTGGAAAGTCTAACCTCTAAATGACATTTGAAATCCACTTCTAAAACAAAGAACTATGCACGAAGATTTACTCCTTATACTTGGTCTCCTTTTGGTCGTAATGCTTTTGGTAATGCTTGCTCAGCGAATCAAAATCGCGTATCCGATATTTTTGGTCTTGGCAGGATTGGGAATCAGTTTAATTCCGGGAGTTCCTGTTTTGAAACTGGATCCGGAAATTATTTTCCTCATCTTTTTACCGCCGTTATTATATGAAGCAGCTTGGTACACCTCGTGGAACGATTTCTGGAAATGGAAACGCACCATCGGATTACTGGCTTTCGGACTGGTTTTCCTCACGTCTATCGTCGTAGCATTTGCTTCACAGGCTTTGATTCCGGGATTTACTTTGGCAATGGGATTTTTGTTGGGCGGTATTGTTTCGCCACCGGATGCGATTGCAGCGACAACAGTTTTAAAAGGCTTAAAAGTTCCCAAACGGACCATCGCAATACTGGAAGGCGAAAGTCTCATCAATGATGCGTCCTCACTAATTGTTTTCAGATTTGCTTTGGCTGCGGTACTGACCGGCGTATTTTCGATGCAGGAAGCGACAGGACAGTTTTTCCTTGTGGCGGGAATGGGCGTTGTGGTTGGAATTGTGGGAGCACATATTTTCTACGCCATCCACCGGTTTTTACCGACAACACCTGCAATAGATGCAGCTTTAACGGTGATGACACCTTATATTTTATTCCTTTCAGCAGAGCATTTTCATTATTCCGGAGTAATGGCGGTGGTGAGTGGCGGACTTTTTATGTCTTTCCGTTCACACGAAATCTTTAAAACGGGTACCACAAGAATCAATATGACGGGCGTTTGGAATACACTCATCTTTGTGATGAATGCTTTGGTTTTTGTCTTAATTGGATTGGAACTTCCCGATATCGTCGATGGATTGGGCGAAACTTCTGTAATGGAGGGAATTAAATATGGCTTAATCATCAGCTTAATTGTGATTGCCGTTCGTATGTTATGGATTTATCCTGTGGCGCACATTCCGAGATGGCTGAGCAAAAAAGTGCGTAAAGACCCAAGTCCGGGTTGGAAAAACCCGTTGATAATCGGTTGGGCAGGAATGCGAGGCGTGGTTTCTCTGGCAACGGCTTTATCGATTCCAGTGATGATGAATGAGCAGTCAGAATTTCCGCACAGGAATTTGATTATATTTATAACGTTTGTGGTGATTTTTGTGACTTTGGTTTTTCAGGGTTTGACGCTGCCTTTGATTATTAAATTGACCAGGATCGGCGAGATTGATAATATTTTACCTTCCCACGAACAGCAGGCAAGTATTCAAATCAGGCTGGATAATTTGGCAGTGAACCGACTGAATGAAAAATACCAGTCCAATCTGGAGACGAACAGTCTTGTTGAAAACTTTAAACATACCATCGAAAACGATATTTTGCAACAGCAGGGTCATCTGGAGTCTTTGGAAATGTGCACCAACAGACGAAATGATTTAAATGAATACCACGAAATTATGCTGGATATTTTCTCACTGCAGAGAAAAGAACTGTTCAAAATAAAACGTGAAAACCGGTTCAGCGAGGATGAAGTGAGAAAAGCGGAATCACAACTTGACCTTAATGAACTGAAAATAACGGGGACCAAACATTTATAATACAGACCCAATCCCTAGCCCCGATAGGAACGGCATCCTTTTTTTTGCGGTTGGAATTGGCGGCAGGAAAAAAAGATATAGTGGATAGCGGGATTAAGCTCCTGAAAATTAACTTCAAAACAACAAATATAAAATGGAAAGCTTACAATTTTTAGTCATTGGGAAAAATCAGGAAATTCTTGATACCTTGAAAAGAATTATCGAAAATAATGAAGGCTGGAAAGCAGAAATCGAGAGCGATGAAAACATCTGCTATGATTATATTAAAGAAAAGCAGGTAGATATTGTGCTTTTGAGCTCCGGTTTGGATGAGGAATTTGAAAGTGAAATGAAAACTTTCTGCCAGAATCTGGACAAAGATGTGAAGGTTATCGACCATTACGGCGGCGGAAGTGGGCTTTTGAAGAACGAAGTTTACGCACTTTTTCCTAATTTGCAGCCGTAAACTTTTTCTATGTTCGAAAATATCATCAAAAATGTCACGCGCTTCATAAGCCTCACGCCGGAAGAGGAAAAGAAATTCACAGATTTGCTTGTCTTTGAAGTGGTTCCGAAGAAAACCATTTTACTGAGGGAAGGCGAAATTTGCCAGTTTGAAGGCTTCATTCACAAAGGCTGTTTGCGGGCGTATTACCTTGATGATAACGGATTTGCAGTGACAATTCTGTTTGCCATCGAAGATTGGTGGATTAGTGATATCGCTTCGTTTCAGGACCAAAAACCTTCCAATTTGTATATTGAAACGATTGAAGATTCAGAAATTTTTATGCTGAGTCCGACCACCAAAGAAAAGCTTTTGCAGGAAATTCCAAAATTCGAAAGGGTTTTCAGAATGTTGGTTCAAAGAAATCTGTTTACGCTTCAAAACCGTCTCGTGAATACAATCTCCAAAAGCGCATCAGACCGATATTTGGAATTCATAAAAGTATATCCGACGATTCCACAACGCGTTGCGCAATATTATATCGCTTCTTATTTGGGCGTTTCTAAAGAATTTGTGAGTACAATCAGAAAACGCTTAGCGACAAAAGAAAAGTAAAAATAACATACGCAATATTCCCCTCCCTTGGAGGGGTGGCGAAAATTTGAAAAATTTTTGACGGGGTGGTTTATGCGTGATGTATAAACTACCCCGTCTTTTTGTTTTACAAAAATCCACCCTTTCAGAGAAGGGGAATTTTCGCTCCATATTTTTTTGCTTTAAATGCATTTATTAAACTAGTTAAATGCGCAGCAATTTCCATCACCATAAATTTGTCCTATCAATAACGAATAAACAACCAACAGATATGGACAGAAAAGATTTTTTAAAGAAAGGATTATTGGGAACAGGAATGTTTGTAGCAACCGCTTCATTGGGAAATACAATGAAAAATGAGATTGACGAAATCGAGCCTCTGGAACCGATTGGATACAATCATTTACCAAACACTGATTCTAAAATCAAAGATAATTCTGTGATTCACAAAGCGGATTCCAGAGGGAAGGCTGACCACGGCTGGTTGGTGAGCAATCATACATTCAGTTTTGCGAATTATCACAATCCGGAAAGAATGCACTTTGGCGTTCTCAGAGTTTTGAATGATGATAAAGTGGAGGCGGGAAGAGGTTTTGGAACGCATCCGCACGACAATATGGAAATCATCAGCATTCCGTTGGAAGGTGATTTGGAGCACAAAGACAGTATGGGAAATTCGGCGTTTATCAAGAGTGGAGACATTCAGGTTATGAGCGCCGGAACCGGAATTATGCACAGCGAATTCAATAAAAATAATGACAGTCTGGTGAAGTTTCTTCAAATCTGGGTTTATCCAAACAAAAGAAACGTGGCACCAAGATATGATCAGATAACTTTAGACAAATCAAAAGGTCAGAATAAATTTCAGCAGATTCTTTCTCCCAATGCAGATGACGAAGGGGTTTGGATTCATCAGGATGCGTGGTTTCACTTAGGAAACTTCGAAAATAATATTGAAACCAACTATCAAATCAAGAAAAAAGGAAATGGTGTCTATGCTTTTATTTTAAAAGGAAGCGCAGAAATCGAAGGACAGAAAGTGGAAACGAGAGACGGTTTTGGTGTTTGGGATATTGCAGATTTAAATATCAAATCAACCACAGAAGGCACAGAAATTTTGTTGATGGAAGTTCCGATGACGATGTAAGAAAAAAATTAAACAGTCACTTTTAGGAGAGTGAAATATTTATAAAAAACAGGCTTATATTTTATTATCTGAGCCTATTTTTTTTGTTTTAAATTAAATCCTGTTTTAAATTTTTATTCAGTTTAAATAATTGATTATTAGTCTTTTGTTTGTTGTTTTGGTCGGCTTTTTATTGATTTGAAATTATCTGTATATAATAAAGAATAAAAAAGATTAAAATATTTTTTCAGAAATGTGATTTATTAAACTAGTTAAATGTGCAGGGTTTTTCATCACCCTAAATTTGTCATATCAAAATCAAGGAAATACTTCAAACAGAATTTAATTATCAATAAAAATAAACAACAACATTTAAAAATTAAACATTATGAAAAAGTTAATCTTAACATTCGCAACAGTAATATTATCAGTAACAGCATTTGCTCAGAAACCTGGAAAATCAATGTTGAACCCAACCAACCACGCCTTGGTTTTAATTGACCACGAAGGGCAAATGGCATTCGCAACAAAAAGCATCAGTATGGAAGAATTGAGAAACAATGTGGCTTTGATTGCAGGCGGTTCAAAAATCTTTAACATTCCGACAGTGGTAACAACAGTAGCAGAAAAATCTTTTGCAGGACCCGTTTTCCCGGAAATCTCAGAAGCTTATCCTGAAGCGACCAGCGGATATGTAGACAGAACGACAATGAACACCTGGGAAGACTTGAACGCGCACAAAGCGATTACAGGAAAAAACAAAAAGAAACTGGTTTTGGCTGGTCTGTGGACGAGCGTTTGTATCGTAGGTCCGGCTTTATCGGCCATTGACGAAGGCTATGAAGTGTATGTGATTACGGATGCTTCTGGTGATATTTCGAAAGAAGCTCACGACCAGGCGATTACAAGAATGGTTCAGGCGGGTGCACATCCGATTACCTCAGTACAGTATGTTCTTGAATTACAAAGAGATTGGTCTAGAAAAGAAACTTATAAACCAGTAAATGATTTAATGAAAAAATATGGTGGTGCTTACGGATTGGGAATTCAGTACGCTCAGGATATGCTTAAACACTAATCAAATTTCAACAACGGCAGGTTGAAACCGACCTGCCTTTTTTTCTTCAAACAATTAAAAAGTACATTATGAAACCACTCCATAAAATTCTATTCTCATTCGTCTTAGGTGCCGGATTGTTCAATGCTCAGAAAGCCGATTTAATCGTAACCAACGGGAAAATCACCACAATGGATGATAAAAATCCGGAAGTTCAGGCAGTTGCCATTAAAGACAACAAGATTTTCCAGACCGGAACAAATGCTCAGATTTTAAAACTTAAAGGAAGCTCTACGAAAATCATTGATGCTAAAGGGAACCGTGTGATTCCGGGGTTATTTGACAGTCATTTACACGTGATTCGTGGCGGGAGATTTTACAATACTGAACTTCGTTGGGATGGTGTGAAAACTTTGAAAAGAGCTTTGGAAATGTTGAAAGAACAGGCTCAGAGAACACCAAAAGGGCAGTGGGTAAGAGTGATTGGTGGCTGGAATGAGTATCAGTTTGAGGAAAAAAGACTTCCAACTTTGGCAGAAATCAACGAAGCGACAGGCAATGTTCCGGCTTTCGTGATGTATTTGTACGGAAAAGCGTGGCTTAATAAATCAGGTTTGAAACAATTAGACATCACTGGTGAAACGCCAAACCCAATGCAGGGTCTGATTGAAAAAGACAACAATGGCAACCCGACTGGTTTACTGGTTGCAGAACCGAATGCCTTTATTCTCTATTCAACTTTAGCAAAATTGCCTGAGCTGACCGAAGCGGAAAAAGAAAATTCCACGCTTCAATATATGAATGAACTGAATCGTCTTGGCGTAACAGCGGTAATGGATGCTGGAGGTGGTTTTCAAAACTTCCCTGATGATTACGGAACGACGGATGCTTTGAACAAAAAAGGAAAAATAACCGTTCGTTTACCTTACTATTTATTTGCTCAGAAAAAAGGTTCCGAGTTAGCAGATTACACCAAATGGACAGGAATGGTGGACATCGATGACCACGGGCACAACGACCACAACGGAATTGATTATCACGTAGAAGGTGGCGGCGAAAATCTGGTTTCAGACGGCGCAGATTTTGAAAATTTCCTTTTTCCAAGACCCGAATTGCCTGCAACAATGGAGAAAAGTATGAAAGAAGTCGTAAGTCTTTTGGTAAAAAAAAGATGGCCTTTCAGAATCCACGCAACGTATAACGAAAGCATAACAAGATTCTTAAACGTCATCGAAGAAGTAAATAAAGAAACGCCTTTGAACGGATTGGTTTGGTTCTTTGACCACGCAGAAACGGTTTCTGAAGACAATATGAAACGCATTAAAGCTTTAAACGGTGGAATTGCAGTACAGCACAGAATGGCTTACCAAGGTGAAAGTTTCATCCACCGTTACGGGAAAAAAGCGGCTTTGGCTTCTCCTCCTGTTAAAAAAATGTTGGAAATGGGAATTCCTGTAGGATTGGGAACAGACGGAACCAGAGTCGCAAGTTATAATCCGTGGGTCGCTTTATACTGGATAACTTCAGGGAAAACTTTGGGCGGAACTCAGGTGATGGCGAAAGAAAATGCTCTTGACAGAAAAACAGCTTTATCCCTTTCCACTTTTGGAGGATATGAATTGATAAAGGATTATGATAAGGGAAAAATCAAAAAAGGATATTTTGCAGACCTTACGATTTTAGATAAAGATTATTTCTCTGTTAATGAAGAAGAAATTAAAGATATCACTTCCAAATTAACCATTGTTGACGGAAAAGTAGTGTATGGAGACGAAACGTACAAAACAGTTTCTCCAGCTTCACTTCCGGTTCTTCCAGAATGGTCTCCTGTAAAATATTACGGCGGATATCAAACGAAATAATTTTGCCAAAAATTCCCCTCCTCTGGAGGGGTGGCATAAATTCGAAGAATTTTTGACGGGGTGGTTTATAACTGACATCAAAATAACTAAATACACTTCTGAAAACTCAAACCTAAAAACAATGAAAAAGCTCGTTCAAATCATCACCAAGACCAACTTCGAAGGCAAATTAATTCACGTTGCATTATTCGTATTCAGAATTGCATTATCATTAGAATTAATCGTGGCTCACGGACTGAAAAAACTCGGAGTAGGCGTGGCAGAAGCAGAACAGGTTCCGAATCCTTTGCATTTACCTGAAGCATTCAACAGCCTTTTTGCAGACGCGGCCAACTTGGTGTTTCCGGTGTTTGTTATCTTTGGATTGTTCACCAGAGTGGCCGTTCTTCCGATTCTGGCGGTGACTTTGACCGGATATTTTATCCTTCACTGGAACGATGCTTTGCTGATAAAAGACACACCGTTTATGTATAGTCTGTGTTACCTGTTTCTGTTTTTTGTAGGTCCGGGAAAATATTCAATCGATAATTATTTAAGAAAAATTTAAAATGAAAAAGCTATTTAAAATATTATTGATTGTTCAAATCATCCTTCCGACGGTAGTTTCGGCACAATTTAAACTGATGAGATTTGATGAAGATTATTCCACATACAAAGATTCTGCAGACACATTTTATACTTCCATCAAATACATTCCGCTTTCCGAAAAAAATAACAATAAATATTTATCATTAGGCGGAGAGGCGAGAGCAGAGTTTGTGGAATTTAATAATGAAGACTGGGGAAGACTGGGAATCGGAAGCAATCCTTTTTTTATCCAGAGATATGCGGTTCACGCAGATTTGCATTTAGGTTCAAGGGTGAGAGTTTTCGGGCAATTGAGAAGTGCTTGGGAAAACGGAAGAAAAAACGGACCGAGACCGATTGACGAAGACCATTTGAATGTTCAAAATCTTTTTATAGACATTGATGCGATTAAAAATGAAAAAGAAAAACTGACCGTTCGTGCCGGAAGACAGGAGCTGGATTACGGAAGCGGAAGATTGATCTCTGTGCGTGAAGGTCCGAACCTGAGACTCTATTTTGACGGACTGAAACTGATGTACAAAAGAGGAAACTTCAAATCGGATGCGTTTATGATGATGGCGAGTGAAATTGGTACCGGAGTTTTTGACAACAAACCTTCAAAATCTGTTAATCTTTGGGGAAGCTACAACACTTTAGCTTTTCCGAAAAGCGGGAATTTAGAATTCTATTATTTAGGAATTCACCGCAAGGAAACCCGTTTTGAAGATGGAACAGGCGATGAAACCAGACATACTTTGGGCGGAAGATTTTACAGATACGGAGGCGGATTTATTTACAATTTTGAAGGCGCTTATCAGTTCGGGAATTTCAATAAAGTAACAATCAGTGCGTGGACAGCCTCTGCAGATATCGGATATATGTTCGAAAACGTAAAAGGAAAACCAACCATCAATCTTCGAAACGATTACATTTCCGGAGACCGAAACAGAGAAGATGGCAAATTAAGAACTTTCAATCCATTATATCCAAAAGGTGGTTATTTTGGATTCAATCCACAAATTGGACCTGTGAATTTGATTGACATTCATCCGTACGCAACGATCGATTTGAACAGCAAAATGACGGTGCAGGCCGATGTGGTTTTCAACTGGAGATATTCTACGCAGGACGGCGTTTACAGACCGAGCGGTTCTTTAAATCTGACTTCAATGAATTCTAAAAAGAAGTACATCGGGACGGCTTTCCTTGGAAGTTTTAATTATAAAATCAATAAATATTTCACCTTTAATACCGGAATTCAATATTTCAAAACCGGAGAATTTGTGGACGACATTATTGAAAATGACAAAGACGGGTTGTTTATCAACTCAAGGATTGTTTTCAAGTTTTAAAAATTTAATTTAAAAATTTAATTTCAATAATTATCCCACATCAATGCCAGAATCTATTTCTGAAACTACCTTTGAATAACATTAAAACAAAAATAAATTAACAAAATTATCATCAGCCAGAGCAAATTGCTCAAGCTAAAAAGCAAAAAATATTATGAAAAATATCGTAAAAAATACAGTTAGCAAATCATTATTAATCGCAGGACTAGCATTTTCAACCCTGACATTTGCACAAACCACTGCAACTACAACCAACGCTTCTGCAAAAACCACAGCCATCGGAACATCCAAAAACTGGGGTTCAGTGGACGGAATTTCTATGATTGGTTTGGTTCTTGGACCATCTTCGGCCGACGCTCAACTGCAGGTGGCCTGTGTTTTCGAATATACTGATAATGATATTCACAGCGCTCAGGCGTTGCCTGCCAACTTAAACGGTTTGGTGCATCTTGATGAAGCTTTGAAGGGTGAATTCACCAAAATCAGACAGTCTGGTCAGTTCAAAGGCCATTCTTTGGAAACCTTGTTGATTACGCCTCCCGCAGGTTCTATGTCAGCAAAAAAATTGTTATTGATTGGTTTGGGCGACCGCAATAATTTCACTCCGGAGCTGATGACTTCCGTAGCAGAAGTGGCTACCAGAGAAGCTTTGAGATTAGGTGTTACCAACTTTGCCTTTGCCAGCGACTTAAAAGATGCCGGAATTGATTCTCCAACGGCTCTGGTTGCAGGAAATGTGGTGAAAGGTATTGTCTTAGCAAACCGTTCAGAAATTTATTTAAAAGAACACAACCTTTCCAAAACAAAGAAGCTTGAAAAAGTTTATCTTTTGGCTGGTCCGTCTTTCTTTGAAGTTGCCGGTGGCGGAATCCAGGCTGCGATTGCGGAAGTGAATGAGAAATAATAAGAAATTTGGTAATAACTACTTTTTGTACAAATATAAATATTATCTGGATGACTAGAATAAAAGTAAAAAACGGCGCCGACTGAAGTCAGTTGGCGCCGTTTGGCTTTTTATGAACGTAACAGCATTATAAAATCTTTTTTTAATAGACAGCCTGCAGCAATCACTAATGACTTCATTGAACTGAAAAACATTGGCAGCACAGCCGCCTCTCCTAATGGCGCAACCCTGCAATATGGATCTCCCACGGGAGGATTTACAAGTTATTATTCAATCCAGTCGATTACTCTTGCTCCCAATCAGACATATCTGATTCAGCAGGGTAGTAATAGACTCGGAGGTTTGATAAATCTACTCAATCCGAATCTAACTAGAAATGTTGTGCTGGGATTCGATGGCTCCACAAATATTTCTGTGGATGTTGGTCTTGCACTGAAATCCGGTAAAGTTGCACTCGCCAGCAACTCCATACAGATTACAGGGCCGACAGCCTCCAACGTACTTGATTTTGTAGGATATGGTGCAACTGATGAATACGAGGGTTCCGGAGCTGCTCCATCGCCCACAATCCTGAACTTAATCAGCAGAACTTCGGGAGACACCAACAATAATACTGTAGATTTTACTGCTACATTGCCAACTCCTCAACCTATATCGGGAACTCTTTCGGTAAAGGACGTAAATGATCTGTCTGCGCGAAATAATTTTATTAAAAACAATCACCTAAAAGACTGCGAAATCGTATTTAATGAAGTTGTTAAAGACGTGAAAATTTACTCGCTATCAGGAAAACTTGTAAGATCTGCAACGGTGACAAAAAGGATAGACTGAAGATAACGGAACTGGATAAAGGAAATTATATTGTTACAGGAATAATCAGCAATGAACCAGTCTCGATTAAATTCTAAAGGACTGATTTTTCTCAAACAGCTGTCATTTGACAGCTTTTTTTTTGATTATAGATTGAGAAAAAAAACAGCCAACACAACGGTTAAACTAAATTTACTATTATTAAGATGTTACAGGAATAAATATAAAGATGAAAACTGACGAGAATTCTTTCCGTTTGTAAGTTTAAGTGCAAGACAAATTGAAACGTTGATCGAACAACATCATGTATTATAATTACGCAGGAAATTGTTTCTAAAATAATTTAAGTTTTTATTTGATTTTATAAAAGTAGGCACCAAATAAACTTAAATAATATTTTCTATTAATGCTAAACGAATGCAAACTGTGGAACTGTGTCAACCAAGTGAAAGTAGTCGTCGCGGTTGATGACCAGCAAGTCTGAAGGTTCAATAGTCTGCATAAATTCATACGATGGTTTTTGATTGATAAGACTTGGTAAAGCGGTTCCAAAAGCATTCTCAAAATGAAAATATCTCGTTCCTTCTTCTCCGTCCATATTAATATTGAAAAGCCTTATGCAGCCTTTATTCACAAAATAGAAGTGTTTGCAAATTTCTCCTTTCTTCAATAGAAATTCGTTTCTTTTGGTTTTTTTAATTTTGAAATATGAAAAGATGTTATAAAACGCCCTATCGTCAATTTCAATTCTTGCTTTCAAATAATTTTCTAATTGTGTATACATTTAATTTTTATATGGTTTATTAAAATAGAGAGGGTAACTTGTCTGTAATCATATGATACCAATGCCAAAGCAGATGATTTGAAATTAAATTTGCCGGTTTAATCACTTGCCTTTCCACGTACTTAAAATTCTAAATTTATTTCATAATAAATTTTTCCGCAAATTTTAGACATATTTAGTGAATGAGCTAATCATCAGTTGAGTTGACGGAAGGTCTACAGTTCTACACATAATATTTAAATTTGCACCGCTATCATCAACCTCATATATCTGAGAAATAATGAAAAGAAGATAGAAGATCTCCCTGATTTAAATATCAAACATCAAACATCGTAAAGTGGTTATTTTTCTATAAAAATTAAAATTGCGCAAAATTTCATGATTAATGACAGGTTTTGGTGAAAATTCAAGAGCGTTTTTTAAGCTTTATTTACTAAAATTTTGATTTTGTTAACTTTTTACTAAGAAATATTACTTCACTGTGTCACTACCGTTATCATAAAACCGAAATTAATGAAGATTAACTTAATAAGTGTGTTATTAACATTTAATATGTTTGATATTAGATAATTGAAGATGTAATATCTTTCTAAATATGATAACCTTATCATAACTTTAATTCAATTCTTATCATGCTAAATCGGTATGTAATTAACTGATATTTAATATATAATGTGATTTTATTTTTTTTTATCGATCATATTTTTATATTTGTCGTGTTACGTAAATGTTAACATTGAATATGGCTCCAGATTTTATACATACATATGTTTCAGTTGACTGTGTTATTTTCGGATTCGACTCAGATAACAAGTTGAATATTTTATTGGTTCAGAGAAAATCTGATGATGATACAGACGTAATGCTTAGGAAATTGCCTGGAAGCCTGATTTTTAGTAATGAGGATGTAAATGATGCCGCAGGAAGAGTTCTCTTTGAGCTGACCGGATTTAAAAAAATGCCCTTAAAACAGTTTAAATGTTTTGCTGATCCATTTCGTGCAAGCAATAAAAACGATATCAACTGGATGGGAAAGGAGTATAAACATAATATAGACAGGATAATCACAGTAGCTTACCTTTCTCTATGCAAAATCGATCATAAAATCGAAAGTTCCAAATATGAAAACGTTGAATGGTATCCGGTTGATAAAATTCCATCGTTGCCATTTGATCATAATAAGATAATACAGGAATCGCTGATTGAAATAAGAAGATGGATCGAAAGTGACTTTTCTATTATTTTTGAGCTCCTCCCAAAAAAATTCACGATAAGACAGTTGTATCAACTGTACTGTGCATTGAGCGAGAAGAAGATTGATATCAAGAATTTTCATAAAAAAGTTTCTTCTTTTAGCTATATAATCCCACTGGATCAGATAGAAATAAATGTATCTCACAGAGCTGCTAGATTTTACAGGTTTGACGGGAAGGTCTACAAGAAAAGTAATTCAAAATTAATCAAATAAACAAGTTCACAGAATGTATTTATTAGGATATGATGTAGGTAGTTCATCTGTTAAAGTTTGTCTAGTGGAAGCATCAAGCGGAAAAGTAGTGGCCTCTGATTTTTCACCTAAAAAGGAGATGAAAATTATTGCATTGCAACCGGGTTGGGCTGAGCAAAATCCTGCTGACTGGTGGACAAATCTTAAATTGGCGCATGAATCAGTAATGCATCAGGCTGGAATAAATGCTGATGACATTAAAGGTATCGGAATTACTTGGCAGATGCACGGCCTTATACTGGTGGATAAAGATCAAAATCTTCTGAGACCTTCTATAATATGGTGCGATAGTCGTGCCGTGGACTATGGTGAAAAAGCATTCATGCAAATTGGTGCTGAAAAATGCCTTTCTCATCTTCTGAATTCACCAGGAAATTTCACTGCCTCAAAATTGGCCTGGGTTAAAGAAAATGAACCTGAGATATTTGAAAAAATAGACAAAATTATGTTGCCGGGAGATTACATTGCAATGAAATTATCAGGAGAGATCGGTATTACAGTGGAGGGCCTTTCAGAAGGGATTTTCTGGGATTTTAAAAATAACTGTATCTCTCGCGATGTAGTTGAACATTTCGGAATTCCTGAAAGTTTTTTTCCTGAAATTATACCAACATTTGGTATTCAATCAACAGTTTCAGCAGCAGCAGCAACCGAGTTGGGCTTGAAAGAAGGTACACCTATTTCCTACAGAGCCGGAGACCAGCCGAACAATGCATTGTCACTAAATGTATTCAATCCCGGAGAAATTGCTTCTACTGCAGGAACATCAGGTGTTGTATACGGAGTTTTAGACCATTTGGATTACGACAAACTTTCAAGGGTAAATACATTCGCACATGTTAATCATACACATGAGCAACTGAGATTGGGAGTGTTGTTATGTATTAACGGAACAGGCATTTTAAATTCCTGGCTAAAACATAATTTCGCAACATCACTTTCTTCTTATGGAGACATGAATGAGCTTGCATCGCTTTCACCTATCGGCTCAAAAGGTTTAAGTATCATTCCATTTGGGAATGGAGCAGAACGGGTTTTGGAAAACAAAGACACCAGATGTTCTATTCACGGTATTAATTTTAACATACATTCCAAAGGTGACGTGTTAAGAGCTGCACAGGAAGCGATTGTTTTTTCTTATGAATACGGGATGAATATTATGAGAGGGATAGGAATGAACATTAACGTGATTCGTGCAGGTAATGCCAATATGTTTCTCAGCTCAATTTTCAGGCAGTCTCTTGCCAGCGTCAGCGATGCTGTAATAGAGCTCTATGATACCGACGGTGCAGTAGGTGCTGCCAGAGCTGCTGGCATAGGAATAGGTTTTTATGCAGATTCTAACGAAGCATTTGCATCACTGGAAAAAATAGCTGTCATAGAACCTGAACATGAGAAACGTGATCAGTATCTGGAAGCATATTCCGGATGGCATGACCATCTTCAGGAGATCATTTAATCAAAAAAAACATTTAAAGATATAAAGACTTACTGCATAAAAATTATCAGTGAGCAGGGATATTTCACATTAAAACCGAAATTTTTTTATTAATAAAATCAACAATATATGAACGTTTTAAACTCAACAACGGAATTTTTTTCAGGAATAGATCAGATCAAATTTGAAGGTAAGGAAAGCAGAAATCCGCTGGCATTCCGTCATTACGATGCAGAGAAAATGATTATGGGTAAACCAATGAAAGACTGGATGAGGTTTGCCATGGCGTGGTGGCATACTCTGTGTGCAGACGGAAGCGATCCATTCGGTGGACCAACTATTCATCATCCATGGTCAAAAGGAACAGATGCCATATCAAGAGCGAAATATAAGATGGATGCAGGATTCGAATTTATGCAAAAAATGGGCTTTGGTTACTATTGTTTCCATGATATAGATTTAGTAGATCCTGCAGATAACTGGAAAGATTATGAAAAAAACCTGCAGACAATCGTGGAATTTGCAAAGGAAAAACAACAGGAGTCGGGGATTAAACTTTTATGGGGTACAGCCAATGTATTTACAAACGAAAGATATATGAATGGTGCTTCTACCAATCCGAACTTTGATGTTGTGGCATGCGCAGGGACACAGGTAAAGAATTCTATTGACGCAACAATTGCTTTGGGTGGAGAAAATTATGTGTTCTGGGGAGGAAGAGAAGGTTATATGAGTTTGTTGAATACCGACATGAAGCGTGAAAAGGAGCATCTTGCCCGTTTCCTTACAATGTCCCGTGATTATGCAAGAGAACAGGGTTTTAACGGTAATTTTTTAATCGAACCAAAACCGATGGAACCTACAAAGCATCAATACGATTATGATGCTGAAACCGTAATAGGCTTTCTTAAAAACTATGGATTAGAAAAAGATTTTAAATTGAATCTTGAAGTGAACCATGCAACATTGGCAGGTCATACTTTTGAACATGAATTGCAAGTAGCGGTTGATGCTGGAATGCTTGGAAGCATTGATGCAAACAGAGGCGATAACCAAAATGGATGGGATACTGATCAGTTTCCTGTAGATTATTTTGATCTTGCACAGGCATGGCTGGTTATTCTTGAAGGAGGTGGTTTAGGTTCCGGAGGGGTTAATTTTGATGCTAAAATCAGAAGAAATTCAATTGATGCAGATGATTTGTTTATTGCACATGTTTCAGGAATGGACGCATTTGCAAAAGGATTATCTGTAGCAGCCGATATTCTTGAAAATTCAGATTACAAAAAACTGAGAACAGAAAGATATTCGTCTTTTGACAGCGGAAATGGTAAGGCATTCGAAAATGGTGCTCTTACTCTGGAAGATCTGAGAAAAATAGCACATGAGACCGGTGAACCTCATCCGAAAAGCGGTAAACAGGAATTGTTTGAAGCTTTAGTAAATATGTATATCTAAAAAGCGAAAATTTAATTTTTGTTACCCTAATATTAAAAACAATATAATAATTATGAACCTATTTTATTTAAGTAAAAGCAATAAGGCTGCACTTTTCTTTGCGATGACCTTATTACCTTCAAGCTTGGTTTATTCTCAGACTGATAAAGATACAATTCCGACTGAAAAGAAAATTGAAGAGGTTGTTGTAATCGGATACGGAACCCAAAAAAAAGAATCGGTAACAGGATCTGTATCTTCTTTAAGCGGAAGTGCCCTTAAAGAAGTTCCATCAGCAAATATAACAGATGCACTACAGGGCCGTCTACCGGGAGTGGATATTGGAAGAACATCTACAAAACCTGGTGCTGTACAACAGATTCGTATCAGAGGTGAGCGTTCACTGACAGGATCTAATGATCCGTTAATTGTTCTGGATGGAATTCCTTTTATTGGATCGCTGGCAGATATCAGCCCTTCAGATATCAAAACTCTGGATGTTCTTAAAGATGCTTCAGCCACAGCAATCTACGGATCACGTGGCGCGAATGGAGTTATTATTGTCACTACGAACAGGGGAGGTAAAAATCAAAAAGCAAGATTTACTTATAATGGCTACACAGGATATCAAAGTATTTTCTCTAAATATCCGGTGATGGACGGCCCCAAATTGGCAAAGTTAAGAGCTGATGCGAATATGGTTGTTAATGGTCCCGACGAATTAAATACCAACAACACAGACTGGCAGGATCAGTTTTACGGTTTGGGTCTTATGATGAATCATGATGTTGGTGTCAGCGGTGGTACAGAAAAGGGAGGATATAATTTTGGCGTTGCCTACTTCCAGCAAAACGGGGTAGTACCTTTACAAAGTTACAAAAGACTTTCAATGAGAGGATCCCTTGATCAGGAGGTGAATAATTGGCTAAAAATTGGATTCTCTACAAATTCTAACTTTTCTATAAATGATTTTAACAGTGTAAGTGGTGCGCCAACCTTAGGATACTCACCATTAACGACGCCTTATCTTGCTGACGGGTCTCCGAGACTGAGAACTGTATTTGCAAATCTTGATCAGACAGCATTACAAACCAGATCAATCTTAGAAAATTTAGGTGATGCGTACGCAGACCGAACAAACGCTTTCAGTTCATATAATAATTTGTATACTGAAATTAAAATACCAAGTATCGAAGGCTTAAAATACAGATTAAATGTTGGTCTTACTTACAGAAATTCTAATAGCGGATATTATTTAGGTACAGGAGCTTTAAATTACAATCCTGCCACTTTATCCAATGCGAGCATCGGGAATTCGTTAACTACACAATGGGTAATTGAGAACCTTGTTACTTATGACAGAACTTTTGGTAAACACAAAATTAATGCTACAGGGTTATATTCTGCTGAACAGACAAGATTCAACAGTTCTTCGATAGGAGCACGTGATGTGCCAATCGATGCATTTCAATATTTTAACCTTGGTCAGGCTCAGGGAGAAATTACAATCAACCCAGCCAATCAGGGATATTATAAAAGAGGTCTGATGTCTTTCATGGGAAGAGCCATGTATCAGTATGACAACCGATATATGATCACAGCTACAATTAGATCAGACGGCTCATCAGTTTTAGCACCAGGATACCAGTGGAATACCTATCCCGCAGTTTCTGTAGGATGGAATGTTGCTAATGAAAGTTTTTTACGTGACTCAAAATTTGTCAATATATTAAAATTGAGAGCGGGATACGGACAAACTTCTAATCAGGCAATTGCTCCTTATTCAACTTTTGGAAGTTTGAGCACTACACCGTATAATTTTGGAAGCAGTAACGCTATCGGAAATTATGTAAGCAATGCTCCAAACGCTTCACTAGGATGGGAGTTTTCAAAAACGTACAATTACGGATTAGATTTCACAATTCTTAACAGAAGAATAAATGGTACCGTCGAATACTATCTTACCAATACTGAAAAGTTATTATTAGGAAAAGGTCTTCCTGCGTCCAGTGGTTTAGGTTCAGTGACTGAAAATGTGGGATCTTCTCAAAACAAGGGTATTGAAGTTTCTCTTAATGGTATTATATTTAACAATCCAGATGGTTTCAGTTGGGAAGTTGGAGGTAATCTAGCAGCAAACAAAAACAAAATAACCTCCCTTGCGTCCGGGCAGGATAGGAATGAAGGTAACCTGTGGTTTGTGGGCTATAATATTAATGCAATCTACGATTATCAATACGTGGGGCTTTGGCAGCAGGGAGATCCTTATTTGAATATCCTTGAACCACAGACAGGTGCTGCGCCGGGAATGATTAAGGTACTTTATACAGGTGGATATAATGCTGACGGAAGCCCAACCCGTGCTATCGGACCCGCTGACAGACAAATTATCAACACGAACCCGGATTTTATTGGTGGTTTCAATTCAAGATGGGCTTACAAAAATTTCGACCTGAGTGTTGTAGGTGCATTTCAGAAAGGTGGTGTGTTAGTAAGTACAATTTACGGCTCTTCCGGTTATCTTAACAGACTTACAGGAAGAGGAAATAACGTGGACGTTGATTACTGGTCACCCGAAAATACTGACGTAAGAAATCCAAAACCGGGTGGATTGATGAGTGGTGACAACCCGAAATATGGTTCTACACTGGCATTATTTGACGGTTCTTTTGCAAAAATCAGAACGATAACTTTAGGCTATAATTTTGATAAAAATGCAATTGATAATTTAGGAGTGAGCAATCTCAGACTGTATGTTACAGTTCAGAATCCGTTTGTATTTGGTTCTCCGTATTACAGATATTCAGGAATGGATCCTGAGCCGAATTCAAGAGGAAACGAAAATCAGGCTGTAAATTCTTACAAAGCAAATCAACTGGTGATAGGTACCAATAACCCTTCGACCAGAAATTACATGATTGGATTAAATCTAACTTTTTAAAAATCAGAAACTATGCTTAATTTAAATAAAAAATTTATTGCTGCTGTATTTTTAGCATCATTAACGTTCACCACCGGCTGTAATGAAATCCTGGATGAGCAGCCAAGAGGTATTTACACACCCGATGATTTCACAACAGAGAGAGGTATCTCTCAGGGAGTTACATCTTTATACAGACAAACAAGACTTCTTTACGGAAACGGATATTTCCTGAATGCTAATATGACAGGTACCGATGAGGCTACCTGGGCTCAAAGTGCGGATGGAAATTTTAAAGATCTTGATATGACAGGCGGAACTGGAAGTATCAATTCCAATACATTTCCTACAAGTATGATTTGGGGATCTGTTTTTCCATCTATCAACACCGCAAACGGGATTATCCAGAATGGTTCAGGAGCAGGTATTGCTGAATCACTGATATCAGAAGCAAGATTCTTCCGCTCTTTCTACTACTTTTTGTTGGTTCAGACTTACGGTGGAGTACCACTGGACTTAGGATCTGGAGAGCTGGCCTTTAATATTACGCCAAAAACGACTTCAACAAGAAACACAGTTACTGAAGTTTATACAAAGGCTATTATTCCTGATTTGATTAAAGCAGTTGACAATCTTCCTGTAAATCCAAGAGTGACAGGAGGAGTTACTAAAAATGTTGCGAGACTTATGCTTTCTAAAGCATACTTAACCTACGCATGGTGGCTGCAGAATCCTAACAGTATTCCTACATATCCCGAAACTCCCAGAACAGACCCGGCTGGTCATAATGCACAGTATTACTTCCAAAAAGCGTACGATGTAGCTTTGGAAGGTATTAATGCACCTGGTCCTTACGGTTTGATGCCTACTTACTACGATATTCACAGAGGTGATAATGACAGAAACAAAGAATGTATGCTTTACGCAGATCATACAGAAACAAGTGCTTATTTTAATGAAGGTGTTATTCAGGCAAGTTATGGTGACGGCTGGTCTCCGAATAATTTTGCAGCATGGATGTTTACTTTTAACTATACCAACCTTAAAAGTAGCTTATCTAGTTCAACTTTCACCAATGCAAGTTCTGTTCAGCGTGCAGCTACTCAGTCTTTAGGCAGACCTTGGGTTCGTATGGCTCCGACTATTGAACTTTTAAAAAATACTTTTGCGGATAAAACCAATGATTCCCGATATGACGGAACTTTTGTTACAAGCTATAGAGGAAACTGGAATAAAGAAGGTACAGGTCTTACGAATGTTTCAACACTGTACAATGCCAACAATTTACCTATACAACCTGGAGACGCTGTTCTTTCATTCCTGAACGATGATTCTCAGCTACCGGTATATCCTTCCGGAGCGGGACAAAACGGTGTAGGTGCCGGAGTTTTACCTGGCAGAGCCGATTGGGTAGTTGCACCTAGCGGAGTAAGCAGAATTGTCTATCCGGGAGTTTGGAAAATTGGAACTTACCGTACAGATAATGGCAACGGTTTAGGATATCCAAATCCAAGTTTAACCCGTCCTTTTACTATTGCAAAATTCTCAGAATTTTATTTCCTGGCGGCTGAGGCTGCAATTAAAGGTGCATCAGGATCACAATCTGCAAGAGATCTGATAAATGTGCTTCGTGCAAGAGCTGGCAAATGGGTTTACAGTGTAGGCGCAAACGCTCCTAAAGTGCAGGACAATAGCGCAGCAATGATTGCCGCTACTCCTGCAACCATAACTATAGATTACCTTTTGGCAGAAAGATCAAGAGAATATTATGGAGAAGGATACAGATGGTATGATTTGGTGAGAACTCAAACCTGGGCTGCTAAATCAGCATCATATTCAATAGGTGGTGTTAATTATGGAAATCATACTCCACAGACTGTGACGAGAACAATTCAGCCGTTTCACTATTTGAGACCAATTCCACAAGGTCAGTTAGATGCAATGGAAGTATCAGCCGACATCAAAGCAAAATACCAGAATCCTGGTTACTAATTGATTATTTACATTCATATTAACAGCTGCAAAGTAGGTGTAACCATTACACCTGCTTTGTTTTAATGAAAAAATAAAGTTTATGGAAAAAACCTGGCGTTGGTTTGGAAAAAAAGATAAAATAAAATTAGATATGCTCCGCCAGATTGGGGTAGAAGGTATTGTTTCGGCACTACACGACATTCCGAATGGTGAAGTTTGGACTCTCGAAGCCATTAATGATTATAAAAATTATATAGAAAGTTTCGGACTTCGCTGGTCTGTAGTTGAAAGCCTTGCCGTGAGCGAGTCTATCAAATACGGAGGTGCAGATAGAGATTTTCTTATTGAGAATTATATTAAAAGCTTGGAGAATTTAGGGAAAGCAGGGGTGAAAACTGTTTGCTACAATTTTATGCCAGTGTTGGATTGGGCCCGGACAGACCTTTATTTTCAGTGGGCAGACGGTTCTTCATCATTATATTTTAACAAAGCCAAATTCGCTTATTTTGAAATTCATATTTTAAAAAGAAAAGGTGCGGAAAAAGATTATAATTCGGATATTCTTCAAAAAGTTGAACAACTAAAAACAACTTTAACCGACGAAGACAACAATGATTTGATTGACTCAATCATCGTGAAAACCCAGGGTTTTGTGAATGGAAATATCAAAGAAGGCGACAAAAATCCGGTTCAGTTATTCAAAAATCTATTGGCATTGTACGATGGAATTGATAAAGATCAGCTTCGCCAGAATATGAAATATTTCCTCGAAAAAATAATGCCTGTTTGTGAAGAGTACGACATCCAAATGTGTGTTCATCCGGATGATCCACCATTTTCACTGTTAGGTTTACCAAGAATTGTAACCAGCGAAGAAGATATTGACTGGTTCCTGAATGAAGTTGATAATCCCCACAACGGATTGACTTTTTGCACAGGATCTCTAAGCGCCGGACTTCAAAATGATGTACCCAAATTAGCCCAGAAATATGCTTCGAGAACAAAATTTGTTCATTTGAGAAGTACAAATGTTTTTGATAACGGAGATTTTATCGAAGCAGGCCACCTTGAGGGTAGGGGAAAGATCATCGACGTTGTCAGAATTTTTGAAAAAGAGAATCCCATCCTGCCCATGAGGATAGATCACGGCCGTCTTTTGACAGATGATATCGGTAAAGGATATAATCCTGGTTATTCTTTTCTGGGAAGAATGCTGGCGTTAGGCCAGATTGATGGGGTGATGGCGACAGTTCAGTCAGAATTGCAAAGAAATTAGGAGTCAAAGAAAAATTATTTTAAAAGTAAAAATGAACAATATATTCAGCATAAAAGGTAAAGTTACTATAATTACAGGAGCATCAGGAGTTCTTGGAGGAAGCCTTGCTAAAAGTTTCATTGAAGCAGGTGCAGTAGTAGTTGCTTTGGGAAGAAATCAGGAAACTTTGGATGCACGTGTGAAAGAGCTCTCTCATCTGGAAGGGGAAGCTTTTGCGGTGGAAGCTAATGTAATGAACATTGAAAGTCTTGAAACTGCCGCAGAAAAAATTGTAGAAAAATATGGAAGAATTGATGTCCTGCTCAATATTGCAGGAGGAAATATCCCTTCAGCAACACTTTCTCCTGAGCAATCATTCCTGGATATGAATATTGATGGTTGGGATGATGTAACCGATCTTAATATCAACGGGACAGTGTATCCCAGTCATGTTTTTGGTAAAGTCATGGCAAAGCAGGGCAGTGGCAGCATCGTCAATATTTCTTCGATGGCTGCATATTCAGCAATTACACGTGTGGCAGGTTATTCAGCGGCTAAAGCAGCTATTACCAATTTTACGCAATGGCTTGCTTCAGATCTGGCCTTGAAATTCGGTGACAAAATACGGGTTAATGCGATTGCTCCGGGATTTTTCATTGGTGATCAAAACCGTGCGATTTTACTTAATGCTGATGGATCACTTACTGAAAGAAGTAAGAAGGTAATTGCTAAAACTCCGATGGGCCGTTTCGGCAATGCAGACGAGTTAAATGGAGCAGTACAATTTCTCTGTTCTGATGCCGCAAGTTTTATCACGGGTGCTTTGCTTCCAATCGACGGAGGATTCAGCGCATTTAGTGGTGTATAAATAATGTTATATTTTCTTCATATAGTAACAAGGCCTTAAGGATTACTTTCAATAAGGTCTTGTTTTTCCGGTCTCTTAACCTAAATCAAAACTAAATTGGTTTATAAGATTAAATTCTATACACAGTTTTAACTTATGTTATAGTCGTAAAAATACTTGAGAAAAGATCTAAAATCCAAATTCTTTAACCTGACGACTTCGTTAATTGAGATCGGATATTAAACGAAGTACAAATAGCTAAAATGAATTTTAATCATTGCATATTAATTATCTGTCTGTTCACTACTGGACTTTCCCCTGCACAGAAAGGAGGGAAATTTAAGCTATGGTATGACAAGCCAGGCAAACAATGGGTGGAAGCATTACCTGTTGGAAACGGAAGATTGGCGGCAATGGTTTTTGGCGATCCTTCAAAAGAAAAACTTCAGTTGAATGAGGGCACATTCTGGTCGGGCGGGCCTTCCCGGAATGATAATCCTGATGGTCCAAAAGTATTGGATTCTATCCGGTATTATTTATTTAATGGAAATTACAAAAGGGCGGAAATACTTTCCAATAAAGGATTAACTGCAAAAAAACTGCACGGTTCGGCATTTCAGAATGTCGGATATTTGAATCTTGATTTTAATAATCTCGGCAATGTTAAAGAGTATTACCGCGAACTTGATATTGAAAAAGCAATAGCAACAACGAGTTTTGAATCGCAAGGCATTCATTATAAAAGGGAAGTTTTCGTTTCAGTTCCAGATCAGGTCATCGTGATAAAATTAAGTGCTGACAAAAAAAATGCACTAAACTTCAAGGCCGGATTTAGCAGCGAACTGAATAAAAATACAGAAGCAATTGATGCCAATACCTTGCAGATGGACGGAATTTCTTCCACTTTGGACGGCGTTCAGGGACAGGTTAAATTCAATGCATTAGCTAAATTTGTTACTAAAGGTGGAAAAACTACTGTTTCAGGAAACGGAATTTCTGTTGCCAATGCAGATGAAGTGATGATTCTGATTTCGATTGCCACCAACTTCACAGACTACAAAAATCTGAACACCGATGAAGTTTCAAAAAGCAAAAATTACATTACTCAAGCAGAAACAAAAAACTTCAAAACTTTACTTAGAAATCATCTCAATGCATATCAGAAATATTTCAAAAAGGTAGATTTCAATCTTGGAACTTCTCCTGCTTCACAATTTCCTACGGATTTGCGTGTGAAAAACTTTGCAACGAATTATGATCCTGAGCTAATTTCACTGTATTATCAATTCGGACGTTACCTTTTAATTTCCTCATCTCAGCCGGGCGGACAGCCTGCAAACCTTCAGGGGATCTGGAATAATTCCAATAAACCGGCCTGGGACAGCAAATATACCATCAACATCAATACTGAAATGAATTATTGGCCGGCGGAAAAAACCAATCTTCCTCAAATGCATGAACCATTGATTCAAATGATAAAAGATCTAAGCATTACCGGGGCAGAAACGGCAAAAGTAATGTACAGAAGCCGTGGTTGGGTTGCCCACCACAATACAGATATATGGAGAATTACCGGAGTGGTTGATTTTGCGAATGCCGGACAATGGCCGATGGGCGGGGCCTGGCTATCCCAACATTTGTGGGAAAAGTACCTGTATAGCGGAGACAAAAATTATCTGAAATCCATCTATCCGGTTTTGAAATCTGCAACATTATTCTATGAAGATTTTTTAATTGAAGAACCAACACACAGATGGCTTGTGGTGAGTCCTTCCATGTCTCCTGAAAATATTCCGCAAGGGCATAAGGGGATTGCCTTGGCATCAGGAAATACGATGGATAACCAATTATTGTTTGACTTGGTCAACAAGACAAAAAAAGCTGCACAACTCTTAAATATAGATTCAGATAAAATTCCGGTTTGGAATAATATCATTTCAAAATTACCACCGATGAAAATCGGAAAATACGGACAATTGCAGGAATGGATGGAAGACTGGGACAACCCGAAAGACAATCACAGACACGTTTCTCATTTGTACGGATTGTTTCCGGGAAATCAAATCAATCCTGTCACAACACCTGAACTTTTTGATGCTGCAAAAACAGTTTTGTTACACCGCGGCGACGTTTCCACAGGTTGGTCGATGGGCTGGAAGATTAATCTTTGGGCTAAACTTTTCGATGGAAATCACGCCTATAAGTTAATTAAGGATCAGTTGACATTGGTAGAAAATGACGGATGGGGAGAAAACGGAGGTACTTATCCGAATCTGTTCGATGCACATCCACCTTTTCAGATAGACGGAAATTTCGGTTGTACTTCGGGAATCACGGAAATGCTTTTGCAGACACAAAACGGAAGTATAGACATTTTACCTGCACTTCCTGATGAATGGAAAAACGGTAATATTTCCAGGCTTAAAACTTATGGAGGTTTTGAGGTCAGTATTGTTTGGAAAAATAATCAGGCAACCGAAGTGACTATAAAATCAAATCTGGGCGGAAACTGCAGGATTAATTCACCTAATGAGTTGATATTGAAAGGCAGAAACAATTTAAAACCGGCATCCGGAATTAATGAAAATTCCTTTTTTGAAATTCCGAAGATCAAAGAACCTATAATTTCGCCAGAAGCAAAATTGAATGAGGTTAAAATGAAAGAAAGATTCATCTATGATTTTTCAACAGAAGTAGGGAAAATTTATACATTAAAAATTAAATAATAATCTAAAAAATATAACAATGAACCAGAAAACAATGAATCCGATATTTTTAAAAAATAAAAAAACGTTGATGGCTGCTGTTGCCTTATTATCCTTTGGCAGCATTGCGGCTCAGACATTCACAGATTTCAGCTATCGTGGAAATGATAAAATATACACAAACAATCCACTGAAAGAGAACGAATTTTATTCACCAATTCTTCAGGGCTGTTATCCCGATCCGAGCATTACCAGAAAAGGAGAAGATTACTACTTGGTCAATTCTTCATTTTCAATGTTTCCCGGAGTTCCGATTTTTACTTCCAAAGATTTGGTCAACTGGAAACAAGTTGGTCACGTTCTCGACAGACCTTCTCAGCTTAAAGTGGAAAAAGGCGGTGTTTCGCAGGGAATCTATGCACCGGATATCAAATACAACAAATTCAACGACACTTTTTACATGATCACCACACAGATTGCTGGAGGAATCGGTAATATGGTCGTGAAAACAAAAGATCCTGCAAAAGGCTGGAGCGAAGTCCAGAAACTGAATTTTGACGGTATCGATCCTGCAATTTTCTTTGATGATGACGGTAAAGCCTATATCGTTCACAATGATGCGCCACCAAAAGGAACTGAGCAGTACAACGGTCATCGTGTGATCAAAATGTGGGATTATGATTTGGAAAAAGATCAGGTTGTTGCCGGTTCGGATAAGATTATTGTGAATGGCGGTGTCGATCTTTCTCAAAAACCAATCTGGATAGAAGGTCCGCACTTATATAAAAAGAACGGAAAATATTTTCTGATGTGTGCAGAAGGCGGAACTGGCGGTAATCACAGCGAAGTTATTTTTATGTCAGATTCTCCCAAAGGTCCGTTTGTTCCTGCAAAAAATAATCCTATTTTAACTCAAAGATATTTCCCGAAAGACAGAAAGGACAAAGTAGATTGGGCTGGTCACGCCGATTTGGTGGAAACGCCTGATGGAAAATATTATGGTGTATTTCTGGCCATTCGTCCCAACGAAAAAGGACGTGTGAATCATGGAAGAGAAACGTTCATTCTTCCTGTAGACTGGAGCGGAAAGTATCCTGTTTTTGAAAACGGTTTAGTTCCGATGAAAACAAAATTAAAATTACCGGAAGGCGTAAAAAATCAGACCGGACAAAACGGATTTTTCCCGAACGGAAATTTCACATACAACGATAAACTGACCGATAAAAATCTTGATTTACGATGGATTGCGATGCGTGGACCTCGTGAAAACTTCATCACAACTGCTAAAAACGGTGTGAAAGTTACTCCTTTTGAAACGAATATCAAAGCTTTGGCTCCTGTTTCGGCATTATTCCACAGATTACAGCACGAAGATTTTGAAACTTCTGTAATACTTGATTTCAAACCGAAATCTGAAAAAGAATTAGCCGGAATCACCTGTTATCAAAGCGAAAGATTCAATTACGTTTTTGGAATTACCAAAAAAGACAAAGACTATTATATCGTTCTGGAAAGAACTGAAAAAGGAAGTTCAAAACTTATTGCAAGCGAAAAAATTTCACTTTCAAAAACGATTGAATTACAGGTTGTTGGTGAAAAAGATGACCTTAACTTCAATTACTCTTTAGATGGTAAAACATTCAAGAATCTTGGCGGTCCGGTTTCCGGAGACATCTTATCTACCGATGTTGCAGGAGGTTTCACAGGAAGCTTGATTGGTTTGTACAGCACGTCGTCTAACGATATTGTTCCTAATTAAAGAAATTATCAATAGGAATGGGCTTTAGCCCATTTAATAAAAAGAATAACCAAATTGGCCTTAGCCAAAACCTAATATACAAATGCAGGTTTTGACAGGAGAGCTTGAAACGTTTGAAACCAATGTTATTATCAGCATTGTCACACTGAGCTTGTCGAAGTATTTCTTTTAAAATTGGATTAAAATTTAAATCAACCAATCAAAATAGTAAAGTTTTGAAAATTAATAAACCATTTTATATAGTTTCTCTTTTTGGATTTATCGGGCTGAATCTCCTTTCAGCTCAGGTAAATCCTGCTCAGAAACAGCAGACTACGGTGTTTACCAATCCTATCATTTGGGCAGATGCTCCGGATTTATCGGTCACCAGAAACGGCGATGATTTTTATTTGATAAGCACCACAATGCACCTGATGCCGGGCGCTCCGGTAATGCATTCCAAAGATTTGGTGCATTGGGAAATGGCGAGCTACGTTTTTAATACATTGAATGACAATTCCAAATATGATTTGCTGAATGGAACGGTTTATGGTCGCGGACAATGGGCTTCATCAATCCGCTATCACAAAGGAAAATATTATGTTTTATTTTCCCCGAATGACGAGCCTTTCAAATCCTATTTCTACGTAACGGACAATCCCGAAAAAGGAAACTGGAAACTGATTACCAGAACCCGACATTTTCACGATGCTTCGCTGCTTTTTGATGATGACGACAGGATTTATGTTTTCACCTCCAACAAAGTTTTTGAATTAAGTCCTGATTTTAAAGAAGTCATCGGAAATCCCGATGGAACTGTAGTTTTTGAAAAAGATTCTTCGGAAACCGGACTTCTGGAAGGCAATCAGATCATTAAAAGAAACGGGAAATATTATATGATGATGATTTCCTGGCCAAGAGGTGGAAAACGTCGTCAGGAAGTTTACAGAGCTGATAAAGTGACCGGACCTTACGAGAAGAAAGTCATTCTGGAAGACAACTTTTTAGGATTTTCTTACGCCGGACAGGGTGCTTTGATTGATGATAAAAACGGCAATTGGTATTCACTGATTTTTCAGGATAGAGGCGGAGTAGGGCGTGTTCCGATTCTTATTCCTGTAAAATGGGAAAATGACTGGCCTGTTTTGGGAGATAACGGAAGAGTTCCTTTGAATGGCGAAGTTCCGCTTCCTCCGTTTAAACCGAAAAATAACATCGTGGAAAGTGACGAGTTCTCAGATAAAAAATTGAAAATCCAGTGGCAATGGAATCATAATCCTGTGAATGAAGCCTGGTCTTTGTCCGACAGAAAAGGATTTTTAAGACTGAAAACATATAGAATTGTAGACAATCTTTACGCCGCTCCGAATACATTGACACAAAGAATGGAAGGTCCGAAATCAAGTGCCGTTGTTGCTTTAGATTTAAAAGGAATGAAAGATGGCGATGTTACGGGTTTCAGTGCATTTAATGGAGATTCAGGGTTATTATCGGTTATAAAAGAAGGCAATCAGAAATTTTTGACTTTTTCTACCAATGAAGTTAGTCTTGATAATAAAACAAAAGCCATTTTGGGGGTTAAAAAGGAAGAGAAAAAACGTATTCCTTTAACTTCAGATAAAATTTATCTCCGCATTGAAGCTGATTTTAACCTTGGAAAAGACCTGGCAGATTTTTCTTACAGCACCGACCAGAAAAACTGGACAGTTATGGAAAAAGGGTATAAAATGATTTTCGATTACAGAAGATTTTTTATGGGTTCAAAATTTGCGATATTTAATTATGCAACGAAAAGTACAGGCGGTTTTGTGGATGTTGATTTTTTCAGAGTCAGTAAAAGTTCAGAGTAAAATAGGAAGAATAATTTTTTTGGTAGCTTATCCGCCTTCCGCTCCCAATCTTTTTTGCAGAAGATTCGGAATAAATTGAACTTAAATACAAGCAAAAAAGGATTTCCGCTCAAGTCGGGCTACGGGCAATTCGATGTAAAAAAGGTAATTCTAATAAATGCTCCTTAGGAGCAAGCTGTTAATAGCAAAAAGTTGCATCATCAAACCAAAGCCTCGTAGAGGCGACCTGTCAGGTAAGATTAAGAAGTTGACCAGAAAAAATGAAAAAAGATAAACCATTGCGGGTATTATTTTTTTGTCTAAATTAATAAGTGTAAAAAATACAAATAAAAATTATGAGAAATTCAATTGTATTTGCTTTAGTTTTTGTTTTGTCAGGAATGTTTATTTCTGCACAAACTTTTGATAAACAGGCACCACAAGGATTTGATATCGAAAAGAAAGAAGTTCCCCACGGAAGAATTGACACGATACAATATGAATCAAAAACGGTGGGAACTCAACGAAAAGCGTTGGTCTACACACCGCCGAGCTTCAAAAAAGGGACTCGTTATCCTGTTTTGTACCTGCTTCACGGCATTGGCGGAGACGAAAAGGAATGGTTCAAAAACGGAACACCCCAGATTATTCTGGACAATCTCTATGCTCAGGGGAAACTGACGCCGATGATTGTGGTTTTGCCCAATGGCAGAGCGATGAAAGACGACAGAGCGACGGGAAATATTATGGCAAAAGACAAAGTGGAAGCTTTCGCAACCTTTGAAAAAGATTTGTTAAACGACCTTATTCCTTTTATCGAAAAAAAGTATCCCGTAAAAAAAGACAGAGAAAACCGTGCGATTGCCGGACTGTCAATGGGAGGCGGACAAACCCTGAATTTCGGATTGGGAAATATCGACAAATTTGCCTGGGTTGGAGGATTTTCCTCTGCTCCGAATACCAAAGAACCTCAACAATTACTCCCGAATCCTGCCAAAGCCAAGGAATTAAAACTGCTTTGGATTTCCTGTGGCGACCAGGACGGATTGATGCCTTTCAGCAAGAGAACAAGCGATTATCTCACTCAAAATAAAATTCCGCACATTTTTTACATAGAACCTGGCGGTCACGATTTCAAAGTCTGGAAAAACGATTTGTATATTTTTTCGCAGTTGCTATTCAAACCTGTTGATAAAAGCAAATTTTTAGAATTTACCGTTTTTGGAAGTCCAGCCGAATCAAACATTAGAAACGCACAGTTTCCTCAGATTTTACCTAACGGAAAAGCAATTTTTAAAGTTAAAGCGCCCGATGCGCAGAGAGTTAAGATCGATTTAGGAAAAAAATACGACCTCAAAAAAGAAACGGACGGCGTTTGGACTGCTACCACGGATTCTTTAAGCGAAGGTTTTCATTACTATTCTTTATTAATTGACAATGTAGCGGTTGCGGATCCATCCAGCAAATCATTTTACGGAATGGGAAGATACGCCAGCGGAATCGAAGTTCCTTTTGCCGGAGACGGTTATTATGCCTTGAAAGATGTTCCTCACGGGGATATTCGTATTCAGAATGTGTATTCAAAAATTACAAATTCGTGGAGAAGAGTGTTCATTTATACTCCGCCGGGATATGATAAAAATTTGAATGAAAGTTATCCGGTTCTCTATATTCTTCACGGTGGTGGCGAGGATGAAAGCGGATGGGCAATGCAGGGAAAAACAAACCTGATTCTGGATAATCTGATTGCGGAAGGGAAAGCTAAACCGATGATTGTGGTAATGCCGGATGCGAATATCGGACCTGCCGGATTTGGAAATTTTGGTATCAGAAACCTTCAGAGGTTTGAAAAAGAACTGAAAGAATCAGTGATTCCATTTACGGAATCGGGTTTCAGAGTTAAAAAAGATGCTTCTAACAGAGCTTTGGCAGGACTTTCAATGGGCGGGATTTATACGTTGTATACAGGAATTCAGAACTCAGAAATGTTTTCTTCTCTGGGCGTTTTCAGTTCCGGATGGATGCTTCCTATGTTGCAGAATGTAGCCGACGATGAGTATAAATTTCTTGCAGAAAATAAGGCAAAGTTCAATTCAAATATTAAAAATTTCTGGATTGCAATGGGTGGGAAAGATGATATAGCTTACAAAAATGGTCAGATGATGAATAAAAAATTGGATGAATTAGGTATAAAATATACTTATTCCGAATATCCCGGCGGTCACACCTGGCCGGTTTGGAGAAACAATCTGTATCAGTTTGCTCAGTTGATTTTTAAAAATTAAAATTTAATCTTCAGTTTTTAAGCTGTTAAAATTTAATTCAAATCCATAATCACAGAAAAAATGAATTTCACAAAAATAAATATAAAAAATTTAATTATTACCATTGTAGTAATATCAGGAATAGAACAGAACGCCAATGCACAGTCGTATAAAAAGACAGATGCAGGATTGAGCTTTTCTACAGCTGATATGAATGTGGAAGTGAAATTGTATGGAGAAAATACCGTAAGAATTATCAAATATCCTTCGGAAAAATCATTTGTAAAAAACAGTCTGTCTGTCATTAAACAAGAACAAAAAACAAAATTCTCGGTTACAGAAAATAAAGATATTTTATCAATAAAAACCAATGAGTTACAAATATCCGTTAATACGAAAAACGGAGAAATAGCTTACAAAACATCATCAGGAAAAGAACTTCTGAAGGAAAAAGGAAGTGATTTTAAACCTTTTAATGATGCCGGAAATCCGACTTATTCTGTAACCCAATCTTTTCAGTTGGAAAAAGATGAACCTATTTACGGTTTGGGAATTCTTCCAAACGGAAAATTATCTCAAAGGAATCAGGACATCAGAATGGTGCAGAACAACACCTGGGATTTCGTGCCTTTTTTCCAGTCCGTGAAAGGATACGGGATTTTTTGGGACAATTATTCCCCGACTCAGTTTACCGATAATACTCAGAAAACATCTTTTGCTTCCGAAGTTGGGGAAGGCGTTGACTACTATTTTATGTATGGCGGAAATGCTGACGGCGTAGTTGCCGAGATGCGTGATCTTACCGGAAATGTCCCAATGTTTCCATTATGGACGTATGGTTTCTGGCAAAGTAAAGAACGTTATAAAAGTCAGAATGAAATTGTAGATGTCGTAAAATTATACCGTGATTTGAAAGTTCCCTTGGACGGCATAATTCAGGATTGGCAATATTGGGGAAATAATTACCAGTGGAATGCGATGGATTTTATCAGTCCCGATTTTCCTGATGCCAAAAAAATGATTAACGACATCCACGGAATGAATGCGCATCTTTCTGTTTCCATCTGGTCGTCATTCGGACCAATGACCAATCCTTATCGTGAAATGGACAAAAAAGGAATGCTTTTTAATTTCAAAACCTGGCCAGAATCTGGCAGAGAAGTCTGGCCTCCGGATTTGAATTATCCTTCAGGAGTACGTGTTTACGATGCCTGTAATCCCGAAGCCAGAGACATTTACTGGAAATATCTGAACAAAGGTGTTTTCAGTCTTGGCGTCGATACTTGGTGGATGGATTCTACGGAACCAGATCATCTTAGCCAGAAACCTGAAGATTTAGACACGAAAACTTATTTAGGTTCTTTCCGAAAAGTAAGAAATGCGTATACATTAATGACTGTTGGTGGGGTTTATGATCATCAGCGAGCAACGACAAGTGATAAAAGAATTTTTATTTTAACAAGGTCTGCATTTGCTGGTCAACAACGGTATGGCGCAAATACTTGGTCAGGCGACGTCAATTCTTCCTGGGAATCTTTGCGCAATCAGGTTCCGGCTGGTTTAAATTTTAGCCTTACTGGAAACCCTAATTTCAATTCTGACATCGGTGGATTCTTTGCCGGAGCTTATAAAAAAGGGTGGAATGAAAGTTTGGGTTCAAAAAATCCGATGTTTCAGGAATTGTATGTTCGTTGGCTACAATACGGAACTTTCACGCCGATGATGCGTTCGCACGGAGCTGATGTACCTAGAGAAATTTACCAGTTCGGAAAAAAAGGAGAGCCGGTGTATGATGCTGTTGAGAAATTCATCAAATTTAGATACAGTTTGCTGCCTTACATCTATTCTATTTCTTGGGACGTTTCTAAAAATCAGTCGAGTTTTATGAGAGCGTTGGCAATGGATTTTGCAGAAGATAAAAAAGTTTGGGACATCAATAATGAATATATGTTCGGGAAATCTTTCCTGGTCGCTCCTGTACTGAATGCGCAATACACCCCTGAAAAAATACTGAAAACCAACGAACAAACCGGTTGGGATAAAAAGGATGAAACTCAAAAAGGACCTTCTGCTACAGATGTAGATTTTACACAAAATAAAACCGTCAAAGTATATCTTCCGTCCGGTTCTGTATGGTATGACTACTGGACCAATGCAAAGAATAACGGCGGACAGGAAATCGATAAAACAGTCAATATCCAAAGTATTCCATTGTATGTAAAAGGCGGAAGCATCATTCCTTTCGGTCCGGATGTTCAGTATGCAATTGAGAAAAAATGGGATAATCTTACCCTGAAAATCTATCCGGGTTCAGATGCAGATTTCGTTTTGTACGAAGATGAATTTGACAATTACAACTACGAAAAAGGAGATTTTACAGAAATACCAATGCATTGGAATGACAAATCCCAAACGTTAACTATTGACACCCGAAAAGGAAAATACAGTGGAATGATTGAGAACCGAAACTTTACTATAATTCATCCAGATGGTCAGCAGAAAACGGTGGCTTATTCAGGGAAAAATGTTAAAATAATTTTTAAATAAGGATGAAGCTTTAAAGCCTTTAATAAAATTAAATCAATATGGTAACCCATCAAAATATCAAAATAATTCTACTGCTTTGTTTCTTTGGAAGCGGAACTTTTTCTGCCCAACAAATATCGGGAATTAATGAAAATATCATTTCAAATGATAGCGGTTTTCCTATTGTTTCAGCGGATGGAAATGCTACAAACTTATTTTACGATCCTTCAGAAAATGTTGCGGTCATTCGTGCTGCGAAAGATTTACAGTCGGATATTCAGAAAGTTACTGGAAAATTTCCTAATCTTTCAACCACAGAAACTTCCGGTGAATTTGAGATCATCATAGGCACTATTGGTAAAAATAAAGTGATTGATGGATTAATTTCATCCAAAAAAATCAATGCTAAAGATTTGAAAGGAAAGTGGGAAAGCTTCGTGATTACGACGGTAGAAAATCCAAAATCAAAATCCAAATCCAAAAAGCAACTCGTCATCGCAGGAAGTGACAGACGAGGAACCATTTACGGAATTTATGAATTATCCAAACAGTTAGGCGTTTCTCCGTGGTATTACTGGAATGATGTTCCTGTAAAAAAGCGTTCTTCGGCGTATGTTGTTCCGGGATATTTTGCTTGTGGCGAGCCTAAAGTAAAATACCGTGGAATTTTCATTAATGATGAAGAACCGGCTTTCGGAACGTGGGCAAGAACCAAATTTGGAGGAATCAACAGCAAAATGTATGCAAATATGTTTGAGCTTTTGCTTCGTCTCAGAGCCAATTATCTTTGGCCTGCAATGTGGGGAAAAGCCTTCAACGAAGATGATCCTCTCAATCCAAAAGTGGCAGATGAGTACGGAATTGTGATGGGAACATCGCACCACGAACCGATGATGCGAGCGCAAAAAGAATGGGGTAATCACCGCAAAGAATACGGAAACGGCGAATGGAATTACCACACTAATAAAGATGCGCTTCTGAAGTTCTGGGAAGACGGATTCAGCAGGAATAAAAACTACGATAATCTCGTAACGATGGGAATGCGTGGCGATGGTGACGAACCGATGAGCGATTTGGGAAGTGCAGAAGCCAATTTTAAATTGCTTGAGAAAATTATGCAGGATCAGCGTAAAATCATCGAAAAAGTAACTAAAAAATCTGCAAAAGAAACACCTCAGCTTTGGGCTTTATACAGCGAAGTTTTAGATTATTACGACCAGGGAATGAAAGTTCCGGATGATATGACGATTTTGTTGTGTGACGACAACTGGGGAAATGTCCGCCGACTTCCTTATCTCAATGCGAAAAAACATCCCGGTGGTTACGGAATGTATTACCACGTCGATTTGCACGGTGCACCAAGAGCTTATCAATGGCTGAATATGACACAGATTCCGCATATGTGGGAACAGCTGCAGTTGACCTACAGTTATGGTGTGGACAAAATCTGGATTCTGAATGTTGGAGATTTAAAACCGAATGAATATCCAATGGATTTCTTTCTGAATATGGCGTGGAATCCGACTTCTTTTACCCAGGATAATCTTGAAAATTACACTGTAAAATTTGCGGAAGAACATTTTGGAAATCGCAATTCAAAGGAAATTGCAGAAATTATCAATCTGCACTGCAAATACAACTCAAGGGTTTCTGCAGAAATGATGAATCACAAAACCTACAATCTTCAAAGTGGCGAATTTTTGCAGGTGAGAGATTCGTATTTAGCTTTGGAAACAAGAGCTTTAAGGCAGTTTATTAATTTAGATGATGCTTACAAAGACACTTACAAACAGATTGTTTTGCATCCCGTTCGTGCGATGGCAAACCTCTACGATATGTATTACGCCGTCGCAATGAATCACAAACTGGCAGAAGAAAAAGACTTAAAAGCCAACTATTGGGCAGATTATGCCGATGAATGTTTCGCCAGAGATGCAGAATACACAACAGATTACAACCTGAATATTTCCGGCGGAAAATGGAATCATATGATGGATCAAACTCACATTGGTTACAAATCCTGGGACGAACCGAAAGAAGGAAACATCAAGCCAACCGTTTACAGAATCACGCCTGAAGAAGCAAAAACAGGCGGTTATATTTTCGAAGAAAAAAATGGCGTGGTTGCTATGGAAACCGAACATTTTTTTGAAACTAAAGCTTCAGCCAAGACCAAATGGACAGTCATTCCCGATTTGGGAAGAACGCTTTCCGGAATCGCCTTGATGCCTTACACAGAAAAAACAGATGGAGCTTCAATCAATTATCAATTTAAATTAAAGAATAATTCTTCGCCTGTAAAAGTTCATTTCTTCTTTGATTCTACGCTTCCATTCAAAAAAGGAGGTCACAGCGTTAAAACTTATTTTGATAAAAACCAACCAAAAACCATCGGCATCAATCAGGATTTGACTTGGGCAAATAATTATACCAAAATGTATCCTGCAGCTGATGCAAGATTGGTAGAAAAAGTAGAAACATTCAAACTTCCGACAAATCAAAATGGAAATTATACCCTGACAATTGAACCTTTGGATCCCGGAATTGTCTTGTACAAAGTAGTTGTGGACAACGGCGGCTACGAAGAAACGTATTTGAAAATGGATGAAAGTCCTAAAAAAAGATAAAATTAAAATTATGAAGGTTTTTAAAAATATTCTGGCGTTTTCATTATTCATTTTTGCTTTGAATAATGTGTTTGCTCAAACTGAAAAAAGCAAAACTTCCTTACAGAAAGAATTTCGCTACACGAATCCAATTACCAGAGATTCCGCTATTTCTATGCGTGACCATTTCATTATTAAAGTTGATGATTTGTGGTATTGCGTGGGAACTTCCAATCCGGTTTGGACAGGTCCGAATCCCGGTGTCCGAATGTTGGTTTCTAAGGATATGATCAATTGGAAACAGCATTCTTTTATCATTGATGCCAAAAAACTTCCGAAAGATTCTCCTTACAATGGAAGATTCTGGGCTCCCGAAATTCATTTTATTCAAGGGAAATATTGGCTTACCGTAAACAGTGGGAAAGTTACCAAAGAAGACCCGAAAGGAATGGCAACTCACAGCATTTGGTTATTTTCAGCTGATAAAGTGACAGGACCTTACAAATTAGTCAACGGACCTTTGACACCACAATATAATAATGATTCGACTTTGTTTGAGGATGAGGACGGCCAGGTTTATCTCTATTGCAGTGGTAACGGACTTTTTCAGGCTAAAATTGATTTAAAAACAGGAAAATTAACTACACCTATTCAAAAATTTCTAGACAAACAACAACCTGGCTGGCCGGAATGGATGGTTGGCGGAATCGAAGGGCCTTTTGTCATCAAAAAAGAAGGAACCTATTTTATGTTTTTTTCCACCTGGACGAGAGGTTATGAAGTAGGTTTGTTAAAATCAAAATCACCTTTAGGACCTTGGGAACTCGCTTCACCTGAACCGATTTTCGGAACACGAAAAAAAGGATACCGAGCAGAAATGGCGAAAGAAAACGGCTATGAAAATCTTTTCTTTACCGATACCGAAGACCCTTATCAGGAAACCGGACACAACGCTTTGTTCATCGGTCCCGACGGAAATCTTTGGAATTCCTGCCATTATTTTATGTACGAAAAAAGACCTTATCCGTACAGTCAGACGTTCCAGCCTTGGGAATCTGGTCCTCAAATGGGAATCGAGCCGGTTCATTACAAAGACGGAATGTTTTACATCGATGGACCAACCTGGACAGAACAAATCATTAAATATTAAATTCAAAAAAAAACTGATTATGATTAAGAAAACAGTTTTAAAATATACTTTAAATATTGGGTTGATGCTGACAGGATTATCGCTGTCTGGCCAAAATCCCATCATCCAGACCAAATTCACGGCCGACCCTGCACCAATGGTTTATAACGACACCGTTTTTCTGTACACAAGTCACGACGAAGATGATGCGTTCGGATTTAAAATGAAAGACTGGCTGTTGTACACTTCAACCGATATGGTCAACTGGACAGACCACGGTGTTGTGGCTTCCTTAAAAGATTTCAACTGGACTGACCCGGAAAACGGAGCGTGGGCACCACAGATCATAGAAAGAGACGGCAAGTTTTATATGTATTGCCCGATGCCCGGACAGAGGGGAATCGGTGTTTTGGTTGCAGACAGTCCGTATGGGCCTTTCAAAGACCCGATCGGAAAACCGTTGGTTAAAAATTCGAGCGACGATATCGACCCGACAGTTTTGATTGATGATGACGGACAGGCTTATTTATATTGGGGAAATCCAAATTTATGGTACGTAAAGTTGAATAAAGATATGATTTCTATAGATGGATCTGTTATAAAAGACCCATCGATCGCCAAAGTCAAAGGCTCTCCCGACCCGTTTCATTATCAGGAAGGACCTTGGGCTTGGAAACGCAACGGAAATTATTATATGGCGTATGCCTCAACTTGTTGTCCGGAAGGTATTGGCTATGCAATGGGCAAATCGGCAACCGGTCCATGGGAATATAAAGGAATGATTATGGACAGTGACAAACGCTCCAACGGGAATCATCCTGGAATCATTGACTACAAAGGAAAATCTTACGTTTTCGGTTTCAATTACAATCTGGGAAAACAAACAATAAGCAAGCATTACGAGCGCCGTTCCATTTGTGTGAGTGAACTGATTTATAATGCCGATGGCACCATTCAAAAACTGCCGTTTTGGAATCCAGAAGGCGTGAAAAGAATCGCAACACTGAATCCTTATGAGAAGGTAGAAGCAGAAACCATTGCTTTTAGTGAAGGTTTAAAAACAGAAAAAATGACCGAGTGGGAAAGAAATAATCCTTACGACACAGGTGAAAAAATAACAGATCGTCTTGTCGTTTCATCGATTAACAATGGCGATTACCTCAAAGTTCAGGGCGTTGATTTTTCCAAAGGAACCAAATTTTTGGAAGTATCGGTGGCTTCAATGAATGGCGGAAGTGTAGAAATCCATACAGATTCTATCGATGGACCACTATTAGGAACCGTTCAGGTAACCGGAAAAGCCGAAGGCGACCTGTTTAAAACCATAAAATCTCCGGTAAAAAATATAAAAGGCGTTCACGATCTATATTTTGTATTCAAAGGAAACAAAGATCTTTTCTACGTTGACTGGTGGAAATTCAGTTCAAATTAAAAGTGATTAAACGTCTCATTTAAATTTCAAAAATGTACAGATTTAAACTCGTTATTTTTACCCTTCTATTGGTCGGATTTGGTCTGAATGCACAGACTGTCGTTTGGCTGGATAAGCTTGACCTCAGTGTTTCCACGCAAGGTCACGGAAAACCGGGTATCAACACATCTGTTGACGGAAAGCCTTTGACGATTGCCGGAGAAGTTTTCAAGCGAGGTTTCGGAACACACGCGGAAAGTTCTTTGTTAATTCAATTAGAAGGAAAAGCAAAGAATTTTACAGCTTTGGTAGGACTTGATGATGAGATCAAAGACCAAACTCCAGCTGTAGCTTTTGAAATTTATGGCGATAATAAAAAGATTTGGTCAAGTGAGGTTATGCGTCTTGGAGATAAGGCAAAACCTGTATCGGTCTCATTAGAAGGTATAAATCAGTTAGAACTCTTGGTAACCGACGGCGGAAACGGTCCTTACTACGACCACGCCGATTGGGTGAATGCGAAATTTGAAACCATAGGAGTGAACACCTTAAAAACCTTCAATCCAATCTCATCGGAAGAATATATTTTAACGCCAAAAGCTCCTGCAACACCAAAAATCAATTCGGCGAAAGTTTTCGGTGTGCGTCCCGGCTCTCCGTTTTTGTTCAGGATTCCTGCGACAGGAGAAAGACCAATGACTTTCTCGGTAAAAGATCTTCCGAAAGGATTAAAATTAGATTTACAAACCGGAATTATCACAGGGAAACTTGATAAAAAAGGAATATTTGAAGTCAACTTAATGGCTCAGAATGCAAAAGGAAAAATTTCAAAAAAATTAAAAATCAACTGCGGAGATAAGATTGCGCTTACGCCGACAATGGGATGGAACAGCTGGAATTGTTTCGGGCTCGAAGTTTCTTCAGAAAAAGTGAAAATTGCAGCAGATGCTTTGCTAAAAAGCGGTCTGGCAGACTACGGATGGAGCTATATCAATATCGATGATTCCTGGCAGTACAACCGGGATTCTAAAGACCATCCCAAAATGCGTGATGAAAAAGGATTTATCATCCCCAATTCCAAATTTCCGGATATGAAAGGTCTTGCCGATTATGTACACCAAAACGGATTGAAGATGGGGATTTATTCATCGCCCGGTCCGTGGACTTGCGGTGGATGTATCGGAAGTTACGGTTACGAAAAACAAGATGCCGAAATCTATTCACAATGGGGTATTGATTATTTAAAATACGACTGGTGCAGTTATGGCGGTGTGATAGACGGTTTGCCGGAAAACGACCCTTTCAAAGTTCCTTCCCTCGCTTTTCAGGGCGGAGGCGACCCGGAAAAAGGAGTAAAGCCTTTCAAAGTAATGGGCGATTTGCTTCGTCAGCAACCGAGAGATATTGTCTACAACCTCTGTCAGTACGGAATGGGAGATGTCTGGAAATGGGGTGATAAAGTAAATGCACAGTCTTGGAGGACTACTAATGATATTACTGATACCTGGGCAAGTGTCAAAAGCATTGCCTTGGCCCAGGACAAGGCCACTCCTTTTGCAAAACCAGGCAATTGGAATGATGCGGATATGCTTGTCGTAGGCGAAGTAGGTTGGGGAAATCCACATAAAAGCCGTTTGAAACCAAACGAGCAATATCTCCACATCAGCCTTTGGAGCATATTTTCAGCACCTTTGCTGATTGGTTGTGATTTGGAAAAGTTGGATGATTTTACTTTGAATCTTTTAACGAATGATGAGGTAATTGCTGTCAATCAGGATGCATTGGGAAAACAGGGAATGTGTCTTCAAACCATCGGAGAATTGCGCATTTATGTAAAAGAACTGGAAGACGGAAGCATGGCTGTTGCTTTTGCCAATTTCGGAAGGGAAAAAGTGACTATGAATTATAAAGATTTTGCAAAACTTGGAATATCAGGAAAACAAATCATCCGTGATTTATGGAGGCAAAAAGATATTGCAAAATTAAATACTATAAACGAAAGCCTGTTATTGGATATTCCGGCGCACGGTGTGGCTTATTATAAGTTTAACGGAATTAAATAATACAACATTTTAAAGTATTTTAATATGAACTGGAAAACTTTAATTTACCTTTTTATTCTGTTTCCTTTACTGGGGAACGGACAAATTTATATCAGTCATACCATCAATCGAGATGGAGTGGTTGTGCAGTTATCAGAAGGTCTTTTGAAAATAAATCCAGTTCATAAAAATGCGGTTAGAATCCAGTGGATAAAAGATTTACCGGCAGAAGAGCGGGAGTTTGTTTTGGTCAATAAGCAGAATGTTACGAAATTTAAATGTTCGGAGAATAAAGGTTTTTTAAAACTCAAATCCGGAAACGTTACCGTTTTATTAGATAAAAAAAATTCAATGCTTACTTTTCTTGATAAAAAAGGAAAAGTGCTGCTGTCTGAAGCAATAAATAGTCGAAAATTAACGGACAACACCTTTTCTTCCGAACCTTGCTACATCGCAGAACAAGGCTTTGAAACAACACCTGATGAATATCTTTTTGGGTTAGGACAGTTTCAGGACGGGCACTATAATTTGAAAAATATCAGCAGAAAACTGATTCAGGTCAATAGCCAGATTGCGTTGCCTTTTCTTTATTCTTCAAAAGGATACGGTATTTTGTGGCATCAGTACGGTTTATCGTGGTTTAATCCGGCGGACAATAATATCGTGCTTTCGAAAGATTCGTCCTCCAAAGGAGAAGAAAAAGAAGTGACCACGACAAGCGGAACGGTGAAAGTTTCCCAGCAACAGTCTTCATATAAAGGGAAATTGTTTTTGGACAAGGATTCCGAATATACATTTATGCTCGATTTGGGCGATATGGATAACCGTCATCTTTTGATGATTGATGGAAAACCGGTGATTGACCAATCTAATCTATGGTTACCTCCCGCTGTAAGTACAAAAATTCAATTAAAAGCTGGAGAACACAATATACAGGTTGTTTGTAAAGCTAGCAATACACCCACTTTGAAATGGAGTGAAGCAAATAATGTGACGACTTTCCGCTCTCCAAACAGCAAAGCTTTGGATTATGTTTTTTTTGCAGGCAATGATACAGATGAAGTAATAGAAGCTTATAGAGAACTTTCAGGTGAAGTTCCTATGCTTCCGAAATGGGCGTTTGGATATTGGCAATGCCGTGAACGATACACTTCGTCCTCGCATCTTGTTGAGACCGTGAAACAATTTAGAAAAAGAAAATTGCCGATGGATGTGATTGTTCAGGACTGGCAGTATTGGGGGAAATACGGATGGGGCGTTCCGAAATTTGATGAACAACATTATCCAAACCCGGAACAATTCATTAAAGAATTACATCAGTTAAATTCAAAATTCTCCGTATCCGTATGGGAAAATTTAGATAAAAAATCAGTTGTTGCGAAAGATTATCAAGGGCTTTATATTCCTGACAGTCCGTGGATTGATATCTATAATCCGAAAACCCAAAACGTTCATTGGAATGCTTTGAATGATAACCTTTTTAAATTTGGGGTTGATTCCTGGTGGATGGATGCCACAGAACCGGAAAATGATGCATTGGGAGGAAAGCAAACTTATTTCGGAGCCGGAGAATTTTACAGATTGACCTATCCTCTTTTCGTAAGTCAGGCAGTTTATGAAGGTCAAAGAAAAACAAATCCCGATAAAAGAGTGGTGATTTTAACACGGTCTGCATTCCCTGGTCAGCAACGTTACGGAACCATCAATTGGTCGGGAGACATCGGCTGGGATTGGGATACCTACAAAAGACAGATTGTTGCCGGACTCAATTATTCTTTGACCGGAATGCCGTATTGGACAACCGATATCGGTGGCTTTTTCCGACCGGGTTCTTCTCAATATACCGACCCAAAATACCACGACATATTGATGCGTTGGTTTCAATGGGGTGTTTTTTGTCCGATTTTCAGAACTCACGGCTATCAATCCGAAACAGAACCCTGGAAATACGGCGATAAAGTGGAGGGTGAAATGCGTGAATTAATCAATCTTCGATATCAATTATTGCCATACATATATTCTCAATCTTGGGAAGTATACCACAACAATTCTACAATAATGCGTCCGATGGTGATGGATTTTAAAGATGATCCGGAGGCTGTAAAACAGGCATACCAATATATGTTTGGGAATTCTATATTGGTTGCTCCTGTCACGATGCCGGAAGCAAAAGATTGGAAGGTATATCTTCCGAAAGAAACTTCGTGGTACGACTTCTGGACGGATAAAAGCTATGACGGCGGACAAAATATAACCGCTGATGCTTCAAAAAACAAAATCCCTTTGTTCATCAAATCCGGTTCTATCATTCCTTTCGGACCGATAATGCAATATTCTTCCGAAAAATCAAATGAAACAATGACGATTAAAGTCTATTCCGGCAAAAACGGTTTTTTTGAACTTTATGAAGATGAAGGAGATAACTACAATTACGAAAAAGAAAATTACAGCTTAATTTCATTTACCTGGAACGAAAAAAATAAAACTTTAAAGATTGGCTCACGTCAGGGAACTTTTGAAGGAATTACAGAAAAAAGAACTTTCAATATCAGTATAATCGGCTTGAATGGTAAAATCATAAACAGAAATATTCTGTATGATGGTCGTGCTGTTGTGTCCGAATTTTAATGAAAATAAATTGAATATGAAAAAAATAAAAATAGTAATTAGTCTGGTTTTAGGCATTATGAGCATCGACATTGTTGCCCAGAATCCTGTGATCCAGACTCATTTTTCACCAGATCCGGCACCAATGGTTTATAAAGATAAAATGTACGTTTACACAGGAGACGATATTCCGGGATACGATTTTTATTATATGACTAAATGGAGAGTACATTCATCCGAAGATATGGTGAACTGGACAGATCACGGCGTTCCGATTTCTTTAGAATATTTCAGTTGGGCTCGTGACCGCGCCTGGGCAGCACAATGTATACAGCGAAACGGTAAATTTTATTGGTACATCTGTGCTCAAACCGTTAATAATGATATGGCAATCGGAGTTGCCGTTTCGGATAATCCGACAGGACCATTCAAAGATGCGCTCGGAAAACCGCTGATTACAACGGGAAGCTGGGACAATATCGATCCGACGGTTTTCATAGATGATGACGGACAAGCTTATCTCTATTGGGGAAACAGCCATCTTTTTTATGTAAAACTTAATAAAGATATGGTTTCGTATGAAGGAAAAATCACTGAAATTCCGCAGTCGGTGGAATCATTTGGCGGACTCAGACGTCCCGGAAAAAGTGATGAGGTTTTGCAAAAACAGGAGAAATTTGAAGATGTTTTTGTGGAAGGACCGTGGTTTTACAAACGTAATAACCAATATTATATGATGTATGCTGGGATGACAGGTCGTACAGAATGTCTTTCTTATTCTACTAGCAAATCTCCGACAGGTCCCTGGAAATATCAGGGAAAAATAATGACCGACCAGCCAACCAATAGTTTTACCAACCACGGCGGAATTATCGATTTCAGAGGAAAGTCTTATCTGTTCTATCACACCGGATTGTTGCCAGGTGCAGGGAGTTATGGCAGGTCGACTGCGATTGAAGAATTCAAATATAATCTGGACGGTAGCATTCCGAAAATTACAATAACCCAAGAAGGCGTAAATCCTGTTGCAACGGTAAATCCCTACAAAAGAAACGAAGCAGAAATGATGGCTTGGTCTGAGAAATGCAAAACCGCCGAAAATAATAAAACCGGAGTTTATGTAACTGAAACTCGAGTGAACGGATTTATTAAAGTTCGTTCGGTAGATTTCGGGACTCAGGGTGCTTCGGGATTTTCTGCTTCAATAGCTTCCGGGCTTGATGGTGGAATTCTGGAAGTGCATTTAGACAATATCAAAGGAACAAAATTAGCTCAAATCGACGTGCCGAGAACAGGAGGATGGGATGTCTGGAAAACATTGACGGCACAAATTTCAGAATCCGTTTCAGGCGTTCACGATGTGTATTTTGTCTTTCAGGGGAAAAATATAACGGCGGGTCGCGAGCTTTTTAATTTCAATTACTGGAGTTTTCAGAAGAAATAATGTTGAATGTTAATTGATTTAAAAATGAAGAATAATAAAATAAAATATGTGTTAAGTTCTCTGTTTATAGGATGTGTAGGAGTTTTATCCGCACAGAATCCCATCATTCAGACCGCCTTTACCGCCGATCCAGCGCCAATGGTTTTCAATGACCGTCTGTATGTATACACCAGTCACGATGAGGATGATTCTACGTGGTTCACGATGAACAACTGGAAACTGTTTTCCACCAATGATATGGTCAACTGGACAGACCACGGCGTCATTCTTTCCTATAACGATTTCGATTGGGCAAAGCGTGATGCGTGGGCAGCACAATGCATCGAACGTAATGGGAAATTCTTTATGTATGTTCCAATGATTTCGAAAACCAATAACAAGGGTGCAATCGGAGTTGCAGTTGCCGACAGTCCGTTCGGTCCGTTTCACGACCCGCTTGGAAAGCCTTTGGTTCAGAGTGAATGGGGAGATATTGACCCGACGGTTTTCATTGATGATGATAGTCAGGCACATCTCTATTGGGGAAATCCTAAGCTAAAATATGTAAAGCTGAATGAAGATATGATTTCGTATTCCGGTGATATTGTTGAGGTTCCGATGACCGAAGAATCTTTCGGAAAACGAGAAGGCAATCCGGAAAGACCAACGAAGTACGAAGAAGGTCCGTGGTTGTACAAACGGAAAAATGTCCATTATCTTTTCTGGCCGGGCGGAGAGTTGCCGGAATTTATTGGCTATTCCACTAGCAAAAGCCCACAAGGTCCGTGGAAATACGGCGGAATCATAATGCCTGCGGAAGGAAAATCTTTTACCAATCATCCCGGCGTGATTGATTTCAGAGGGAAAACCTATTTTTTCTATCACAACGGCGCTTTGCCGGGCGGAAGTGGATTCACACGTTCGGTTAGTGTGCAGGAATTAGAATTTAATAAAGATGGCTCTATTTCTCCATTCAAAATGACCAGTGGGATTACGAAAGCTATTGCAACCGTTAATCCTTATGCATTCAATCAGGCGGAGATGATTTCGTGGTCGGAGAATGTAAAATCTTATCAAAATAAAGTTGCGGGAGTTTTCATTAAAGCAAAGAAAAACGGAGCGTATTCAAGTGTGAAAAATGTAGATTTTGGAAAAGATGGCGCAACAACTTTTTCTGCAAGAGTAGGAACCACACATAACGGTGGAGTTACAATGGATGTTCATTTGGACAGTTTGGACGGACCGATTGCGGGAACTGTAAAAGTCCCGATGACTGGAGGAGATGACCGCTTTGAAACGGTTAAAATCAATTTATCTAATTCGATTAAAGGCGTTCATAATCTGTATTTCGTGTTCAATGGCAAAGCGGAAAAAGATATTATGTTCTTTGATTATTGGACGTTTTCAAAATAAATCAGAATGAAAAAATTTACACTTATATTTCTATCATTAATAAGCTTTTGTTTTTTATCGAAGGTCAAAGCACAGGTTGCCGAAGTTTCCAGTCCGGACGGAAAGCTGAAACTGAATGTATTTTCAGAAGAGGGAAAAGCATTGTATTCCGTGACTTTTCAAGGCAAAATAATGCTCGAAAAATCTCCGTTAGGTTTAATTACTAATGAATCTGATTTTTCTAAGAATTTAAAATTCATCAACAGCAAAAAAGATAACGTTTCTAAAAATTACAGCAATGAGAAAATCAAAAAATCGGAAGTTGAGTATAAAGCCAATACACTGACAGTTAATTTTATCAATGCAGACCAATTCAATATCGGAATTGAATTTCAGGTAAGCAATAATAATATTGCTTTTAGATATGAAATTCAACCAATGAAAGACCGTTTCAGCGTTGTCGTACAATCAGAAATTACAGGATACAGATTTCCTTCACAAACCACAACTTTTTTATCACCGATGATGAAACCGATGACAGGTTTTGCCAGAACAGCACCAAGTTACGAAAGTGGCTACAAAGCCGATGCTGAATTAGGAACAAAAGCAGATTATGGTTATGTTTTCCCGGGACTTTTTCATATTGAAAACGAGGGCTGGGTTTTGCTTTCAGAAACCGGAGTGAGCAGTTTGTACTGCGCTTCGCATCTTGACACCACTTCAGATAAAAATATTTACCGGGTTGCCTATCCCAATATGTCAGAAAACAATGGTTTTGGAAGTTCCGGAGCAGCAATTTCTCTTCCGGGAACCACTCCTTGGCGAACCATCACCATCGGCGATTCTCTGAAACCTATTGTGGAAACTACCATTCCGTTTGATGTGGTCGACCAGCTTTATGAACCTTCGCAAAAATATCAATTCGGAAAATCTACCTGGAGCTGGATTCTGTGGCAGGATAACAGTATGAACTTTGACGATCAAGCCAAATTTATTGATTTGTCATCAGAAATCGGTTATGAATACATTTTAATTGATGCGCTTTGGGATAGAAATATTGGGAAAGAGAGAATGAAAGAACTCATCCAGTATGCAAAATCCAAAAATGTCGGCGTAATGCTTTGGTACAATTCCAACGGTTCAGCCAACGATGCGCCGATGGGACCAAGAAACAAAATGAGTTCTTCCATCGAAAGAAAAAAAGAAATGAAATGGCTGAAAGAAATCGGTGTAAAAGGTCTCAAGGTCGATTTCTTTGGCGGAGACAAACAGGAAACGATGCGTCTGTACGAAGATATTTTGTCGGATGCCAATGATTTTGGTTTAATGATTATTTTTCACGGAGCAACTTTGCCAAGAGGCTGGGAAGTGATGTATCCGAATTATGCAGGAAGCGAAGCTGTTTTAGCCTCGGAAATGCTTTATTTTTCGGAAGACGTTCGTAAGCAGGAAGCTTTTTTTGCCACTTTACATCCTTTCATCAGAAATACGGTCGGAAGTATGGAATTCGGCGGAACTTTTCTGAATAAATTTTTGACCAAATCAAACAAAGACAAAAATAAAAGACATACCACCGACGGATTTCAGTTGGCGACGGCTGTTCTGTTTCAAAATCCAATTCAGATGTTTGGGGTAACGCCAAATAACCTGACCGATGCTCCGAAATTTCAGCTTGATTTTATGGAAAAAGTCCCCACACTTTGGGACGAAACGGTTTTCATCGACGGCTATCCCGGGAAATTTTCTGTGATTGCGAGAAGACATCAGGACAAATGGTATTTTGTAGGTGTGAACGCAGAGAAAACTTCTAAAAAATTTCAACTCAATCTTCCGATGTTGGCTGGTAAGAATCTGGAACTCATCAACGATGATAAATCCGGAAATACCTTTACAAAACCAGTTTCCATCAATAAAAAAGGAATATACGAAATTGAGATTCAGCCGAATGGCGGTTTTGTTTTGAAGAATTAATGCAGGAATAATTTGGGCAGCTTAATCCGTCTTCCACTCCCGCTTTTTTGCTCGTCGTTCCTCCTCACAAAAAGAGCTCCGTTCAAGCCGGGCTGCGAGAGATTTGCTGCAATCAAAGAATTCGCAGGATTTAATAGCAATAGCCGTAGGTGCAACCTATGGAAACCGAAATATAAATAAAATGCGAACCCTTAAAGGGTTCAATTCATCAGCAAGATTTCATTATTAATAAAAATAAAAGATTATGAATCGAATAAAAATATTTTTTCTCGTCGCATTTTTCGGATGTTGTCTGCAGATCAATGCAACAGAGCCGTTTATCAGCACAGAAAAAAAATCCGAAAACATTGTATTAAAAGAAAAATCAGTTAGTCTATCCATTTTCACAAACTCAGGAATCGACAATGGAATTTTAAGAGCTGTAAAAAACCTTCAATCCGATTTCCAGAAAGTAACTGGCGAACAACCTAATATTCTGAATCAGATTTCAGGAATGAATTCTCCTTTGATTATCATCGGAACTGTCGGAACAAAATCTATCATTGATGATTTAATCAAACAAAACAAGATTGACGGAAAAGCATTAACCGGAAAACGTGAAAAATACATCATCCAAAGCGTCAGCAATCCGTTTCCCGGAGTTTCGGAAGCCATTGTGATTGCGGGAAGCGACAAAAGGGGAACGATTTATGGGATTTATGAAGTTTCTCAGCAGATTGGTGTTTCGCCCTGGTATTATTGGGCAGATGTTCCAGTAGAAAAGAAAGAAAATTTATACTTCAAAAAAGGAATTTATACCGATGGAGAACCGGCTGTAGAATACCGCGGCATTTTCCTGAATGATGAAGAACCTTCGCTTGGCGGTTGGGCAAGAGCAACTTTTGGCGGAATTAATTCTAAATTTTACGAAAAAGTTTTTGAATTGCTTCTCCGTTCAAAAGCCAATTATCTCTGGCCTGCGATGTGGGGAAAAGCGTTTTACGACGACGATGCGTTGAGCGGACCATTAGCCAACGAAATGGGAATTATAATGGGAACTTCGCACCACGAACCAATGGCTCAGGCACAGGCAGACTGGCACCGATATATCAAAAAAAACAATCTTCCGAACGTTTGGGATTATTCTAAAAATGCAAAAGTCTTGCAGGATTTCTGGAAAGCCGGAATTGTAAGAAGCAAAAACTGGGAAAAGCTTGTAACGGTAGGAATGCGTGGCGACGGTGATGAAGCGATGGGAGAGGGAACCAATATTTCTTTGCTTGAGAACATCGTAAAAGACCAGCGCAAAATCATCCAAAATGTTACAGGTAAAAATCCAAACAAAACTCCTCAGGTTTGGGCTTTGTACAAAGAAGTTCAGGATTATTACGATAAAGGAATGCGTGTTCCGGATGATGTGATTTTGCTGTTTTGTGATGACAACTGGGGTAATGTAAGAAAACTTCCTGACCTTTCAAAACCTTTGCATAAAGGCGGTTACGGAATGTACTATCACTTCGATTATGTGGGTGGACCGAGGAATTCAAAATGGATCAATATTAATCCGATACAACGTGTTTGGGAACAGATGAATCTTTCCTATGAACACGGTGTGGATAAAGTCTGGGTCGTGAATGTTGGCGATTTGAAACCAATGGAATTTCCAATCAGTTTTTTCTTAGAAATGGCGTGGAATCCGAAACAATTTAATTCTAAAAACCTTTTGGAATACACGGAAAAATGGGCTGCACAGCAGTTTGGAGAAAAACATTCTAAAGAAATTGCCAGGATGATTAATCTTTATGCCAAATATAACCGCAGAGTTACACCGGAAACTTTGGATAGCAAAACATTCAGTCTTGAAAATTACAATGAATTTGAAACCGTTTTGAATGACTACAGAGCTTTGGCAGTAGATGCGTTACGTTTGAAAGAACAGATTCCGGCAGAATATCAGGATGCTTATTATCAACTAGTTCTTTATCCGATTGATGCGTGCAGCAATTTGTACGAAATGTATTATGCAGTTGCTAAAAATAAAGAATTGGCAGCCAAAAATGATATTCAGGCTAATTTCTATGCTGATAAAGTGAAAGAATGTTTTGAAAGAAATGCGTATCTCGACAATAAATACAACAATGAAATTGCCGGTGGAAAATGGACGCATATGATGGATCAGATGAAAATAGGATACAAAAGCTGGGCAGACGGAAAAGAAAACATAATGCCTGAAGTAATTTATGTTTCTGAAGAAAGTGTTCTTAATGAGAAAATTTTTCAGGAGAAAAACGGCTATGTTTCTATAGAAGCGGAAAATTTTGCCAGAATGAATAATTCTGACAGGATTCATTGGGAAGTGATTCCTGATTTCGGTAAAACTAAATCTGCAATGACAACATTTCCACAAAATGCCTATCCAAAATCTGAAGAAAATATATATCTGGAATATGATATTAATTTCGAGTTTAAGGGCGAGTTTGAGGTTCAGTTATTATTAGCACCAACTTTAAATTTCAACCACAACAAAGGACTTCGTTATGAAATTTCTTTTGACGGCGGCACACCACAAACTGTTAATTTCAATGGACATTACAAAGGGGAATTGGGAAGATGGCAGTCTGAACATATCATTAAATCAATCACGAAACATCAGATTTTGCAACAGGGAAAACATACGTTACGTTTCAGAGTTCTAGAACCCGGAATTGTTTTAGAAAAAATTTTAATCAACACAGGCGGACTTAAGCCAAGTTATTTGGGCGCTCCTGAAAGTGAAATTTCACGCTAAAAATAAATAATAAATCAATATTACTATATAAGAAAAACAATAACATCATTTTGAATTCAATTAAAATCAATGTCAAATTAAAATTAGTATTATGAGAAAAATCGTCAGTTTGGTACTTGCTGCTATGACAAGTATCGTATTCACAGGGCAATTAAGTGCCCAGAGTACACAGACCGCAAAAGTGAAAATTGATAAGAACATTACTTATCAGAACATTACAGGGTTCGGAGGTTTTGTCTGCAGTCCGCAGTTTGCCTACAATCACATGACCCCTACAGAAATTCAGAAACTCTGGGGAACCGGTGCTACTGATGCGGGTTACAACATGTTGAGGCTGTATATTCCGGAAGATCCTGCCAACTGGCCTCAAGCATTAGCTACTGCACAGCAGGCAAAATCAATGGGACTTATTGTTTTTGCAAGTCCATGGACAATGCCGGCGGCATGGAAGACCAATAACAATTCGAATGCAGTTTTTACTGATGCCAATGGTGTACAGCAAATAGGGTATCTGAAACCTGAACACTATCAGGATTATGCTTTACACCTGAACAGTTTCGTTACATATCTTGCGACAAACGGAGTAGCGCTTGATTACATTTCAATTCAAAACGAACCAGATGAGATGGCGCAGTACGCAGGCTGTATCTGGACGCCAACTCAGATCGCAAATTTTGTGAGAGATTACGGTCAGTTAATTAACTGCAATGTTATTGCTCCTGAGAGTGTCGGATTCACCGATAATTTTGCAAATGCATTTCTGAATACAGCAACCATGGCCAATTTTGAAGTGTATGGAGGTCATCAGTATGGTTCTATGCAGTCAGTTTACAAGCAGTTTCAGAACAATAACAAACAAATCTGGCAAACCGAATATCTAATCAACTGGAATTCCAATACCAGTGTTCCTGCGAGAGATTTTAACTGGTCAATCGACGGTTTCACCTTTGCAAGAAGTGTGAACAATGCAATGCTTGGCAACATTAACGCGTGGGTTCATTATGCATCAAAAAGGTATTACGGAATGATGGGTGACGGAACTAACGGAACTGTAGCGGGTGAAATGACAAAGAGAGGATACATTTTATCGCAGTTTGCAAAAACTACAACCGGTAAAAGAAGAATTGATGCCAAATGGGAAGTATCGGCCGGTACATTGGAAGGTTCATCCTATATTTCACAGGATGGAAATCAGATCACTTTGGTGGTTATCAATTCATCTGCCAATTCGTACAGTCTGAAAGCTGACCTTCCGTTCTTTACCAATTCCGGAACCAGTACAACGACATCACAGACAGCGGATATGGTTTCTGCTCCATTTACGTTCACCACAGATACTTTCAGACCGCAGATTACAGTGGCCCCTTCAAGTGTAATGACTTTTGTATTTAATAAAAGTGGAGACAGACCTGTCTCAACAATGACGGGAACTGAGGTTCATTACAACAAAATCGAAACGATGACTACTACAAATCCAGCTTTTGGAATTGGATATCAGTTATCAGGTAAAACGGTTACTTTCTATAATTCGACACCACTTATAAGTGCAAATACAACAGATTCAAATGGATATGTAGCATTGAATGACCGTTATAATAAATTGATTATTAACGTTCTGAGTTACACTACAAATCTAAGTCAGTCTTCGTCAAATACAACGCTTTACTATGTAGATAAAAGTAATGTGGTTCGATCATATAACTACGGCAGTATTGCATTTCCGGCACCAGGATCAGGAAGTTTCAATCTTGTTTTTGATCTTTCCCGTTCCACATTGCCTTTTGGATGTAAAGGAATTATAGGTTTAAGAAGCGGAAATTTCAGTTCAATTTTAAATTTAAACCTTGGCGATGTTTACTTTAATGTTGGAAATGAAAGAGCCGCGAAGTTCGATGCAGCCTACACTTCCACAGACAGCAATCTTATTGATGCGCTTGAAAATGAATATTACACATCGCTGGATTTTAGAACGGTTACCGGTATCAGTCCCTCATCAAGCTGGACAAGCGGTTCTCAAAACCTGAACAGCTTATTTTATATCAACAATTCTGTCGCCAACAGCAATCCAAATGTTGTATCAGGCACAGTTTGCAACACACTTACACTGTCTGATCAGGGTAAAGATTTCCAGGTTCCGTTTAATTTTTCAGCAATGTCAGCTACTTACAACAGAATTTTCAATGGTTATGAAGTAGTACTTTTGCCCTTCGAAGCTTCGGTACCATCGGGCGTTAATGCGTTTTTAATGGTTCCGGGTGCTGCCAGTATTTCTTGCAGTGCAATTACCAACGGAATAATTCCTGCAAACACACCGGTTCTCATCAATGCAACAGGAAATATTACCTTCACAGGGACTGGAAATGTCTCTACTCCGAAAGCAATTACGGTGAATCAGATGAACGGAGTTTATCATACTATTAAGGTTCCGGCAAACAGCTATGTTTTAAGAACAGAAAATGGTGTTACAGGATTTTATAAAGTTGTTTCAGGAAGTGAGCCAATGATCAATCCATTCCGTGCCTATCTTACCGAAGATAATATATATACAGCAGCTATGCTGCCTTTAGATTTCTCTGTACTGGCGGTTCAGGATAATACGCTGCAGAAAGAAGAGAGCAAAGTATATCCGAACCCTGCAAAATCAGAAATTTTTGTTGAACTAAAGGCAAATGACGCAACAGCAAGTATTTTCGATTTAAGAGGCGGATTAATAAAATCCGATTTGAAAATGACAGCAGGAAAAAACCGTATAGACATCAGTGAACTTTCTGCAGGTGTTTATTTCATTGAAGTTTCAGCTAAAGGAACTAAAATAGTTTCACAGAAGTTTATCAAACAGTAATATTTAAATCAGTTAATTTCCAAGGCCATCAATTAATTTTGATGGCTTTATTTTTTGTCAGATTTTAAACAAATTATAAAATAATAAGTGTTGATTTTACATTTATATAAAAAGAATCTTATCTTTGTTTTTATATCAAAATAAGCAGATAAAATTTGCTGTTTTACAAAATTAATATCAAAAGTTTCACTAATCTCATGCAAAAGCTAATCATCAGTATATCATTATTCGTCTGTGTCGTCTCATCTGCGCAGACTTTTAAATATCCGTTTCAAAACCCCAATCTTCCTGTCGAGCAAAGAATCGAGAATCTTCTCGGCTTACTAACCGTCGATGAAAAAATCGGAATGATGATGGACAATTCCAAAGCAGTTCCAAGACTAGAAATTCCCGCTTATGGATGGTGGAACGAAGCGCTTCACGGTGTTGCAAGAGCCGGAACAGCGACTGTTTTTCCGCAAGCTATTGGTTTGGCAGCAACCTGGGACGTTCCGGAACATCTCAAAACTTTTGAAATGATTTCTGATGAAGCCAGAGCTAAATATAATAAATCTTTTGATGAAGCTGACAAAACCGGACGTTACGAAGGTCTCACATTCTGGACTCCGAATATCAATATTTTTCGTGACCCTAGATGGGGAAGAGGTCAGGAAACCTACGGAGAAGATCCTTATCTTACGTCTGTTTTGGGCGTTGCTGCAGTAAAAGGTTTGCAGGGAAATGACCCAAAATATTTCAAAACCCACGCGTGCGCAAAACATTTTGCCGTTCACAGCGGTCCGGAATGGAACCGACATTCTTACAATGCGGAAGTTTCCAAAAGAGATTTGTACGAAACCTATCTTCCTGCTTTCAAATCTTTGGTTTTAGAAGGAGATGTAAGGGAAGTGATGTGTGCTTATAACGCTTTCGACGGACAGCCGTGCTGCGCCAACAATACTTTGCTTACCGAAATTCTTCGCGGAAAATGGAAGTACGACGGAATGGTAGTTTCCGATTGTTGGGCTTTGGCAGATTTCTATCAGGAAAAATATCACGGAACACATCCCGATGAAAAAAGTACTGCTGCAGATGCCTTAAAACATTCAACTGATTTGGAGTGTGGAGATACGTATAACAATCTTAATAAATCTCTTGCCAGCGGACTGATTACCGAAAAAGACCTTGATATATCAATGCGAAGAATCCTCAAAGGCTGGTTTGAATTAGGTATGCTTGACCCAAAATCGTCCGTGCATTGGAACCAAATTCCATATTCGGTGGTAGATTCGGAAGAGCACAAGAAGCAGGCTTTGAAAATGGCTCAGAAGTCAATCGTTCTGATGAAAAATGAGAAGAATGTTTTGCCTTTAAAAAAAAGCATTAAAAAAATTGCGGTTGTGGGTCCCAATGCTGATGACGGAATTATGCAATTGGGAAATTACAACGGAACGCCTTCTTCAACGGTTACAATTTTAGATGGAATTAAGGCAAAATTTCCAAACGCTGAAATCATTTATGAAAAAGGAAGTGAAGTCGCAGATCCTACGGCAAGAACTTCGCTCTATCAAAATTTTGTCAGTCAGAAAAACGGACAAAAAGGAATGAAGGTCGAATTTTTTAATAACAATGAATTCAAAGGTCAACCTGTCAATACATCAGTCAATAATACTACAATCACGTATAACAGCTTTGGCGGAACACAACTCGCCGCAGGTGTTGCCAGAGAAAATACTTCAGCAAGAATTTCCGGGATTTTTAAAAGCAGTTATTCCGGCGAAGTGATATTTTCTGCCGCGACCTCAGATATTTACACGCTTTTTGTTGACGGCAAAGAAATCGCCACCAGAAAAGGTCCTGATGCAAGACATCCTTCTGAATTTCCTGTGAAAATGGAGAAAGGGAAAGAATATCAGATAGAACTTCGCCATTCCCAAAAAGGGAAATATGTAAGTATTGCTTTTGAAGTGTACAAAAAAGACCCGGTAAATTTCGCTTCAGTAAGAGAAAAAGTAAAAGATGCAGACATCATTATCTTCGCAGGCGGACTTTCCCCAAATCTTGAAGGCGAAGAAATGTTGGTGAGTGCAGAGGGTTTCAAAGGTGGCGACAAAACTTCGATAGAACTTCCGAAAGTTCAGAGAGAATTACTGGCTGAATTAAGAAAAACCGGAAAACCTGTTGTTTTCGTTTTGTGTACAGGAAGTTCGCTCGGGCTGGAGCAGGACGAAAAAAATTATGACGCGTTGCTGAATGCCTGGTACGGCGGGCAATCCAGCGGCACTGCGGTTGCAGATGTTTTGGCGGGAGATTATAATCCTTCTGGAAAGTTGCCGATTACGTTTTACAAAAATCTTGAGCAACTGGATAATGCGCTTTCCAAAACCAGCAAGCATCAGGGTTTTGAAAACTATGATATGCAGGGAAGAACTTATCGATATATGACCGAAAAACCTTTGTACGCCTTTGGTCACGGTTTGAGTTATTCTAAATTCAATTACGGTGATGCTAAATTGAATAAAAATACCATTAATCCTAACGAAAACTTGACGATCAAAATTCCGATTACCAACATTTCAGGAAAAGACGGCGAAGAAGTGGTTCAGGTTTATGTGAAAAGGAATAACGATACTCTGGCTCCTGTAAAGACTTTGAGAGCTTTCGTAAGAGTGATCATCAAAGCAGGTGCAACAAAAAATGTTCAGCTTATAGTTTCTCAGGATTCATTTAAATTTTACGATGCAACAGTTGATGATTTAGCTTCAAAACCTGGAGACTACACGATTTTCTACGGTGGAACTTCCGATGAGTCAGGTTTGAAAAGTCTCATCTTAAAGGTTAAATAGTAGCTGAAATTAATAAAAACCCTTTTTAGAATAAATTACGAATTAAAATCTGCTAAATAAAAAAAATCTGCGAGAGTAAAATGTTGTCTAACTTAAATCCATCAATGAAAACAAAATCCAAAATATTCTCAACCGCATTCTTTTTAAGCGTAGCCTTTTTTTCCGCTCAAAACGGAAATGTCACAAAGCACTTTCTCGATTTAGACGGAACTTCCACCAACATCAAAATTCAGCCGACGATGTACGGGATTTTCTTTGAAGACATCAACTTTGGCGCAGACGGAGGAATTTATGCAGAACTGATCAAAAACCGGAGTTTTGAATTTGATGAACCTTTAATGGGCTGGAAACAGCAAAATACAAAAACGCTCTCTCCTAATTTAGATTCCGGTTTACTTACCATTTATTCGGATGATTCCAAAACCAACAAAAACTACGCAAGAATTACGGTTTACAATGATAAAAATTATGTTCTGGAGAACGAAGGTTTCAGAGGGATCGGACTTCATCAAGGTGAAAAATATGATTTCAGTTTTTATTTAGACAACATTTCAGGAAATATCTCTGCAGTTAACACAAGTTTAGTTGACGAGAATGGAAAAGTGATATCTGCCGTTTCAACAATTAGTAAAGGTGGCGGTTGGCAAAAATACAATTTGGTTTTCGTTCCGGACTCGACGGTTGAAAAAGCAAAATTACAGCTCACTTTTACAGGAAAAGGAGTTGTCAATATGGATATGATTTCGCTCTTCCCGCAGGATACCTGGAAAGGAAGAAAGGGCGGAATGCGAAAGGATTTGGTTCAGAAATTATACGATTTGAAACCAGGATTTTTACGTTTTCCCGGAGGTTGTATTGTCGAAGGAAGAACGCTTGCAGAAAGATATCAATGGAAAAAAACTTTAGGAAATGTCGCCGACAGAGAATATCTCATCAACAAATGGAGTTCCGGATTTGCCCATCGTCTGACTCCCGATTATTATCAATCATTCGGATTAGGTTTTTATGAATATTTCCAGCTTTCCGAAGATTTGGGAGCAGAACCTTTACCGATTTTGAGTTGCGGAATAGCTTGCCAGTTTAACACAGCCGAATTGGTTCATTTGGATGAATTAAATCCTTACGTTCAGGATGCTTTGGATTTAATTGAATTTGCCAACGGTGATATAAATACAAAATGGGGTAAAATCCGTGCTGAAATGGGACATCCGAAACCATTCAATATGAAATATATTGGTGTTGGGAACGAGCAGTGGGGAGAAGATTACATCGAGCGTTACAAGATTTTTGAAAAAGCCATTCACGACAAATATCCGGACATCCAAATCATTTCAGGAAGCGGACCGTCACCTGACGGAGAATTTTTCGATTACGGCTGGAAAGAGCTTAAAAAACTCAACGCACAAATTGTCGACGAACATTATTATAATTCGCCCGAATGGTTTACAAAAAATGCCGGACGTTACGATGCTTACGACCGTTCAGGACCAAAAGTTTTTGCCGGAGAATATGCTGCGCAATCAGTTGGAGTTGTGAAACCGGATAATAAAAATAACTGGCAAACCGCATTGTCGGAAGCCGCATTTATGACTGGACTAGAAAGAAACGCAGATGTGGTTACGATGACTTCTTACGCACCACTTTTTGCACACGCAGACGGTTGGCAATGGACACCAGATTTAATTTGGTTTAATAATTTACAGTCTTACGCAACACCCAATTATTACGTTCAAAAACTGTTTTCAAATAATAAAGGAACCGATTTAATTAAAATTTCGGAAAATGGAATTGCTGTAAAAGGACAAAATGAACTCTTTGCATCCGCAGTTTTAGATAGAAAAAAGGGTGAAACAATCATCAAAATTGTTAATACAGATTCTCAGGAAAAATCAATTGAAATCAATCCAAAAAATATCAAATTAGGAAGCAAATTAACCAAAACAACCTTGACAGCGTCACAACTTTCTGCCGAAAATAATTTTCAAACAGAAAACATAAAACCTCTTGAAGAGAATTCTGTGATTAAAAAAGTGAAATTTTCTGTTCAGATTCCAGCCAATTCTTTTGTCGTTTTAAAGATAAAATAATCGCAAAGTACCATCAATAAAAGAAAAAATAAAATTAAGTGTAATATTTACATTTATTTAAAATAAAAATATATATTTGTTTTAATCTCTCAACTTGAGAAATGTAAACATTTATTAAAATTTAATTCATCGTTAAAAATGAAAAAATACGTTATCGGGTTAGATTATGGAACAGATTCCGTTCGTGCAGTTGTGATTGATACAGAAAACGGAGCAGAACTCGCAACATCCGTAAGCTACTACCAAAGATGGAAAGAAGGGAAATTCTGTCAGCCGGAACAAAATCAATTCCGTCAGCATCCGCTTGACCATATCGAAGGCTTGGAAAAAACCATTTCCGATGTTGTCAAAGAAAGTGGAGTAGCACCCGAAAGTATTGTCAGCATTTGTATCGATACTACGGGTTCATCGCCGCTTCCGGTTAACAAAGAAGGAATTGCATTAGCTTTAACACCTGGTTTCGAACAAAATCCTAATGCGATGATGGTATTATGGAAAGACCATACTTCCATTGATGAAGCGGAGGAAATCAACCATTTAGCGAGAAATTGGGGCGGCGAAGATTATACCAAATTTGAAGGCGGAATCTATTCCTCCGAATGGTTTTGGGCAAAAATTCTTCACATCAACAGAGTTGATGACAATGTAAAAAATGCGGCTTATAGCTGGATGGAGCATTGCGATTACATTACGTTTTTGCTTTCCGATAATCAGGATTTGGCAACCTTTAAAAGAGGCCGTTGCGCGGCGGGTCACAAAGCAATGTGGCACGAATCGTGGGACGGACTTCCCTCAAAGGATTTCCTTGGTCAGTTAGACCCGTCTTTAGCCGAACTTCGAGACAGATTATACGATAAAACCTACACTTCCGATGAGGTTGCAGGAAATTTAAATGAAGAATGGGCAGCAAAACTGGGATTGACAACCAATACGGTGATTGCTGTAGGAACTTTTGACGCACATTCTGGAGCTGTCGGAGCAAAAGTGGAAGAAAATACACTTATTAGAATTATGGGAACTTCCACCTGCGATATTATGGTTGCACCTAACGAAATTATCGGAGACAAAACCGTGAAAGGAATCTGCGGACAGGTAGATGGTTCCGTTATTCCGGGATTGATGGGTCTTGAGGCTGGTCAGTCAGCATTCGGAGATTTGCTGGCCTGGTACAAAGACATTCTGATGTGGCCAACGCAAAATATTCTAATGAATTCTAATGTCATTGATGAAAATCAAAAACAACAATTAAAGGAAGAAATAGAGAACAATCTTATCCGAAATCTAACTTTGGAAGCAGAAAAAATTCCACTTTCAGAAGCCATTCCTATTGCATTGGATTGGGTGAACGGAAGAAGAACACCAGATGCCAATCAGGAACTGAAAGCCGCTATCAGCAATCTTTCACTCGGAACAAAAGCACCACATATTTTCAAAGCTTTGGTGAATGCCATTTGTTTTGGTTCCAAAAAAATCGTTGACCGTTTTGAAGAAGAAGGTGTGAAAATCGAAAAAGTCATCGGAATCGGCGGTGTTGCCAGAAAATCGCCTTTCATTATGCAGACATTGGCAAACGTTCTCAATATGCCGATTGTAGTGGCAGCATCCGATCAGGCTCCGGCTTTAGGAGCAGCGATTTACGCAGCCGTTGCAGCAGGAATTTATCCCAATGTTCAGGAAGCAAGCCAGAAAATGGGTTCCGATTTCGAAGCTGAATATTTCCCACAGGCAGAACACGCAGAAAAATATGCAGAGTTAATGAACCAATATCAGATTCTCGCAGACTTCACCGAAAACAATATCAAATCGAAAAAGAAGTTGATCGTTGACAGTTTGTAGTTGATAGAAATTTTAACTAGGATTTGATAGCTCCGTAGGAGCGCACTGTTAATAGCCAAACATAATTTTACATACACATCAAGCCTTGTAGAGGCGACCTGTTAAAAGATTTTATAATTAAAACCATCAACCAAAAACTAACAACTAAAATTTTTATGGCAGCTTTATCCGTCTTCCGCTCCCAATCTTTTTTGCCAGCGCTTTTGCCAATGCAAAAAAAAGGATTTCCGCTCAAGCCGGGTTGCAGATTCAGCATAAAACAAGAGAAGGTTATAACCAAGAAGTTTGTCATTCTGTAGGAAACCTAATGAAGTGGTTCTACGAAGTCAATCTAAACCGTTGAGATTCCTACAGAATGACAAAAGAAACTTAAAAAAATAAAAATAAAATGAGCATCTATAAAGAACTCCAGAGAGAATGTTACGAAGCCAATATGCAGTTGGATGCTTTGAAGCTGGTCGTTTACACATTCGGAAACGTAAGTGCAGTTGACCGTGACAAAGGAATCTTTGCCATCAAACCGAGTGGTGTTCCTTACGAGCTTTTAAAACCCGAAGACGTTGTGATTTTAGATTTCGATGCCAATGTGGTCGAAGGAAATTTAAGACCATCTTCCGACACCAAAACCCACGCTTATCTTTACAAAAACTGGGAAAACATTGGCGGAATCTCACATACGCACGCCATTTATTCGGTCGCTTGGGCTCAGGCGCAGATGAACATTCCTATTTTCGGAACGACACACGCCGACCATCTAACTTCAGATATTCCCTGTGCACCGCCGATGCGCGATGATTTAATCGAAGGAAATTACGAGTACAACACCGGAATTCAAATTCTTGATTGCTTCAAAGAAAAAGAATTGTCTTACGAAGAAGTTGAAATGGTTCTCATCGGAAATCACGGACCGTTTACCTGGGGAAAAAATGCAGACAAAGCGGTTTACAACAGCAAAGTTCTGGAAACGATTGCAGAAATGGCATATCGCACAAGACAAATCAACCCAAATGCGCCTCGTTTGAAAGATTCCCTCATCAAAAAACATTACGAACGAAAACACGGCAAAAACGCCTACTACGGACAGTAAACGGCTGTTAGCTTTTGGCGATTAGCAATTGGCTTAAAAAATCAATCATAAGTTATAATTTATCATTTATAAAAATATGTTAACACCTCTCAATACAAAAGAAGTCTGGTTCATCACCGGAAGCCAGCATTTATACGGATCTGAAACATTAGCCCAGGTTGCGGAACATTCAAGGAAAATCGTGGAAGCACTTAATGCTTCGTCATCCATTCCTGTAAAAATTGTTTTAAAACCAACCGTAAAAACTACAGTAGAAATTTTTGAAACCCTTACAGCCGCCAATTTTGCCAAAGACTGTATCGGAATTGTAACGTGGATGCACACTTTTTCACCTGCAAAAATGTGGATTCGTGGATTGACCGCTTTGCAGAAACCAATGTTGCATCTTCATACGCAGTTCAATCAGGATATTCCTTGGGCTACGATGGATATGGATTTTATGAACCTGAATCAGGCGGCTCATGGCGACCGTGAATTCGGATTTATGGTAAGTCGTCTCCGTAAAAACAGAAAAGTGGTTGTTGGACATTGGGCAGACGAAAGAGTTCAGAAACAAATCGGAGAATGGTCGAGAGTTGCAGCAGGTTGGGACGATTGGCAAGGTGCAAAATTCGCGCGTTTTGGCGACAATATGAGATATGTTGCCGTTACAGATGGCGACAAAGTAGAAGCGGAAACCAAATTCGGATTTTCGGTAAACACTTGGGGAATCGGGGATTTGGTAAGCGTTGTCAATTCCATCGGCGCTGGCGAAATCAAAACTTTGATGGAAGAATACGAAGCCTCTTACAAAATGGCAGAATCTCTTCTTTCTGGCGGAAGCAACAGAAAATCGCTTGAAGCGGCTGCCAGAATAGAATTAGGTTTAGAAAAATTCCTGAAAGATGGAAACTTTAAAGGTTTCTCAGATACTTTTGAAGACCTTCACGGTTTGGAACAGCTTCCGGGAATTGCCGTTCAAAGATTAATGGAAAAAGGGTACGGATTCGCAGGAGAAGGCGACTGGAAAACGGCTGCACTCGTTCGTGCAATGAAAACGATGGGACAAGGTCTTGAAGGCGGAAACGCATTTATGGAAGATTACACTTATCATTTGAATCCTTCAAATCCTTCGGTTTTGGGTTCGCATATGCTGGAAGTTGACCCTGTTTTGGCGGTTGACAAACCGTCTTGTGAAATTCATCCGTTGGGAATTGGCGGGAAAGCTGATCCTGTTCGTTTGGTTTTCAATTCAAGAGGAAATATTGATTCTCTGAATGCTGCTCTGATGGATTTCGGAAATCATTTCAGGCTGTTAATCAACAAAACAAAAGCGTTGGAAATCACTGAAGAATTGCCAAAACTTCCGGTTGCGAGAGTCCTTTGGAAACCACTTCCGGATTTGTTCACTGCTGCAGAAGCGTGGATTTTGGCCGGTGGAGCGCATCATACGTGTTACAGTGAAAATATCAGTGCAGAACAGTTGGTAGATTTTGCAGAAATTGCGGGAATTGAATCTCTTGTTATTGATGAAGACACTAAAATCCGTGATTTCAAGAATACCCTTCGCTGGAATGAAATCTACTACCGTTAATTTGCAAAATTCCCAAACAATGAAAAAAAAAAATATCAACCTGATTATTCTTTTTGCAGTTTTATGTATTTTCGGCTGCAATAAAAAAGAAACTAATCGAAAAACTCAATCAGAAAAAATGGAGAACATACAGGTCTCAGATTACGGAGTTACTGCGAAAGGTGATTCCATTAAGAAATATACCTTAACCAACAAAAACGGGATGAAGCTGGAAGTCATCAATTTTGGCGGAATTATCACTTCGCTCACCGCTCCCGACAAAAACGGAAAATATGAAGATGTCGTTTTAGGCTTCACAAAACCTGAAGATTATTTCAACGGAAATCCTTACTATTTCGGCGCTTTGATCGGTCGTTACGGAAACAGAATTGCTAATGCGAAATTCACTTTGGAAGGCAAAACGTATGACATTGATAAAAACGACGGACCCAACAGTCTTCACGGTGGAAAAGAAGGTTTCCATACCAAATTTTGGAATATTGAACCTGTGAAAGATGCAAAATTTCCAACGTTGAAACTGTCATACACAAGTGCAGATGGTGAAGAAGGATATCCAGGAAAACTGTCGACCACTGTTTTATATACTTTGACTGATGACAATTCTTTGGAAATTTCTTATGAAGCAACCACGGATAAAGCGACGGTTATCAATCTTACCCAACATTCGTATTTCAATCTTTCAGGGAATTTCTCAAAAACGATTACTGATCACGAATTGCAAATCAATGCAGATAAATTCTTACCTGTTAATGAGACCTTAATTCCTACCGGCGAAGAAAAAGCAGTAAAAGGAAGTCCGTTTGATTTCACGGTTTCAAAACCAATCGGAAAAGACATCAATTCAAACGATGATCAATTGAAAAAAGGAAAAGGCTACGACCACAACTGGATTCTGAATGGAAGCGGACTGAGAAGCATCGCCAAAGTCTATCATCCCGAATCTGGTAGAATGATGGAAGTTTTAACAGACGAACCGGGCGTTCAATTCTATTCTGGGAATTTTTTAGACGGAAAATTTGATACTAAAAGTGGTGGAAAAAATGAATTCCGAACAGGGTTTTGCTTAGAAACCCAGCATTTCCCGGATTCTCCAAATCAAGCTTCTTTTCCATCAACCGAACTGAAGCCCGGACAAAAATATCAGACTAAAACAATTTATAAATTCTCAGTTAAAAAATAAATTATGGGAAACTTAGCAACGATTGATATCATCATATTTCTGGTCTATTTTGTGGTGGTAGCCGGTTACGGAATCTGGATTTACAACAGAAAAAAATCCGCCGCTACTGGTAGTAAAGATTATTTCCTTGCAGAAGGCTCACTTACTTGGTGGGCAATCGGAGCAAGTTTAATTGCTTCCAATATTTCAGCGGAACAGTTTATCGGAATGTCCGGAGAAGGATTTTTCGTGGGCGTTGCCGTTGCAGCTTACGAATGGATTGCTGCTCTTGCTTTGATTATTATTGCGATTTGGTTTATTCCGATTTATCTTAAAAATAAGATTTACACGATGCCCCAATTCCTGGAAACCCGCTACAACAAATCGGTTTCTCTGATTATGGCGGTTTTCTGGCTATTCTTGTATGTGATCGTAAACCTTACTTCTATCCTTTATCTCGGAGCTCTGGCAATCGACACATTATTGGGTGGAGACAACCTTCATATTATTATGATAGGATTGCTTCTGATGGCCTTACTGATTGGTTTGGGCGGAATGAAAGTAATCGGATATACTGACGTAATCCAGGTTGCAGTTTTGATTATCGGCGGTTTTGCAACGGTCTTTATGGCACTTCAAATCGTTGATCAGAGAATCAATGGTGCTGCTGTTGGAAACGCAATCACAGGTTTTCAGACCTTGATGACCGAAGCGCCTCAACATTTCAAATTAATTCTGGACAAACCTGTAAAAACCACTACGACTTTGGCTATGCCTGAGAATCTTGATGTTCAGAAATATGTGGTTTTACCTGGATTGGCGATGTATTTCGCAGGACAATGGATTGTTAATTTAAATTATTGGGGATGTAACCAGTACATCACACAACGGGCTTTGGGTGCAGATTTAAAAACCGCAAGGACCGGAATTCTGTTCGCTGGTTTCCTAAAATTATTTATGCCGATTATCGTAATGCTTCCGGGAATTGCAGCTTATGTCTTGCATTCAAAAGGTCAGCTTCCGGGTTTTAATGGTGTGAAAGATGGCGCTTATTCCGCAATCTTGGGCTTCTTGCCAACCGGACTCAAAGGTCTTGCCATTGCAGCTCTTACGGCGGCAATCGTAGCATCATTGGCTGGAAAAGTTAACAGTATTTCGACTATTTTCACTTTAGATATTTATAAAAAATATTTGAAAGCAGATGCCAGTGAAATTCAAATGGTGAGAACCGGACGTTGGGCCATTATCGTTGCAATGTTCCTCGCTCTGGCTTTTACGTGGACCGATGTTTTAGGAATTGGCGGTGAAGGTGGTTTCACATTTATTCAGAAATATACAGGATTCATCAGTCCGGGTGTTTTTGCGATGTTCCTTTTAGGGATGTTTTGGAAGCGAACTACCGGAACTGCAGCGTTGGTTGGTGTGATGCTCGGATTTATTCTGGCTATTTTCTTCAATAGTTTTGCGGTTGATATATTTGGAAAGGAAACCTGGTTGTACAGCGCTTTTACTTATGAAAAATTGGAGAATGGCGTGGTTCATACCATCACAGAAATTCCGTTTTTGATCAATATGGGATGGTCATTCTTTATCACGGTGGCTGTTATGGTTCTGATAAGTTTAGCCGGACCGAAAGTGAATCCAAAAGCCTTTGCCATCGATGCTACAATGTTTAAAGTAGATTCAAGAACTTTAGTAATGATTGTTGTAACCTTACTTTTACTGACCGCACTTTACGTGAGATTTTGGTAAATTAAAATAAATATTAAAGACAGAATGCTAAAAACCGGCATCCTGTTTTTTAATTCCAATATTCATCATAAATCTTGAAAAAATACCTTCTTTTTATTGACACTGAAACTACAGGCAAGCCAAAAAACTGGAACCTGCCGTATTCTGCAACAGATCAATGGCCATCTGCCGTTCAGCTTGCATGGGTTTTGTCTGATGAAAATGGTGTTGAAATAAACAGAGAAAATTTTTATATTGATGTCGAAGATGTAAAAATTAGTGTGCAGTCTATGAGGGTTCATGGGATTAAAAAAGAGTTTCTGAAAGAAAACGGGAAAGACCGGAGCTGGGTTTTAAATAAACTCAAAGATGAAATCCTTCGGTATCAACCTCTTATAATTGGTCATTTTACAGAATTTGATATACATACTTTAAGTTGCGATTACTACAGAGCTGGTTTGGAAAATCCTTTTTCTCATAGTGGGTTTTATTGCACCATGCTCAAAAGCGAAGACTATGTTTTAAATCCTGAAATAAAGCATTTGCGTTTGTCGCAGCTTTATCAATATCTTTTCGATTCAAAAATGGAAAATTCACATAATGCAATTATTGATGCAGAAGCCACATCCAAATGTTTTTTTGAAATATACAGGCGGGGTGAAATATCGGAAGACAATTTTCAGAATATGCATCAGAAAATTATTTGTAAATTGAAGTTTTAAGTCAAATTAATTGAATGCTGTCATTCAGTTTGCTGTGACAAAAATGACTATTATGGATGAGAAAATTATTTCACTTTTAAAGACTACCGAACCCTTCAGTTTTTTACCTGAATCAGTTCTTACAGAAATCTCAGAAACATTAACAAGAAAAGAGTTTTCAAAGGAAACTTTGGTTTACCGTCAGGAAGCTACTGAAATGACCGGTGTGGATCTTATTTTTTCAGGACAATACGAAACTTTCTTTTTCGATAGGGCAGAAAATAAAAGATGTGTCACTACTCATCACTCACCTTATTGTTTTGGAGGAATTTCAGTGGTTCTCAACAGAGTTCGTGCCTTAAAATCTGCCATCGCGAAAAAGGGGACTGTTATTTACACTTTACCGAAAAAAGAGTTTTCTGAATTATGTACAGCGTACGAAGATTTTTTTCACTACTTCACCTCAGACTTTGGCCTGAAAATGCTCGATGATGAGTTTTCGCACTTTGTAAAAACACCTGCTACCTTCGAAGAAAGTTATTTTGCAGCGGATCAGTTGTACTCAAGAAAAATAGAAGGTATTAACTATAAAAGTATTGTGTCTTGCGACGGAGATACGCCAATTTTTAAGGCTGCCAAAATAATGGCATTGAATAAAGTGAGCTGTATCTTCATAAAGAATACCGAAGATGATGAAATTATCGGATATGCCACTGATATTACACTGCGGGATCATGTGATTGCCAGTTGTGTGGATCCGAGGTCTGCCATCCTAAATGTGATGGATAATCCTATCATAAGTATTTCTTGCGGTTCCTATTTATATGAGGCCATTTTATTAATGTTTCAAACGAAGTCGAGATATCTACTGGTAGAAAAGGACGGCGAATATATCGGCTTTTTAAGCAGAAACCGACTGCTCAGCGAGCAGGCGCAAAGTCCGCTTGTATTTATTCAGTCTGTGAAACTTGCTGAAAATGTGGATGAACTTCAAAAAAAATGGCGGCAGGTTCCTGCAATTATTAGTCAGCTTCTGGGACGTGGCGTTCATGGTGAAATTGCAAGCAAGGTCATAACGACAATTGCCGACACGATTACAGGTAAGGTGATAGATAAAGTCATTCAGCAAATTGGGAGGCCACCGGCAAAATTTGCTTTTATCGTCACAGGCAGCGAAGGGAGAAAAGAGCAGACGCTGAGCACAGATCAGGACAGTGGAATTATCTATGAAGACAAAGCAAATGAACATCGGGAATCGATAAGGGATTATTTTTTAAATTTTGCCAAAAAAGTCTCAGATGACCTCAATAAAATCGGTTTTGAATACTGTAAAGGCGATTTTATGGCAAGCAACCCGAAATGGACTCACTCGCTTTCTCACTGGAAAAATAATTATCAGGAATGGATCGGGAAAAGTATGCCTGAAAATGCGATGAAGTTTTCCACCTTTTTTGATTTCCGTCTGATATATGGTGATGAATATATTGTAAATGATCTGAAGGAGTTCATCAAACAAAAACTTCTTTTGCCTAATCATATTTTCTTTGCACATATTGCAAAAAACGCATTGCAGTATGAGCCGCCTCTTACTTTTTTAAAAAGAATTAAAACGCAGATTGTAGGAAATTCTGAGGTATTTGATGTGAAAACTGCAATGTCTACAATTGTCGACCTGCTGAGAGTGTACTCACTTAAAAATCAGCTTGATCTTGAAAATACTGGCGAGAGAATGAAAAAGTTGAGAGATATAGGGGTTTTTACACAGCTTCAGTATAATGAATTACATCAGTCCTATTATTATCTGATGGCTTTGAGATTAAAAAATCAGGCTGATCAGATAAGAATTGAAAATAGTAAGCCCAACAATTATATTGAAATCAATAAACTTACAAAGATTGAAAAAGTGACATTAGTTGAAATTTTTAAAACTATCACCAATTTTCAGGCAGGAATAAAAATGAAATTTACCGGCGTCTTTTAAATCTTAAACATAAAACCTTCTGCTATTTTCTTATTGTATTTAGCCACATCAAACGTATAAAGAAAAGATCCTTTTTTGGAAGAGCTCCTGTCTTTTTCATTGGTTTTAACCAGAACATCCAGTGCATTAATTTTGCTGGTAAAGTTACGCTTGTCATATTTTTCATCAAATATAGCCTCGTACAGATTCTGAAGATCCTTCATGGTAAATTTTTCAGGAAGAAGTTCAAAACCGATTGGTCTTGTCGTTGCTCTCCGTCTTAATCTAAGCACTGCATCACGTACCATGGCATCGTGATCAAAAATTAGTTTAGGACTGTCTTTAAGGTCAAACCACTTTGCACTGTACTGTTCATTGATGTGAATATTCTTTGCAGTATTGATAAGCGCATAATAGGAAATAGACATTATTCTTGCTGTTGGTTCGCGGTCAATCTCCGTGTAGGTATTGAGTTGTTCAAGGTAAATATCTTTAAGACCCGTCAGTGTATTTAAAACGCGGGAAGCTGCTTCATCCGAACTTTCCCTGTCATCCACAAACCCACCCATCAGTGACCATTCACCTTTTTTGGGCTCAAGATCCCTTTTTACCAGAAGAATTTTCAGGTTTTCACCGTCAAATCCAAATATAATACAGTCTACTGCCACATAGTGTTTGGGATAACTGAGATACTCTTTCACCATTTAATTTTATTTTCTTACAAAGTTAATTTATTTGGAGATTTTATCCATAAAAAAATATTAAATGTAATGAATACACTTTAATAAAAATGATATGAATTTTTACTGTTTCTTAATATGAATGTGTTTTTAGGGAAGAAATTTGTAACGTTTCTTTAATTTTTATATTAAATAAACAGTGATCTGTGATTTGCAAAATGTTAAATTTAAGTTAAAATTAATATATTTAATCACTTATCTGTTTTTTAATGCATCCGCTTTTAAATAAGATAAGTGTCGTGTTGTTAATAACAGTATTTATTAAAAAGTGCTTCATTTTATTTTTATAAGGGAGATAGCGGAGTATCTAATTTTACAAAACATGATAAGGTAAACCTATTTTTTATGATAAGGTGTCCGGTATTGATTTTTCTATCTTCAGAATTATCACGCAAGTTTAATAATCGTTGATATTGCATCGTTAAAATCTTTTGTAATATGAATTGTTTCATCTATTTTTATAAATGTAGAAATAACATTTATTAATGGTAAAAAAATCACTTGTAATATTTGTAGGCCTTAGCTCATTTGCTTTTTCGCAAATGAAGCAAAATGTCCGCTACTTTCCATTGAGTAAGGTTCATTTATCCGAAAGTGTTTTCAGCAAGGCAATACAGACCGATGAAAAATATATCCTGTCGATGGATGCAGATCGGCTTCTTGCTCCTTATTTGAAAGAGGCCGGACTGAAACCGAAAAAAGAAAACTATCCCAATTGGGAAAATACTGGGCTTGACGGTCACATCGGCGGTCATTACATTTCGGCTTTGGCGTTGATGTATGCTTCCACAGGCGATCCAAAAGTTAAACAACGTTTGGATTATATGATTGATGAGCTAGAACGTTGCCAAAATCTTTCTGAAAACGGTTATCTTTCAGGCGTTCCGAACGGCAAAAAAGCCTGGAAAGAAATTGCCGATGGAAACATTCGTGCTGCAACTTTCGGTTTGAACGACCGTTGGGTTCCTTTGTATAATATTCACAAAATTTATTCTGGTTTACGCGATGCCTATTGGTATGCAGACAGTGAGAAAGCAAAAAAAATGCTGATAAACCTCACTGATTGGATGGCTGATGAAGTTTCCGGACTTTCCGATGAACAGATTCAGGATATGCTTCGCAGCGAACACGGCGGTCTGAATGAAGTGTTTGCCGACGTTTATGACATCACAAAAAATCCAAAATATCTCAAACTTGCCCATCGTTTTTCTCATCTTGCCATTTTAAACCCATTGCTGAATGGTGAAGACAAACTTACAGGAATTCACGCCAATACACAGATTCCGAAAGTGATTGGTTTTAAAAGAATTGCAGATTTAGAAAATAACAAAGAATGGAGCAATGCTGCTGATTTTTTCTGGACCAATGTCACTCAAAAAAGATCAGCGATTATCGGAGGAAACAGTGTAAGTGAGCATTTTAATCCCATCAATGATTTCAGCGGAATGATTAAAAGTATTGAAGGTCCGGAAACCTGCAATACGTATAATATGCTGAAGCTTTCCAAAGAATTGTATGCAACGAATCCAAAATCATCTTACGTAGATTATTACGAAAGAGCTTTGTACAATCATATTCTTTCCACCCAAAATCCCAACAAAGGCGGTTTTGTTTATTTCACGCCAATGCGTCCTGGTCATTACAGGGTGTATTCCCAGCCGGAAACCAGCTTTTGGTGCTGCGTAGGTTCGGGAATGGAAAATCACGCCAAATATGGTGAAATGATTTATGCTTATTCTGATGAAGATTTATACGTGAATCTATTTATTCCTTCCATTTTAAAATGGTCTGAAAAGAAATTGGTTTTGAGACAGGAAAATAATTTCCCTGAAAATCCATCGACAAAATTAGTTTTTGATGTTGCTCCGAAATCCCATTTAAATTTAAAACTGAGAGCACCACAATGGGCTAAAGCTTCTGAAATTACAATTTCAGTGAACGGTAAAAATGCAAATGTTCCGGTTGATGCCGAAGGTTATTTTACCATTAATAATAAATGGAAAAAAGGCGATGTTATCGAAATGACAATGCCGATGCACCTTTCCGCCGAGCAGCTTCCTGACAAATCAGATTATTTTGCCTTTAAATATGGTCCGATTGTTTTAGCTGCAACTTACGGAACAGAAAATCAGGACGGAATGTTTGCTGACGACAGTCGTGGCGGACATATTGCGCACGGACCGCAAATTCCTCTCAATGAAATTCCTACCATTTTGGGAAGTTCAGATGCGGTACTAAATCATTTGGAAAACGTGAATGGCGAAAATTTAACATTTAAACTGAAAGGATTATATCCGCAGAATAAATTTGCTGAAGGACTGAAACTGGTTCCGTTTTACAAAATTCACGAGCAACGTTACATCATTTATTTTCCGCAGGCGACTCAGGATAAAATCGAAATGATTCAGAAACAGAAGGCCAAAGAAGAAGGGGAAATCCTAAAGCTTGACAATATTACGACTGACAAAATTCAATTGGGAGAGCAACAACCGGAATCTGACCATCAGTTTGACAGCAAAGATTCCAGCACCGGATATATGGAAGACCGCCATTTCCGTGAGGCGAAAGGTTGGTTCAGTTATCAGATGAAAAATAAGGACAAGAATGCAAAATATGTGTATATCACTCATTTTGATGCCAATAACAACCGTACTTTGAATGCAGAAATCAACGGAATTAAAACGTATTCCAAAAATTTCGAAGGCAAAATGGGCAACTCGCCACAAACTTTATTAATTCCGATTCCTGAATCCGAAACCCATAAAGAGATTCTGAACATCAGGTTTAATTCAGGTGAAAAATCATTAACTCCGAAAATCATCGAGGTAAGACTGTTGAATGATAAACCTTAAAAAATGAAAAGCAATAATATAAATTTTTTGGGCAGCTTAATCCGCCCTCCGTTCCCGCTTTTTTGCTCGTCGTACCTCCTCACAAAAAGAGCTCCACTCAGGTCGGGCTGCGAGTGATTCGAGTATAAAAGTCCGCTCCGTAGGAGCGATATCTGTGTAGAAAGAAAAATGGCAAGTTAGTGGAGAACTCCGTAGGAGTTCAATCTTAAAATAATCAAACTTGCAATCGTTAAAATTTACAAAATATGAAATATAAAAATATCAGGACTATCACCTTGCTGCTCTGCATATTTTGCACTGTACTTTTTGAGGCAAAAATTCAGCTTCCCACGTTAGTTTCAGACGGAATGGTTTTGCAGAGAAATCAAAAACTCAACATTTGGGGAAAAGCCGATGCAAACGAAAAAGTGGAAGTGAAATTCCTCAACAAAAATTATAAAACGTCTGCCGACCAAAACGGAAACTGGAAAATCGTGCTTCCTGAACAAAAAGCAGGCGGACCTTACACAATGATCATTAATGAAATCACGCTTAAAAATATTTTGATTGGCGATGTATATCTTGCTTCCGGACAGTCGAATATGGAATTGCCGATGCGCAGATTGACACCGCTTTATGCTGATGAAATTAAAAATGCAGATAATCAGAACATTAGGTTTTTCACGGTTCCTCAGAAATATAATTTCAAATCGCCACAAACCGAGCTTGATGGCGGAAAATGGGAAGCGACAAATCCACAAACGATTCTTAATTTTTCGGGAGTTGCCTATTTTTTCGCAAAAGAATTAAGTCAGAAAAATAAAGTGGCCGTTGGAATTATCCACGCAAGTTTGGGTGGTTCACCGATTCAGGCGTGGATGGATGAAAATTCTCTGAAAAAATACCCTGAATATCTGGACGAAGCTAAAAAATGGCAGAATGATGATTTGATAAAATCTACAGAATCTGGCGAACAGGCGTTAAGCAAAGCTTGGTACGCTGAACTCGACCAAAGTGATATCGGATTAAACCAGCATTGGGAAAAATTTGATCTAAATGACTCGGACTGGAAAACAATGCAAATTCCAGGTTCCTGGGAAGATAAAGAAGGCTCATTTGATGGTTCAGTTTGGTTCAGAAAAGAAATTAATTTAACCAAAAATCAGTCAGGAAAAGCCGCTTTTCTAAATTTAGGAAGAATAAAAGATGCTGATGTAACTTATGTCAACGGGACAAAAGTAGGAAATGTAACCTACGAATATCCACCGCGTTGGTACGATATTCCGGCAGGAGTTTTAAAAGAAGGCAAAAACGTCATTGCTGTTAGAATCTCAAACGGAAGCGGAAAAGGTCAGTTCATCGCTGACAAGCCTTATTACCTCGAAATTGACGGGAATAAAATCGATTTAAAAACCGAATGGAAATATAAAATCGGTGCTAAAATGGAAAAAATGTCTCCCGGAACTACTTTCATCCGTTGGAAACCGACAGGATTGTACAATGCAATGATTAATCCGCTTATCAATTATAGCATCAAAGGCGCCATTTGGTATCAGGGCGAAAGCAACACCGGAAAACCAAAAGAATACGGCGATTTGCTGACCACAATGATTCTGGATTGGCGAAATAAATGGAATCAGAAAGATATGCCTTTTTTCACAGTACAATTAGCCAATTTTATGGAACCAAAAACACAGCCTATTGAAAGCAATTGGGCAGAATTAAGAGACCAACAACGAAAAGTTTCTCTTAATGTTCCAAGTACTGGACTTGCCGTAATCATTGATATAGGAGAGTGGAATGACATTCATCCTTTAAACAAGAAAACAGTTGGAGACCGATTGGCTTTACAGGCGCTTAAAGTTGCCGATAAGAAAAATATCATCACAGACGGACCGGTTTATCAGTCAATGAAGATCGAAGGAAACAAAATCATTCTTTCCTTTAAAAATGGAACCGATGATTTTACACCCGTTTCTGAATTGAAAGGTTTCGCCATCAAAGGAAAAGACGGAAAATATGAATGGGCAAAAGCAAAAATCGAGAGCAACAAAATCATTGTCTGGAACGACACCATTTCAAATCCAATTTCAGTAAGATATGACTGGGCCGACAATCCCGACGGAAATCTGAAAAACAAAACCGGTCTTCCCGCATCGCCTTTTACAACAGAATAATCAATTATCATTTATCAAATATCAATTATTAAAATGAACAACTCATCTCAAAAAATATCTGTCGTTGAGAAAATCGGCTACAGTTTAGGAGATTTAGCCGCCAATCTGGTTTTCCAGACGCTAGTAACCTATTTAGCTTATTTTTATACCGATATTTACGGATTAAAACCAGAAGATGCCTCTATTATTACGCTTACGGTCGGTTTGTTGGCTGGTTTTGTCTTCAATCCGATGGTTGGAGCTTTGGCAGACAGAACCCGCACAAAATGGGGGAAATTCCGTCCATGGATTTTATTAACGGCAATTCCGTTGGGTACTGCGGCACTTTTTGCGTTCAGCACACCCGATTTTTCTTATAAAGGAAAAATGATTTATGCAGCGGTTACTTACTCAGTTTTATTATTGCTTTATGCTGCCAATAATTTACCTTATGCAGCTCTAAGCGGTGTTATAACAGGCGATATGAGCGAAAGAAACAGTATTTCATCTTACCGTTTTGTTGCCGTTATGTTTGCACAGTTTTTCGTTCAGGTATTTATGTTGCCGATTATTTTATCTGCAGGTCACGGCGACAAAGCAGCAGGAATCGAAGTTGTAATGACTTGGTTGGCAATTATCGGAACGGTAATGTTGCTCATCACTTTTCTCACGACCAAAGAAAGAGTGATTCCAAAACCGGAACAGGAATCTACTTTAGGAGCTGATTTAAAAGATTTAAAGAAAAATAAGCCGTGGATTATTATGTTAACGGTTACCGCATTGATTTTCATTACATTGGCAATGAAAGGTGGTTCGTATGTCTACTATTTTAATAATTATGTAGACGAAACCTCACTTCAGCAATTTATCTCGCCTATTACCAATTTCTTCAATTCCATCGGGATGAATTTCTTCGGAGAAGATCCTCGTTCAGCAGGTTTCGGATTATTCAATGCAGGTGGAATCATTATGATGATTGTTGGAATCACTTTCTCGAAAAAGTTTGCAGATAAATATGGCAAAAGAGATGCATTTATCGCTTCACTTTTTATTTCAACACTATTCGTTTTAGCATTTATCTTTTATCCGCCAAAATCGGTTGGGTTAATGTTCTTTTCTCAGATTTTACACGGTTTCTTCTACGGAATCGGAACGCCATTGCTTTGGGCGATGATTGCTGACGTTGCCGATTATTCAGAATGGAAAAACAACAGACGTGCAACAGCGATTATTTTCTCGGCAATGATGGTCGGTTTGAAGGTTGGTTTAAGCATCGGAAGTTCGCTGGTTGCTTACATCATCGGTCAGTACGGTTACATTTCTTCCGAAGGAGCAGTGAGTGTTTTACAGCCGGAAACCGTTTCTGCGGGAGCCAAAATGTTAGTCAGTATATTTCCATCAATACCATTCTTTTTAGCTTGTGGACTGCTAATGTTCTACGAAATCAATAAGAAAAAGGAAATCGAAATCGAGCACGACCTTAAGGAAAGAAGAAAGGCGAAAGATTAATATTATAACAAAAATTTGGGCAGCTTTATCCGTCTTCCACTCCCAATCTTTTTTGCCAAAGCTTTTCCAGCCGCAAAAAAAGGATTTCCGTTCAAGCCGGGCTGCGAGTGATTCGGTGTTAAAAGCCGTATCGAGGTTTTAAACTGTTACAAGTCTTAAAAAATGAACTTTATATGAACTTTTTATTTCTTCGCTGAGTTTACGCCTTTGCAAACATTTAAAATATAGTAGTCAACAAAATCTTTGTGCACTTTGCGTTTAAATTAAAAAAAATAATTATGAATAAGATAGCAGCATTATTAGGAATTTTAACCTTAACTGTTTCGTGCAAGACAGCCAACACGGCAACTTCCAACGATTCTCTGAAGAATGCATTCAAAAATAAATTCTACATAGGAACAGCGATGAGTCTTCCGCAGATTGATGAGAAAGAAGCAAAGTCTGTAGAAATTATTAAAAATCAGTTCAGCTCCATTGTTGCAGAAAACTGTATGAAATCGATGTTTTTGCAACCAGAAGAAGGCAAGTTCTTTTTTGATGATGCCGATAAGTTTGTGGCTTTTGGAGAGAAAAGCAAAATGTTCATCATCGGTCATACTTTGATTTGGCATTCGCAGTTACCCAAATGGTTTTTCGTGGACAAAGATGGAAAAGATGTTTCTGCCGAAGTTTTAAAACAAAGAATGAAAAATCACATTACCACCGTTGTCACCAGATACAAAGGTCGTGTGAAAGGTTGGGATGTCGTCAATGAAGCCATTATGGAAGATGGAACTTACAGAAAATCTAAGTTTTACGAAATTTTAGGCGAAGAATTTATTCCGTTGGCTTTTCAGTATGCACAAGATGCAGACCCAAATGCAGAATTGTATTACAATGATTACAATGAATGGCATCCCGGAAAAGTAAAAACCGTGAGCAAAATGGTTCAAACTTTAAAATCCAGAAAAATTCATATCGATGGAGTAGGAATGCAGACGCACGTTGGCCTAGATACACCAACACTTGCTGAATACGAAAAAGCAATTCTCGACTACGCCGCAAATGGTGTAAAAGTAAATGTTACCGAAATGGAAATCAGCGCACTTCCTTCTCCGTGGGGAACTTCTGCCAACGTTTCCGATAAAGTGGAGTACGAAGCAAAAATGAATCCGTACACCGCCGGACTTCCCGAAAATGTGAAAACAGAATGGGAAAACCGCTATCTGGATTTCTTCAGACTATTCCTGAAACATCAGGATAAAATCAGAAGAGTAACCTTGTGGGGAACAACCGATGCACAATCCTGGAAAAATGATTTTCCGGTAAAAGGCAGAACCGATTATCCTTTGCTTTTCGACCGGAATAATCAGGCAAAACCCGTGGTAGAAAAAATCATTCAGTTAACAAAAGAAAAATAAGTCTAATATCTAGTTTCTAAAATCTAACTTCTAATTAAACAATGAAACAATCAAAATACCTCTTCCCAAGCGATTATATGGCAGATCCATCTGTTCACGTTTTTGAAGGCAAAATTTACATTTATCCATCACACGACCGTGAAAGCGGCATCGAAGAAAATGACAACGGAGACCATTTTGATATGAACGATTATCACGTTTTCTCGTTGGATGATGTAGAAAACGGCGAAATCACAGACCACGGTGTTGTCCTTTCGGTAAAAGATATTCCTTGGTCGGGAAGGCAATTGTGGGATTGTGATGTGGCATTCAAAAATGGAAAATATTATATGTATTTTCCGTTAAAAGATAAAAATGACATCTTCAGAATCGGTGTTGCGGTAAGTGACAAACCTTACGGACCATTTATTCCGGAGAAACATCCGATGTTGGGAAGTTATAGCATCGATCCTTGTATTTTTGAAGAAAGCGGAAGACATTATATGTATTTTGGTGGAATCTGGGGCGGACAATTGCAGCGTTACAGAAACAACAAAGCCTTAGAATCTGCAGTAATTCCAAATGATAACGAACAGGCAATTCCTTCAAAAGTTGTTTTATTGAGCGATGATATGCTTGAGTTTGGAGAAGAGCCGAAAGATGTTTTAATTCTTGACGAAAATGGAAATCCATTGCTTCACGGTGACAAACACCGCTTTTTCGAAGCGTCCTGGATGCACAAATACAACAATAAATATTATTTTTCTTATTCTACAGGCGACACACATTTGATTTGTTACGCAACCGGTGACAATCCTTATGGACCATTTACTTTTCAGGGCGAAATTCTAACACCTGTTGTGGGCTGGACAACCCATCACAGCATCGCTGAATTTAAAGGAAAATGGTATCTGTTCTTCCACGATTCTGTCCCAAGCGAAGGGAAAACCTGGCTCAGAAGTATGAAAGTAGTTGAAATTGAATATGATGAAAATGGAAAGATCAAAACCATTGAGGGTTTAGAAGAAAATCAATAGGAACAGGATTCAGCCTGTTTTTATAAGACGATATACAACTTGGCTTTAGCCAAAACTTAAGTAATTTAAAAATTTAAGAATGAAAATTTTCCGACATTACATTTTCTTATTTCTCATTATTCCACTAATGACTTTCGCGGAAGACGGCAGCCAGCTTTGGCTTCGTTTCCCTGCAAAAAACGGAATTTCGGCAGATAAAATTATTTCGAAAGGCAACAGCGCGACGTTGAATATTGCCAAAAAAGAATTAATGAATCATTGGCAAGGTCAGGAAATCGAGCTTCGAACCGACAATTCATTAAAAAATCTGAAGGGTGGTTACACGATAAAATCCGTTCAGAATAAATTGGTCATTTCCGCCGAAAAAGAAACAGGATTGCTGTATGGGGTTTATCATATTTTACGTTTGCAGCAAACCAATTCGACAACTACAAATTTGAATATCACCGAAAAACCTTCCTACGATATCAGGATTCTCAACCATTGGGACAATCTGGATGGAACTATTGAGCGTGGCTACGCAGGGCATTCGCTTTGGAAGTGGGAAGATTTACCGAATAAAATTTCGCCAAGATATGAGGAATATGCAAGAGCAAATGCATCAATCGGTATTAATGCGACCGTTCTCAACAACGTCAATGCTTCGCCAAATATGCTCCGTAAAGATTATCTTCAAAAAGTAAAAGTTCTGGCAGACATTTTCAGACCTTACGGAATCAAAGTGTATTTATCTGTTAATTTCTCATCGCCAAAAGTTTTGGGAGGATTGGAAAACTCAGATCCACTTAACAAAGATGTTCAGAAATGGTGGAAAGACAAAGCTTCTGAAATTTATAAAATAATTCCTGACTTCGGCGGATTTTTGGTAAAAGCCAATTCCGAAGGTCAGCCCGGGCCGCAGGATTACGGAAGAACGCACGCCGACGGTGCCAATATGATGGCAGATGTTTTGAAACCTTACGGCGGAATGGTTATGTGGAGAGCATTTGTGTACAGTCCGAGCAAAGAAGACCGTGCAAAGCAGGCTTATTTAGAATTTGTTCCTCTTGATGGAAAATTCAGAGAGAATGTGATTGTCCAGATCAAAAACGGACCGGTTGATTTCCAGCCTCGTGAAGCATTCAATCCATTGTTCGGAGCATTGAAAAAAACGCCGGAAATGGTTGAATTCCAGATTACCCAGGAATATTTGGGGCAAAATAATCACCTCGTTTTTCTCGCACCTTTGTTTAAAGAAACTTTAGACAGCGACACGTATTCGGACGGAAAAGGATCAACAATTGCCAAAATTACGGATGGAACTTTAAGACCTGCGAAATTAACCGCAATTTCTGCTGTTGCGAATATTGGTGAAGACAAAAACTGGACAGGCCATCACTTCGCACAGGCCAATTGGTACGCTTTCGGACGTCTGGCGTGGAATCACGATTTATCCTCCGAACAGATTGCCGATGAGTGGATTAAAATGACTTTTACTGATAATGAAAAATTCCTAAATCCCGTAAAAGAAATGATGCTCATTTCCCGGGAAACTGCTGTCGATTATATGATGCCACTTGGTTTACACCATATTTTTGCAGGCGGACATCATTATGGTCCCGAACCTTGGGGCGATTACAAAGGCGGAAGACCCGATTGGTCGCCGGTGTATTATCATCAGGCCAATGCTGAAGGACTTGGTTTCGACAGAACGAAAACAGGTAGCAATGCCGTTTCTCAATATTTTCCACCATTAAATGAAATCTATGGAAACATAAAAACCACTCCTGAAAATTTAATTCTCTGGTTCCACCACGTTCCCTGGAATTATAAAATGAAAGATGGAAAAACAATGTGGGAAGAATTGTGTTACAAATACGATTCTGGCGTGCGCAGAGTGAGAGATTATCAGAATATTTGGAACAAAATGCAAGCTTATGTTGATAACGAAAGGTTCACAGATGTGCAGGCAAAACTGAAAATTCAAGCGGAAGATGCCGTCTGGTGGAAAGATGCATGTCTGCTTTATTTCCAGACTTTTTCAAAACAGCCGATCCCAGCTGACATTGAAAAACCAGTTCACAACCTGGAAGATTTGAAGAAAATAAAACTCAATATGGGTCACAACAATTAATAAATCAATTTTAAAAACCACGCAATAACTTTCTGAATCTTTTTTAAGACAGGAATTTGTTGACTAAATAAATTAAGTGTAAATTTAACACTTAAATAAAAATTAAAATATAAAACCTATGAAATTTTTTATTGACACTGCTAATCTGGAGCAGATTAGAGAAGCTAATGACTTAGGGATTCTCGATGGAGTTACAACTAATCCATCTTTGATGGCAAAAGAAGGCATCAGCGGAACAGAAGCTATTTTGCAACATTACAAAGATATTTGTGATATTGTCGATGGCGATATTTCTGCAGAAGTACTATCAACTACGTACGAAGAAATGATTGCAGAAGGCGAAATTCTTGCCGCGATTCATCCAAATATCGTTGTGAAAATCCCGATGATCAAAGATGGTATCAAAGCCTTAAAATATTTTTCTGACAAAGGCATCAAAACCAATTGCACGCTGATTTTTTCTGCCGGACAGGCACTTTTAGCCGCAAAAGCCGGAGCAACCTATGTTTCACCATTCCTGGGTAGACTCGATGATATTTCGACAGACAGTCTCAATTTGATTGAGGAAATCAGATTGATATTTGACAATTATATGTATGAAACTGAAATTCTTGCCGCTTCAGTTCGAAACAGTATGCACATCATCAACTGCGCAAAAATTGGTGCCGATGTTGTGACTTGCCCAATCCAGCCGATTCTATCTCTGTTAAAACATCCGTTGACAGATTCAGGTTTAGAGCAGTTCATCAAAGATTCACAAAAATTGCAGTAATTTATGAAACACGATATTTCAAAACTCAACCATATCGCTTCTCAGGTTCGCCGGGATATTGTAAGAATGGTGCACGCCTGCCAGTCAGGTCATCCGGGCGGTTCGCTTGGTTGCGCGGATTTTCTCGTCGCACTCTATTTCGACGTGATGAAGAGAAAAGAAGGCTTCGATATGAAGGCCAAAGGTGAAGATGCATTTTATCTTTCCAACGGTCATATTTCGCCCGTTTTTTACAGTGTTTTAGCACACGCAGGCTATTTTGACAAGTCCGAACTGGCAACTTTCAGAAAACTGAATTCCAGATTGCAGGGTCATCCAACAACGCACGAAGGTTTGCCGGGAATTCGCATTGCTTCCGGTTCTTTAGGTCAGGGAATGTCAGTGGCCATCGGTCACGCGGTCGGAAAAAAGTTAGATCATGACGAAAATCTGGTGTTCACACTTCACGGGGACGGCGAGTTGCAGGAAGGCCAAAACTGGGAAGCCATTATGTACGCCTCTCACAACAAGGTTGATAATTTGATAGCAACCATCGATTACAACGGTCAGCAGATCGACGGTCCGACTTCAAAAGTCCTTTCTTTAGGCAACCTTAGAACCAAATTTGAGGCCTTCGACTGGAAAGTTCTGGAAGTGGAAAATGGCAACGATATGCAGGAAATTCTGAACGTTCTCGACGAGGCAAAATCATTGACCGGAAAAGGTCAGCCAATCTGCATTCTCCTGAAAACCGGAATGGGTCACGGCGTAGATTATATGATGGGAAGCCACGCGTGGCACGGAAAAGCGCCTAACGATGAGCTATTGGCAAAAGCATTAGACCAACTCGAAGAAACTTTGGGCGATTATTAGACTTTAAATTATTTGGGCAGCTTTATCCGCCTTCCGCTCCCAATCTTTTTTGCAGACGGTTTCAGTTTAATAGAACTTGATGACCACGCAAAAAAGGATTTCCGCTCAAGTCGGGCTGCGAGCGATTCGCTGTTCAAAAAGAATATGTAAAAATCTAATGGTTAAATTTCTTTGCTGAGCGAAATCGAAGATTCGACGGAGTCAAACGCCTTTGCGAACGAAAAATATTCCCAATAAGTTAAAAAAAATCTTTGCGCTCTTTGCGTTTAAAACAAACATCAACAGATTAATCAAATGAAAAAATATACCTACACAGAAAAAAAAGATACCAGAAGCGGTTTCGGAGCCGGATTGGCTGAACTGGCAGACAAAAACCCAGATGTCGTGGCTCTTTGCGCCGACCTTATCGGTTCTTTAAAAATGGAAAAATTCATCGAAAAAGCACCGGAACGTTTTTTCCAGATCGGAATTGCCGAAGCCAATATGATTGGCATCGCCGCAGGATTAGCTATTGAAGGAAAAATTCCGTTTACGGGAACTTTCGCCAACTTTTCAACAGGAAGAGTTTACGATCAGATTCGTCAGTCGGTGGCGTATTCCGATAAAAATGTAAAAATCTGCGCATCCCACGCAGGACTGACTTTAGGTGAGGATGGCGCAACACACCAGATTCTGGAAGACATCGGATTAATGAAAATGCTTCCCGGAATGACAGTCATCAACACTTGCGATTACAACCAGACCAAAGCTGCAACGATTGCCATTGCAGATTACGAAGGACCAGTTTATCTACGTTTCGGAAGACCTGTGATTCCTGTTTTTACCGATGAAAATCAAACATTCGAAATCGGAAAAGCGTGGATGGTCAACGAAGGAAAAGACGTAACCATCATTGCCACCGGACATTTGGTTTGGAAAGTGATAAAAGCTGGGGAAATCCTGGAAGAGCAGGGAATTGATGCCGAAATTATTAATATTCACACCATCAAACCTTTGGACGCTGAAGCAATTTTAAAATCAGTAATGAAAACAGGTTGCGTTGTAACTGCCGAAGAACACAACAGATTAGGCGGTTTGGGAGATAGCGTTGCTCAACTTTTAATTACAGAATATCTTGCACCACAAGAATATGTTGCCGTAAACGACAGCTTTGGAGAAAGCGGAACACCCGACCAACTGATGGAAAAATATGGATTGACCACCAATGACATTGTTGAAGCCGCAAAAAAGGTAATGAAAAGGAAAAATTAATTTAAAGCTTATTTGAAAATTATTCAGCTATTCATTTTTAATAAATTTTTGTTTTCCCCAACCCTAAAAGGGAGCAAAAATTAATTAAAAATTTCATCAAAATTACTCCCTTTAGGGTTGGGAAAATAATTTTGATGGAATTTTAAATAAGCTTTTAGATTTAAAAATAAACTTTCAGATTTGTACGAACATTTCATCAATCAAAATATGAAAAAAATAAGATGGGGAATTCTGGGGACAGGAACTATCGCTCACAAGTTTGCAGCAGACCTCAAATATGTGGAAGGAGCAGAATTGGCGGCCGCCGGTTCTCGCTCACCGGAAAAAGCAGAAAATTTTTGCAGAGATTTTGATATTCCATTCAGTTTTGGAAGTTATCAGGCACTTGCAGAAAGCAATTTGGTCGATATCATTTACATTGCAACACCGCATAGCCTTCATCACGAAAACACTCTGCTGTGTCTTGACAATGACAAAGCCGTTCTGTGTGAAAAACCATTCGCCCTGAATGCAAAACAGGCAGCTGAAATGATTGATCTATCCCATCTGAAAAAACTGTTTTTGATGGATGCTTTATGGACGAAATTCCTTCCACATTATCAAAAAATGGTCGAAATCGTCAAAAGTGGAATTCTGGGTGACATCAAAGTAGTGTTGGCAAATTTCGGATTTAAGGCAAATCCAAATCCAAATTCTCGTTTGCTGAATCCTGAATTAGGTGGAGGATCTTTGATGGATATTGGTATTTATAATATTTTTACGGCATTGGATGTTTTGGGTAAACCGGATGAAATAAATGTCAGTATCAATTCTGCAGATCAAGGAGTTGACGAGCACTGTGCAGTTCTTTTTAAATACAGTAATGGAGCAATGGCTAGTTTATTTTCGTCAATTTCAGTGAATTTAGGAACTGAAGTTGAAATTTGCGGAACGCTGGGGCGATTAAAATTAAACACACCTTTTTATGAACCTTCGTCCACCCTAGAATTTATTGTTGATGGAGAAAAAACGGTCATTAATATAGAAAAAACAAGTGGATTCGGTTACCATTTTGAAGCAAGGCACGCAACAGAATGTTTACAGAATAATCTTACCGAAAGCCCGATCGTCACTCACGCCGGGAGTTTGTTACTGATGCAAACTTTAGACAGAATCCGCAATTTGTCAGGAATTGTTTTTCCTGGTGAATGAAATTAAATCATTTTTTAAAATTATTAGATTACTGTTAATCATTTAATTGATGAAATGGTAATCAAAATATTCTGATTAAGTTAAAGTAATGTTCACAATTTTAATTTTAAAATACCTCTAAAAAAGCATAAATTGCGGTTATCTATGAAGGAGAAATTAATCAATCATACCACAGAAGCATTCCAGTCTTTCTTCCAGTCAGAACCGGAACATTTTTTTCTGGCTCCCGGAAGAATTAATATTATCGGCGAACACGTTGATTACAGCGATGGCTTTGTTCTTCCAGCTGCCATCGACAAGCATATTTGTTTTGCCGTAAAAAAGGTGGATGACTCAGAAAACTGTACTTTTTTTGCGAAAGATTTTAATGAATCTTTCAGTTTTAATATCCATCAAAAGCAAACTCCTGTTGAGCAGACCTGGGTGAATTATTTGCTAGGTGTTTTCAATGCTATTCAGGAAAGTGGAAGAAAGATTGGCGGTTTGCAGATTGCCTTCAGCAGTACGATTCCGATGGGTTCCGGCTTGTCGTCTTCGGCAGCTTTGGAATGTGGGTTTGCCTATATTCTCAATCACATTTTTGATTTGAATTTATCTAAAAAAGAATTAGCACTCATTGGTCAGAAATCCGAGCACACCTTTGTTGGTGTAAAGTGCGGAATTATGGATCAGTTTGCATCTGTTTTCGGCAATGAACACCAAGTAATTATGCTCGACTGCAATTCTCTGGAACATCAGTATTTTGAAGCTAATATCGAAGGTTACAATCTGGTACTTTTCGACAGTTGTGTAAAGCACACGCATCTGACTTCTGGCTACAACGACAGGAGAAATGATGTCGATAACGGAAAGAAAGTTTTGTGGGAAAAATTCCCTGAAATAGAAAAATTCAGAGATTTCAGCATTTCAATGCTTGATGAAGTGAGAATGGAAATAGGAGAGACGTCTTACAAAAGATGTCTGTATCTTTTGAAAGAAATCAAAAGGGTAGAAAAGGCTTCTAAAGCTTTATCAGAAGGTGATGTAGAATATTTAGGGCAACTTCTAATCGAAACGCATTCCGGACTTTCTACTGAATTTGAAGTGAGTTGCGACGAACTGGATTTTATGGTGGAAAAAACTTTAGAAGAAAAAGGCGTTTTGGGTGCAAGAATAATGGGTGGCGGTTTCGGAGGATGCAGCATTAATCTTATTAAAGATGAAAATGTGGATGATGTGATTAAAAGCATCAGTGAAAAATATAGAGCAGATTTTGACATCGAAATGAAAGTGTACCGTGTAAAAATATCAGATGGAATTAGAGAATACAAAAGGAATGAATTCCTCGTTTAATAAAAAAAAACATCCTCACAGAAGATACAATCCGCTTTTGGATGAGTGGATTCTGGTTTCCCCTCAAAGAGCCAACCGACCTTGGCAGGGACAAATTGAAAAAGTTGCTGAAGAACAACTTCCTGCTCACGATCCGAATTGTTACTTGTGTTCAGGAAATCTGCGTGTGAATGGTGAAAGAAATCCCGATTACACAGGCGTCTATGTTTTTGAAAATGATTTTGGTTCTTTGATGAAAGATGATGTTGAATTTTCTAACGAACAGTCCGATTTTTTTTCATTAAAACCCGAACGGGGAATTAACAGAGTTATTTGTTTTTCGGAAAATCACAGCCTTACTTTGCCGGAAATGGAAGTAAGTGATATCAAAAAAGTGGTGGATGTTTGGCAGCAGCAATATGAGGAATTGGGAGCTGAAGATTACATCAATCACGTTCAGATTTTTGAAAATAAAGGAAGCGTGATGGGTTGCAGCAATCCGCATCCGCACGGACAAATCTGGGCACAATCTTCGATTCCGTCGACAGTTTTGAAAACGCAGGAAAATCTGAAGAAATATTTCGATAAAAAGGGAAGTTCGCTTCTGGAAGATTATGTCAAAAAAGAATTAGAAGCTGGAGAAAGAATCATTCTTGAAAATGAAGATTTCGTTGCACTGGTTCCGTTTTGGGCAGTCTGGCCCTACGAAACGATGATTATCAGTAAAAGAAAAGCGGAAAATATCCTGCAGTTTTCTGACTCTGAAAAACTTTCTTTAGCTTCAATAGTAAAAGATTTAACCACAAAATACGACAATCTTTTTGAGATTTCATTTCCCTATTCAGCTGGAATCCACCAATCGCCGACAGATGGAAAACCTCATGCGGAATGGCATTTTCATATGCATTTTTATCCACCGTTGCTGCGTAGTGCCGAGATAAAAAAGTTTATGGTGGGCTACGAGATGCTTGCAGAACCGCAACGTGATATTACTCCAGAGCAAAGTGCAGTAATTCTTAAAAAACTTTCCCTCAAGTACTACAAAAGTTGAAATAAATGTGAATTTGCTGCAACACCTACATCAACTCAATTGGTAGTTAGGTAAAATAGACATGGACCTGTTTTGAATTTTCAGTAATAATCAACTAGTTTTTATAATTGTATGAATTTAGAATTTTAACAGATTGTTCACAATCGAAAAACTTATAAGTATTTACTTTAGCCATATTCATGATGAGACATAGAAGTTAAAGACTAGAATTTTGGTCTGGATCTTAAAGATTAAAGAGAAAAATGATTTAAAGCTAAACTGTTTGTGGCAGGGTTTCTAAAAACGTCCTGCCATTATTTTTATGATCAATTTGAGCCACTCGGGTAGCAATGATAATAATAAACAATATTACTAGAAATCCTCCATAAATACTCAAGAGGGACAGCAAAAATTGCTGAATTGCTGATCCTTCAACTCCATTGTATACTCTAAATTATTTTAGTTACAAATGATAGAATTGCGACAATGTCTGCAAATACAAAAGTTAAAATTAATAATCCAAGATTTTAGTTTTTAGCCATTCCGCGTAAAATGCTGTTTTTATATATTGTAATTCTTTTTCATCGTTTAGTTTTGTTTTGTAATTTCCATGAATCATTCTTCAAGTCCACCTGCAGCCGTAAATTGGTACATCTGAGCGCCGGATTTTACTAAAAAAGTGGTATTTGTGGCAATTTCTTGCTGAGAATTGGTTACTATCAAGATTTCATTTTCAGATCGTAATTCGACAGAGTACTGATCATTAAGTAAATTAATATTTTGCTGCATCGTTTAGCTGAAATTTCGTTTTCTGGAACTTATAAAGATTGTTTAAATCTTCCTTACTCCCTTCAAACTTAATTTCTGAATAGGAAATGATGCCAAGATGGGTGACCATTTTTTCAATTTTTAAGAGAAGGTGACTAGAAATAAAAATCGTCACTCCTTTCTCACGATTAAGTTTAACAAGAAGCTCACGAACTTCAAGCATGCCATTTGGGTCAAGACCGTTTGCTGGCTCGTCAAAAACTAAAAGTTCAGTGTCGCTTATCAATGCGAATGCTATTGTAAGACGTTGTTTCATACCAAGGGAGTGTTTTTTCATTTTAATATTCCGAGCATGTGAGAGTCCTACTGTTGCTAAAACTTCGTCGATCTTTAATAAATCTTAATTTCTGATAACACAAACTTTTTTTAGATTATGAAATCCTGATAAATGATCATAAAATGCCGGATAATCTACCAGACATCCAATTTTTTGTAATGCTTGCGGACAAATCTCTGAAACATTTGTTTCAAAAACTTTCACCGAATTTGTGTGGTCATTAAAAAGTCCCATAATTAGACGCATGGTTGTAGAATTCCCTGCACCGTTCGCCCCGAGAAAACCATATAGTGACCTTTTAGGAACTTTAAGATTCACATTTTTAAGAATAAGCTTGTGGTCGATGAACCCAAAGAATCCGTCTCACAACTGAGGCGGTTTTTTTTTGGTAATTATTGCAGGATTTCGTATATTTATATCTGATAATCAGACAGTTGTTTATGAATTTTAAGCATTATAATCAAAATCAGTTAGTGCTGTTTCCTTATAGT
>NZ_LMQM01000011.1 GCF_001424145.1 Chryseobacterium sp. Leaf404 | reverse complement strand
GCTTTAGGCGGTTTTGCTGATAACAGAGTGAAATCCATTATGACCAGAAGCGGGCATAAAGTGGTCTTTACGGAAGATGAAAGTATTATTATTACAGATAAAAGCGGTAATGAAATTCATCTGGATACAACGGGAAGCAATATTAATCTTACGGCACCTGAGACGATGACTTTAAATTGTAAGAATATGTTTATAAATCTTGCAGAAAGCATGACTTTTGCGATTGGAAACAATCAAAATACTTCTGGTGGGGAAAATCAGAGCAATACAGTCGGAATGAGCCAAATGGAAAGTATTTGTATGATGAAAAATCTGTCTGTGGAAGCTAACTTTATGAGACTGTTGTTGGTAAGATGGTCGAAATGATTACAGGAAATAAGGAGAGTAAGATACAAAAAGATCGTATCAAAAAAGTAGTGGAAAAATTGTAACACAAAGTGAAGGAACTAATGAATTTCATTCAGAAAAAGAAGTTCAAAATAGTCTTGGAGAAATCTAAAAAATCACCAAGAGTACAAAATTATAAGCAAAGATACGTATTTCGTAGGCGATGTTTATTTTTGAAAAATCCCAAAAACCGGTTAAGCAATGAGTATGAAACATTATTTTACAACAGCAGTTATCTTTTTCGTTTTCCTGTTCACACTTCCTGTCTTTCTATCCATTCATTTTCTGATGAGGTCTCCTCATCGTGCATGAATTGTTCTTACTGGTCAGAAGTGCTTTTTTATTCAGTAATTTGTACAATTTTAGTACCCATAATCCTTTTTGCCACAGACAAATTGAATTTTAAAAAGTTGGCAATTCCCGTTGTAGTTATTCTTTTTGTAATACTTACTTTTTTTGGAAACCTTAGTGTTTTCAGTGACAGAGTTTCGGCATGGAGCAGTTATTCCACTCAGGATGAGATTTTTGCAGTTTTGTCAGCATCAGGTTTATATCTGATAATTGGTGGATTGTTACTGTTTGGTACGTTAAAAATTTTTAAACTAAACCGATGATATTGATTTTTTTAGGCAGAAATTTATAATCTATTTAAATCAAAGGATCATTTCATAATCATACCGAATAGTAATATCGTTGATTTGATCCTGTCAATTTATTTTCCCCGAGGAACAGACTGTCATTCCAATCCAAAAAAACTTTATCTTTGCCTTTATGATTTTACGAGGAGAAAACTTAATCAAAGAATACGGTCCCAAAAAAGTAGTAAAAGGCGTTTCTGTACAGGTTCAGCAGGGAGAAATTGTAGGTTTACTCGGCCCGAACGGTGCCGGAAAAACCACTTCATTTTACATGATTGTAGGATTGGTTAAACCCACCTCAGGGAAAATTTTCCTCGATAAACAGGAAATCACAACCGATGCCATGTACCGCCGTGCCCAAAAAGGAATCGGATATTTGGCTCAGGAAGCTTCCATCTTCAGAAAATTGTCTGTAGAAGACAACATCATGGGTGTTTTACAACTCACAAAACTTTCAAAAAAGCAGCAGCAGATCAAATGTGATGAACTGATTGAAGAGTTTTCTCTTCAACACGTCCGCAAAAACCGTGGAGATTTACTTTCCGGTGGTGAAAGACGTAGAACTGAGATTGCAAGATGTCTCGCGACCGACCCGAGCTTTATTCTTTTGGATGAGCCTTTTGCCGGAGTAGACCCGATTGCCGTTGAAGATATTCAGAAAATTGTACGAAGCTTAACCGACAAAAACATCGGAATTCTGATTACCGATCACAACGTACAGCAGACTTTGGCGATTACCAACAAAACCTATATCATGTTCGAAGGAAAGATCCTGAAAGAAGGTCTTCCCGAAGAACTGGCAAACGACCCGCAGGTAAGAGAAGCTTATTTAGGAGAAAATTTCGTTTACCAAAGTATTTTCGACAAGCCAAGCAAGAAAACATACGCTTACAACATCTGGGCAGGAAATTTCGATTCAAAATCTCACCTTCAGGGTTTTGTAAACGATAATTTTACTCAGTTTGATGATTTAAGATTGCTTTACGGCTTCGAAGATATCAGTTTCGCATCATTAGGAAATTCAGATATTCAACACATTTTCAATGAGGTAGTTGATAAAAACGCCAACAATGCTTTCGTTTTCCAAAAGAAGGAAATCAATTCAAACTATTCATTAGAACAGGCAGAAGCAAACTCCAAAGCAGCGAGCAAATCTGAGTTACATTATTTGACGACTTATGTTTTTGAAGGTTAGACAACTCTTATTTATAATATTCTGTGCGACATCTGTATGTTTAAACGGGCAGTTGACCATAACGAGCCCTTTCTTCTGTGATTCATCCGAAGATTCTTATCAGTTAAATTATGGAATCAGTTTATGTGATCCAGAAAAAGGAAATTATGAAGAAGCAATTAAATTTATTAAAACAGAAGGATTAATCCGAAAAACAAAAAATAAGTTCTATTTGCAAAGTCTGATTAATTTTCAAACAAAAGGAAAGAAGATTACGCATGAAATAATAGATGCTTCAGAATATAATCAAAAGGAAAAAGAGATTCTTAAGTTATGGTTATTTGCTGTGACAAATAATGATGATGATTACACGATAGTCCTGAAAGATGTTGTCGGAAAATATAAAGATGATTTTGATGTAAAAAAAATTGAATTAAGAAAAATCTTAAATGATCGATCCGAGTTAATTTTCACAGTAACCGATTTTGACAGTCTCTCAAACAGCATACAGAAAATTGTACAAAATCCTAAATTGTCAAAAGAAGATAAACTGTATTTTCAACTGTTGAAATTAGATTCTGATTATTACGTTTATGGTAATGAGAAGAATTTAGAAAGCCTTAGAAAAAAAATTATACTTGAGTATGCTGGGCTGTGGAAGAAGAACAGCCTGTATTTTTCAAAGAAATATTCCAGATTGGTTTTCAAAGTTAAGTGTGAGAATGAAAAGGAGTATTTTGAAATAACAGATGAACGCGAGCCTGGTGATGATATTTTTGACGATTATCGTGAAATTTATTTTGGGCAGCCAGTGGCAGGTATTGCAGGCAGCGATAACAGCAAGTATGTTGCTTTCATCAAAAGAAATCCTCTATATTTTGGTACTCATGAAGCAGGATTTGATTTGACTAAGATTGACTGGAACAAAAGTCCCAAGGAAGTTGAAACCAAAGAGCAGTTTCAGGAATTTATACGGAATATAGACAATCTTATCGCCGAATTTCCCGGTGCTATGGGACCTAAAATGATTTATCTGGATGCCCTCATTAAAAATAAAAAATTTGTGTACGACAAAGATTTGGATTTTTACCAGACCGCTTTTTTAAAGAGAATAATTGACGTTTTTGCACTGAATCAAAGGGCAGATTTTACAAATCATTTTGATTATTTCAGAGATATTCTACAAACAGATTTGCCTAAAATAAGATACAGGGAATACTATAAAGTTCTTTTCAAACAGGTGAAAATGAAAAATGAAATAGAGATTCTTGATTATCTGCAGCTTGTAAGAAAAGATTTTCCAAACAACAAAAACTTAAAAGTAATAGCAGAAGAATTTTCTAAAATTTAATATTTCGCCATAAATTAAATTATTACAATAATTCGTACCTTTTCTCACAGAAACGGTACGTTTTTCATTTAAAACCAATTCATGGCAAAACCTTTCACACGAGCACTCAGTATTTTCGGGATCTACAGACAGCTGAAACCATTTATCAAACCTTACCGTCTGATGATTTATGGGACCTTGTTTCTCACTTTTTTAGGAGCAATAACAGCTCAGGTCAATGCTGTCGTTTTAAAATACACGGTTGATGAAGTCGAGAAATTAACCAAACTTCCCAGTCCGATGTCGGAAGGCATTCATGTGCTTCTGATTATTTCTGCGATACTTTTGGGAAAAGAAATTGCCAATATTTTTATCAGTTTCGGACAGAAATTTTATGGCGAAAAAATCAGGATCAATGTAAGTTCGGTCTTGGCGCAGTCCGCAATCGATAAAATTTTAACGTACAAGGTTGCCTATTTTAGTGATGAAAACCACGCTTCAGGAAAGCTTCAGACCAGAATCGACCGTGGAATTGAGAGTTTAACCAAACTCGTTCAAAACTTTTTCATCGATATTTTGCCGATGTTTTCAAATGCCATTATTGCATTGGTGATCATGTACATGCAGAATGTGTATGTCGGTTTGGTTTCCACAATTATTGTCCCGATTTATTTTTATGTCACTTCAATGCAGGCGAAAAAACTGGGCGGTGTAAGAAGACAGCTCCGAAATCAGCGTGAGCAGAAAACTTCCGGACTTTTAAATCTAATCAATTCCATTTTGGTAATCAAAAGTTTTGTCCGCGAAAAATTTGAAGGTAAGAAACAGTATGATCTCCAGATGCAACTCATGGAAAGCCAGATGTACACCAGAAAAACCAGCTTCATTTACGAGGGATTGAAAACATTTATCGAGCAGATTGGGGTGGTTTTGATTATTTTATTGACGGTTTATCTCGTTTTAAATCAGCAGATGACTTTGGGAGCGATTATGCTTCACATCATGTTGTTTAATAACGTTTCGTCGCCTATAAGACAGCTTCACAGAATTTATGATGATATGAATGATGCGATGATTTATGCAGAAGGATATTTTGAAATTTTAAATGCCGACGCAGAGACTGAGCCAAACGGAACTTTTGTTGAAAATAAAATCAAAGGAAATTTTGAACTCAAAAATATCGATTTCACTTATCCCAACGGTACAAAGGCGTTGCACAATGTTTCAATGATTATCGAAAACGGGAAAACCACGGCATTGGTTGGCCTCAGTGGAGCCGGAAAATCTACGATCATTAATCTTTTATGTAAATTTTACCTTCCCGATTCCGGCGAAATTATTTTGGATCAGGTTGATCTTAATAATTTTGAAAACGCTTATCTCAGAAACGACCTCGGTTTGGTTTTACAGAAAAACCATATTTTTCAGGGTAGTATCGAAGACAACATCCGCTACGGAAATATGAATGCCGGTTTTGAAGAGATTGAAGAAGCCGCCAAAAAAGCCTATCTCCACGAGCAGATCTTAGATTTACCTGAAAAATATCAGCATGACGCCACCCAACTTTCAGGCGGACAGCAACAGAGAATTGCGATTGCAAGACTATTCCTCAAAAATCCGCCGATTATTTTCCTTGACGAACCAACGGCAAGTCTCGATGCAATTGCGACAGAACAGATTAAAAATTCTTTAGATGCGATCAAAGAAGGAAGAACGGTGGTGATTATTTCACATTCACTTTCCCAGATTTTAGATTCAGATAAAATTTATGTGATGAAAAAAGGACACGTTGTTGAAAGCGGAACGCATGACGAACTGGTTCAGATGAACGGAACTTACCGTGAGATTTTTGATGCTTCCGCGAGGAGTTTGAATCTGGATAAACTGATGAATACTTTCAAAAATTAATGTACCAATGTAACGGTTTAGCAATGTAGCAATGATTTATAATATTCTCATAAAATATTTTAAGCCACAAATCGAAACTGAAATACACGATGAATCAAAGAACTAAACATTTATTAAATTCAATTTTATTTGCATCAACGTCAATCTTATATTTTTTTCTTGCTTACATCGGTTATGGAAAACAGAATCCTGACTTAACAAAATATGCTCATTATGAAAATGTAATTACTGACAAAGGGATAGGTATTCATTATGGTAGGAAAGGGCGCAAATCAAATGTCTTTTATTTGTCTTTAAATGGCCTCGATGAAAATTTAGGAGTTTACAGGATGTCAAAAGAATATGATGATTTGCTTAAAAAGATAAAAATCGGTGAAAGGGTTAAAGTGTATTATCAAAAAAGCAATAACAAAACCGAGAATATCAATATTGATTTAATTCAAGTTGAAAAAGATGATCAAATTCTAATTGGTAAAAATGAATATGAGAGGAAAGAAAGCTTTCTGATCTATATTGGTTTGATTGGCGGCCTGGGTACATTATTTATGGCTTACAGATTTTATAAATACCGAAATATATTCAATAGCAGAAAATAAAATAAGAATCTCAGTTGATAAGTTTTGTTAGGTTTACATAAATCTAAATTAAGCCGTCTGCTTAATGAATATCTTGAGATATTTCCTTAATTAAGACTTAACAGCTTAACCCAATCTTAATGGTTTAAAATTTCAGCATTTCTAAGTTTAAATTTGATTCAGATTAAAGTAAATTTGTGAAGATTTCAAAATGAACGATCATTACCTCAAAAAACTCGACCGCGTCACCGCGATTCTCACTCAACTACAGTCAAAACCGATTGTAAGAGCTCAGGATTTGGCAGAAAAATTTGAAGTGAGCGTAAGAACAATTTACCGTGATGTGAAAACCTTGGAAAATGCCGGAATTCCTATCGTTGGCGAAGCGGGGAGCGGTTATTCTCTGATGGATGGCTACAAACTTCCGCCTGTGATGTTTACCAAAGAAGAAGTTTTGAGTTTTATCACTGCCGAAAAACTGATGCAGAAATTCTCGCACGAAAGTCTGGGAAATCATTATCAGACCGCCATGGAAAAGGTGCGTTCCGTTTTAAGAAATTCAGATAAAAACTTAATTCAGAATATTGAAAATCAGATTGGTATTTACAATTACAATCCGAAGAAGGAAGACACGATAAAAAATATTATTCCGACAATTCTGGAAAGTATTGCAGAAAAACAGCAGATTTCAATTGAATACAAAACTGTTGACGACAAAATCTCAACAAGAACCCTCGAAGTGGTAGGTGTATTTTTTGAATTCAGTTATTGGTATATGATTGCGTACTGTACTTTGAGAAATGATTTCAGGCAGTTCAGAATCGACCGGATTTTAAGCATTACCAAAACACAAAACCCATATCTGCAGGAATACGGACAAATCAACGACTATCGCCAGGGCCCAAACGGAAATAAAACCATTGTCAGACTTTTGGTAGATAAAAAAATTATCGGGCACCTGAACAATTCCAAGATTTATTACGGCCTGACCGAAGAAAAACAAACCGAAAACGGCACCGAAATGATCTTCGAAACCGAATGGATTGACGAAGGATTCCCACGCTGGCTGATCACATTTTTCGATTACGCCCAAATCATCGAACCCGAATTCCTCAAGATAACCATGCAGGAACTGATCACAAAAGTTTCAAAAAACCTCTGATTTCACAGATACATTCGTGCATTCGTGGCGCTAGAAATCTCTCACAGATTTCAAAGATCTTCATAGATTTTTAAAATCAATCTCCTCCATCTACAAAATCCGCGGGAGAAAAAAATCTTTCACAAGCATTTTAGTCAGAAACATCTGTGTAAATCCGTGTAATCCGTGCGCAAAAAAAAATCTCACAGATTTCAGAGATTTCTACGTATAATAAACGAAAATCTTCGATTTTTAAACTCATGTGACTCATGTGTCAAAAAAAACTCCCACACATTCCACAGATACTCACAGATTTTAAATCCGCTCTATCTGCAAAATCTGCGGGAGACTAAGAAAGCATCAAAGACGCCTAAAATCTTTCCCAGAAAAACGGCGGCACAATTCCCAGCGCTCTCAGATAGACAAATCCTTGTCCACGGTGATGAACTTCATTATCAATGAAATATAAAATATTCTGATACACCGGAAACTCATACTGACCAAATAAATTAAACGTTTCCTGAAATCTTTCCTCAGAAATTTGGTTGAAATAATGATTAATCACTTCCGTCTCAGAATCCCATTTTGCCAAAATTTCTTCCTTGGTTTTAGGCTGAAAAGCTTCCTCAGAAAACGCTTCCACCTGTCCTTCCACGATTCCCTTCAGAGCCGGACCGGCGATGCTGATTAATTCCACTGCCAGTTTTGCAAAAGGTCTCATTCCGCCCACGGAAAATTCAAATAATTCCTTCTCAGGAAACATTTCAATCACTCTTCTTGTCAGGTTTCTGTGTCCCTGCCAGTGCTCCAAAAGCTGTGCTGATGAGATAAACTGTGTCGTTGCTGTTGCTGTAGTTGTCATAACGTATTTGTTTTGTTTGTTAATGTTAAAACAAAGGTAAGTCTAGGTTATGACAACAGTTTGTCAGTAGGATTTTTAAGTTTTAAAAAATAAGTAAAATTCCCACAAAATAAAATAAATTTCCTCACGTTATTGTGAAGTTGATAACAGAAATTCAGCTACTGAATGTTGTCACAAAAGATAATTTTGAATCTGACCAATCTTTCACAGGTTGGTCTTTTTTATGGGCAATTATTCATGAGTAATTGGTAATGAGTAATTAGTAGAATCCCGAATCTCTAAACTCGAATCTCGCATCCCGAATCCCGAATCTCGAACCTCGAATCCCGATTATTTTTTAGGAGCTTAATCCTGCTATCCGCTGTATCTTTTTTTGTAGCGATCTCCACTTCGTTACGTACGCTACAAAAAAAGGATGCCGCTACTATCAGGGCTAGGGGAGTTTGCTTTTTCAGAACATTTGAATTTCATTTTCAAATTTTTGTAAAAAGAACTACTTTAGTCGTGCGAAAAGAAATGACTTTCCAAATTCAGAATTATCTGAACTTTAGTCATCTTTCAAATCAAAAATCCTTAATGTTTAAAAACTGTTTTTATAAATTCATTATTTTAAACATTTAAACCTAACAGAAAATGAAAATTTACACCAAAACAGGAGATAAAGGCCAAACTGCACTATACGGCGGAACAAGAGTTTCAAAAGCCAGCGCTAGAGTAGACAGCTACGGAAATATCGATGAGCTCAACTCATTTATAGGAATTTCTAAAAGTCACATCACGGATGAGGAAGTTTTAAAACAACTCAAAAAAATTCAGTTTGACCTCTTTACCGTAGGTTCAGAAGCAGCAACTCCGGTTGACAAACTCATGCTCGCCAACGGAAAATCCCGACTTCCATTAATCATTTCCGACACTGAAATCGAAGAACTCGAAAACTGGATGGATGCTTTTGAAGAAAAATTGGAGCCTTTGCAATATTTTATCCTTCCAGGAGGCGGAAAACCGGCGACGTTTTTACATGCAGCAAGAACAATCTGCAGAAGAGCTGAACGTTCACTGGTTTTCTTAAATGAATCTGAAGAAGTAAGACCAGAATTAATTAAGTACTTAAACAGACTGTCAGATTACCTTTTTGTTTTGGCAAGATACATCTCAAAAATCAACAATGAAACTGAAGAATACTGGAATCCTAGTGAAAGAGGCTAGTAGGAAGAGACAAGAAACAAGTAAAAAGAGCCAAGCTCCGAATGGACGTTTTTTACAAATTAGTTGTATTGAGTAAAATGAAGGTTCATTAAGAAATTAAAAGAATGTCAAGTAATTCTGATTATAAAAGTTTTGAAAGTCCTTTTCCTTCGGCAAGGGATTTAGGGCGAGGAAAATGTCTTCTCTTCATCAACGGAGACGCTCCGAAATCGCTGCCTGATTTGGATATTTACACCTTAATTGCCTGCACCGACGGCGCTTTCCATTATCTGAAAGATTTGAATTTTCCGTTTGAGAATTTAGATTTTGTTTCAGGAGATTTTGATTCCCATTCCGGATTTGACGAAAATGTTTATAAAGATAAATTCATTTACACGCCCGATCAGGAAAAAACCGATTTTCATAAAGCTTTGGAAATTATTGCTGAGAAAGGTTTTAAAAATATTGACGTTTTTGGCGGAAGCGGTGGCGAGCAGGATCATTTTTTGGGAAATCTGACGGTCGCTTATTCATTTAAGGAAAATTTAAACATAACATTTTATGATGAATTTTCCGAATATTTTTTCATTCCCAAAACTTTTATGCTGAAAAATATTAAAAATAAACTGGTTTCCCTTTATCCTTTTCCCACAGCAGAAAACGTGAATACCAAAGGTTTAAACTGGGCATTAAATAATGAAAATCTGAGCATTACCTCAAGAATCGGAACCAGAAATTTTGCCGTTGAAGACGAAGTTTCTATCGAATATGAAAAAGGAGATTTGCTGGTGTTTGTAGGAAAACAAAGAAATTAATAAATCCATCTCTTTTTATCATAAGTTTTTTCACTTTCCGAATTTAATCTCTCCTCTGTTTGGGATCTTTCCTCTTCTTCCTCTTCCTCTTTAATACTTATTAAAATATTTTCTGCTAACGCAGCAGCAGGTATATTTCCAAACAGAATTGGTGCAGCTTCAAAAGTGATCTCAATCAAATAAGATGATGTAAGAAAAAACCATTGGTGAGGATATTTGATGTATATATTAGTAAACAGTTTTTCATTTTCATATCGATTTTTTTTATAATAAATTTCAACATCTTTTTTTTGAATACCATCTAAAAATCTACCTTTATCACTAAAAGAAATCTTGGTCATCATTCCCCCGGAAATAGACAGCGTAATTTCGTTTTCTTCGGTTATAATTTCATAATTTGAACTTAGTGCACTCTTAAGAGCTAAAAAATAAGATCGATCAGTGCTTGACAATTTTATAGAATTTTGGTCAAATCTATCAGTAATCTCCCCACTAAAATTCGGAATCTTTTTATTGAGGATTTCTGAAAGTATTTCTCTCCAATTTCTGATAAATAATTTTTCATCACTAATATGGTCTAAAAGCTCAGAATTAGAAGTTTTAAGTTGTGTTTTTAGTTTGAAGTTATCTTCATATCCTAAGCCGATGAATGTTAAATCTTGATTCAAAAATATTCTGTAAAAAAAGATAAGTGCCTCTTCTTCAATTTTTAAAGTTTTTACATGGCCTGATTCTGCTTTGATATTTTGGCATTCTAATAACAACTTCTGTTTTATCTCTACTAGAACTTGTTTTAGAACATTTTGTATCGAAGTCAACTCCAGTTTTTTATCCGTACAAATTTTTTGCAGGTTATCACTTGAAAAAGAATTATCACAAATATTTTCAAAATTCTGATTAATATTAGTTATACTTTCCGTAAAATTTTTATTGCTTAATAATTGGTCGTTTCGATAATCATAAAAAAATCGATGCTTAAATGACTCTGAAAATTGAATTATTAAATTGTGATCGTATTCATTTTTTGCAAGATTTTTTTTTGCCTCCAAATATTCTGATTTTATACTTTGAACATTTGTACATTCGATTACATATTTATCAACAGAAACCTTTTCAATATAACCAATAAGCACATCTGAAATTGGGCCATTTTCATAATCAAGTTGTTTCAAAAAGTACGGAATAATTTCTTTTTCTAGTTTACCTGCAAGTATTTCAGCTTTTGTTGTATTTCGTAAGATTGTTGAAATGTCATTTTTTAGTTTTGCGAGAGTCATTGTGATATTTGTTTATATCAAATTTATAAATAAAAGCGAAAATACTTTGAAAAAAATTGTGAAAAAGATAATATTAGATTGGTGCAAGAACTTATAAACTTTAAGAAAATTTAAAACTAAAAAATCAATCTTTTTTAGCAATTTTGCATTCTTAATTCACTTGCTAGAAAATGAAAATAAAGTACTCGGAACTTATTGATCAGACATTGTACTTCCCAACCGAAGAATTCAATGTTTCTGAGAACAATTTGTCTTTTCACGATATTCCCCTGATGGAAGTTGTTGAGAAGTTTGGAACGCCTCTTAAGGTAAGTTACCTCCCGAAGATTTCTCAGAATATACAGAAGGCAAAAGGCTGGTTTAAAGAAGCTTTTGAGAAAATCGACTACAAAAAAAACTACAGATACTGCTACTGCACAAAATCGAGTCACTTCAAATTTGTCATCGAAGAAGCCCTGAAAAACGATATTTCCATCGAAACTTCTTCAGCGTACGATATGGATATTGTGAAATCTCTTTACAACGAAGGTAAAGTTGATAAAAACATTGAAGTGATTTGCAACGGCTTCAAAACAGACGATTATCTGGCGAAAATTTCGGATATGATCAACAGCGGTTTTGAAAATATTACGCCAATTCTGGACAATTACCGTGAGCTGGACAAGCTTACAGAAAGCATCGACACTACTTTTGACATCGGAATCAGAATTGCATCCGAGGAAGAACCGAAATTTGAATTCTATACTTCAAGACTCGGAATCGGATACAAAGATATTATCCCTTATTACAGTCAGAAAATTGCGGAACATCCGAATGCGAGACTGAAAATGCTTCATTTTTTTATCAACACGGGAATCAAGGACACTGCGTATTACTGGAATGAATTATACAAATGTCTTCGTGTTTATGCACGTTTGAAGAAAATTGCTCCTGAAGTCAATTCTCTTAATATCGGTGGCGGTTTCCCAATCAAAACATCTCTACAGTTTGATTATGATTACCAGTACATGGTGGAGGAAATTGTTTCTCAAATCAAGAAATTCTGTGAAGAAGAAGGTGTGGAAGAACCAAATATTTATACAGAATTCGGAAGTTTTACTGTAGGAGAAAGCGGTGCGAATATTTATAAAATTATCTCTCAGAAACGTCAGAACGACAGAGAAAAATGGAACATGATTGATTCTTCTTTCATGACCACACTTCCCGATACGTGGGCGATCTCAAGACACTTTATCATGCTTCCGCTCAACCGTTGGGATGATACTTACGAAAGGGTTTTTCTGGGTGGATTAACGTGTGATTCTGACGATTATTACAATTCTGAACAACATACCAACGCTATTTATTTACCGGTTTTCAGCGATACAAAACCTCTGTACATTGGCTTTTTCCACACCGGAGCTTATCAAGAAACTATCGGTGGTTACGGTGGTGTTCACCACTGTCTGATGCCTCAGCCAAGACATATTCTGATTCAGAAAGATGAAAATGGTGAGTTTCAGTATGAAATTTTCAGGGAAAGACAGGGACCTGAGGATATTTTAAAGATTCTAGGGTATTAACCTGCTCCAAAAAAATCAGTGATTTTTCACTATTAATAAAAACGATAGCCGTCAATTTGATGGCTATTTTTGTGGTAAATAATTGTGTATATATCTTGAGAGAGAATTTACTTATATGTGAAATATTTTTATCTTTGAAAGAAATGAAAACGAAATAAACATCGCAAATCTGCTTGTTTTACTATTGATTGACGAAGTTTGGTTTCTGTTATAAACAAGTTGTCTACAATCTATCCTAAAAACGTATGAAATACAAAGTTTCAGAAAAAAGAGCTGAATTTTTAAGAGAAAAGTTTTTTGAATATTCATTCAGAGGGATTGATTTGGATTTGGATACACTCAATAATATTACAGAACCAATTGAATTGGATTTTATTGCGAGAAATCATAATTATGATGATGGCAATGATATTTTATTAAAAATTATTGAAAATCCGAATTGTGATTTATCGACAATAAAAATGATTTTCTTTAGAGCTGATTTAGATGGCTTTTTAGCACGAAATATAGAATCCGAAGATTTTGAATTAATTAGCAATATTGTAGCAAATTGTAAAAAAGACTATTACCAATCTGAACGTTTTTATTATACTCCAGAGGAAGATTCCTACAAGTTGGATTTTGATTTAGATAAAGCAAATAGTATTTTTCCTAAGATATTATTTGGTAAATCTAAGGGAAGGAAAATCGAGCCAAATTTTGCAGAGTTTTTTAAACAGAGAAATATTCCCAAAAGTAATATAAATATTGAAAAACTTGCAGATAAAATAACAATTAGGTCAGCTGAAACACTATTTGAATATGATTTTCCAAATAATTTTAAAATAATTTGTGAACAGAAAATTAACCAATTTATTGACAACTATAAATTTCCACAAAATTTAAAATCTACATTTTCTATATCAGACAAACTGCTAAAAAAAGTTGTTATAAATCCTCAAGTTGTTTTAAAAAATGACAATACTACTATTATTCTTTTTCTGTTTAATGCAAAACCATTAAGAATGGAAAATGCACTCACCAATGTCGCTACGATAATGAGAAATGAATTTTCCTATATTCAGGCGTTTTTCCAAATTACAGGTGTGGAAGAAAATTTTGATAAAATTCGCAGAATTAAATCTAACGAAAACTGGTTTGCAATAAGTAGAGGAATGCAAGTTAAAATAGAAAATTTTCAAGAGGAAAAATATCTTAAGATTTTAATTACTGAAAAAGGCGATTTCCTCTTTTATTTCACAATATTTTCTAACTCAATTGAAAATTTAGAATATGAAAAAATTCAAGAACAAATAATAGATCATATAAATGTGCAATAAAGACTATAGTTAACAAGGTATTGCCAAAAGCGAGGCTGAACGGCTTCGATTGGGCATTTGTATAAGGTTTAACTTTCGTTCTTCGATTGAACTTTACTGCTAAAAACCCCGTCTTCGGCAATATCCAAACCGTTATATGCAAATTTTAAAAAGAAGCGAAAGATGAGTGATTTAAAAAAAGAGAAATACTTCAAAATGGTGTATGACAATATAGAAAATTATGGATTTCATAATACCTACGTTATGGAAGAAATTGGATTTACACCTTTTGGATACTCAACAGGTATTTTTAAAAACTTTAGAATCCCTGAACTTTTCATTTCCGGACTTCCAAATGGACTGACAAATACTTTGATTAATAATTATGCAGAGAGGTACAAGTTCAAAGAAGTACCTTTAAATCAAAAAATAGACGATTTGACTGACCGTTTTCCTGTTTATTTCATTGAGGTTAAAAACGAATTGCTACATGAATATGCATTAACCTCATTTAAATTTTATGAGAATTCGGAATTTAAGTATTTACAGTTAATATTTCCGGATCTGAATGGACTTTTCCCAAGCGAACCAGAATATGACTATGACCAAACGATATTGTCAGTTTAAAAGAATTTCGAAATCTTACCAACTTCCAGTTCAGCATAATCCGAAACAATAATATTTGCCAAACTGTAATCCTGATTGTGTGTATGAAAACTTTTGTACGCAGCGCAGAAAATTCCTGCTCTGTGAGCGGCCAGAATTCCGTTGGTAGAATCTTCAATCACCATGCAGTTTTCGATAGGCTGACCCGCCATTTCTGCTGCCTTCAAAAAGATTTCAGGATGAGGTTTTGATTCATTTAAATTGGCTCCGCTTATTTTTCCGCTGAAATATTTTTCAAGTCCGAATTTTTCAAAAACCATGTTGATGGTAGTCATTGTTGCTGAGGATGCCAAAATCAGGGTAATTCCGTTTTCGTAATAATGTTCAATCAACTTTCGTACTCCGGTAATCAGATCAAATTCCTCATCATTATAAAAATAATCTTTAAAATGAGCCCGCTTGAGAACCGACATTTCCTCGTGAGTTCCCGACAGATCAAAATGATTAATGATGGTCTCAAAAACTCTTTTGGTGGAAGCGCCTGTAAAAGAGGTGTATAATTCTTCCGAAACAGCAACTTCAAGCTGATCAAAGGTTTTAAAATAGGCTTTTCTGTGCAGCGGTTCTGTGTCTACAATCACGCCATCCATATCGAACAGCACAGCTTTTAATGACATATTTTCTGTTTTTGCAAAGGTAGGGATTTTGAGGTTAAGGTTAAGGTTGAGGATGAGGTCGCATTTTTAATTTGAAAATTTATTCTTTAGAAAAGAGAGAAGCGAAACTGCGGAATGTAGGTAGAAACATTTTACTATGGACAAAAACAAGGTGCGAAGCACCGAAATATTGGTAACTTTTTGCTGGTAAATTCGTTGCTCCATAGAAGCAAAACCTTTGTTCTAAATATTGTTGTCCTGTAAATTCTAAATATTTGTAATTTCATTGTCATCATATTTTTACCTCTTTAATTTGAATTTAAACCAAATTCCACAGGAAACGGATTTTTTCTTCGGATTTTTCTTCTGAAATTTGTTTTAAATAAAAAAGCATGACGGCTCAGCAAATTTTAGACTATCAGAGAATTGCAAAGGCAATAGATTATATTCAGAAACATTTTCAGTTTCAGCCAAATTTGGATGAGGTGGCGGAATTTGTGGGTTTGAGTCCGGCACACTTTCAGAAAATGTTTACGGATTGGGCAGGGACGAGCCCGAAGAAATTTTTGCAGTTCATCAGTTTAAATCATGCGAAAAATCTTTTAAAAGAAGAAAAAACAAATCTTTTTGATACGACTTTGGAAACAGGTCTGTCGAGTACGAGCCGTTTGCACGATTTGTTTGTTAAAATTGAAGGCATGTCGCCAGCAGAATATAAAAATGACGGAAAGAATTTAAAAATCAACTACAGTTTTTCAAAAAGTCCTTTTGGAAATTTAATATCGGCTTCCACAGAAAAAGGAGTTTGTTATATCGCTTTTGATGATGATAAAATGAAAGCTTTTTCACATTTAAAAATTAGATTCTCTAATGCAGAATTTGTTGAAAAAAAAGATGATTTGCAGAAAAATGCGTTGTCTATTTTTAATGAAGACTGGGAAAATTTAAATAAGATTAAACTTCATTTGAAAGGAACTGATTTCCAGTTAAAAGTCTGGGAAAGTCTGCTTAAAATTCCAATGGGAAGATTGTCAACTTATGGAAATCTGGCTCACGATGTTGGAAATCCCAAAGCATCAAGAGCGGTTGGAACGGCGATTGGAAGTAATCCCGTGGCGTTTTTAATTCCATGTCACCGTGTGATACAGTCGAGTGGTAAGGTCGGAGGGTACATGTGGGGAACCGACAGAAAACAGCTGATGATCGGGTGGGAGAGTGCTAGGGTTTTTACGGATCATCATATTTTAAAATAAATAATTCTCTCTCACAAATCTCACAGATCTCACAGATTTACACGGATTTTGTGTGATAAATTCGATGCAAGTACTAAGTAATTTATAGTTGTAAAATGCTCAATCTTTTCGACGATATAACAAAATTTCCAATCAATATTCTCCCGCAGGACGGAATCACAGAATATTATGGTAAAATATTTTCTGAGGAGGAATGCCTGAAATATGAACAATATTTATTAAACCAAATTCCGTGGGAAAATGATGAAGCTGTTATTTTCGGAAAGTTGATTTTAACAAAAAGAAAAGTGGCCTGGTTTGGAGAAAAAGAATTTGAATACACTTATTCCAAACGGACAAAATACGCCAAAATCTGGACGCCGGAATTGCTGGAATTAAAACAAAAATGTGAACAAGTTTCAGGGGAAACCTACAACTCCTGTTTACTGAATTTATACCACGACGGCAGTGAAGGAATGGCCTATCACAGCGACGGCGAAAAGGATTTGAAGAAACATGGTGCTATCGCATCATTAAGTTTTGGTGCCGAAAGAAAGTTTTTGTTTAAACATAAAACCACCAAAGAAACAATCGATATTTTCTTGGAAAACGGAAGTTTGTTAGTCATGAAAGGAACTACGCAGGAAAACTGGCTGCACCGCCTTCCGCCCACGACTAAAGTGAAAACTCCGAGAATCAATTTAACTTTCAGGACGATTGAAGAATAAAAAGAAACCTCCTCAGAAAAAATTCTGAAGAGGCCTTCTCAATTGATATGAAGAAATTAATTGATTATTGAATTCCAGCCCATCCTGCAGCCCAAGTAGGAGCAGTTGTTCCGTTTCCGGCACCTGTAGCAGATGCATCTTCAGTGTAGGTGTTTGTCTGTAATGTTGCAGTTGGGCTTCCTGTAGTAGCTTTCACAGAAGCTTTTGTAGTAACATTGTCAAATTTCACTCTCGTGATTCTGTTTTGACCGTTGAAATATGCTACAGACTGATCATGCTCCACGTTGATACCTGTAGTCCAGCTTGACAATACAACGTTATCTATTGATGCGTAAGTACCTTCTCTTAATTTTAATCCGTCAGATTCACCGGCTGTACCACCAATGAACGTTGCGTTTTTAATTGTAGGGTTAGATCTTGGGTTTGCGTCTTTGTTATCAGCGTTGTTGTCAGCTTCAATTCCTCTGTTTCCAACACCGTTTGCTCTTCTTTTGGTGAAGATATTTGTAGCAGTTCCGTTCCATCCTTCTGTCCAGTCAAAAGCATCATCTTCGTTGTAGATAGAAACGATATTTGATACGTTTACAGTTCCACCGAAGAATTCGATACCGTCATCAGATCCGTTCACCATAGATACATTGTCGATTACAGTTCCGTTGCCCACTCCGAAAAGAGAGAGTCCGTTAAATTCTTTAGTTCCTGTAAAGATTGCACCAGCATATTCTATTCTTACATACTTTAATGATCCTGAGTTGTCATTGGCAACTGTACCTCCATAGATAGAATCACCAACTTCTGAAGTAGCCGTTGCTCCTCTGTTGATTGGTGCTTTACCGCAGATCACGATGCCTCCCCAGCTTCCCGGCGTTGGGTTTGGAGATGTGAATATTACAGGATTTGTAGATGTACCGTTAGCAAATATTTTTGCATTTTGCTCAACTACGATGTATGCAGAAGTACCACCGTTAGCTTCAATTCTTGTTCCCGCAGGGATTGTTAAAGTACCGCCACCTCTAACAATTACAGAACCTGTAAGTTTGTAAAGTTTAGTAGCGTCAAGAGTAATGTTTTCTCCGGATTTAATTTCTCCTTTGAAATTTGCCGGGTCAGAAGCGATACCGGTGCCTGTTCCTGGATTGATGATTAATTCTTCATCATCGCTGTTGTCACTACAAGAATGAAATACTACAGCTGTTGTAGACATAATAAATGCTGCAGCTAATAATTTTAAAGTGTTCTTTTTCATTTTACAATATTTTTAAATTTTTATTTAGATTTTATTCAAATTTTATTAAAATTCGTAAGAAACGCTTGCTCCAATACCAGCACCTCTTTTGTATTTTCTTGAAATTTGTTCTCCAACTTTATTATCCTGTACTCTCGTGAAATAAGGGTTAAGTAAATTTCTGCCTGAAAGCGAGAAGCCCATTCCGTTGGCCAGTTTTATTTTTAAAGTGGTATCCAGAGTGCTGAAAGCTTTATCTACCAGATTCCCTTTGTTTTGTGTACCGATTGCGTAGATGTTGTCTGAAATGTAAGAGTAAGAAACTACCAAATCAGCTGTGTTTTTGTTACCCCATTTTTGCTCCAGTCCTAAGTTGGCATTTGCAAGGAATTCTGATGCTCCCTGAATTTTGTCTTTGGTAACACCATCATTCAGAGTTATAGCAAACTTCGTGTTTTCTCTTCTTACTTTATCTTCGTCAAGATCCTGCTCTGTATTCAGATAAGTTCCGTTGACGAATGTGTATAATCTTGTTTTGCCAGAATCATAAATATCTTTTCTGATTTCTGCTTCTAAACCTAAAACTCTTCCGGTATCACCAATATTCAGGAACGAGACACTGTTGGAAGATGATGCAATTACAATTCTTGCCAATGGATTTTGTATGTATTTACCAAAAGCAGTTACTGAGATCAGCTCATTCTTCTTTGGAAACCATTCCCATTTCAAATCAACATTGTAGTTGTCTGCAAGATAAGCATCACGGTTACCTAAGCTGGATTCGTCGATATCTTCATACTCAAATGGAGCAACTTCCAGCAGCAACGGAGTAGTGTATGTTTTTGATCCGGCTAATCTTAAGTTATGCTGATCGTTCAGGCTGTACTTTAAGTTGAAAGCGGGTAAAATTTTAGAATAATCTTTATTTACTTTACCTCCGTCCGGATATAATGTTGTGTTGTAAAGGATCTCCTGTTTCAGGTTATCATAGCGTACACCCACCTGTGCAGTAAATTTTTCTGAGAATTTGTAATCTACATTTACATACCCTGCATTATTCATTATTTCTGACGTAAATGCCTGTGGAATGAATGCAGTCGGGCTGGATTTAATGTCTCCTCTGAAAGTTACAATATCAAAGAATCCACCTGCCTGATAGTTGGCATTGTTAAAAAATGAATCGTAATTATTTGGATCTACAAAATAAGTTCCCTGAAGAGGTAAAACACGTAAATTATATTGAGTAGCTTTAAAATCGCTGTCTTTATATCTACCGCTGTATCCTAAAGTGATTTTTGTGTTTTCTCCCAGTTTATAGTCAGCATGTACATCACCTGTGAAATCATTCTCAAGTAGTCTGTCGTAGTATCTGTTGTTTGCCCCGGGATTTGAGCTTGCAAAGAAGCTGTAGTTCTGAACTTTGTCCAGAATTGTTACATTCTGCTGTCTGTCTGGTCTTCTGCTGTCCAGTCTGTTATAACCTAAGTTCCAGCTGATTTTTAGAGGTTCAGTAATTTTGTGCTCCCCTCTAAGTTGATTAACAAGTAAGTCATTTGTTTTGTAAGTTGCTCTTCTCAGCTGAGTTGTAAATCTCTCCTGAGCAACATCTACATCATAGTAATCTCTGTTGTAACCATTGTAATTCCCCAATTTCTGTTCAGTAGTATGAATATAGTTGGAAGAGATATTAATGTTGTGATTACTGTTAATTTTATAATTTACATTAAGTAAACCGGTACTGTTGGTAGTGTATTTGAATTCTTCAGAATTGTTATAGATTCTGTTAGGACCAGTTGTGGTATCAAAAGATCCACCTGTAATTCCCTGAAAATAATCATAGCTGTTATCAAATCCACCGTATCCGAAAATGCTTAGCTTGCCCTGTTCCCCAATTTTAAAATTAGTTCCGAAATCAAAGCTTAAATTAGAATTTACCGGGTTATTAATTTCCTGGTTCTGTAAAGATGTTTTGAAAACATATCCTCTGTTTAAGACAGCATTTTTAGAAGGCTTTTCAAGCATTTTGGTTCCAAAATAATTCGGTCCGTCCTGCAGAAAATAATTGTTCTTCTGAACAGCGTTAAAATTTACAGAAGATCCCAAATTTACTTTAAAATAAGGCTTTCCGGTATAAACTTTAGATACGATATCTACGTTGGCACCAGACATATCTCCCCAAAGTCTAGGGTTGTACACTTTTTCCAAACCAATAAAATCAATCATATCAGTTTTGATGATACTCAAATCGATGTTTTTGTATAAAGGATCGTTGGAAGGAACCTGAAGTCCGTTGATCGTTGTAGAGTTGTTTCTGTCACCAAGACCTCTGATGAAAATCTGACCGCTGCCTTCCTGCTTCTGAGAACCGGTTGCTTTAGTTACCGCTACAGACGCATCGCCTACACCTTGTTTTTCCAACTGAACAGAACCAACGCGTTCTATTACTTCTACTGATTTTTTCTGCAGACCGATGATGTTGGATTCTGCACCTTTCTTTGTTGTTCCCTGGATCACTACACCTTCAATTTTCTTTTCAGATTTTGCGGTGTCAGATTTCGTTTCCTGGGCGTACATTACAGCTCCTGTTGAGGTTAAAAACAAAACTGCAATACTGATTTTTCTAAAGTTCATTTCTTTTTTACTAATTTCTTCGCTGCAAAGGAACTAAACAATTATGCCTGCTTTGGTTTAGCTAAATTTAAATTTTCTTTAACGAAATGTTACTAATGGGTAATTATTGTTAACTTTATGTGAACGATTGCCACAACCTTAACCTGTGATTTAAAAATGATTAACTTTGACCAGCAAAATTCTAAAATGAACTCAAAAAAGATCCTCTTAATTGACGATGAAATGGATATCCTGGAGATACTTTCTTATAATTTGGAAAAAGAAGGTTACGATATCTACACCGCTGTAAACGGTAACGAAGGAGTGGCAAAAGCCAAAGAAATTCTTCCCGATCTTATTCTTCTTGATGTGATGATGCCGGAAAAAGACGGTATAGAAACCTGTCAGGAACTCCGTAAAATCAAAGAACTTCAGAAAACCCTTATCGTATTTTTATCCGCAAGAAGCGAAGAGTTTTCTCAGCTGGCAGGTTTTCAGGCAGGGGCCAATGATTATATTGTAAAGCTGATCAAACCGAAAATCCTGATCTCTAAAGTAAATGCCCTGTTGCAGCTTACCTCTCAGGTTTCTGATTCGTCAAAGCAAATTGAAGTGGGAGATTTGATTATCGACAGAGATAATTTCAGAGTTTCTAAAAGCGGACAGCAGTTTCTTCTCCCGAAAAAAGAATTTGACCTTCTGTATCTTCTGGCTTCAAACACCGAAAAAGTTTTCAAAAGAGAAGAGATTCTTGAGAAAGTCTGGGGCAATGATGTCATTGTGGGCGAAAGAACCATAGACGTGCACATCAGAAGGCTGAGAGAGAAATTAGGCATCAATACCATTCAGACTTTAAAAGGAATTGGCTATAAACTTATTGTTTAAGCAGTTTTTTGTTTTTAATCATTAAATAAAACTGTTGTAAAATTGAAATTTTACAGACTTACACTCGTATCATCATTACTCATCACTCTGGTGATGTTTGTTCTCGTTCTCCTGTTTGATTCTGTAAAGGATCTTTATGCAGACTCTTCCGTTTTCACTTTGGGGATTGCAGTGAGCATTATTGTGATGTTTCTTATCAATTACACGGTTCTGGAACTTCTTTTTAATTATTATGCTAAAAAACAGATCCGGAATATTTCTAAAATTCTGCCCGAAGAAATGGTATACGACGATCAGGATAATCTTACACTGAAAGAACTGGGTGAAAGATTTTCAGATTTAAACCAGAAAAAAGTGACAGAAATAGATCTGATGAAAGAGATGGAAAGCTACAGGAAAGATTACATCGGAAATGTATCTCATGAGCTCAAAACTCCCTTATTTTCAATTCAGGGCTACGTTGAAACTCTGCTGGATGGCGGTGTAGAAAATTTAAACATCAGAGACAAATATCTGGAGAGAATTGATAAATCTGTAGAAAGACTTATTGCAATTGTAAAAGATCTTGATATGATCAACAGGCTGGAAGCAGGCGAAATTGATGTTTCCCTGTCAAAATTTGATATCAATCTTTTGATAAAAGAAATATTTGACCTTCTGGATCTTGAAGCCGAGAAACACAATACAACGCTCCAGATTCAGACCCCGCAGACGCAGATCTTTGTGGAAGCAGATAAACAGAAGATTTCTCAGGTTTTTATCAATTTAATTTCAAACGCCATTCATTATGCAAACCGTCAGGAAGCGCGCGTTATTCTGAAAACCAGCATTGTGAAAAATAAAGTTCTCGTAGAAGTAATAGACAACGGAATGGGAATTAAAGCCGAACTTCTGCCCCGTATTTTTGAGAGATTTTACCGGGTAGAAACCAGCAGAAGCAGAAGACAGGGCGGTTCAGGGCTTGGATTGGCCATCGTTAAGCATATTTTGGAAGCTCATAATGAAAATATAACTGTAGAAAGTGTTTATCTGGAAGGCACAAAATTCAGTTTCATGCTCGAAAAAAGCAAATAGACTGCTTCGAAATGTAAGCAAAAAAAATCTTTTAAAAAATTCTCAAAAATTTTTTTGTCCACTTTCATTTACTTTATATTTGCAACGGAAATAGATTTAGAAAAAAGAAATTTAAGCTGGTATGGTTTACAAGATTCGTGTAATTTTAGATGCAAAAGAAGATGTCTTCAGAGACATCGAGATTAAAGGAAAACAGACGCTTTGGAACTTACATTTGGGTATTAAAGCTGCTTTTAATCTTCAGGGTGAAGAGCTTTCAGCTTTCAATCTGCTGGAGAACGACGGAACCGTTGTAAAAAGCGTTCCTTTAGAAGACATGAGCGATGACGGAGATGGCGAGATTATGTCTGATGTGTACATTGATGAAGCTTTTGCTGAAATTGGTGATAAAACCCAGTTCCAATACGGTTTGCTTGATCTTTGGGAGTTTTTCTGTGAACTGGTAGAGATCAACGAAGAGACAAAAGGTGTAAATTATCCGCTTACCGCTTACAGATTTGGTAATGCTCCCCTGAAAGCCCCGGTTAGAAGTGCCGCTTCTGCAAAGAAAAAGGCCGCAAAACCAATCATGGATGATGATTTTGCCTTTGATGATGATTTTGGAACCACAGGCAGCTTCGAAGACGAAGATGATGATGCTTTTGATGATGATGAAGATGATGACTATAACGACGATGTTTTTGATGAAGATGATCAGGACGACGAAAGATAAAACTTTTTTAAAATACAGAACCTCAGACGTAAGTTTGGGGTTTTTCTTTCACCAAAAATTTAAAATAAGCATTAAATTCATTCTTCATACAGTTTCTTAAAGAAGCAATTCCTATTTTTGTTTAAAATTAATGTACAGGATGAAAAAATATCTATTATCATTCATGATGGGTTGCACGTTGCTTTCGTGTGGCTCCCAAAATATAAAAACAAATATGAATTTACCGCAAGACTGGAAGCATACCACCAATATTTACGAAGTCAACGTAAGGCAATATACCAAAGAAGGAACCTTCAGAGCATTCGAAAAAGAAATGCCACGCCTCAAAAATATGGGAGTGAAAACCCTTTGGTTTATGCCCATCACACCAATTGCTCAGCTTAATAAAAAAGGAAGCATGGGAAGTCCTTATGCTGCCTCAGATTACGTTACCATCAACCCGGAATTTGGCACAGTGGATGATTTTAAACACATGGTCAGCGAAGCTCACCGTTTAGGTTTTAAAGTAATCATCGACTGGGTTGCCAATCACACCGGCTGGGATCATGTCTGGACAAAATCACACCCGGAATTTTACCTTAAAGATCCCGACGGAAGTTTCCACAAAGCATCTGGAATGGATGATATTATCGAACTGGATTTCTCAAATCCGGAAATGCGCCGGGCGATGATCGATGCGATGAAATTCTGGATTAAAGAGACCAATATTGACGGATTCAGATGTGATCTGGCATCATGGGTTGAAGTAGATTTCTGGCAGCAGGCAAGACCTGAGGTTGAAAAGTTAAAACCTCTATTTTGGCTCGGAGAATTTGATGAAATTGAAAGCCCGGACTATGGTAAAGTTTTCGATGCCAGCTATTCCTGGAAATGGATGCACAAATCGGCAGATTTTTATAAAAACAATCAGCCCATCAGCGAACTGGTAGATTTGCTGAAACAGTATTCATCCATTGGCGATTCATCGATGAGAGCGTGGTTTACAACCAATCACGACGAAAACTCCTGGAACGGTACCGAATATGAAAAATATGGCGACATCACCAAACCCATGGCTGTTTTCTCTGCAACCTGGAATGGCGTTCCACTGCTTTACTCAGGTCAGGAATTACCTAATCTGAAACGCCTTGAGTTCTTTGAAAAAGATGTGATCGAATGGAAAAATGACTATAAAATGGCTGAATTTTATAAGACTCTGTTAAATTTGAAATCATCAAATCCGGCTCTTCGAGGAGGAGATCCTGCCGTTTCTACAGTAATTCTGAAAACTTCAGCGGACGATAAAATTTTTGCATATATCAGAAAAAATGGAAAAGATGAAGTTTTGGTAGTTTTAAACTTCTCAAAAGACGCAGTCAATTTAACTGTTCAGGATGAAAATTTGAATGGAACTTTCAAAAATGTTTTTGATAAGACAAAAAGAGATTTTAGTAAGGGAAAAGATTTTAATTTTAAAGTTTCAGACTTTGCGGTTTTTGAAAAGTAAGATCAGATAAATAGTTACGATATCAATAGGAGTGGGCTTTAGCCCGCTTTTGTTTTATAAGTTCAGAGCTGGCTTTAGCCGAAATTTAATATTTTTAAAAATTTTGATCATCATTCTTTTTTTTAATCATATTTCATATAAATTTAACGATTGCTTTCAAAATGAAAAAAGAAGAAATACTACACATTCTAAAAGATAAAATCTCAGAAAAAATCGTGACTTTAGAAAACCTAATTGCCGAAACACGTGCATCCAGCAACGATACCAAAAGCTCAATGGGTGACAAGTACGAAACAGGAAGAGAAATGCTGCAGCAGGAAATTAATAATCTTCAGGTTCAGCTGAATGAGGTTCTGAAACAACAGGATTTACTGAGTACAATATCCTGTAAAGAATCTTCAAAATCTGAAAAAGGGGCATTGGTGCAAACGGATAAAGGCTTTTTTTATATCTCTGTTTCTCTTGGGAATGTGAATTACGAGCAGGTGAAGATATTTTGCATTTCCCCCGATTCACCTTTAGCAAAAGCTTTGCAGGACAAAACTGAAGGAGAGCAGATTTCGTTAAAAAATGTGGCTCAGAGTATTTTAAAAATCTGGTAAAATGTTTACAATGCATTATTAGTGAACCAATCCTTATACTGAGTTTGTTTTTTGAAAGATTTCCTCATTGAATCTGTCGATTGATGCTGATGATAAATTTCTGGCAGTTGATAACGATTTTAGGATTTGTTTTTCTAAATTTGACCTCGCAATTTGATCAATAATAAAACCTGGAAATGCAAAATTACCTCGAACTTCTACAGCACATTTTAGATAACGGAACCGATAAAACCGACAGAACAGGAACAGGAACACGAAGCGTTTTCGGATACCAATTGCGTTATGATTTATCAAAAGGATTTCCTTTGGTGACAACGAAAAAGGTTCATTTAAAATCTATTATTTATGAATTGCTGTGGTTTCTGAAAGGAGATACCAATATTAAATATCTTACAGACAACGGAGTGACTATCTGGAACGAATGGGCCGATGAAAACGGAGATTTAGGCCCTGTCTACGGTGCTCAGTGGAGAAGCTGGAACGGTGCAGACGGTAAAGTTGTAGATCAGTTTGCTGATGTAATCGACCAAATCAAAAAAAATCCCGATTCCAGAAGATTAATCGTTTCTGCATGGAATGCCGCTGAAATCCCAAACATGGCATTGGCTCCCTGTCACGCTCTGTTTCAGTTCTATGTAGCTGATGGCAAATTGTCTTTGCAGTTGTATCAGAGGAGTGCAGACGTATTTTTGGGTGTTCCATTCAATATTGCGAGCTATGCTTTACTTTTAATGATGGTGGCGCAGGTTTGTGATTTGAAGGTGGGAGATTATGTACACTCTTTTGGTGATGTTCACATTTACAATAATCACTTTGAACAGGTCAACAGACAACTTTCAAGAGAAACAAGACCTCTTCCGACCATGAAATTGAATCCTGAAATTAAAGATATTTTCAGTTTTAATTTTGAAGATTTTACCCTTGAAAATTACGATCCGCACCCGGGAATTAAAGCTCCGGTGGCAATATAAATTAAATTTTAAAATAATGTGATAGTGGAGCTGAAAACTTCACTTTTTTTGTAACTATTTGTAGGTTTTTGAAACTTATCAATTAAAATTCATTCCATGTTCAAAAAAATAGTTTTTCTATCTGCAGTAAGTTTTTCGGCGGTTTCTTTTTCACAGCAAAATCCTAAAGAAAAACTCGCAAATTATATAGATTCTCTTTATTCTCATCACAAACTGATGGGAAGTTTTGCCATTGCGGAAAACGGAAATTCAACATTTCAGAGAGTTGTAGGTTTTGCAGATGCAGAAAAATCGCAGAAAGCCAATATAAATACACAGTATCGTGTAGGATCTATTTCCAAAACATTTACTGCTGTACTGATAATGAAAGCTGTAGAAGATAAGAAATTGAACTTAAACTCAAAACTTTCACAGTATTTTTCCTGAGATAGAAAACGCAGGTAAAATTACCGTTGAAAACCTGTTGCAACACCGCTCAGGTATTCATAATCTTACAGATGAAGAGGAATATATGCAGTACAATACTCAGACAAAATCTGAGAAGGATTTGGTTGGCATTATTAAAAAATTCAAAAGTGATTTTAATCCCGGAGTGAAGTTCCAGTACAGCAATTCGAACTATATTCTTTTAGGCTTCATTTTAGAAAAAGTATACAAAAAATCGTATGCTGAATTAGTTAAAGATAAAATTGCAAGACCTTTAAAGCTTACTCTGACAGAAGTCGGTGGTAAAATCAATTCCGATAAAAATCAGGCAAAATCTTACAGCTATCAAAACGGAAAATACAACCCGTCGTCTGAAACCGACATGAGTATTCCTATCGGTGCCGGCGATATCATCTCAACTCCAACGGAACTGATCAAATTTATTTTAGGTTTGGAAAACGGGAAACTGATCTCAAAAGAAAGTCTGAAGCAGATGAAAAATTTCTCAGATAATTACGGATATGGATTGGTAAAAGTCCCTTTTAATGAACATTCCGGATTTGGCCACACCGGAGGAATTGATGAATTCAGATCTTTTCTTTATTACTTTCCGGATCTGAAAGTTGCGGTAAGCTCTGTGACCAACCAGTCGGATTATGATAACAATCAAATTGCAATCAATATGGTAAAAGCAGCAATCGGAAAAGATTTTCAGATGCCTGATTTCAAATCATTTGCCGTCTCTGAGACTGATCTGCAAAAGTTTGCAGGAATTTATTCTGCACCAAATATCCCTGTGAAATTTAATATTTTCATTCAAAATAAAACATTGATGGCTCAGGCGACCGGTCAAAGTGCTTTTCCATTAGAGGCTACTTCAGAGAATAGCTTTAAATTTGACATGGCCGGAATTGTTGTTAACTTTGATACTGCAAAAAAGCAGTTTACAATTATCCAGTCCGGAACAGAAACCACTTTTACAAAAGAATAAATGAAATATTTAAAAATAAATACCGAAGACGCAGCCAATATAGAATTGTTGCAAAATGCAGTCCTTCAGCTGAAAGGTGTAGTATCCGTTGAAATCATCGACGAAGAAAACCCTGAAAGCGAACTGAAAAAGGCTTTCGAAAAAACAAAAGAACAGTTCAAAAAAGGAGATTACGAAACATTGGTGAACGATATTTTTACCATTTTAACAAAAAAATAATTTTACATATATAATGAAAAAAGCCATTTTATCAGTCGCTCTTTTGGGAGGGATTCTTTTTTCGGCAGATGCATTTGCACAAACCGAAACTTCAGGCAGAAAGGAAGTGTACAGAGCAACACACGCTAAAGTTACCGAACTGAAACACACCAAACTTAAAGTCAATTTCGACTACCAGAAAGAGCAGATGAACGGCGAAGAATGGCTTACCGCATCGCCTTATTTTTACCCAACCAACGAGCTGACTCTTGATGCAAAATCAATGCTTATTCACGAAGTGGCTTTAGAACAAAATGGTAAAAAATCGCCGTTAAAATTCGATTATAAAAATGATGTTCTTAAAATTACCTTAGACAAAACGTATCAGAAAAATCAGGATTATACAGTTTACATTAAATATACATCACGTCCGAACGAAGTAAAGCAGGAGGGAAGTGCTGCCATCAGCGATGCTAAAGGTCTTTATTTCATCAACGCACAGGGAACAGATCCGGATAAACCAACTCAAATCTGGACTCAGGGAGAAACTGAATCTTCTTCTGCATGGTTCCCGACCATTGATAAATCCAATCAAAAAACAACTCAGGAAATCTTCATGACGGTTCCGGAAAAATATGTTACCCTTTCCAACGGACTGCTGAAAGATTCTCAGAAAACCGGAAACGGTTTAAGAACAGACCATTGGGTAATGGATAAACCGCATTCTACATATCTTTTTTTCATGGGAGTAGGCGAATATGCCGTTGTAAAGGATAAATGGAGAAATATTCCTGTTGATTACTACATCGAAAAAGAATACGAGCCTTACGCAAAACAGATTTACGGTAACACGCCGGAAATGATGGAGTTTTTCTCTAAAAAATTAGGCTACGATTACCCCTGGGCAAAATATGCACAGATTTCAGGAAGAGATTATGTAAGCGGTGCCATGGAAAACACCACGGCAACCCTTCATGGAAGCGCTGTTCTTCAAAAACCCGGACAGTTAATTGACGAAAACAGCTGGGAAGACACCATTGCTCACGAGCTTTTCCACCATTGGTTCGGGGATTTGGTTACGGCAGAAAGCTGGAGCAACCTTACAGTAAACGAATCTTTCGCCAATTACTCAGAATACCTTTGGAACGAGTACAAATACGGAAAAGATCAGGCAGATTACCATCAGATGACTGATGTGAATATGTACATTCACAATCCGTCAGATTTCAAAAAAGATTTGGTGAGATTTGATTATAAATCAAGAGAAGATGTTTTTGATTTGGTAACTTATCAAAAAGGGGGAGGCATCCTTCACATGCTGAGAAATTACCTTGGCGACGATGCTTTCTTTGCAGGAATCACAGATTATCTGAAAACGTACGAGTACAAAAATGCCGAAGCACATCAGTTAAGATTATCTTTCGAAAAAGTTTCAGGAAGAGATCTAAACTGGTTCTTCAATCAATGGTATTTCGGAAGCGGTCACCCGAAAATTTCTTACACAACGTCTTACGAGCCAATAAAAAAGCAGGTGTCAGTAACCATCAGTCAGTCTCAGGATCAGCCGTTTGAATTTCCTTTAACCATCGATGTTTATGACAACGGAAAGCCAAAAAGACAGCAGGTTTGGGTAAAAGCAACTGCGAAAAATACATTTGATTTTGATGCATCAAAAACTCCGGATTTGGTTAATCTTAATTCAGACGGAATTTTAGTCGCAGATATTACCGATAAGAAAACTCCTGAGCAAAACCTTCTACAGTTCACAGGTTCAAAAGAATTTAAAAGCAGATATTCAGCTTTAAACGGAATTAAAGATCAGGTTGGTAAAAATCCTGCTGCTACAAGATTGTTGGCAGCGGCAATCAAAGATCCGTATTTCAGAGTCAGAATGAAGGCTCTGGAAATGGTTGATCTTTCCAACCCTGAGCAGATGAAGGCAATTGGAGCAGAAGTAGAAAAATTAGCTTCCAACGATCCCAAAACTTTGGTTCAGGCAGCTGCGATTGCGGCTTTGGCGAAAACTAAAGATAAAAAATATATGCCAGTCTTTGAGAAGGGAGTAAATGCAGTTTCCAATGCTGTAAAAGCTAATTCAGTAGGTGCTGTTTTGGCAATCGATCCTTCAAAAGCGGCTTCGTATGCTGAAAAGATTGATTTGGAAGGTGCTTCTGAAGAAATGCTGACTCAGATGCTTCCCGTCATTGTTAAGAATAAAGTGACTTCTCAAATGCACCATTTGGGTCAGTTGGTGGCTTTTTATCCTTTCATCAAATTCCAGAATCCTGAATTGGGGAAAAATGCCGAAGATGGCTACAACTGGATTATGAGTTCAGACAATCTGAAAGCGACTGAAAGCATTACCAAAATTTTAGGTCAGGCAAAAGGACAGATGGGCGACAATCCTCAGGTAAAAATGATGATTTCCCAAATGCTGAAAGACGGTCTCAACAAAAAGATGGAAGTTTTAAAACAAAACCCTCAAAACGCTGCAAGCATCAACAAACAGATTGACGCGATTAATAAAGCGATTGAAGACTTCAAATAATATTTTTTATTAGATCATATTAGAAAGCCGGCAGATGATGTCGGCTTTTATGTTTGAAAAAATAATAAAATACCTTAAAATAGTAATGGTATTTTATTTTGAAGTTTTGATGTGAATTTTTAATTATCTAACAAATATCAGTACTTCTTAACCTTTATTTTTACATTATCTTCCCTAAATTAGTATAAAATTTGAAAAATTATGAGTTTTGGAATTGAAGCGGCGAGCTACTATGTACCTTCTTTGTATTTGGAAGTTAAAGATTTAGCCGAAAAAAGAGGCATAGAACCGGCAAAATTGGAGAGAGGTTTAGGACTTCATAAAATGGGATTTCCCGATGTACACGAAGATGCAGCAACCTTTGCGGCAGAAGCATTATTAAAATTAATCAGAGATAACAATATAAATCCTAAAGAAATTTCAAGAATTTATTTAGGAACAGAAAGCGCCATCGATGCCGCCAAGCCTACTGCAAGTTATGTCATGCAAATGGTTGAAAATGTTTTGGCTGAGGAGTTTGGCGAGAGATGTTTTAAAAACTGTGACGTTGTAGATATGACTTTCGCATGCATCGGAGCCGTAGATGCACTTCATAATTCCCTCGATTTTGCTAGGGTAAATCCCAATAAAAAAGCAGTCGTTATAGCAAGTGATTACGCAAAATACGAACTGGCTTCTTTAGGAGAATACACTCAGGGCGGTGGAGCTGTAGCGCTTTTGGTCTCGTCAAATCCCGATCTTATTGAAATTGAGAATAATTGGGGTGTTGCCACAGAATCAGTTTTTGATTTCTTTAAACCACGCAGGCATTTTAAAAAAGAAAACTTAACCAACGCTCCCGAAAATTTTCCGGAGAAAATAGAAATTTTTACCGATGAGCCTGTGTTTGACGGGCAGTATTCCAACCAGTGTTATCAGGACAGAATCAGGGAAGCGTATCAGCATTATAAAGAAATTACAGGGAAAGAAAAACCGTATGAGAACTGGAAATATCTCATTTTCCACCTGCCTTATGCGTTTCATGGGAAAAGGGTTTTTACTGAAATTTACAGTTTAGAAAACGGACTTTCGTACAGCAATTCCGAGGAACAAAAAGCAGTCGCAAAGTCTGAAGATTACCTCAAATTCATCAGTGATAAAATTGAAAAATCCCAGCGTGCCTCATCTGAAATTGGAAATATGTACACGGCTTCTATTTTTATGGCATTGCTGTCTGCATTACAAATTTCATTCAATGAAGATGAAGATTTATATGGAAAAGAAATTGGTTTCTTAGCTTACGGAAGTGGTTCCAAATCCAAAGTTTTTGTCGGAAAAGTCTCAGAAAACTGGAAAAAAGTCGTTTCAAAATGGAATCTTTTTGAAAGTTTAAAAAATAGATTAGCCATCGACTTTGAAACCTATGAAAAATTGCACCGAAAACAATTGGAACACTCAATAAACCCAAGCTACGAAGGTTTCGGACTGAAATCTGTTGAAGCAGAAAATCCTGTTTTAATAGGAGCGAGGTATTATGATTTTCAATAACTTATCTGTCTTTCGCTGAGATTTAGTAAATTTACGGTAGAAAAAAAGTTGCAATGAGTATAGTTTTAAAAAATACAACAATAGATAAGTACTTCGGCTTTTTAAAAAGGCTTGATAATAAATCGAAAAAACGTCTGATTATAAAGCTTACCGAGTCGATTGAAACTGATAAGAAGGAGAATGTGAGTTTGAAAAATCTACACGGAGCGTGGGAAGATGCGAGAAGTTCAGACGAGATTATAAATGATATCAGAGATTCAAGAGTTGAAAAAAACAACGATATTCAACTATGAAATATTTGCTTGATTCTAATATCTGCATTCATTTTTTTAGAGGTAAGTATAATATAAACGATGCTTTAGATGACGTAGGAATTGAAAACTGTGCGATTTCTGAAATTACTTTGGCTGAGTTAATTTTTGGCGCAGAAAAAAGCGGTAATCCAAAGAAAAATCTAAAAATAATCGACGATTTTATAAATCAACTTACCCTGTTACCAATTTTTGATGCAATACCTCTTTATGGAAAAGAGAAGGCGCGGCTGCAAAGAGAAGGCAAAATGATCAGTGATTTTGATTTGCTTATTGGTTGTACTGCTATTGCAAACAAACTGATTATGGTAACTGAAAACACAAGAGAGTTTGAAAGAATCGATAAAATAAAACTGGAAAATTGGGTTAAAAGATAATTTTAATCATATCATTTTTAATTTCCTGATTTTTTTAATGACTAAGCGGTGACGCATAAAATAAAAAGGCTGCTCAGAATACTGAACAGCCTTTTTGATGTAACGTTTCTTTTTATTGACTTAGGAAATGAAGGCGTTAAAAAAATTATAAATTATTCCGTTAAGAAATTTCCACTGTTTGAGTGGCGGCAATAGATTTCTTTAGGTTTAAATTTATCTTTCCGCCCGAGTTTGGAAATTTTAGGAAAAATTTTTAATTTTTAGCCGGAATTTCCAGTCTTGATTTTTTGTTTCTTTTGCATCAAGGCAAAAGAAAAAAGATTATTTCAACACCTGCACCTCAATTGCAGAATCCTCAAAAACTTTAATAAAAGCCTTCGTGTAATCTTCTTTGGGCGCAAAATTTGGATTATCCATAAACTTCTGCGGGTTTACAGCAAACAGCGGAAACAACGTTGAAGAAATCTGTATCTGGATTTTATGTCCCTTCTTAAAAGTATGAACCACATCCTGCAATCTGAAATTTACAGCAGTTTTCTGATTCGGCTGTAAGGCTTCCGCTTTTTCTCTTGAATTTCTGAATCTCGCAGGCATAATTTCACTTCTAACCATTTGATGATAATTTCCATAAATCACGCCCTCTTTTTTCTCTTTCGGTTTGAAATCTTCAGGATAAACATCAATCAGTTTCACTGCAAAATCAACATCTGTAGAAGTTGATGCGATATTTAATTTCGCTAAAATTTCTCCGGCAAAAGTCAGATCTTCGGTTAAAATATCTGTTGTGAAAGTCAGAACATCAGGTCGGCCGACGGCAAATCTCTGGTCTTCAGACATGTAATTTCTTGGTGTAAATCCGTTGAAATCCTTCAGATTGTCTGAACTTAAAACCGGATTATTCGGATCGCTGTAATATTCTGAAGAACCCTGTCCGGCAGTTTTTTTTAAAGATTTGTCAGCCAGATAAAAATTGATTTTCTGAGTATTCTTCGGAGGGTATTCTGCAAATTCTCTCCATTCTTTCGAGCCGGTGTCGTACATCGTTGCTTCCGGTAATCCGGCGTCCTTCTTGGGGTCGCCTTTCAGATAATGACTGAAGAATTTCGTCTCCAGATTTTTCTGATAATACGTCGCAATGCTGTCCCCGAAATAGATTTGATTGTGAAAATGTTTTCCCTCTTCTCTTCCCCAGCCGCCATGAGAAAACGGTCCCATCACAATCGTGTTTTTGGCTTTCGGACTGGTTTTTTCAATCGTTTTGTAAATATTTAAAGGTCCTGAAAGATCCTCGGCATCAAACCATCCACCCACGGTCATTACAGCATGGTTCACATTTTTCAGATGGGGGAGTAGGTTTCGTTTTTGCCAGAATTCATCGTAGTTGGTGTGCTCCATAATTTCGGTCATGAAGAAATTATTTTTGTAATATTTCTCGTAGCCATCCTTTAAAGTTCCCATGTCACGGTAAAATTTCAAACCATCTTCCGAGGTAGATTTAATCATCGAATCCGTGTACCATGCTTTGTTTTCGGGTTTAGTTTTCTGTACTCCAAACACAGGAAATGTTCTGAAATAGCCCAGCATAAATCTTCCGTTGTGAAGGAAATCATCATTCCAGAAATCTGAAATCGGGGCCTGTGGCGACGAAGCTACCAACGCCGGATGCTGAGCGAGAACGCCGACAGCAGTGTAAAATCCGGGATAGGAAGTCCCGAACTGTCCCACTTTTCCGTTGTTGTTTTTAATATTTTTGATGAGGTATTCGATGGTGTCGTAGGTATCTGTGCTTTCGTCGACATCTTTTTTGGTTTTTCTCTCCACCTGCGGCGTCATGTTTGTGAAAGTGCCTTCGCTCATATACCTTCCGCGCACATCCTGATAAACAAAAATATATTTATCATTCATCAGATATTTGTTGGGGCCGAGGCTTCTTTTGTATTCATTTTCTCCGTACGGAGCGACGCTGTAACAGGTACGCTGCATCAGGAAAGGATATTTTTTAGACTTCGCAATATCTTTCGGAACATAGACTGAAGTAAAAAGTCTGGTACCATCCCGCATCGGAATATAAAATTCCTGCTTGGTAAAATTGTCTTTCACAAAACTGTCTGCCTGCTGAGTCTGCGCATTCCCAAGAATAAAAAGCAAAATCAGGAAAAATGAATATCGGATGTTCATAGTTGAAATTTGATGCTAATTTAATGATTAAAAAGTTTTGGGGATGAGGTTTTGAAAAATGAAGTTTTAGGAAAAGAAAAAGACCGGAATTTCTTCTGGTCTTTTGTTGTGTTGCTATTATATCGTTGGCGCAGGCGTCTCGCGTGTGTCCGCTTTAGTAATTGACATGAGCAAGGATTCTGTAATAGAGTTACTTAGATTTAATCATCTTTTTTATACGAATTATCATCATTAAAATCAAAAAACAAACTTTTATTATTCATAGATCGATTTCGGAAAATTTTTGTTCGATTATAGTGATATTCTTTTGAGATTTGATCCCTCTCACGTTGTAAATGGGATAATCGATTTTTAAGAGTATCGATATGCTGATATAAAAGTGAAGGGTTTTCATTTCCCTCATCTTTATTATTTCTTAACATATTAATATGTGTACCAAGTAGATGTATTTCTTCTTCTATTTGACTAATTTTATCTTCCAATTCTTGGTTTGTTTGTTCTATCTTTTTAGTTTCAGAATATTTAACTCTTTCTAATTCATTAATTGTACTTAATTCAGCACGCTTCATTGCCTGAATCTCCTCTAAAGCTTTTTGATTAATTTGCTCATCTAAGTAAGTTTGACCATAACTTAAAAATCTCTCAGATGAATACATGTGGAATGAAACGTTAGCCAAGGTTTTTATTTCTTCAACAAGTTCCTGTCTTGGCCCCATAGTTCTTCCATCCTTTATTTTCCACCACCAGTCAATTTTTCTTTCATCAGTTACTAGAATAATATCCTTGTTTACTTTTGATGCAATCTTAATAAAATGTTTCCACAATACTAAATCACCAAATTTTTTAACTCCTTCTTTATTTTTTTCATCTTCAAAACCTGGAGGAGTTTTGTTTTTATATCTTGATTCACCTTCTTTATAGATGTCAGTTAATTCTTCATCTGAAAATGGATCGGATATTTTTTCTTCAAAAATTTCTGACAGAACATTGAAAATTGGATCATCTTTTAAAAAATCACAGTACTTTTTTATACTTTCCTCAACTTCTCGTCTTACATCTTTAAAAGTTGAGTTTAGTTCCTTATCAATCCTTTCAGAGAGAAATGGCGGCTTATTTGTTGACTGTAAATCTTTCTGAATCTGATCAATCTTTTCTAAAAATTCTTTATAAGCTTTTTCCTGTTCAGCAATAACCTCGTATCTATTTCTATTATATTCCAAAGCTGATTGGTGTGGCAGAATTATTTTATGACTAAATTTTTTAATTAAATCTATTATGGTGTCTCTAGTAGTGTCTGAGTATCTATATAAATTCAGCAAAACATTAGTATCAAAAACTATGATTCCATTATCCCACATGCTCTTAATTTCAACATCGCCTTTTTTATAATAACCTGGAAAAATATTTTTCATTGAAATTCATGTTTACATCTAAAGACAAATATACAAATCTGTATTTAGTAATTTTTATGGTTTCCATCATTCTAAAAAATTAATTAAAATAAAGACATTTCACCTTACATCAAAACTCAATCTACATAATATCCAACTACCCTTATTTATCCTAAAAATCATTTTACATTAAGTCCAAACACCCCTGTTTGTATTCAAAATCAATTTACATTTAATTAAAACAACGGTGTTTGTCCTTTCTGTAAGTTTACATTTAAATAAAACAATGGTGTTTGTATTTAAATACAATTTATTTTATATTTGAATCGGTTAATTTTTAAATTATTAATAACAAAAACACATTTGACGTATGAAAATTTCATTACAGAGATTGAGCACCAAAGATTTGGCGACTCTCACACAACGAATCCTTGAACTTTCAAATTCCGGCAAATATACCATCCTCAACAATCATCCTTTGGTAACGGAACTCGCCACAAAATATGCTGATTATGATGCAGTGTATACGAAGCAGACTTTCAGCGGGAAGGGTAAAGATGTTGCTGTGGCAGATGGGGAAAGAGACAGGGCTTTCAGTAGTCTCAAAGCTTTTCTTGACGGTTACAGACAGCTCAGTTCGGTGCCTAATTTTCAGCTTGCGGAAGATCTGTATCAGGTTTTTGTGGAGTTTGGTTTAGACCTAGACCGCATGAGCTATTCTTCGCAAACCGCTCAGATGAAAAAACTGATTGAGACCTTGGAACTTCCTGAAAATACGCAGAAATTGGCGGCACTCTCAGTTTCCACGGCTTTTGCAGAGATGAAAACAAAACATCAGAATTTTGAAATGATTTTTGGCGAACAAGCCAATGCCAACGCCGGTCTGCGACAGATGGCAAGTGCATCGTCTATCCGCAGAGATTTGGAGCAAACCCTGAAAGCGTTTCTGAATCTTCTTACCGCAATGAAGAATGTGACGGATTGGAAGGAAGCTTATGCCGAGGTGTATGAACTGGTAAAAGCGGCAAAAAATTCTACATTGCCGGGAAGGGGAAATGATGATCAACCACAATAATTAAATAGCGGTCTTTCGGGACCGTTTTTTTTGTGATGTAGTTGAACCACTCCGTGGTTCTGATTGTAATGTTTTGCGTTGTTCCATGGGTTGCACCCATGGCTATTGTTGTTGAACCATTTCATGGTTCTGATTAGAATTATACGACAAATCAATATTCAATAGGGTCGGGCTTTAGCCCGGCTTCTTAATGCAGAAGGGAATTTGGCTTTAGCCGAAACTTACTGATTTAAAATTTAGATAAGACCATGTGATATTTATCAAAAAATTTTCTGTCAAATCCCTATATTTACTCCGAATTTTAATACTCATCAATGGGAAAAATCATACTGTTCACGGCTTTATTTCTGGCAACAATTTTCATGGCTCAAACCAGAGTCAATTACAATCTGAAAATTGTACATCCGGACAAAAGTGAAAGGAAATACAATATGAATCTTGATGTTGATGGCGGGAAAAGTTATTTCTATGATGAAAAGCTTTTGGAAAACAGTAAATATCCTTCAAAATCAAATCAGTTTTTGATGTATCAGCAGGCTGGCAATGAAAATATGCAGATTGTTTACAGTCACGAAAATTTACCTTTCAAAATAAAATCTGACGATAAAATCATCTGGAAAGTTGAAGAGGAGTTTAAGAAAATTGATGATTATAAAGTGCAGAAGGCGACAACCAGTTTTGGGGGAAGACAGTGGACGGCTTGGTTTTGTTCGGAAATATCAATGATGGAAGGTCCTTACAAATTCAGAGATTTGCCGGGACTGATCTTTGAACTGAGTGACAGCGAAAATATTTTCTTCTATCAAATGATCGGAATTGAAAAGTTTAAAAATGATACCAAAAAACTTTCTTTCGATTTTAATAAAGCACAGGAAATCACTGTTGAGAAATATGATAAACTGATGGGCGATTTTTTGGCAAATCCTTTCTTAAAACAGAGAAACCAATTAGGAAACGGCGTAGAACTGAATATTGATGATAAAGATGTGAGAGTGCAGGATCTCAATAAAATGACTGCAGAGTTTCATAAAAATATTAAAAACACTTATCCTCCGGCTGTGGAGATGGATCAGTTTGGGTTTTACAGGGAGCAGATTTTCCAGTAAATAATAAATATAAATATCACTAATGAAATTCTACATAAAATATCTTCTCTGCTTTTCCGGTATTTTGGGAAGTGCTCAAAGTAAGCCTCAAATAAAAAGTTATCCGCCTAAACAAATAAACTTTGTGAATTCAGAATATAAAGATTTTGTTGTGGTAAAAGATGTCATTTACGCTTTATCTCAAAACAATGATCTTATTGTAATAGATCTAAAAAAAGATAACTTTTGGTTAATAAAAAATAATATCACTGCAATAGCAAAGAAATCTAATGATGAATTGGTTGTCGGAAATATGTATGGCGAGGTATTTATCCTAAAAAAAAGAAAAAGGCTCAGGATGATCGACAAAATAGACGCGAAAATTTTTTCAATTTTTATAACTTCCAAAAATGAGCCTGTAATTTATTCTGACAAATCAATTTACTATAATAAAAGGGAATACATACCGAAAAGGCAAACTAACTTTTATGGAAAAGTTAGAGATAAATACACAGGAACAAAATTAATAGAACCCGATTATCTTTATCTTGACAGAGAGGATTTTATGTGGTTTGATTTTGATGAAGGAGAGTGGGGTGGGAATGTCTGTTTTTTTGATTTGAATACGAAACAATTTATTTATGATGATTGGCTGCTACTTGATGATGGAATTAAATATAAAAAGAGAAATGATTATTTCGCAAAGTTAAGAGAAAAATTTCCGGAAATAATTAAGGTAACAAAAAGAGATACCCTTTACAGATTTCCATATAATTTAAATATATCTAGCGGTATGACTGGAGTTGCGTATGATGATAAAAATGACTTATTCATTACATCCAGTGGTGGTGGTATGATATATTCAACAAATAATAATTTTAGTTATTTTGTTGATGGAACAGTAGTGAAAATTTCAAAAAAGGAAAAAGATTTTTTTAAATCTTGCTTCGATGAAAAAATTTTAGAAGATGAAAAATATAAAATTGCTTTTGGAAAATATAATATGGGTTTTAAAAATCTGAATAGAGAAGTACGTGAAAATATACTGACCGAAAATGAAATTAATAGATTAGGTGCTATTACATTCAATAAATACGACCGAAAACTTTATATCTATAGCACAAAAGGTTTTTATAGTTTACATAATCACGATTGCACATTTACAAAAAAAAAATTTTTCAGTCCAGAACTATTGTGCAAAATACAAAATGAAAGAGATTATTGTATCCATTTAAATGTGACAAAATTTGAATTTATAAGTGAAAAGGAAATTCTTTTTTTAACTAAAAATAATGGCATAGGTTATTATGACGGAAAGACCGTAAAATATTATAGATAATAGCTGAAATTTATAATCAGTTACTTGCGATTACAAATGAAATAACCGGAGAACATTCCCCGGTTATTTTTTGTCCTTCGACAGGCTCACGATGACAGTTGTCTATTTATTTTCCGGCACCTTTTTTCCTGCAAATTTATTGAGTTTCATGGTGAGTGAGAACATTACATATCGTTTTAAGATCAGATCTTCACGGTCTTCGAAGTATGCATTGGTAATGGTTCTTCTTACGCTTTGGTTTTGGTTAAGAATGTCATAAACCTTCACTTTTGCCGTCAGCTGTTTGTTGAAAAATGAGTATCCCACACTGGTATTCCAGAAATAGAAATCTCTTTTAAAGCCGGGAGCGATATTGGATGTAGTGTTGTACTCGAAGTCATTTCCGATCACCAGTTTGCTTTTCAGAATGTAATTGGTGAGTTCCAGTTTCAGGATTTGGTTGCTGGTTTTTACCTCATCAATACTGTAGTTTTCATAATTACTGAAATTGTAATTCAGGCTGTATGAAGGCTTAATTGTGATTTTGTCTTTAATTTCGTATGTTACATTCATCCCCGGACTTACCGAATATGCATTGCTCACAAACTGCTGGGTATTAATGAATCCCTGATTGTAAGAGTAATTGGTATTGATTCTCGGGTTGATGCTCAACTTGGTTTCTTTCCACTTCAAAGTTTTGGTAATACCGAAACCTGCGTTGATGTTTTTGTTTCCGCTGAGGTTGGCATAGGAAACATATTGCTTTCCTGATTCATCGAAATATGCAAAATTCACAACGTCATTATTTCTGTAAGTAAACCCAACATTCAGATAGTAATTGATGTTTTTCACCATATTAAAATTGTTCAGGTTGATGTACAAACTGTTGGTCCATGTATTTTTAAGGTTGGGATTACCAACGTATGATATCAAAGGATTAATTCTGTCTTCAAAAGGTGTCAGTTTCTCTGCGGTCGGAATGTCAAAATAGGAGTAATTGTAAACACTTAACCTTTTATTATCTGAAAAATTATAGGTTGCACTGAAATCGAATGCGGGTAGTACGAAATCTCTGTTCAGAAGGAAGTTTTGACCCTGGTATTGTGATTTCAGACCCATTTTTGTAAACTGAACTTCGGCTGATGACCAGAGATTAAATTTCTTCTTATTTACCTGGAAACCAATTTCAGGCGAAATTTTATCTACATCCTGATTCATAGCGTAGGACAGATCATTATTAAAGTTGGAATAACCGTTGTCTGCTGCATTAAAATCGTTTACATTTCTTCTGTTGTTGAAGGCAGTGGTGTTATAATTCAAATTCAGACTCACTGTAGCAGAATCGGAGACAGGCTCGCTGTATCCTGTTCGGAAATCATATCTGTTGGTCTGACTCTTCATTTTCGACAGCTGATTTCTGATGTCGGCAGGATCGGGTGAATTGTAGAAAACCGTTTGTGAATTATTCAGATTGTTGTTTCTGTTTTCAGAGATGGCAGAGCTCATATTGGCATACGCAACGCGCCCTTTCTTCTTAAATTTTCTTGAATAGTAGATATTGGGAGCAAAGCTGTTATTTTCAGTTTCGTTGTTGACGTAGCTTGTATTTTCGTTTAATAAGAGATTGTCTCTTAACGTGTTTGAACGTGAATTACTGAAAGACTTAGATTCAGTTCTGTTGAAGTTTGGTGAAAAGTAAATACTGGATAAAGAATCGATTGTGATTCTTGCTGTAAGATCAATTCCGTATTGTCTGCTTTCGTTTTTGCCGCTGCTTTCAGAGTTTGTTTTTAAAGTAAAATCAGGCAAAAGTGTTGTTTTTGAAGCTTTTGATCTTGTGGTAAGATCATTGTCTGTATGAATTAAACTTAGAGTTTCCAGATCAACTTCTTTACCGAATTTATCGCTGTAACTGATCCCCACAGTAGTGGATCTCTGAATTCCTTTGTTGTTATTTCCACCCTGAGAATAATAAGTGGTACCGCCATTGGTTACCACAGTTCCACCCCGCATGAGCCAGGAGTTTCTGCCGTGTCCCATACTGTCGAAAACCTCGTCATTGGAAAATCCCTGTGAATTAATATTGTTCGAGGAAGCGAGCAAACTAATTTTAGTATCATTTTTAAAATAACTTAAAAGTCCGCTGCCTTCATATCTTTCATCTGAACCGTATCCCATCGTAAGCCTGGAAAGCAGACCCTTATTTTTTTTCTCATCAATCGTAAAATTAATGGTGGCGTTATTGGATTTTGCAGCAGTTCCGTTCAGTTCTTCTTCCTTTGTTTTTGTGGTGGTAAACTGAATGCTTTTAATGAGATCGGCTGGTAGATTTTGCAGAGCTATTTTACCGTCTTTATCAAAAAAAGGTTTTCCGTTAATCAGAATCTGATCGGCTTCCTTTCCGTTTACTGTAATTTTTCCTTCGTTGCTTATTTCCACACCGGGAATATTCTTCAGAAGTTCTTCAATCTTGCTGTCGGGTCTTACCTTAATGGCGGAAGCATTAAATTCAATGGTGTCTTTTTTTATTTTTACAGGCGAAGCGGTAATTTTTACTTCGGCGATATCCTGAATTTTGCTGTCATCAAGCTCAATTTCACCAATGTTGAGTGAAGCTTCAATTTTGTCGAAAAGTCTGGAGTAGGTATTGTATTTATCGGCCTCGATTTTCAGGATACTGTTTTCACTTACTGCATCGGTCTTTAAAGAAAACTTTCCTTCACTGTTGCTCGAAGTGTAATTGATAATGGTAGAATCTTTTGATTTTAAGAGATAAACTGTTGCATTGGGGAGTGGTTTTTGGTCATTTGTTTTTATTTTTCCATCTAAACTGAGTTTTTGTGCGGTGGCAGCAAAAAGAGTGCTTAAAAGGAAGAAAATAATTAGTGTTTTCTTCATTTTTTAATAGTTAATTTAATGCTGCAAAAATAGAAAAACATCCCATTGCTGGGATGTTTCTGTGTGTTAATATTTCTATAAATATTGAACTATTATGCTTTCAGATATCTTGCATACGCATATCCTTCAACGCCTTCAGAAGTTTTCACTTTCCACCAGTCGTCTGAAGTCTGCTCTACAAGAGTTACAGAAGAACCTTTTGCAGCTTTACCTACAACGGCAGCTTCTGTAGAAGGGTCTTGTCTGATGTTCAGGTTAGAATCTTCAGTTGCTACGCTCAATGCAGCTCCTGCAGCTAAACCGGAAATCTGTACATCAATATTGATGTCTGATGCAGAATATGAAGCGTCAATTGCTCCTAAAGCATTCCAAACGGTATCTTTTGCTGCAGTATTTGCCGCGTTACCAGATACGTAAAGAATACCATCCTGCTCCTGTACTTTTAAATTAGAGATTCCTGCAGACTGTGCCGCAGATACTACGCTTGAATATTTTTCTTCTAATGTGCTCATCTATAATTATTTTACTGTGTAATTGAAGTTTACTTTACCTACTTTTAAAGCATCCACAGATTCCTTAATTTTTCTCGCCTGAGTTCCTGATACATTACCAGTAAGCGTAAGCTCGTTGTTTACAACTTCCACATTTACAGTTGGGAAATCTTTAAGAGCATCTTTCACTTTTTGCTGTACAGCAGGATCTACCATTGAAGCATTTTCAATTGGCGCAGCAGTTACAGGAGCTTCCACTTTAGCCATATCGTGCACGTCATTTACTCCTTTAATCGCTTTAAGATTGGTAATTGCAGCGTCTTTTGAAGCCTGATCCGGGAAAGTACCACTCAGGTGAGCCACACCTTCTTTAATTTCTACAGATGCTGTAGGTGTAGTTACAGCTGTAGTTGCCTGAGTCTGTAAATCTGCATCAGATACTTTCTTTTTACAAGAAACAGATGCGAAAGAAACTGCTATTGCAAGAGCAGCCATCGTAATGGTTTTTTTCATAAGTGAATTTATTTTTTTAAATTGTTTATGGTAAATGTAATAATTATTTCTGTTCTGAAAATTAATTTCCAAAAAATTTTTCAAAAAAAATCTCGGTTCTTTTTAAAATATCTGGTTTTCAGGGCGAATTTTGTACTGTAAACTTTAATCATTCCTGTAGATTAAAAATATTATATTTGTGCCAATTGATATCTCTATATGAAAGGACAGAACAAACTTTTTTTTGCAATCATTATTGCTCTGGCGCTGGGTGTACTGCTCGGCGGAATTGTGCATCTGCAATATCCGGACAGCGCAGCAGCTTTTTCTAAAAATATTAAACTTTTAGGTACCGTTTTCATCAGATTGGTTCAGATGATTATTGCACCTCTTGTTTTTACAACTTTAGTGGTGGGTATTGCCAAAATGAGTGATATTAAAATGATAGGTAGAGTAGGAACGAAGGCAATGCTGTGGTTTATCTCCGCTTCACTGGTGTCACTTTTTATAGGTTTGGTACTCGTCAACTGGCTCGAGCCGGGTCACGCAATAAAATTCCCGAATCAGGAACTGTCTGCGGCTGATGAGCTTGTAAAAACCAGCAAAGGTTTTTCGCTGGAAGATTTTGTGAAACATATTATTCCTAAAAGTTTATTTGAAGCTTTTGCCACCAATGAAGTTTTACAGATTGTTGTCTTTTCAATTATGTTCGGTGTTGCACTGGCCAATATGGGAGACGATTATTCTCAACCGGTAATAAAACTTTTTGATGTAATCGCTCATGCTATACTTAAAATGGTGGGTTATATTATGTGGTTTGCGCCATTGGGAGTTTTCGGGGCAATTGCTGCAGTGGTGGCAACGAATGGTTTTGAAATTTTTAAAGTTTATGCGGTTTATTTAAGAGATTTCTTCTTCGCTATTGCCGTTTTATGGGTTGTTCTGTTGTTGGTAGGATACTTAATTTTAGGAAAAAGACTATTTGAGTTATTAAAAAGAATAAAATCTCCTTTACTGATTGCATTTTCCACCACAAGTTCAGAGGCAGTTTTCCCAAAACTGGTGGAAGAGCTGGAACGATTTGGATGTAATAACAGAGTTGTATCATTCATTTTACCATTAGGTTATTCATTTAACCTTGACGGAAGCATGATGTACATGACTTTCGCATCGATATTTATCGCACAGTTTTACGGAGTTGATATGACTTTGGGACAGCAAATTACGATGCTTTTGGTGCTGATGTTAACATCAAAAGGTATTGCGGGGGTTCCGAGAGCTTCTCTTGTAATTATTGTTGCAACCTGTACCATGTTTGATATTCCCGCTGCGGGAATTGCATTGATTCTTCCGATAGACCATTTCTGTGATATGGCAAGAAGTATGACCAATGTTTTGGGTAATGCTCTGGCTACTTCAGCGGTTTCTAAATGGGAAGGTCAGCTGGAGAATCACGGAGGTGATCTTTAATAAATTTTAACATTAGATACCACATTTTAATCTAAGGCACAGATTGTGTATATAAGTTTTCATAACACTAAAAAAATTTTATTATGAGAAGCTTATTATGGTTAGTAGCAGTAATCTGCATCATTGTCTGGGTACTTGGTTTAGCAGGTGTAGGAGGTGGAATGGGATTAGGAAATCTGATTCACGTTTTACTGGTAATCGCAATTATTGTTATTTTATATAACATTATATCAGGTAGAAAGCCTTTGGATTAAAATCTTAATCAAAAATACAAGGTCTGCAGTTGATGCAGGCCTTTTTTTATGCATTTTGTCAATGCTTACCGTAGATGGTTTCATTTAAAAATTACGTAACTTTGGAGCCAATTTAAGAAGTTAGATGGAGAATTTAGTTCAGGATACAACCGTTCAGAAACCAAAATGGATCAGGGTAAAACTTCCTACAGGGAAAAATTACCGCGAGCTGAGAACTTTGGTTGATAAATATAAACTCAATACCATTTGCCAGAGCGGTAGTTGCCCGAATATGGGCGAATGCTGGGGCGAGGGTACTGCAACCTTTATGATTCTTGGAAATATCTGTACCAGAAGCTGTGGATTTTGTGGTGTAAAAACCGGAAAACCGATGGATGTAAACTGGGACGAACCTGAAAAAGTTGCAAGATCAATTAAATTAATGAAAATCAAACATGCAGTTCTTACTTCTGTAGACCGCGATGATTTGAAAGATATGGGCTCGATTCTATGGGCAGAAACTGTAAATGCAGTAAGAAGAATTTCTCCCGGAACAACTATGGAAACTTTAATTCCAGACTTCCAGGGGATTACAAAACATCTGGATCGTTTGGTGGATGTAGCTCCCGAAGTAATTTCGCACAATATGGAAACCGTGAAACGTCTGACCCGTGAGGTGAGAATTCAGGCTAAATATGAAAAGAGTCTGGAAGTTTTACGATATTTGAAAGAAGCAGGTCAAAACCGTACAAAAACAGGAATGATGCTTGGATTGGGCGAGACAAAAGATGAGGTTTTTCAGACTATTGAAGACATCAGAAATGCCAATGTGGATGTAATTACTTTAGGACAGTACCTTCAGCCGACCAAAAAACATTTACCAGTAAAAAAATTCATTACTCCTGAGGAATTTGATGAGTTTGGAGATTTTGCAAGAAGTTTAGGCTTCAGACATGTAGAAAGTTCGCCACTCGTAAGGAGTTCTTACCACGCCGAGAAACATATTCATTAAAGTACAAACTGCTTCATTTTTTGAGGCAGTTTTCTTTTGATTTAAATTTAATGTAGAAGATATTTTTAAAAGTAGAAATATTCAGTTGACTTGTTTTTAATTAATGCTTCAAAGTAAAAATGATTGTCCTTAATTAGTATAGTTTAATGATAATAGTTTCATTGTTATTCTGTAGGAATCTTACCTACCTTATTTTTGTAGTGTTGAGATTGACTTCGGTAGGTTTCCTACGGAATGAGAAAGTGACTGCTGATTTTATGGTTACGATTACAAACGGACATCCATTTGAGAAAATGATAATTTTTAATATAAGTCATTCGAAAGAGATTAGGTTTAGAATTAAAGGAGAAGCATTATTAATAAATCTTATTACTACTAATCAAAATTTAAATCATCCTAACCTAAAATTCTGATAAATTTTACAGAATTTTGCGGTTTCAAATTTTCATTGCTTCATAAGTAGGCAATTAAAATCATTTTAAAGTAAATAATGGCATTAGATAAAAGAATTTTACCGCTGGCAATCGGAGGATTGGGAATCGGAACTACCGAATTTACCATCATGGGTTTACTTCCAGATGTCGCAAAATCCTTGGCAATAAGCATTCCCGAAGCGGGACATTTAATTTCAGCCTACGCATTCGGAGTCGTGATTGGTGCTCCGATATTAATTGGATATTCAGTGAAGTGTCCGCCCAAAAAGGTATTGTTGGCCTTAATGGTTTTGTTTACGGTTTTCAATGGTTTGTCTGCTCTTATGCCGGATTACAGTTCGATGATGGTGATGAGATTTTTATCAGGACTTCCACACGGCGCATTTTTCGGGGTGGGAACAGTTGTGGCATCAAGAATGGGAGGCAAAGGAAGAGAAGCATTTTATATTTCACTGATGTTTACCGGGCTAACGGTTGCCAACCTGGCGATGGTGCCTCTCGTTACTTACATTGGGCATATTTTTCATTGGAGATATTATTTCGGGATTGTGGCTCTGATCGGAATTTTCGCTCTGCTCTTCATCAAACTTTGGCTTCCCGAAATGGAAAGTAATGAAGATGCACATTTCAGAGATGAGATAAAATTTCTTAAAACCAAACAGGCGTGGCTTGTTTTAATGATTACCGCAATTGGTTTTGGAGGTTTGTTTACGTGGTTCAGCTACATAACTCCTTTAATGACTGTAGTTTCAGGTATTGAAACAGACCAAATGGCTTACGTGATGATTCTCGCCGGAGCCGGAATGGTGGTGGGGAATCTCATCGGAGGATATATTTCAGATAAGATGAGCCCTGAAAAAACGTGTATTTTGTTTTTATCTTTAATGATGATTGCTTTGCTTTCGGTATTTCTCCTGTCTGAACACAGAATTATTTCACTTGTATTAACCTTTATCTGTGGCGCTTTATCGATGTCGGTTTCAGCGCCCATTAATATTATGATGATGAAAGCAGCACCAAAAAGTGAGATGATGGCTGCAGCATTTATGCAGGCGGCTTTCAATATTGCCAATGCGATGGGTGCATTTTTAGGTGGAATTCCTCTGGAGTACAAGCTTCCATACAATTATCCTTCGCTGGTTGGTGTGGGGATGACTGGAATCGGACTGTTGATTAGCATCCGTTATTTAATATTGTACAGAAGTGCTCAGCCTAAAGAACTGATTTCGGAATAAATTAGAAATATTTAACATAGAAAAGCTCTGTTTTGTAATAAAAACAGAGCTTATTGTAAAGTAACTTTTACTTAACCTGAACGTAAACCTTAGCCTTCGACCTCGTTTCCGTTCTGGCACCAGTACAGTGCATTGTAAAGATTGTCTTTCGGAAATCCTTTAAATTCTCCCGGCATCAAAACGCTGAATGCATCTGTGAAATTCTGGATTCCTGTACTGTCTGTAACAATGGCTGCACGGTTCCATCTGGCAAGATTTTTCACACCTAAAAGTACATCTTCAAACCATGCACCGGCAGTAAACTGGCTGAGATCTGTATCAATCAGCATAAGATAGTTGAGTTCCTCGTATTTTTCAACCTTTCTTTTTACTTCAGGATGTACAATATTTTCAAAATCTGTTTTGGTAATTTCACCCGAAGCTTTGAACGCAGCAACATTCTCCGGAGCGTCTGGAATAATTGTGATCATATATTAATTTTTAATGTTTGGGTGGTTCAGTTTAAACAATAATTAAACCAATCTGTTTTGAAGGAAAAAAGGCTTGATTGTTGATAATCCCCTTAAAAAAATTAAACTATGGATCTTAAATCTAATGAACCGTTCTGGTTGATTAAAAATGGTCTTATTTCATCCTATCCGTCTCTGAAAGAAGATAAAAAATGTGATGTGCTGATCATTGGAGGAGGCATCACAGGCAGCCTCATTTCCCATCAGATGATTAAAGACGGATACTCCACAATTCTTATTGATAAAAGAGAAATCTGTAATGGGAGCACTTCTGCAACAACCTCAATGCTTCAGTACGAAATTGATGTTCCTTTGTACAAAATGTCTCAAATGATCGGTGAAAAGGCAGCTGTAGAGTGCTACAAAGCTTGTGAAAAATCAATAAATGATATTGCCGAACTCGTGAAGACCATCAAATCGAGATCCGGATTCCGAAAAAAAATGTCTCTTTACTATGCAGCAAGAAAGAAAGATGCAGACTGGCTGGAACAGGAGTTTGAAGCACGGCGCAAAGCAGGTTTTGAAGTTGAATATCTTTCTTCGCGGGAAATTGAAAGAAGATACGAAATCACCAATACCTACGGTGGAATTTTATCCAAATCTGGCGGAAGTATTGATGCCTTTAAATTTTCTCACGAACTTCTAAGATTTAATGAAAAATCAGGGATTGAAATTTATGATAAAACCGAGCTCCGGTCTGTAAAATATCTTAAAGATCACAATCTTGCGTTAACCACAAGCGGATTTACCATTGCTGCAAAGAAAATCATTTACTGTGTAGGGTATGAAGCGAAAGAATTAATTAAAGAAAATTTTGTAAATCTTAAAAGTACTTTTGCCTTAGTATCGGAGGTTAATCCGAAAGGGTTTAAAAGCATCGAAAATATGCTGATCTGGAATACAGATGAGCCTTACCTCTACATGAGAAGTACAGATGACGGACGTTTTTTAATAGGTGGCGGTGACGAAGATTTTGATAATGCCGAAAAAAGAGATGCTCTTTTGGGCAAAAAAGAAAAAGAAATTCTGAGAAATCTTAAAAGAATAAAACCCGGTGAACATTTCTACACAGATTTTGTATGGGCCGGAACTTTTGGTGAAACTGATGATGGCTTACCCTACATTGGCGGGCACAAAAATTTTAAAAATTCTTACTTCGTCTGCGGATTTGGCGGAAACGGAATTACATTCTCGGTAACAGGTATGGAAATGGCCTCAGCGTTTATGAAAGGGAAAAAACACCCCCTTTCAGAGTACTTCAAATTTGGAAGATGAGAATCAGAAATGTATTTCCTGAGATGCAGACTGAAAAATCAGATTACCAGTTGGTAAGTCCGTTTTCTAAGGCTTTTCTGTAGTTTTCTTCGTCAAAGGTATAGAGATCGGGAGACTTGTGAGCGCCTCCGCGTCTCTGCTCATCCAGCTTTTTGAGGATGCCTAAGTTTTTTATCTTGCGGTAAAAATTCCCTCTGTTTAATTCTTTACCCAAAATAGTTTCATAAAGTTTCTGAATTTCAGACAGAGTAAATTTTTCCGGAAGCAGGTTGTAACCTATTGGTCTGATTGCAATTTTTTCTCTCAGGGCAAGCAGTGCTTTCTCAATAATCTCACGGTGATCCATTGCCAGGTCAAAATCATTCAGCTGGCTTAGATAGACCCATTCGCATGACTGGCTGAGCTCATCTTTCACCAGATCACTGCTTGACGGGTTGTAGAGAGCCAGATATCCTACAGAGATAAAGCGCTGTTTGTGAAAAAGCGTATCATCAAAATCTTCAAAATATTCTTCACTGCGGCTTTTTTTACCAAAAATCCCGAATTCCTGCAGATAGACGTCAGAAAGACCAGATCTCTCCTGTATAATTCTCTGCACTGCATCGTCCAAATCTTCATCTTTTCTTATGTAACCTCCCGGCAGAAGCCATTTGTTGCGGTAATTCATTTTCACGAGAAGAACTTTGAGCTCGTTATTTTCAAACCCGAAAATTACGGGATCTGCAGAAATATGTGAAAGATATATCTCTTTCGCTTCATCAGATATATTTAAAAATTGCTGTTTAGAATCCATTTGACTTGAGAAAATTTGGCTAAAAATTATATTCTGCTAATATCGAATTTTTTTTTAAATAAAATATAACTCAAAAGCACTTATAAATGTGGTACCCGGCAATCATTAAACTCTTTGATGAGATTTATCATTACATCCTCTACCGGCAGCACATCATCAATGAGCGCCGAAACCTGACCAATTTCCAGCTCTCCATCGTCCAAATTTCCTTCAAACATCCCAAGTTTTGCGCGCGCTCTGCCCAGAGTTGCATTCAAAGCTTCTTTGTTCCGCCCCTGGTTATATATTTCCTCCAGTTCATTAAAGAATTTATTTTTAACCAAACGTACCGGAGCAAGCTCTTTCAGTGTGAGATGCGTATCGCCTTCTTTAAGCTCCGTGATTTTATTTTTCCAGTTGTCGTGGGCGCTGGCTTCCACCGTCGCTGCGAATCTGGAGCCAATCTGCACCCCGTCTGCGCCTAAGATCATCGCAGCTTTCATTTGGGAGCCTAAGGCAATTCCGCCGGCAGCGATTAGAGGCTTCGAAATATGTTTTTTAACATTGGGAATAAGACACAGTGTGGTGGTCTCGTCCCGTCCGTTATGACCGCCTGCCTCAAAGCCTTCTGCTACGATGGCGTCCACCCCTGCCTCTTCGCATTTTACAGCAAATTTGGTAGATGAAACCACATGAGCGACTTTTATGCCTTCTTTCTGAAGTATTTCTGTATAAAGTTTGGGATTCCCTGCTGAGGTGAAAACAATTTCTACTTTTTCTTCTAAAATAATCTGAATAATTTCATCTAAATTAGGATAGAGCAGGGCAACATTCACTCCGAAAGGTTTATCTGTAGCTTGCTTACATTTCTGGATATTCTCCCGCAAAACATCGGGATACATACTTGCGGAACCTATCAGTCCCAAACCACCGGAGTTGGATACTGCGGAAGCAAGCCTCCAGCCGGAATGCCAAATCATCCCAGCCTGAATGACAGGATATTGAATATTAAAAAGTTGCGTGATTCTGTTTTGCTCTGCCTGCATATTTTATTTTTAAATGAAATCAATGTTACTGTACAAACCTGATAAAAATACTAAAACTAATCTTTATGGCATAAAAAAACCTTCATTTAAGAAGGTTTAAAGATTTATTTAGAAATGGAAGCTTTCTTCCAGTTGCTTTTAAATTCGCAGTTGTAACGTCCGTCGATTGATACAAATGTAGTAGGGATTTTTTCGTTCACATATTTCTCTACCATTTCATTTCGGCGTCTGTTTAAAGCCAGTTGCTTAATTCTGTCGTAGTCTGTTTCCAAAGTAATCTGGTGAGCAGCGATGTCATCTTCAATTTTTACAATTTTTACCACAACTCTGTCTCTTTCGTCCTTATCATCAAATGCTGTTGTGATATCTCCTTTTTTCAGACCTGCCAATTCGTACGTTATGGTTCCCGGGATACCTTCTCTTTCGATTTTGTTGGAACCGTCCGCACCAGGAATTACTCCTGCATTGAATTTTGTTCTTTTATCATCAGAAAACTTGAAGGCTGCCTCTTTGAAAGTAATTTTTCCAGACTGAATCAAACCTCGGATGCTGTCTAATTTTACCTTTGCAGAAGCAATCTCTTCCTCATTTGGTGTTGCCATTAAAAGGATATGACGCGCATCGTAAGCTTTACCTGATTTTTTCACCAGCTGAATAATGTGATAACCAAATTCAGACTCTACAGGATCAGAAATTTCGCCTTCCTGAAGATTCAGTGCTGCAGCCTCGAAAGGCTTTACCATCTGACCTTTGAAAACGTTTTTCATCAAACCTCCCGTAGCAGCGGAACCTTTGTCTTCAGAATAAATTCTTGCCTGGCTTTCGAAAGATTCACCACCCTGGATGTCTGCTTTTATTTTTTTCAGTCTTGCAATTAATTCGTCTTTATGTTTTTCCGTTAATTTTGGATACATAAAAATCTGAGAAAGAGAAACTTCGTCTTTAATCTGCGGAAGCTGAGTTTTAAACTGATTGTAAAAATCTGTTACTTCATTAGGAGTAACGTCTGCTTTTTCAGTAATTCTCTGATATTTTGCCTGTCCGTAATATTGATCGGTATCAATTTTTTCGATGGCATTTTTCATCTCATACTGATTACGGAATTTGTAAGCTGCAAGCATTGTTTTCTCGTCCGGAAACTGAGAAATAAGCTGGTTGTACTTTGCATTTGCCTGCTCCTTAATGGCTGCAGAACGGTTCTCAATAAGCGTATCTTTTTTTGCCTGAACTACAAGTAGTTTATTGTTGAGAAGGTTTTCAAGAAATTCGCATTTGTTGGTTTCTGCCGCACCTTGCTGTTTTGCGTAATTAAGCTGTTCTTCAACATCAGATTCAAGGATGATCTCATCGCCAATTACCGCAGCAATCCCATCTACCAATTGACCTTTCTTTAGCTGAGCTGAGGTGTTTACCGAGAAAAGCATCGCGAAAATACCTAAAAGAAAAGCAATTTTAAATTTATTTATCATTTTTTACTATTAAACAAGTTGCAAATTTAGAATTCTTAATGAAACGTACTAAATTTTTTATTATAAATATTTCTTAAAACCAATGATTAAGCAAGATCGATTTCGAAAGTAGTTAATTCTTTGAACTGTTTTATTCTCAAATAAACGTCAGTTTCTTCTACTTCTTCAATTCTTTCCGTTCCGAATTTTTCTACCGTGAAAGATGCCATCGCAGAACCTACGATCAGGGCAGCCTTCATTGTATCGAAATCAAATGTACCTTTTTTAGCAATGTAAGCAGCAAAACCACCTGCAAAAGTATCACCGGCTCCTGTTGGATCAAAAACTTCCTCCAGTGGAAGTGCCGGGATGGCGAAGATTTTTCCTTCACCAAATAAAATTGCTCCGTGTTCCCCTTTTTTGATGATTACGTATTTGGGTCCCATCTCGTGAATTTTCTTCGCTGCTTTTACCAGAGAATATTCGCCTGAAAGCTGTCTTGCCTCTTCATCATTAATACTGATCACGTCTGTTTTGGCAATCATCAGTTTCAGAGTATCCATCGCTGTATCCATCCAGAAGTTCATCGTGTCCAGAATTGTAAGTTTCGGACGGTTTTTCATCTTCTCCAAAACCGAAAGCTGAACGCCGGGGTGAAGGTTTCCAAGCAATAAAACCTCTGCATCCTGCATAGAATCTGGAATTTTCGGATCAAAGTTTTCCAGAACATTCACTTCGGTAGCCAAAGTATCTCTAGAATTCAAATCATTGTGATATTTCCCAGACCAGAAGAATGTCTTTCCGTCTTTCACGATTTCCAGGCCTTCAAGATTAACGTCTCTTTTGCTGAACATATCAAGATATTCCTGTGGGAAATCTCCTCCCACCACAGAAACAATTCCTGATTTTACACCTAAAATTGATGAAGTTATTGCGATGTAAGTAGCTGCGCCACCTAAAATTTTATCTGTTTTACCAAATGGGGTTTCAATTGCATCAAATGCTACACTTCCTACTACTAAAAGTTTCATATTTTTATGTTTATTTTCTTTTTATATGTTTCCGCAGATTTTTATTTAATTTTTTTCTTATAAAAAGTTAAAAGCGGTTTCATATTGATATGTTTATTATTTATTTTTATTTTTTCCACTCAAAAGTGTCCAAAATGTGCATCAGGTCTTTCTTGATGTAATCTACAGCAGGCGCTAAAGAATCCGGTTTCGGTCTTGAGTTGAAATAGAGATAAGCCGTTACAAAATGTTTTGTACTGTCTGTTGCATAGAACTGGATGTTGGCGGCAGTCTGGCCTTTCAGTTCGTAAAAATTTCCGTAGACTTTTCTTTCAGGATATTCGAATGATTTTGTATCGATAGAACTTGCTTTTACGGTATGTCTGTAAACCATTTTCTCGGCTTCAGCTACCTGATCGTCAAAATTATTCTGAATAGGGTAGTATGATATAAAAACCTTTGCCTTCATTTTCGGGTAATTAAGGTAATACCAGCAGGGACGTTTTGCGTCACTGAGATTGGCGAAACCTGAATATTCAAAGCTGTAATTACAGTTTTTATCCATCTTCTGATATTTTGGTGCTGGATATTCTAATCTTAATTCACCAAAAGGTTTCGGTGTTGTCTCCTTTCCACATGAAATAAGTACAACAGATGCACAAATAAAACTGACTTTTTTTATCATCCGGCAAAAATACAAATTAGATTTTAGATTTTAAGAGACAAATTTCAGTCTTTCAATGTGTTTTGAATATAATTTTCCAACGGTTTGGGAAATGATCTATTTTGAGAATCTTTAAAGTCGGAAATAATGAAATTTTTATCGGAAATCAATTCATTCCAAACGGTTTCAGAAGTTATTTCAGTATCACAAATTTCGATGCTGAGATTCCTGTGCGTAAGTTTATGACTGATTATTTTAAAATTTTTTATAAACGGAATCAGTTCTGATGATATTTCAGGTAAAAATTCATACAGTTTTTTCCAGATAAAGCCGTCGCCACGTTGCTGAATGATAAATTTTCCGTCTCTGTGAACAAAATAATATTTCAATGAAAGATTTTCAACTTTCACTTTTTTTGTCTTTTGAGGAAATTCTGAGACTTTCCCGAGTGCAGAAGCAAGACAATCATCTTTTACAGGACAATCGCCACAATCTGGGTTTTTCGGTTTACAGATTTCCGAACCCAAATCCATCATCGCCTGATTAAAATCGCCAGCGTTTTCGGGCATAATTAAAAAAGCCAATTCAGAAAAATAGGGAAATGCATTTGTTTGAGAAACATCGAAATCATCAGCAAATATTCTGCTTAAAACTCTGTAGAAATTTCCATCAACGGCAGGTCTTCTTTCCCCGAAACAAATACTCGAAACAGCAGCAGCCGTGTATTTTCCCACTCCTTTTAACGTTAAAATATCATCATAATCAGACGGGAATTTCCCCGAAAACTCCGTCATAATCTGCTTTGAAGCTTTATGAATATTGATGGCTCTGGAGTAATATCCCAAACCTTTCCAATAAAGAATTACTTCGTTTTCATCGGCTTCCGCCAAAGTTTCTATATCCGGAAATCTTTCAATAAACCTGTTATAATGTCCCAAACCCTGAGCAATTCTGGTTTGCTGAAACACAATTTCACAAATCCATATTTTATAGGGATCTTTTGTATTTCGGAAAGGTAAATCTCGGGCATTTTGGGTGTACCAGTTCTGGATTTTGTTTCCGATGTGTAGAAAGTCTGTGGAGTTTTTTTTTGGTTTCAAGTAAAGAATCTCAATAGTAAAGTGCAAAGATACTTAAATATGAAATGTTTTGAAACCGCTGAAGCGACAAAAGAATTAATTACAGTAAGAAATTTCAAAAGCTTGCAAAATATACAAAAAATTCAAAGTTTCTCTTACTTTAGCTAGCAATCAATTTTTTCACATATTGAATTAGATCAAAACAAAACAGACCGCCAAAAATGACAGTCTGTTTTTATGATTTATTATAATTAAATTAATCCTGAATATATTCTGCATCCCACTCGTTTCCGTCATCGCCTTTGTGACCGTCAAGTTTGATAACAAAACTTTTTGTAGGAAAATAAGGAGTAAGCCTGATGTCTAACCAAACTCTGTCTTTATTCACTTTATCCTGCTCAAATCTTACGATTTTGAATTTTTCGATAAGTTTATCTGCTCCTTTGATTCCGTCAAGGAAGCTCACGATTTGTCTTCTCAGATCATCTTCGTTTCTTGCATTCCAGTTTTCGAAAGCTCTTCTGTTTAAGAAATCGAGTAAAACTTTGGTTACATAATCAAAAACACGAACTACAGAATAGGTCTGAAGACCGATGTTATCGCCTGTAAACAATGTTTTTGCTGAGAACGCCATGATTTTTCCATACTCGTTAACCATTGGCACAAGACCCATCTTTTCAAGCTGAGAAATTTCACTTTTCTTTAAATCAAATTTTACAGCATCTACTTCGTTAATGTTACCGTGTTTTTTACCGGCAGCCACCTGAGACATCAAAGTTTTGTGAATTTTTCCTGCCAGTGAAGTGGATGGTGGCAGTTCCACATTTTCTTCTTCGCCCACTTCTTCAGCTCTACCTCTTCCTACAAGCCAGTTGCAGGTCATAATGACGTTACTTCTGTGAAGTTCACCACCTGTAAGATTTGCAGAGTGGAAAAGATCTACCACATCATCCGGTTTGTCAAGATTGGCAAAATCGGTAACCATCATTACCTTATTTTCATTACATATCTTAGCCCATTTTTCTACAACTTTATTTGAACCCAAATATCCCGGAATGGCCAGAATAGAGTAGTTGTCCCTAAGATCCAGACGATCATAATACTGTTTAAACTCATCTGCAATCGCATCAATAAATACAGGATTATCAAGATCTGAAACCTGATCAAGACTTGCGTTGACGATGCTTACATTGTCTACTTTATCGAGCTCAGTATTTTTATAAAACTGAGCGACTGTGCGGTATGAAGTTTCCAACTGACGAACAGAATCTAAGGCGTTTTTAAGATTAATTTTTAAATTGTTCTCAGCACTTTGGGCTTTGTTTTTACAGGTTTCGGCCATTTTTTCGGCGTTTTCGCTTCCTTCCAGAAGCTCTACCCAAAGATTTATTTTCTGAAGAAGTTCTTTCCTTTCATCAGATTTATTAGAATCATTTAAGAATATTTCTTTTCTCGCTTTTCTCGTAGGATTCATATTGGCAATGCCATCCACAACAGATTCTATAAAGCCAAAGCCTCCAATTCTGTTCAGCTCTTCCAACGGATTGGCAGACGACGGTCTTTTATCCTGAAACTGCTTCTGTTCTTGCGGATTTTCGGATGTCTGAAGTTTGTTTTCCATAATATTTTGCGGTGTTTTTTTATTTTTCAAGTTCCTGAGCTACATTTTTCAAAACTTCTAAAAATGCTGCTCTTGACTGTTCGTTTTCAAGCATATTTCTGAGGATTTTGTTGGTTTTCAGCTGACGTACAATTTTGTTGTACTGATCCTGCTCCATGCTCAGTTTCTGAAGATATTCTGAGTTGTTAACAAGATTTTTCGGGGTAAAGTCTGCGAGATTTTTAAAGCGGAATTCTTCTTCAACAGAATTGCCTTCTGCATCTTCGTGCTGCACTTCAACGGAAGGCTGGAAGTGCCTGAAAACATCTTCTACCGTTTTAAGTCCGGTTACGATTTCCGGGGTGTAAGATTCGTCTGTGGTAAGCTGGCTCACGATTAAAGATTTGTTTTCCTGAATCTGTGCGATTGCTTCATTGGCATCAACTTTCACTTCGTTTCCGCCAACGCCATAATTAAACATTGCCATATTATTATTTATTTTGAGATTTTTGGTTTTGGGTGAAATCAGCAAATCAATTGCCAATCCACAGTTTAAATTTATGAAAAAACCTGAACATACAAAATATAACCCGGTTTTTTCTTTGCTATTTTAGTCTTTTACAGTCAGATATATATTAAAATGTGCTGTCTGCTGGATTTTGTTTAATATCCGAAACCTGATCATAGCTGTTTTCCGCAGACTTGTATCCAATGTTGAAAAGCTCTTCCAGACGGTTTTTTTTTCTTTCAAAAGTACCGTAGCTGGAGAAATCCTGAGACGTAATCAGCCAATCACAATAATCAAATTTAATTTTTTCAACCCGATATGACAAAAGGTCGTAAGATCTTGATACAATTGCTTTTATAGTTTTGAGATCATTAATTTCCATATTATGGGGTGGTGAGACAAAAACGCCAATCAGATGCTCACATTCATTCCGGATGATATCTGCCGGAAAATTGTTTAAAACCCCACCGTCACAATACATTTCACCGCCAATAATATATGGCGTGGTAATTCCCGGAATAGAGCAGGAGGCGATGATGGCATCTACGATTTCAAAATCATCATCAAAAATTTTTTGTGTTCCAGAAACCAGTTCTGTGGCAACAATTTTTACTTTTTTCTCTAAATCTCCTATTTTTAGGTCACTAAAAATAGGTTTCAGATAGTTTCTGAAGATTCCTGAAGATACCAACCCAGGTTGATTAAACGCAAAATGCTTCCAGTTGAAAAAATAGACAGAATTAAAAAAGTCTAAAATTTCTTCAGGAGATTTTCCTATTGCGTAGAGACAGCCTACGATTGAGCCTGCACTGCAGCATGAAAGAATGTCAACTTTAATATTCTTTTCATTCAAAAATTTTATAACTCCTGCATGAGCAATTCCTTTGGTTCCGCCGCCGGACAGCACTAATCCTGTCTTTTCTGAATTCATGATATAAAATTATGAATATCTGCTGTAAGAGAATTAATTTCAGTGTTAAATTTTAATAAAACTAACGGCTTCCCCCGCCTTGCTTATTTACCGGAAGGTCTTTGTAATTAGTAGGAGTTTGAGCTGTGTCTGTTTTATATCTGGAAGAATCAGCAGAATTCACAGGCTCGGAATTATTCACAGCATTATCTCCCGATGTGTTTCTGAGAGAATCTTTGTTGTGATTTTCTTTAAATTCTTCTCTGTTTTCTTTTTTGTCTGCACAGCTTGTTGCTAATGCGAGTAGGGTTAAAGTACTCAGGATTGTATTTTTCATTTTAAATTATTTGGATTGATTAATCAAATATAAACTAATTTCAGTAAAATAATCTGGTAAAAGCGCAAAAAAAATCCTCAAAACAATATTTGAGGATTAGGTTTTTGAATAAAATTTACTTTACTGAAGCTGAGTCTGTTTTCATTACCGCAGTATCAGCTGGTGCGGACTGCATTGTACTGTCCATTGTAGATGGAGACATACTCTGCGTGTTGTCTACTGTAGTAGAATCTCTTTCTGTTCCGCTGGTAGAAGTTTCTTTAGTTCCACAAGCTGTGACTGTAAATCCAAAGATTGATGCGATTATTAACTTTTTCATAATATTTTGTTTGGTGTAATAGTTTTATGTCAATTATTATTCCAATTGACTAGAAATAAATCTTAAAATAAGATAAAGAACATTAAAGTTTGTTAATATTACCTTCAGTCATTAATGATTTTTAAATTTATTCAAAATGAAAGCCTCAAAACCAGAATTTCGAGGCTTACATTTAAAAGGAACAATTACTCATTGCCCATTATTCATTACTTATCCCAGATAAGGGTATTTATAATCTTTAGGAGAAACAAAAGTTTCTTTTATTGATCTCACGGAAGTCCATCTAAGTAAGTTCATTTTAGAACCTGCCTTATCGTTGGTTCCTGAAGCTCTTCCTCCACCAAAAGGCTGTTGACCCACAACTGCACCAGTTGGTTTGTCGTTGATATAGAAGTTTCCAGATGCATTTTCCAGTGCTTTGAAAGCTTCATTTACCGCATATCTGTCTTGTGCGAAAACTGAACCTGTTAATGAATAAGGAGACGAAGAATCTACCACTTTTAAAGTTTCTGCCCAATCTTCATCTTCGTAAACGAAAACAGACAAAATCGGGCCGAAGATTTCTTCTACCATGCTTTCGTACTGAGAATCTGTAGTTTCAATAACTGTAGGATATACAAACCAACCTTTAGAATCATCAGTTTTTCCACCTATTACAACGTTTGCAACACTTGAAGCATTCGCTCTATCAATATATCCTTTACATTTTTCGAAAGAATTTTTATCGATTACCGCATTCACAAAGTTTGACGGATCTTCTGGCGAACCTACTTTAATTGAAGCGATCTGAGTTTCCATTACTTTTTTCACATCTGGCCAAAGAGATTTAGGAATATAAGCTCTTGAAGCAGCAGAACATTTCTGTCCCTGATATTCGAAAGAACCTCTTACCAAACCTGTAGCAACAGCTTCTACGTTTGCAGAAGGGTGAGCGATTACGAAATCTTTTCCGCCGGTTTCTCCCACAATTCTTGGGTACGTTCTGTAATTGTGAATATTGTCACCAATCATTTTCCACATTCCCTGGAAAACCTTGGTAGAACCTGTAAAGTGAAGTCCGGCAAAATCTCTGTGAGCCATCACTTTTTCAGCAGTTTCTTTACCGTCTGTAAAAATCATGTTGATCACTCCTGCAGGAAGCCCGGCCTCGATTAAAACATCCATGATCACTTTTGCAGAATAGATCTGCTTGTCTGAAGGCTTCCAAACCACCACGTTTCCAAGCATTGCCATACATGTAGGTAAGTTTCCGGAAATCGCTGTAAAGTTGAAAGGTGTAACTGCAAAACAGAATCCTTCCAATGGTCTGTATTCTACTCTGTTCCAGATTCCTGCGTCAGAAATCGGTTGTTCAGAATACATTTCAGTCATAAATTCTACATTGAATCTTAAGAAGTCGATGAATTCACAAGCTGCGTCAATTTCAGTCTGATGAACATTTTTAGACTGCCCAATCATGGTTGCAGCATTGATTACATCTCTGTAAGGCCCTGCCAAAAGATCAGCTGCCTTTAAGAAAATGGCTGCACGGTGCTCCCATCCCAGGTCATTCCACGCCTGTTTTGCTGCTAAAGCAGAGTTGATGGCATCATCCACATGCTGCATCGTCCCCTTATGATAAAAACCGAAATCATGTTTGTGATCCTGAGGAGACTGAAGATGAACAGTATCGCCTGTTTTCACTTCTTTTCCGTTGATGACCATTGGGATTTCTGTCTTTTCTGCCCACATTTTTTTGTACGTTGCAAGAAGAGATTTTACTTCCTTTGATCCCGGTTCGTAAGAAGTTACCGGCTCATTTACTGCAAATGGTACTTGCGAAATTGCTTTTGACATATAAGTTGTATTGTTTTATTTTGCTGTTTTACAAATTTACAACTTTTAAAATTTATGATGAAAAAATGTGAATAGTGAATTTTGCTTTGCAAATAAGAAGGGCAATTGTGAATTTTGCTTTGCGAGTGAATAGTGAATTTTAAACCATTAAGGTCTTGAAGTTTTTAAGTTGGTTTAAGAAATATCTGAAGATTTTATTAAGCTATCTACACCATTTGTTCTAACTAGAGTTGATGATATTGCAATTCTAAATTTCACGTCGTTTTATCATGCTGAAAGCATCTCTGCGAAATTTAATCATTGAAATATTGAAATTTTATATTGGTTTAGGAAAATATCCGCATACATAATTGAGCGGATCGCTTGATTCAGATTTATCTGAATCTTAAGAAATCTTATAAACTAAAAAATCTTAATGGTTCAATTTTTCTTAAATGTTTAAAATTAAAAAAATTGACAAACGAAGCGAATTAAACATCCACAATTCACCTGTTCACATCTTCTCCGTTTCCAGAATTTTCAAAACTAATTTTTCCTCGTGTGTCAAACCAGCTTTTCCATCATTTTCTTCTATCATTTCAAGCTCATCCAGATATTTTTTAATCGTATTATTTTCGTAAAGATTGATGACTAAAGGATGTACGTAATATTTTCTGCAAACCGTGCTCGTATTGCCTAAGTGTTCAGCAACAATATCCAAGGCAGCTTTCACTTTCTTTTTATATTGAGTATTGTTTTCAGCATAGCCTATTTCTTTGAAAGCGATCAGAGCATTTACAGTTCCGGACCAGGTTCTGAAATCTTTCGCCGTAAAATCTTCGCCGCTCAATTCTTTAATATAATCATTCACCATTCCTGAATCTACAGAATGCGTGTTCCCTTCAGCATCAATGTATTGAAAAAGTTCTTTACCCGGTATTTCCTTACATTTCATAATGAGTTTTGCCAGCCTTTTACTTTTAAGATTGACATTGTGCATCACGCCCTTTTTTCCTTTGAATGAAAAATTGATTTTCTGACCTTCCACTTTTACGTGTTTTTCCTTTAAAGTAGTCAGTCCAAAAGAACCGTAAAGTTTTTCATAAATGTTATTTCCGATACGGATATTAGTGCGTTGCATTAAGCTGACAATCAAAGCTAAAACTTTTCTTTTGTCGAAATTTCTTAAGGCCAAATCTTTCTCTAGCTGTAGACGGATTTCTGACAGGGCATATCCAAACTGAAGCATTCTGTAAAATTTCGTGTGGTTTCTAAGTGCACTCCAAAGTGGATGATACCGGTACTGTTTTCTGTTTTTCACATCAAAACCTGTTGCCTGAAGATGACCGTTGTCTAAAGCACAAATCCACACATTTTCCCATGCCGGCGGAATCACCAAACTGTTGATTCGTTTAATTTCTTCTTTGTCTTTTACTCTTTCATCGCCTTTGAAATACTGAAATTTCTTCCCTCTCTTCCGCCGGATAATGCCGGAGGCCTCTGCATCGGAAGTGTAAATTAAATTTACAGCCTTTGCAGAAGCCACCGGATCTTTCATGATTTTGATGATCTTGGAAGGTTTTAAATGTGAAATAATTTCAAGATCTGAATTTTCCATACGATCAACTATGAGTTTTTACCCCTTGAGAATAACCATAAGATAATTCCCAAAATTCCTACGACAACGATGATTCCCCACCACATTCCTGCTTTAAAAATCGTTTCTACAGCTTCGCAGCTTGTTAAAAGCATCAAGCTGAACATTGACATGAATAATAAACTTAGCTTTTTCATAATAATTTAATTTTTGATGTTTATAGTATTGTTGGGTGAATATTATTAAATGTTTGAAATCTCAAATCTCAAATTTCGGAGCGTGTGGGAGAATCAAATCCTCTGCTCATCTGCTCTCCAGTTTTTTACAGATTTTTTAATTTCGTCGCCTGAAATCCTTTCCTGTAGTGCTTTATCTAAAAGAATTTTAAATTCATCGTCATAAGCGAATCTCAGAGCTGCAATCTGACCAAAGTTTAATTTTGCTTCCACTTCATCAGACCTTTTATTGAAGATTTCAAAATATCTCTGCTTAAATTCCAGTCTCACCAATCTGTTTTGAAGTCCGAGGGCATAATGTTGCCGAACCATTACTGCTAAATATAAAATCAGAAATATAATGATGGAAAATAAAATCCATAAAAGATGATTATCAGAATCACCGAAAACTTTATAAACCCCATATCCCTGTAAAAAAATTACTAAAGGGAGATAAATGAAGTGATGAGGAGCATAAAATTTTCGGTGATTCTGGTAATTCTGCGTTTTCATAAATTTAACATTACAATAATCTTTCCAAAGTGAATTTGTGTGGTAGGTTTTAGGAGATAGGAGAGGAAAGAGTACAGAAGGGAGGGAAGAGTACAGAAGGGAGGGAAGAGTGGAGGTGGGAGATGGTAGGTCGGAGTTAGATACAAGTATAAACACGCATCCCGAAACTCGCATCCCGTACCAAAATTCCACATTTTAATCCCAAAAATCCGTAACTTCACGTTTTTAAAATTGATAAAAGATGACTTCTAGCGAAAAAGTTGCTGCACTTCGTGAAGAAATGCAAAAAAATAATGTCGATGCATTTATAGTTTATTCTGCTGACCCTCACATGAGCGAATATTTGCCTGAAGAATGGCAGGAAAGAGCTTGGCTGTCAGGTTTTCTTGGTTCTGCAGGTTTTGTGGTAGTTACAAAAGGTAAGGCGGGACTCTGGACGGACGGAAGATATTTTACTCAGGCTCCCATCGAACTCGCTGGTTCAGGAATCGACCTGTTCAAAGATGGGATGGAAGGAACGCCAAACTATATTGACTGGATTATTTCTGAAATCCCGGCAGGCGGAAAAGTGGCGGTAAATGCTTTGGCAACTTCACATTCCAACTGGGAACTTCTTTACCAAAAACTTAGTGCGAAAAATTTGACTTTGGTGGATCTTCCTCTATTGAAAGAAGTCTGGAAAGAAAGAGGTACGCCATCAAAAAATCCGATTTATACGCATCCTGTTGAGAGAGCAGGAAAGTCTGTTAACGATAAACTCTCTGCGATCCGCCAGAAAATGGAAGAGCAGGAAGTTTCTGTTCACGTTATTTCAAGTTTGGATGATGTGGCCTGGACTCTGAATTTGAGAGGAAGCGATGTAGAAAGTAATCCTGTATTTTTAGGATATGTAATTATCACTAAAAATGATGCATTTCTCTTTACCGACCTTGATAAAATGGAAGTTGAGGCCAGAAAACAAATGGATGAGGCTTGGGTAAAAATGATGCCTTACGAAGAGTTTTACAATCATCTGAGAACTGTAAAAAATGAAAGAGTTTTAGTTTCTCCGAACAGCAACCAGTCGGTTTTTGAAGCTTTGAAAGTTGGAAACGAATTTGTGAAGGCGGCTGTTCCCGGAAATCTGATGAAAGCTCAGAAGAACGAGACTGAGCTGGAAGGTTTCAGAAAAGTGATGGTGAGAGATGGTGTTGCCATGGTGAAATTTCTATACTGGTTAACACACAGTGCAGGCAAAGAAACGATGAACGAATATTCAATAGGTGAAAAACTGAAAAGTTTCCGTGCTGCAGGTGAAAATTTTGTGGGTGAAAGTTTCGGAAGCATCGTCGGGTTTAAAGAAAATGGTGCGATGATGCATTATTCCGCAAAAAGCGAGGGTAGTAAAGAAGTGACGAGTGACGCGAGTATTTTGGTGGATTCCGGTGGACAGTATTTGGAAGGAACGACGGACATTACCCGAACTTTGGCCTTGGGAGCGGTGTCTGAGGAATTTAAAATTAATTCTACTTTGGTTTTACAGGGTATGATCCGTCTTTCGATGGTGAAATTCCCGAAAGGAACGAGAGGTGTTCAGTTGGATGCGATTGCAAGACTGCCGTTGTGGATGCATGCAAAAGATTACAATCACGGAACTGGTCACGGTGTTGGGAGTTTTATGAACGTGCATGAAGGCCCGCAAAATATCAGAAAAGATATGAATCCGCAGGAGCTTTTGGTGGGAATGGTTGTGTCTAACGAACCGGGATATTATCTGGAAGGTGAATACGGAATCCGTCACGAAAATCTGATTGCCGTAAAAGAATCTGAAACCACGATTCACGGAACTTTTTACGAGTTTGAAACATTAACTTTCTGTCCGTTTTTCAAAAATGATATCGTGAAAGAACTGCTTTCTCAGGATGAAATCAACTGGCTGAACGCCTACCATAAAACCTGTGAAGAAAAACTGACGCCACATCTGGAAGGCGAAGTGAAAGACTGGTTTTTAGAACTGGTGAGCCCGATTTAAAAAATGTTAAAAGTGAAATGTTAATAGTGAATTTCAGACTGAACCATTAAGATTTATTTAATATTTTCAGATTATTAAGCTTGTTTCAAAACTAACCGTTTACATATATAAATGTCCTGCATTGAATTTTGCAGGATATTTTTACTTCCTGATCAATTCTATATATTTTTCATCACAATCATCAAATAATACATAATAGTTCATCGAATTGCCGTAATTCTGCAGGGTTATCTGATCTTTATACAGAGAACCGGAAACCATGTCCGGCACTTCAATATCTTTGCTGATGGGTTCGCCTTCATTATCCAGAGCGCCGAGATATTCACTCCATTCAATATTTTTAAAGGTGATGTAATAACCGTTTTTTTCCTCATTCAATTCAATTTCAGCATCATTTGAGAACTCCTGGGTTTTGGTTTTGAGTTTATATTTAAGCTGATTTTTGTAGTAGTATAAAATCAGATTCATCTTGCAGTCTTTTTCATTCTTCGCTTGATAAGTACCTTCAATTTCAAATAAAATTGCGTTGTTTTCCTTAAAATTAATGGCTGATGGCATTTTTTCTTCTGAAACTTTTGTGAGTGGGCTGCCTTCTTTTTTTACCGTGTCTGATTTTTTTTGGCCGTAAAATGTTCTTCTTCCTCTTCCAGCTCTCTTCCCCGCTCAAAGCCTGTAATAAAAAACACCGCTGAAATGATTGCACACAGCAGCAACACTGATATTACAATTACTATTTTCTCTGAACCTGAAAGTTTGGGAATTTTTAATATAAAAAATATTATTATGATGATAAGTATTAAAACGAGTGCTAAAATTCCCATGAAATATACGTTTATCAATTTTTGTCTAATGCAATAGCGTAAAGTCTTTTCAAAAATATCAGATGTATTTCTGTAATCTAAATTACAAAAAATGTTTTTCAATTAACAGAGATATTTATAAAAAAGCGTTATTCCTTAGCCCTGATGGAAGCGGCATCCTTTTTTGCTGATACATCCTTTGTTGTTATAAAACCTTTCTGAAAGCAAAAAAGATACAGCGGACAGCAGGTTCCCGGCTCCTGAAAATGTGGGAGGGTGTTTGGGTTTGAGTCCTTCGACGGGCTCAGGATGACATTCGTTACAGTAGGAGGGTTTGAGGGTTTGAGGGGTGTGGGCAGTTGAGTTTGATTGAAAGTGATGTTTTAAAACCTGAATTATGAATCTTAAATTTTAAATGTTTATTCCGTAATTTTGCAGCATGAATCAGGACACTATCTGCGCACTGGCCACTGCCAACGGAATCGGAGCTATCGGAATTATCAGAATTTCGGGAAATAAATCTTTTGAAATTGTAAACAGCGTTTTTAAGGGTAAAAATCTTGAAAAAGTGGATTCGCATACGGTTCATTACGGGTTTATTGTGGAATCCCCTAAATCCCCGAGGGGGACTTTGCAAACTGCGGAAAATGCTTCGGAAAACATCCAGCATCCAGCGTCTGACATCCAGCCTGAAATCATTGACGAAGTGATGGTTTCTCTTTTCAAAGGTCCGAAAACTTTTACGGCTGAGGATTCTGTGGAGATTTCTTTTCACGGTTCGCCGCATATTGCGAGGAAAATTCTGGAAGTTCTGATTAAAAATGGCGCAAGAATGGCGAAAGCAGGCGAATTTACGATGCGTGCTTTTATGAACGGAAGAATTGATCTGAGCCAGGCCGAATCGATTGCTGATTTGATTGCTTCTGAAAACGAGGCTTCGCGAAAAGTGGCTTTAAACCAACTGAAAGGAGGAATTACGAATGAAATTTCGATTCTGAGAACTGATTTATTGAATTTTACTTCACTGATTGAGCTGGAACTTGATTTTGCAGAAGAAGATGTAGAATTTGCCGACAGGGCAGCTCTGACGGCCTCACTGAACAGAACCGAAGTAAAATTGCGTTCGCTGATTGACAGTTTCCAGTACGGAAATGCGATTAAAAATGGGGTGGATGTTGCCATCATCGGGAAACCAAATGCCGGAAAATCTACTTTGCTGAATGCATTGCTGAAGGAAGAACGCGCGATTGTTTCTGAAATTGCCGGAACGACCCGTGATACGATTGAGGAAGTCTTGCACATTGAGGGAACCGCCTTTCGATTCATTGATACGGCGGGAATTCGTGAAACGACCGACGTTATTGAGGAAATTGGTGTAAAAAAATCAAAGGAAAAAATTGAAAAGGCAAAAATTCTTCTGTACTTATATGATGAATTCGATTCTACACCGCAGGAAGTGATTGAGTTTATCAAAGAATTTTACCGTGATGATTTGAAAATCATACTTCTTCATAATAAAATTGATCTTCAGTCTGAACAAACTGTAAATGAGTTTGATACGCATCTGAAATCTGAGCTTTTCCCAAAATATACTTCCCAGATTATAGGAATTTCTGCTAAAAATAAGACAGGAATTGAAGAGTTAAAGTCTGAACTTACAGAGTACATTCAAAATCTGGAAACTCAGGAAAGTACCATCATCACCAACCAGCGGCACTATGAAGCTTTACAGAAATCTCTGGAATCTGTGAAGCAGGTGGAAGCTGCCATTTCCGGAAAAATCTCAACAGAACTTCTGGCGTATGAACTTCGATATGCTTTGGAATATCTGGGGGAGATATCAGGGGAGTTTACCAATGATGAGGTGTTGGGGAATATTTTTTCTAAGTTTTGTATCGGAAAGTAACCGCCATCAATTTTCCTCACAATGTTTTCAGACATTACATTTTTATTTAAGATTCGTCATCTTTAAACTCTATAGAAGCTGTAGTGTGAAATTTTCTCTTTTTGCATCATAAAAAAAACTTTCATTATATTCGGGAGTTTAAATAAAATTTTACACAGATGTTAGTTAAGAAGAGTTTTACTGTAAAAGGAGTTTTGGAGTTTGCAGGTCATCACCTATGGTGGCTGGTTGCGTATATACTGATTGTGGCTGTAGCATACAAAGGCACTGGATTTCGATTCCCTGGCTGCCGGTTTCACTGGTGGGAACGGCGGTTGCGTTTTATGTGGGATTTAAAAATAATCAAAGTTATGACCGTGTCTGGGAAGCCAGGAAAATCTGGGGAGCGATTGTCAACAGCAGCCGGAGCTGGGGTGTGATGGTTAATTCTTATGTGAAAAACGGTCAGTATTCTGATGAAGAAATCAAAAAAATAAAGACCAATCTCATTTACCGTCATATCGCATGGCTTTAGACCTTCCGGGAGCAGCTGCTCGTTCCTACACAGTGGGAGCATGTGAGTCTCACTCATCATTTTGCGAGAATTGCCACCAGGCGGAGAGATCAATTCGGGGTAGGGCAGTTTCAGGATTATCTGAATGACAAACATCAGAAAAATTACTTTGCAAACGAAAAAGAGTGGGACAAAGCAGCCAACAAAGCTACGCAAATCATCAATCTGCAGTCACAGGATTTGGCATTGCTGGAAGAACAGGAAATTCTCCACATGAGACGACAGCTTGATATGCAAAACATTCTGAACGATTTCTACGATCATCAGGGCAGGGCTGAACGTATTAAAAAGTTTCCTCTGCCGCGTCAGTATGCCAATCTGAGCTTTATTTTTAACGGTATTTTTATTTTTCTTCTGCCTTTGGGTATTGTTGCCGAGTTTGCAAAATTAGGTGAGGCGGGTGTTTGGCTGATGATTCCATTCGGAACGGTTGTTAGCTGGATATATGTTGTGATGGAACTTATTGGCGACTATTCAGAAAACCCTTTTGAAGGCCTTGGTACAGATATTCCCATGCTTTCTATCTGCAGAACCATTGAGATTGATTTGCTTCAGATCCTCGGCGAGACTGATTTGCCAAAACCAATCGAGCCTGTGAATGATGTTCTGATGTAAACTTTTTCGATATTTTTTTTAAAACACAAATAGATTTTATGCACACCCTTCTTCCATTTTTTCTTGCAATGATTGCCGTTATCGTACTGCTCAATATGTGGGCAACAAAACTCAGGATTGCATATCCCATTTTGCTTGTTGTTGGCGGTTTGGCCATCAGTTTTATACCCGGTCTGCCTGTTGTGAAGATAGATCCAGACATGATTTTCTTTATTTTTCTTCCACCATTACTTTTCGAAGCAGCCTGGGCAATTTCATTTAAAGAAATGAAAAAATGGTGGAGAATCATTGGCAGTTTTGCATTTCTCGTTGTATTTTTTACAGCTTTTGCAGTCGCTTTGGCTGCCAACTATTTTATCCCTGGGTTCACGATTGCCTTAGGATTTCTTCTCGGCGGAATTGTTTCTCCTCCAGACGCAGTGAGCACAGGAGCAATCATGAAATTTGTGAAAATTCCTAAATCCACATCAGCAATTCTCGAGGGGGAAAGTCTTTTGAATGACGCATCTTCATTAATTATTTTCAGATTCGCATTAATTGCTGTGGGAACGGGACAGTTTATCTGGCAGGAAGCATCGCTTAGTTTTTTGTGGATGGTTATCGGCGGTGCAGCAATTGGTTTGGTGATTGCGTGGCTTTTTGTTCAGGCGCATAAACGTTTGCCTACAGACGCACCTTCACATATAGCTTTAACTTTGATTGAACCGTATCTTATGTACTGGATCGCCGAGCAGCTTCACAGTTCTGGTGTAATGGCGGTTGTGTGCGGCGGATTATACATGTCTTCAAAGCGTTTGATTTTCTTAAACAGCGCAAGCAGAATCCGTGGATACAGCGTCTGGGGAAAGTTTTGTGTTCATTTTGAATGGGATTGTTTTCCTGATTATCGGTCTTGAACTTCCGGAAATTGCAGACGGCATCCGTTCAGAAGGGATTCCACTCAGCACTGCTGTTGGTTATGGTGTTTTGGTTACTGCAATTTTAATTGCTGCAAGAATGATCAGTTCTTATTCCGCACTCATTGCTACCTTGATTTTCAGACCAGGTGTTGCACCAAGAGCAAGATCAAACAAAATGCGCTTCCTCATGCCTATACTTTTGGGGCGGACAGGGATGAGAGGAGTGGTTTCTTTAGCAGCAGCACTGTCAATTCCGGTTACTCTGAGCAATGGAGAGCCATTTCCGCATCGGAATTTAATTTTGTTCATCACCTTTGTCGTGATTTTATTAACGCTCTTAGTTCAGGGATTAACGCTTCCGGTTTTCATTAAAAGGATGAAATTTTTTGATGAATTAATCCTCGATGAAAACGAAGAATCTACTAAACTTCAAATGAAACAGGGCTTAAAAAAACACGTGTACGAGGTGCTGAAAGATAAATATGAAAACAAATATCAGGGAAATCTGATGATAGAAAAACTTCTCACCCAGTGGGAAGAACGCGCAAAAGCATCAGACGACAGCTGGATGAACAACGAACCAAACAGATCTTCACTGAAATCCTGGAAAGCCAGCGGGAATATCTTACGGAACTCAATCAGGATCCTGCAATCAATGAAGACATCATCCGCCAGCAGCTGTACCAAATTGATCTGGAAGAAGAAAGGCTGAAAATTATTTAAAATTATAAATTCTACCAACCTGTAACCAACAGATTTCGAGCGGCTTTGTCACTGCATTTCTGGTATTTTGAATAGGCTTTTGCTGCGCGGGAACGAATTTGCTCATTACTTTCGGAATTCAGATAGCCGGAAATGGCGTCGTGCAAAGTGTAGGCTTCAGGACTCATTAATCCTGTAGTCCAAACCAAAGGATTGACGTTGGTTTTCTGAAGATGAGGTGTGAAATATTTTTTGCTGTAGCAGGCCAGAATGATTACGTCACGCTTCTGTTGATCGGTGTTTTCAAAGGTTTCATTTAATTGGAAATCCATCAGTCCATCGTGGCCAACGTATGCTAAAAGCTTTGCATTTCCACCAATTCCTATGACGGTTTTTCCGGTTTTTAAAGTATCTTTTAAGTTTCCTGAACTGCTTTTAAGGAAATCAACTGTTGTATTTTTGATGAACTGACCATCGTAAGCATCGGCAACGAGATAATAATTTTTGGTGGAATGTTTAAAAATTATTCTTTCAAGCTTTTCAGATTTTAGTTTTCGGCTTTCGATAAATTTCCATTCCTTACTTTTTTTGAAATAAGTTCGTACGCCAAATCCGCAACCCCAATACAGATTGTTGTCGGGATCCTGACCATTTCCAATGTTTTCGGGAACGGGTACAATCCCCTGATATTTATTGTCACACAATGCCACAAAAACGTGAATGGTTTTCGCATCTGATGTAAATGGAACCGATTTTTTCTCTTCAGAATGTACATCAGAGATTTTTATATTTTTCTTGGTAGTATCGTTGCTGCAGGCAATCAATAAAAAACAGAAAATGAAAGTGATGTAGTTTAATAATTTCATCATTGCTTGTTTTTAGATTTAATTAAATTTAAAACAAATTATTCACTTTTAAGTTTAATTATTTTTCTGAATTTAAAATAATATAATACCCAAATGACTATGAAAATCCATGGAATTATAAGTAAATAATCCTCATTCGAAAACTCCGAAATACTGTATGAAATCACAATTAAAATATAGAAACGGACCAGCGAAGAAGGATAAAAAACGGTAGATTTTTTGGTTCTGCAAAGTTGTTTTAGAAATATCTTTTTGCATTCCGAATTTGTTTTTTGACCAACTCAATTCAGCAAATCAGCAAAAGTCTGTATTCCCCATCATTTTCCACCGGAGCACGGTGAATGCTTGGCAAAACCTTCTGTTCCGGATGGTCTACTGCAAGTCTCCATAGATTTCCCTGTCCTAAAGTAATGGGCTGGGAATCAGACTTTGATTGATAATGTAAATCAAAGAAATTTTCCTCTAAAAAAGTTTCAAATTCATTTTCCGGACCTTCATGCAATGCTTTCAGCTTCTCACGTATTTCGGGAATTAAAATATTCTGAACCGCCTGATCATTCGGCAGAATATCGCTGGAGGCACCGTGATAAGTGCATAAAAAAGTATCGGTCAAAACTGGCGAACGGTCTACATGAAAGGAATAGACGTCAGTTGAAATAAAATCAAATTCATCATCGCGCTCATAATTTTTGAGTAAATTCAGCGTTGGTGATGCTCCGAAATCTTTAAGGAGTCGCAGATCATTTAAGATAATTTCTCTCGCTGTCTCACCATATTCAGAAAGTTTCAGTTTTGAAAGATCTTCAGACGTAATGACGGTAATATTTTCTTCCAGCTGAAGTTGAGAAACTACTTCCCTGAAATCACCGTTCAGTTCCCTTTTCCAGCATAGTGCATTTACCGTTCCGTGAAAATCAGTATCAATCAGTTCAGAAAAGGATGAGACTGTTTCAAAACAGGTATGGTCAGAATCAGGAATTTTCATTGAAATAAATATTAAATCCCGATAAAAATAAACATTTTAATTTTAAATATCTCGTTTTAGATTAATCCCAAATCTTTACAAAATGCCACAAGCTGTTCATTATTATTGATTTTCAGGCCTTCCCGTAAACCCGTGAGTTTTTTTTCTACACTGCTCAAACTGTGGAGCTTAATGTTGTTATTCTGAAGATAAGTAGGGATATTTTTTAGAAAAACACCTTGTGCCAGCAAAGAAATAAGTGTAATGTCATAAGAGGTAAATTCATAGCTGTTGAGCTCTTTCAGGTCATTTTTCACATCCAGAGATAGGTATTTCTGGCCCTCCCAAACCATTGTGACAGCCTTTTTAAGTTCCTTTGCATCGTTTCTGCCTTTTCGTACAAAACCGTCTATCTGTAATTGGGTAAAAAGCGAATCAATCACCCCGGATTAATGTTCTCCGGAAAAGAAAATCACTTTCACATCTGGCAGAATTTCTTTGATTGCAGCAATCATTTCTTTACCGTTCTTAAGATTTTGCTGATGGTGATCGTTGTAATAAAGATCGGTGATGATTAAATCATAATGTTCATTGTCACGCAGGCTCTTTTTTACCTTTTCCAAGGCATCATCACAGTAGAAAACGTGATCTACGAGCGGTATTTCAATTTCCTTTACAGTGCGCTGAACAGAGAGATTGATAACTTCGTGGTCTTCAGCGATTAAAATTTTTTTAAACATCATTTAATTTTTAGGAAATGGGAAATGAAAAATTAATTTTCAGTCCTTTTTCTGTTTCGGTGTCAAAAATAATATCTCCATTTAGATTTTCAATACGTGAAACCACATTTTGGAGACCATTTTTAAAAAAAAATTTATTTTTAATGCCAATTCCGTTGTCGTTGTACGCAATTTCTATTTTGTCTGTCTCTTTTATGAACCTTACAGTTACCTGGTCAGCGTGGCTGTGTTTTTTCATATTAACCAGTATTTCGCGCAGGATCTGATAAATTTCTGACCTTGTGGGCAGCGCTATATTCTGCCACAGTTCAGCATCATTACCTGCCAGATAAGTCTGGGTATTATCATTCTTAAAATAAGAAAATAATTTCCTTATTTTTTAGTAAAAAAGATCATCATCTTTATCATCATTAGAATCATAGGAGATATTTCTGGATATGTTGTAAACGTCTTCAAGGTCATTCAAAGTTTCATTTATGCTGATTTCCTGATGGTTTTCTATTTTTGTCATGATTTGATAAATCCCGTTGGCAACTACATCGTGTACTTTTTTAGAATATTTTATTTCTGTCTTTTTTACTTCAAGCTCTTTCTCCTGCTGCTGGATTTTTTTTCTTCTGATATAATAGCTTGTACCTATGATAAGCAGGATAATGAGTATCAGAATTCCAAACTGAGCATAGATTTTCTGATTTCTGTTTTCACTGAACTTCAACGCCAGTTCTGCATTTTCAGCTTCGGCTTCAGCCATGTTTGCTTTGATGAGTGCGAATTGATTTTTTGCTTTAAATCTTGCGCCGTTTAAGCTGTCATTTATTGAAATAAATATTTTAGTATATTGGCAAGAATGATCTTCATCAATTTTAATTATCTTTCTTAAAGCCTGAAGCTGATCGTCTGGGTTTTTAATTTTTACAGCCTCACCGAGCATTTTTCTGGCATAAAATAACGCAGAGTCTTTATTTTTTTCATTGTAATAATTTGATAAAGCAGAATAACTTGAGTTCAATCCCTGCTGATCATTTAAACTCATTCTGATTTTTAGAGCTTTATGATATTGTTTCGCGGGATTATATTCTGGATTGAATCTGAATTCTGCCGTAGCCAGATTAGTAATTACGCGAGCCAGATTGGCGCTGTCTGAATCCTGAAAAGACCGTTGGAACAAACCTATAGCCTTCTTGTACTGTCCCCGCTCATTATAAGAATCTCCAATATTGTTGTAAATGAAAGAGAGATATTCTTTTGCAGTGTGGGGCAAAGCTTTTTCATAATATTTAATCTTCATAATTACTCAGTCTGGAGGAAGCCAACGCAAGAGAATTATAATTTCTGGAAATATTTTCCCGTACCGAAGTAATTTTGATGTCTTTTAAATACTTTTCTGCTTCTAAGGAAGATTCTATACCACCGTAGTAATCACCGTGATCGGTTTGAATTCGAGCCATATGAAACCTAATGAGTCGTTATCTTTTTTGTATTCTATTTTAGCTGAATTGTAATAGATAAATGCAGAATCTTTTTGGCCGGAATCTCTGAATTTACGGGCTTTTGCATAGCTCTCATTATCCTTTCCGGAATTTCTGCTGATTCGTTTTTTCCTGCCACAGCCAGTGGCTAAAATCAGTAAAAGGAGAGCGGCCAATTTTTTTTCAAGAGATGGTGGTTTAGACTGCAAAATATATGAAAAAGGACAGATTTGTGCAATCTGTCCTTCAAAAAAAATTACGGCTGTGTAAAAGGAGGTGGTGGCAGTTGTCCCGCATTAAATCAAACGCAATGATACTTTAACCTTAGAAAATGCACTTGGAAAAACATGGTATTCAAAACATCAGAATAAAGTTGAATTTTTTACGTTGGATGGTAAAAATCCCGACAATCAGAAGGAATTGAGACCAGCCACAGAGCATATTCTTGAAAAATACGCAGGAGAAAATGCACAGACGATAAATGAATAGTTTGCAGTAAAAATCAAAATGAACTGTACTTCCATTTTAAAAATGACTTAAAAACCTATCTTTGCAACCTCAATACAGATTCTACAATATGAGCGACGGAAAGAAAATCATGATTAAACCAAAAAGGCAGGACTTTGAAGAAATCTATTTCAGCGGAAATCAGGGAAGCTTATTTCTTTCCCGCGATACGCGTGGTAAAACTTTTACGCTCATCATTATTGCTCTGATTTTGGGGATTCTTTTCTTTTTTAAGGATGATTTAAGCAAAGAAAAATTCGGGATTCTGTACTTTGTGAGTTTCCTTTTTCTATTGACGGCGGTTTTTCTTTCTGTAAGTGTCAACAAAGTTTCGCGATGGAAAAAGCAGGTCAATGCATATCTCATCAAACTCGAAAACTGTAAGATTTATGAACTGAATTTTACTCAGGAATTTTTTACCGTAAACATTGATGGGAAAGAAGAAACCAGCAAATGGCAGGATTTTCAGACGTACGAAATCAACGAAAATTATATTGCTCTGGAAGGAAAATACAGCTATATGTTCCCCAAAAAATCGATGAGCGGAAGTGATTTTTCTGCTTTAAAAAAGATGACTGAAACGCAACTCAGCTGAATTGTAAGAGATATAAATCAAAAACAAAAAACTCAGAGCCTACACTCTGAGTTTTTTATTTATCAACGGAAATTCTTAGTCTAACCAACCCATTTCACGCATCCAGTCGTCATTATAAATTTTTGCAACGTATCTTGAGCCGTGGTCATGAAGCAAAACAACAATCACGTCATCTTCCGTAAACTGATCTTTCATCTGAACCAAAGCAGCCATCGCACTTCCAGCAGAATAACCACAGAAAATTCCCTCTTCTTTTGCCAGTTTTCTCGCATAGACTGCGCCGTCTTTATCAGTTACTTTTTCAAAATGATCAATAAAAGACATATCGTAGTTTTCAGGAAGTATATCTTCGCCAATTCCTTCTGTAACGTAGGTGTAGGCATTTTCAAGGTGAATTTCTCCGGTTTCGTGAATCTCTTTTAAAATAGAGCCGTAGGTATCAACACCAATTACCTTGATATTTCCGTTTTTTTCTTTGAAGAATTTTCCGCATCCTGTGATGGTTCCGCCGGTTCCTGCTCCCACCAAAAAGTGAGTAAGTTTTCCCTCTGTCTGTTCCCAGATTTCCGGTGCCGTAGATTCGTAATGAGCAGTTCGGTTTGATAAATTGTCGTATTGATTGACGTACCAGCCATTTTCTGTCTCTTTTGCCAGCCTTTTTGAAACTGAATAATAAGAACGCGGATCTGTAGGCTTCACATCTGTAGGGCAAACGATCACTTCAGCACCCACGGCACGGAGAATATCACATTTTTCTTTAGATTGCTTTGAGTTGGTCACAAAAATACATTTGTATCCTTTTACAATTGCCGCCAGAGCCAGACCCATTCCTGTGTTTCCGGAAGTACCTTCAATGATGGTTCCACCAGGTTTTAATCTTCCGTCTTTTTCTGCATCTTCAATCATTTTTACCGCCATTCTGTCCTTTACAGAGTTTCCGGGGTTAAATGTTTCTACTTTTGCCAAAACCAGTGCCGGAAAGTCTTCTCCTAAAACTCTGTTTAGCTTTACCAAAGGCGTATTTCCGATGGTTTCCAGTATATTTTCTGCGTATTTCATACTTATCTTTTCTAAAGTCACAAATATAAACCTTTCAATTTTAAGGTTTTAAATGTAATAAAATCTTAAATGATACAAATTTTAAATTACGTTGGAAATTTAAAAATAAAATCAATAAAATCAGAAAAAATAAATAACAGTTTCAAACTTCAGTTTAAAAGTCTGAAATTTTCGGAATTTTTTTGAATTTAAAAAGCCTCAATTAATTATATTTAATTGCCTTTACGGGAGAAATTTTGCTGATCAGATAACTCGGAATTATTAAAGCAAGCCCTGAAATAATTAAAATCCCAAAAGAAATTGATATAATAGGCAAAGGATCAAGATCTACAGGAACCGTGCTCACATAATAGTTTTCCGGATTAAGTTTAATCACACCAAAATATTTCTGTATAAACAGCAGAGACAGCCCTATCGCATTTCCTACTGCAAGCCCTGGAATCATGATGATTAAAGTATAATTGATGAAGGTTGCTCTTATCTGCCTGTTTGTGGCTCCCAAAGTTTTCAGCAGACCAATAGAATTTGTTCTTTCAATAATTAAAATTAAAAGTACCATAATGATATTGATAATAACCACAATGAGCATGATCACGATGATTAAAGCAATATTGATATCAAAAATGCTGATCCAATCTTTTATCTGCGGGTATCTTTCCAGTGCGTTTTCCAAATAGTTTTTGTAGCCTACAAATTTCTCTATGGCAGGCATGGCTTCTGAAGAACTGTCATATTTTTCAAAAATTAAACCCATCACGTGAGGAATAGAATTTCCTTCTCTGTCTGCTTTCTTTAATTTCGCCATGAAAGTTTCAAAAAAGCTGTAATCTTTAATGAAGATATCTAAGCCACCAACATCAGTGTCAGACATATTCTGAATTTTTCTCACATGGTTTATATCTCCCAAAACCGTTTGATCGTCAATCAGTTTGATGTCGGTTTTATAAATTCCTACTACTTCAAATTTTCTGTAAATGGGCTGCTGATCTTCTTTTGAGAATACAGTTACAATGCTGTCATGCAGTTTCAGATGAAGGTCTGCGGCAATTTTCTGGGATATGGTTACGCCGTTGAAATATCCCTTATCTGCGGGCTTCGGAGAAATACCCTGTACCAGGAATTTTTTAAATCTGAGACTGTCAAAATCAGTTCCGATACCTTTAAAGATGATTCCTGCAAAATCTTTTTCAGTACGCATGATTCCCGTTACGGTTGCGTATTTCTGTACACCTGCCACCTCTGGGATTTCAGCGATTTTTTTGATATCCAAACCGTCATTGTCAAGAACCGAGGTGTTATAAGAAGAGTTGGAGCGGGTTGATTTTACATTTATATTTCCACTAAAGTCTGCCAATCTCTCTTTAATCGCTTTTTTAGAGCCATATCCCGTAGAAATGGTGATGAGAGAAACGATAATTCCGATTGCTACAGAAAGTCTGCCAATCACCACAATCACCCTTGATAGGTTATTTTTGTTATCTTTGGAAAACGCTATTTTTCTTGAGAAATATAAAGGAAACTTCAAGCTTATGAATTTAGATTTCAAAATTAAAGATTTACTTCTTATGTGCCTAATTTTTTTAGGAACAATCAATTGCACTTTTTCACAGAGCAAAGAACAGAGTGCTTTTAAAACAGGTGCAGATCAACCAGAGCTCTACCTTACGATGCTGAAAAATAAAACAGTGGCTATTGTTACCAACCAGACTGGTCTGATGAAAGATAAAACGCATCTTGTAGATTTTTTGGTTAAAAACAATATTAAAATTAAATCGATCTTCGCTCCGGAACATGGTTTCAGAGGTGATGCAGATGCCGGCGAGAAAGTGAAAAACGGTATTGATGTAAAAACAGGAATTGCAATCATTTCACTTTACGGTCCCAATAAAAAGCCTAAAGCTGAACAGCTGAAAGGTATTGATGTAGTTCTTTTTGATATTCAGGATGTTGGGGTGAGGTTTTACACGTATATTTCAACATTAACGTATGTAATGGAAGCCTGTGCAGAAAATAATGTGGAGGTAATTGTTCTAGACAGACCAAATCCTCACGATGGATATGTAGACGGCCCGGTACTGAAAAAGAAATGGGAAAGTTTCGTGGGAATGCACGAAGTTCCTGTGGTGTATGGTTTGACGATAGGTGAATACGGAAAAATGGTAAACGGAGAGAAGTGGCTGAAGAACGGTGTTCAGGCAAAATATTCTTTAGTGGAAATGAAGAATTATTACAAGAAAAAAAGATATTCTATTTCTGATAAACCTTCCCCAAATTTACCCAACGATAGATCAATCAACCTTTATCCAAGTCTCTGCTTTTTTGAGGGAACCCAGGTTTCTGTAGGTCGTGGTACGCCTCTCCCTTTTCAGATTTACGGTTCTCCGTGGACGAAAAATCTGCCTTATCAGTTTACACCAAAACCTTCGGATGGCGCAAAAGATCCTTTTTTAAACGGACAGATGTGCTACGGAGAAGATCTTTCTGACTACAGAAATGATCTTAGAGAGCTGAATTTAGGATGGCTTTTAAAGGCTTATAAAAATTACAAGAATCCTCAACAGGATTTTTTCCTGAAAAATTTATTCTTTGATAAGCTAGCCGGAAGTGACCAATTAAGAAAGCAGATTACTGCAGGAAAATCTGAAAAAGAAATCAAGGCTTCATGGCAGGCAGACCTTGAAAAATTTAAGAAAATCAGAGCAAAGTACGTTCTTTATGAAAATTAAATTGTGCATCTGTTCTGTAAAATAAAAAATCGTCCGGAGCTGAAATTCTGGACGATTTTTTGTTATTTATCTGATTTCAAAAATTTGAAGATTTCATCAGTCAAAATTCTGCGGTGGGCTGTTGTCATTCTTTCCTCTGTTGTAAATGATGAGCCCTATAGTTAAACCAATAATACCACAGGCGGCTGTTAGCAGCGCACGTTGAAGTTTGTCTGGTTCTGTATTGCCAATGTAGTTCATGGCAAATAAAATGGCAAAAGTAATGGCCATTAAAACGATATGGTTTCTTCCGAAAAGTTTCATAAAATTATCTGATTTTGTACGCAATCATAATTCCGCCTCTGTACGGTAAAATCTCGCTGCTTTTGTTATATCCCACCGCATCGTCATATCTTTTTCCGGTACCTCGCTCGTAACCTTTGTAAAAATCCTGCGAGCTCCCTACGGTTCCGTAAATATCCATAAACCATTTGTCAGACAGCCTGAACTGATATCCCGCAGTAATTCCTAAAAGATAAGAATGCCCTTTCTGGTATAAATCTGATTTTGTGAAAGTCTCATTTTTTTCGTTGTAATAAGGTTCGTCTTTCCAGTAATTCCACTTCTGTAGAGTGTAGCTGGAAGCCGCAATGTTGGCACCCAGATAAAAACCGTCAAAAGCCTGTTTGAAATAATATCTACCTTCCACAGATGCCGAATAATACTGCAGTTCATGACCGGAAAAAGATTTCCATGGAGAAACTAAAACATCACCCTGTATAGTGATTTTTTTATCAACCTGAAATTCACCGGCAACATTTATAATACCTAAAGGCAGAAAAAGCGCATTGGCTTTTAGCCTGATTCCTTTATCAGAATTTTCTGTCTGAGACAGATACTGTGTTTTTGGGCTGTCATCCTGCTGAGCATTAAGAGCGTTCACAGATACCAATGTTACAGCAGCTAATAAAATATTTTTCAATTTTCTAATTTTTTATTTGATTCAACAATTCGTCTGAAAGTTTAGTGTCTTTTCCTGTCTGTTTTGCGAGGCTGTTCGATAGTTCGGCAAAATTTTTGGCTAAATCTTTGTTGCCCGTCAGGAAATAAATTTTTGCAAGAATATATGTGTTTTCTGATGTCTCGCCGCGCATTACAGATTTTTCTGCCCATTCTGCAGCTTTCTTCAGGGAAGATTTTTCTTTAATATGTTCAGAAAAAATCCATGCGGCCTTTAGAATTTCATTGGGCTCGAAAAGATCAGGATTTTTGTAATATTCCAAAGCTGTTTTTTCGTATTCTGCATAGTTGGCATTCTGCTCAAAATAGCCCAGTTTTATTTGGTTAAGTTTTTTTTCTGCAACTTCTTTCCCAACCAACGGCTCAGCTGCTGCCATAAATTTTGCATCATCAATTCTGTTATTTTTTGTGTCTATGGCAGTTTCGATGATGTCTGAAAGAAGAATCTGATTTTTGTACTCGGTATAACTTTCTTCAGGTAAAAACTGAATGATTTCTGATTTTTTATTCACCAGATATTTAAAGTTGGCATCTTTGGAAGATTTAATGAAGAAAAATAAAAAACCTACTTCCTCTTTTGTTAATGGTTCACTGGCTTTTTTCCCGGCAAAATATTTTTCAGAAGCTTTTTTGGCAAATTCAAAATCTGAAGTGGAGTTCAGTTTCATAATATTCATAAGAAACTCGGGGCTGCTTTCGCCTTTTGCAAAACGGTCTTTCATAGATCCGCCTTTAGAGTTTCCGGCGTTCACATCCTGCGCCATTGAAAGAAAAAGACCAGGTTCCATATACCCATAGTTCTGGGAAACCATTTCGCCGTCGCCGTTCAGAAAGAGGTAAGTAGGATAGGAGCGTACAGAAAATTTCTGGGCAATCTCCCTGCCTTCACCTTTTTCCATATCAATTCTTGAGCTGATGAAGCTTTTATTGAAATAATCTCCAACTGATTTTTGGGTAAAAACATTTCTGTCCATCATTTTGCACGGACCGCACCAAACAGCGTAAGCATCGATAAACAGAAGCTTTTTTTCTTTTTTTGCTTTGGCAAGAAGTTCTTTAAATGAGCTTTGGTCAAATTTAATTCCATCTTCCTGAGCGAATGTGAATGAGAATATGAGAATAAAGAATGTAGTAACTAAGTTTTTCATTTTTAAATTAAAAAATTGACCAGGCGAAGATAATTAAAAAATCCCAAACGTCTTAAAAACAAAAAACCACTCTTCAGAAAAGAGTGGTTTAAGTGGTTTCTCCAGGAATCGAACCAGGGACACATGGATTTTCAATCCATTGCTCTACCAACTGAGCTAAGAAACCGAAGTTTTGCACTTTAAAGTCTGGAAGAAAAAACCGCCTTTGGTGAGGCGGTTTTTTGTGGTTTCTCCAGGAATCGAACCAGGGACACATGGATTTTCAATCCATTGCTCTACCAACTGAGCTAAGAAACCATTCTTAATACTTCGTTGTTTTAAAGTGATGCAAAAGTAGCAAGTTTTGGTATATGATGCAAATATTAATTCTACTTTTTTCTATAAATCTTAAAAACCTATTGATTTTCAGTTTGATTATTTTCCTGCTCTCTTCTTATCTGCTCACTCATCTCCTCCAGGACGGGTTTTATCGTGCTTTCGGGAAGGTCGCTGATTCGGATGTACATCAAGCCGTCAATTGCATCATTAAAATTAGGATCTACATTAAAGGCAATTACTTTTGCGTTCTGCTTAATATATTTTTTAATTAAAACAGGCATTCTCAATTCAGGCTCAAGGTCATCAATGATTTTGTCGAGTTTATTGAGATCAGATTCCATTTCATCCAGAAACAGATGTTTATCACGGTCTTTAAGTTTTACTTTAAATTCATTTTTGGGTGTAATGTATTGCGCGACAGCGGAGTCGTAATAATTTGAACGCATAAATTCAATCATCAGAGATTTAGAAAATTCTGAAAATTTATTTGAAATACTTACGCCGCCCATCAGAAATTTATGATCAGGATTTCTCAGGCAGACATGTACAATCCCGCGCCACAAAAGGAAAAGCGGAAGCGGTTTCTGCTGATATTCTTCAGAAATATAAGCCCTTCCCATCTCAATTACCTTTTTGAAGAATGGATGAATATCCTGCTCAAATTCAAACAAAGAACTCGTATAAAAGCCTTTGATTCCTGATTTTTTCATCACATCTTTCCCCAATGCCATTCTGTAAGCTCCAGCCAGCTTTTCTGCAGTATTATCCCACAAAAATAAATGATGGTAATGCTTATCATATTCATCAAGGTCAAAAGGGAGGTTGCTTCCTTCACCCACTGCCCGGAAAGTGAGCTCACGCTGTCTACCGATTTCCCTCATGATAGAAGGGATTTCTTCGTATGATGTAAAATAAATTTCGTAATTCCCGTTGCTGAAAAGCATACGTTCGGTTCCGCGCAGTTTAGAAATATCTTTCAGTAAATCCTCTTTCGGAGTTTCGTCGATGATGTTCTGAACAATATTTTCCTCCTTTAAGAGAGGGAATTTTAAAGATAAATTTTTAAGGTTAATGGCCTGTGCCAATGATTTTCTTTTCTCATAATAAGACTTCATCATGTAGACTTTTCGTCTTAAAAATTCGCCCAGTTCCTCAATACTTTCGCTGTCATCCATCACTTTGACGGTGATAGGTTTACCAATTCTAATTCTGATGGGTTCTTCTCTGTCTTTCATCATTTCTGATGGAAGCATGATCGTCTGAAGGTTGGGATGCATTTTGGCCACCTGATAAAACATTCTGCTGTTTTTGGCATGGAAATACATCGGAACAACAGGCACTTTGGCCATTTTGATGAGTTTCAAAGCCGGAGTTTCCCATTCTTTATCTAAAATCTCCCCATAAGGATTATTTTTGTTAGACACTTCGCCCGCCGGGAAAATTCCCACGCAGCCGCCGTTTTGCAGATGTTTCAGCGTTCCACGCATTCCAGATGCGCTATTGTAGGCGTCTTTTCTTTTCTCGAAAGGATTTACAGGTATCACATAAGGTTCCATGGGCTGAATTTTCTCTAAAAGGAAGTTTCCCATCACCTTAAAATCCGGACGGATTTCCGAAAGGATTTTACACATCAGAATACCGTCAATCGCACCCAGCGGATGATTTGAGACCAATATAAAAGGTCCAGTTTTAGGAACTTTAGCGAGATCTTCTTCAAAAACGATGTAGCTTAAATTTCTCTCCTTCACGAAAGAATCGAAAAAATCTTTGTCTTTTTTATCTTTTAGCTTATTATAAAGAGTGTTGACTTCATTTATTTTGGTAAGACTCATCACGGCAGAAGCAACAGGGTTTTTAAGGAAACCCAGCCGCCCAAGTCCGGAAGCTTTAATAAGATCGTTTTTCGAAATTAAACTCATGTTTTTTTTAGTCGCAATTAGTTTTATTGTGTTACCATTTGAAGTGTATTTTTAGAGATTTGCTCCAAAAGCACATTCTTCTGCTGGTAAAACTGATCGATGTTTTCTTTTCTGGCGTGTCTTACGGTAAATAAAGATACATTTTTTATCAGTTCTGTTTCGAATTCTTTTTGCAGTTCGCTGTTCAGCTCATCCACATTCAGGAATTTATCTTCAAGGCATAAAGCTAATGAAATTGCTGAATTCTGCATCAAAGAAACTTTTATTTTGTATTTGGCCAGAAAGGCAAAAACCTGGCTCATGTGATCTTCTGCAATGAAAGAAAAGTCTCTGGTAGAGATCTTAAGCAAGGTTTGATCTTCCTTCAGAATATAAGATTCTTCGTTCTGGTTGCTTTCAGAAAATCCAACCTTAGTTCCCGGTTTTGTGGGATCAATAAATGATTTCACATAAAAAGGAATATTTTTCTGCTGAAGTGGCTGCAGCGTTTTAGGGTGAATTATACTTGCTCCGTAGTAAGCCAGCTCAATTGCTTCTTCGTAAGAAATATTGGAAAGCAGTGCTACATCTTTAAATTTTCGGGGATCGCCGGTCATCACACCGGGAACGTCTTTCCAGATGGTCATCGCCTCAGAATTTAGGCAATAGGCGAAAATAGCTGCAGAATAATCTGAACCTTCTCTTCCCAAAGTCACCGTAAAATTGTTTTCATCAGAGCCAATGAAGCCTTGTGTAACATAGCAGATGTCTTTATTGAGGCGTGAAATAAATTCTTCAGTTTTTGCCCAGTTTACCATTCCTTCACGGTAAGAATTGTCTGTTTGTATATAATCTCTGGCATCAAGCCATTGGTTTGTAAACTGAATTTCATTAAGGTACTCACTTACAATTTTTGTGGAAATCATTTCGCCACAACTCACCACCTGATCGTAAACAAAATTATAGTTGGGAGATTTATTTCTTCTTAAAAAAGAATCTATATCATCAAAAAACAGATTGATCTCTGCAAAAACAGCGTGATTTTCCGGGAAAAGTCCGTTTGCTATTTCAATGTGCTTTCGTTTTATCTTTTCAATTTCGGTTTGGTAATTATCTTTTTTAAAGTAAAGTTCTACAACCTTTTCCAGCTCGTTTGTAGTTTTTCCCATTGCAGAGATTACAAGCAGACATTTAGAAAAACCCTGGCTTTCTAACACCGCAGATACATTTTTTACACCTTCTGCATCCTTTACTGATGCACCACCAAATTTGAAAATTTTCATTAAATTATTAAGAATAAAATTGTTAGATATTAATCATTCAGTTTTTTTTCGAAGGTCAAAATTATACATTTACAGCGAATTATGAAAACTTGCCTTTCATCTTCTGTGGATACCTCTTAGCCGTAATCAGCACAAAATCACGCAACAGACTCGTATTTATGTGATTTAATTTAATTAAATTTTAATAAAAAACAGGTTTTTAAATTGAAATTCAGCTTTTAAGTCATTGATTTACAGTATTTAATTAAAAGTTTAACAATTACTTTAAAAATAGTTTAAATTTCACGACCTTTGACAAAACCGTTTTAAAATAAAAATATGTCAGATCAGTCACTACAGACTTTAGGTGAGTTTTTAATTGATAAACAGGAAGATTTCCAGTATTCTACAGGTGAATTTTCGCGTCTTTTAAGTGCAATCAGATTGGCTTCCAAAGTAGTCAACAGAGAAGTAAACAAAGCAGGGATTGTAGATATTACAGGAGCTGCCGGTAATCAGAATATTCAGGGCGAAGAACAGCAGAAACTGGACGTTATTGCCAATGATATTTTCATTACAGCGCTTTCTCAGAGAGAAGTGGTTTGTGGAATTGCTTCTGAAGAAAACGACGATTTCATCGATATCAAATGTGGAGAAAACGGACATCTGAGTAAATATGTTGTTTTAATTGATCCCTTGGACGGGTCTTCAAATATTGATGTTAATGTTTCTGTAGGTACTATTTTCTCAATCTACAGAAGGGTTACAGAGCCGGGAACTCCTGTTCAGCTCGAAGACTTTCTACAGAAAGGTGTTAATCAGATTGCTGCAGGATACGTAATTTACGGCTCTTCAACTATGATTGTGTACACTACAGGAAATGGTGTGAACGGATTTACCTTAGATCCTTCTTTGGGAACCTATTACCTTTCTCATCCAAACATGAGATTTCCTGAAACCGGAAAAATCTACTCCATTAATGAAGGAAATTACATCAAATTCCCTCAGGGAGTAAAAAATTACCTTAAATACTGTCAGATGGAAGAGGGCGACCGTCCTTACACCTCAAGATATATCGGTTCATTGGTAGCAGATTTCCACAGAAATATGTTAAAAGGTGGGATCTACATTTATCCGTCATACGGGCAGTCGCCCAACGGAAAACTGAGACTTCTGTATGAATGTAATCCGATGGCATTTTTAGCCGAGCAGGCGGGTGGTAAAGCAACCGACGGTTTTAGAAGAATACTTGAAGTGGAGCCTACAGAACTGCATCAAAGAATTCCGTTTTTTGCAGGGAGCATCAAAATGGTGGAAAAGGCAGAAGAGTTTATGCGAATTGACAGTGTAAAATAAATGACAGCACAATATTTTAAATATCTTTTAGAATTCAAACGCCCGGGAGGAACCTCTCGAGGCGTTTTGCTTGAAAAAGAGACCTTCATTCTGGAGGTTTTTAAGGATAATAAAAAAGGAGTTGGAGAATGTGCAGTCTTCCGGGGCCTCAGCTTTGATGACAGACCGGATTATGAAGACAAACTGCAGTGGCTTTGTGAAAATATCAACCTTGATTCTGAATATTTAAAGGAAAAATTAAGAGAGTTTCCGTCAATTTGGTTTGGTTATGAACAGGCTGGTTTAAATCTGAAACACGGAGGTAATCTTTATTTCCCCAGCGAATTTACCGATGGCAAAACTCCTGTAAATATCAACGGTTTAATCTGGATGGGAGAAATTTCTTTCATGGAAGAGCAGATTCAGGATAAACTGGAACAGGGTTTCCACTGTATCAAACTGAAAATTGGCGTCAACTGGAAATCTGAGCATCAGATTCTGCAGAAATTAAGACAGAAATTTTCAGAAGATGAGTTAGAACTGCGCGTTGATGCGAACGGAGGTTTTACCAAAGATGAGGCAAGAATAGTATTAAAGCAACTTTCAGATTTGAATATACATTCCATTGAACAACCCATAAAAGCTGGGAACAGGAGTGATATGAAAGAATTATGTGCACAGACTCCCACACCCATTGCATTAGATGAAGAACTGATCGGAATAACTGATCTTTCTGAAAAAGAAAGATTGTTAAAAACAGTAAAACCTCAGTACATCATCCTCAAACCTGCTTTGGTAGGAGGGTTCTCAGGCTGTGATGAATGGATTTCTCTTTGTGAAGAGAAAAGAATTGGCTGGTGGATAACATCTGCACTGGAAAGCAATATTGGTCTTAATGCTATTGCACAGTATACATTTACAAAAAATAACTCCATGCCTCAAGGTTTGGGTACAGGAGGATTATTTACAAATAATTTCGAAAGCGATCTCAAACTTACAGGAGACCGGCTCTATTTTAAGGTTAAGTAAATCAGGGTTTTAAACTACATCTTCAGCAAAAATTGCTTTTTTCAGGTAATCTAAAAATGTGGTAAACTTTTTCTTCATCGTTTTCATTTTACGTCATGATTGGGATTGCAAAGTTAACAAAATTTATGCCATTATTAAGAATATTTTTTCTATAATAGGTGAATTTTCTTTTTCATTAAATTCTTAATGTTTGCATTTGTCACAATGTTATCAGAAATTTTAATTCCAATTAGCATTTACAGATGCCTGAAATTCAGAGTTTAATCAAAATTCAGGCGATCATTTCACAACTGTAATCTGTAATAACAGGATTTCGGGTAAAGTTTGCGGAGTTCTTTTTTCCACATTAAAGTTCGTCAAAAAAAACACAACCCGAATGAAATATGCAGTAAATTATCTTTTTTTTTTAATCTTTAATTTTCCTAAATTTGCAAATTGTCGTATCAATCGGCATTATAAAGCGAATTTTAATGGAAGAAGAAAAAAAATCACTCAATTTTATTGAGCAAATTATAGAAGATGATTTGGCAAACGGTCTCAGAAATGATGAGCTCCGTTTCCGTTTTCCGCCTGAACCAAACGGATACCTGCATGTAGGTCATACAAAAGCAATCTGCATCAATTTCGGTTTGGGTGAAAAATACAACGCTCCCGTAAACCTTCGTTTCGACGATACAAATCCTGAAAAAGAAGAGCAGGAATTTGTAGATTCTATCATGAAAGACGTTGAATGGTTAGGCTTTAAATGGGATAAAGTGCTGTATGCTTCAGATTACTTCCAGCAGCTTTACGATTGGGCAGTTCAGTTGATTAAAGAAGGAAAAGCTTACGTTGATGAGCAGCCTTCCGAAGTCATTACCGAGCAGAGAAAAAACCCAACAGAACCTGGTATTGAATCTCCGTACAGAAACCGTCCTTTGGAAGAATCTTTAGATTTATTCGAAAGGATGAAAAACGGTGAATTCGAAAGTGGTTCAATGTCTCTCCGTGCAAAAATCGACATGGTTTCGCCAAACATGAATATGCGTGACCCTGTGATGTACAGAATTTTAAACAAGCCTCACCACAGAACCGGTACAGACTGGAAAATTTATCCAATGTACGACTGGGCTCACGGTGAATCTGATTATATCGAGCAAATCTCACACTCGCTGTGTTCATTAGAGTTTGAAAACCACAGACCTTTATACAACTGGTATTTAGATCAGGTGTATGAGGAAGGAAAGGTAAAAAACAAGCAGAGAGAGTTTGCCAGAATGAACGTGTCTTACATGATTACTTCCAAAAGAAAACTGCAGAGACTTATTGCTGAGAATGTAGTGAATGGCTGGGATGATCCTAGAATGCCCACAATTTCGGGGATGAGACGTAAAGGTTTTACAGCAAATGCCATCAGGAATTTCATCGATAAAGTAGGCGTTGCCAAAAGAGAAAATTTAATTGAAATTCAGTTACTCGATTTCTGCGTCCGTGAAGATTTAAACAAGGTTGCTAAACGTGTAATGGCGGTTGTAGACCCTGTAAAATTAATCATTGAAAACTATCTGGAAGTACAGGAAGAATGGTTAACCACAGAAAATAATAACGAGCAGGAAGATGCGGGAACGAGAGAAATTCCGTTCTCAAGAGAATTATATATTGAGCGTGAAGATTTTAAGGAAGAAGCTGGAAACAAATTTTTCAGACTGAAACTGGGCGGTGAAGTACGTCTGAAATCTGCTTACATCATCAAAGGTGAAAGAGTAGAGAAAGACGAAAATGGTGAAATCACAACGATTTACGCTTCGTATGATCCAAAATCAAAATCCGGAAGCGGAACTGAAGAAAGTTTAAGAAAAGTAAAAGGAACGATTCACTGGGTTTCTGCACAGCATGCCATCCCTCTGGAAATCAGAAATTACGAGAAATTATTCACTGTAGAACAACCTGATGCTGAGAAAGATGTAGATTTTCTGAACTTTATCAATCCTGAATCTGTCACTGTTATCAAAGGATTTGGGGAACCAAGCTTAAAGGATGTGGCTGTGGAAGAACCTCTTCAATTCCAGAGAATTGGATATTTCACAAAAGATAAAGACTCTACAGATACCAATTTTGTATTCAACAGAACCGTGACTTTAAAAGACTCCTATAAGCCGGAGTAAAAATTTATTTATATTTTATAAATGAAACAGGGCTTAATTTTTTTAAGTCCTGTTTTTTTGTTTTTAAACTGGCCAAATTAACGAATATTGACTGTATCACTCAGAAAAAAGAAAACACCCAACACCAATCATCCATCATCCATCATCTATCCTCAATCATATTCATCATGAAACTCATAAATCTCTACACCAACTCCTTCAAAGACCTCTCTCAGGAAAGCTGGATGCTTGCCTTGGTCATGCTCATCAACCGTGCCGGTTCGATGGTGCTCCCTTTTTTGGGAGTTTATATGACAGCGCATCTCAAATTCAGCATCGAAAAAACAGGAATTGTTCTCAGCTTTTTCGGTATCGGCTCCGTAATCGGTTCTTGGTTGGGCGGATTTATTACCGACAGAATCGGGGAGTATAAAGTGCAGTATTTCAGTTTGTTGCTGAGCGTTCCGCTGTTCTGTTTAATTCCCGTTTTCAAAACAGAAGTAGGTGTTGCTGCGATTATTTTGCTGCAAAGCATTGTCAGTGATGCATTTAGACCTGCAAATTCCGTGGCGATTACCAAATATGCCAAACCGGAAAATATCACCAGAGCCTTTTCACTCAACCGAATGGCGGTGAACTTAGGATTCTCCATCGGTCCGGCTTTGGGCGGAATTTTATCTGCAATCTCCTATGATTTTCTGTTTTATACCAATGCTTTAGCGGCTTTGGCAGCGGGAATTTTATACATCATCTTCTTCAGAAAACGAAATAAATTAGCCAAATTAAAAGCCAGAAAAGCAAAAGAAATCATAGGAATTAAAAAAGAAAACTCGCCGTACAGAGATGGTAAATTTTTAATTTACTGTGTTTTGTGTATGCTTTTTGCAATCTGTTTCTTCCAGTTATTCAGTACGTTGACTATCTTTTACAAAGACACTGCAAATCTGAATCAGCAAAATATCGGTTACCTTTTAGGTTACAGCGGTTTCATCGTAGTCCTCCTCGAAATGGGCCTGGTTCAGGTCGCCGAAAAATATTTAAGCCTTGCAAGAACCATGTTCTTAGGAACGTTTATTTGCGGACTCTCGTATGCCATGCTCGGCTTCGATTACAGCATCTTCACGCTTATCATTTCGATGACTTTGCTGTCGGTAGGAGAGATCTGGGCGTTGCCGTTTATGTCCACGATTACAGCGTTAAGATCAGGTAAAAACAACAAAGGCGCATACATGGGTTTGAACGGGATTTCATTCTCAATCGCATTCATCGTAACTCCTTATTTAGGAACATTAATTGCCGAAAAACTGGGCTTCACGATCCTGTGGATCGGAACCGGAATCACAGCAGCTGCCATCGCCATTGCATTTTATTTTGTAGTTCCGTGGATGATTGGTGCACAAAAAGAGAAGATTTAAATGAAAATTTGGGCGTGCCCCTTCGTTTTTCCACCGCTGATTCCACCGCCAAAACTTCGGGTCGGGCTGCTCTGGGGTCCGCTTCGCTTCCGTGCTCCGTTCGTACCTCACTCCGCACCGGCTCCTTCGTCGCCGCCCGCCACATCCCTCACGCAAAGAAGGGTACACGTAAAACATATTTTTTCCTAAAACAACTTTTTCAATCTCCTTCAAACCTTCAGGGTTTTCAAACTCTTGCGGCTTTCTAAAATGAATATCTGCAAAATCCAGCTCAACCGCTCAACCCTGCCAGTGTTCCAAACCCTGGCAGGGTTTTTCAGATAAACCAAAAAGATTTTTTAACCACAACTTAAGCTTTCATTGATAAACAGTACAATTTTTGCATAGCCATTCGCAATGAAAAAGCTCTACTTCGTTCTCCCTCTTTTTTCCGCCTCAATAGTATTTTCACAAAAAAAAGATTCTGCAAATCTCATTTCAGAAGTGAAAATCGATGCTTATAAAAAACCTACAGCACTCATCAATTCCACAAAGTCGGTATCAGTCATTTCAGAAAATTTGCTGAATCAGAATACGCCGGAAAGAATGCTGGAATCCATCAACCAGATTGCAGGAGCAAGAATGGAAGAAAGGTCGCCGGGAAGTTACAGGATCTCCCTTCGCGGAAGCACTTTAAGGTCACCTTTCGGCGTTCGGAATGTGAAAGTGTATCTGGATGATTTTATTTTATCTGATGCTTCGGGAAATACCTATTTCAATGTAATCTCTCCTGAATTAATTGACAGAATGGAGATTTACAAAGGTCCTGAAAGTGGCGATTACGGTGCCGTCACAGGCGGAACCATCCTTTTAAGAACACAGACTTCGGATAACATTTCAGCCAATATTTCAGCCGGGAGTTATGGCACATTCAACCAAAGTTTTGATTTCTCAAAACAGCTGGGGAAACATTTTCTGGAAGTTTTTCAGAACTATTATCAGACAGATTCTTACAGGGATCAGTCGAAGGTAAAAAGAAAGCAGATTTTCATAAAAGACAATCTTCAGTATTCAAAAAAAGGAATTTTAAAAGGAATGCTGATGTACTCCGACCTCGATTATCAAACACCTGGCGGACTTACCCTGGAACAGATGAATCTCAATAGAAAACAGGCTAGACCAAAAACAGCGACGCTTCCAGGAGCGGCAGATCAGAATGCAGGAATCAGAAATAAAATGGTTTTGGCCGGACTTTCAAATGAATATCAGTTCAACCAGAATTTCTCTCATTTCATTTTATTTCAGGGTTCGTATGTGGATTTTGAGAATCCGTTTATTACCAATTTTGAAAATCGTTTTGAGAAGAATTTTGCCTTAAGAACCCATTTTAATTATGAAAAAACGTGGGAAAAAGTTTCTCTGGCGTACCGTTTTGGTTTTGAAGGTGGAATCAATGATATTTTAATTAAAAACTACGATAACAACCGAGGCATTGAGGGTAATCCGCAGAATTTTGATCAGCTGAAGAATGCTTCGGGATTTTATTTTCTTTCCCAGAAATTAAATTTTAATGAAAAATTATTTACCGATATTTCCATCAGTTTAAATTCAAATTACTACGATTGGGAACGGCTTTTTCCAAGTACTGAAACCGGGAAAATTCAATTTAAAAACCAATGGCTGCCCAATTTTGGTGTGACATATTTTCTCGGTAAAGGTTTTTCAGCCAGAGGAAAAATCGGTAAGGGAAATTCTGCACCCACGAGTGAAGAAATCCGTTCTTCAACGCAGCAGTTTAATCAGAATCTAAGTCCGGAATACGGCTGGAACAAAGAAATCGGCATCAGAAAACAGTTTGGAAATTTATTATTTGTAGAAGGAATTTACTTTGATTTTCGGATGAAAGATGCGATTGTGAGAAGGCAAAATGAGAGCGGACAGGAATTTTTTGTCAACTCCGGAGAAACCATACAAAAAGGTTTTGAAGTTTTACTGGAATCTAAAAATTTTGATTTGAAAAACTACTTTTTCAGCAATTTTAAATTCAGATTTTCAGGGAGTTTTTACGATTTTAAATTTAAGAATTATCAGCAAAACGGAAATGATTTCTCAGGAAATGACTTAACCGGAGTTCCTGAAACCACAGTTAACAGCTTACTGAATTTTACATTTTTCAAAAAATTATCTGTTGACTATTCCCACTTTTACACTTCCAAAATTCCTTTAAATGATGCCAATTCCGTTTGGTCAGAAGCTAATTTAATAGGAAATATCCAGTTCAGATTTCCTGTAGATATCGACAAGACAAGATTGAATTTATATTTTCAAATTCAGAATCTTTACAATGAAGAGTATGTTTTAGGCTTTGATACCAACGCATTTGGAAACCGGTATTACAATCCTGCAGCGAAACGGAATTTTGTATTGGGAATGAAGGTAGATTTCTAGCGTCATTGCGAGGAGGAACGACGAAGCAATCTGTTCGTGACAGCGTAACATTTTCAACAGATTGCTTCGTCATTCGTTTCCTCATTCCTCGCAATGACGATTCTTTCAATTTGTTTGCAATGACGTTATTTCGAAAGAATACTTTTCACAATCATTTCCGCATGAATTCTTGAGTTTTCAATAAACCAAAGATGCGTGTCTTTTCCACCACAAACTACGCCAGCAAGATATAAATTCGGAACATTGGTTTCCATGGTTTCTGAATTATAAAGAGGATTTAAACAGTCGCCCTGCAATTCAATTCCGGAATTTTTCAGGAAATCAAAATCGGGAAGATAACCGGTCATCGCGAGGACAAAATCATTTTCAATTTCAATATGATCTCTGTTTTCATCTCTAAAAATAACAGAATTTTCCCTGATTTCAAGCATTTCAGCATTAAAATAAGCTTTAATACTTCCTTCTGAAATCCGGTTTTCAATATCAGGTTTTACCCAATATTTCACGTTGGAAGAAATTTCGGGATTGCGGATAATCATTGTGACATCAGCACCTTTTCTGTAGGTTTCAAGGGCGGCATCAACGGAAGAATTGCTCGAGCCTACCACCACAATTTTCTGTCGTGCAAAGGGGTAGGGTTCGTTGTAGTAATGCTTCACTTTAGGCAAATCTTCTCCAGGTATATTCATCAGATTCGGGATGTCGTAAAATCCGGTAGAAATGATGACGTTTTTTGCCTGATATGTAGATTTTGAGGTTTTTATTTCAAATAATTCTTCATTTTTGGAAACTTTCAACACTTTTTCATAAAGATTGATGTTCAGATTTTTCTGCCTTGCAATTCCCTGATAATATTCCAGAGCTTCCTGTCTTCCCGGTTTGGGAGCGGCGGAAATAAAAGGAATTTCTGCAATTTCAAGTTTATCAGCCGTCGAAAAAAACTTCATGTACAAAGGATAATTGTAAAGTGAATTCACAATCGTTCCTTTTTCGATAATCAAATAATTCAGATTATTTTTTTTCGCTTCAAGAGCACAGTTTAATCCAATCGGTCCGGCTCCGATAATGAGAATATCCAAAATTTCCATACATCAAAAATACGAAAAAGCCTTTTGGAAAAGTAAAAATCAGTCAGGTAAAAACAGTGACTGCTTTTATATTTAATTTCGATGACAACAAAAATCACCCAAACCCTAATACTCTCAAACCCTCATACTCTAACGAATGTCATCCTGAGCCCGTCGAAGGACTCCACCCCTCCAACTCAAACTGGCATCGCATTTGGACTTTTTTCAAAAATTAAAAAAAATGAGAAAAGCACTTGCAATCCTATCTGTCTTTGCCGTTTTGGCCTGTGATAAAAAGCAGGACAGAAGCCCGACAGTTTCTACAGATAATTTGAAACGAAGCAATGAAAGAACGGAGACCAAACAGGAATCATTTTCTACAGAAGTTGCGCTGAAAAAGACCAATGATGAGATCCTGCAAGCCTTGAAAGTCAACTTTTACGATGTTTTTGCAAAATATATTCATCCTCAGAAAGGAGTGAGGTTTTCAATGTACGCGTTTGTGAATAAAAATGAAGACAAGCATTTTTCAAGGGCAGATTTTGAGAAATATTATTCAACAAAAACTATTTTTACGTGGGGTTCACGTGACGGTTCGGGGGAAATTTACAAAGCGACCATCAACCAGTATATGAAAAATTGGGTGTTTAAAAAAGATTTTACCAAATCTGAATATGCATACAATAAATTCCTTAGAAGCGGGAATTCACTTAATAATCTGAAAGAAATATATCCGGGAACTAATTTTACAGAAAATTACATTTCCGGCTCTGAAAAAAGCAGCGGTATGGACTGGAATGCACTGCGCTTCGTTTTCGAAGAATTTGAAGGGAAATATTATATTGTTGCCGTAATCAATGATGAGTGGACGATTTAATTATAGTATTTCTGAAAGTTGTTTAGTTAAATTCCGTCTTGAAAACTGCTCAATATTCTGCGTGTTTTCTAGAAGGTTTCCGTTTTTCCACAACTCAAATTTTTCCAGAATAAAATCTTCAATTTCTTTGGAATCACTGTAGCTGAAATGCTTTCCGGCTTTTGTTTCATCCAAAATTTTTGCAACATCAGCCTCGTCGGGTCCAAATGAAATGATCTGTTTACCGGTTGCTAAATATTCAAATATTTTCCCCGGAATAATGCCTTTTGATGAATCGTTCGGGAAATTGGTCATCAGCAAAAGATTAGAATTCGACATTTCTGAAACCGCTTTATCGTGGGAAAGGTAGCCAAGATTTAAAATGTGATTTTTTAAGGCTGAATTTTCAATCGATTCTAAAATTTTATCATCAATTCTACCCACAAATTTTAAACTGAAATTTTCAGCAAAATCTGAATTTGTTTTTACTAAATTATCTAATGCTTTCCAGAGGTTTTCTGGGTTTCGCAACTGCTCCAGAACTCCGATATAACTTAAAGTAAATTTAGTGGACTTCTGTGTCATGCTGAGCGAAGTCGAAGCATCTGTTTCGTCAAAACCGTTGGTAATACAGAATGCGTTGGCTCCGTTTTTACGGAAATTTTCTGCATCGGTATAACTTGTCGCCAAAGTTATGTCTGCATTTTTGAAAACATCGCTTTCCAGAAAACGGTGTTTTTTATCTGATCTGTTGGTCAGTTTTAAATGTTTATAGTAGGAAATTTCCGTCCATGGGTCGCGGAAATCGGCGATCCATTTCAGTTCGGGGAATTTCTTTTTTAAATTTAATCCAATCAAATGCATCGAGTGGGGAGGGCCAGTCGTAACGATAGTTTCAATATTATTTTCCTTCAGATATTTTTCCAGAAACTGCGTGGAAGGTTTTACCCAAAAAACTCTTGCATCGGGAATGAAGAAATTTCCTCTCACCCAAATCGAAAGTTTGGATTTCCAGCTTTGATTCTCACCCACATCAAACTGTCCGGCTTTGAATTTTTTGTTGCTTTTATTGAGCTTTTCAGCCAGCTGATAAGGCTCCCAGATCTTTGTTCTTACGATTTCCAAACCTTCAGGAACGTCTTTCATCAGACTTTCATCCAGCAAAGGATAACTTGGATTTTCCGGGGTATAAATAATGGGTTTCCAGCCGAATTCGGGGAGATATTTTGCAAATTTCAACCACCGCTGAACGCCCGGGCCTCCAGCAGGTGGCCAGTAGTAAGTGATGATAAGGATTTTTTTTAATTCCATAATCAATTTTGGAAACTGTCATTGCGAGGACCGAAGCAATCTCATCAACTGTAATTAATTTCAAAAGATTGCTTCGCCATTCCTCCTCGCAATTACGTTAACCGATAACTGTAGCTTCGTCTCTCTTACGGTAAACAAAATAAATTCCACCAGCGCTCAATAATACAAACAGGGCGAAGCAAATCAGTGAAATCCATTTTCCGTTTTCAATGACTTGCGGCTCGAAAACCATTTTGATATTGTGATTTCCGGCAGGAATATGAACGGCACGCAATAAGTAATCTGCTCTTACATAATCAGCATCTTTTCCATCAACAGATATTTTCCAGCCGTGAGGATAATAAATTTCTGAGAAAACAGCCAGCTGTGGCGTTTTTGAAGAAGATTTGAATTCAAGTTCGTTGGGCTCGTATTTCGTTAAATTAATCGTTGCAGTAGAATCTGGCTGTAGATTTTTACCATTAAAATATTTTTTATCATCAACGTTGATAACTGCTGTTTTCTTACTGTCGATTTCACCCACCAAAGCGATTTCTTCGTTTGGATTATTGGCAAATTTTAAATCACTTACAAACCACGCATTTCCGTTGGCATTAGGATTCGGAACTACCTGTGGCTCGGATGGCTTACCGAAAATCATATATTTTGTATTCAGTAAATTAAGAATTTTTGGAGTTTTTACACTGTCTGGCTGCGAAATATAGGCATTCATCAGATCATCATATCTTCTCAGTCTTACCGCGTGGTAACCACCGATGGACGGTCTGAAATAAGAAGTATTTGTTTCTCCTGTTACCCCTAAAACCTGATTGTAAACTCTGTAGTGCTTTTGGTCTTTCTGAGCGATAGTTTCCAATGTTTTGTTAACAGGAATGCTTGCGAGAATTGACTGTAAATTAGGATTGTCGCCCACTTTTTCCGCCAAATAATCTGTGCCTTCTGTCTGGAAAGGGTTTTCAGCAAAGATTTCGTCTACATAATTTTTGTCATTCAGATAATTTCTGTTCACACTCCACAAATCAAACAAACTTACCAGTGCGATGATTACAAGTGCGATGTTTTGATTGAGTTTCTGTTTTAGTGCTAAAAATAAAACGGCTGCGGTGATTCCTACATAAATCAATGCTTTGAAAGCATCAATTCTGAATAATTTTATCCTGTCTTCAATAATTACATCCAAAATAAAATTCGGAATTTCTTTTTCAGAATCATTCGTAAATCCGAGTAAAGATTTTCCGAAAAGAAGCAGAATTAAAGTTAAACCTAAAGTACCACCACTTACATAAAGCAGAATTTTCTTTTTATACTCTTCAGTTAAATTAGAATCTGTGAAAAATTTATACAAACCAATGATTGCAATGAGCGGAAAGAGTAATTCCACAACAACTAAAATTGATGAAGGCGCTCTGAATTTGCTGTAAAAAGGAATATAATCAATAAAGAAATCCGACAGCGGCATAAAATTGCTTCCCCAAGCTAAAAGGACTGTCAGAATCGTTGCTCCGAGAATCCAGTAACGGTATTTTTTTGGCGCAAAGAAGAATCCTAAAATGGCAAGAAAACAAACTACAGCTCCCTGATAAGCAGGCCCTGAAGTTCCGGGCTGATCGCCCCAATATGGTGTTGTCTGCTGCACGATACTCTGAACACCTTCTTCAATCTGACTTTCGTCATTGGTTTGAGTAGCCAATGATTCTCTCAGTTTATTAGGATAAGAATCTGAAAATTCCTGCTGGCTTCCTCCACCCATCAGTCTTGGGATGAAAAGATTCAGGGTTTCCAGTTTTCCGTAGCTCCAGTTCAAGATGCTTGCTTTATCCATCCCGGAGTTTCCTGCGGTGTGATTTTCGTTATTTAAAATCTGTTTTCCTCTTACGGTTTCTTTGATGTACTCAGAATTGGCCATGATTCTCTGGGAATTCATCCCAACCCCCATGGCTAATGAAAAGGCGATGATTCCTGAAGAAATTAAAAAATGTTTCATCGGAACTTTTTTCAGAATCGCTCTGATCAGTTCAGAAATAAACAAAAATCCGAGTCCTAAAAACAGATAGTAAGTCATCTGAGGATGGTTTGCCGCGACCTGTAGCCCGAAGAATAGGGTGGTGACAATGAAACCAAGGATGTATTTTTTGCGGATATAAACCAAAAGAATTCCGGCTAAAAGTGGTGCGAAATATTCGATGGTATTCACTTTTCCGTTGTGTCCAGCGGCAATAATGATGTAAAAATAGGTGGAAAGTCCGAAAAATGTGGCTCCCAGAAGTGCGTATTTCCAGTTTCGAACGGCAACCATTCCCAAAAGGAAAAATCCTGCGAACAGTAAAAACATATAGTTGACAGGTCTTGGCAAAATATTCAGATAGCTGTCTATTTTTTTTATGATATCGCCTTCAAAGCGGCTTCCCATCTGATACGTTGGCATTCCTCCAAACATAGAGTCGCTCCAGTAGGTTTCTTTGTCGAAACTTTCTCTGTAATCGATGAGTTCTTTTGCGCCGCCACGATACTGCACGATATCATGCTGAAAAAGCTGCTTTCCGGTGAGTACCGGCGTTGAATATAAAAATGCTAAAACCAAGAATGCAACGATTGAAATTGCAATGTAAACTAAGTTTTTATTTTTTGCCATGCTGATGGTTGTTATCTTTTTTTATTTGGTCTGAATGATTACCTTTTGTCTTTGCTTTCCTTCACCTCCTCATATTCCACAGTTTCTGCGTCCCACTTTACTTTTTTCTCAATGTTTGCATTTTTGGTCTCCTGTTTTGGAGCCCTTTCCTGAGGTTTGAAGCCTGTATATTTATAAAATTTGTTGAAGAAGATTTTCTTTAAAATATTCCAGACGAAAAACAGTACGATGGTGATGAGTACGAATTCTAATAAATATTTCATTACTTTAGATAGTATTTTGAGTTTTGCTCTATTACTTTTAATTATATTGAGTTATCAATTTCTCTTACTTGCCATGCCGTCATTATTATAAAGCTTAAAAATCCTTTTCAATGGCTCTGCGTCGTAATACAATTTTTCGATTTTATCCTGTGTAATTTTTGGACAGTCAGAAAATAATTCTGTCAATTGATTTTTATATTCTTCATTTCGTTTTAAGTAATTCTCATTCGTTGAGTATTCTTTGTAATTGAGCTGTTTAATTTCCTGTTCTGATTCTTTTCTATAAAAATATCTCACTACTTCGTGTTTGTAATAATTATATAGATTGAGTTTACCTGTCAATAAGATTTCCAACCAGATCGTCTCTAAATTGCTTTCAAAATGAGGATTCTTTGAGATTGCTCTTATCCGGTTGGCTGTTAAAGAACGGTCAATCATTGCCTCACCCAGGAAAAAAATTTTTTTTCCTACCCAAAATTCTTTCAGATTTCCAGTGAAAATATTTTCTGGTTTTGCTTCGTCAGATTTTTTAAATATTAAAAATTCCGGAACAGAATGGTACGCCGACCTGCTGAATAAACCTTCTATTTTTTCACCATTTTTTGTTATGGCCTCTCCTTTTTCAAAACCAGGCTGTGAGTATAAAAAATTTGAAAGAATCACAAAAAGAGCTATCCAGGTATTTTTCATAGTTGCGACTTAGATTTATTTCGCAGAAGGATTTACCATAACCGTAGAATTAGAAACACTCTTCATAGACTGTGACTCTTTTGCATTGGCAATCGTCTCAACCTGAGTGGTTTTTACACTGATGTTCTGATGCGTAATCCAACCTGTATTCTGGTCAAATTTAATAACGCCGTCCTGCGAAAGTTCGCTGGTTAAACTGTGTGTCATTTCACCCTGTTTCTGTTTATCGGTCTTCTTCGGAATTCCGCCGGTTACAGAGATTTCAGCAATACCGTTTCCTACACTTTTCAGCTGGTAGTTTGATGTTACTTTTACTTTTCCCGCTTCGTCTGCACTTTCGCTTAAAGTCCATTTTTCACCAATCTTCACTCCTTTTTTAGGCATTACAGAAAGGTTTTTTTCGAACTGTTCTTTTAAAACTTTCTCGTTGAAGGTTTGTTTCAAGCTTTCGACAACACCTGTTTCCTGCGTTTTATCTTTCACGATTTTAGCGACAACGTCAGCGATCTTTTTGTAAATAGGCTCGAATCCTGTAATAGAAATCACGTTCCCATGATCATCCATTTTCATCTGAAGTTTATTTCCTACCAAAGCTTTATTGATATTCCAAACCATTTTCAGCTGATCTTCCTTTGGAGCGGCCTCTTTTGTGTCAACAGCAATTGTTTTTCCCTGAGAATTTTGTGAACTTCTTTTTGAAATTAAATTGATGGTGATATCGTAAACTTTACCCTTAATATCATTTACAGTAAAATTCATCTCATCGGTAGAATCGCTTGTTCCTGAAATGGTTTTTCCGGAAGGATCCGTCATCGTTCTTACATCTCTCTGATAGGTTGTAAGTGGATAAGTTTCTCCTTTTTTAAGTTTAAAGGTTTGTCTGAAAACTCCCAGTGAATCTTTGATTGCAGGGTTGGCTTCCACCTTTTTTATAGAATCTGCAGGCACTTCCACCGTGATTGTTTTTCCTGTCTTAGGATCTACTTTTGTGATGGTTGCGGTTTCTTTTTTGCACGATACCAAAGCGATGGATAGTAATGCAAATACTGCTATATTTTTCATAAGTATATTTATTGTTGTTAATTCACCATTTACAATCGCTTTCTTTTAATTGGTTTTTGTGTATTCAAATGCAGGCGATTTGATGAATTATGTTTAAAATTAAAGTGATGTTTTGATAGTTTTCTGTCTTAAGGCCTCGTACATAATTGCTCCGCAAGCAACAGAAACATTTAAAGACTGAGTTTTTCCCACAATCGGAAGTTTTATTTTTTCATCGGCATGATGCAGAACTTCTTTTGAAATTCCGGTTTCCTCATTACCCATAACGATGGCGCAAGGTTCTGTGAAATCTACATCATAGATTAATTTCTGAGCTTTTTCAGATGCTGCAAACACTGAAACTCCGCTTTGCTGAAGAAAATCCACCACATGAGCAAGATTATTTTCTTTACAGATTTTAATGTTGTATAATGCTCCCGCAGAAGTTTTGATGGCATCAGAATTTACCGGTGCACCTCCTTTTTCAGGAATTACGATCGCGTCAATTCCAACACATTCTGCAGTTCTGCAAATAGCTCCGAAGTTTCTTACATCCGTTAATCTGTCCAGAATTAAGATAAAAGGTGTTTTTCCTTCTTCAAATAATTCAGGTATAATATTTTCAATTTTATGGAAAGGCACATCCGAAATAAATGCCACTACTCCCTGATGGTTTTTTCTCGTGAAACGGTTTAGTTTTTCTACCGGAACATAATTGGGACGGATTTTATTTTTTGCCAAAGCCGCTTTCAGTTCTGCATATATTTCTCCCTGCAAAGCATTTTGCACAAATATCTTGTCTATTGTTTTTCCAGCTTCTATAGCTTCCAGTACGGGACGCAACCCGAATATAAAATCGTCGTTCATTCTTTAATTTGAAATCTAAAATTTGAAATTTGAAATTGTCATTTTCAAGGAACGAAGCAATTTCATCTTTATTATAATCTTTTAATCAGCCTTGGCTCTTTTACCTTTTAACTTGTCTCTTTTAACTTTTTCCTTGGCTCTTTCTAATCCTTTTCTCCCAAAATCGCTCTCTTCTGCGCCAAAGCATATCCGTAGTGCAATGATTCGTGCATGTTGTTGAAGATAATAGCATCCTGAATACTTTTCAAATCCATCCCCAAACTTGTGGTGTACGGCGTGTAATCTGAAAAAAGGTCGGCATCGAAATCTTTCATCAAAATTTTCGAAGTTTCTGTAAGAAGAAATTCAAGATCTTCCACCTCAGATTTTTGCACATTAAGATTTGGGAGTGTGCCTTTTTTGTAGGTTTCTACCCAGTACTTGTCTATTCTGAACGGATTTCCGCTCAGGTAATAATGCAGAAGCTGCTGTGTTGCGACAGTGTGGGCAATATTCCAATAAAGATTATTATTGAAACCATCCGGAATCAGCAGAAGGTCTTCATGCGAAGTTTCCTGCAGGATCTGTAGAAGGTTTTTTCTCACCTGTCTGTGTGCCTGAAAATGATAATTCATCGTACAGAATTTTTAATCTCCAAAAATAGTTTAATAAAGTGGATGCGACAATTTTAAGCCTTAGTTTAAACTTTTATAATATATAAAATATTTTAGATTTAACAAACTTTAACTCAATAATGGCATTTGTTATGTTGGCAAATGCAAGTATTTATCAGAAATTTACCAATTATTTAATAAACTTATGTCAGATACATTTCAAGCCGAAGACATCCGTCAGCTTACCGAAAAAGTGAAAGAACAGAATTATTTTTTCTCTCTTCTCAGACAGGAGATCAACAAAGTAATTATTGGTCAGCAATATATGGTTGATCGTCTTTTGGTGGGGCTTTTAGGAAACGGACACGTTCTTTTGGAAGGGGTTCCCGGTCTGGCGAAAACTTTAGCTATAAAGACGCTGGCAGACGCCGTTCACGGACAGTTTTCAAGAATTCAGTTTACTCCGGATTTATTGCCTGCAGATGTCGTTGGTACGATGATTTATAATGTCAGAGAAAACGATTTTTCAATAAAAAGAGGTCCTGTATTTGCCAATTTTGTACTTGCGGATGAGATCAACCGTGCTCCGGCAAAAGTACAGTCGGCTTTACTTGAGGTTATGCAGGAAAAGCAGGTAACCATCGGCGATGAGACTATGAAACTGCCTAAACCATTTTTGGTTTTAGCCACTCAAAACCCAATCGATCAGGAAGGGACTTATCTTTTACCCGAAGCTCAAAGCGACCGTTTTATGCTGAAATGTACCATCGATTATCCTGAATTTGAAGACGAAAGAGCGGTAATGAGAATGGTTTCTACATCGCAGTCACAGGATGTGAGACAGGTGATTTCTCTGCAGAATATTGTTGATGCTAAAGAAATTGTCAATAAAATATATCTTGACGAAAAAATTGAAAAATATATTTTGGATATGGTTTTCGCAACCCGTTTTCCTGAAAAATACGGACTGTCTGAACTTAAAAATTACATCAGTTTCGGAGCTTCACCAAGAGCATCAATCAACCTAGCCATCGCTTCACGAGCCTATGCATTTTTAAAAGGTAGAGCATTTGTGATTCCTGAAGATGTAAAAGCTTTGGCACAGGACGTTTTAAGACACAGAATCGGACTGACTTTTGAAGCTGAAGCGGAAGAAATCACTTCCGAAGAAATTGTGAACAGAATCCTGGCTAAAATACAGGCACCATAATTATGATGGATAAATGATAATCGATAATTGATGTGAATTCGCACTCATATCAATCATCAATGATCATCCATCATTTATATTGGAATATGAAAATTAAAGACATCGTTAAAAAAGTAAAGCAGATAGAAATCCGTACCAGAAGGAAGACGGAAAACTCACTGATGGGGCAGTATCACTCGGCCTTTAAAGGACAGGGAATGACTTTTTCTGAAGTAAGACAATATCAGTTTGGCGATGAAATCCGTAGAATCGACTGGAATAAAACCGCCCGTTTTCAGGAACCTTTTGTGAAAGTGATGGAGGAGGAGCGTGAACTGACGATGATGATTCTGGTTGATATTTCAGCATCGATGAATTACGGCACGAAACATCAGCTGAAAAGGGAATATGTTGCGGAAATCGCTGCGAGTTTAGGCTTTTCTGCAGCGGGAAATAATGATAAAGTAGGTTTGATTCTTTTTGCAGATAAGATCTATAAAGTTATACCACCGCAGAAAGGAAGAAAGCACGTTTTATCGATGATCAGCAGCATTCTTACCGCAGAATATATTCCCGCTGAATCTCAGATTGATAAAGCTTTAAATTATATGATGAGCGTCTTTAAAAGGAAATCGCTGGTTTTTCTCCTGTCTGACTTTGAGGATGATTTTGATTCTAAAATTCTGATGGTGGCTTCAAAAAAACATCAGCTTCTGGGAATGAGGGTGTTTGATGAAAAAGACAATGAAATTCCAAATGTCGGTTACGCTCTACTACACGATTCTGAAACAGGAAGAGAAATTTACGTCAACACTTCGAACGCAAGATGGCGTTACACTTATGCTGAGGCACAAAAACAGAAACTCAGACAACTGGAAGAAAATTTCGCCAATTCGTCTGCCGGTTTTATGAACATCGGCACCGGAACGGAATATTCGAAACTGCTGTATCAGTACTTTCAGAAGAAATAATTTAATGATATTTTAAAACTTAAACTTCAATTGAAAAAAATACTTTTCATATTTTCTATAATTATTTCATCGCTTTCAATGGCGCAGATGATTACCTCCAACCTGCAGAAAAAAATGCTGGCATTGGGCGAGACAGATCAGCTGATTATAAAAATCAATTATCTCGGTTCACAGAAGGTAAATTCTGCCAGAGAAAACGAACTTTTGCCATTTCATTTCGAAGAAATTAAAGACAGCATAGGTTCTTCGGACGATCAATACATCAGAAAAATTGAATTTGCTGTTTTTCAAGAAGGAAAATATACCATCCCTGAGCTCGAATTTAAAGTAGGAAATGAAATTCTTAAAACTCCGGCCTATGAAATTGAAGTGGTAAATACTGCCAAAAAAGAAGATGTAATCAACGACATTATGAGCAACAAAGAAGTTGATCTTGAAATGGCAGATTACTGGGAGCTTTACAAATTTTACATTTTGGCCGCAATTGCCGTCATCGCTTTAATCACAGCAATCTACATTATTGTAAAATACGGAAGGAGAGCAAAATCTTCCCCGAAAATTACCACCAACCTTACTTTAAAAGAACTGGAAGGTTTAAAAAAGAAAAAATACATCGAAAACGGAGATTTCAGATCTTTTTATGTGGAATTAATTGATATTTCAAGACGTTTTATAACCACGCAGTATCAGCTGCCTGCGGATGTTTTGCTTACTGATGATTTGATAGATGCGATGAAGCAGAGCAATACAATCTCACCCGAAAGCGAAAAAACTGTTGAAGAGGTTTTCCTTCGTGGTGACCTTGTGAAATTTGCCAAAACATTTCCCGATGAAACCACGATGCAGAAAGATTTTGCAGATATAAAAACCGTTGTGGAAAAGTCTGCCAAGGATATTGAATTTGAAAATCTCAGAAAAGATGTTTGATATCGAATTGTACAGTCCGTGGTTTTTGCTTCTTTTCCTGTCATTTCTGCCACTGATTATTTTAGATTTTACCAGAAAAAAAAGAAAAGGGGTTTTGGTACCTTCCACCAAAAATATGGAAGGCCGAAACGGGATTAAAGCCGTTCTTTTTCTTCTAAAGATTTCGAAATACCTTATTTTGACCTGTCTGATTATTGCTATGGCAAGACCCAGAAGCTTCACCATCAGTCAGGATCAGGATGAGACGAAAGGGATTGATATTATGCTTGCTTTAGACGTTTCCCTGAGTATGTTGGCAACAGATTTTGAGCCCGACAGACTGTCTGTTGTTAAAAATATTGCTGTCGATTTTGTGAATAAAAGACCTAATGACAGAATCGGTCTTGTGACATACAAACTGGAAGCCTTCCCAAAGATGCCACTGACGTTCGATCATGATGCTTTGATTTATGAAATTAAAAACATCAATCAAAGGGAAATGGAAGACGGAACTGCGGTAGGCGAGGGTTTGGCTGTCGCAGTTAATCATCTTACCAAAAGCAAGGCGAAAAGTAAAATTGTGATTTTAATGACCGATGGGGTGAGTAATATTCAAAACGTAATTCCTCCACTTCTGGCAGCCGAACTGGCGAAGTCGAGCAATATAAAAGTCTACTGTATAGGGATAGGCACCGAAGGCTATGCACTCATGCCCACTGGTGTAGACGAATTTGGATATATTTACAATGAAATGCCAGTAACCATTGACGAAGCCACTTTACGTGAGATTGCTCAGATTACGGGCGGAAAATACTACCGCGCCACTTCAGGAGATAAGCTTGAGGAGGTATATGATGAGATAAATCAACTTGAGAAATCTGATGTAAAATCTTCCAAAACCTTTAATTATGAAGAGCATTTCAGATTTTTTCTTTGGATAGCACTCGGGATTTTGCTTTTTGATGCACTTTTGAGATGGGTTTTATATAAATTTTTAAACTGATGAGCTGGGATCTGGGAAATTACTGGTATTTACTTCTGCTGTTGCTTCTGCCGCTGCTTTCTTTCATCGTTATTCGGTTTTTAAGATGGAAAAAAGCGAGAAAGGCACTGTTTGCAGAATCGAAATTCCATGAAACTCTATTTGATAAGAATTCGTCTTTTGTAAAATTCTTTCCGTTTCTGTATCTGCTGGCGGTTTTATTTTTAATTTTTTCAATAATTGATTTGCTGAATGGTTCTGAAACAGTAAAATCTGAACAGAAACTCAGCAACGTAATGTTTGTACTCGATATCTCCAATTCAATGAATGCTGAAGATATTGAACCGAGCCGGCTGGATCAGGCAAAAAATATCGTGATCAACACGATGCAGAAGATGAAAAATGATAAAATCGGAATTGTGGTTTTTGCTGGGGATGCAGTATCAGTAATGCCTTTAACCACAGATTACGGAGCCGCAGAAACATATTTGAGTGAAGTGCAGACTACCGCCATGAGAGTTCAGGGGACAGATTTTTTGAAGGCGATACAGATCACTTCAGACAAATTTAAAGATGTTGCAAAAGGTTCCAGAAAGGTGGTGCTCATCAGTGATGGTGAGGATAATGAGGGTAATGATAACAAAGCAGTAAGGCTAGCAAACTCAGAAGGAATTACCATTACTTCCGTAGGCATAGGCACAGAAGAAGGCGCACCGGTTCCGACGTATGAATATGGCCAGCTGATGGGATACAAACTGGATAACTCCGGCCAGATGGTGATTACAAAAAGACAGACCGAAGCAATGGTAAATATGTCTCAATCTACTGGTGGGAGCTATGTTGACGGAAATTCTTTGAAAGATGCGCCGGATAGAATTATTGAAGATCTCATGAAAAAAGGAAGCAGGTCTGAAACGTATGTAAAATCTCAAAATGCAAATCACTATTATCAGTATTTTTTGGGAATTTCAATATTTTTGTTCCTGATCATCTTCTTTTTTAATCCGAAAAGAGATTTTTCTGTCTAAACAATATTCAGTTCATTTTTTAAGAGGCACTTTAACCCAACTTTAACAATTAAAACACTGTTTATTAACATATAAACGAATAATTTTGCATCAGATGAATACTAAAATATTCTTTTTGTCGTTTCTAATGGTTTTTTTGTTTCAGAATTCAGTTTTTGGGCAGACAGAATACCGGATTTTGGTAAAAGAAGGCAACGTAAAGTTTAAGGCAAAAGACTACAGTGGTGCTTCTGCTAAATTTACAGAAGCGGTAAAAGAGAATGGTGAAGACTTTGCAGCTCATTACAATCTCGGAAATTCGCTTTACAAAAGTGAAAAATATGAGGAGGCTAAAGCAGAATTTTCAAAAGCAGAGAAGCTCGCGCAGAATACCGAAGATAAAGCTGCGGCACTTCATAATCTGGGCAATGCGTACATGAAGCTGGAAGATGCTGAAAAGGCAGCGCAGGCTTACAAAAGTTCTTTGAAGCAGAAGCCATACAGTGAGCCAACGCGTAAGAACTACGAAATAGCAATGCTCAAACAGAAAAAAGAGCAGAGAGATCAGGATCAATCCAGCAGCTCAGGAAAATCTGGCGGCGGTGATGATCAGAACAAGGGAAAAGATGGCAACAGCAAAGACAAAAGTCAAAGCCAGGGAAAAGGCCAGCAGAATGAAGGCGAAGGAAAAAATCCTGAAAATGCCAAAGACGGCGACAGAGAAGGGAAACTTTCTAAGGAGGATCAGAAAAGACTGCTGGATCATATCGGCGAAAAAGAAAAGCAGACTGCCAGAAGAATATTAAATGACAATTCTTATTCGATGCCAGAGAGCAACGAGAAAGATTGGTGATGAAAGAAAAATTTATTTACATACTGATACTGTTTACCTCCATAGCTTCTTATGGTCAGGTAAATTTATCTATGAAGCCTGATAAAACAGATTATGAGAGTCGGGATGTAGTAAATTTAACAATAGTTCTTGAGCTGAACGGTGATGATCTGGTACAGCAAAGCCGATTGAACCTTCCTGATCTCTCAAAATTTAATATGGTAGGTAGCGGATCTTACCGCGACGGTGTTCTGGATCCTGAAACCAATACAAGCTCTACAAAATCAATCACCAGAATTGCCCTTGAGCCTAAGCAAAAGGGTAAAATCAGAATAGGATCTGTTCTGGTAACGGTGAATAATAAAATTTATAAAACCGAACCTTTTGATATTTTCATAAAAGATGTTGAGAAAAAAATTCCTGCAAAGACTGTAGCTTCCAATGATGTTTACCTGAATATGGAAATCGATGACCGTGAAGTCTATCAGGATCAGCCCACCATCGCAATTTTAAGAGGATATTCAAAAAATATTGATAATTTAAGAAGGGTTAAAAACATTGCACTTCCGGAGGATGATCATCTTGATGTGCACCCAATCAATTTTAATAAATCTGAAATTGATCCGTCAGGAATTTCTAATATGCCGACACAGATTCTGGCCGTATTTATGGTCTTTCCCAATGAGTCTGGCTATGTAGAGGTGCCATCGGTCTCAGCTTCTGTAAGCTCCTATTCAAACAGCAGTAAGATAAGTTCGAATAAGGTAAAACTTAATGTAAAAAAACTTCCGGCAGATGCTCCTGAAGGATTTAAAAATGCTGTTGGGAAATTCAAAGTAGACGTTTATAAAACTACCGACGAAAAAATTGAAGCTAAAAAACCGATTAACGTTACAGTGAAAGTTTCAGGGGAAGGTAATTTGGCGAATATGCATCTGCCAGAAATTGAAAAATCTGAAGACTACGAAATTTTTGCCCCGAAAATTGTTAACAACATTGTGGCGGGGCCTACAGGTTTTACCGGAGATATTTCAGCTAATTATATTATTATTCCGCACAAAGCAGGTATTCTGAATATAAAAACGGAAAAATTTTCATTCTTTAACCCTGAAAATGCACAGTATGTAGACCTGGGTGGAAAGTCGCTTGTTCTGAATGCACTCACTGAAGAGCAGCTCGATGCAAGCAAAACTGCTGTGGAAAAGGTTAACGACTACACCAACGATTTCCTTGAAACGGTAGACAGCCCGGTTTTGAAAACTACTGCATTTAGAGTAAAGGAAAAAAGAAAGTTTCACTGGAATATTTTAATGATCAACGCATCAATTCTTGCGGGATTATTGTTTATCTATTTTGCATTTAGAAAATGGCAAAAAAAACAGCGTTTAGTTGTTGAAAGTATAAGTACTAAATCCTTAGGGTCTGTTGCAGAAACTGAAGCAGAAATCAGAGAAAGTCTTAAAACTGATGTAAATGATTATTTTTCATATCTGAACAGTCTGAAGAAAGAAGAGAATTATCAAAGTTTCTTTTCAACAGTTTCCGAGCTGGATGCGACTGTCCGGAGCGAGTATTTTGAAGGTCACGGAAGCAGTTTCGTATCTTTTATTGAAAGCTATAAGGGACGATCTGTAGCAGAAGAATATGAAAATCTCCAGCAAAGAATTCAGATGGAAAAATATTCGCCACTCCATTCTGCGCAGTCTCTGGACGAGCTTTATCAAGATATCGTCAATATTTATTCTAAAATTAGCAAATAATCATTTTTTATTCATAATTTTGCGAAATTATTAAAAATTGGTTATGAATGAAATTTTTGACGGTTTTTCTATTAAGGAAATAATCACCTGTTTCATGGTTCTTTTTGCGGTGATTGATATTTTAGGATCCATTCCTATTATTGTCAGCTTAAAACAGAAATTTGGTCATATTGATTCCAAAAAAGCGTCTATTACTGCGGGTTTAATTATGATTTCCTTCCTGTTTGTAGGGAACAAACTTTTGAAATTTATCGGAGTAGATATCAACTCTTTTGCAGTGGCGGGAGCTTTCGTTATTTTCGTAATTGCTTTAGAAATGATTCTTGGTATCGAAATTAACAAAACCACTGAAGCTAAAGCTGCATCTATTGTTCCTATCGCTTTTCCATTGGTTGCAGGTGCGGGAACTTTAACAACTACGCTTTCTCTACGTGCGGAATATCATGATATTAACATTATTTTAGGAATCGTACTCAACACAATTTTTGTATATTTGGTGCTGAAAATGGCACCATGGCTCGAGAAAAAGATGGGGGAGGCTACACTGTCTATTCTGCAGAAAGTTTTCGGGATTATATTGCTGGCAATTTCAGTTAAATTATTTACGGCCAACTTTACACAGCTGGTGCAGAATTATATTAATTTTTAAGGTTATGCAGAAATTTTATAAGGTATTTTTAGTAGTTTTTATTGTGTTTACGGCAATCAACGTTTACGCAATCGATTGGAATTTGAAACTTACGGAAGAAGACAATTCTAAATTTGTATTCTCAGCAATCGCCGGTATTCTGGGTGTCGCTATAATTTTCGTAATGAATACATGGAGTAAAATCGGCGTAAAAAAATAATTTGAATTTTATCATTCAAACGGAAAGCCTTTCAGAAATGAAAGGCTTTTTATGTTATTTAAATACAAGATTTTTCAAAACGGCTTCAGACTTGAGTTCGGTCTCGTTCCATTCTTTTTCAGGGTTACTTTGGGCTGTAATTCCGCCTCCAACAAAGAGATGAACCGAACTTTTATACAGCCTCGCACAACGCAGATTTACAAAATACTGAATATAGTCTTCCGTTTCAATTTTGATGTAACCGGCGTACAGCTCTCTCGGAAATTTCTCGACTTTTTGAATGATTTCCCTACAAAAATCTTTAGGAATACCACAAACGGCAGGCGTTGGGTGAAGTTCCTGAATAATCGAATCTAAATTCTCAGGATTGATTTTTATTTTAAAATCTGTTTTTAAATGTTTGATATTTCCGGAAATATGGTCGTAAGTTTCCGATTCAATTATATTTTCGGAGTACTTTTTCAAAATCTCTCTGATATAGTTTGAAACCGGTTTTTGCTCCTCAATTTCTTTGGCAGTCCACTCTTCAGCAACCGGAATTGTCCCGGCAATGCTCATCGTTTCAAATTCGTGAGTTAGCTTATTAAATTTTCCCAAAACTTCAGAAAATCCGCCAATCCAGGCTGCCTCTTTTTCAATAAATAAATATCTGAAAGCATTGGGATAATTTTTACAGAGATTGAGAAAACTGCTTTTTAAATCAAGTACATTAAAGTCATTTACTAATTTCCGTCTTGAAAGAACCAGTTTTGGAAGACTGTTTTCTTTAATAATTTCAATTACATCTTCCAGTTTGTCCAGATATTCTTCTTTGGTTTCTACTTTAAAATTGGTTTTATCTTCAGAAAGAATTTCAGATTTTAAGTTTAAATTTTCAAGCTCCAAAAGATCTTTTACCATGATATTTCCTTTAATATCAATTTTTTCAATTTTATTGAATGAATGAAAACTGATAAAATTAATCTCTGAATTTTCGTCAGTAGAATATAGTTTCTCGTCAAAAGGAAATTTGAAATAAATCATAATATTGAAGCATTTTGAAAACTTTTATTTAGAAATAAAATAGGAAATTCCTAAACCCAGTTTTCTTTCAGCAAAGGTATTGTTAGTCTTAAAAATGTCAAAATGAAAGTCATTGTTTTTTAAAGATAAATTATTGATTTTAAACTTCTGATATTCCAGCTCCAATAAAAATCTTTTGAATATTCGATATTGTAATCCCAAGGAAAATCCAATGTTGATCTGATTACTTGTGAAGTTTTCCTCTCTCACGAGCATTCTGTTTTCAGGAACAAGAAATTTCATTTTATAACAATTCCTGTTCAGTAAAATTCCGGCAAAAGGACGGAATTTTTTCCATTCATAAATCGCTTTCAACTCTAAAACCAATTCAAAATGTTCATCATTAAATTTTTGAAAAAGAAGAGGTTGGTTGTCTTCAGTAAAATAGTAACCATTCAGGAGAGTATCATCCTGATTGGCATCGAGCTCAAAAGTCTGGTTCCAGTGATGAAGATTTGCTGATAACTGAAATGAAAGTTTTGACCTGAAAAAACTTCCCGAAATCCAAAGCCCGATGTTTTCACCAAACTGTTTTTTTTCTGAGGTACTTTCGGACCAGATATTTTTTTTCAGTCCAATGCCCGCTTCAACTCCAAAATTCAAATTTCCTGGCGTTTCAGGGTTAAAATCCGATTTCTCGGAAGATATCTGTTTGAAAATCAGGTTACCTGTTGAAATTTTTGGTAGATTAATATCGATGAACTTAAAATAGACAGCTTTCTCCAGATAAATAGTGTCATAAACGATTACTTTTTCATAGACATAGACCGTATCAACTTTTTTACGCTGCGAAGAAACGGAAGTCAGAGTAATCAGAAAGCAGAATATCAGGAATCTTTGGAGCATAATTCAAAAATTTACCTTTCAATAAAAACAGTGTCTCTCTGAATAACTTTTTTTACTACGACGATTTGCTGAGCAGGTTTTTCAGCTGAATCTTTTATTTGCGTTGTTTGCTTTTTCGAAGTTGATTTTGTTTCCTCTTTTACAGTCTCAATTTTTTCCTGATCTACTTTGTCAGCAACTATTTCCACGGTAATAAGATTGTTTTCAACCTGTTTGTCGGATTCCGTTTCTAAAGTTGTAATTTTTGGTTTTTCGTTCTTAAAAATTGGTTTTGAAATATTGGCAGAAGTTGTTTTTGATATATCATTTTTCTTATTAAACCAGACAACTGTTCCTGAAACGATAATTACTACAGTACTTCCGATGATTAGATTTTGTGTTAAAAAACTTGTGGCTGAAGAAAAACTCACCTGATCTACGGCTGAGTTTGACGGAATATTAAAACTTTTTTCAGGCATAATCGCAAAATCTGAAAATTTGCTTTGGAAAGTCCGTCCCCAAAGGCTGTTTCCAAACCCGAAAAAAATAAGGAGCAAAGCCGTTTTGCTTTTTGGCGTTTCCTTATTTACAAAGTGAGTCAATAAATAATTATGCACCGATTTTTTTGCTCTCAACAGATGAGATTTTGAAGTATTGACCGGAATTTTCATCATTTGTGAAATTTCCACATGGGAATAATTTTCGATAAAATATAGATTGAAAACTGATTTTTGCTGCGAAGGTAAGTTATCGATCGACTGCAGAAGCTGTGCTCCTGTAAAGTCGTATGCTAGAATGTTTTTTTTGTCGTCAGGTGCAGAAGTTGTCATTTCGGTTAATGTATCTGGAATTTCTGATGGTTCGGTTGTAATAAAAGTTTCTTTGCTGGTCTTTCTGATCATCTGTAAAGCGTTGTTGACAACAATTTTTTTGAGCCATCCAAAAATTGCTTTTTCATCCTTTAACTGATGGTCTTTCTGCATTGCCGTCATAAAACTGTCCTGCACAATATCTTCCGCAGCCTGAAGATCTGTTATATATCTGCGACAAATCCCCAGAAGTTTTGGGGAATAGTCGAGATAGATTTTTTGCCAGTTTAACGTTGATTGAGACATTGATTTAATTTGGAACAACAAAAATTGAATTGAAACATCCTCGCGAAACATCGGGAAGAAACATCATTTCAGTATTGTTAACATAAAATTTAACTGCTTTTCCGCCAGCGTTTGTGTTGTATCTTGTCATATAGATATTCTGATCTTTTGAAACAAAATGACCAATCGTATTAAAATTGTTAGAGTCACTGATTTGATTTAAAACATCGTTTTTATAATAAAATGTGCTGCCAATAAAGTAACGGTCTGAGTTGTCTAAAATGATATCGTTAATTCCATTTTGGGTGATATAATCGGGAATCGTTAATTGAGTGTTTGTAGTGATATTTTTTACAGCCGGAATTCCATTAAAATTTTGTGTAAATATTGAAATTCCTGAATTGTCTTTAAGGAAATATTTGGGTATTGTGTTGTTTGAAAGAGGTGAGTAAATTCCATTTTTATGAAGAATAGTTTCCCAAGTAAAAATTCCGCCGGAAGGTGTAATATTTCTGCGAGTTGCAGTGTAAACGTCGTTGTTGTAAACACTTAAACATCCTGAAAAAGAACCGTAGTAATCTGTATTTTCCAATACGGTTTTAACTCCGTTTTTCCAGTAGCATATCTGATATTGATTTGATGTGGAAGTTGTGGAAGGATTTTTTATTACCCCAAAGAAATAAACATTTCCGTGATCTACAGTTATATTATTCCATATCTGGAGATTATCAGTTTCATTCATATTGTTGGGAGCAACGTTCAGATATTCTGCAAGATTGTATCTGGTACCGTTTTTCCAGAAATACCATGCAGGTATTACGTGATTTCCTCCCAGTTTTGCAATATTGTTTGCTAACATATAAATATTTCCCTGATCGACTGTAATACTTGTTCCCTGAAGATTTTCACCTTGTGACAAAAGTACTTTCTGACCGTTTTTCCAGTAGCATGCATTAAACTCATCTACACCTCCAACATAGACATTGTAGGACTGAATATTTTTTTCTAAGGTCTCATTGTCATCACTGTTTGTACAAGAAAAAACAAACGTCAATAAAAGTAGAAAAGGTAAGATTAAATTTTTCATAGATATTCTTTTCTCTAATGATGGAAAAATGTAAAAAGGTTGCAGATAATTTTAATTAAATATCACAGGTTTTGTACTTTTCTGAATTTTAACGATGTGATAAGGCTGTGTAATGACGGTGGCTGCATTGCCATTGAGGAGTTTTTCCACATCGATGGTGATGTTTTGAGAATTTTCAATCGCAGTCATAATGTCAATGGAATGACCTCCACTATTTTGAACCTGATCGACGACTACGATGAGCATAAATTGGCTAAAGTTGATGTTGGTTTCGGTAAAACTGTCAGAAACATTGGTTTGTGCATTTACCTGTGTAAGAAAATTATTCCAGTCGGTTGTGTTATTAATAACTGACTTTTGCGGCGTTACATAAGTTCCACCGTAAAAATTTCCTTTTCCGATCAAAGAAAAACTAACAGGCGTTTGTACAGCCACATTTTCCTCATCATCCTGGCAGGAATTCAGAATAAAGAAAAGGGCACTGAAGAGAATTAATAAATATTTTTTCATAATGTATAAATTTATGGGTTTCAATTATATATAAGATGAAAAATTAGAGAAAGGTTGCAGCAGGAAATAAAAAAAGCTCAAAAAAATGAGCTTTAATATAATTTTAAAATATTCTATCTGTTGATAATATTATTCGTCATCGTGGTGTGGCTGATGAGATTTCCTTTCTCATCTTTGATTTCAATTTCAGAAACATGCATTGTTTTTCCTTTTCGGATAAATCTCGCAAATCCGGTTACAACACCGTCTTTTTTACTTCGTAAATGATTGGAGTTGATATTTGTTCCCACACCAAAATGCTTTTCGCCATCAATAAAAATATTGGAAAGGCTGGAACCCATCGTTTCAGCTAAAACACAAGTTGCACCGCCATGCATAATTCCGAAAGGCTGATGAATTTTTGGCGTAACGGGCATTGTCGCTGTTAAAGTTTCGTTATCCAAATCAATATCTGTAAAATGAATGTCGAGTGTTTTCGCAAACGTTTCTTCGCCCCAATTGTTGATGAATGCTAATATTTCTTCTTTGGTTTTGTCTTTTGTATACATAGTTAAATGAGTAATGAGTAATTTTTTGCTGATGGTTTATGGCGATTGCTTATGGTGGATAACATCTTGGTATTCGAATAACGTATCACGTATCCCGAATCTCGCATCACATATCCCGCAACCGCACCGCTCATTCCGAAGCATCTAACTCCCCGCTTGCTTTCTTCCCGTGATATCAGGATTCCAGTTGGCTGGGATTTTTGGGACGATGTCGTATTTTACATAATAATCTTCAATTTCCTGCATGATTTCTTCATAGGGAAGGGTAGATAATTTTTCGTAGGAAATTGTGTAGCCTAAAAACATTGTTTTTCTTTTGAAATCTCCAGCGGCCAGAACGATTGGGACTTTTGCTGCCAATGCCATGTGATAAAAACCTTTCCTCCATTTCGGAACCCAGCTTCTGGTGCCTTCCGGAGTGATTACCAAGCTGAAATCTTCATTTTCAAACTGCTTTGCCACGAAATTAACCAAGTCATTTTTCTGACTTCTGTCGATCCCCACACCACCAAGACCTTTTACTACAGAACCGTACCAGGCTTTGGTATGGGCATCTTTGATGATTATTTTTAAAGGTTTTTCCAGAGACCAGTAAGCAAGATTTCCCAGTAGATACTCAGAGTTGTGGGTGTGTGGTGCAACTACCAGAATGCATCGGTTTAGAACGTTGACGTCGCCCTGCAAAACAACTTTCCATCCTACGATTTTTAAGATCAGTTTACCTAATAACTTTTTCATGAAGATTCAGTTTTAAAACAAAAAAGTATAACCAACTGTATGGTTATACTCTACAAATATATTGAAATATTATGGCTCTTAAAACAGACTGCTGATGAAATCAGCGATCATAACTGCAATTTCTAAAACAAGTTGTATCATTTGGAACTATTTTTTGTGTTGGGGTTAATTAATTTTGTACGAATTTAATAAAAATTCTGTTCATAATACACAAAAATTTGATTTTTTTTGTGATTTTGTCGAGAGAAGAAGAGTGTGAACGTCAAACACTTGGCTATTCATCCACACCTTCTGCCACTCTCGATGGTTGGTTATTTGGTTTTTATAGAGATTTACTTTTTGTTGGCGTTCATCTTGATGTCTACATCCTTTATTTTCTCAAGATCCACTTTCACAGAATCCATCATCTGCTTCGCCTTTTCCTTAGGATATTTTTTACCGTTGATGATCACGCTGTCTTTGTCTCCGTCTGCATATTCAATGGTTGAACCGTTGATGGTAATTTTGTTTTTCTCAATTTTTACCGAGTTGTCTTTGTCATTTCCATCGCTGTCGTCATTGTCTTCTTCATCATCATTGATTCCGTTGTTGTTTAAGTCTCCGTTAAAATTCAAACCGTAATCTTTCAAACCGATCACAATCATATTTTGAGGAATTACCAGTTCATAATCAACTGAATTGTCTCTGAAGCGATGCTCGTATGGGAACTTTACATAGTTTGGAAGCAAAATTTTATTATTGATTACTTCTACAGGAACGCTGATGTTTAAAGGTAGGTTATATCCTTTTGCTTCTTTTTTAATAATAAGATATGGCGTTGAAATATTTGCTTTTCTTGTTACATCTACGTGAATCCAGTCTTTTTGATATACAGATTTTTTATCAGAATAAAGGTCATCATCATATCCTTTAAAAGTCTGAGGAACAGTGATTTGTTTGATATCCACGTATAAAGTGTCAGAATCTGTGTTGATTGCAATTTCTTCTGTATCTTCCTTATGACCTTTCCAGAACATATCTTTTTTAGCCATATTAATTCCGAAATAAGTACTCAAAGCGATCAGGATTAAAAATAATCCGCCAATTACCCATCCAATGTTTCTCAGTTTGGTTTTAGGCGAAATCAGTTTTATACTCAAAAGCGCAAACAGGATTGCAGGAATGATACATCCAATCACGATCATGGCAGCAAGAATATACTCCATATTTCCGTCGTCAAAAAGATAGTTCATGTGATTCATCGGTGGGAAAGAATCATTTCCGATAAAAGCAAAGACCACGAAAGACCCGGCAAACATACTGAAGGCAAGAAGTGCGAAGAATGCTCCTAAAATATATCTGAAGACATTCCAGATTCCGCTTCCTGCATTCTGAATATGAGGTTTGTTTTCGATGTAGATTTCTCCGACCCTCTGAGTAGATTCGTTGGCAAACTGTACCAGTTTATTAGACTCATTTTTAAGATTGTCGAAGTTCATAGGCTTTCCCTTCATTTTCAGGAAATCTGCGGCGGTTTCAGCCTGAGGTAAAACAATCCATAAAATAATGTAAAGAACTACGATAAGCGGTGCAGAAACTGCTGTGAAGACGCCAATGATGAAAACCCCAATCCAGATTGCTCTCATCGCAGTGATATCCATCCCAACATAATGAGCCAAACCTGCACATACACCTGCAATTTTTTGTCTTTCAGGATCACGGAACAGTTGTTTTTTATCTGAATGAATCGTTCCGGATGCTTTTGTCTTGGTATTTTTTTCAGAATAATAAGCTTCTTCCTGTTCTTCGATTTTTTCAGGAGAACCAATTTGGGCGATTACTCTTTCTACATCAGTATCGTTGATCACCTCACGTTTTCCTAAAGAATCTCTGAAGATTTCTACAATTCTGATTTCTATATCGTGGATTACTTCATCAGCCTCCGAAGCTTCCATAGAGCTTCTCAGGGCGTTCAGATAATCGCTGAGCTTTATATATGCGTGTTCTTCAATGGTAAAAGAAAAACCTGCGAGTCCTATTGAGAGTGTTTTGTTCATAGCTTTTGTTTTTAAAGTTTTTGAGTGATTTGGTTTACAGAATCTGTTAATTCCTTCCACGTGTTTTGCAGTTCAGTGAGAAAGGTTTTTCCTTTTTCTGTGATCTGATAATACTTTCTCGGTGGTCCTCCGGTAGATTCTTCCCATCTGTAGGAGAGAAATTCTCCGTTTTTCAGTCTTGTAAGAAGAGGGTAGAGGGTTCCTTCCACTACATCCAGTTTTCCTTTTTTCAGCTCGTCTATCAGATCAGAAACATACATTTCGCGAACATTGATAAGGCTTAAAATACAGAATTCCAGAATCCCTTTTCGCATTTGCGCTTTGGTATTTTCGGTATTCATTGGTAATAAGGTTTTAATTAATTGGTTATAATTTCCGAATTTCAGTTCCTAGCTAGTTGAACCTGTTTCGATTTTACATTACAAAGATATGTAATAAAGATGGTAATATGCAATACAAAGTAGTAAAATAAATTTATAATATCATTTAATTTGTTGATTTTCAGATTAATAAATTTAAAGTGAGAAATTTTTAATTTTAAACAAAATCAATTTTCCATCCAGATTTATTATTTTTGAACCATGAAATCGCCCATAAAAAACTTTATAAGCCAGCAACTATGAAGATTGGGCGATAACATCTGAAAAATTAAAAAATAAAATCTACGGATGAAAATTCAAAAAGAAATCGATTTTATCATCGCTGTTGATGCTTTGAAAAACGTTCAGCGAAGAAATTACAACGCTGATGATTCCAGAAGAGAAAATACTGCGGAACATTCATGGCAGATTATTATTTTAGCACAAATACTCTTTCCTTATGCTAAAAACAGAGCAGATATTGATATTTTAAGAGTCATCAGAATGCTTTCCATCCATGATTTGGTAGAAATTGAAGCGGGCGACACGTTTATTTTTGATGAAGTTGCAATGGTTGGAAAATTTGAAAGAGAAAAATTGTCTGCCCAAAAGATTTTCGGAATTTTAGATGAGCCCATCCGTTCAGATTTCTTTAATCTCTGGCTTGAATTTGAAGAGGAAGAAACGCCGGATGCTATTTTTGCCTGCGCCATCGACAGAATTATGCCTTTCATTTTAAACTCGCACACTTCCGGAAAAAGCTGGACTGAAGCCAAAGTAACAGAAGTTCAGGTAAGAAAAATCCTTGAAAATGCCATCTGTAGAGCATCAGAAGAAATGGAAGAGGCCTTTCATCATTTAATGAATTTAAATCTTGAATCTGCAAAGGTTTTAAGATAATTGGAAATCTCACGCCGATTTTGGTGATCGAGCTGATTAATTTTAGTCTGATTTCAAATTATTTTAAAACACGAAGGCTTCGACGAGCTCAGCCTGACACGTATTACTTGATAATTAGTTTTAGCGATGTCACTCTCAGCCTGTCGAAGCGTTTTCTTTATTAAATTTCATCTGCGAAATCCGCACAATCTGCGAGAGCTTACAACTTTTGGTGTGCAGATTGTTTCTATTTCAAAAAATAAGCAATGCAGATAAAAGAATACAATCGCGAAGAGTTTGATTATCATCAAAGTGAAAACAATTACACGCTGTCAATTCCTGCAAAATTTTTAGATGCAAAGAATTTAAAAGTAAAAAGAAAAAATTCAGACGGAAGTTTTTCTGATGCAGACGTAGTAATTCGGGAACAAAATCATGAAATACTGATTATTACAAGCGTTCCGATGGATATTGTAGTGGAAATTTCAGATCAGGAAATATAGATTTCATTTAAAGAAAAAGGTTTCAGCGAACAGTTAAGTTTTCTGAAACCTTTTAAATAAAGACTGAAAGTGATGAAGTGGCAATTGAAAACTACCGCTCTATCTATTATAAAATTTGAATTGGTTTCTTAAATTCATCGATGGCTACAAAGGTAAAATCGCCTGTAATCGCTTTTTCCCTTTCATAAGAATACATCTGTTCGGTAAAAATCTCAACATTCACTTTCATACTCGTTTTTCCAACGTGAGAAACCTTTCCTATTAATTCCACGATGGTTCCGGCAGGAATTGGTTTTTTAAAATCAATTTTGTCGCTGCTTACGGTTACCACACGCTTTCTGGCAAATCTTGTGGCAGTGATAAAGGCAACTTCGTCCATCAGCTGCATTGCAGTTCCTCCGAAAAGGGTGTCGTAATGATTGGTTGTGTTGGGAAAAACGGCTTTGAAAATTCTGGTTTCCGAGGCATCAATTCTTTCTTCTGTAGTCATATTTCATTATAAATTTGTGCGAAAAATGAACTTTACTGATACAAAAAGAATCTTTCAGGAAGGATAATTCCCGAAATAATATTTGGTCAATAAACTTCAGATCGCGAAAGTTTTTTGTTTAAAGAAACAGGCAGGTCTCCTGACTTGTAACATCTTTATTCCTTCCCATGCCTACGCACAGTGGTTTTTATAAAGATTTCGGTTACTTACAGTTGCGCGACAGTTCGTGATTTGCACACGATTCCCTTTTCATTTGCGGCTAAGCAAAACCAGTTTCCTGGAAGATCATTTTCGGTGATTTTCCGTCGGCAAAAGTACAAATAAAGTTTGATTAAATCAGGGATGAATTTGATCTGCAGAAAATTTGAACCATTAAGACAGATTAAGCTGTTAATGTTTCAAAAGTCCAAAAATTATTCAGGATTATTGTAAATAATCTGACTTATTACTTTTCCTTCCTTCACTGTCCAAAAAGTAGTGTATCTGTTTTCGCCTTTTCCATTGATCATATAAATGTAAATATGGTCAGCATCCATTGCAGTAACACCAATATTTTCAAAGTCGGTGGTTGGGTCAAATAAATTTTTAATGGCGTCACGCACAAAAACAGTTCCTCGTCCTGGCTGCTGTACACGGATGGATTTTACTTCTGTCAGACCTTCAGGAAGGATTTTTCCGATGCCCCACGGCTTTGCTTTATCAATTTTAATAATGTTTCCGTCGGCATCTTTTTCCTGTCTTTTAAAACTGGCGTTGGAAGGGTAGATGTCGATCACTACTTTCGTACGTTGTGCAGTCGGAAGTTTTTCATTGGAATTATCTGTAAAGGTGTAAGATCTTCCGTTTTTAGATTTCGACGGTGTAAATTTCGGTAGCTGATCAATGAAAGCGACACGGTCTTTGTTGACCATACCTTCTTTAGTAAGGCTGTCGTATCTCACGAATGGCTTTTCGTCTTCGGTTTTTTCGGGATATTTTATCCATATCCATTCGGTTTCTCCTGGAGCGGGTTTTACGTAAACGAAAACATCGCCTTTTTTCATTCTGATTTTATCAACAATCTTGCGGTAATCTTCTTTGTGTACACGCACCATCGCATAACCTTCCTGTGCTTTTACAACTCCAAACGGAATTTTGTTTTGCGCATCGATTAGACTTAACGAAAATATACTGAATAAAGATAAAACTGCTTTGTTGATGAAAGTCATTTGAAAGAATATTTAGCTCAAAGATATAAATTAAATATTTTTCGGGAGATAATTGTCAAACATTAATGCATTAAAAATATGTATCTCTTCATTTTCATTTAATTTTTTTTAATCTATAATTTATTTGTCAATGAAATATGATTTATTGATCAAACAGATGCATGAGGGAAACAAAATATCTTATTTTTGCTGCTAAATTTATCTATTAAGTTCTCATTGAAAAAAAACTGATTTTTTATATGAAAAAATTATTTTCGATTATAATTGTATTGTCAGGCTTTCTTACAAAAGCTCAATTAGCACCTCCTATCCAATGGCAAAAAACATTAGGAGGAACAGATTGGGATCAAGGTCAGGCTGTATGGGCTACAACAGACGGTGGATCAATACTTGCGAGTTATTCACCATCGATAAATGGTGATGTTACCGGAAACCATGGTAATGGAGATTATTGGGTTGTAAAATTAGATGTTGCGGGTAACATTCAATGGTAGAAGTCGTTAGGCGGTAGTGGATATGATATGCCTTATGCAATTCAGCAAACTACGGACGGTGGATATGTTGTAGTAGGAGAATCTAGCTCTGTAGATGGTGATATAACAAATCATCATGGAACGGTAGGAACTTACAGTGATATTTGGGTTGTGAAATTGAGTAATACTGGAAATATTGAATGGCAGAAATCACTTGGTGGTTCAAGCGTCGATATTGGATCTTCAATAATGCAAACTGCAGATGGTGGATATATTATTGGCGGTTCAACAATGTCTAACAATGGTGATATTACAGTGCCACCTGTTAATTATTCAAATTATTGGATTGTGAAAATTGATAGTATGGGTATAATTCAGTGGGATAAAACCTTGGGGAATATTTCAGGTTATGATTACTCTTCTTCTATACGACAAACGATTGACGGTGGATATATTGTAGCCGGGGTGACAGATGCGGTAAGTGGCGATGTAACTTCTCATTACGGCGGTAATGATACCTGGATTGTAAAATTAAGTAGTAATGGAGTTATTCAATGGCAAAAATCATATGGTGGGAGCGGTAATGATATTCCACAGTCTATAATTCAAACAAACGATGGCGGATATATATTTGCTGGTTCAAGTCAGTCAAATGATGGTGATGTATCGGGACATCATGGCTCGGCGATATCTTATGACGCCTGGATCGTCAAGCTAAATGTAAACGGAATTATTCAGTGGCAAAAATCACTAGGTGGTACCGGTGGTGATGGTGCGTATTCAATTAAAGAGATGCCAAATGGTGGGTATACATTTGCAGGATACTCTTCGTCCACAGATGGCGATACAGTTGGGAATTCAGGTGGATCGGGAAATTTTTGGATTGTAAGAATAAACAATGTAGGAAATATTATATGGCAAAAATCCATGGGTGGCAGTTTACTTGATTATGGACAATCTATGAGTCAAACAACTGATGGTGGATTTATTATGAATGGCCGTTCTTTTTCTGATAATGGTGATGTTTCTTTTCATTATGGAAATCCTACTTATTCCGACATTTGGGTAGTTAAAGTTGCCCCCGAAGTTTTATCAACCGATGAAAAAGAGTATGAGAAATTTAATATTTACCCCAATCCCGCAACTGAAAAACTCTTTATTTCGGATCTTTTTTCTGATGAAAAATATGAAATTTATTCAGTTACCGGACAAATGGTAAAGACGGGAAAGACATCGCAATCATCCGTAGATGTACATGATTTGGCAAAGGGAATTTATTTCGTTGAAATTAAAAATATAAAACAGAAATTTATTAAGAAATAAGGCAAAAAGAGAGCAACTAAAATTTGCTCTCTTTTAGTTTAATTGTTTAAAAGCTTCGCTTTCACACCGCTGTTTTTAATTAATTTTCTCAATTCCGAAACTTCATTTCTAGAAAAATACTTTTTCGGGATCATATTCATGACCGTTTTGCTTTGATAAATCAGAAACCAATCTCTGTTTTCTTTGATCTTGTAAACCGTATTCCACGCAAAATCACTTTCGAAAGTTTCGCCTCTTGTCTGAATTTTTTCATCAGTAAAAGTGTAGACGATTTCCTCCTGAATCTTCAGATTTGAATAAAATGCGTTTTTCAGACTAAGATAGGAACGGATAAAAATGAAAATTACAATCGCAGGAAACCAGATCAGAACATATTTGTAGATTTCATTAGAACCATTTTCAGAATTATAAAAATTTAATACAAAAAACAGAAGTAAAACCAAAGAAAAAATAATGATCCTCGGCAACGAATTTTTAATATTAAAATTCAGAAAATCCTTAAAACTGATATGCGTTTTTACCGTCATTTAAATTAAATCCTCTCCAGCTCATCCGCATTAATCAAAGTCTTGAAAGTCCCGTAATTCACCGTAACTTTGTTCCTCGAAATTTTCTCAATCGTTCCCACGCTCGTACTTCCCGTAATTCTCACGCGCTGTCCGACTTTCATCCACAGTTCACGATCAGATTTGCGTTTTTCCTCTATTTTTTCGTTGGTTTCTGTGATTTTTTCGATGACATCTTCTTTCTTCAGTTGTTGCGTGATTTTTCTTTTTACAACCTGTAGTCTCTTGGTTTCATCCTTATCAGCTCCAATTTTTTTGAATTTTTCCTGCTCCAGAATCTTCACAAAATCTTTCACCACATCTTTCCTCGATCTGCCTTTTACGTAACCGTCGATAAAAGCTTCAATCTTGCTTCCAAACTGAAGTTTACGATGCTCATCCTCATATAATTTCTGGAAATTAAAGAGTTTTTGCTGCAGCTGTTCATTCAGTTTCTGAAGATTATCTCTTTTGTCTTCCACCGATTCTTTTCTTTCGGCAAGATCGGTTTTCAGTTTTTCAACTTCATATTTTTCCTGCTGAAGCTTGACAATTGTTTTATCTAAATTAACGATATCATGCTCCACTTTTTTCTTCGCAGAATGAATAATAAACCTCGGAATTTTGTTTTTTTCTGCCACCTCAAAAGTAAACGAACTTCCGGCCGAGCCCACTTCCAGTTTGTACATCGGTTCCAAAGTTTCTTCGTTGAAAAGCATTGCCGCATTCTGAGCATTCGGAAGCTGTTCCACAACCAGTTTGATATTGGTGTAATGCGTTGTGATAATGGCGAAACTCTTTTTGTCGTAGAAAAATTCAAGGAAACTTTCTGCCAAAGCACCACCCAATTCAGGATCTGAGCCTGTACCAAATTCATCAATCAACAAAAGTGTTTCTCCATCGGCTTCACGGATTATTCCTCCCATTTTCTTCAGTCTGGAAGAATAGGTCGAAAGATGATTTTCAATAGATTGATTGTCGCCAATATCGGTCATAATTTTATCAAAGAAAAACATTTCGGATTTCGGATGCGTAGGAACCAGAATCCCGCTCTGAATCATCAGTTGAAGTAAACCCACAGTTTTCAGAGTGATTGATTTTCCACCGGCATTCGGCCCTGAAATACAGATAATTCTATTGTGCTCGGTTAACGCTAAGGTCTGAGGATAGATGGTTTTATTTTCAATCTTATTTCTCAAAAACAACAAGGGATGGAAAGCATCTTTCAGTTTTAAAGTCTTGTGACGGTTGATTTTAGGCAATACACCATTAATCAGTTCGGCAAATTTCGATTTGGCTCTCGTGAGGTCAAGGTCAAAAATATACATCTGATATCTCCAAAGCTGTGGTTGGAATTCTGCCAGCTCCGCAGTCAGTTTTCTCAGGATTTTATCGATTTCCTTTTTCTCTTCTTCTTCGCTTTCTTTAAGTTTAAAATAGTGCTTCACCACAGAATCCGGCTGCATATAAGTGATAGAACCTGTTTTTGAAAGACCTAAAACACGTCCCGCAACTCTTTTCTTGTACGCAGATTTCACAGCCAAAACTCTCATGTCGTCTATGATTGTTTCTCTGATATCGTCCAGAAATTCACTTTGTCCGTAATTGAATAAAGCTCTGTTGAAATTTTCCGTAATCGCTTTTTTGGCGTGTTGAATTTCCGTTCTCAACACCTTTAAAATCGGGGAAGCTTCACTTTTTACTTCACCAAAACGGTTGAAAACTTTATCAATTTTATCAATGATTTCTTTTTTAAACTCCAAAGCAGAAACATCCTCAATTAAATTCGGGAAAGTTTCAGGCATGGTTGGGAAGAACTTCTGCAGTTTTCCGATCTGTTCGGTTAACGTTTTTATTTTAATGAAAGCAACGTTTTCCAACCGGTAATTTTCGATCAGCATCAGTTTGAGTTCGTTCTCAATATCTTCGTATTCATCAAAAGGAATCGCATTCGAACTTTCAAAACTTGAAAGATATTCTGAGGTCTTTTTTAACGAAATTTCAGCCTCGTCAATCTTCATCGGACGAAGTTCAAGGATTTTCTCTCTAGTTTTATGGGAATATGCAAAAGGAGCAATCTCCGCGAGCAGTTGCGGAAACTCCAGTTCGTCTAAATCTTCTTTATTTATATACACAGTGCAAAGATAATTAATTTGAAAATGAGAATTTAATTTGAAAATGGGTTTAATTTGAGAATTTGAAAATGTATTACAAATCTCAAATCTCAAATCTCAAATCATTTAATTACATTTGAAATATGAAACTGGAAACCGAAAGACTAATTTTAAAACCTATCAACGAAACTCATGTTGAAAATATTTTAAAGATTCGCAGTAATGAAATTACCAACAAATATGTGGTAAGAAATACGCCCAAAAATAATTTTGATGCATTGCAGTTCATTCTGATGATCAAGGAACGAACGAAGAATAATGAATCTTTTTATTTTGGAATTTCGCTTAGAAATCAACAGAATTTAATCGGAACAATTTGTCTGTATAATTTTACAGAAGACCGAAAAACGGCAGAAGTTGGTTACGAATTGTTGCCTGAGTTTCATCATCAGGGATTGATGTCTGAAGCGTTGAAAGTGGTTGTAGATTTTGGTTTTACAGATGTACATTTACAGGAAATCGTTGCGATGACCAATAAATTTAATGAAAATTCTAAAGGTCTGCTTTTGAAAAGTGGGTTTGCTTTGGAAGATGTGAGAGAAGATGAAGGTTTTCCGGATAATTTGGTTTTCAGTATCAGACAAGGATAATGGTATTTGAATTGCAATCTCAAATCACAAATCACAGACCTCAAATCACAAATCAAATATGACCTGGACCGAAATTTTAGCACCCATAAAAAATACCCCTTACTTTGAACAGCTTTGGGAAAAAGTAAAACAGGAATATGCCACCATAAAAGTTTTCCCACCAAAAAAACAGATTTTTAGAGCGTTGGAAATCACGCCTTTTGATGATGTTGAAGTGGTAATTCTCGGGCAGGATCCTTATCATAATGATTTTCAGGCGAATGGTTTGTGTTTTTCGGTTTCCGAACAGGTTGCTGCGCCGCCTTCTCTCAAAAATATTTTTACAGAATTAAATGATGATCTGGGAATCAACCGTACTTCAAAAGAACTTGATGACTGGGGAGAACAGGGCGTTTTAATGCTTAATGCAACGTTGACTGTCCGTGCTCATTCTCCAAATTCTCACAAAGATTTGGGATGGGAAACTTTTACAAATTATATCATCAAAGAAATTTCAGATAAGAAAGAGAATGTAGTTTTCGTTTTGTGGGGCGCTTTTGCGCAGAAAAAAGCCGAATTGATCAATCCGGCTAAACATTTTATCATTAAGTCTGCGCATCCTTCGCCTTTTTCTGTTTACAGAGGCTTTTACGGAAGCAAACCTTTCTCTAAAATCAATGAATATTTAGTTTCCAAAGGGAAAAAACCTATCTCGTGGTAGTGTTTTCTCCGGCTTTTTTGATGATTATTCCGATTTTATAATTACCTTTTAAGTCTTTAGTGCCTTTTGAAGATTCAGGATACGGATTTACATCTGCTAGAGAGATCGTGTAGCCATTGAAATCTGCTGATTTGTGATAGTTTTTAGCTTTGTTTTCGATGCTTGAAATCTGCAAGGTTACCGGTCTTGAAGTAGTAGCCATCACTTCAACCTGTGCAACGGCAACACCGCTCCAGATGCATTGCACATCCTTCGGGCAACGACTGTCTTCAGAAATTCCTTTGAACGTTACATTCATTTGGTATTCCTTCAGAAATTTGTTTTCGCCTTCTTTGAGATAGATGATTTCACCTTCTTTGGTGGTAGTCTTTACATCGCCAATTTCTGATATTTCGGCTTTAATAACATCAGATTTTGCTTTTTGAGATTTACAGTTGGTTAAACTTAAAAATCCCAGACTCAGAATAATTGTTTTGTAATACATTTTTTTAAATAACATTTGTAAGATCCAAAACTACAACTAAAAACATTGCCACACCAACTACAAAACTGAATCCTGTGCCATAAAGAAATCCGATAAAGGCTCCTTTTGTAGATTTCAAAGCTTTATTCATGTCTTTGCTGTCGTGTAAAAGTTCGCCAATGAAAACTCCTGCAAACATTCCTATCAAAAATCCCAGCGGAATTGGGATAAACATTCCTACAATGGTTCCAATCACTGACCCGATGCTGCCCCAGCGAGTTCCGCCATACTTTTTTGTGGCTTTTGCGGGGATGGCATAATTTAAAATAACTGAAGCTACAGTCAGAATCACAAATGCCCAAATGTAGATCATTGAAAGGTCTGCTTCTGCTCCATATTTGTAAATAAGCAATCCGGCAAGACTTAAAACAAGTCCGGGCAAAACGGGGAGAATTGTTCCAACTATGCCTAAAACCAATAGAACAAGGCTGAGCAAAACGATGAGAGAGTATTCCATAATTTAAATTTTTAATAATAAAAAAAGTGACCTTTTCAGGCCACTTTTGTTTATCAATTTCCAAGCCGATTTTTTAAAGATTTAAAATCACATACTGAAGAATTCCAGCAGCATTCCCGATATTTCCTGAAGCGTGATTGTGGAAGGCGGTGTAATAAATATAACCGCTGTTTCCGGCACCCGAACAAGAACCGATAGTCGCTCCCAAAGCTACTAAAGCAGGAACAGCAACCTGCGGAACAGAAATACTGATCTGAACATTATTGGAAAGCGTGATGCAAACTGTTACAAAGTTTAAAGTAGGAGCGTTTCCAATCGGAATATTGGGTAAACTGTTGTCTGTAAACTGATTGGTTCTGATCATCAATGGGTCATTTGTAGCAGTTTCTTTCACCAAAACTTCCCAGTAAGCAGGATCATAATTGGTGATTTTCTGCCATGCTCCCAAATCAAAATCAAGATTTAAGGTGTTGAATCCTAAAGCTGTCGCCAAAGGTGCATTGCTCACTGTTCCCGGAACAATTCCCGAAGTACCGATATTTTTAGAGCACAGTTTGGTATCAGGAATAAAACCTCCGGCAAGATTGCAGTTGTTGGTATTGTCATTTCCGCCGATAAGGTAGGCGACGTCCCAGTCTGAAGCATAAATACTTCCACCGTTGGCTACAAATACTGCTAAATTGTTTTCAATTACGGGATAAAGGCTCGCGAACTGAGAAAATTTTCTTGATCCACAATTTAAAAATACGATGTCGTACTGAGCAAGCGTGTTCAAATTGGCCAGATCTGTATTGGTGATTTCCGTGGCAGTGTAGCCCAAGGTCTGGATGATATCTTCGATTTTATCGTAAGTTCCTTTTACATAGGCAATTTTTGCAACCTGTGTTAATTTGGTTTGCGTAAGTTCAAGATTTACTGTTTCATTGGCTTTAATATTTGCCGCTGCCTGCGTTCGGAAATTGCTTCCGTTTCCGGTCTGGATGTAGATGGTGTGATTTCCTTCCGGGGCTTCAAGGGTGAAATTTCCTTCTGAATCTGATGTGGTGTGATAAATTTTATATTTTTCGTCAAAAGTAAAAACAGAAGCACCACCAATGGATTTTGTACCGTTTTGCGAGGTGATTTTCCCTTTCACCTTTCCGTTTTGCACGGCGATTGCTGTGAGAGTTTCAGCAGTTTCAGAATCAGAACGGCATGAGCCAAGCGATAAGATCAGGATTAAAATGAATAAAAGGTTGAATTTTTTCATAGGAGATAGTTTTATAGGTTATTTTGACTAAATTAAATATTTGTTGCGAATAATTCATTAAAATTTAATAATTTTTAAATTAAACTAATTTTTTTTAATAAAAATTTATAGAATTTTCCTTTGTCAAAGATGTTTTAAAGACTTTTTAATTGCTTAAATTTGCAGACGATGAAAGATGAAATCACAAACACCAAAAGTTTTTTTCAGGAAACCAGTGAGCAGCTCTATCTGTACATAAACAAAATTTCACCCGCGGGTACCGAGTGGATTTTTCATATTATTGTAAAGCTGGCTTTGCTGACGGCGATTTTCTTTCTGCTGGATTTTCTTTTTAAATTAATTATTAATTATACTTTTAAATTTTTCAGAAACGAAAACAAATTCCCCGTTCTTAAATCTGTTTATCAGTCTAAAATTACCAATTCTCTAGCGCATTTTGTTGCATTGGCAATTGTAGGATCTATTCACGAATCTATTTTTGCAGGAGCTTTAAAACAGACTACCACTTTCATTCACAGGTCAGTCAACTTGGGTTTGGTACTGATTCTTGCCGGGATGTTGTACCGGTCTTTAACGGGTTTCAGAAGTTACTTCACCATCAAGCAGGATTATTATAAAGTGATGGCTATCAATGCGATTTCTGAGACGGTGAAAATTTTAGGTATATTTATCTTCACCATTGTAAGCATCTGTGTGGTTTTTGGGATTAAGGGAACAACAATCGTCGGGAGTTTAGGGGCAATCACGGCAGTTTTGGTTTTGGTTTTCCGGGATACAATTTTAGGATTTGTAACAGGAATTCACGTTGCTACATCCAAAAGTTTAAAAGTGGGCGACTGGATCGGGATTCCGAAATATAATATTGAAGGAAATATTTTAGACATCAGTTTGCTGACCACAAAAATTTCAAATTTCGATAAAACCGTTTCCTCCATTCCTACTTACGACCTGCTTACTACTGAAATCAAAAACCTTCAGGTAATGTCTGAATCCAATACCCGAAGAATTAAAAAATCCATAGTTTTTAATATTACCTCTTTTAAATTTTTAAATGAAGAGGAAATTGAAAAACTGAAAGAAATTAATCTCATCTCAGATTATCTCAACAAAAAAACGTCTGAAATAAACCGTGAGAAGCAGGCTTTAATTCACAATGACAAAATCATTAATGGCAGACAGCTTACTAATATCGGAGTTTTCAGGCATTATGCGCAGAGATATCTTGAAAATAATCAGGATATTGACCAAACCAGCCATTTGATGGTGCGCCAGCTGGAGATTACCACGCAAGGTCTTCCTTTAGAAATCTATTGTTTTGCCAACGATTCAAAATGGGAGCATTTTGAAGAAATACAGGCAGATATTTTTGATCACCTTTTGGTAGCCTCCAAAGAATTTGATCTTCAGATTATGCAGATTGGTTTGCTTAAATAAAAATTGCTGAGAATTAAAATACAGATAAAAAAAAGATGAATTTCCAGAAGCAACAACATCCCGCTTCCAACATCCATCATCCAACAAAAATATGACAAAACTAAGCGTAAACATTAATAAAATTGCCACTTTAAGAAACGCAAGAGGTGGCGAAAGCCCAAGTGTAACCGAAGCGGCTATTAAAATTCAGGAATTTGGTGCTCACGGAATTACCATTCACCCAAGACCTGACGAAAGGCACATCACAAGAAAAGATGTGTACGATTTAAAACCGATTGTTCATACAGAATTTAATATCGAAGGAAATCCGCACAGAGATTTTATCGATATGGTTTTGGAAGTGAAGCCTGAACAGGTCACTTTGGTTCCTGATGCCGACGATGCAATTACGTCAAATGCAGGATGGGACTGCGAAAAAAACATGGATTTTCTGAAGTCTGTCATTACAGAATTTAAAAATGCGGGAATCAGAACCTCGATTTTTTTAGATCCAAATCCTGAAATGGTAAAATTTGCTGCCGAGACCGGAGCAGACAGAATTGAACTGTACACCGAAGCCTACGCATCACATTACGCTCAAAACAAAGAAGAAGCCATCAAACCTTACATTGAAACTGCTCTTGAAGCCGGGAAGTTTGGATTAGGAATTAATGCAGGTCATGATTTAAGCTTAGAGAATTTAAAATATTTCGCAGACAATATTCCTAATCTGCTGGAGGTGTCCATCGGTCATGCTTTGGTTTCCGAAGCTCTGTACATGGGCATGGAAAACACGGTTCAGGCTTATTTGAAGAGATTGGCGAAGTGGTAGAATTTGCTTATATTTGATAAATGAATTCTGAAATTACCATTAAAGATTTTTCTCCGCATCTCTACGGTGATGTGCATTTGGCGGCTTTTGATTTGGAAAAACATAATGTTCACATGATTCAAAAAGTCTTAGAATATGGAAGAATGTCTGATTGGAATTTATTAAAATCATTCTACGGATTAGATAAAATAAAAGAGGTGTCATTAAATTTGAGAAGTCTTGATGCAGTAACTTTATCTTTTCTTTCCACAATTTTCAATAGTGATAAAACTGAATTCAGATGTTACATACACAGGCAGTTACTCCAGAATTACTTGAACTCTTAAACAATATATTGAAGTCAGAAATTTTTTCTGATATCCAAAATAGTCCAGAAGTTCTCAAAGAATTTTTCCGGGAAAAATGTAAAAAACCATAAAAGAGGAATATTTAAAATTGATTATCTAAGGATTCAGATAAACTTCCAGCACCCATCTTCCAACATCCAGCCTAAAAAATTAAATATGCAAATTTTACATTCAAAAATATTCGGTGAAAAACTTTCGTCAACACCGCTTCTCGTATTCCACGGTTTGTTTGGAATGCTCGATAACTGGGGAAGTTTCGGGAAAGAATTGGGAGAGATTTTGCCCGTTCATCTCATTGACCTAAGAAATCACGGCAGGAGTTTTCATTCAGAAAATATTTCTCATGATGATCTGGCAGACGATATTGCCAATTATATGAATCATTACGGAATTGATAAAGCCCATGTTTTAGGCCACTCTTTAGGCGGAAAAGCCGTCATGCAGTTTGCCATGAACTATCCTGAAAAGGTTGAAAAACTTATTGTTGTTGATATCAGTCCGAAAGCCTATCCACCGCATCATCAGGGAATTATTAAAGCATTGGAAACAGTAAATTTCAACGAAGTAAAATCCCGCGGAGAAGTGGAAAAAATGTTAACGCAATATATTCCTGAAAAATCTACCATTCAGTTTTTGGCAAAAAATCTGTACTGGGAAGAGAATGGAGATTCCAAAAAACTCAACTGGAGATTTAATCTGAAAACGCTTTCAGAAAAATACAATCAGTTTGTATCAAATGCAATTAAGTTCGGCGTTTTTGACGGTGCAACCTTATTCATTGCAGGCGAAAAATCAAATTATATTTTGCCGCAGGATGAGTTTGCGGTTAAACAGCAATTCCCAAAAGCCCAATTTGTAAAAATTAAAAATGCAGCACACTGGGTTCAGGCAGATAATCCTGTAGATTTCGCAATTGTTGTAAAAGAGTTTCTGGGGATCTGAAGATTGCAGACTGTGAGCAACAATTACCACGAAAGGCAAAAAAGCTTTTGCAGTAATTTCAGTTTAAATGTAATATGTTGATAAGATCAGATAAATGAAAGTAAAATTTTAAAATCACTTTTATCTGCTTCAATTGGGTTTTTCACAACTTTTCAACTTTTTAGCTTCGAACTTTTCAAATCTGAAAGTGCCTCTAAGTTTTCAAACAAACTTTTGTACCTTTTTTGATTAATCATTTGTAATATTTCCGCAAATTTGCAGAACGTTTTAAAATCTATTAAAATCTATGGTCTTTGTTACAGGTGCAACAGGAATTTTAGGCAGAATCATCGTTCTTGAGCTTTTGAAAAAAGGTAAAAAAGTGCGTGCTGCCAAAAGACCGTCGGGCAATATTAATGAAGTAAAACATTCCTATCAGTATTTTACAGAAAATCCCAATGATTTTTTCGATAAAATTGAATGGATTAATGTGGATTTTGATGATATTCACGCTGTTGAATCTGCTTTGAAAAATGTAACAGAAGTATATCACTGTGCTGCAAAAGTAAGTTTTCATCCGAAAGATGAAAAAGAAATGAATCACACCAACATCAAAGCAACAGAAAATCTTCTTTTTGCATGCGAAAATTCTATGGTGGAAAAATTTCTTCATGTAAGCTCGATTGCAGTTCTGGATTTATACAACGAGAAAGGGGAACTTGACGAAAGTTCAGATTTCAACCCTAAAGACGAGCATTCTGCCTACTCAATTTCTAAACATCTTTCTGAAATGGAAGTCTGGAGAGCTTCTGCGGAAGGTTTAAACACCATCATCATCAATCCGGGAATGATCATAGGAACCGGAAACTGGGGCAAAAGCAGCGGCGATATTTTCCCGACTTTTGAAAACAACAGCTTCACATTTTCGGGCGGAACGAGCTACGTTGATGTGCGTGATGTTGCCAGAATTTCAATTGAATTGATGGAGAAAAATGCTTTCGGCGAAAGATTTATCATCGTTTCCGAAAACAGAAAATATGCAGATCTCGGAAAGCAGATCAGATCAAAATTAGGTCTGAAAGAAGCTAAAATTCTTTCAAAATCTACATTACAAATGGGGAGAATTGCCAATATGTTGTTGGGTTGGATAATTCCACAGCTCAAAATGGCGACCAAATTAAATATTGAATCTGTTTCCTCTTTAAATGTAATTTCAAATCATAAAATCAAGGAGAAATTAGACTATAATTTCATCCCCGTTTCAGAAAGCATAAACTTTCATCTCACCAATTATATTAACGACAAAAAGCTGAATAAAAAGTAATGAATCTTGCACAGGCAATCATCAGTAAAAATGTAGAAAAACATCCTTTAAAATCAGCAATTGGCTTTAAGAAAAAAGATGGAAAGTGGAAAGAATTAAGCTGGAATAAATTCAGCGAAATTATTTTTAAAACAGCAAACGCATTAAAAGATTCAGGCATTGCAGAAAATGATAAAGTAGCTCTTTATGCCGAAAATTCTGCAGAATGGATGATCTTTGATCTGGCAGTGCTGTCGTTAGGTGCCATTACCGTTCCAATTTATTCAACCAATAATACCGAGCAGGCAGAATTTATTTTAAAAGATTCAGGAGCAAAATCGGTTTTGGTGGGAAGCCAGGCACAATACGATTCGTGTCTTGAAATTTTACAGAGGGAAAATACAGATTTAAAATCCATCATCATATCCAAAAAAGCAGTTTGGATTAAGAGAGAATTCAGCAGTTTTTATCTGGAAGATTTTATCGCCAAATCATCCCCAAAATTTGAGTTTTCAGAAAAAAATGAAGACGATAACGCAACCATTATTTACACTTCAGGAACTACAGGAAATCCAAAAGGCGTAATGCTTCCTCATGGAAATTTTGTGAAATTATGCGATGCCCATTTTGAATTTTTTAAGTTTAAAAATTTTGAAGAAGAAGTTTCACTCGCATTTTTACCGTTAACTCACGTTTTCGAAAGAAGCTGGAGTTTACTATGTCTGTACGGCGGGGCAAGAGTTTATTTTCTTGAAGATTCCAAAGCAATTTCCAAAGCTTTAGTTGAGGTAAAGCCCACGATGATGTGCGTGGTTCCAAGGTTTTTGCAGAAAGTATATGCCGGAGTTTTAGACAAATCAGAAGAAGGTTCATCTTTTAAAAAGAAAATCTTCAACTGGGCTCTGGAAGTTGGAAAACAGACTGCAGAATTTAAGCGGACAGAAAGATCGATTCCTTTTGGATTAAAGGCTAAAGAAACTGTTGCAGAACTGTTGGTCTTCAGTAAAATTAAAGAGAAATTAGGCGGGAGATTGTGGTTTATTCCTTGCGGTGGCGCATCGCTGTCGCCGGAAGTTACACAGTTTTTTGAATCTGTCGATATCCACGTTACAGTCGGTTACGGATTAACGGAAACCACGGCAACTTTAACTGCTTTTCCACTGACCAATTTTGAACACGGAAGTTGTGGTAAACCTTTACCAAACGTAGAAATTCGGATTGGCGAGCAGGACGAAATTCAAGCTAAAGGAAACGGAATTATGAAAGGTTATTACAACCGACCTGAAGAAACCGAAAAAGTTTTTACGCAGGATGGTTGGTTTAAAACCGGAGATGCAGGCAAATTTGATGAAAACGGAAATCTTTTTATTACCGACAGAATAAAGGATTTGATGAAAACTTCCAACGGAAAATACATTGCTCCGCAAATGATTGAAAATCTTCTCACAAACAATAATTTCATCAGTCAGATAACCTTGATTGCAGAAGGAAGGCAGTTTGTGTCTGCTTTAATAGTCCCGAATTTTGAGTTTTTAACGGAATATTTAAAGAAGAAAAACATTCCGTTTACCAACTGGGACGAAATTGTTAAAAAGAAAGAAATTATCGATTTCTATAAAGAAAAAGTAAGCGAACTGCAACATCAGATTTCAGATTATGAAAAAGTGAAAAAATTTACTTTAATGCCGGCAGAATTTGACATCAGCAGCGGAGAAATTACCCCAACTTTAAAAGTAAAAAGAAATGTGGTGATGAAAAAATATGCAGATTTGATTGAGGAAATGTATTAGGTTTCAGCATAAATAACCACAAAAGTCACAAAAGATAAAGTTTAAATTCTGAATCTTTAAAGTTCAAATAAGATATAATATAATTTTTTTTCACCCTTATTTGAACTTACATAAAGTTTCTATCTAAACTTAAATATACTCAATCAGAAAAAAGCTTTTGTGACTTTTGTGGTAAAAAAAAATTAAATTATGACAAACGATTTTTTAGGAACAAACGAATTTACAATACACAATAAAAGAGTTTCAGAAAGCTGTCCGTCAAATATTGCTTTGATCAAATATTGGGGCAAATATAAAGATCAGATTCCTGCCAATCCAAGCATCAGTTTTACTCTGAATCACTGTAAAACCAATACGGAAATGGAGTTTGTGGCAAACGAACCGTTTTCTGTTCAGACTTTTTTAGCAGGTAATGAAGAGGTGAAATTTGCCGAAAAAATTGAAAAATATTTCAAAAATATCGAGCAATATCTTCCTTGGATTTTGAAAGGAAAGTACATCATTAAAACCGAAAACACTTTTCCTCACAGCTCAGGAATTGCGAGTTCAGCTTCAGGTTTTGGTGCAATTGCAAAATGTTTGATGAGTTTAGATGAGCAGTTTTCAAACGAAAACTCAGAATCATCAATTATCAATCATCAATCATCATTCATATCCAAAAAAGCCTCTTTTCTTGCGAGATTAGGAAGCGGAAGCGCATGCAGAAGTTTGTATAACGGCTTAGTTGTCTGGGGCGAATCTGATGTGGTGGAAGGAAGTTCAGATCTGTTTGCAGTGAAATATTCTGACGACGAAATTCATCCAATTTTCAAAGATTTTAATGATTGGGTTCTGCTTATTCACGAAGGTGAAAAATCGGTGAGTTCTACGGTTGGCCACGGTTTGATGAATACCAATCCTTATGCAGAAAGACGTTTTCAGGAAGCGCACGAAAATTTTAAAATTTTAAAAGAAATCTTGAAAGCGGGTGATATGGAAAGTTTCATAAAACTCGTAGAACACGAAGCTTTAACCCTTCATGCGATGATGATGATTAGCGATCCTGCATTTATTTTGATGAAAACAGGAACTTTGGAAGTCATCAATAAAATCTGGGATTTCAGAATAGAAACCAAATTACTGTTATTTTTTACTCTCGATGCTGGTGCCAATGTTCATTTGCTCTTCCCGAATGACGGTTCAGAAGACCAGATAAAATCTTTTATCGAATCTGAATTGCTGCCACATACCCAGAAAAATGGAGTAGTGAAGGATGTGATGAAATGGTAATGATATAGCAATCTTTAATAAACAACAGTTGATAGCTGATAATTTCAGCACGGAGCGGGCAGTAGTCCGCTTTCATTTTTGAAGGATATAAAGTCCTGCATTTTTCGAGATTTCATTAACATTATTAGTTCCGACAGTTGTGAAATAGACAGTATCTTTACCATACTACGGTAATATTTAATAAAAAATTATGATTTAATTTAAATTTTTGGCATTGATATTGAAAATACAGAATTACAAGTTTATACAAAATGAAAAAATTATTCATCACAGCAATACTCCTTGGAACTTTTAGTTTAGGATATGCACAGTCAGATTATTACAATGATTACAGAAGAAGTGTAACAGATGTCAACTGGCAGTCTGTAGTTTCAGATCTATTGTTATCACCAACACAGGCCAATGAGATCAATAATCTAAACAGCAGATACAATGACTACGACGGATGGAACAGAGTATATGCAAACCAACCTGACAGATGGTCTACAGACAGATATTCTGAGCTGGAAAGAATCATGGGAAGGGATAAATATACAAAGTTTAAAACCAAATATTACAAAGGAAAAAATCCTGTAGCTGTATATAACAGTAATAAAAACAATGATAAGCGATATAAACACATTAATAAAAAAGCAAAGGTTTATAAAGTTAAAAAGGCAAAAGGAAATAGATAATAATTCATAAAAATTTAAACTAAAAGATGGCTGTACGAAAGTGCAGTCATCTTTTTTTTATTGCTCAGTGTTTTAAGACGATATTGAATAGGTCACAAATTTTTGCAGTTTATTTTAATGCCGGTTGACATTAAAAAATTTTCTAATTTTAAACCAAGTTTAAATCCTTTACAATGAAAAATATACTTGCACTCACATTATTTCTCGGAAGCCTGTCATTTGCACAGCAAACCTCAAATTCGGAGATCGAAAAACCGATAAGAAATTTATTTTCAGCCATGAAAAATGCAGATTCCGAATTATTGAAAACGGTTTTTTCTGATGCTGCCATTCTTCAAACCATTACAAAAGATGGTGTGAAAACTGAAAACATCAATGATTTCATTGCATCCATTTCCAAAATGAAAAAAGATGATTTGGATGAAAGATTTGTTGTGGAAGGTATTCATACAGACGGAAATCTTGCAAGCGTTTTTACGCCGTACACATTTTATTTTAAAGGGAAATTTTCACATTGCGGCGCCAACAGTTTTCAACTGATTAAGGTGAATAATGAATGGAAAATTCAGTATCTAATTGATACAAGAAGAAAAGATAACTGCAAAGAATTAAAATAGTATATCTCTGAAATAAAAAAAAACACGCAAAATAACTCTGCGTGTTCCTTTGTTTATAGTACTTCGGGAAATTCGAATAATTCGTATTAAATTAAATCCCGTCAATAATTTCATTTAAAACAGTACTTGGTCTCATGGCCTCATACGTTTTGTAAGTGTCAGTTTTGAAGTAGCCATCGATGTTTTGAGGCTTGCCCTGAGCACCGATCAATTCAGAATTGATTACATCTTCACTTTCCTGCATCGCTTCTGCAACCGGAGCAAATTGTTGAGCCAATTCAGCATCAGCAGTTTGGTTTGCTAAAGCTTCCGCCCAGTACATTGCCAGATAGAAGTGAGAACCTCTGTTATCGATTTGTCCGACTTTTCTCGCAGGAGACTTATCTGTCGCTAAGAATTTAGCATTTGCTTCATCCAGCGCATCGGCTAAAACCTGAGCTTTAGTATTGCCCTGAGTTTGTGCCAAATGCTCCAAAGATGCCTGTAAAGCCAAGAATTCGCCTAAAGAATCCCATCTCAAATAACCTTCTTCGATGAACTGCTCAACGTGCTTAGGAGCAGAGCCTCCGGCACCTGTTTCGAACAATCCACCACCATTCATTAATGGAACGATAGAAAGCATTTTTGCAGAAGTTCCAAGCTCAAGAATCGGGAACAGGTCAGTAAGATAATCTCTTAATACGTTTCCTGAAACAGAAATCGTGTCTTTACCTTCTCTTGCTCTCTGTAAAGTCTCGGTCATTGCGTCTTTTACATCAAGAATTTTGATGTCTAATCCGTTGGTGTCGTGATCAGCTAAATATTTTTCAACTTTTTTGATCATTTCTCTGTCGTGCGCTCTTCCTTTATCCAACCAGAAAATAGCAGGTGTATCAGAAAGTCTCGCTCTGTTTACAGCCAGTTTTACCCAATCCTGAATTGGAGCATCTTTCGTCTGACACATTCTGAAAATATCTCCGCTCTCAACTTTTTGAGAAAGAAGAACGTTTCCGTTTTCATCCTGAACTTCAACTTTTCCTTCAGCTGTAGCTTGAAAAGTCTTGTCGTGAGATCCGTATTCTTCAGCTTTCTGAGCCATCAACCCAACGTTCGGAACAGAACCCATCGTGGTAGGATCTAATTTTCCGTGTGCTTTCATATCGTCAATCACAGACTGATAAAAACCAGCGTAAGAACGGTCAGGAATAATACAAACTGTATCTTCTTCTTTTCCTTCCTTGTTCCACATTTTTCCGCCACCTCTTACCAAAGCAGCCATAGAAGCATCAACAATAATATCAGAAGGTACGTGGAAGTTGGTAATTCCTTTGTCAGAGTTTACCATTGCTACTCTTGGGCCATTTGCTAAAGCAGTTTCAATATCAGCTTTGATCTCAGCTTCCTGAGCATTTCCTTTGATTTTATCGAAAAGATCAGCCAAACCGTTGTTTGGATTGACATCTAAAGAATCAAAAGTCTCAGCATATTTAGCGAAAACATCTTTAAAGAAAGTCTCAACGATTGCTCCGAACACGATTGGATCTGAGATTTTCATCATCGTCGCTTTCAGGTGAGCAGAAAGTAGAACGTTTCTGTTTTTAGCTTCTTCAATCGCTTCCTGTACGAAAGATTTTAAAGAATTCAGATTCATTACAGAAGAATCGATCACTTCGCCAGCCTGAAGACCTGCGAAATCTTTCAATAAAGTTTCAGCACCGTCATTTCCTTTGAAAACGATTTTATATTTTGTAGCATTCTCAAGAGTCGTCGAAGTTTCAGTTCCGTAGAAATCTCCGCTGATCATGTGGGCAACGTCAGTTTTGCTGTCAGAGGCCCAGTCGCCCATTCTGTGAGGGTTTGCTTTTGCATAGTTTTTAACCGCTTTTGGAGCACGTCTGTCAGAATTTCCTTCTCTTAACACTGGGTTTACAGCACTCCCCAATACTTTCGCATATTTAGCTTTTATTGCTTTTTCCTCATCATTTTTAGGTTCTGCAGGATAGTTTGGAACCGCAAATCCTTTAGACTGTAATTCAGCGATTGCAGCATCCAACTGAGGTGCAGAAGCAGAAATATTTGGCAATTTAATGATGTTTGCATCAGGCTGAGTCGCTAATTCTCCCAATTGAGCCAAAGCATCAACGGTTTTTTGATCGTCTTTCAGAAACTCTGGAAAGTTGGCTAAAATTCTACCTGCCAAAGAAATATCCGGAACGGCGATTTCAATGTTTGCTGGTTTTGTAAACGCTTTTACAATCGGTAAAAACGAATGTGTTGCCAGCATTGGAGCCTCATCTGTAAGTGTGTAGTAGATTGTTGATTTTTCTGACATTATTATGTTAGTTTATTGTTTGATTTTTAAGACAGACAAATTTAAGGATTTTTATTAGGAATGCTTTTTAGAATTTAATTTTTTCTTGGTTAAAAATTAGTTCTTCTGCACATTTCTTCTCAATTTTCACATTTTTATTCGGAAATTAAATGTTTCATGAAAATTTTACTGAAAATTGTTTTGTTCTCTGATGATATAATTTGCTGATTTTTCTGAAATAAGATACTTCTTAAGTCAATTTTTTTTGATTCTCTTAACGTGCTGTAAGTATTCAAATTACTATTTTGGAATACAAAGAATTAAGTCTTCTGTTTTATTTTCTCTTTTCCGCGTGAAAAAAAATCTCATAAATTGTTGGTATTTTATATATTTACGCCTCATAAATATAAAAAACAACGATGGAACAAAAGTATTTTATTCATGACGGGATAGATAAGAAAGGTCCTTATACTTTAGAAGAACTCAGGTCGCAGAATATAAAAAGATATACCCTGATCTGGCACGGCGGTATCAACAACTGGACGGAAGCCGAAAAACTCTACGAACTGAAAAGTCTATTTGAAATGACACCCACTCCGGGAATCAATTTAAGCAAAGAGATTCAGGTGCTGCCACCAAGCCTGCCGCAAACCACAGCCAGCAATAATGTGAATTACAAAATTGGCAAAATTGAATATCTCAACGATAATACTATAAAAGTTCATTACGAAAAAGAAATTATCCAGTACCGTTTTGCAAATTTCGGCGAAAGACTGGGAGCAAGACTGCTGGATGTTTTAATTATCGTTATTCCTTCAATGATCATCCCTCTTTTGCCGGGGTGGCTGTATTTTTCACTGATGCACAGTGGGGAAGACCAGCAGACACTGGGACAGAAAGCGGCAGGTATCAAACTTCTCAGCACAGACGGAATGAAAGTAAATTTCGGACAGGCAACCGGTAGGTTTTTCGCCAATATCCTGAATGTAATGACATTTTTTATAGGCTTTTTCATGTTCTTTTTCAACAGGAGAAATCAGTGCCTGCACGACAGTATTTCAAGCACCATCGTAGTGTCAGAGCTCAGAAGAGAAAGAAGATTTTAATTATAAACCTCAACCTCTGCTTTAACCTCAGCCTTAACCAAAAAATGAAAGAAGAAAATATCAATAAACTCAATTCTCTCTTTTCCAATTTAAAATCTGAAGAACAGAAGCTCAAAGAGAGCATGGAAAAGAAAAAAAGCGAAGACGATTTATTTATCGAAGGTTTCAGAACTTTGTGTAAGAACTTTATCGATCCCAAAATGCAGGAATTCAGAAGAATGCTTCGTGAGAACGGTTTTGGGTGTAAGATTTCATTTAATGAAGAGATTAAAAATGGTTTAGGTATTAATTCTCAAACCAATATTAAATTGCAGATTTCCAGAAATGTGGATTCTAATTTCTATGTGAATGACAAATTTCCGCACATTATGTTTGTGGCTGATAAAAATTTAAAAAGAATCGTCATTCATCAGGACACGATTTTCCAGAACGGAACCGGTAATGCAGCTTTGAAAGAAAAAAATTACACGCTCGATAATCTTTCTGAAGAAGATATTGAAAGAGAAATTTTAGAATCGGTTGAGAATATTTTGGTGAATAAGTAAAACGAAGACCTGCGTCATTGCAGCTTTTTTTAGTTTAAATCTTAATATTATTTTTTCTGATAGTTGCGGTTTGAAACCAAAGTAGAATCATTTAAAGTTGCCAAAAAAGAAAGCAAATCTTCTCTTTCTATCGTGCTAAAAACAATCGGTTTTTCCAGCTGTCTCGCCAAAGTTGGGCTTTTTACAATTCCTTTTTCGTAATGATCCAAAACTTCATTTAAAGTTCTAAATCTACCGTCGTGCATGTAAGGATAGGTGTGGCCAAGATTTCTTAAGCTTGGAATTTTAAACATATACTGGTCAGCCGGCTCAAAAGATTTGTTCCATTTTCCGTGGTCGTCTAATTTGGGGTCAACGGGAAGTCCGTTATTTGCAAAACCGTAAGTGGAGAAAAGAGGTTCGCTGTGGCATGAGCTGCAGTTTTGCTGATACAGAAGGTAACCATTTTTTTCAGAATCAGTGAATTGAGCTTTTTTCTGTTTCACTTTATCATATTTTGAATTGGCAGAAACAATAGTCAGCTGAAACTGCGAAAGCGCCTTCATCAGACGTTCAGAAGTTGCTAAACTGTCGCCAAAACTTTTGTAGAAAAGTGTTCTGTATTCCTTGGATTTGTTGAGTTTTCTTACAGCAACATTGATGTCTTCGCCCATTTCTGCGGGATGATTAATTGGAGCCAAAGCCTGCGCATCAATATTTGGAATTACGCCATCCCACATAAAATTTTTCTGCCACGCAAGATTAAAAATTGCTGGAGAGTTTCTGTCCCCGATTCCGTCCTCAATCCCTTTGCTCAAATGATTTCCCGCATGCGAAAAAGCCTGATTGGAATTATGACAGGACGAGCAGGAAATGGTATTGTTTCTCGATAAAATGGGGTCGTAAAAAAGTTTTCTTCCCAAATCAATCGTAGCTGATTTTAATGGTTTTTTCTTAAAATCATAGACAGGTTTTGGAAAATAAGAAGGATATATTAATCCGATATCCTGCAGACCGTAAGAAAACAGCAGCAGTAAAGAAGTTGCAAAGGCAAAATATTTAAATTTTGAATACAAGGGTTTGTTTTTTACAGATCTTTCAGAGAATCGTAATTATCTTCTGGGTTTTGGAAATTTTTAAGGATGCGGATCACTTTCACAACATTATTTTCAATGTAATAGATAAGTGTATTATGCTTTGTAATCAGTATTTTCTGATACTTGGTATTTTCATATTTCTGAAATACAGCAATTCCATCAACGATGATTTGTAAACAGCGGTCGAGTTCAAAATTAAAATCCTCCAGCACTTTATCATTCCATCTTTTTAAAAGATAGTCTTCAATTTTATCCAGATCATCGAAGGCTTCCTTACTAAATTGAATTTCCATTTCTGTAATCTTCTAATCTTTTTCTGGAACGCTCTTTTACCTGATCATAGCTGTAGATTCTTCCGTTTTTAAAATCTTCCTCAGCTCTTAAAAATGATTCCAGAATTTCCTCTTTTGTTTCGTTTCTCCATTCTTTTGGTTCGATGATTTTTGAAATCACCAGAAGTTCTTCGGGTGTGAATCTTTTTTCCTTTAATTTCTTGAAAAACGTAGGTTTCTTAATCCCGGATTTCTCAATAATGTAAGACATTTTAAAAGGAGAATTTTTCAGAATCTCATCGATATTATTTTGAATTTCTATATATTTTTCTATTTCAGCTATCATAATTTTATAAATTTTGGTATCACTTTATGAGACAAATATAATAAAATTCTTATTTTTTTTGAAAATTTTCAGCTTTGAATTAAATCTGTGCGTCGAAATCCACAGATATAATTTCTACAAATGGAAATACCTCGGATCAGGATACTGAAACTCAAAATCCAAATCGCTAATTAATTTTTCAGGAGAAATAGTTCTTCCAACCGTCGTTCTCTCGCCATTGTATGGCATACTTTTCTGCGCATTGATCACCTGTTCTTTATTTGGATGAATCGGGGCAACAACATTGTAAACTTTCGATTCAGAATTATTTTCCAGCATTTTTTCAATCACCGAAGCAATATCTGCATAATGAATATGATTCACGAGCTGGTCAAGACCTGAGACATTATAATTTTTTAAAAGTCTGTCACCACCCATCAATCCGGCCAATCTCAGGATATTTGTTACAGGAAATTTTTCTATAATAAAACTTTCACTTTCCACATCTTTTGCAGGCTGATCGTCTTCAGTAAATTCCCGATCTTCCTGAGCATAAACGCCAGTGGAGCTCATCAGAAAAAGCTGTCCTTTAAAATCCCCAAGAAAATTTAGCAGATTTTCTCTCTTTTCATTCATCGGAATTTGCACACCTCTGATTCCTGAAAACGGAACGCTGATGATAATGGCATCTAAATCTTTTGCGGCTTCCCATTCTTTCATTTCGGCATCCAGTTCGTTCGGGAAGTTAACCAACGTAGCCTGATATCCTTTAGATTTGAATTCTTCGAACTTCGATTCTGTCGTCGTGGTCGCAAAAATTTGATATTGGCTTGATAACCTTTCTGCTATATGGCTTCCGAGCCAGCCGCAGCCGATGATTCCTAGTTTTTTCATTTTATTTTTTTATTTAATTAGTCTTCCAGGTCTTTTATGTTGGACTGTAAAAAAGCCAGAATTATGATTGAGTTGGTAAAATCTTCTTTGATTTGAATTTCATATCGTGATTTGAAAAATGACCTTCTGCAATCAAATCTCATTACGAATTCGTCGTTATAAAAATTATATAATGATTGTGAACCATTCGACCAACCGTTAGATTTTAAAATGTAGATTTCAGTATAGGGCTGACCGTAATAAAATAACCTGTCTTTCTCGAAATCAATCATTACCACTAATTTTCCGTTGCTGTCAAAAAATTCAGTATTACGGTACAAAAAACCTGAATGTCTTATTTTGTATATAGTGTCATTTATTTTTAACCGCTCATTTGCTCCCGCAAAAAATCCCGATAAACGCTCTCCAATCAGAAATTTATTTTCATCAATTAACTGCAATGAATTTTTTGTTCGTTTAACGGTTAGTAATTTCATGTACCAAAAATATTAATTTAATATCAACATTCATCACTGTGATTCATTTAATTTGAAGAGAAAAAAGATCGTCAGTTCGAGTGTTTTTCGCAGCAAAGCGGAGAAAAATGTATCAAGAGCCAATGCACAGACGACGGTTTGTCAAACAAAAGTTCTCGATACGGTTTTCTTCAAAAACCTACTCGAACTGACGCACTGTTTCGACGCTTTTGTTAATATCGTCAGTTCGAGTGTTTTTCGCAGCAAAGCGGAGAAAAATGTATCGAGAATCTGTGAGCTGAAAAACAAAATTTGTCACCATTCAAAAAGTTCTCGATACGGTTTTCTGCAAAAACCTACTCGAACTGACGCACTGTTTCGACACTTTTGTTAGCATCGTCAGTTCGAGTGTTTTTCGTAGTGAAACGAAGAAAAATGTATCGAGAACCAGTGAGCTAAAGAAAACAAAATTCGTCACCCATTCAAAAAGTTCTCGATACGTTTTTTTTCAAAAACCTACTCGAACTGACGTACTGTTTCGACGCTTTTGTTAATATCGTCAGTTCGAGTGTTTTTCGCAGCAAAGCGGAGAAAAATGTATCGAGAACGAGTGAACAAACAACGGTTTTCTCAAACAAAAAGTTCTCGATACGTTTTTTTTCAAAAACCTACTCGAACTGACGACAGCTCGACTTCTTTTTATTTAAACAAAAAACTCAGCATTCCGCTGAGTTTGGTCATCTGGGCGGTTTGTGAGGAGTAGCTGAGGCGGTCGAGATCCAGTCCGAAAGTTTTGAAAACACTGTACAGATCTTCCGCCGACTGAGAATTGGGTGCCGACTGTAGTTTTCGGTAACCATCCAGAAATGCTTTGAAACTGGTATAAGCAACATCTCTTTCATGGTCTGCCGTGGCAACGTCTTTTCCTTTTCCGCTGTAGATTTGTTTGGTGTAGACTGCATCGTATTCGTTGTAGGAAGTCTGCAAAGTTGCGGTAAGAGGATGGTTGGAAATCACAGGATATTTTCCTGACTGAATGTTGGTAATAATTCTTTGAGCTAAAGTCGCAAGGTCTTTAGTGCTCAATCTCACTAATGAAATTTTCATCGTTTAATGTGTTTATTTGTTAAAAATGTATTAATTAATCAAAACAAATATAAATAATTCTACATTTAGTTTAAAACATTTTGTGGAGAATAAAATGCAGCTGCATGAAGTTTCCCGCAACTTGTTGGAGACTTCATGCAATTGCAGGAGGTTACAAACAAGGTTGTTTTAAATAAAATGCGGGTGCAGGAGGTTTGTTTTAAGGATGTTTGTAAGGTTTTGCGGGTGCGGGTGGTTTTGATTGGAGGTGTTTTTGGAAATAAATTTTTGTTTTTTTTCTTGTTTTAAGGGAACACGTAATTAATACTGCTAAATTAAATTTACATTTATCAAATTATATCAAATCAATTAAAGTTTTTGATATATTTGAATACATACAATAACTATTTTATAAATATTAATATGGCAGTACCTGAACAGTATCTACAGACAACAAAGAACTTGGAGAGTTTTTTTAATTCACTCTTAAATGCTCAAGCTCCTTCAAAATTCACAAACAAATTTTTAGAACAATTAGAGTTTAAAAGTACAAATGACAGACTTTTTATAGGAATTTTAAAAATGCTTGGATTTATTGACAGCAATGGAATTCCCCAAGAAATTTATTTTCATTTCTTAGATCAAACTCAGTCAAAAGCTATTTTAGCTGATGCTATTAAAAATGCATATTCAGATCTATTTAATATAAATATAAAGGCAAATGAGATGAGTTCTGGTGAAGTTAAAAATAAACTTAAAACATTAACTCAAGGAACAAAGACAGATAATATATTAGGTTTAATGGCTAATACGTTTACAGCTTTGTGTAAATATGCTGATTTTACAAGTACTAATATTATTCCTTATCAAAACACTGAAAATTATTCTCAAGAAGAATTTCAAGAAAATCCAAATAAATTCACACAAGAGTTAATCAGTAAAAAAATTTCAACTGAAATGCATTATAATATTCAAATCCATTTACCAGAGACTAGAGATATATCTGTTTATGATGCTATTTTTAAAAGTTTAAAGGAACACTTATTATGAAAAATAATGACATTTTATATTCATTTGCATTTAAAGGATTATTAACAGAAGAAGCTTTAGATAAGACTGCAAGATTAAAAAAGTCAAAATTTGGAAATGAAGAGTTGCAAAAAATTAAGCAGTCACTATGTTACGAAGATTTCGACGAGGAGTTGCTTATTAAAGCTCAAAAAATGGCTGTTGTTTACACGGCAATTACTGCTTTTGAAAATACTGTTAGAGAATTTATTTCAAAAAAATTGTTAGAAAACAAAGGTGAAAACTGGTGGGAAATATGTGTTTCTGAAAAGATCAGAAATAAAGCTGAATCCAGAAGATTAGAAGAAAGTAAAATAAGATGGCATACGCCAAGGGGAGACACCATTATAAATTATACTGAATTTGGGGATTTACTATCAATTATTAGAAATGCAGAAAATTGGACTTTTTTTGAACCACACATAACATCAATGGAATGGGCTGATCAAATTATCCGGACTATTGAACGTTCAAGAAATGTTATTATGCATAGTGGAGAATTAGTAAATCAAGATATTGAACGAATTGGAATGTATATTAGGGATTGGTTCAATCAAGTAGGTTAAAAAGTTGAATGAAAAGTCTAAGGACACAATATAAACTATAAATTATTAATTTAAATGAAGCATTATACGTATTGTTATCAATGTAATGAAGAAGACAGAGGAGATTCTATCGCAATTGGAGAAATAAATTCCAATTTAATTGCAATTTGCGAGTGTAAAAATGGACACAGATTTATTAGTGGTCTGATGCATGAACTATTTGACATTCTATATTTATCTGCTTTGGATTCTTTTTTTAATGGGAGTTATTCGGAAAGTGTTATGAGCTTTACTGCCTCATTAGAAAGAACCTATGAATTTTTTATTAAAGTAACTATGCTAAAAGAGGAAATTACTCTTGAGTCTATAGACTCATTTTGGAAAGAATTAAAAAATCAATCTGAAAGGCAAATAGGTGCATTTTGCTCTCAGTACTTAAAAGTTTCAAAAACTTCGTGGCATTTAAACACTGATATGGTTTCATTTAGAAATAATGTAATTCATAAAGGATATATTGCAACATCTGACGAAGTAAAGAAATATGCGAATTATACCACATCACTTCAAATGACTATCTTAAATATTTTAAAATCAGAATTTTCAGAAGAATGTACTAAATTGTATTTTCATCAAAAAGAAGTAAATAGTTCAAGCACTAAAGAATTGCAAAAAAAAACAAAATTACAATTTGTTGCTACAGGTCACCCTTCAATTTTAAAATGGGATATTCCTGGTTCGCAAGACTTAACTATAGATGAAGCGATTGAGGATTATAAAAGGATTTATGAAAAATTTAAAAAATAGATTTTATTTAGCTGTTTACAACTTTTAGAAATTTATCATAATATTTGACCTCTCAGTTCTTCAATCGGTGAGCAAATACAGAAAAAAGAACGAATTACTATCATAAAAGATAAAACCTGCCTTACAGCAGGTTTTTCCATATCTAAAAAGTTTTAAAACAAACTCTCATCCACAAAATTCGGCAGCGTCACCTTCAAATTCGGTTCAGCTTCCATCGCTCTTTTAATCGCAAAAACTGCACCTTCATTTCTTGCCCAGCTTCGTCGGGAAATTCCGTTGTTGACGTCCCAGAAAAGCATAGATTTTAATCTTCTGTCGGCATCATCGCTTCCATCGAGCAACATCCCGAAACCACCGTTGATGACTTCGCCCCAGCCAACGCCACCACCGTTGTGAATACTCACCCAAGTTGCCCCACGGAAACTGTCGCCAATCACATTTTGAATCGCCATATCTGCCGTAAATCTCGACCCGTCATAAATATTGGAAGTCTCTCTGTACGGCGAATCTGTCCCCGAAACATCGTGATGGTCTCTTCCCAAAACCACCGCTCCGATTTCTCCGTTGGCAATGGCTTTGTTGAAGGCTTCAGCGATTTTCATTCTTCCTTCCGCATCAGCGTACAGAATTCTCGCCTGCGAACCAACGACCAGATTGTTTTCCTGAGCGCCTTTAATCCACGTGATATTGTCTTTCATCTGCTGTTGAATTTCCTCCGGCGACGTTTTAATCATTTCCTCTAAAACGGCACACGCAATATCATCGGTTTTCTGCAAATCTTCAGGTTTTCCGCTGGTACAAACCCAACGGAACGGCCCGAAACCATAATCAAAACACATCGGCCCCATAATATCCTGAACATAACTCGGATATTTAAACTCTCTTCCAATCGTAGGATTTTCCGATATTACATCGGCTCCGGCTCTGGAAGCTTCGAGTAGAAAGGCATTTCCGTAATCGAAGAAATAGGTTCCTTTTGCGGTATGTTTGTTGATGGCGGAAGCGTGTCGTCTCAAGGTTTCCTGAACTTTTTCTTTAAATAATTCAGGGTTTTCTGCCATCATCGTATTCGATTCCTCAAAGGTTTGCCCGACCGGATAATAACCGCCCGCCCAGGGATTGTGAAGCGAAGTCTGGTCTGAACCGATATCGATTCTTAAATTTTCTTCATCAAATTTCTCCCAGATATCGACGATATTTCCAAGGTAAGCCAGAGAAACCGTTTCCTGATTTTCCTGAGCTTTTCTTACTCTTGCCACCAGTTCATCCAGATTTTCGTGGATTTCATTCACCCATTTCTGTTCGTGACGGATTTTGGTAATCTTTGGATTCACTTCGGCAATCACCGTAATACAGCCTGCGATATTTCCGGCTTTTGGCTGAGCTCCGGACATTCCGCCTAAACCTGAAGTGACAAACAATCCGCCTTTTGGTTCTTTATTGATTTTTCTGAAAGCATTCAAAACCGTAATTGTTGTTCCGTGAACAATTCCCTGCGGACCGATGTACATATAAGATCCTGCCGTCATTTGTCCGTACTGCGAAACACCCAGCGCATTGAATTTTTCCCAATCATCCGGCTTGGAATAATTGGGGATCATCATTCCATTCGTCACCACGACTCTCGGTGCATCTTTGTGTGAAGGAAATAATCCCATCGGATGACCGGAATACATTGTCAACGTTTGTTCGTCCGTCATTTCCGACAGATATTTCATTGTTAAAAGATATTGCGCCCAGTTGCTGAACACCGCACCGTTTCCTCCATAAGTTATCAGTTCGTGCGGATGTTGCGCCACGGCATAATCCAGATTGTTCTGAATCATCAGCATAATGGCTTTTGCCTGCTCAGATTTCCCTGGATATTCCGCGATATCTCTCGCTTTCATCTCGTAATCCGGACGGAAACGATACATATAAATTCTTCCGTATTTTTCCAGTTCCTCCTTGAATTCCGGCAGCAATTCTGCATGGAATTTTGGTTCGAAATAGCGTAAAGCATTTTTCAGAGCGAGTTTTTTCTCTTCGTCTGTTAAGATTTCTTTACGTTTTGGGGCGTGGTTGATGTGGGTTTCGTATGGTTTTGGCCGAGGGAATTCGGTGGGAATTCCCTGCTGTATTTGTTCTTTAAATGTCATTGTTTAATTTGATATTTGAAGTTCGATAGTTGAAATTAATTAAGGTTTTAAAGATATTCAAATTAAAAAATCCCTGCAAACAAAGAAAGAGAATATAAAGGAGCGTAGAAAATTCCCCTCCTCTGGAGGGGTGGCGAAAAATCTTTGATTTTTTGACGGGGTGGTTTATGCGCAATTCAACCACCCTTACTTTCCATTTGATCGAATCCAACCATCCGGAGGGAATTTTATATGCTATAATTTTTGATGATAAAATCTTCCATTTCTTTCATCACTACGGAAAGATTGTTTTTAATATCAAAATCTGAAATTCTGAATACTTTCAATCCCAATGATTCCATATAATCCTGTCGTATACCATCATCAATATCTTTTTCATCATGGCTTGTGCTTTCAATTTCTACGATTAATCCGAGTGTTTTTACATAAAAATCAACAATATAATTTCCAATTATTCTCTGTCTGTCAAAATCAATTTTATGAAAATTTTTGGCTCTCACTTTCTTCCAGAATATTACTTCATTTAGAATTCCTGCTTTGCGTTTTTGAGGTAAAAGTATTTTTAAATTTGGATTGTAGGGTAGATAATGGAAGCAATTTTTGTAAATCGTAATTCCGTTTATTTCTGTGAGGATTTCTTTCATAGCGTTGTGTTTAATGAAAGATAAGAATATTTTTTGAGCCTCTTTAAAAATTATTAAAACAGTTTCATTATATTGGTTATTACCGGCTTTATTTATTGAGTCTTCGACAGGCTCAGACTGACAAATCTAATACCAACCGCTCAATTTTACGGTGTCACTCTGAGCTTGTCGAAGAGTTTTTGAACCATAATTATTTATTTTATAAAAATTTAAACAAACTCTTATTTAAAAATAATATTTTCTTCTCAAATTGCGCGTAACCACCCCGTCTTCTCCCTTTGGTCGAATCCACCCCTCCAGAGGAGGGGAATTATGATTCGACTGTTTTTTTTCTATTGCTCAAAACAACAAAACCCCGCTCAAAGGCGAGGTTTTATCGTTCAATATATATAATTAATTTGTGTTCTTCACTAAAACCCATCCCGTGAAGGTTCGGCCGTCGGGAAGTGTGATGACGTACCAATAACTTGATGACGGAATTGGTCTTCCTGCAATCGTTCCGTCCCAGATAATTTGGGTATTAGTATCCTGTTCGAAAATCTTGAACTGATAACGGTCAAATACTTTTACGTTCGTCATTTTCTTTCCGAAAACGTGAAGGTTTTTGATGATCCATTTATCATTGATACCGTCGCCGTTGGGTGTGATGGCATTTTTAATATCCAGAATTACTCCGTCCTGTTTTACGATACATTTTCCTTCAACATATTTTACGTAAAATGTTGTGATTCCGGTAGGAAGATTTGTAAAAATATTACTTTGCTGCCAATTGATGCCGTCAATTGAATAGACAATCGGCTGTGAACCTGTTGCTGTAATTGTGTAGGTGTTTCCGCTCGCCACCATTTGCTGGATTACGGGAACATCATAATATTTTGCTTCAAATGTCGCTGTGTACGAACATCCGTTATCCGAAGTAACAGTAACTGTGTAAGTTCCCACAAGATTCATATCTGTAACTGTATTTGAATTTGAAACGACCTGACCTGCAGGATTTGTCCACACGTAACTTACAATAGTGTGTCCTTCCACTTTCAGAGTGTAGCTGAAGGTTGCGTCAGGACAGAAAAACTGTGTCGGAATTTCAAAAACAGGCACTTTTTTAAGGCTGATTTTAATCGTTGTGTATTCAGGGCAAAGTCCGGGAGCTTCCACCTTGACAAAAATCGTGTTGGGACCTGTATTTTGATTGAAATTATATGCAGCCGGATTCGAAATTACATTCGAGTTTGCCTGAAGATCAGGTAAAGAGGGGTAGTACGTGAAAGTCGGATTACTGCCGGAGTACATCTGGTTCTGGAAGTGAGTCAGATTCACGCTTTCAATTCCATCGTTCATTTGATCACAGACATTGTTCAGTAAATAAGGCCCGGGCTGCATGATGAGTTTGTCACCAAAAACAAAGTTGATACTTGCGATATCATCACAACCTGGAATATTCATCACGCGAACCCAAATCTGTGCAGGGAAAGGATTCGCTGTAAACAGCGTTGGATTTTGAATACCGTTGATTCCGTTCTGGGCATCCTGTTGCGTCAGGAAAAAGCTGAATGTATTCATTGGATTGGGCAAATCCACGTATTGATTTGTGAAATTCATCAGATTAACCTCGTAGTTTCCGTCGAGATTGTCATCGCATATTTTTATGGTAGAATTGATGGCTTTTGGAGGGAAATACGTGTTCAGCTGCAATGGGGCAACAGAAAAGCATCCTGTAGTGGTAGCGGTAAATCTTGCCCAAATCTGAACGCTGGAAATATCCGTAATCAAAGTGTTTCCAATCTGATTTGCAGGGCTTCCTGCGTTGGCCTCAGCCTGAGTAAAGTAAAATTTAACATTAATATTTGATAGAGGATACGTGTTTTGCGCAGGATTATACATCTGCGGAATCGCATCGGTGAGGGTGAAGGTTTCACTTAAATTGAAATCTTCATCACATTTGTTTAGAACAGCATTGTTGGTGATGACGACAACAGGCAGAAAGTTCATCTGAATGGTCAGTTTTGAAGCTGAAAAACATTCTCCTGAATTGAACTTAATTTTAACGTATACCGTCGCATTTCCGGTTACCGGATAGCTTGTTATGTTGGTTATTTCGTTGGAAAACGTCTGGTTGGCGGCATTGTAATTTTGATAATACGAAAAATTGACAGCTGATGAACCTGAGTAGATTTGCGGCTGGGCCTGAGTGAGATTGTAATTTTCCACACCATCATTGTTGTTGTCGCAAATATTATTCAGAACAATATTTACATTCGGATTGACGGATGGTGTTGCAACCAAACCAACGGTAAACGGATAAACCTGAGTACAGTTGTAAGAATTGATCTTTACAAAATATTGCTGCGAGCCATTTAAATTAACTGTAGTTAAAGGATTTGTTCCCGCTAATGCATTGGACTGAGAACTATAAAATGTAGTTGTCGCATTTTGATTACCGACAATAGCTGCAGAGAATTGATTTAAATTGACATTTTCTGAATTATCATTATTAAAATCACAAACTGTAAAACTGGAACCGACAATCACAGGATGCACTAGATTCACAGTAATCGGCCGCACGGTAAAGCAATCATCACTCTGCTCAAATCTTACATAAAAAGTCTGGCTAACCAGATTTCCGTTATCTGTTATCATCTGAGTTAGCGGGATGGGATTATTGGCATAAAATGCGTCATCTGCACTTGCATAAAACTCTGTAACCGGCACAGTAAGCGGATCGATCAGAAGATTGGATGATAAAGTACTGAGATTTACCGTAATATCTTCGGTTCCATTGAAGCAGATGTATTCATTTTTATGATTGGCTTTAATTTTTGTGAAAGTCACATTCATGTTCACTGTAACGACTGTAAAACATCCTCCAGGAATTTGTACTCTGATAAAAACCGGATAAATACCTTCTTTAATGGTCTGCAAAACTGTTCCCTGAGCGGCATAAGCAGCAGCATAAGTTGAATAGGGTGTAAAAGTGGCACCGGCCTGCGTGCTGATTAACGAACCGAGTTGTAAAGCAAATTCAAAAGGCTCGTTATTATCATCATTAATGTCGCAAATCGTTATAGGATAATTGATTCCATGGGCATTTACTCCAGGCTTAAACTGGAAGGTCACCGGACCTAAAACGTAGGTGCAGTTGGTATCCTGAACCCTCAGCCAGATTTGTGTTCCCGCAGATATATTGGCTACAGTAACAGGATTTATGTTATTCTGAGCATTGTTTTGACTTAAAAAATAAGCCACAGAAGTATTCCCAGATGCCAAAAGTGAATTATTCAAGAGGCTGAGGTCATAATTGTCTTCAACACCATCATTATTGGTGTCGCAAAGAACTACTGAACTGGTCAAAAGTTGCTTCGTTAAAAATTCCAGACTGAGCGTAGCCACCCTGAAGCAGGAGCTGGTAGACGGGTTTTGAATTCTGACATAAATAATTTTGTTCGAATTCAGCTGATAGGAATTTGATATTCCATTTACATTATTTTGGGCATCCTGTAAAGTATTGTGATATGTGAAATTAAAGTTGGAAGGGTTTTGTGAGGTTAAATTAGGTTTAAAACTGTCCAGATTAAGATTTATCGGATTGTTTCCACAAAAATTCTGACTGTAATTAATCGCTGTTGGATATGTTGGGTCAAAAGTAAGATTAAAAGTATCTGTCAACGTCAGAACACTGTTTCCGCAGGTGTTGAAATTGACTTCAGCGGTGTAAATTTCATTCTGAGTAGGGCAGAGTGTCGTCTGAATTCCCGTGGCAAGGGTTTGTCCGGCCGCATTTTTCCAGATCACTTCAGGTGTAATGTCGTTTCCTGAGGGTGTGAATTTCCATGCTTCCTGCTGTGCTTCCCAGTTCCCTGTGTTTCTTGAAGCAGGAGAGTAGCCCAAATTTCCGCTGTCATTGATAATTCCCACGAGAGCATTTTCAAATTTTCTTGTTGCGCATGGGATGAGCTTCTTATCAATAAAAACTTCAATGATATTGGTGGTTTCGTGCAGTACAATCTGGGAAGATGATCTTTCGGTGCATCCGGCCATTCTTCCTTCATAAAAATTCACAACAAATTTTCTGTTGGGCGCTGTCCCGATGGTGGAATAAAAAATTTCAGACTGATCGGCAGCCGAAAAAACCATATCGTGATAAACCCCGAAAATAGAATTTTTCGGAAGTCCGGTATTGGGATTTTGCCAGTTGACATTCGGGAAATTGATTTTTCCTGCCTGAGTGGCGTCAAAAGTGATCATTCCGTTGGAACCAATCACCAAAGCATTAAAATTCTGATTGAAAAAACAGAATATAAATGGTAAATTGATTGCTGAGGTAAAAGCATCATCAAAATTCGCATTCATTGCTGTACCCGCATCGAATGCAATCGCAGGAGTGAAAGTGCTTTGAGTAAGATTGTATGTTGTCGTCTGTTTTATCGTGGGATATTCTGCATGTAGGGCAATACATCCATTGGTATTTAAATCATTCGTACAGGTCACGTGAAAATTTTCGTTTCCTGAATTGTCTTTTATTAAAACATTTAAGTTGTTTTGTGAATAAACTGTAAAACTGATGAATAAATAAATAATTTGTAAAATTCTTTTCATTAAAAATAATTATTTGGTTATTTTTTAATTAAATCTGGTTATGTTTGAATATTATGCAAAGTTATAACTTTTAAAATATTAATAACATATTCATAAATATTTATTTATAATTATTTAAAAATGAATTAACATAACAAAGGCTGTCCCTATCGAGACAGCCTTTGTTTTTGGTTATATTAAATCTGTAATTTTATAATGATTTAATTATCAATGTCATCTTCCTCATCTGCGTTTTCGTAATTCTCATCATCCTCTTCATTTTCCATGTCATCAATCAGATCATCTTCATCCTCGAACTGATCTTCATCGTCATCAGCGATATTGTAAACATCGTCCTCTTCTGCTGGTAACTGATCGGTAATCTGTTCAAAATTATCGTCATCTTCCGCACCCGGAATATCAAGTCCGTAAGGCATTCCATCATTTACATGGCCGGGATTTAAAATTGGATTACCGTCTCCATCCAAAGGGATGTGTTCTTCCCTGTTGAAAATATCTTCACCCGGATTGTAATCCATCTCATCGAGCTTTCTTTCTTGCTCTGCAGCATTGTCTTCTGTAATCATAATATTATTTTTTGTGATGTTTCTGATAAGACAAAAATGAGTCCAATTTCAAAAGAGCCAAGTAAAAAGTAGAAAGAGATAAGTAGTTTTTAAGATCAAAGTGTAAAGGAAAAAGATCCAAGTTTGAGATGTTAAAGTTTTTGCTTCACACAATAAGTATTTGAGAAAAAAGTTGTTAATAAATCTCAAATCTCAAATCTCAAATCTCAAATCTCAAATCTCAAATCTCAAATCTCAAATCTCAAATTTTACCCGTACACTTCTTCATTCGCACAGGTTGGCATTTTTTCTCCTTTTGAGAAGGCGACCAGGTTTTCGGCGGCCAGTTTTGCCATTCCGTTTCGGGCTTCTTCGGTTGCCGAACCGATGTGTGGTAGTACACAAACGGTGGATAGGCCGAGCAGAAGATTTTCTTTATTCATCGGTTCGGGATTGGTGACATCCAGACCTGCCCCCCAGATTTCTTTGTTTGTCAGGGCTTCGTACAAATCATGCTCATTCTGAAAACCACCCCTCGCTGTATTAATAAAAATGGCATTGGGTTTCATTTTTTTAAAAACTTCAGCATTAAAAAGTTCGCTCTGTTCAGGTTTGAAATTTGCATGGATGGACAGCACATCAGACTGAGCCACCAGTTCATCGAACGAAACGTATTTTGCATCTAGCTCTTTTTCCGCTTCTTCGTTGTGATTTCTGTTGTGGTAAATGATATTCATCCCGAAAGCATATTTCGCTTTTTTAGCCATTTCAAAACCAATTCTTCCCAAACCAAAAATTCCCAGAGTTTTCCCTGTAAGTTCCTGACCCAGAGCAAAAAGCGGATCAAAATCTCCCCACTCACCGTTTTTTACTCTCTCAAAATAAAAGCTTGAGCGTCTTGCTACCGACTGCATCAAAAGAAAAGCAGTATCTGCCGTGGCTACACTCAAAACGTCCGGTGTATTTCCTACAGGAATGTTTCTGGCATTGGCTTCCTTGATATCTACATGATCAAAACCAACCGACAGGAGCGCAATGGCTTTCAGATTCGGGCATTGGTCAAAAAAATCCTTGTCAAATTTATGGAAGCCGACATTTAAAATAAGATCAGAATCCTGACAGTATTTAAGCCATTGTTCATCCGAAAGGTTATCATGTTCGGGAATGAATACATCCAGCCCGTTCTCCTGCATTATCTTAATTCCAATTTCAGGAATTCTTTTGTTTACAAATACTCTCATAATTTATGGTGTGTTCAAATAAAAAACCTCACTGTTTTATGATGAGGTGTATTTAGTGTTATTTTAAATTAATTTTTAAATAATTTTTAAATTCAATTATCATTCCGAACGCCGAAATTTCAACCCGTGATTTTAATCAATTCGCCCTTTCTTTTAACTAAATTTTTGTAATCCCACTGTATTTCTACAGATTTTTTAAGCCATAACCTTAAATCATCTAAGTTAATCTCAGTTTTATCATTGAAAAATATTGATGCATCCTGAAATTTTTTGCCTTCTACATTCAGTTTTTCTTCCTGAAAAGATTTTCCGCTCCAGAACATCAGCCGGATTCCCTTTTTTTGTTTGCTGAAACCCACAATCGGATTTTCCTCCAAAAACCAAACGGGATGAGAATGCCAGATTTTATTTTCGGCATCATTCAGTTCCGCATCAATTATTTTTGAAAGTATATCGCAGATTTCCTGATCTGAATCTGACTGTTTTTCAATGTAATCAAGAATATCAGGATTAATCATATTTATTGATTGGTACTATTCAGCATCGGAACAAATTTATAGGCACCGAATTCTTCTTTTTCAAATTCTGTGGGAGAAATTTTGGTAAATCTGTACAAAACCTGCTGATCAGTCGGCCCCAGTGGAATTACCATTTTGCCACCCACTTTCAGCTGTTTCAATAATTCCGTGGGTAAAACTGAAGCGCCGCAGGTCACGATAATTTTGTCGAAAGGAGCAAAAGTCGGTAGTCCGGCAAAACCATCCCCGAAACTTTGAAATTTAGGGTAAAGATTCATTTCTCTCAGTTTCTTTTTAGAAAAATCAAAAAGATCTTTTTGTCTTTCAACTGTGTAAACCAAGGCTTTCATGGCGATTAAAACTGCAGTCTGGTAACCGCAACCGGTTCCGATTTCCAGAACTTTTTCACCTTCCTTTACCTCCAAAAGTTCAGACTGTTCTGCAACCGTGGAAGGATGCGAAATCGTCTGGTGTGCAGCGATGGGAAACGCGCGGTCTTCGTAAGCGTAATCTTCAAAAATACTTTCAATAAAAAGATGTCTGGGAACGTGGTTGATGGCAGCCAAAACGTTTTCATCACAAATCCCGATGCTGCGTCTGAGATAATCTACCAAATTCCTTCTCTTTCCCTTATGTACAAATGAATCCTGCATTGAGCAAAAATAATGATTTCATTTGAGATTTGAAGTTCGGGATTTGAAATTTTGCCATGATTTTATCAAAATTACATCAACATATTTCATGATGCAATTTTCAAAAATCCCACTTTACAATTAAATAATAAAATTAAATAAACCCCCGAACCTCGCATCCCGAATCCCGAATCCCGCACCTTGAATCTCCAATCCCGCATCTCGAACCCCGAATCACGAACCTCGCACCCCGGATCTCGAACCTCGCATCTCAAATTTCAAACCTCAAATTTCAAATTAAGCTTTATATTTACAAAAATTTAATACAGCTATGTTAAAAGCAGGTTTGGTAGGTGCAGGTCATTTAGGAAAAATCCATTTGAGGCTTCTTAATCAGTCAGATAAATATGAATTTGTTGGTTTTCACGATAAAGATGCCGAAAACGGCAGAAAACTCGAAGCAGAATTCGGGTACAAATATTTTGAAAATTTTGATGAGTTGCTGGATCAGATAGAGATGCTGGACATTGTGACGCCAACACTTTATCATTACGATTATGCTTTAAAAGCAATTGAAAAAGGACTTCATTTCTTCATCGAAAAACCGGTGACCCAAACATTGGAACAGGCCGAAGAAATTGTAAGAAAATGCCGTGAAAACGGTATCAAAGCACAGGTAGGGCATGTTGAAAGGTATAATCCTGCGTTTATTGGTGCGAAGGATTATATTCAGGATCCGATGTTTATTGAAATTCACCGTCTGGCAGAATTTAATCCACGCGGGACTGATGTTTCGGTAGTTTTGGATTTAATGATTCACGATCTTGATATTTTGTTGAGTGTGGTTAAATCCAAGGTGAAAAATATCCACGCAAGCGGTGTTTGCGTGGTGAGTAAAAGTCCGGATATTACGAATGCGAGAATTGAATTTGAAAATGGATGTGTAGCCAATTTAACGACTTCAAGAATCTCAATGAAAGCGATGAGAAAAAGCCGTTTCTTCCAGAAAGATGCTTATATTTCTGTAGACTTCTTAGAGAAAAAAGCCGAAGTTATCCGAATGAAAGAAGCTCCGGAAAACCCAACACCTTTCGATATGATTATTGAAAATGCTGAAGGTGAAAAGAATCAGATTTTATTTGAATACCCAAATATTCAGGCGAATAATGCCATTTTGGATGAATTGAATTCGTTTGCAGATGCTATTATTCAGGAGAAAAATGTAGAAGTTTCTTTGGAAGATGGGACTGAAGCTTTGAAGGTGGCGCTGGAGATTATGGAGTTGATTAAATAAGTTATAATGAACAAAATCAAAAATTATATTCTGCCGATACTGTTTGTGTATTTGTCTCTTCTCTGCTTATACGTGGCTTATCTTTACATCATCAGAGATTATAATATTACAAAAAGTATTTACCAGCCTTACAAAACTTTTTTGCAGATTTCTCCTTTCTCTTTTAACAATATTTTTATTGCTCCATTAAAAGGATTATTTGGTTTTATTGGTTTTAACCTGTTTGTATTTAAAAACAGGAGGGTCAATATATTTACTACTTTGTTTGTAGTTATGAATATGACAGAGGCGGTTTTGATGATCTTGTTTGAATTTTTCATCTTTAAAAATTTTTCAGACTATATAGATGAAACTGCAGTTGTTTTTACAACACTTTTATTTTCTGTTCTGGTATTTTTTTACTTTAAGGAGGTTACACTTAAAAAGCAAATCACCACAATTATTTGTGGAATTTTTCTTACAGTGATATCTTATTACTTACACTGATCTGAATAATTTTAGAAAAAAAAAGATTCACCATCTTAAATATAATACAATTTCTGGATCGAAAAAGAAACTCCTTAATTTTACAATTATTTTGAGTTGAAAAAATAAAAATCTTAAATTGCAAATCCCTTTCGGCGTATGAAAGGGATTTACTTTAGATAAAAAATTATGAAAAAAATAAGCTTACTATTCCTCCTGATTTCCGCATTTTTCTGTGCCCAGCAATCGGTTTTAGACAAGAAAATAAATGCAGTCGTAAAAGATAAAAAAGCAACAGTCGGAATTTCTGTTTTGGGATTTGAAAATGGTTTTAAATACAGTAAAAACGCGGAAAAAAAACTGCCGATGCAGAGTGTTTTCAAATTTCACATCGCTGCAGCGGTTTTGGATTATGTTGATAAAGGAAAACTGTCTCTCGATCAGAAAGTTTTACTGACGAAAGATAATTTAATGCAAAACACATGGTCGCCTTTGCGTGATAAATATCCAAACGGTGGAGTAGAAGTTCCTTTGAGTGAAATTTTGGAGCTTACCGTGGCACAAAGCGATAACAGCGGTTGCGATATCTTGCTCGGACTTTTGGGCGGACCAAAAACAGTGCAGCAGTTTTTTGATTCTAAAAATGTAAAGAATTTTCAGATTATTTCCGGCGAGGCAGAAATGCACAAAGACTGGAAAGTTCAGTATAAAAATTATTCCACCACAAACGCTGCGGTGGATGCTTTAAAAAAATTCTACGACGGAAAACTTCTTTCTGAAAAATCGACAGAATATCTGATGAAAGTAATGCTTTCCACATCTACCGGAAAAAATAAACTGATTGAGCAGCTTCCCAAAAACACGCCTGTGGCAAGGAAAACGGGATCTTCAGGAAAGAATGATGCAGGTCTTACAGGCGCTGAAAACGAGATTGCCATCGTCACTTTACCCAATGGCAAACATTATGCAATAGCTGTATTCGTCAGCAACTCAACAGAAAGCAGCGAGGTCAACTGTAAAATGATTTCAGATATTTCTAAAGTTGTCTGGGATTATTTTAATAAATAGAAATTTAAGCTTAATTTTAAAAACTTCAAAAATGAAAAAAGTATTATTAATATTCGGGATTTTCACTTCTGCAATTTTCTTTGCACAGAAGAGCGAAAACTTTTACCAGATCAGCTACAACAGCATTTGCTGCGGGCCACCTTCAGAAAAGCCTGTGCGTGATTATATCCAGAAATTTCAGGGTAAAAATAAAAGCAAAACCGTTGAGATTTATAAGCAGACCGGTTTGGGAAGAGAAGGTGAATTCAAACTTTTTGTAGGAATTGATGCGCTTTCAAAATCAAACAGAAGAAAATTTATTTCGGGTCTTGAAGCTGCGATTAATGCACAGAATAATTCAAAGGGAGGAAGCGATGGAACAGTAGATTTCATGGGGACTTTTATGGTTTCAAAAAGTGCTTTATCAGCTTTACCCAACACTACTTTAAACAAAACAGAAATAACAAAACAGAAAATAAAATGATCAAAAACATTGTAGTTATCGGCGCAGGAACCATGGGGAATGGGATCGCACACACTTTCGCACAAAGCGGTTTTAAAGTAAATCTTGTGGATGTTTCTCAGGATGCTTTAGATAAAGGTTTAAAAACGATAACCACCAATCTTGACAGAATTATTGCAAAAGGAAATCTTACGGAAGAGCAAAAAGCTGAAACTTTAGGAAATATTTCAACTTTTACAGAGTTGAAAAACGCTGTAACCGATGCGGATCTTGTAGTGGAAGCAGCAACGGAAAATCAGGATCTGAAACTAAAAATCTTCGCTCAGATGGATGAATTTACACCTGAAAACTGCATCTTATCTACAAACACTTCTTCTATTTCTATCACTAAAATTGCTGCCGCTACAAAAAGAGCAGACAAGGTAATCGGGATGCACTTTATGAATCCGGTTCCGATTATGAAACTGGTGGAAATCATCAAAGGATATTCTACTTCAAAAGAAACTTTTGATGCGATCTACGAAATGAGCAAAACTTTAGGAAAAGTTCCTGTTGAGGTGAACGATTATCCGGGTTTTGTGGCGAACAGAATTTTAATGCCGATGATCAACGAATCCATCGAAACTTTGTACAACGGCGTTGCGGGTGTTGAAGAAATTGATACGGTGATGAAGCTTGGAATGGCGCATCCGATGGGGCCGCTTCAGTTGGCAGATTTTATCGGACTTGATGTTTGTCTTGCCATTTTAAATGTAATGTACGACGGCTTCAAAAATCCGAAATATGCCCCGAATCCATTGTTAGTGAACATGGTAATGGCTGGAAAATTAGGAGTAAAATCCGGTGAAGGTTTCTACGATTATTCCGAAAGCAAAAAAGCTGAAAAAGTGGCTAAGATGTTTGTGAAGAAGTAAATAAGTGAAAGGTGAATAAGTCAAATGTGAATTTTAGCAATATTATAAATTCACTTCGAAGAAAATTGACTTGCATAGCAAAATTCACTATTTTCACATCTTATGAATTTTAAAGAAAGAAACATTCAGATATCAATGGTCATCATTACTTTAGTGATGACCATTTTGCGTTTTTTACTGAACGAAAAGGGTAGGGTGAATCCGGATTCCATCAGATACATGAGGTTTGCCCACGTTTTGCCGGAAATGGATAACACGATTACACCGCTCGGATATCCTTTATCCATCAAATTCTTTACATTATTCGGAACTGATGAGTTTTGGGCAAGCAAAATTGTTGGGATTGTTTCGTTTCTTTTCATCATATTTTTTGCGTGGAAAAAGAAATTTTATTTCAGGGAAACTGTTGTGCTTTGCTCGCTTTTCAGTTTTGTTTCCATCTTTTCTTTTACGATGAGTGAAGCATTGATTTTGCCTTTCGTATACCTGTTTTTTTATTGTGCGCATCAGATTATAAACGGAAAAATTTCTGGTGGAAAAGCCGTTTTCTACCTTTCAGTATCGCTGATTGCTTTATATAATATCAGATACAGTTCTCTGTTTTTCGTTGGAGGAACCGGACTTTTCGGATTGATTTACTGGAGGAGAAATTATGCTAAAACCTTTACTGTTTCAGCATTTATTGGGCTTGTTTTTATGATCGCATATAAATTTTTGTTTATAGATTACTTTAATTCAAATTACATCAATGAAGCCTTAGAAATTGGCCTCAATCCGACCTCTAAATTAATACCTGAGTTTTTCCAGGGACTTTCGACTTCTTTTAATCCTTTCATTCATATAGCTGATCCGGGTGGAGGAAAAATCAATTTTGCCATTTACGGAGTGGGGGCTGTGAGTATTTTGCTAATGCTTTATCTGTTTTTTACTAAAAGACTTTCTGAAACTGATAAATTTCTTTTTTTGATTGGTGTTTGCGGTATTGTCTGCTCTTATTTTATACAGTATTTTTATTGGATTACACCGCTGGATTATCGCTTACTGGCTCCGTTTTCATTCCCGGTTTGGCTGGTTTATCTAAAAAAGCTGTTTGAGACCTTTAAAGTTAAAACCTATGCTTTGGGGTTTTTAAGCTTACTTTCTGGTGTTTTTTTTACATGGCTTTCCAAAGGAGATTATCTTGAAAACCGGAGAGAAATTACCCGGTTTTTAAAAGCTGAGAAACTGCAGAATGCAAAGCTTCTTTATTATGTAAAAGATATTGAAGATTTGGATGAAGGGCAGATTGGTGAGCTCATCAGCACAGTAAATTCAGATTTAGATTTCACATTGAAAGCCAGTGATACCATAAAAAATACAACGTTAACACAACATAAAGTTTTGGAAAAAATTAAGCTCAGAAAGAATAAGTTTCAATAATTTTATTATCTTTGATTAAAGTTAAAACATTATAAAAAATGAAATTACCAAAGTTTTTATTAGCAGATAATTCGGAATTTCCAGAAGATTTATTCGTGGTTCACACAGAGTATCCAAGATTTATCCTGAACGTTGAAGAAGAGGAAGTTGAGTGGCTGGATGATTTGGAAGGCGATGATGAAGAATCGATGGCAGATGAAGCAACTAAGGTTGTAGAAGCCGCATTCAAGTGGTGCGACGAAGAGTTAGCTAAGTACGACGAAGAAGAGGAAGACTAAGAATCAACAAAAAAATATCAAGCTGTCATTATTTTGGCAGCTTTTTTTGTGCTCTGAAAAGAAAATCAACCGTGCGCTTTTCTCACTTTGATTAAAGTTAATACAAATAATCCCAGAATTCCCATCACCAGATAACCTTCTGCTACTTCGAGCTGGATTTCAGGTTTTAAAATGGCAACAATTCCATAGCTGATGGCTGAGGTGATGATGAAAGCCATTCCGCCGGTTAATCCGCCTGCAATTCCCGCAGAATTTGGAAATCTTCCGATACAGTAAGAGAAATAATTGTTGAAAATAAACCCTGCTGTCACATGAATCACAAACGCAAAAGCTACAAGACTGTAAATCGTATTGAGAAAAAATGAAGCAAAAAGCATCAGCCCAATTAAACCGATCTGTAAAAAATTAGCCATTCTGATCTTTGGTAAAAAAGCTCTGTTGATCAATGCCTTACCCAAAAATCCGCCAAGCATCCAGGCAAATCCTAAAATCAGCGAAACATAGCCTGCCACCACTTCAGAATATCCCATTTTGTGCTCAATAATAAAAGATCCGCAGAGATTAAAAAACATGATCATCGAGTAACTCAGGCCGCACATCAGCATTCCGTAGAAGAAATCTTTGGCTCTGAACATCATGCTGTATTCTTTTTTCAGCAGATTTAAACTTAAAACTTTCTTCAACATTAAGGTTTCACCGGAGAAAATGAATTCTGATATCAGGAGAATAAAGCTGTAGCCTGCCAACACATAAAAATTGGATTCCCAACCAAATATTTTTTGGAGATAACCACCGATAAACGGAGCAATGATAGGACCTACAGACCATACAATCGTCATAATACTGAGGTAATGTTTACGTTCGTCACCTTCATATACATCCACAAAAAACGCTCTTTTGGCCACCACCGCAAATCCCGAAAGCGCCCCCTGGAGAATCCTCATCGCATAAATCACATAAATATTGTCAGTATTGGCAGTGATTAAAAATGAAATTACAAAAAGAGCCAGTGAAATAAGTGTAATTCTGTAACGACCGTAAGAATCTACAACACTTCCCGCAAAAAACTGAGTCACACCATAGCTGATTAAAAACAGAGAAAGTGTAAGCTGGATGCTGCTTTCAGGCAGATGAAGATCTCTGGCCATGCTCGGCATGCTCGGTAAGTAAATATCCGTTGCAAGACCAGACATTGGGATCACTGCAAACGCAAGAATGGTTGCAATGAATTTGTTTTTTTCAGTAAGCATCAGCATTAATTTTTTCGAAGACAAAACTCCGGTTTTTATCTGAATATCTGAGGTAATGACGATGAATAAAAGTTAAATATCATATTAAAAAATTCAATCACCAGAATTGAAGCAGTGAGAAATAAGTAATCTGAATATTTTTTTGTTCAGATAATATTTTCTGAAGAATCTTGTGAGATCATCTGAATTTATTTCTGAAATTATGACGGGAAAGCCATGGAAAATGGGGTGAATTAAAGTATTTTTCACTTTTTAAAAGTAAACATTTCAATTTAATTTTGTAATTTTAAACATATCAAAAAAGAATAATTTTGAGAAACAGAAATCAGGTCTAATCAAAAATATCAGAAATTATGGAAAATGTACAGTTTAAAATATCAGAATATCAGGATGAGCTTCAAATGTATAAAGATGGTGAGAAAGCAGGATACATGTCGATTTCCATCGATGGAAGATTGATTGATGTGTATTATACAAAAATAAACCCCGAACTTGAAGGTCAGGGTTATGCCAAATTACTGCTTGACGAGCTCGTGCGTGTTGCCGAAGAAAAAGATTATATGATCGATCCGGAATGTGATTTCGTAAGACAGCAGCTCGAAAACCATCCTAAAAGATACCGGGGAATCTGGCATGATTAGCCTATTCCCACCATTTTTCAAAATTCTTGTTTTCTTGATCTAAATATAAAATCTCTCCAATTTTTGGCGTAAGCACAGAGAGATTTTTTTCTTTTGCACCTGAAGAAATTTTTTGCAGAGGTTCTGCCCACGGGTGCAGTGCAAGTGCAAATTTTCCGGAATGTACAGGGATAACCTGCTTTACATTCAAATCTGAAGAGGCTTGAAGAACATCTGCAGGAAGTGTGTGAATATATTTCCATGCTTCATTGTACTGTCCGTTTTCCATAACAGCAAAATCAAAAGGTCCGTATTTTTCTCCGATCATTTTAAAATGACTGTCATACCCGCTGTCGCCGCCCAGATAAAGTTTCAGATCATTACTTTCAAGAACGTAAGACGTCCATAAAGTATTGTTTCTTTTAAATTTTCTGCCGGAAAAATGCCTTGCAGGCGTAAAGGTAATGTGAAGATTATTTTTCAGTACAAAACTTCCGCCCCAGTCTTCCTCCAGAATCTGTTCTTCAGCATAACCCCATTTTTCGAAATGTGCGCCAACGCCTAACGGAAGAATGACCTGCTTTATTTTGGGCCTCAGATCCTTAACTGTGGGATAATCCAAATGGTCATAATGGTCGTGGGTGATGACCAGATAATCAATCTCGGGCATAGATTCAGCTGTGTAAAAATCTGCACCGGGAAAGGCTTTATTGAAAAGCTGCACGGGAGATCCGAATTTACTGAATACAGGATCGATAAGAAAACTCACGCCGTTAAGCTGTATAAAATAGGATGAATGACCAAACCAGATAAAGATGTTGTCTTCTTTTTTCAGATTTTTGAGGTCGGTATCTACAGAAGGGATGCTTTTTCTGGGCTTTAAATCTGGATCCTTTTTACCAAACAGAAAATTCATCATCACCTTCGGCATGCTTTCTCCTTCCGCAAGCTGAGGCGTTTCGCTGAGGTTTTGAAACTGCCCGTTTCTGAAATTTTGAGACTGCAGAATCCTCTGTTTTCTTCTACCGGAAGATTCTGCGCCAAAAACATCACCTGCCAGAAAATAAGAGATGAAACCACCGGCCACTGCTATAATTGCGATTAAATAGAACATATTTTAGTTTTTTATTTGAAAATTTTGTTTAAACCTAAATTATATAACGGTTTGATGATAAAAATACCTTTAAAGTTCCAAAACTTTTTTATTTTTAAGTACTAAAACTACTTTACTTTGAAAAAACTCGGTATTCTTTTCATTCTTTGCACCATCATTTCCTGCGGATCAGTACAAAAATACAACAGACAAAGACTTGCAAAAATAGCTCCGGAAAAGCTTAGACAAGACGTAGATTACACCTACAGAAAGCTGAAAGAGCTTCATCCCAATCTCTTCTGGTATATTGCAGAGAAAGATTTAACCAAAAAATTTGACAGTCTGAAAATGAGCATCACAGATTCTCTTTCTCCTGTCGATTTTTATTTTAAACTTCAGCCGGTGGTGGCAGATATTAAAGAAGGTCATCTTGCGGTGAGAATTCCGGGTAAAAGATATTCGAACAAAGAAATCCGCGGGATGAAAAACAAGAAAGGGCTTTTTACCAGACTGGATTACTATGTTGAAAATCAAAAACTGTACGTTAAAAACAATAAAGATTCGATAGAAAATATCCTTCCGGGAACTGAGATTCTCTCCATCAACGGCGTTCCTGTGGAAAATTATATGAAGAAATACAGAAAACTGATGACCAGTGACGGGTTTAATACTACATTTTATCCTTATTATCTGAAAGACGGTTTTTTCAATTATTACTCTGCAGAAATAGGATTTTTAGACAGTGCAAAAGTTGAAACGAAGTATGATGATGTGATAAAAACAGTAAATCTTACACGAGAATCTAAATCTGAAGCTGACAAAGAAAAAGACAAAGCACAGAAAAAAGGAAATACAGAAAAGCGCACCAATGACTATGTTGCAGCAACTGATTCTTACAACAGAAGTTTTACATATCTGGATGGAGACAGCACGATTGCTTATATTAAAGTGAAAAGTTTTTCAAAATCTTATTCAAACCGTTTTTATGAGGAAACCTTTCAGAAAATTAAAGATAAAAAAGCCACACACCTGGTGATTGACGTCCGGGAAAATTACGGAGGTTCGCTTTCTGAGATTACAAATCTGTACTCTTATCTTGCTAAAGAACCTTTTACGCTGGTGAATAAGCCGGAGATGACCTCAAAATACAGTCCGCTGAAAACCAATTACTTCAAAAAATCAAATCCTTTGGTTTTTGTGATCAAGGCCATCATGTCACCGGTTATTTTTACAAGACAGCTGCTGGTAGGCATAAAAGGAGCAGACGGAAAGGCATATTACAGAATGAAACAAAGCAAAGAAACGAAACCCAGAGAAACTGCTTTTCACGGTAAAGTATATGTGTTGATCAACGGCGGAAGTTTTTCGGCATCATCAATTATTACTTCAAAACTGAAAAACGATCAGCGTGCAGTTTTGGTGGGTGAAGAAACAGGTGGTGCGAATGACGGAACGGTTGCAGGATTTTACTCTTATCAAAGCCTTCCAAATTCTAAACTGCAGCTTCCGATTGGCGTGCTGTTTATACAGCCGAATATCACTTTTACGGGGACAAAAAAAGGAGTTACCCCAAATGTTGAAATACTGAATACTCTTGAAAGCACTTTAAATAAACAGGATCTGCAACTGGAGTGGGTGAAAACCGAGATTCAAAAAGAGAAATCCGGAAATTAATATCTTTGGGTTGAGGTTGAGGTTGAGGTTGAGGTTGAGGTTGAGGTTGAGAATTGGACAAAATAAAAGCCTTATGATTAAATTTCATAAGGCTTTATGGATATCATATTACATTAGTGTTTCACAATTTCTTTTACAATTCCGCCTTGAGGTTCTCTAACGGTTTGGGTGAAAATGAATGCTTTCGGGTCAATAGCCCGAACGATATTCTGTAATTTTCTTACTTCCAGACGGGTGACAATCGTGAAAATAATATCGGCGTCCTGGCTGTGCTCGAAGGATTCTTTCATGAAACCTCTTTCACCTCTGTAAACGGTAATCCCTTTATTCATCGTCAAAACCAAAGCTTTTTTTATCTCTTCACTGTTTCCGGAGACGATCGTAACTCCTGTGTAGGCTTCTATTCCCTCAATCACATATTTGGTGATCTGGCTGGCCACAAGATAAGTCATAATCGCATACAGAGCGGTTTCAACCTTGAGGAAGACGGCTGCAATAATAAAAATAATGACGTTCATACCCAAAATAATTTCAGTGATGCTGAAACTGCTTTTTTTGAATGTCAGCAGAGCTAAAACCTCCATTCCGTCGAACGTTCCGCCACCACGCATGGAAAGCCCAATCCCAATTCCCATGAAAAATCCGCCAAACATAGCGACTAATAATTTATCGTGTGTCATTTCCGGAAAAGGAACGAAAGATATGGTGACAATAATCAATAATATCGTAAGAAAACTTCTTACAGCAAAATGTTTCCCGATCTGAAAATAGGCCAGAATCACGAAAGGAAGATTTAAAACCAATAAAACAACACCCAGATTCCAGTGATAGACTTCGTGGATTAAAAGTGAAATTCCGGTAACGCCGCCATCCAAAAAATGGTTGGGAACGAGGAAAGATTTTAAAGCAAAACTGGCAGAAATCACTCCTGAAATAAGATAGATTACATCCGAAAAAGTGAAAAGTGGACCATGTTTAGTAGTTTCTGAACTCATACAGTGATTAATCTTTTTTTAGTTTTCTTTTAATAATATCCAGATTAGCCTGCTTTTTTTCTTTTCTTGTACTGATGGCAGTTTCTGTGAAATAATGATGGCTTTCAAGGAATTTTTCCTGGAGCAAATTCCAGTCGCGTTCAGAATTGACGATGCCGAACATCGAAAGTTCTTCAAATAATTTATCTCCAATCACAAAAAAATCATCTCTACCCAGATAATCCAGATCAGCATCTGCCAGAATCTGTTCCAAATGGGTGTGCGGCGTCTGCGGGATTTTAGTCGCCATAATCATCCCTTTAATTTTCTCAGTCTGCAGTTCAGAATATCCGTAATCTGAGAGATATTCTTCAGCAATTTCGCAGGATTTTTCCTCATGATTTTTAGAGCCGTATAAAAATCCGGTGTCATGAAAGAGAGCGGCTGTTTTGAGGAGTATCAGATCTTCTTCGTTTACCTTTTCAGCTTCTGCAATTTTCTCTACAGAATCAATCACGTCTTTTACATGCATTACACTGTGATAAGAAAGGTGCTCAGGAAGATTTTCCCGGAGTCTGCTGATAATGATTTTTTTTAGTTTTTCGTATTCCATATTTAAAATAGAAAATGTGTTTAAATTTTTAGCCGCAAAAGTCACAAAAGCTGTCTGGTTTTTATTTAAAGCTTTACAAGTAATCTTGAGAAGTTCAAAAAAAAGCAGAACTTGAAATTAATAAATTTTTTTTTTGGTCTTTTTAAAATCCGAAAAGTTTCTCTGATCAACTTTTGTGGTTTTAAAGTTCTCTGATTTTTGATTGTATTTAATCTTTTATTTCCAGCGCAAAATACATGTCCATGTCACCTTTTCCTTTGGTGTGAATTTTCCCTCTGTATTCGCAGATTACCTTGTCGTGTATCAGTTGATAGGTAGATTCTGAAATATTTATCTTTCCTTTTTCGCTGTTTTGTTCCATTCTGGCGGCAGTATTCACGGTATCGCCCCAAATGTCGTAAGCGAATTTTTTTACTCCCACAATTCCCGCAATCAAAGAGCCTGAATTAATCCCGATTCTGATATCCAAAGCATTAGGATTGGTCTTTTTTCTTTCTTCGATAAACTGAATAATGTCTAATGCTACCAAGGTGGTCTGATAGGCATGATTTTCATTTTTCAAAGGTAAACCGCATACCGCCAAATAGGCATCACCAATGGTTTTTATCTTTTCCAAACCGTGCTTCTCCATAATTAAATCGAAGGCGGTGAAACATTCATTGAGTTCTACCAGCATTTTTTCGGCTCCCAGTTTCTCAGAACTTTGGGTAAAATTAACAAAATCGGTAAATAAAACAGTGACTTCATCGTAATATTTAGCCTCCGAACTTCCGTTTTCCTTCAATTCTTCCGCTACCTCATGGGGAAGAATATTCAAAAGTAAATTCTCTGTTTTCTGTTTTTCTTTCTGAAGTTCAAAGGTTCTTTCATCTACCTGCTTCTCAAGCAGATCGTTTTGATCCTGAAGAATCTGCTGTTTTTCCTGTTCCTGTTTTAGATTAATATCAGAAAGACGGTTCACTTCATCAAGCTGTTTGGTTAAGCTCAGATTGGTGGATGCAAACTGCCACCCAAGATATGCGGAAATTGAAATTGGAAAGCTGATAATAATTAAAACCAAAACAAATGTACCGAATGCATCTCCGGAAAATATTGAAGGCAGTGCAATGTTCATAGAGTCCAGAATATTTGCAATGATGGCCAGAATAATAATTGCAAAAAATGTAAGAATGCCGCCTCCTACAATGAACGCAGATTTTTCTCTTCTTATCATGGCACGTATGATGAGATACAGAGATTCAAACCAAACGAAAAATATGTAAAAAACCAAAATGCCAACAGCGGATTTTGCAGAAAAGTAATAGAGTAGAAGTAAAGCTGCAGCGATGCCGAGCATGATTTTCAGTCTGATCTTTGTTCTTCCGAAGAGGGTGTTTACAAAACCTGTAAGAGACGCACCAAAAAGAAGTATAGCGAGAAAAGAAAGAAAGCTGTAGAGGTCTACACTGTCTGGGTCTGTCATCTGATAAAAAGAAAGAACCATATAACTGAGCAGGCCTATGGATAAATTGTAAATAGAAAAATAAAGATTGTAAACCGCTTTTCTGTAGAACAGAAACAGCAGCAAATGAATAAATCCTAATGCCGAAAACACACCACAGATGAGCATTGCTATGAAGTTGAAGCCTTCAGTCATCTCTATATTTTCTTCCATAAATTCGTTGGCAGAAGCCAGCTCCACATCAAGTGCTACCGGACTGTAGTTGATCGCTGTCTTCTTTTCATTCACGATGGGCAGAAAACGGATGGCCAGTACATTGACGTCTGTATTATGTAAAGAAAATAACTGAGGAACATCATTCTTTATTTTAAAAACCCTTGTCTTAGAATCTCCTATTTTACCGATGCTTTGAACTTTTTTGCCATTCAGATAAATTTCAGATGCACCCACCTGCTTCACATCAAAACATAATGGCTCGTTAATCAGTGTAGAATCTATTTTAAAATAAAATCGCACCCAGTAAGGATGATCTTTGGTGTAATTTTTTTTTAAAGCAAATTCTTGATTTTTCCATTTAGAATCATCAAATTCAAAAGACGAAAAATCAGGGTTGTCTCCCGCAAAGAATTTGCCTGGTTCATTTATTTCTGCACCATCTTTAATTTCTTTTGCAGTAAAGATTTTTGGTTTCTCACGTGAATTTTGTGCAAAAAACAAGTTGTGCACAGCAACCAGTGTTACAATTAAAAAAGTGAAGAGTATATTTTTTTTCAAGATACAGAGTTTTGGCGATTAGCTTATGCACAAAAATAGAAAAATCATTCTGTTAAACAACAGAATGATTTTAATTGAGAAAAAATTTACTCTTTACTTCAATGATGCAATCGCCGCTTCGTAATCTGGCTCCTGGCCAATTTCAGGCACCTGCTCTGTATAAATTACTTTTGCTTTTTCATCCAAAACAACCACAGCTCTGCTCAAAAGTCCTTTGAAAGGAGAATCTGTAAGAGTTACACCATAATCTTCTCCAAAGTTCCCTCTGAAATCTGATAATGTTTCCACATTATTTAAACCTTCTGCAGCACAAAATCTTGATAAAGCAAATGGAAGATCTCTCGAAACATTAATCACAACAGTATTCTCAAGCGTAGAAGCTTCCTCGTTGAATTTTCTTGCAGAAGCCGCACAGATTCCTGTATCAATACTTGGGAAGATGTTTAGAACCACTCTTTTCCCAGTGTAATCAGCAAGATTTTTTTCAGACAAATCTGAAGATACCATTGTAAATTCCTGCGCGTTTTTTCCTATTTCCGGCAGGCTTCCTATTGTATTGATCGGGCTTCCTTTAAATGTAATTGTAGACATAATTTATTTTTTTTAAGTTGTATCAAATTTAGGTAAATCATAAAATAATGTCTTCTTCGGAATGGTTAAATAATTCTTAAAATTATTCTGTGTCATGAAGTATAAAATAGAAATTTAATTTGTAAAAACCTGTCTTGTAAAACCAATATTTCCCACTAACTTTAATCTTTAAATATCAAAACTATTAATACTATTTCTAATGAATTCAGGCAACGAAAATCCCTTTGGAGAAATCTTTAAACACGAAAACCAAATTCCTTCAGAATTTAAAACCGAAGTAATCCATCAGAGAGAATATCTTCTCAACGGTGAACTTGTCCCCTGGAACGGAGAAACCACTAATATTTACTCTCCGGTGTGCATCCGCACAGAGAATGGTTTAGAAAGAAAACTTCTGGGAAGCATCCCAAACATCGGCGTAAAAGAAGCCATGGACGTTTTGGAAGCTTCTGTAAAAGCCTATGACAACGGCCTCGGCGATTGGCCAACGATGTCTGTAGACGCAAGAATTAAATGCATGCAGAAATTTGTCTATCTCATGATTCAGGAGCGGGACTTGGTGATTAAGCTCCTGATGTGGGAAATCGGAAAAACACTCCCGGATTCTACAAAAGAATTCGACAGAACTGTAGATTATATCAACCAAACCATTGATGCCTTAAAAGATCTTGACCGTGAATCTTCCCGTTTTCAGCAGGCTGAAGGCACAATTGCCCAGATCCGGAGAGCTCCTCTCGGTGTGGTTTTAAGTATGGGGCCTTTTAATTATCCCTTAAATGAAATCTTCACCACGCTTATTCCCGCATTAATTATGGGGAATACGATTATTTTTAAACTTCCGAAACACGGCGTTTTGGCACATTATCCTTTATTGAAAGCCTTCCGTGAGGCCTTCCCGAAAGGTACGGTGAATACTCTTTACGGAAAAGGTTCAGAAATTATCACTCCCATCATGGAAAGCGGAAAAGTAAATGTTTTAGCCTTCATCGGATCGAGTAAAGTAGCCAACGGATTAAAAAAAATACACCCGAAAGTGAACCGTCTAAGAGCAATTTTAAGTCTGGATGCCAAAAATGCTGCAATTGTTACAAAAAACGCCAATCTCGATGTTGCTGTGAGTGAATGTCTCTTGGGTGCCTTGTCATTTAACGGACAGAGATGTACGGCTTTGAAATTAATTTTTGTTCAGAAAGAGGTTGCAGAAGAATTTACCCAAAAACTGAGTAAAGCGGTAAGCGAAATGAAACCAGGCCTGCCTTGGGAAAAAGATGTGAAAATCACACCGCTTCCGGAAACCAATAAACCTGATTACCTGAAAGAATGCCTTGACGATGCAAAGAAAAAAGGCGCCGCAATTTTAAACAAAAACGGAGGTTTTACCGAAGAATCATTGGTCTTTCCTGCCGTTGTCTTTCCTGTAAATTCTGAAATGAAACTGTATCATGAGGAGCAGTTTGGTCCGGTGATCCCGGTTGTACCTTTTGATAGTATTGAGGAACCAATTGAATATCAAGTGAATGCTTCCCACGGGATGCAGGTAAGTATTTTCAGTGAAGATGCCGTAGAAATTTCAAAACTTATTGATCCTTTTGTCAATTTGGTGAGCAGAGTAAATATCAACTGTCAGTCACAGCGTGGCCCGGATGTATTTCCGTTTACGGGGAGAAAAGACAGTGCAGAAGGTACCCTCTCTGTGTTCGATGCATTGCGTTCGTTCTCAATTCGGTCACTGGTTGCTGCAAAAGCTACAGATTCCAACAAAAATCTTCTGAACACCATTGTGAGAGATCATGATTCTAATTTTCTGAGTACAGATTATCTGTTTTAAGATTTAGAATATAATTAAACACAGAGTGCACAGAGATTTTTTCCTGCAGAATTTAGGAAGCTTCACAAAGTCATAAACCTGCAGAAGATTAATGAGTTTTAAAAATTAAAATTGATATAACTTTTATAAGCTTTAGCTCCTTTGTAAAGCAAAAAGATGCTTAATATTGAAAAGCATAGTGAACTTCTTGTTCATAATTCCAACATTATCAAAATGCAAAATAATATGAAATTCAAACAAATCTGGGCAAATTTTGCCGTAGCAAATCTTCATAGAACAGAAATATTCTATAGAGATTTAGGTTTAAAATTAAATTATTCTTGTGTAGAAACAACAGACAAACCAAAGATCGTGAGTTTTTTCTTTGGCGAATCTGATTTTGTAATTCATTTTTTCGAAAAAGAACAGCTTGAATTTGCAATGAACGGAAAAGCAAGTGACCTGGAAAATGGTAATGAAATTATCTTCTCAATCTCTGCTAATACAGAGAACGAGGTAAATGAATGGGCTGACAAAGTTAAGAATGCAGGCGGGAAGATCCATAAAGAAGCAAAAATGCAGGAGGATGGCTATTATTATTGCGTTTTTTCGGATCCTGACGGGCATAAATTCAATGTTTTACTGGTCGGAAAAGGTATGTAAAGCTAAATTAAAAAAATTCGGGCGGCCAAAAATGACCGCCCGAATCAATGATATAGTAATGTCTAATTTGAAGTCAGAAACCTTCTCAGAATTTCATTGAGTTTTTCTGCATGCGTTATATTCAGTCCGTGTGGTGCGCCTTCAATGACTACAAGTTCGCTGTTTGCAATTCCTGTAGCAGCCTGTCTTGCAGAGGTTTCAATGGGAACAATTTTATCGTCATCACCGTGAACGATCAGTGTTTTTTTATCTACATTTCCCAATTCTGATCGGAAATCTGTGTCAGCCCACGCTTCGGCTGTTTTTAACGTTGCCATCGGGCATGCCTGAGATGATGTCTGCCAGTCATAATTCAGCTGTGCCTGGCTTACAGTTTGTGATAACAGTCCGTAATTGTAGAAATTTTTGTGAAATGTTTCTAAGAATGTTACTCTTTCTTTTTTCAGACTTTCTAAAATTCCATTCAGATCGGCAACAGGAACTCCGTCCGGATTGTCGTTTTTCTGTTTCACCAAAGGAATTATAGATGCTATCAGGGCAACTTTATCAATATTTTCTGAACCAAAATTGGTGAAATATCTTACCACTTCGCCTCCGCCCATAGAGAAGCCCATCAGGATTACATTTTTAAGCTCCAGCTGAGTGATTAATTCATGTAAATCTGCCGTTAAAGCATTATAATCATACAAATCTCCTGTAGGTAAAGATTTCCCGAAGCCCCTTCTGTCATAGGTAATTACTCGGTAACCCAAATCTGTAAGAGCAGGTATCTGCAGTTCCCAGCTTCTGCCGCTCAAAGGCCAGCCATGAATCAAAATGATAGGCTGCCCGGAACCGAAGTCTTCGTAATAAAGATTGAAATTTTTGTCATTTTCTTTTGTGATGTAAGGCATAATTTAAAATTTTTAATTTGATGTAACTCAATTTTTACAAATACTGAGCCAGCAAAACATCTTCGCATCTCAGGATTTAAAAATTCTGTAACATTTTTTTAAAATCCTGACTAACATATCAGAGTTTAACAAAAACCATGAGTTTCGAAAAAGAATTTACATAACGTATCGAAAAACATAAAAAGATCATTTTTAAGATCTCGAAAATGTATATGGATGATGCTGAAGACCGTGCCGATCTTTTTCAGGAAATCACGTATCAGGTTTGGAAAGCGTACCCGAAATTTCGTGGAGAATCTGAATTTTCTACCTGGCTGTACAGAATTGCCCTGAACACCGCAATTGTATTTCTGAAATCTGAGAAGAAAAGAAGCTTTATTGCCAACGGGGATGTTTCAAATTTTAAAATTACTCAGGATGATTATGATTGGGAAAAAGAAGAAAAACTGAGTCAAATATACAAAGCTGTGCACCAACTGAATGCCATAGACAAAGCTTTCATATTTTATTATCTCGAAGATTTTTCAGGAAAACAGATTGCTGAACAGGTGGGTATTTCTGAAGGAAACGTAAGAGTGAAAATGAACCGGGCCAAAAATAAATTAAAAGAAATTTTGAATAAATAAATGGGAAGATGGGAGTTCGAAGCTGGAAGTCTTCCAGCTTCGAACTCCCATCTTCCAGCCAAGAAATTATAAAAACAAACAGTATGAATATCGACGACCTGAAAAATACTTGGAATGAAGAAAATCTTGATTACATTCCCGAAATAAGTACAGAACAGCGTAAAACACTTAATCTCCCTCTGGAAAAAATGCGCAAAAATATGCGTGGCGAATTTTGGTCCACCGTAGGAATCTTCGTTTTTGCGTTTGTTTTAATGGCGTTCAGTCCGGCTCCCTTCAAATTTAATTTTTACATCAATTTATTAGTAACTTCGATGATGTTTGTGACTGCATTTTTCTTTTCTAAATTCTTTACACTCTATAAAGAGATGGGAAATCCTGAACTCAGCACTTACGACGGTTTGCGGGATCTTCTGCATCAGCTGGAGCTTAATAAACAGTATTATCTTTCCTTTTATATTGCATTTGTCCCGTTTTTGGTTTGCGAAATGATCATCGTTCTGGAATTTATTCCAAGGCCGGTTCCCCTTACCAATATTCAGATTGCCTCTGTTTCAATAGGCACTTTGATTGCAGGCATTTTTGCTCTGTATTATATAGGAAAATGGTGGTTTAACAGATTTTACGGTAAAAATATAGACACCATCAAAAAACTTGTTGATGATCTTAAAAAATAGCTTTACCGGATTTTGTTCTATGAAAGACAGGGACTGGGTTAAAAATAGCAGAACAATATTTTTTACTGCACATATTTCACTTTCAGTTCCAGAAAAAAAAATTAAATTTAAGGGCTGAAAAAACATAATTTAATGACAACACAGGCTTTTAACGTTTATCACGATTTTCCGTTTTTCTTTCCTGAAGAACTTGAAGAAATAAAAAACGCTCACACAAAAGCATTTTTTCAGAAAGGTGAATATATTCTTAAAGAAGGCAAAACTGCAAATGAATATCTGATTCTTGAAAAAGGCTTAGCCAGATCTTTCGTCAATGATTTTAACGGAAACGAAGTTACCACACACTTTTTTGTGGAAAATGAAATCGTAATAGAAGTGTCATCATTATTTCAGAGAATTCCCACTCAGGAGAATATTGTCTGCATCACAGACTGTGAATTGTGGAAGATTGATTTTGAAGTTTTCCAGGAACTTTACCACAGAATTCCAAATTTAAGCGAGTGGGGAAGAGCGTGGATGTCTCAGGAACTTTTCAGCTATAAACAGCGGTCGGTAGAGATGTTTGCCCTTTCGGCAACAAAACGCTATCTCAATCTTTTACAGCAGAAACCACAGGTGGTACAGTATGCTCCACTTAAGCAAATCGCTTCCTATCTGGGAGTTACAGACACCTCGCTGAGCAGAATCCGCAAAGAACTGGTTTCTCATCCAGGATAAATTAATTCTTGTCTTATGGCAAGTGGATTTTTACTGTAATCAGGTAACTTTGATAAAAGTTAATTTAAAAATTACAGCATGAAAATCAATCAGATTTATGTGAATCTTCCCGTTAAAGATATCCCGAAAACCAAAGAATTCTGGACCCGTCTCGGTTTCCCAGTCAATGAACAGATCAGTGACGAAAAAGCAGTCTGCTTCATCTTCGCAGACAATATCTGCGTAATGTTTATTACTGAAGAATATTTCATGACGTTTTCAGAAAGACCCGTCCCAAAGGGCGATACCACACAGGTTTTAGTAGCCATATCAATGAATTCCCGTGAGGAGGTTGATCAGATCGTCAATACGGCAGTTGCCAACGGCGCCACGCAGCACGAAGAGCCACAGGACTATGGCTGGATGTACCAGAATTCTTTTTGGGATATCAACGGCCACGGCTGGAACGTCACTTTTGCAGATATGTCTCAAATGCCGACAGAGTAGGCTTTAACCCGGGCAGATTTAGCAGATTTTTCAGCCAATCTCCTCAAACGTCAAATCTCAAATCTCAAACCTCAAATTAATTCCCCAAATCATCCGTGCAATCCGTGCAATCTGTGAAATCTGTGCGAAATCAAAATCGTAAATCTCAAATAATATGGACAAACCAAAATCACAAAAATTAGACATTATCATTCCGGCGTTTCGCGGTCACAGTCAGAATTTTCTGATGGTGCTCGACGGAATTTCTGAGGAAGATGCTTTGAAAAGAATTGAAGGCCGAACCAACCACATCATCTGGATGATCGGAAACTTCCTCGACATGCGTTATGCTATGGGAAATGTACTTGGATTGGAAGAAAAATTTGAATTCAGACAGTGTTTCTCTGAAGGAAAAGCTTTGGATGAAAGTTTTAAATATCCCACGCTGGAGCAGCTCAAAAAGAGTTTTCATCATATTTCTCCGCTGGTTTATAATAAATTATTGGAAGCAACTGATGAAGATTTAGATAAAGCCTTTCCAATGGGAATGAATATCGATTTCTTCCCCGAAAATGTGTTAAATTTCGTAGGAATGTGCATCGGACGTGAAGATTACCTCTCGGGACAAATCGGCCTCATGCGGAGAATCCTCAACTACGAAGGGATGAAATACAACTTCGATGAAGAAATGAAATATTAACTCATGCGATGACGAAGATTTTGCTAGCAACTCTTTTTTTTAACAACAATTATGCTTCATTCACAATCAAAAATGGTAAATCCGGTAAAAAAAGGATACGAAACGGTCAACGGAATCAAAATGTACTACGAAATTTACGGGTCGGGAAAGCCTTTGGTTTTGATTCACGGTGGTGCCGGCTCGATAGGTTTTGATTTTAAAGAAATCATTCCAAGATTACACAAAAATTTTCTTTTGATAGGCATTGATCTTCAGAATCACGGCAGATCAGAACATCGGGATATTCCTGAAACGTTCGAGCAGGATGCAAAAGATGTAGCCGAACTTCTGAAAAAACTTAAAATTGATAAAGCTTCATTCTGGGGTTTCAGCAATGGCGGAAATACCGTAATGCAGATCGCTCATCAATATCCTGAGAGGGTTGAAAAATTGGTGGTTGCCTCTTCATTTTACAAAAAAAGTGGGATGCCCGATGGCTTTTTTGACGGAATGGAAAACATCACATTCGAATCAATGCCGAAATCACTGAAAGATAATTTTTTAGAATTGAATCCTGATCAGTCTGCGCTCAAAAATATGTTTGAAAAAGACAGCAAAAGAATGCAGACTTTCACCGATTGGAGTGAAGATATTTTAAAAGGAATAAAAGTTCCTGTATTACTGATTTCCGGCGATAAAGATATGCCGAGACCGGAACATACTGTGGAAATGTGGCGACTGATAAAAGGTTCTGAATTGATGATTCTTCCTGCCACTCACGGCTCATACATGATGCCTGATTTTGAAGGAAATATTGACTTCAAAACAATAGATTTTACAGCAAACGAGGTTGAGAAATTTCTAAATGGAAAGTAGAATTTTTAGATATCAACGATGTTTTGTCAGTAAACTTTAAATCTTAACCTCTAAATTTTTAAAACATTTGTCCCAAAATTCGTGGTCTCATTGAAAGTGAATACCATTTAAACATTAGAAACAGCCCCAACTAAAAAAAAATAATCTTAATTTTAAACCTAAAAATCATGGCAAAATTAAATCCCTACCTCAATTTCGACGGTAAAGCAGAAGAGGCTTTCACATTTTACAAATCTGTTTTCGGAGGTGAGTTTGTAGGTGGCGTGCGCAAAATGGGCAACGCTCCCGGAACCGAAAATCTTTCAGACGAAGAAAAAAACAGAGTCATGCATATTGCACTTCCCGTGGGAGGTGACCTTTTGATGGCATCAGACATTGTGCCGTCATTCGGACAGAATTTAACCGTTGGAAACAATAATTACGTTTCGATTTTCCCCGATTCCAGAGAAGATGCAGACAGAATTTTCAAAATGCTTTCTGAAGGTGGAAATATTGAAATGCCGCTTGAAGACCAGTTTTGGGGAGATTACTTTGGTAGTTTTCAGGATAAATTTGGTGTCTACTGGATGATTAATTTTTCTACAGATCAAGGCTACGAAGGATAAATAATATTTCTTAACCTGAAGACAGATTTTTAAATCGTAAAATCCCAAAAAAGTACAAAACAATTCATCAAAGACTTATTATAAAATTCAAAACAATGGAAAAAATAAAAATAGACATCACCATTTTAGCTCCTGTGGAAAAGGTCTGGAAGTGTTTTAACAGTCCCGAAGACATCGTTCAGTGGAATTTTGCACACGAATCCTGGCATTGCCCGAGTTCTGAAAACGATTTGAAAGTAGGAGGGAAACTGAAAAACAGAATGGAAGCCAAAGACGGAAGTTTCGGATTTGATTTGGTGGGAATCTACGATGAAATCATTCCCAACGAAAAATTGCTGTATCACCTCGAAGACGGAAGAAAAGTAGAGGTTTTTTTTGAAAAAATCGACGGCAACACAACCAAAGTAACCGAAATTTTCGAGCCTGAAACGCAGAATTCAGCAGAAATGCAGCGCGACGGGTGGTATGCTATTCTCAATAATTTTCACAAGTATGTGGAAAATAATTGAGTAATGAAATTCGGACTAATGTTTTTGACAGTAAAGGCTTCTACGCGCACGGTCTGAAAATATCTGAATATAGGAATGATCACTCTGAGGTTATCGAAGGATATGCGATAAATAAGAGTTTCCAAACTCTGTTCAGTAATACTTACTATCTAAATAAACTGATAAATTTTTTCATCATCATTAATCTCATAATTATGGCAAAAAGCCTTACAACTTGTAATCCGGAGAGTTCGAATCTGGAGAACTCATTTTTGCAGGGAATTATTGCCATGCCTGCAAGAAGAGCACTGGCAAAAGAAAAAATAGATTCTCTGGAAAAACTTTCCGGCTTTTCAGAATCTGAACTGATGAAGCTGCACGGTTTCGGAAAAAATGCAATGCTGAAACTTAAAAATCATCTTAAAGAAAAAAATGTTACTTTAAAATCTTAAACTTTAGTAATGAATAACAATATATTTCCATGCCTTTGGTATGACGGTGATGCGAGAGAATCAGCTGAATTTTACTGCAAAGTTTTCGGTGGAAAAATCACTGCAGATATGCAGATGGTCTTGAATATTGAACTTTTCGGTCAGAAAATAATGCTGCTAAATGGCGGTCCGCAATTCGAGAAAAACGCTTCTATTTCTTTTATGGTTTTGTGTGAAAGTGCAGACGAAGTTCAGAATTATTGGGATCACTTAGCCGATGGCGGAATCATTCTGATGGAACTTGGCGAATACCCGTGGAGTAAAAAATACGGTTGGGTGCGTGATAGATTTGGCGTGACCTGGCAGGTTTATTTGGGCGAAAAACAGGGCGAACAGAAAATAGTTCCCACGCTTATGTACATTCATCAGAACAACGGAAAAGCAGTGCAGGCAATGGAACTTTACACCAGAACATTTCCGGATTCAAAAATCGTCGGAGTTCTAAAATACGGCGAAGGGGTGGGTAATGAGAGCCACGAAATTCCTGAAAATGTGCAGCATGCCCACTTTGAAATCAATGGTTACAGTTTTTTCTGTATGGATAATTCTTATGACCACAAATTTGATTTTAATGAAGGTGTTTCAATCGTGGTGATGACCGATAATCAGGAAGAAACAGATCATCTCTGGAATTCTTTAGCCCAGAATGGAGGCAGAGAGAGCATGTGCGGCTGGCTTAAAGATCCGTTTGGAGTTAGCTGGCAAATTGTTCCTAAAAGACTGATCGAGCTGATGAATGATGCAGATCAGGAAAAAGCCCGGAAAGTGGTGATGGCGATGATGAAAATGCAGAAAATTGTGATTAAAGATTTGGAAGAAGCGGCGAGTTAAGAGGTAAAAGTAAAAGAACCCGGTAAAAATATAGTGAGCCATGTGGACGGGATTTTTTTAAACGATTGTGGAAATAATTTTCGGCTTGCTGTTTGCAACTGTTTGGCAGACTATATAAGTATTCATCGTACTTCCGCCTCAACCTTAACCTTAACTTAATGAAAATGGAACTTTTAAAATTTGAAATTACAATAGATGCAACGCCAGAAAAAGTCTGGAGTGTACTCTGGGATGAGTTATCTTTCCGTCAATGGACCTCTGCTTTTACTGAAGGTTCCTATTATATGGGAACGCTGGAAGAAGGCAGCAAAGTTCAGTTTTTAGACCCCGAAAATAACGGAATGTTCAGCAAAGTAGTAAAAAATATTCCTCAGAAAGAAATGGTTTTTCTGCATTTGGGAGAAATTTACAGCGGTATTGAAACGCCTATGGATTGGGGCGATGCTACCGAATCTTATTTTCTTGAAGAAACAGAATATTTTACAAAACTGACATTGGAAATCAAAAGCTCTGAAGAATTTAAAAGCTTTTTCGAAGAAAAGGTTCCGATGGCTATTCAAAATGTGAAGCATCTTGCTGAAAATCAATTGTAATTCTACAAATGACCTGAATTTCTTCGAATTTTCGCAAAAATGCATCTTTAATCTGTATTGAAAAATGATTTAATCTTTGCTGTAGAATCGGGAATTTAAAATTTGGGTTTGAATAGAATCAGTAATTTCAACTGTTTTTATGTCAATTTATATGAAATAAAATTGAGAATTATTTTAAATTAATTTAAAAAAACAAAAATATGGAAACATTAGATTACGAAATCATCATCAATGCTCCAAAAGAAAAGGTCTGGGACGCACTTTTCGCAAGCGAAAATTATGGACAGTGGACGCAGTTTTTCAGCCCGGGATCGCAGATGAAAACAGATTGGCAGGTGAATGGAAAAACCTATTTTGTCAATCAGGAAGGCGCAGGAATGGTGTCTACGATTGGCAGTCTGGAAAAACCCAATCAGGTTGTTTTTAAACATTTGGGCATGGTTGACAAAGACGGCGTGGAAGATACCGAAAGCATGGAAATCAAGCAGTGGAGTGGTTGTTCAGAGAAATATTTTCTTATCGATTATGATGCACAGACCAAACTTCACGTAGAAGTTCAGGTGGAAAAGGAATGGGAGGAACACATTGCAACCGGCTTTACAAAAGGACTTGAAGTGGTGAAAAAGATTGCTGAGGGCAATTAATAAGTTTAAAAATACGATAAAACTGAGTGATCCCTGCCAGCGTTTCAAACGCTGGCAGTGTTGTTTGTATACTGTTGAATTTTCTAATGATAAAAAGATTTAGATTTACAGGTTTTAGCGGAAAAACACGTTTAAAATTAAGCGGAATTGTCTCCTAGCCCGGATAGTAACGGTTACCCCACAGCAGGCCAAGGCAGAAGCGATGGCGTGAGGAGTAATAGTGGATAGCCGGATTAGCTCCTAAAAAAATCTATAAAAACACGATTGAAAGAGGAAAATTGTAATGTCAGAAAAAATCTTTACATTCATTAAAGTAAAATAAAAATCACAATCGTCATAGCAATATGGAGATTGCCGAGAAAATAACAATGCCACAGAAGGAGAAAGAAAATATCATCTCGCAGACCGTATCGAATTACGGCGGAAAACTGATGTCTTTTATTCGCCCAAAAGTGAAAAACACCGAAGACGCGGAAGATATTCTGCAGGAGGTCTGGTATCAGTTCAGCAGTTTGACCAATCTTTCGGAAATTGTAAATGTGGGTGGATGGCTCTACCGCGTGACATCCAATAAAATCATCGACAAATACCGTAAAAAGAAAACTGAAAATCTTGAGGATTTCGTCTACGAAGATGAAGATGGCGAATTTTCTATTAAAGATATTCTTCTGATGGACGACAGTGCCGGCCCGGAAGTGAAAATGTTTCAGGATGAAATCTGGAAAAAGCTTTTTGAAGCATTGGATGAGTTGCCGGAAAAACAGAGACTGGTTTACACAGAAAACGAACTCAACGACAAGACCTTACAGCAAATTGCCGATGAACAGGGTGAAAACATCAAAACCATTATCAGCCGGAAAAATTATGCGGTGAAACATTTGAGAAACAGATTGAGACAGTTGTACGAAGATTTAAATAATTGAAATAAATAAGATGAATAATAAATATAAAAAAAGCTGGGCCCTTTTAATTTTATGTCCGCCCTTGATTTTCCTTGCCGTTGCGCTGATTGTGATGTGGCTTTGGAACTGCATTTTGCCGGAAGTAATCGGTGTAAAAACGCTTAATTACTGGCAGGCGATGGGGATTCTGGTGTTGAGTAAAATTCTTTTCGGAGGTTTTCACGGGAAATTCGGAAGAGGAATGAGAGATATGAAAGAAAAGCATTTGCAGCATAAAATGGAAGGAATGTCTGACGAGGAAAAAGAGAAATTCAAGGAAGTGTGGAGACAGAAATGCGAAAGTGGATTCTTTAACCGCAACAAAAGAACAAACGGGTAATTTAAAATTTTTAAAAATCGCTATGAAATATTATAGTTTTTTGATATTGTAAGGTGAAGATTGCATATGGCCTTTAAAAACAATAAAAAAGACATATGAAGTAGTAAAGTAAAGTTTAGCGCAAGCCCGTCTAAATAAAAAAGCCTCAGAGAGGCGACAGCTTTGTAGTAGTAAAATTTAAAATTTAAGAAAATGAAAAATTCAGTGTTAAAAGGTATTTTAGGGGCAGTAGCCGTTGCAGGAATTGCAGGAATTGCCAAAAAAGTAATTGAAAGAAAAAGATTCGTGAAAGGTATTTTTAATGAATACGGAATCAAAGAAAAATCGCCTTTCGGTTTGGCTGACAAAATCAGAGAAATGGATGAGGAGCAGTATCAGGAACTGAAAGGAAAGTTTAAAAAAGAATTTGCTTCGAAATGTTGCAGCAGAAAATCCGGCAGAAAAGAAGAACTCTTCGAAGCATAAAAAAGGAAGCAACTCAATTGAAATTGTTTAATTCCGATACAGAAATGTGTCGGAATTTTTTTTGCCATGAATGCACTTTTATTAAAATCAACGCAACGTCTGTCATTCCGGAGGAATCTCGGCAATTATTTAGATACGGTGTTGAGATTTCCTCCGGAATGACAAGTACGATAATCTTTCACTCAAAATAAAAACTAAATAACACTGCTATCACTTGCTGAGTAGAAAGCCTTTGCCTCATTTTTTAGTTTTAAGACATTCGAATCGGCGAAACTTCGTTTTGCGAACGAAAATATGCGCAAAGAATTAGAAAGAATCTTACCGATCTTTGCGTTAAAAAAGAATACTTATTCACGTCCATAAAAACAAAAATCCTTATTTTTGTTAGCTTAAATGAAAGACTACTACTATTTTCTCGGGATTTCTCACGATGCTTCAGATGAAGACATCAAAAAATCTTACCGGAAACTTTCATTAAAATACCATCCCGACAAAAACCAAAACGACGATTTTTTTGCCGACCGTTTTAAAGAAATTCAGGAGGCCTACGAAACTCTTAGCGATAAAGGCAGAAGAATCACCTACGATCAGAATTTAGATAGTCAGCAGAAAAGTTTCAGATACAATGTTCCGCCTTCAATAAAGACTTTTTCTGCCAATAAAATTCATGCGAAAAAAGGTGAGGAAATAATTATAACATGGCAGACTCAGAATGCCGATGTGGTAAAAGTTTTGCCTTTCGGACTGGAAAAAGTGTACGGTGAAAGGATTTTTAAAATAACAGAATTTAAAAACGGAAAATTCCAGTTGCTGCTTCATGCAACGAATTCGCTTTTGCATAAAACCGTCGTTCAGGGCATCACCATTACAGAAGTTTTTGAATCTGACGGTGAAAAATTCAGAGATAAAGCGGAAGAATTGTTTAAGTCGCAACCCAGAACTGTGATTAATAAAAGAGGTTTGCCTAAGATCATGTTTTTGATCTGGGGAATTATTATTTTAGCAATTCTTATTTATTTTTGGATTATTGATTCTGCGTAAATCCAAGGTTTAAAATTCAAGATTCATAGTTCAAAGTTTCCGAATTGCATACTTCCATCACCCAGCATCCAACACCCAGCTTTACGCCAGCTTCTTATTCCCAGGGCATTTCTTGCAGCGTTTGCCTTTTTTGAATTTTTTGCAACACGATTTTTTGTCGCCACAAAACATTTCTTCACTTTTCAGGTTGAACGCGGGTGCCAACGGAGCAATTTTGAAAGGAACGATCATATTCATAGTGCAAATATATTAATTTAGAATAAATATAATTAATATATTTTAAAAAAAATTTATCCCTTGACTCTCAGCGGTTTTAAGCTATGATTTAAATAATTTTTTCCTAAATATTAGCAGAATGATCTTGCCAGATTATTGATTCTGACGATTTCATATTAAGTTAATATAGGTTGTACATTCAGCTAAAAAAATGTAGTTTTACGAATCTTTTTTACATACAAAATCTAATATAAAAAATGAATACAGAACAGTTTGTGAACCGTCACATTTCCATGAATGAAGCCGATAAACAGGCGATGCTGGAAAGAGTGGGCGTTTCAAGTATTGAAGAGTTGATTTCTCAAACAATTCCTGATTCCATCCGTTTAGCGAAAGATTTAGACATTTCAGAACCTCTTTCAGAATACGAAATGATTCGTCATTCAAAAGAACTGGCTATGAAAAATGCTGATTTTACCAATTACATCGGTTTTGGATATCACAACACACTTTTGCCTGCGGCAATCAAAAGAAATATTTTTGAAAACCCAAGCTGGTACACTGCTTATACACCTTACCAGGCAGAAATTGCACAGGGAAGATTAGAAGCATTATTGAATTATCAGACCGTAATTTGCGATTTGACAGGTTTTGCTTTGGCAAACGCTTCACTGCTGGACGAATCTACGGCAGCCGCTGAAGCAATGCACATGTTCTTCAACAACAGAACGAAAGATCAGAAAAAATCTGGAGCAAACAAGTTCTTTATTTCAGATTTGGTGTTACCTCAAACTGTTTCAGTTCTTAAAACGAAAGCAGAAGGTTTAGAAATAGAAATCGTACAGGGAGATCACAAAACGCAGCAGTTGGATGCTTCTTTCTATGGCGTTTTATTGCAGTATCCAGGTAAAAACGGAATCGTTTTAGATTATACAGAAGATACCGTTGAATATAAAAAATTAGACCTGCAGGTTGTTTTAGCATGTGACCCGATGGCTTTGGTTAAACTGAAATCTCCGGCTTCTATGGGTGCAGACTGCGCGGTAGGAACTTCACAGAGATTTGGTGTACCAATGGGTTACGGTGGTCCTCACGCAGCATTTTTCTCATGTAGAGAAGAGTACAAAAGAGATATTCCCGGTAGAATTATTGGGGTTTCTCAGGATGCTTACGGAAAACGTGCATTGAGAATGGCTTTACAGACCAGAGAGCAACACATCAAAAGAGAAAGAGCAACTTCAAATATCTGTACAGCGCAGGTTCTTTTGGCAGTAATGGCTGGAATGTACGCTGTTTATCACGGACCGAAAGGATTGAATTTCATCGCAGATCAGATTCACTTTAAAGCCAATGCGCTTAAAAACGGATTGATTACTTTAGGCTATGATGTAGCTCAGGAGCCAATCTTTGACACTGTAAAAGTTTTCATGAGTGAAGATGATAAAACAAGACTTCAGAGAATGATGAAAGATCACAAGATCAATCTGAATTATTTCACTGAAGGTGTTGTAAGTATCGCCATTAACGAAAGTTCTACAGTTGAAAAGCTTGACGTTTTGATGACTTCATTCGGTTACTTTAAAGATAAGCAGGTTTCAAAATTAGAATTGAAAGAGGAATGCAGCATTCCGGATGATTTGTTGAGAAAAGACGAAATCCTGACGGAAGAAGTGTTTAATAAATACCATACTGAAACAGAGCTGATGCGTTACATCAAGCGTTTGGAGAGAAAAGACCTTTCTTTAACGCACTCAATGATTTCTTTGGGGTCTTGTACGATGAAACTGAACGCAGCAACTCAGATGTTGCCTCTTTCATGGGGTGAGTGGGGAAGTGTACATCCTTTTGTACCGGTAGAGCAGGCCAAAGGATATCAGGAAATGATTCGTGAGCTTGAAAAAGACTTATCTGAAATCACAGGTTTTGCAGGTACTTCTCTTCAGCCAAACTCCGGTGCACAGGGAGAATATGCAGGTCTGATGGTGATTAGAGAATATCACAAATCAAGAGGTGAAGATCACAGAAATGTGGTGTTGATTCCTCAGTCTGCACACGGAACCAATCCTGCTTCTGCAGCAATGGCTGGGATGAAAATTGTGGTTGTTAAAAACCTGGAGAGCGGAGAAATTGATTATGAAGATTTCAAGGCGAAAGCTGAGGCTCATTCTGAAAATCTGTCTGCGGTAATGATCACATATCCGTCAACTTACGGATTTTTTGATGCCAACATTAAAGAAATTACTGCACTTGTTCACGAGCATGGCGGACAGGTGTATATGGACGGAGCCAACATGAACGCTCAGGTAGGATTTACAAGTCCGGGAAATATTGGAGCAGACGTTTGTCACTTAAATCTTCACAAAACTTTCGCAATTCCTCACGGAGGTGGAGGTCCTGGTGTAGGCCCAATTTGCGTGGCTAAACATTTGGTTCCATTTCTGCCTTCAAATGCCAATATTAAAATCGGAACTAAGGATTCTATTGAAGGTATTTCAGCTGCGCCGTACGGCTCAGGTTTGATTCTGAATATTTCTTATTCTTACATTAAAATGCTGGGAACCTACGGGCTGAAAAAAGCAACCGAGCACGCTATTTTAAATGCCAACTATTTAAAAGAAATTTTAGCAGAACATTTCCCAATCTTATATTCAAATACCGAAGGAAGAGTGGCTCACGAGTGTATCGTAGATTTCAGACAGTTCAAATCGTTAGGGATTGAGGTTGCAGACGTTGCAAAGAGATTGATGGATTACGGTTTCCATGCACCAACGGTTTCTTTCCCGGTTGCAGGAACATTAATGATTGAACCTACAGAATCTGAAAATAAAGCTGAAATTGACCGTTTTGCTGAAGCTCTTATCGCCATCAAACAGGAAATCGATGAGATTGCCAACGGAGAAGCAGACCAGGCCAACAACGTATTGAAAAATGCTCCTCACACGGAGCAGATCGTTATTTCTGATTCATGGGACAAGCCATACAGCAGAGAAAAAGCAGCTTATCCATTAGAATGGGTAAGAGAGCACAAATTCTTTGCCTCAGTTTCAAGAGTTGATGAAGCTTACGGAGACAGAAACTTAGTCTGTACTTGTGAGCCTATTGAAGCTTATATGTAATTAAAAGTTTTTTATATAATAAATCCCTTTCAGTTTTGAGAGGGATTTTTCTGTTATCGTGGAATAGTTTTGAGTGGAGTTTTGTTTAAAACCATTTACTTTTGATAGTAATAAATTCTTTTGAGAACTGTCATTGGGTTTTGATTTATGTTTGCACAGTTCATGCTGCCATCAGTATTATTTTTTTTCAAGTTTTTTCGATAGCTTTCAGGATTAAATCTCTATTTTTATGTGATGTAATCCATTTTGGTAACCTGCTTCCTAAGCTTTTGTTACTCATATTTTCAATATTTCTTTCTCTCAATTTAACAGAAACAAAGACCTTGATAAAGTTCAAATGTTCATAATTATATGCCCAAAATAAATTTTTCTCCAACGTTCATTGATAACCATAATGGTAATTGAAAATATGGGTCAGTTCCTCCTCTAATTATAACTATATTTTTTAATAATTTATTTGGATTTTTATGTTTGAATGTCCACTATATTCTTTTTCAGGAGTTTTATTAAACCCGCAATTCGTACAAATTACTTTCATATTTTTCATCATAAAATTTTTCAGATTTTACGATTGCTTTTTTATCACAATTCGGACAAATCGCATAGACTTCTCCAGTAAAATCATAAACTAAAATTTCATATGAATTTTTATTGTGGCTTTGATTCAGAAAAATTTTTTGTTTTACCTTATAGTCTTGTTAGGATACAGCTTTTTAAATATTGCTTTATTGTAAAAAGTGCTTAAAATGTTTGTTTTTTACACAATTCATGTTAGCCGTAAAATTTTCAGTTAATTATTTTATTCACTTCGTTTTCAATTTCTTTTTTATCAATCACTGGATTGGATATAGAATTTACAATTTTTGTTTTTTTCCAATATGGGAAAAATATAATACCTATTTCTCCAATAGTTACAAATTGTAAATTCGGATATTCTATCTCAATTATGGTTTTGAAAATTGTATTTCCCTTTATAAAATTTGTTGTCTTTACTTTGTTCGTTAATAAATCAAATGCTTGAATTATACCTTCAAACAAATTATCATATTCTTCACTAAAATGTGTGTGATTTAAGCCATATCCAACAGTGAATTCATTTTCGTCAATTGTTAACCAAAATTTAGTATTTTTTATTTCAATAAATTGTGTTCCGTGTTCCTCATACGCAATAACTTCCTCGCCAAGTTTATCTTTTAGTAATTTTTTGATTTCGTTAAATTTCGTTTCGTGCAGTTTCATTTTAATATTACAGCTAACTTTCAGATTGACACATCGCATCAATCCAAACTATAACCAAATATAACAAAAATCTTCAACAGTTGATTTATTAAAATCCCTTCAGACAATTTCGTTTCTGAAGAAAAATAAGTTTTAAGCTTCATTAAAATATATTATCAAGTCATTCCCCCAATGATTTCCAACAAATTAAATTTCTGTCAACCTGCTGTAAATAATAATTTAAAACCTAAATATTTGATTTTTAAACCGTAGCAGGATGGCGCAGGATGCTCATGTTTTGCAATGTGGGTAGCTTGGTTAACACAAAATTAATATTAAATGAACAAGAAAACTTTACTCATGAAGCAAGCTCTAAAATCTTTGCTGTTTTGTGGATTGACTTTATCCGCAGCGGGTTTAGATGCGCAGACTTTAGCTTTTCCCGAAGCTACAGGTTTCGGAAGATTTACTACCGGAGCAAGAGGAGCTGCCAATCCTCAGATCTATCTGGTTACAAATTTGAATGACAGCGGGCCGGGGTCTTTCCGTGATGCGGTGAGCCAGCCCGGAAGATTTGTGATTTTTAAAGTGGGAGGGATTGTTAATCTGCAATCAGTAGTTGCAGTTGCTGCCAATACTACAATTGCCGGACAAACCGCTCCCGGAGAAGGAATTTTGTTTTTAGGACCAAGGGTTTCTTTCTCAGGATCGAATAATACGATTGCCAGATATATGCGTATCCGCTACGGTGGAACTGCTCAGAATCAGGATGCATCGGGGATTTCCAATGGTGCCAATATTATTCTGGATCACATGACTTTTACCTGGGGAACTGATGAGGTTTTCTCTGTAAACTGGGACAATAATGGCAACAGTCCGGATAATATTACCATTCAGAATTCAATTATCGGACAGGGAATGCACCGTCACAATCATTCAGCAGGCGGTTTGATGCAGCCTTCCGCTGGTGGGAAGATCAGTTTGATCGGGAATTTATACATCTGCAACAAAACCCGAAACAATAAAGTAAAAGGAATCAACGAATTTGTAAACAATGTCGTTTACAACTGGGGAAATTATGGCAATACTTACGGCCACACGCAATCCGGAGAGGCTTACATCATGGGTGGAGATTCTGCCGGAGCTTCTTATGTGAATATCATCAACAATTATTTTATCGGAGGTCCGAATACGAGCAGTTCAGTGACAACACCTTTCAGCGTTGGGAATGCCAACTTTAACTTGTACGGTTCCGGAAATTATTTTGATAACAATAAAAACGGAGTTTTAGACGGAACTTTGGTTCCTCAGGATTTAACGGGATATCCTGTCGGGGATGCCACTGCGATTCAGTCGACATCTTATGATTATCCGATGAAAAATCCTGCATTATCAGCTGTTGATGCATACAATAATATTATTGCAGGTGTCGGAGCATCTTATCCCAAGCGTGATCAGGTAGATGGTTTAATGGTTTCAGATTTACAGTCTAAAGGAACTGCAGCTGCGTATGTCTATGTACAAAGTGACCTGACTGCTCAATACGGATTTACCAATGGTGGCGCAGGTCATATTTACGGTGCTCCGGCTCCTTTAGATACCGACAACGACGGAATGCCGGATGCGTGGGAAACCGCCAACGGACTCAATCCTAATGTTGGAGATGCTTTAAATGTAAGCACTACCAATGCCCCTTATTTAAATATTGAAGTTTACATCAATGGTTTACCAAACACTGCTGCTCCGGATTTTGTGAATCCGCCAACTGCAGTAAATTTTACCAATGCCTTAACTTCAGGAACACCTGCTGCAAGTTCGTTAACAGTGAACTGGAGTGATAATTCTAACAATGAAACCAACTTCATTTTAGAACGCTCGCCAAATGGAACAGCCTGGACAGTTATTGCAACACTTCCTGCCAATTCCACGAGTTATGATGAAACAGGTTTAACACCAAATACTCAATATTACTACAGAGTGAAAGCGGTAAATGCTACAGATTCTTCAGTTTACACATCCAATGCATCGGTTACCACACCGCCAGTACCTTCAGCCCCAACTAAAGCGACAACACCAACGCCTGCCAACAATAATTTAAGTGTAGATTTTACCAATGGAAATTTACTTTTAAAATGGACAGGAAGTACCAATACAACCAACTTTACCGTTTATTTCGGAACAGATCCTCAGAATTTAAGCAACGTTGCTACTGTTCCTTATTCTGCAACACCTTCTTATCAGTTGAGCAATTTAAATACAGCCACCAATTATTACTGGAGAATAGATTCTTCAAACAATCTTGGTTCGGTAACAGGTGATGTATGGAATTTCCGTGCTTTGACGCCATCTTTGGTAGGAAACTGGCCTTTTTCTGAAACACCGGGGGATGGTGAGCAGATTGCCGATGTAACCACTTATGCCAACAACGGAACTTTAAATGTAGCTTATGACAACGCAAGTGTAAGGGTTCCGGGAAAAGAAAATTTTGCTCTGGATCTGGCTACCGCTCCGGGAACTTCAGCTACGCCTTACATAGCAAGTATTCCGCATCAGGATGAAATTATGTTTAATACCAATTCTTTCACCATTTCATACTGGATGAAAGCTCCGGCAAGTATGATCCCATCTTCTTCTGCAACGAGTCTGTATGTTTTGTGTAAAGGTTCAATTACTAAGAATACTGCGACAGGTGCTACAGGAAAACGTTTCAACATAGAAATGAAAGGTGGTCAGCTGAGATTTGCCATTGATGATGATGTAACTAAAAAAGAAATCACATCTCCTATTGCCAATTATTTCAACGGAACATGGGTGAATGTGGTTATTCAGAGAGATATTACGGCTCACAAGATCAGAATTTACAGAAACGGTGTATTTATGACGGAAACTGATGAAACTGCGGTTGGCGGAATTGGTGAAGCGAGTGATTTCATCATTGGAAACATTGGTGAACTTGAATTCCAGGCTACAACGAATGCTTCTGCTCCTTACAAAGGTGCTTTCGATGAGCTGAAGATGTATAACTATGCTTTAACACCGACTGAAATTACTGCATTGTACAGTCAGGGAGTGCTGGCAAACGCGGAATTCAGCATCAGCAAAAATGTAGGATCAGTTTACCCTAATCCTGTGAAAGATCAGATCAACATTAAACTTCCTGAGTACAAAAAATCAAGTCTTACGGCTACGGTTATTGATATGAGTGGAAAAGTGATACTGAAAGAGAAATTAAATGCCAACGGAAACGGAACATTTAATTTAAATTTCGGAGGTAAAAAAGCATCAGGAAATTATATTCTGAACGTATCAGGAGATAATTTAAACAGTAATTTTAAAATTATTGTTCAGTAAAATTACAACACTTGTATAATTTCATACTTATTCATTGGATCCTTTCATTTATTTGAGAGGATTTTTTTTGTTAGAAGCGTCACTTCGAGTAGATTTTTGCAGAAAATCGTATCGAGAAGTTTTTGTTTTACAAATAGATTTTGTTTTTTGTTCACTGCTTCTCGATAGATTTTTCTCCGCTTTGCTTCGAAAAACACTCGAACTGACGGAGTGTGTTTTGTATGGTTTGATAATATCGTCACTTCGAGTAGATTTTGAAAAATCGTATCGACAAGTTTTTTGTTTTGGAAAATTAATATTATCAATAAGTCTGTAAAGTGCTGAAATGCAATGAATTGTACTTGATTGCCTCTTCGGAGTAATTGATTGGCTCTTCGGAATGGTTGACTGTCTCTTCGGAGTACTTGATTGTCTCTTCAGAATGGTTGATTGTCTCTTCAGAATGATTGATTACTTCTTCAGAGTGGTTTTTCGGCTATTCAAAATGGTTGATTGCCTCAACAGAGTGATTGACGGTATTAACGAAATACTTAATTACCTCGACGGAATGCTTTTTTGCTATCTTCCCACTGTTTTTTAGACATTTCAAACTTTACTTCATTAGTTCCGTGCATACCGTTTTTTGTCCAGCCAGATTTTTAATAAAATTTTTCGGCTCTTGTGTTGGGTGCGGTTCCAAGCCAGACATTCTCTTTTCCGTTTTCAAAATACCAATCCAGCATTATGTTTTGAAGTTTTGACCCGATTCCTATACCTTCAAATTCAGGATGTACGAAAAGTGCCCAGATGTTATTTTCTTTCAGGTCGGCAATTGCAAAACCCACGATCTGATCTTCAATTTCGCAAACCCAACCCTTTCCTCTCTCAAATAAAAATTCCTCACAGTCTTCATCTGTTACCAGATCCGGATTGGACAACATATTTTCTTTAACAGAATTCCTGACAACCTGAATCTGCTTTATATCTTCAATTTTTGCTTCTCTGAATGTCATTTCTGTGCTTTTGTAATTTACCCGTCAATTAATATTTCTTTTGCTTCAAAGTCCCACATTATAAATGTAAAAGTGTGATTTCTATCGTGTTCACTTTCAAAAGCAATTTCCCATATTATTGGTTTGCTTATACATCTTTGAAGTCGTAAATAAACGGGTTCAAACTCTTTATGAAAATCAATGATTTTAAAGCCATCTTTCCAATTTCCAAATTCATCTTCGATGAGTGGTGTAATTGATTTTGTAATGGTTAAATAATTATCTTCTATACTTTTAAAAAAATCAATTTGTTTTTGTGTCGGCCCGGTTATTTCTCCATCTATTCCGATTTCTATTTTTTGGTCTGAAGGTTTAAAATGTCTCTTACATTCAAAATAACTTTTCAGTGAATCTTTCTTGTCTGCTTGAAATAACATTGTCCCAAAGAATTCGTTTTCAAGTTTTATCGTTTTTTTGAATATAAAGTCTAAGAGTCCCATTCTTTGTCGGTTTTTGATGTTTGTCAAATATGTTGGTGATTTTGTAATTGTTGACACAACCGGGACGCTTGCGCCAACATTGGATGTGTCATTTACTGTTTTTCTAAAGAATCCAAAAGCTTTTTAATGCCATCATAATGTCCCGCGCCGTAGATCAGAGCAATTTTCTGTTTTGAGTTATCGTTTATTTTATTGGCGATTAAATTATTTCTGTAATTAAGTACTAAAATTTGGTAGGCTTTTCTTTCGTTTTTTCTATAAGAACATTTCGTGCTATTAGTTATATCCGGAGTATTTAAATCACATTCTTCTAATTTAATCTCACCATATTTGCTTTCATAAAATTTTATTAACTCAGGCACCGTAGCATCTACATTTTTGCTATTTATACTATTAAGTCTCCAATCTGCATAAGCAGGCTGAAATTTAATTTCTTTTGTAAATTTTAAATTTTTTTCAAGCATTATTGAGTCAAGAATTTTTTCATATCCTCCATTCGGTAATCCCATTCCCATAATTTTTCTTAATTTCATCAAATCCTGTTTATCTGATGATTTGCTTGTAACATTTTCAAGGTAAAAGAAAAACCCTAACTTTTGTAAAGAGTCAATTTTAGTATTCACATCAGAATAAAAGTTTTGTGTTCCGATATGGTGCATAGGAAAGAAAACAATTTGCTTGTCTTTGAAATTAAATTTACTTACAGAAATTTTTTCATCGTAAATGCCTTTTTTGGTAAGGGCGTAGTTAAATAATTTATTCGTACAAGATGATAATGCAATGAATGAAATCATGAATAAGATCAAATTTTTTCTTTTCATTATTTTAAAATGTTTTTTAATTTATAGCTTATAAATAATTAAATATTTGTTGTGGACGAAATTAATTCAAATGTAAATGAGAAAATGATAGCACATCTTAATATTTATCAATATCGGAAAACTTAAAATTCTGCAGCTTTATTAAAGGTTTTGTCTTTCCTATTTTCTCTTTTGTAACAATCGTTTTCGATCCATTTCCGAAAATTTGTTTGTGATATTTGACACCGGTGATAAAATTGATTTCTGTTACTGTGAAGATAGTATTTTTAATGGCGGCAAAGTCAAAGTCGCCATCATGGGAGATTTTTAAAACTTTAATCAATTCAAAACTGCCTTTTTGATATTTAAAATCAAAGATGATATAGCCTTCTCCAAGTTCTGATTCAATTTTGAGGAGACCGTCTTCTATTTGTAGGGACCTGATGTGATGACTGGCCTGAGTCGAAGAGATAACGGGCTTTAGTTGTTTGTCATGCTGTGACAGAAAAACCTGTAATGTCATTGTTTGCCTGTAATCTGAAGAATCCATTGCTAAAGTGACTCTATCATCTATGTTATCGTTGTTCAAATCTCCGGATATATCTCTCACAATAACATTGAAATGCTTTGAAGCAGTAGTATCTTGTGCCAAAACAGTGAGTTGTAGGCAAAATGTAAGACTTAGGCAGTAGCAGTATTTCATTTTTCTATTTTTTGTAAAGGTCAATTTCGGAAATTCTTATTAAATTACTGTTAACAGTTAATCAGAAAAAAAATTTTTGATCTCCAGCTTCTCAATCAACCTCCCTTTCACCACCGTAAAAGCATAATCTTTCGCTTCAGCAAACGAAACATTATATTTCCTTTCAATATTCCTGAGATCTTCAGGGAATTTTAACAAAAGACTGTCGTAAAAAGAATTCAAAAATTCCTGTGAAGGCATTTCGTATTTTATTTTCAACTGAAAACGTCTGATGATTGAGGTGTCGATGATTTCTGCGTGGTTGGTGGCGCAGAGGAGAAGTGCATTTTCGGGGTAATAATCGATGAGCTGAATCAGCGTGTTGACTAGTCTTCGCATTTCGCCAACATCTTTATCATCGCTTCCTCTGGCTTTCCCGATTTGGTCGAGTTCATCAAGGAAAAGAACGGAGCGTTCTCTCGCCGCTTTGTCGAAAATCATTTTGATGTTTTGGGAAGTTTCGCCAATTCTTGAAGAAACAATATTGCTGAGGTTGAGGATGATGATATTCTTATCCAAAGCATTCGCAACCGCTTTTGCTGTCATGGTTTTTCCACAACCTGAACTTCCTTGGAGAAGGATTTTATTGTTGACGGGAAGCCCATATTTCTGAAGTTCGTCTGTGTATTTCTGTTCTTTGATGAGCTGTAGAATCTGTTGCTTATTTTCAGGTTCAAGGTAGACATCGTCCAGTTTAACGTTTTTTTTATCCTGAATGATGAGGTTATACAGATTCATTTTCAATTAAATTTTGGTAAAGATAAATTTTTGACATTCAAACAAAAAAAAAATCAAACCTCAAAGTTTGATCAATTTGTAAAAAATAATTTACTTAAAAGGATGAATTTAAAAAAAAATGAAACTCAATGAGTAAATTTTTCCTATAGGCAGTAAAAAGTTTTAAATTAATTTCCCTCTTTCTTAGCTGTTGCAAAATAAGAAGATACTAATACTGCACATGTTGCGATTCCGATATAGGCGATCATAATTGTTGAATTTTTATTTTATTGATAATTTGTTGTGAATTCTATAATGCAAATTTACGGCAAATTTTAAAGATTCCAAACCTCTCAATATGACGTTTATCACTGTTTTAAGTAGATTTAACAGGGAAATTGACGTTTTTGTAAATGTTGATTTTAAAATGGTGGCTATGTTTATAGGTTGAATTTGATTATCAAATCATTAATTAAATGTTATTTTGGTAATTATTCTTCAGTAAGTATTGCAGAGTTCTCAATTAAAAATCAATTAGAATTGGTATGTTGTGCATTCAAAAAATTTTGTTGTTAAAACAAAAATTAACATGAGGAACCTATATTATTCTTGAGTTTTACTTCAGAAGTTTCTGATCATTTGTACAAAAAAAACTCATTCGCCTGCTTTTTCCGGTTTCCTTTTTAAAAATCTCCTCTCCACATTTCATACAGGTCTTTTTATGGTAAACCTGAAATGTCTTGCTCAAAGTATCGGTACGTTTATATTTTAAAAACTCAGAAGCGTAATCCTTCGTTTTTTTTATAATCATTTTAAGCTTTGCCTTATTCAAATTTTTAATCAAATTTTCCGGATGAATTTCTGCCCGGAACAGAGCCTCATTTTTAATGATATTTCCCACTCCGGCAAAAATATCCTGATTCATCAGAGCGTCACAGATCATCATTTCAGGATGTTTCTGCATTTTTTCGATTGCTTTTTCATCACTCCATTTTTTGCTCATGATGTCTGCTTCCCAATTTATTTTAGATAATTCGCTTTTGTCAGCCACTTTTACCACACAGGTGTAAAAATACATTCCGTCTTCTTTGAAAGTAAGGCCCAGGCGAAGGGTATCGATATCTTTTCGCATAGATAAACTGTAGGATCCGAACATCATCAGGTGAATTTTAAAAATAATTTTGTCAAAAATCAGGTAGGTCTGCTTGCCGAAAGTCTTGATTTCACGCAATGTTTCACCACTCAGATCGACGGTTTTTGGAACTTCACTTCCACTCATTGAAATTACTTTCTGACCTTCAAATTTTTGCAGATCTTCTTTCATCAAAACTATAGTCGGACCTTCGGGCATAGCTTATTTTTTTGTGTAAAAAGTCAAATATTATTCCTTTAAAAATAAAATTTGCTTTAATTTTGAAAAATGATGAATTTGAATGAGATTTTCACCAGTCAGCGTACCGGCAATAATCCAAATACAGCGGCCTCCCGCACCGATTTTCAGAGAGATTATGACAGAATTATATTTTCTTCTGCCTTCAGAAGACTGCAGAATAAAACTCAGGTTTTCCCGCTTCCGGGAAGCGTTTTTGTGCACAACAGATTGACGCATTCACTTGAAGTTTCTTCTGTTGGACGAAGTTTGGGAAGCATTATCGGAGATTTTATCGTTAAAAATTTTGAAACGGTTTTGACTGAAGATTCGAAAAGCTTTTACACGCATAATCTCAGCAACGTAATTGCCGCGGCCTGTCTATGTCATGACGTTGGAAATCCTGCTTTCGGGCATTCGGGTGAGGATGCAATTGCGAGTTATTTTGATAAAAATGAAAATCAGATTAAAGATAAATTCAATGCAAAAGAATGGGCAGATCTCGTCAATTTTGAAGGAAACGCCAACGCCATCCGTGTTCTCACGCATCAGCAGCAGGGCAAAGATTTAGGCGGAACTCAATTGACCTATTCTACACTTTCTGCCATTGCCAAATATCCTTGTGAAGCCGTTGCAAGAGATAAAAAAAATCTTCACCGTAAGAAATTCGGTTTCTTCCAGAATGAAAAAGATACTTTCCTGAAAATTGCTGAAGCAACGAAACTTGTAAAGGAAAATGATGAGCCGTATATTTTCAGAAGACATCCTTTCGTCTGGCTGGTAGAAGCCGCTGACGATATTTGTTATAACATTATCGACATGGAAGATGCGCACCGTTTGGGAATTGTATCAACCGCCGACTGCGAAAATCTGTTCTTTGAACTGGTAAAATCAGAGACGAATGACATCAAAAAAGTAAAAGATAAACTCAGTTTGATTTCAAACGAAAACGAACGGATTTCTTACCTGAGAGCCAAGGTTATTAACGCATTAATCAATCAATCCATCGAAATTTATAAAGCCAATTTCAGCAAAATTCTTGACGGAAGTTTAGATAAAACCCTGCTCGACATCTATAAATCCGAAAAAAATACTTTAAAGGATATTGAGATTTTTTCAATCAATAAAATTTACAATCACAAAGCAGTTGTTGAGATTGAAAACGCCGGATACAACGTAATGTACGAACTTTTAGATCACTTTATTCCATCAGTTTTAAAGTCTAAAAATGAGATTAAATCTTATGATAAAATGGCATTGAAACTTCTTCCGCAACAGTTTGTGTATGAAGAAGGTCCAGATTATCAGAAAGTTTTGGGCGTGATCGATTTTGTTTCGGGGATGACAGATAATTATGCAACAGATCTTTACCGAAAAATCAAAGGTATTGATATCGGAATGACGATGTAAAAAACGAATCACGCATCTGTAACAGCTGGATGACCATCAATCACTGAAAATTATTCTTCCATTTTTCTGAAAAATCAATTCCATTCTGTCCCATTATTCCGGTGATGATTTTGTTGATTTCCTTTTGAGGTTTATCGGCAAGTACAGCTTTTCCGCCGTTTTGATCCACGTAGGATTTTTCAGCAATCAAAAGCCATTTGTGAAGATTGGCTTCGAGTTCATCCAGAGATGATGCGTCGGGACAGATTTTTAAAGGTTCGATCAGTCCGTCAAAATCACTTCCTATGCAGATATTTTTCCACGGCTCGCTCATTCCAACCCTTACAATTCCAACCTGAATGATATGGATGACGTTAAAACAGAACACCAGCGGATGGCGTTCTTCCTTAGTTGGAACCAACCAGCTTTCCTGCTCCATCATCGATTCCATAGTTTCTGTACGGAGATTTTTAACTGAAATTTGTGGAAAATGAGTCTGGAAATCAGGTGTACTCAGGTATTCTTCGTCGCCAGCCATATTTAAACCTGCTTTAGACTGAAAACCGAGGATTCTAACATCGAGACTTACCCCGAGAATTCCGCCGCTTTTTAAAATTTCAATAATATCTTCATCCATTAAATTAATCGACCACGGATTAAAACTGAAATCGTTATTAATAGAAGAACCCCATTTTCCGGAAGGTTTTCTCTTGGTTTCCACCGAAACTGCACGGGCGCCGTTGTAATGATAAACCTTGCATTTATCGGTTTCCAAAGCGTTTTTCCATTCGTTGACACTGTAGCCAGTGACGCCAATGTGCGATGCAATCAGCGGGATTTTTGAATAATCTGGACTGCCTTTAGGAAATTTTGTTGTTAAAAAGTTTTTTCTCCATTCATACAAATCCTGTCTCGATTTCAGACCTAAATGTTTGATGTCAATTAAAACAGGTCGTGCTTCTCTCAGATGATTCGTCATGGTAAAACATTTCTGAAGCATCTGATATCCAAGATTGGTAAAACCATTTCCGAAAGGAAAAAATGAAGGGTGTTTCAGCATTTTCATTCCGAAAGCATGGGTTGCCAAAACCTGTTCTTTGATGTGGGTTAAATGTGTAACGGTCAGATAAAAAAGATCCATTCCCGATTTTGAAAGGCTGTGATAGAAGTATTCAAAATTTTCTGCGGGATTCTGGCTGTGGTGCGGAAGGCAGTCGGGATCGGTACTTCTGTAAGGGTCGTTATTGCTACAGTTTCCGTTGTTTGCGGGAACAAGTTCTCTCCATAAATCATCCTGCGAAAGCAATTTTCCTGATTCTTCATCAATAATTCTGTCTTTTTCAAAATCAAGTTTTGAAGCATTTCCTACAAGATATTTGCTGATGTTGTGGCTTCCTTCGAGACTGAAACAGAGCTCCATTTTGCCATTGTTCCGTTTCTGCGAATTTCTTGATGCAAAATTGATCACATTTTGGTCATGCAGAAAACGGAAAATGCTCAGTTCCATCAGCATCAGACGGTAATAGGAAACTTCGCCGTTCCGAACTTTATCGAAATATTTTTTATCTAAAGGATTTGAAAAATTACTTTTTAAAATACCTCCAAACAGGCCTTTGCTGTCTGCGAAACCGTATTCAAGATTGCAGATTCCGGCGACGGCAAATTTCAGATTTCCTTTGTCACATTGCGTTACCGAGCACTGACTTTTAAGAATATGAAGCAGAAGATCGTCCAGAACATTGGTGATGACGTTGGTCATTCTGATCGGTTGGGTGTAGTCTTTTATGCTTTTTGTGACTTTCGGAAGTGTCTCATCATAATTGCAGATGTGATTTTTGAAAATCGGATGCAGATGTAAATCAAAATATGAAGTCATGGTGTTTTAGTTTTTGTAGCTGTCAAAATACATTTTTAAGATCTTCTCAGAATCATGTGCAGAGTTCCCGGAGTCGGATTCAAATACGCTGGAAACGGTATTTCCGGTGATGGCCGAGACGGCAATCCTTCCTCTTTCGGTCATCATCATTTCGCTCATATCACTTTCAAACTGTTTGCCTGGAGTTACTTTTTTAATTAAAGTCTTCCAGAGAAAATGTACCCCTTCACGAATGCCGAGATCCCATTCTGTCTGTCTGAAATTGGTGTAGGCATGCTGCAAATCCTTAGCTTCCGGAAGTTTCTGTTTTAGTAAACTGGAAATATCCAAAATTCCTGCTCCATAATTATCCGTATCCCAACTATCCGGCTTGAAAACTGAATTTTTCAGACAGGTTCTAAAGGCTTCAACAATCTGCCACGGGAACTGGTATTTTTTATAGATTTCATCAAAATTTTTGGCTTTCCAAAGTGCGGCAGCTGCGGCTATGTGCGGTGTTGCGTAGCTTGTTCCGCTTCCGTACGCCATGATTTCATTTTTCTCCTTATCCATTGAAGGTACGTAAACATCTTCTCCGGGAGCAGCAATGTCAACCGCTTTTCCGTAGCTGCTTCCTCGCCATGGTTTTTGGTTAGGATTGATGGCTGCCACGGCAATTGTTCCGGGATAGAGGGCAGGAGCAACGATGGTTTCCACCTCATTTCCAGCGGCACAGCACCAAATAATTCCGTTTTCATAGGCAGATTTTGCAGCTTCGGAAATCATCAGTCTCGGATAACTTCCCATGCACATGAAAAGAATGTCGGCACCTGTATTTACCGCCTGATTGACAGCATCGACAAGATTTTTTCCTCTTCCGATCAAAACAACAGATTCTGCAATCCGGTAGGGGATTACTTCTATTAACTGTTCCTTGTTTTTATCAGTTAAAATGCCATAATTTCCGTCGCTCTTGTAATTCATCTTTCCACCGCAGATAATGCTGGCTGTGCGGGTTCCGTGGCCGGGATGTTTCAGAAGTCCTTTTACCATTTCATCTCTGGCGTCTGAGCCGTCGATAAAATCTTCGTCGTTTTCATAATTAAATCTTCCTTTTACCTTTGAATGATCGGTGTAACCTGTATCAAGCTGAATTAATTTTAAATTTTTAAGCCGTTTTTTTACCTCTTCAAAATTCCCTTTCTCAGATTTTATAATTTTTTCTAAAATGGTTTCTGTATCGGTTTCAATATCATTTAAAAAATCGACAGTTCCGTTGTTTATGGTAAGACCGACTGCGATGCGGTTCCAACCCCGTTGTCTTTCTTCTTTAGTATCTGTTTTAATATCAAAATAGTGGGAAGCATTCCATTTTGTTTTAAAATCATCTTCACGTTCCACCACATTACTGGTTTTCATGGTTTCCAAAATATCAGATTCGGTTAGGTGAATGTTGCTGCTGCTTGGAAATTGCATATCCGTTTCCATTGGTAGATCAGGGGTGGCATTTTTTATCTGAGGTAAAGCTTCCAGTTTCGCTGAAATTTCCCATGGATTTTCTGATGACCGCACCGTCACATAATAAATACTTTTCTGTGAAGCAGAAGTTGAAAACGGAAAAACTGGCTCGTTACTTACGATTTCGGGAATTAATTTCTGATAATTATCCACCCAGTCATCCTGCATCGTCTGAATATTGACCAGTTCAATTTCAAAATATTGAAGTGCCGTATCTGAATCTGATGAAGGACTTTGGAGAATATTTACACTTTGATTAATGACGGTATTTTCTGAATTTTTCATGATGTTTTCAGGATTTGGATGTTTTTTTTCTTCAAGATCAGATTCTGTCTCTTTTTCCTGTTTTGTGAATGAACTTCTAAGTACAGAATTTCTGAATGCTTCCATACTTTGGGGAAGTTTAAATTTCCGGATGCATTTAATGATCGAACTGATTCTTACCCCTTCATTTCCCATCCAGTCAATCGACTCGTCAGGATCACCACTGCTGTACACGCCACCGTCTTTCCTCAGAATTTGTCCCTGCTCATTTTTTCTCGGAATACTGCTGTGATGAAGGGCGACAATTTCTCCGGTTCCCAAGCCAATAACAACCGCTCCGGAAGAGCCGGGAAGGGTATCTGATTCGTAAATAAGGAAATCATCTTTTAAAGTAAGCATTCGGATATCTTTCATGACGATTTTTTTGTAATCGCCTTTGGGATGCTGAATGATAACGCAGCTTTCTCCGTCAATGATTTTACCTAAATTTTCGTTGAGTGATGTGTAAGGCACTTCAGAAATGTTTTTACCGTCATCTGATCTTTCTGAAACTGCAAGAACTGTAAAATCCAGACCGTTAAGCGGATTCTCCGGTGTGGTTTTAAAAGACGAGGTGATGAAGAATTTTTCAGGCTCAAAATTGAAAGAAAGTGTACGCTTCGAGGTTTTGTCGCCGTCCATCTCATAAAAAAACTGAACGGTTGAATTTTTGGCTGTATCCTGATCTGGGAAAACGTGGTTGTTGGTGATCAGAATTCCGGGGGCGATCAGAAATCCTGTTCCGTAGCCTGTATTTCCGTACCGGGTTTTGATGGTGATTCTTCCTACAGATTCGGCAATTTTAAAGATTTTATTGAGAATGTGAATGTCCTGAAAATTCGGAACACCATTGATTCTCTCCAATGCGTCAGGGATTGAAGTGTGCTCGGCAGCAACTCTTCTGGCCAAAGCATGAGGATCAGACTGTAATTCTGTGAGTGATTTTTCTCCGTTACGGTTTTCCTGAATCCCTTTTTTAATGGTTTCTATTTTCCTGGTGGCATCGGTAAATCTTTCGTATGCTTCATCCAGAATGTTTAACTGGAAAGACATAAGTGGTTTGGTGTTTAGTTTTTATTTGAAAAAAATTGGAATTTTTATAGTCTTTTCCGGTCCTCAAAGCCGGAAATTCAATTTTCATAAGAACATGAAATTGTACAGTTGCTCGATGTTTAGTTTTTGCGTTATTGTTTACGTAAATGTATAAAAAAATAAAGTATGTTGGTGAAAATTCGTAAAAAAAATAAATTTTGTGTATATTTAAAAATTAACTGTTAAAATATATTCTATGATTTATTTAGGTATTCTGGTCTTTTTCGGACTGATCACTTTATTTGCCTCGTTTTTCACCGTAAAGCAGGAATCTGCTGCGGTTGTGGAAAGATTGGGTAAATTCTTGAAAGTAAGCCACGCAGGTTTACATCTGAAGATTCCTTTTCTCGATCAGATTGCGAAACGTCTGAATCTGAGAATCCAACAGTTGGATGTTATTATAGACACCAAAACTTTGGATAACGTATTTATTAAAATGAAAGTTTCCGTGCAGTATCAGGTGATCAGAGAAAATGTAAAAGACGCTTATTACCGTTTGGAAAATCCTGAAAATCAGATTACTTCTTATGTATTCGACGTTGTGCGTGCTGAAGTTCCAAAAACGAAATTAGATGATGTTTTCGTTAGAAAAGATGATATCGCTATTGCGGTAAAAAGTGAATTGCAGGAAGCAATGCAAAGTTATGGATATGATATTATCAAAGCTTTGGTGACAGATATTGATCCGGATGAGCAGGTGAAACATGCGATGAACAGAATCAACGCTGCTGAAAGAGAAAAAACAGCTGCTGAATATGAATCTGAAGCGCAAAGAATAAGAATTGTAGCTGTTGCAAAGGCTGAAGCAGAATCTAAAAAACTTCAGGGGCAGGGGATTGCAGACCAGAGAAGAGAAATTGCAAAAGGTCTTCAGGAATCGGTTCACATGCTGAATTCTGTGAATATCAAACCTCAGGAAGCTTCTGCTTTAATAGTGGTTACGCAGCATTATGATACTCTTCAATCGATTGGAGCTAATAACAGAAGTAATTTGGTTTTGTTGCCAAATTCACCAACTGCAGCAAGTTCTATGTTGAATGATTTAGTGGTTTCCATGGCTGCCACGCAAAATCTGGATGATTTGAATCTTCCACCTAAAAAATAATTTTCAAAAAAGGAATAAAAAAAAGCGGTTTGTTGAAAACCGCTTTTTTGTTATTTCTTCATTCCCGGAGGATAGTTTGCCATAATTTCAGACATAATCTGAGGAATTTGCTTCTGCTTGGCTTTAGGTCTGTCAACAGAAATACCGCTTCCGATGCCCTGCCATACCAACTTTTGCGTTCTCGCATCTACCATATCAACGATGATAGCGCCTTCGTTGTAATTGCTCGTCCAGGTTCTGTTCATCCCGATTCCCCAACCAAAACCGCCGCCCCAGCCCCACATTCCTCCGTACGGATTGGTGGTGTTGATATCAGTGATTTTTTTGTGATTGGCTTTCACGTTAATGATTACATCAGGATTTTCGCCAGACTGCAAACCTTTTGCCTGCAGCTGTTTTGATAATTCATTTAAAACTCTGTCTTTATCGATATCGTTTATTTTCAGATCATCAATTCTCAGTTTGTACGTTCTGTAATTGCTGAAAGTAGCGGTCTGAGCATAATCTGATCTTACCTGAAACGGGCTGCACGATGCAAGACCTAAGCTTGCTGCAAGTAGAATAAAAATATATTTCTTCATTTTATTTATTTTTTTTTAATGATCTTTATAAATGTGTCTGTCTTTTTATCATATCCGTAAGGGCAGTGCCTGCATCCGCTTTTGCAGCAGTGGCCGCGCTTCAGATGAAATTTTTCTGTAAAAACTTTATATCCCTGTTCGTTATAATAAAAGTCTTCATTCTCTTTGATATTAAATAGAGCCATAAAGTTAAATGCTAAAATTCAAAAAACCTATATATTTGTGTTTATGATAATTGTATGCCAAAAACCTCTAAAACGCTTGAAAATAAGTGGCATAACACTTTTTCCGTTTATATTTATTAGGAATCCCGAAGATAAGAAAAATAAAATACTGATCAATCATGAAAAAATTCATTTGCGGCAGCAATTGGAGTTACTTATTATTTTCTTCTACATCGCTTATCTGTTTGAATTTTACTACTGGCTTTTTAAGCTTAAAAACAGTCACAAAGCCTATCGCAGAATATCTTTTGAACGTGAAGCCTACTCGATGGAGCATGATTTGAATTACCTGAAAAAAAGAAAGTTCTGGGGATTTCGTAAGTATCTAAGAGATTAGATTCACTTGCTTTCAGATTAATTCTACGAATACAGTAGGATCGGAACAAATTATTTAAAATAAAAAAGAGAACTTTGCATCATGGACATTCCTAAAATGCAGATTCCGGTTAAAGAAATTCCTATCGGAGGAAAGGTGAAGCTCTTTATGAAAAGGGAAGATCTCATTCATCCCGAAATCTCAGGAAACAAATACTGGAAACTTTTTTTTAATATCAATAATTATTTAGATTTAAAACCTGAAAATCCCTTAATAATAACCTTTGGCGGAGCTTTTTCTAATCATATTTCAGCAGTTTCAGCTGTTGGAAAGCATTTTAATATTAATACTTTAGGCATAATCCGTGGCGAGGAAATAGAACAAAAATGGAGTGCTAATCCTACTTTGGTGTATGCGAAACGAAACGGAATGAATCTTAAATTTGTTTCCCGTGAAGAATATCGGCATAAAGAAAAACTTACAGAATTTTTAAAACATGAGTTTCCCGAAGCACTGATTATTCCCGAAGGCGGAACCAATAGAAATGCTGTTCAGGGCATTAAAATGATGCTCAATAAAGATACAAAAGATTTTGATTATCTTTGCACAGCAGTCGGAACCGGAGGAACTGTTGCCGGACTTTCTCAGTTTTGTGAAGACAATCAGAAAGTTATAGGTTTTAAGGTAGTGGATGATGCTTCATTGGATGAAAAAATTTCGGAGTTAACTTCAAAAATGAATTTTCATCTAACTGATGCTGCTTTCGGAGGTTATGGTAAAATTAGTGATGAAAATATCCGTTTTATCAATGACTTTAAATCAAAGTATGGAATCCCGCTGGAACCGATCTATACAGGAAAAATGATGCAGAAAGTTTTTGAAATGATAGATGAAAATTATTTTCCTGAAGGAAGTAAAATTCTCTGTTTTCACACCGGTGGTTTGCAGGGAATTGCAGGAGTCAATTTGCTTCTGCAGAAACAGAACAGAAATTTAATTATATAAATTTATATCTGAAAAATGAAACGCATCAGTGTTCCATCTTTCTTTTAAAACAATAAAAATAATAAGATGAAAAGACTTTTCACCGTCGTAAGCCTTTTAGTTTTATCTAAATTCTCAGCCCAAACCTGGGCGAATGATGATCAGTACATTCAAAAATTTGCTCAGTATGCCGTAGAGGAAATGGAAAAATATAAAATTCCTGCCTCAATCACGCTTGCACAGGGGCTTTTGGAAACGGGTGGCGGACAGAGCCGGCTCGCACTGGAAGGAAAAAATCATTTTGGAATCAAGTGTAAAGAAGAATGGACCGGCAAGACGATGAAACATACCGATGACGCTCCCAATGAGTGTTTCAGAGTGTATGATGACCCGAAGCAGTCTTATGAAGATCACTCAGTTTTTTTAGCTACCAGAAAGTATTACGCCAACCTTTTTAATCTGGATATGAAAGATTACAAAGCGTGGGCTCACGGCCTTAAAAAGGCGGGTTATGCCACAAATCCAAGGTATGCAGGCATTCTCATCAGCAAGATTGAAAAGTACAGACTTTACGAATTTGATCAGGTGAGTTCTAAAGAAGTCAATTTTGCTATTCTTAAGATGTATCCTGGATTGAAGGACGATCAGGCATACATGGCAAGTCTTGAATCTTCAAAGGTTGTTGAGAAGAAAAAAGCTTCAAAACCCGCACCTTCGCCTAAAAAAGTGTACGCTGAAGCTCCCAAAAAGGAACGTGTGAAGACCAAATCAGAAATTCTGAATTCTATTTTAATTAAAAGCCATCCTAATGGAGGTTTGAAATATGTAATTATTCCGGAAGATACAGATATTCAGTTTATTGCCAATAAATTTAAAATCAGTGAAGAAAAACTGATGAAATGGAATGAGCTGAATACCAATTCTTTAAAGAAAAACGAAATCATCTTCCTTGAATCTAAAAATTCTGACGGAACTACACCAACCTATCAGGCGGGACTTTCTGAAGATATGCATGACATAGCCCAGAAATTCGGAATTAAACTCAACAAATTATACGCAAAAAACAGAATGGATGAGGGCCAGAAACCTTCAGCCGGACAGTTAATTTATCTGATTTCAAAAAAACCAAGAAATTAATGGTATGCAATTGTTTTTTACCATCCTGCATCCCACATCCAACACCCAACATCAATGAAATACCAAAGAAGTTCAGCTTTATTTGATGAAGCTTACCAATATATTCCTGGCGGAGTAAATTCGCCTGTCCGTGCCTTTAAATCTGTAGGTGGAGTTCCTGTTTTTATGAAATCTGCCAAAGGAGCTTACCTTACAGATGCCGACGACAACGTTTACGTAGATTACATCAACTCGTGGGGCCCCGCAATTTTAGGTCACACCCATCCCGAAGTTTTAGAAGAATTAAAGATTCAGGCTGAGAAAGGTTTTTCTTTTGGTGCACCCACGGAACTTGAAACAGAAATCGCAAAATTCATCACAGAAAATGTTCCGAATATCGACCAGATCAGAATGGTTTCTTCGGGTACGGAAGCCTGTATGAGTGCGGTGAGACTGGCAAGAGGTTTTACAGGAAGGGATAAAATTGTGAAATTTGAAGGCTGTTATCACGGTCATTCAGATTCATTTTTAATCAAAGCGGGGAGTGGAGCCATCACTTTTGGAAATCCCAATTCTCCGGGAGTAACTGCCGGAACTGCAAAAGATACTTTGCTGGCAAGATACAATGATATCGGGCAGGTGGCAGAACTTTTTAAAGACAATGATAACGAAATTGCAGCCATCATTATCGAACCGGTTGCCGGAAACATGGGATGCGTTCTTCCGGAAAATGATTTTCTCCAAAAACTGAGAATTTTATGTGATGAAAACGGAGCTTTACTTATTTTCGATGAGGTGATGACGGGTTTCAGACTTGCTTTTGGCGGTGCACAGGAATTATTTAACGTGAAAGCCGACCTTGTAACTTACGGAAAAGTAATCGGTGGCGGTCTTCCGGTGGGAGCGTTTGCAGGAAGAAACGAAATTATGGATTGTCTCGCGCCCAAAGGTGCAGTCTATCAGGCAGGAACTTTAAGTGGAAATCCTTTGGCGATGAGAGCAGGTTTAAAAACTTTGCAGATCATTAAAAATGATTCAGGATTTTTCGACAGGCTAGCAGAAACAACGGAAGTTTTAGATATCGAATTCGGAAAAATTTTAAACGAAAAAGGAATTCATCACAAGATCAACAGAACAGGTTCGATGATGTCGGTTTTCTTTGATACCGATAAGGTTTCAGACTTTGATGAAGCTCAGAAAGCCAGTCATTCTACATTCAATAAATTCTTCCATCACATGCTTGAAAACGGAATTTATCTTCCTCCAAGTGGCTACGAAACCTACTTCATCAGTGATGCCATCGGTGATACCGAGATCAATCTCACCCTGGATGCAGTAAGGAAATTTTAAATACATTCAGAAAATTATAGAAATATTAAGATGAAGTTCAGTTGGGCTTCATCTTTTTTTTTATACAAATACGGCTGATTACAAGTTGGTTGCTTTACTGCTGCATAATTAATTGCTGCAATTCAGTGATTTCTACCGCGCAGCATGGGTGTTTAAGTAGTGATTTTCATATTTTAAACCTTCACAAACCTGCCTACAAACATCGCGGCAACGATATCTCCCACAGCATTCAAAACGGTTGCCAGAGGATCAACCAAAGTTCCGATAATAATTACAGCCGGGATGGCTTCCTGCGGCAGACTGTAAACGGAGATCATCAGCATTTCGCCAATATATCCACCGTTGGGAATTCCGCCTGCCACAATGCTTACAAAAACGGTAATTGCTAAGGCTAAAAGAAGATTGGAAGGTTCAAAAAAATCTCTTCCTATGATTTGAAAAGCAATATAAATCTTAATAATCGATGACATGGAAGAGCCGTTTTTATGCAGAGTAGTTCCGATAGGTATCACCAGATTGGCAACAGAACTTGGAATCCCAATTTTGGAGGCAGCTACCAGATTAGTTGGCATCGTGGCAAAGCTGCTGCAGGTGCTCAAAGCAGTCAGAGTAGGGTAAACTGCATTTTTCCAAAAACTTTTAATTCCGGTTTGGCCGTTTGCCATAAAGGCGTAAAGTGTGAAGAATACAAAAAAATAGACAATTCCAGCAATGTAGTACAGACCTAAAGGTTTAGCATAAAATCCAAAAAGCTGAGGTCCCAGGGTTGCCACCTGATAGGCAAAGTACGCCCCCAAACCAATCGGAGCAATTTTCATAATCATTAGCAGAAGCTCTTTCATCACTTCATATCCTGAAGCTATAAAAATTCTGAAAGGTTTTCCGTTTTCACCCGCTTTTCTGGTTGCAAATCCCGTGAGGAAGGCAAAGATGAGCAGAGCCAGCATATTTTTTCGGGAAAACAATTCGGTAAACTCTCCAACGGTGAAAAAACTTACAATCCTGTCTCCCCAGTTTTCTTCCTGAGCCGTTTCAGCAATGATTTCCTTACTTCCTGATATCGATGAAACCGGGAAAATGTACACTGCACCAATAGTAAAAACGGCTGCGGTCAGTATAAAAAACAGAAATGTAAAAGACATAATGAGCAGAATCTTCCCAAATTTAGAATCCTGCTCAAGAGATGCAATAGAGTTAGCAACAGCAAAAAACACCAGAGGAACTACACTCACGAAAAGAAGATTAAGAAAAATATCACCTAAAGGTTTGATGTATGCCACAATTTCAGGAGCCACAATCCCGATGATGCTTCCCACGGTAATCCCCACGAGTACTAGAATAATGCCTGAGTAATTTTTTAGAACCTGTTGCATCTGTTTTGATTTTAATCAAATATAAGTCATTAATCTATATTCCTATGAATTCTGTGGTATTTATGTTTAAACATTCACAAAGTTTTTTGAAGTATAATTTCATTTTAGAATCACTACAAATTGGCATTTTTCTCGTCAAATACTTTCCACGGAATCATTTTTGTATCTGTAGAATCATCACTAAAAATATACAGTTATGAACACCAACAGACTTTCACAAAGACTCGAGCAGGCTCTCAGCGACCAGATGAATACCGAAGATTTACAGTCACGAACATACTTTTCTTACGGAATCTGGGCAGCCGACAAAGGGTATGGTGGAATATCAAATTTCCTTTTCCGTCATGCGCAGGAAGAGAGAGACCACGCAGTAAAATTTATGCAGTACATTCTCAACAGAGGCGGGAAGCCTAACGTTACAGCTCTTGAAGCTCCAGGTGCAGAACCTACGAGCCTTTCCAACTGTTTTGATATGGTTTTTCAACATGAGGTAGATAATACAACGGCAATATATAATCTTGTGAACATTGCTTTCGAAGAAAAAGACTGGGCTTCATGGAATTTTCTTCAGTGGTTTGTAAAAGAACAGATTGAAGAAGAAACATTTGCAATGAATTTAATTGACAAACTGAAAATCGCGGGAGGAGACAGAGCAAGCGACGAATCTTTATTCACTCTCGATAAAACTCTGGAAACGCTTCCTGACGATGCCGAACTTGCACAGAATGCTACAGGTCCCAATCCCTAATAACTCAATCATTTAATTAACCTTAAATCTGTCGGTCGTCTGGCAGATTTTTTTGTTATGATTCTCTCTTTAATTTCTTTATCTTTGCACACTTAAAATTCAAGGTTTAAAATTCAATATTTAAAAAATAAATTGAATCCAGAATTAATAAACTTTGAATATTGAATATTAAATTTTGAATCGAAATTATGAAATGTGGAATCGTAGGCTTGCCGAATGTAGGTAAATCAACTCTTTTTAACTGTCTGAGTAATGCAAAAGCACAATCAGCAAACTATCCTTTCTGTACCATAGAGCCCAATTTGGGAACGGTTTCTGTGCCGGATCAAAGACTTTTTGAGCTTGAAAAAATAATCAATCCTGAAAAAGTAATTCCTGCTGTTGTAGAGATTGTAGATATTGCAGGTCTTGTAAAAGGTGCGAGCAAAGGCGAAGGTCTTGGAAATCAGTTTTTGGCAAACATCAGAGAATGTGAGGCGATTATTCACGTTTTAAGATGTTTTGATAACGGAAATATTGTGCACGTGGAAGGTTCTGTAGATCCTATGCGTGACAAAGAAATTATCGATATCGAGCTTCAGCTGAAAGATATGGAAACAGTGGCGAAAGCTGCTGAAAAAGCTAAAAAGTTTATTAAATCCGGTAAAAAGGAAGATATTTTGGCTTATGAAACGCTTCAGAACCTACAGCAGCATTTGGAAGACGGAAGAAATGCCAGAGAATTTGCAACGAATGATGCAACAGCAGAGATTATTGGTGAAGTACAGTTGTTGACCAATAAACCGGTTCTTTACGTGTGTAATGTAGACGAAAATTCAATCAAAAACGGGAACGACTGGATTGCCAAGATCGAAGAAATGGCTAAAAGCGAAAACGCAGAAACCGTAGTTTTGGCGGCTCAGATCGAAGCTGATATTAACGAACTGGAGACTTTTGAAGAGAGAGAAATTTTCCTTGACGAATTGGGTTTAACTGAACCGGGCGTTAACCGTCTGATCAGAAAAGCATACGATTTGTTAAAACTTCAAACCTACTTTACAGCAGGTGTAAAAGAAGTGAGAGCATGGACCATCGGACAGGGCTGGACAGCGCCTCAGGCTGCAGGTGTGATTCATACAGATTTTGAAAAAGGATTTATCCGTGCAGAGGTAATCAAATATGATGATTACATGACTTACGGCTCTGAAGCGAAAATCAAAGAAGCCGGAAAACTGGGAGTTGAAGGGAAAGAATATATCGTAAAAGACGGCGATATCATGCATTTCAGATTCAACGTTTAAGAAGACCAAGTAAAAGTTAGTTATATAGAAAACGCTTCCAGATTCATTTTTGGGAGCGTTTTTTGTTGAATTTAGAAAAAAGATTTTATGAGGTATTTATTTATATTTTTTCTGTTGATTTCATGTTAAAAAACAATGGAACAGAACTGTTTTAAACAAAAAGGAGAGAGGATGAATATGTTGAAACTAAGCCTTATACTGTTAAGCAAATTTTGGATGAAAAACCTGCATATCTTCAGATTGAAAATTTAAAAAAGTTTAAAAGCTTTAAGCAAGATAGTTTAGAACGCAAGAAGAACACTCAATCTACTGTTTTTGACGATAAATATATGGAGAATTATGAGTATGAAAATGCAAAGTTTATCGAAAAATTTGGTCATCAGTTTGGCTCTATTACTATGCAGAATTATAAAGGTATCGATTATGTATTTGCAAGAAGCCATGAAGGTTATTGGTTGCTTGAATTGGATAATAACAAACCCAAGGCATATTTTTTAGGTTTGAGTTTTAGTCATTTCAGTTTTAATTCAATCAAAAATAAAAATTTTATTGTGAACGGATTTCTTCAGCTTGAGGGAAGTCTTGTTTAAAGATAATAAATGGCAAATAGAAATTGTTGGAGGTACCGTTTCATAATTTTGTAAATTTGATTTTTACAAATCACCATCATGGAAAAATCTGCTCACACTTCTTACGCTTCCCTTGAAGATTTCTACAGAGAAATTGCCGTCAAATTAGGGAAAGATGTAGAAACCCTTATTCCAAAAGGTTTGCAAAAAGACATCGGTCATTTCAATGTTTTTGATATTGCCCAAACGATAGAACGCCTGCGAACCACGTGCGAAATGCCATATAACCGTCGAAAATACTATAAAATAAGTTTAATACGCGGAAAAAACAGAGCAGAGTATGCAGATAAAGTGATTTCGATTGAGAAGAATGCTTTACTTTTTGCGACGCCGAAAGTTCCTTATCATTATGTGCCGGAAAATGAAGATCAGGCAGGAAGTTTCTGCGTTTTTACAGAAGATTTTTTTCTGAAAAACCTTTCGCACAGTAGTCTTCAGGAGTTGCCGATTTTTCAGCCCGGGAATATTCCTGTTTTTGAAATTGACAATAATCTGGCAGATGAAATTCAGCTCTTATTTAATAAAATTAAAAATGAAATTGAATCTGATTATATTTTTAAATATGATCTCATCAGAAATTATGTGGTGGAACTGATTCATTACGGTCAAAAATTACAACCTTCCTCAAAGCTTTCAACGTCAAATGAATCTTCAATTAGAGTGGTTTCTTTATTTATAGAACTGCTCGAAAGACAGTTTCCTATTGAGACTTCAGAGCAAAGGCTTCAGCTAAAATCTGCTAAGGATTTTGCCGACAGATTGGCGGTGCACGTGAATTATTTAAATAAAAAATTAAAAGAAAGCACCGGCAAAACAACCACCGAAATGATTGCCGAAAGAGTGATTCAGGAAGCTAAAATCCTTTTAAAACAAACCCATTGGAGCATTTCTGAAATCTCCTACGCTTTAGGTTTTGAAGAAATCGCTCACTTTTCAAACTTTTTTAAAAAGAAAACATCTCTCACTCCGTTGGAATTCAGGCTTTGATTTGAATTTTGCAAATTTTGGTTTGATTGCAGCAAAAATTCTGGTCTGAAATTTTCTCAGCTTTGTATTATTAAATTTAATCATTAAAAAAATGGAAACAAGAACAAAAATCGCTTTAATAACTGGCGGAAGCCGTGGTCTGGGAAAAAATTCAGCATTAAAAATTGCAGAAAAAGGCCTGGATGTGATCATCACCTACAATTCAAATAAAGAAGAAGCTGACAAAACCGTTGCTGAAATTCAAAATTTAGGTAGAAAAGCTATTGCGTATCAACTCAATACAAAAGACGTAAAATCATTTGATGCTTTTGTGAAGAAAGTTGGCGATCATTTGGAAGAAAATACAGGAAGCAGAAATATCGATTTCTTAATCAATAATGCAGGAACTGCTTTGTACCAACCGATTGCTGATGTTACAGAAGAACAGTTGGATGATATGGTAGACATACATTTTAAAGGTGTTTTCTTTCTGACTCAGAAATTTTTACCTTTCATCAGTGATGGTGGCGGTATCATCAATCTGTCGTCAGGCTTGGCGAGATTTGCAATACCGGGTTCTTCAGTTTATGGTTCCATGAAAGCTGCTGTTGATCAGTTGAGCAAATATATGGCGAAGGAACTGGGAGCAAGAAAAATCAAAGTCAATGCAGTGGCTCCAGGTGCCATCGAAACTGATTTCGGTGGCGGAAGAACACGCGATGACGAAAATATCAATCAAATGGTTTCCTCAAATACTGCATTGGGAAGAGCCGGTTTGCCTGATGACATCGGTGGCGTTGTAGCTTTTCTTTGTACTGAAGAAGCGAGATGGATCACGGCTCAGAGAATTGAGGTTTCTGGAGGAATGTTCTTCTAAAATAAAACAGGCAGTTTCAAAATCAGAAACTGCCTTTTTTTTATTTTAATCGTAATGAAATCTACATTTGGTGATCAGAATCTGGTCTTCTTCGTACCAATAGATTAATCTATGTTCATCGTCGATTCGGCGGGACCAAAAACCTGAATATTTATGTTTTAAGGGCTCTGGTTTTCCAATTCCTGCAAAAGTTGTTCTTGGAATATCTTTCAGCAAATCATTGATTCGTTTGAGTTTTTGCCTGTCGGTTTTTTGCCAGTACAGATAATCTTCCCAAGATTCATCTACAGAAATGTACTTCATTACTCTTCTATTAAATGCTTTTCAAATGAATTTTTATTTTTCAGTTTTTCTACGGCAGCATCAAGGCGTTTCTCATTTATTCTTGAAGATAATTCATGATTGGTGGCTACAAGAGAATTGTATTCCTCCAAAGACATCACTACAATTCCTGAGTCTTTCCCGCGGTTAATGATCAGGGTTTCGAAATTTTTGGCAACTTTATCCAGATAGCTTTTAATATCTTTTCTGAAATCTGATACAGTAGTAATGATCATAAAATGTATTTTATTTGTACAAAACACGTACAAATTTTAAAACTAATTAATATTTCTAATTTAAATATTCCTTAAATTTTCCAAAGCTTTTTCCAAAGTCTCATCTTTTTTGGCGAAGCAAAGTCTGATTACATTTTCATTCAGTTTATCTTGATAAAACGAAGAAAAAGGAACTGTGGCAACTTTATGGTTGATGGTTAAATCATGTGCGAAATCAAGATCCTTTTTATCTGAAATTTTATCGTACTTCACAGCCTGAAAATAAGTTCCTTCACAATCAAGAAGTTCAAACGAAGTTCCTGAAAGTCCGTTTCTGATCAAATCTCTTTTTTGCTGGAAAAACTGATTCAGATGTAAGTAATTCTCTTCATTTTTCATGTAATCCGCAAAGGCTAATTGAATGGGCGTGTTGACAGAAAAAACATTGAACTGATGTACTTTTCGGAATTCTTCGGTCAGATTTTTCGGTGCAGCACAATATCCCATTTTCCAGCCGGTTACGTGGAAAAGTTTTCCAAAAGATGCGATCAGAAAACTTCGTTCTTTCAGTTCGGGATATTTGCAGACGCTGAGGTGTTTCTTTCCATCAAACACAATATTTTCATAAACTTCATCGCTCAAAATAAAAACTGAAGTTCCTTTTACGATATAAATCAGTTCCTGAAAATCGTTTTCATTTAAAATTTTGCCTGCCGGATTATTGGGGTTGTTGAGAATAATTAGTTTCGTCTTATCTGAAACCAATTTCTTAACCTCAATCCAATCGATGGCATAATCGGGAGCGGTCATTTTAAATCTCTTCACAATTCCTCCGAAAAGCTCTACTGTAGGCTCATAACAATCATAAGCAGGTTCAAAAATAATTACTTCATCGCCGTCTTTTACCAAAGTTGCAATAGCTGTGAAGATGGCCTGAGTTCCACCCGCTGTAACCGTAATTTCTGTGTCGGGATGATAAATTGCCTGATGAGAATTTTCAATTTTTTTTACTATTTCTTCCTTTAACGGCAGCATTCCGCCCATTGGGGCATATTGATTAAATCCTTTTTTCATGTATTGATCCACAAGATTCAACAGTTCAGGATCAGTTGGAAAATCCGGGAAACCCTGCGAAAGATTGATGGCTTCATTTTCATTGGCCAACTGTGTCATCTGGCTGAAAATTGTGGTTCCTACATTAGAAAGTTTAGATAAAGGAAGTTGTATCATGGGATGATTTTATATTTGAACAGATAAAAATAGGCCATTATGGTGAAAAAACGGCAAAAAATCACAGTATCTGCTCTAATGTTAAATTAGAGATTTTTATTTTTAATTCAGATGGTCACCGTTTACATTTTCTGAAAATCATTAAAATTAGTGAAGTAAAAATTCGGATTTTTTTATCCAATTGCGTATTTTTGTCTGTTTACAGAAATTTTACTATGTCGCAAAATATACATCCGAATTATGATGAAGGAAATATCCGAACCCTTGAGCCTAGAGAGCACGTAAGGCTTAGACCCGGTATGTACATTGGTAAGCTGGGAGACGGATCTTCGGTAGATGACGGAATTTATATTTTACTGAAAGAAGTTCTGGATAATTCCATCGACGAATTCAGAATGAAGGCGGGTAAAAGAATTGATGTTAAAATTAAAGATGGTACTGTAACAATCCGCGATTATGGCCGTGGGATTCCTCTGGGAAAAATTGTGGATGTGGTTTCTATCATGAACACCGGTGGAAAGTATGATGACGGCGCATTTAAAAAATCAATCGGTTTAAATGGTGTCGGCACAAAAGCGGTCAACTTTCTCTCTAATTATTTCAAAGTAAAATCTGTGCGGGAAGGCAAAATGAAGATTGCCGAATTCCGCGAAGGGCGTTTGGAAACTCTACATGACGAGGCAGAGACTTCGGAAAGGAACGGTACCGAAATTACTTTTATTCCTGATGACAGTATTTTTATAAACTTCAAATTCAGGAATGAATATGTAGAAAAAATGCTGAGAAATTATACCTATCTCAATTTAGGTCTGAAAATATATTTTAACGGGGAAGTTTTCGAATCTCAGAATGGTCTGAGAGATTTGCTTGAAGAGGAAATTGACGGCGAAATAGTATATCCTATTATCCACATTAAGGATGATGATATGGAGCTTGCGATTACGCATTCTGATAAATCTCAGTCTGAAACCTATTTTTCTTTCGTTAACGGACAGTACACTTCCCAGGGTGGTACGCACCTCAATGCTTTTAAGGAAGCTTACGTTAAGACAATCCGGGAATTTTTCAATAAAAACTTTGAGGCTACAGACATCAGAAAAGCCATTATTGGTGCGGTTTATATCAATGTGGGTAATCCTGTTTTTGAATCTCAGACTAAAACTAAGCTGGGTTCTGCTACCATGGGACAAGACAAAGATGGAAAGGAACTGGAAACGATTAAAACCTTCGTCATCAATTATCTCAAAAATAAACTGGATAATTATCTTCATAAAAATCCGGAAATTGCCGAAGCGCTGCAACGTAAAATCCTGATTTCAGAGAGAGAAAGGAAAGAACTTTCCGGCATTCAGAAACTCGCAAGAGAAAGAGCAAAAAAAGTGTCTCTTCATAATAAAAAACTTCGTGACTGCAGGCAGCATTACAGCGATCAGAAAGCTGAAAGAAAAGCAGAAACCCAGATATTCATTACCGAAGGAGATTCTGCATCAGGATCCATCACAAAATCACGGGATGTAGAAACACAGGCGGTTTTTTCGTTAAAAGGTAAACCTCTGAACTGCTATGGCCTGACCAAAAAAGTGGTTTACGAAAACGAAGAATTTAACCTCCTGCAGGCTGCTTTAAACATTGAAGAAAGTCTTGAAGACCTCAGATACAACCAGGTAATTATTGCTACTGATGCAGATGTAGACGGAATGCACATCAGACTGCTGATGATTACTTTTTTCCTCCAGTTTTTTCCTGATGTGATTAAAAACGGGCATCTGTACATCCTGCAGACACCACTTTTCAGAGTACGGAACAAGAAAGAAACAAGATATTGCTACACCGAACTTGAAAGAGTAAAAGCCCTGAGTGAACTGGGCAAAAATCCCGAAATTACAAGATTTAAAGGTTTGGGAGAAATTTCGCCTGATGAATTTAAAAACTTTATCGGAAAAGATATCCGCCTAGAACCCGTAGTGATAGGGAAAGACCAGACTATAGAACAGATTCTTGAGTTCTATATGGGCAAAAATACACCAGACAGACAGACTTTTATCCTGGAAAATCTTGTAGTGGAAGACGATTCTGAAATTGATAGAAAAGAAATCATATCTGAAGCAATATAAAAACAATAACACAAATTTTGAATTAAAATGAGACTCAGCAACAAACGAAAGCTTCCGCTGTATAATTTTATAAATACGGCACTCATAATGCTCCTTGTGATAGGGGTTTTGGCGTTTTTAGTAGAAGAAATGAGATTTCAGATTTTTGGTGCTGAAGCTTATCTTTTTATACTTATTCCCATGATTCTGTGCACCATATTTTATCTGAACGGAAGGCAGATTTTTGAATATGACAGCGATGGCGAAGCGCTCCATTTCAGAAACAGAAGTATTTTATCTTTTGTAAGCAAACCGCTGAGCGATGAATTTCCAAAATACAAACTGGTGGGCTATGAGACTTTTACATTTCTTTTTTTTAAAAGACTGTACGTCACCATCAACAGCAAGAGTGGTAGTACCATTTTAAAATACGAAATTTCTTATCTCTCGGGAAAAGAATTCAATGATTTGAAATTTTCACTCAATAAAGTGATCAAAAATAATAAGGAGAAAGTAAATAATGAATGAAGAACATTCTCACGAAAGTGAAAGCCTGAAGAAAGTTTCAGGTCTCTATAAAGACTGGTTTCTCGATTATGCATCGTACGTAATTTTAGACAGAGCAATACCCTCTGTTTTTGACGGTTTTAAGCCTGTTCAGCGGAGAATTATGCACTCCATGCGTGAGCTGGAAGACGGGCGTTACAATAAAGTGGCAAACATCGTAGGTAATACAATGAAATATCACCCCCACGGTGACGCTTCAATCACAGATGCAATGGTGGGGATAGGCCAGAGAGAACTTTTGATTGATACTCAGGGAAACTGGGGAAATATCTATACCGGAGATTCTGCCGCTGCAGCACGATATATTGAGGCAAGACTTACTCCGTTTGCCCTTGAAGTGGTATTTAATCCGAAAACGACTGTCTGGACGAAATCTTATGATGGCAGAAACAATGAGCCTGTTGATCTTCCGGTAAAGTTTCCGCTGCTTCTGGCACAGGGTGTTGAGGGGATTGGTGTAGGGCTTTCAACCAAAATTCTTCCTCATAACTTTAATGAACTTATTAATGCCTCAATTGCTCACCTGAAAGGGAAAAATTTTGAAATATATCCTGATTTTCTTACCGCTGGTTTTCTTGATGTTTCAGAATATAACGACGGCCACAGAGGCGGTAAAGTAAGAGCAAGAGCGAGAATTTCGCAAAGCGACAAAAATACGCTGGTTATTACAGAAATTCCTTTTTCTAAAAATACATCAGACCTTATTGATTCTATTCTGAAAGCCAATGAGAGAGGGAAGATAAAGATCAAAAAAATTGAAGACAATACTTCGGATAAAGTTGAAATTCTAATTCATCTTCACAATGATGTATCGCCAGACAAGATGATTGACGCGCTGTATGCATTTACAGATTGCCAGGTCACGATTTCTCCCAATGCCTGCGTGATTGTTGGCGATAAACCAATGTTCTTAAACGTTTCGGAGATTCTGCGGATGAATACCGATCACACGGTTTCTTTACTTAAAAAGGAACTCGAAATTGAACTTCATGAATTGCAAGAAAGCTGGCATTTTTCTTCTCTGGAAAGAATTTTTATAGAAAACAGAATCTATCACGATATTGAAGAGGTGAAAACCTGGGAGGATGTTATTAAAACCATCGATGAAGGATTAAAACCTCATACCGCACATCTCCTAAGACCTGTAACAGAAGAGGATATTTTAAGATTGACGGAAATCAGGATTAAAAGAATTTCAAGATTTGATTTAGATAAATTTAAAGAAAATATCGCTGCACTGGAAGGTAAAATTGAGCAGGTAAAATTCCATTTGGCAAACCTGATCCAGTACGCGGTTGATTATTATCTGAATATTCAGAAAAAATACGGAAAAGGAAGAGAAAGAAGAACCGAACTCAGGATTTTTGATACCATTGATGCCACAAAAGTAGCGGTTGCCAACGAAAAATTCTACGCCAATTTTGAAGAAGGTTTCATCGGAACTTCGCTTAAAAAAGATCAGTATCTGTTCGACTGCTCAGACATTGACGACATCATCACTTTCCGAAAAGACGGAAGGATGAAAGTGGTAAAAGTGGAACCAAAAACTTTTATAGGAAAAGATATTCTCCACGTCGCCGTCTGGAAAAAGAATGATAAACGCACAGTTTACAACATGATTTACCGTGAGGGCAGGGAAGGACCATACTATATGAAACGTTTTTCTGTGACTGGCGTTACAAGAAATACAGATTATCCTCTGGCTTCAGACAAAAAGTTTTCAGAAACACTTTATTTTTCGGCAAATCCAAACGGTGAAGCAGAAACTGTGAGTATTCTGCTAAAACCCAATCCAAGAATCAGAAAAAATAAAATGGATGTTGATTTTTCTGAACTGGCTATTAAAGGAAGGGATTCCAAAGGAAATTTGGTTACTAAATATTCCATCAAAAAAGTGGATTTAAAGGAAGAAGGAGTTTCTACATTAGCTCCGAGAAAAATCTGGTACGACGATACCGTGAGGAGACTCAATGCAGATGCACGCGGAACTTTTTTAGGAAATTTTAAAGGGGATGATAAAATTCTCACCATCAATACAAACGGTGAAGCAAAACTGGTTTCATTTGATCTGGGAAACCGCTTTGATGACGAATATCTGGTGCTCGAAAAATGGAAACCGGAACAACCCGTAACCTGCATTTACTACGATGGCGAAAAGGATATCTACTTCATCAAAAGATTTCTTTTTGAAAACAATAATCACTTACAGACCTTCATGCCTTCAGACCATCCGAAATCATTTATTGAAAATGTAATCGTAAGCAACGGTGCTACAGCAGAAATTATTTTCGCCAAAGACAAAGGAAAAGAACGTGAGCCTGAAATGATCAATATCGATGAATTTATTACAGTAAAAGGTATTAAAGCCATCGGAAATCAGTTCACTAAATTTAAAGTGAAAACAATCAATATCACCATTCCCGAGCCTGTAGAGGAAGAGCCTGAAGTGGATGAAGAGCCCGATTTTACGCCATCTCAGGACGATGAAGGCGGAACAATAGGTGATCTGTTTCAGGAAGGTGAAAGTTGATACTTTGTCAAAGTTTTATTTTCAGCACGGTTACTTTGACAAAGTTTTAGAAGCGGAATTTTGAAAGAACAAAAAAATCAAATATGAACATCATTATTTTAATCATAGCACTTACATGTATTGCGAGCTTTACCGCTCCCGCAGGATCCCCAAACTTTGAAAAATTCAAGTTTAATGTGGGAGCCATTAAATACAGTAAAGAATATATAAGATTGCTTTCAGCGGGCTTTTTGCATGCAGATTTTATCCATTTAGCTCTTAATATGTATGTTCTCTACATGTTTGGGCCATACGTTTTAGAAGCTTTCGGACTGATCGGTTTTCTCATCATTTATATAGGATCTATTTTGGTTGGAAATCTTTTTTCGCTGCTCATTTATAAAAATCAAGGTTGGTACTCAGCAATTGGAGCAAGTGGTGGTGTGGCCGGAATTATTTTCGCAGGAGTTTCTTTAAGTCCTGATGTTATAAAAATCGGAATTATATTTCTTCCTCCGGCACTCTCGCTGCCCGGCTATATTTTCGGATTTCTCTATTTTGGATACTCAGTATACAGCATGCTGAATCCCAGAATGAATGACAACATCGGTCACGCAGCTCATTTGGGCGGAGCTTTTTTCGGGCTTATATATTCAGTTGCAGTTTTCCCGCAACTGGCGATAGAAAACGCATTTTATCTTTTTGTGATGTCGATACCACTTTTATATCTGGCATTCGAAATATTTGTAAGAAAAAAAATCGGTTAGAATAAATTTTGAATTTAGTTTTGTGTAAATTCTGAAAACCTAAAAGCCATCTCGATTTTGAGATGGCTTTCACGTTTTAAAAAAGCAATGCTGATTACTTTTTAATTATTTTTTGGTTAAATATTCCTTCTTTCGTTTTGATCTGTAAGAAATATAGACCATTGCTGAGACTGCTCATGTCAACTTTAGTCGTATTCTCATTGACTGTTCTCAAAACCTGCCCTACAGAATTAGTAATGGTGATAGATTCTACAGGATTATTGTTCGGAGTAGAAACCGTAAGTATTAACGTAACAGGATTAGGGAATACTGTTAGTGTTTGCAGTTTACTTTCCTGCGTTGCCAAAGTTCCGGTTGTATTGAATACTGTTTTGATATAAAATAAATTGGCAACACTTCCTTTTGTGATGGTATGGGCTCCCGCTGCAATATTGTTGATGGTAATAATCCCGCCAGCCGCAGTGTAATTTACATTGTCAAACTTTACAGTTCCTGTAAATGTTGGATCCAATACCAAAGTTAAGCTTGATGTTTGCAGTGTGGTGTATGCTATTGACGTTGCAGATTCAAGTTTCAGACGTTTTGTAAGTGTAAGACCGTCATAAGTCGCAGAACCATCTGTAGAGTTCATATTTGCGGAAGTAAAAGTGTAGAATGAACTTGATGTATTTGAAGTGGTAAAATTATGAATTTCATTCCCCTGCGGTGTTCCGGGGTCTACCACAGAAATGCTTCCCGTTCCTGAGACTGGTGTTCCTGATGTTCCCACCGTATTTACAGTAAAAGTCACATCATCCGTAGGATTTCCTGAAACGGTGACAGTTTTCGCTGCAGTATCTTTTATAAAAATTACTCCCGAAGCAGGCAGTCCCGTAACAGTGACATCGGTTGCAGTACCGCCCCAGGTAAAGATCATTGATGCCATTGCCGTCCCTGTAATTACAGTCTGATCGTTGTTTGCCGGTATTGTCAATGTTTGAGAACTCGCTACCGGAGCGGCAATTCCCTGTACAGAAACCAACTGCGATGTATAGTTCTGTAATATTGCCATCAATCCTGTATTTACAGAAGAGTTTGTATCGTCAACCGAATTATTGAATGTCCAGCTGATGTCCCCACCAGAAACTCTACCTGAGTATTGCGTGGTTTTATCTCTACCAACAACAGGAGTATCAATTACCAGAGAATTGATGTACAAAGAAGTATTGGTATCAAAGTTATTATAAGTCGCACTTCCCTGTACTGCTGTAATGCTGCTTGGCACAACGTCATTTCTGTTGGTTGTAACATACGCATCAAACTGAGCTGATGCCGAAGAACTGTACGGAACAAAAGCAGTTTGACCAGTCATAAAATTGTTGTGAGCCTTGATCATTCCGCCATTTTCATTAGAAAAAGTTCCTGGTGCACCGCCTGCAATATCTGTCCCCTGTTTAGAAATCAACATAGGATATTTACAGTTTCTGAAGTAATTTCCTTCTACGAAAAGGGAAGAACCTAAAGTTGATCCCGCACCGTATTTGGAATTCCCGTCATAATAATTGTTGTAGATATGTGCAGAGAAATAGCGCACACGCGGATGTCTTGAGTCCGAATGATCAAACCAGTTGTGATGATAAGTGATGTACAGGTCTGTAGTTGTACCTTCACTTAAACCCAAAAGACAGCTTTTCCCGTTGTCCCAGAAGTGATTGTAGGAAAATGTTACATAAGATGATTTTTTAGAATCAAGAGCACCGTCACCTTTTGCCTGATCAGCATCAGATCCCGGAGCACCATAAAACAGGTCATTATTGTGAGCCCAGATGTAGGTATTATCCTGCTGAAGACTCAAATTATCACCTTCAGAAGCATCTGTCAGCATAAAACCTAAGTTACGAACCTCAATGTTGGTCGCAGATTTTATTCTGATTCCCCAACCGTTGACCAATGCATCAGATCCTACACCTTCGAATGTGATCGAACTGGCAGCTATCTTTTTGTTTTCAATCACAGCATCGCCGTTAAGAAGATAATTGGGATCAGTAACATTCCCAATGAGTCTGATGGCAAGTGGACGTGTATCCAAACCTTTTTTAAAGCCATCCAAAATCGTCTGTAATCCAACGCATGGATTTGCGTTTGCGCCTGTTACGTTTAATGAAATTGTGTTTTTTGTATCCTGAGTTACATACAAAACCACAGCATTGGCTTTCAGTGTTCCATCAAGATTGTAGGCTCCCGGAACTCTTCCGTTGCTGTGCGCAAAGCCTGATCTGTCATGAGCGGTAACCGTAATCGGGACTGAAACTGTTGCCGGGCCATCCACATTTCCTGTAACCGGTACAACTTTGAGCGTGTAAACACCAGGACTCAATCCCAACGCATCGGCTCTGAAGTATGTTCCATAATTACGAATCAGTTGCGTGTCAATGATTTTATCTGTAAAATTTCCGCCTGTGTAGTAAACCTTGTAGCTGTCAGCTCCGCTAACTGGTGTCCATTTGATGTACGCTGTTTCCATCCAGCCGGTTTCCTGTGTAATCGTGACGTTTTGTGCACTGATGTTTACAAAACCGAGAAATAATAATAAATAAAGTATATGTTTATTCATGGTTAGTAAGTTTTAATTTGTTTAAAATTAATTTTTATTTGCTGTATTGTAATCGATTGCACTAAATATATATATTAAAATAATATGAATTTAATTTCTTATTAAGATTTAATGAAATGAATTTTCTGCTGTCGATTTTATAATGTATGATTGTCCTCGATGTAAACAATATATCGAGACTATAATGCTTTAGAGTTACTTTTAAGATAATCTTTATGGAAAAAAATTAAGTAGATTTAATTTAATTATTCATAATTATAATTGACTTTTAGTGATGAATAATTTCGCAAGTCAATTAATGAATGTTAACTAAATATTACGCAAAATGTTAAGGAATTTATCAATTTTAAATGATTCTAAAATTTTATGTTAAATATCATGGTTTTATTTCGAGCTGAGATATTTATAGCTTCTTTTCTAAGCAATAATCAAGAGTAGAAAATGATCATGACAAATTATAGCAATGAAAATACAGTGAAGTTTTTGAATTTGCAGATGAGAGTAAATCAGAATTTATAATTGAAAAAGAATTGAATCATCTAAATATAAAAACATGTATTTAATGATTTTCTGGAACCAAAAATAATCTTAAATCATATTTCAGAAAAATAGGACAAATTGATTACAAACATAACTACAAGGTTTATCTAATTCCAAAAACAAACCGGTCATTTCCGCTCAGATCTTGAATCAGCTCAGAATGCGCTAAATTTTGATATAAATCTAAAGTTTCTTGACCCAGTTTCTGATTGATTTCAAGAAAAACCAAACCATTTTTATTCAAATATTTCTCACAGTCATCTGCGATTTTTCGATAAAAAATCAAAGCATCCTCAGTTGGAGCAAATAATGCCATTTTCGGCTCGAACTCTTTTACAGAAATGGCAATTTCATTATCTTCATCAAGCCCGATGTAGGGTGGATTTGAAATAATAACATCAAAATTTTCATCTAATTCCCACTTAAGGTAATCTGCATGAATGAATTTTATTTTCAAATCATGGAATTCCGCATTTCTCTTTGCCGTTTCCAGAGCTTTTTCAGAAAAATCGACAGAAGAAACCTCCGCGTCGGGAAAATGTTTCTTTAAAACCAAAGGAATGACGCCGCTGCCGGTTCCGATGTCGAGTATTTTGAGGGTTTGAGGGTTTGAGCGTTCGAGGGTTGTAAGGATTGAGGGTGGAATGCACTTCGTGTCAGGCTGACCTTGTCTAAGGCTTTGGATTCTGTGAATAGCAATTTCGAGTAATTCCTCAGTTTCAGGCCTTGGAATTAAAACGTTTTCATCCACAAAAAACTTCATTCCATAAAATTCGGCCTCGCCCAAAATCTGAAGATACGGTTTTCCGGTTTTTAATTCAGAAATGATATTTTCAAACTGAATCTGAATATCTTCCGAAACTTCTTGATCAGAAAACTGCCGCTGCTGAACTGCATTTAAATTTAAAATATCTTCTGAAAATATCTGAAAAATAAAACCGCTTTCAGATTCGGAATAGATCTCTGAAAGTTGCTGTATAAAATGTTTTTTTAAATCTGAAAATGTCATTTTTTCTAATAAAACATCTCTGTTTTTCTTGTTTTTAGTTCAATCCTGTTTTCACCGACAGAAAATTCATCCATCAGAGGCAACTGTATTTTTTTGCTGACTGTTTCTTTCCAGCGGCTTGTTTTCGGTTTGTCTACATTGTCACTGCAGTCTTCCGAACTGTGCTCAAACACGGCAATTCCCGTTGATAAATTGTAATCTAAAGAGTCAACGTAATCGCACGGCGAACCAAAATTTACGCTTGCACCAATGAGATACCAGTTTTGATTTTGAAATCTGTACCGATGGGTGTAACTCCATTTTTGCCTGCTTCCACCAAAATGACTTACAATTATTGTTTTATTTCTAATGCTGATTCCTTCAAACGGATTTCCCATCATTCCGCCGTGGGCTGTAGATAGTATGGGTTTGGTAGATTGATGCCACAAAGTCCAGTCTTCACCTGCTTTCTTAAAGATTACAAGTGCCTGTTCGAACCCCAAATCTCCTTCAACCGGAGTTTCATAAACGCAAACGGCTTCATCGCCGGCATCGTCATCTAAATTACCAAATTCTTTGGCTTTTAAAGTCCAGAATGCCGGAGTAAAATCTTCAATATTTTTGGCTTTTTTCAGATTAATCTGGCTTTCAAAATCGCCGTTTTTTACCGCGGTATCAAAATCTTCAATTTTCTTTTTCTTTCGAATTGCAATTTTAGGAATATTGTTTCGTATCGAATTTGCTATTTCAGGAAGTTCAGGTAATTTAAAATTTCTTTGAACAGTGGCAGAACTGTAGTATTTTATCTCACGATATTCGTAATCTATAAGTTTTTTTTCTGCATTAATTCCCAAATCCACATCTTTTCTGAAATGTTTTTTTGAGGTCCAGTTTCCCTGTTTATCGTATACGTATTCAAACGTATTTTCGCTCAGTGGATGCCCTGTATACTCTATACTTTGCTCAAAAACCAGGTTTTTGTGCTCATCATATTGTCGGGTTATTTTTGTAGACTTCTCAGTTCCTAAAAGATGATATTGCTGTTCGGTTTGGTTCTTATCATTGTCTGAATAAGAAAATTCGGTTTTATTTTCAAGACTGTTGTGATTCTGATACCAAATTTCTGATGTCAAACGACCGTTTTCATCGTATTCAAAGGTTACGTCACGATTTTCGACAATGTAATCTTTTATTTTAGTCGGTTGATATTTTCCGTTGATCCAACGGTATTCGTGAACTTTAGATTGGTAAAGAGGAGTTGTTTTAGTAAGTATCGGGAATTCAAATTCGTATTTTTCTTCGTTGGCTAAAGAATCATAACCGTAATCGACAATTTTCACAGTAGTTTTTTTCTCATCTGAAGAATAGTGATATTTGGTGTAGCCTTCAAAGATATTTTTCTTTCTCTGATCAGATGTATAATAAATTTCTTCATTTAGAAGTCCATCAGGATTATAGAAAAGCCATTTGTAAGAATTTCCATATTTACTTTCAGCAGTTTCTTTCAGAATCAACTCATTTTTATCATAATGAAATTTCTCAGTTATAAAAGTTTCAGAAGATTTGTACTGCCTGTACTTTTTCCTGCCATCCTGTAAATATTCTGTGTAGGTCTGCTTCGCATAAGGCAATCCGTTGAATCTGGCAGATATGATTTCTTTATTCTGGGGTTTTTTATATTCAGTTACAGAGAAAATATTTTTTGAAGTATATTTTATTGTGTCTTCGTAGGCACTGTTATAAGTATGATTGTCAAGAAATCCGTTGGTAGAAAGAATTTTCTTTTCCTGCGAACAGCAAACCATAAAACTCATTGTGAAAACAAGTTTTAGGGCAAATTGTGCTGGTGCATTCAGAGCTTTCATGATCTTATCTTACAAAAACCAGGTTACTGTCCGTAGATTTTTCCTCATCAATCCTGTAGCCTTCAAGATTGAAAGCTTTTACGTCATTCAGATTTTTAGCATTGGTTTCAGCACAAAATCTTACGACCAAACCTCTCGCGTGTTTCGTGTAAACAACAATAGTTTTTGGTTTTCCGTTTTTCAATTCATAAAAATCAAAATCGATAACCTGATGATTGAGTTTCTTTTTGTCAATCACTTTGAAGTACTCATTGCTCGCGAGATTGAGAATAATTTCATTCTTTTTTAATTCAGAATTCAGCTGTTCAGTCACTTTTTTTGTCCAGAACGAATAAAGATTTTTATACTCTTCAAATTCAAACGGTCGACCCATTTCAAGACGGTAAAGCATTACTTTATCTGAAGGTTTCAGCAAACCGTACAATCCGGAAAGAATTCTGTAATTTTTCTGAAGATAATCTACGGCTTTTTTATCTAAAGTTTTTGCATCCAGACCTCTGTAAACCTCGCCCGTAAAGGCAAACATCGCCGGGGCAGAATTTTTAGCCGTAGGTTTTGCTTTCCATTTTTGGTTTCTTTCCCAGTTTTCGTCGGCGAGTTTTGGTGAAATTTCCATTAAATCTGAAAGATATTTCGGCGTTTTCTCCTTTAAATATTTGTGAATATGTGCTGCATCTTCAATGAATTTTGGCGTGGTAGATCTCAAAAGGTCAGTTTTGCTTTCTACATTCATCAGTTTTGCAGGCGAAGTAATAAATTTCATAAAAAATAAAAATTGAATCTAAAAACCTTAAATATTGAACTTTAAACCTTGAACTAAATAATACCTTTCCCCTGACGGATAATTTCCGGTTCCCCCGAGGTGAGATCAACAATCGTAGATGCAACATTATCGCCATATCCGGAGTCAATCACAATGTCTACCAGATTGTCATATTTTTCAGCAATGAGTTCCGGATCGGTAGAATATTCAATAATCTCGTCGTCATCGTGAATGGAAGTGGAAGCAATTGGATGCCCCAGTTTCTCAACAATCAATTGTGGAATTGGATGATCGGGAACTCTGATCCCGATTGTTTTGTGGTTTTTATAAGCTAAGGGAAGACTTTTGTTGGCTTCCAGAATAAAGGTAAACGGCCCCGGAAGATGGCTTTTTAGAAATCTGAAAACCGAAGTATCAACCGGTCTCGTAAAATCTGAAAGATGACTCAGATCATTACAGATGATTGAGAATTTTGCTTTGTCGAGCTTCTGTTTTTTAATTTGGGCAAGTTTTTCCATTGCTTTGATGTCAAAAATATTGCATCCCAAAGCATAGATTGTATCAGACGGGTAGATGATGAGTCCGCCACTGTTAAGGGTTTTAATGACCTCGCTGATAAGGTTTTCCTGAGGATTATCGGGGTAAATTCTGAGTATTTTAGCCATAGAACAAAGATAGTAATATTAAAATTATTTCCCGTGAAATCCTTTATTTAAAAGAAATATTAGGAATTTTGAAATATTGTCGTATATTTGCAATCCAATATCGCGGGATGGAGCAGTAGGTAGCTCGTCGGGCTCATAACCCGAAGGTCATCGGTTCGAGTCCGGTTCCCGCTACTAAWTTAWTAYAATCGTTACAGTCGGTACGATTCAAAAGAAACACCGCGGGATGGAGCAGTAGGTAGCTCGTCGGGCTCATAACCCGAAGGTCATCGGTTCGAGTCCGGTTCCCGCTACTAGATTTTAAGGAGAATTACGAAAGTAGTTCTCTTTTTTTGTGCATTAATTAGAAAGGGATTAAAAAAATAGGTTAATTTTGTTTTTTCTGTAAAATATATTTACGATTTTCGGCTTTTCCGTTAAATTAATAATAAGAGTTTCAATACGTGTTGCAGTTTGGGCTTTTATTTGATAAACTGATCATTTAAAGATATCTTTTCATATTAAAACAAAATCTATGGACAACGCACAACAGACAAAAAAAGAAAAAATTGAAGCATTTATGAAAACGTGGTTTACGCGTTTTGATCAGCTTGACGAGAACAGTTACTTCACGCAGTATCTTTCTGAAGATGTAAAAATGAAGTTCCCGGGAAACGACGAATTTACAGGTCACGAAGGATTCAACAACTGGTTTACAGATTCTAAAAACAACATGCTGGGAAATACCAAACATCATGTTTCAGACATCAAAATAAATGAAACTTCTGAAAATGAATTTGATATTGCTTTCAAAGTGAGATATGTTGCACCGATGAAGCAGGCAAACATCGATATGGACGTAAAAGAAGACTGGAAAATGAAGTGGGATGACGAAAATGATCAGCCGGTTATCACTGAATATATCGTGAGTTAATTGACAAGACCATAAAATGGAAAATGAGAATCAGTTTTGGTTCTTATTTTTTTTTGCTTTAAACGCAAAAGGTAGAAAAGCTTTTTCGCGAAACGTAAAGCGTGGCAAAAGTTCATTTAAGCATACTTCCAATGATGAAAGAATTTCTGCATATTTTAAAGATCCAATTTTAAAGATCCAATTTTAAAATTATTTATTTTTGATTAAATGAAAATTGTAATATGAAATAAACTGAACAACATAACGAACGCATTGCCAATCTCACTTTTGCTTCTGTATACCCACATTACGTCGCCAAGTCGGAGAGTAAAGGGAGAACAAAAGAAGAACTTCATCAGATCATCGAATGGCTTACAGGATTTGATGATAAAAAACTACAGGAACTCATCGATGAAAAAATAAGTTTTAAAATTTTTTTTGAAAGAGCAAATCTGAACCCAAATGCAGACTGGATCACCGGAACTATCTGCGGTTACAAAATTCAGGAAATAAAAAATCCGCTGACGAAAAAAGTAAGATATTTAGATAAACTTATTGACGAGCTGGCAAAAGGCAGGAAGATGGAAAAGATTTTGAGACAGTAACCATTTCAAAAGTCTGCCGGCTGTCGTTCTGGAAATTGTCACAAAAAAATCCGCTTCGGGAAGCGGATTGATTTTTTTAGTTGACCAGAGTACTGAAAGGCTTTAATTTTAAATCATCTGATTTCAGACTTTCAAAATATCTTGTTTTTTCAACTCCTTTCATGTTGGCAGTAGCACCAGCAGCAGACGTAAAATCTTTATCAATTGTGGTAGCAATTTCTGTAGGTTTTAAATCTTTTTTCACTTCTTCATCATCAACGCCTAAAAAGCCATTCTTTTTAGTAAGATAAGAGATGAAATTATCATATTTTGTAAGAGTAGTTCTAAAATACTGCGTGTGATAATTTAAACATTTAGTAGCAACTTTCTTTTTCTTGTTCACGATGCAGCTTGCCAGATTTCCCTTATAAAGATCAAATTCCTGAGAAACGGCATTGTATTCCTGTCTTAAAGCTTCGGTTCCGTTTGTAAGAACAGTCTGATCACCTTGTTTCTCACTCGTTTTTTTCAAATATTCAATTACAACAGGCACAGTAGCTTCAATTTTTGACTTTGCTTCTGTAATCGATCCAAATACCGATGACTGCGCAAATGTGAAAGAAGATGTACACATTAAAATAACAGCCAGTATAGTATATCTTTTCATAAAATTTTTTTAGACCACTAAAATAAATATTTTTTCTTATTTTTTATCACTTCATCATCATTTTATTTAATAAACTTTAACAAGTTTTAAGAATTTAAAGCATCTTAATAATTATCAGTGAAGATTTATCAGTTCAATAAGTTATCAAATTGTGTTAAAATTTAAAATTTTATAATTGATAATCAATAAGTTGTATTTCTTTAAATCTTTATAACTATAAAAATAGTTGTACACTTTAATTTAATTTCTACATTTGTATAACTAATTAATTAGTGATACGCAACTGAATATTTATAATGAAAATACAGAACCTTACCAAAGCGGAAGAACAGATCATGCAATATCTCTGGAAAATAGAAAAAGGTTTCCTGAAAGATGTGCTGGATCTTTTTCCTGAACCGAAACCGCATACCAATACTGTCTCTACGATTTTAAAGGTTTTAAAAGACAAAGATTTTGTAGATTATAACGTGGTTGGCAGGCAGCACGAATATTTCGCTTTGATATCTAAAGAACAGTATTCCGGTAAAACGATGAAAAGTCTGGTGAAAAATTATTTTAAAGGTTCTTATAAAAATGCCGTTTCCTTTCTTGTAGAAGAGAGCGAAATGAGCGTAGAAGATCTGGAAATGCTTCTCAACGAACTTAAAAACAAAAGCTGATATGGAAAATCTCTTCATCTACCTTCTGAAAGTTTTACTGTGCTCTGGTGTAATGTATCTGTATTATCAGTTGTCTTTAAAAGACAAGACGTTTCATCACTACAACCGGTTTTATCTTTTGGCTGCCATGCTGATATCCCTCTTCCTGCCACTGCTAAAAGTTCAGGATTTTACCATCGAAGTGAGCGACCGTATTTATCTGCTGTTTGAGCAGATGCAAAGTTTTAAAACTCCAAAAAACAATAATAATGACCACATTTATTTTAGAATTATTTTTTCAGCTCTGGGTTTGGTTTCTCTCTTTTTTATAATTAAAATTCTCGCAGGGATTTTTAAAATAGAAAAACTAAAAAGCAGCTTCAGAAAAGAACAGATAAAAGGCATCAACTTTTATCAGACCGACCTTACAGACGCACCTTTTTCCTACTTCCGAAACCTGTTTTGGAAAGATTCCATCACCCTGGATTCTGATGTTGGGAAGCAGATTTTAAAGCACGAAATGGTGCATATAGAGCAGAAACACAGCATAGACAAAATTTTTGCTGAAGTGATTACTGCGATGTTTTGGTTCAATCCATTTTTTTACCTTATTAAAAAAGAAATCAGTTTAATACACGAATATCTTGCCGACAACAAGGCTGTTGAGAAGAAAGACACCAAAGCATTTGCGCAGATGCTCCTGGCCAGTCATTTTTCCGGGACGGCACTTCCGGCGGCGAGCCCTTTTCTTAATTCCAATCTCAAAAAAAGATTACAGATGTTACAAAAACCCAATACAAAATTCGGTTATGCCAGGAGAATAATGGCTTTGCCAATTGTTTTCACTGTTGCTTTCGCTTATCTTGTGAATGCTGAAAACAAACAAATCAAACAAAGCAATATTGAAATTGAAAAAGCAGTTTCAGAAATTACAAAAGACACCATTGTTCCGGAAAATAAGATAGTTATTAACGAAAAAATTGCTCCGCCAAGACTTAGAAAAGAGGTTAAGGCAAAAGAGGAATTGAAAGTACTCAGCTCAAAGATTGAAAAAGAATCTGAAAAATTAAAAGAGTTTAAGCCAGATTCTGAAGAGTTTAAAGCAAGTCTTAAAGAGATTGAAAAGCTTTCTAGAGAGATCAGCAAAACCGTCAACTCAAACGAATTCAGCCTGCATATTCCGAATATGGACAGTGAGAAGATGATGAAGTTATTTAATTCTGAAGGCTGGAAAAACGAGCTTGAACGTCTTAAAACAATGAACATCGAAATGCCGGATCTTTCAAAAATCGAAATAGACGGCGAAAAACTGAGTTTTCCTGAAGGTACCAATGTGAAAATTTACAGACATAATGGAAATACAATTGATTTTCCTAAAGGTTCAAAAGTAAAAATGTATAAAAACGGAGAAAATATAGATACAAGCTGGATGCCGGGAAGCGAAGCTTTCATTGAGAAAAAAGAAAGTCCAGAAAACGCCAAACGCAGAGCCAAACTTGAAAAAGAGGCTGCAAAACTGAATGCAAAAAGAGCTAAACTTGAAGGCGAACGTGCAAAAATTGAAGCAGAAAGAAGAATGCTGGATGGTAGAAACCCAATGGTAATAAGGTCTTCAAGAGTTATGGAAGCTCCTTTTCCTCCCATCAACGGTAGAGTGAGAGCCATGAGTTTTCCCAATGAGAGCATTTCTGTTTCGAAAGACAAAAGTTTATCTATTTCCGGTACTTCAGATGTGAAATTTTACCTGAATAACAAGGAGATTACAGAACTTGAATTTAAAAAATTAGATCCTCAAACTATTAAAAGTATAAATGTTACAAAAAACAATACCGACGGAAAAAGTTCAGGCAAAATATACGTTGAAACGAAATAATCCATTTTAAAATGAAAAAACTTCTAACTTCGGGCTTTATTCTGACATTGATATTTGCTCAGGCTCAGACCAACCGCTTTTTCTATGATTACAAATTTGTTTCTGACATCAATGATAAAGCGGATGTGAAAACTGAAATGATGATTCTTGATATAGATTCAAAAGGATCTTCTTACTACAGCCATGCCGCATTTGTTGCAGATTCTACGATGAAGGCAGATATTGAAAAGCAAATCCAGATGACGCCGGGAAGTATTAATATTAAACGAAGCGACAAACCTGGTCAGGTTTCTTTTAAAGTAACAAAATCCTACCCGGATTTTAAAACTTCACTATTCCGCAAAGTATCCAGTGATCAGTATAAAATTGCTGAAGATTCTAAACCGGAATGGAAAATTTCTGACGAAAAACAGAAAATTGGTGAGTACACCGCTCAAAAGGCAACCACCAGTTTTGGCGGAAGAGAATGGACGGCCTGGTTCACGCAGGACATACCTTTTCAGGATGGACCGTACAAATTTTACGGTTTGCCTGGTCTGATTGTAAAGATAGAAGACAGCACCGGAACGCATGTGATGACTTTGGTAGGAAATAAAAAAATTAATACATCAACGCAGGACAAAGAAATAAATCTTCCCGGTGATATGCGCGTTTACGGGATGGGCGGAAAAGATATTGAAGTTTCTGAAGACCAGTTCAGAAAAGTATGGAAGGCTTATACAAATGATCCCACCAAAAATATGCGTGAAATGATGCTTAAAAATACTGAGAATAACCGTGTAGTTTTCAAAACAAAAACCGCAGACGGCAGGGAAATCTCAGATCCTAACCAGGTTTTCAGAGAAATGGAAAAGAAAGCCAAAGAAGGTTTTAAAAAGAACAATAATCCCATAGAACCGGATTTGCAGTGACAGTGTAGAAATTTTATGTTAAAATGCAATTTTAAAAGTTATTCTCAAAATTGGTAAGACTTCAAGACTTATTAAATATCGGGAATGACTTTTTTGCTTTTTTATCCATTCGGAAATTAACCGTGGATTGTAATTAATTTTAATGAATAATTTGATCCCTGCTCATATCAGCCGAAAATTTTTAAAATCACAAAAATGCCTGATTACTTTTATTTTGAAAAACAGAAAGTGCAGAAAAAATTCAGAAAAATTCAGAAATGATTGGTTAAATTAGCAATATGAAAATCCTGATTATTGAAGACGAAGAAGAGCTGTCAAAAAGTATTGCAGAATATCTTTCGGAGCAGCATTACCTCTGTGAATCTGCTTCAACATTTCAGGAAGCTGTGAATAAAACTGAGGTCTTCCACTACGACTGCATATTGCTGGATATCACTTTGCCGGACGGAAACGGATTAAAAATTCTGGAAGAACTTAAAAAACAGAAAAAGCAGGACGGCGTAATTATTATATCGGCAAAAAATGCTCTGGACGATAAAATAAAAGGTCTGGAAATAGGTGCAGACGATTATCTTACAAAACCTTTTCACCTTTCTGAGCTGGCTGCGAGAATATATTCCATCATCAGAAGAAAACAGTTCAGCAGTACCAATGTAGTGGCTCAGAACGAACTTCAGATTGATCTTTTGGCAAAAACGGTTTCGGTTAATAACAGTTTGATTGCTTTAACCAGGAAAGAATTTGATTTACTGGTGTACTTCGTAGGTAATAAAAACCGTGTAATATCAAAAAGTACTTTGGCAGAGCATCTTTCGGGAGATTTTGCAGATATGCTGGAAAACCATGATTTTGTTTACGCACACGTGAAAAATTTAAAGAAAAAACTGTACGATGCGGGATGTGATCATTATCTGAAAACAGTGTATGGAACGGGTTATAAATGGGAGAGTCAACAGTAAAGTGTAATGAAGCCCTTATTAAGCAAAACCACAAGACCTTTCCTAATTTTTGTATTGATTGTGCTCACAATCAGTATTCCTGTTTATTATTTTGTGGTGGATATCATCTGGCAGGACGAACTGGATGAGCATAACCAAATTGTAGCCGAAAAAACTTCTTATGAATTTAACCGGATGTCTATTTCCTCCCAGGAAATGCATCGGAACATTGCACTCTGGAACCAGATACAGCCAGGAACCAATATTCAAAAACTCAGTGGCAGCAAACATCAGCAGACTAAAATCTACACTACCGAAAAGTACAAGCCATTTTCCTCAGATACCAAAATTGAGCGTTACCGCTGCCTGGAAAAAGTGATTTATATCAAAAATGTGCCGTATCTTTTTACGATAGAGACCAATATTGAAGAGATTGAAGGAACTGTAACCATCATCGGATTAATCACCTTATTCTTCTTTCTCCTAATTGTGAGCGGTTTGTTCGTATTAAACACAAAACTCTCAAAATCAATCTGGCAGCCCTTCCGTCAAACTTTGGATCAGCTTAAAAATTTTAACCTCAATAATCATTCAGAGATTGAGTTTAAGCCTTCAGACACCACAGAATTTCAGGAACTGAATGATTCTCTGCAAAAACTGATAGCCCAAAACGTATCTGTTTACAAAACACAGAAAGAATTTACAGAAAATGCTTCCCATGAATTGCAGACGCCTCTGGCCATCCTTAAAAATAAACTTGATATTCTTCTGCAGAATTCAGATTTAACAGAAAAACAGTATAATATCGCTGAAGATATGTACAAAGCGCTTTCCCGAAGTGCGAGAATCAACCAAAACCTCCTGCTTCTTGCCAAGATTGAAAACAGCCAGTTTGACTACTCAGAAAGTTTTTACTTTGATGAGCTTACAAAAAATATTGTAGAAAATCTCGACGAACATTTCCATCAAAAAGATATTACCTTACAGATCAATGTTATAGAAAAAACAAGGGTTAAAGGAAATAAAATTCTTGCAGAAATTTTAATTAATAATTTGATTTTAAATGCAATAAGACATACAGAGCCTAAAGGCCGAATTACTGTTGTATTAGAAAATTCTGTTTTTTCTGTTATGAATTCCGGCTCCCAAAAGCTTGATGAAAATCTTTTATTTAAAAGGTTCTCAAAAATTTCTTCTGCAAACAGCGGGACAGGTCTTGGGCTTGCGATTATTAAAGAAATAGCAAAATCCCAGAACTGGAATGCAGAATATCGTTTTTCGGATCAAAATCACTGTTTTTCTGTAAGGTTGTAGCTCAAAAAAATTCACATCACGTTTACAGTTCAGAATTTCTTCTAAATTGAAGTGTAATCTTGTCGTCTCAAATAATTTGTGATGATATTCAAAAAGTCAGTGCGTGCTGCAAAATTTCTTTTTAATTCCAGATTTTCTGCGCTATTCAGTATTTTAAGTCTTTATCTGGGGCTTTCATTTCTGATCAGAATTTCCTTTTTAGTGTGGTCATCTGCAGATGCGGTAGTAAATCCTTTTTATATTCTGAGAGCGTTTATTACAGGTTTTCTGTATGACCTCGCCATGGGATTGATGTTTTTGTTTCTCTATGCTTTCTATCTTCTGCTTTTTCCAAAAAGATGGATAGGATCACTTGCAGACAAAGCTTTCACATACTTTTATGTAACGATCATTTTCATTATTATCTATTTCAGTCTGATGGCAGAAATTCCGTTTTGGGATGAATTTGGGGTAAGATTTAATTTTATAGCAGTTGATTATCTTATCTACACTTACGAAGTTGTTGAGAATATCAACCAGTCTTATCCGCTTACTCTGATTGCAGTAGTTTTAATTTCAGTTATTATTTTAACTTTTTTCTATTTTAAAAAATTACAGATTTTTAAAAATACTTTTTCAGATAAAAGACCCATTTCTTCCCGATTCACACCTGCTGTAATTATCATACTTTCAGGCACTGTGCTTGGATTTTTAATGAAAAACAAACAGGCTGATTTTAGCAATAATCTTGTGGTGAACGAAATCGGGAAAAACGGGGCATTTTCTTTTCTCTCTGCATATCAGTCTAATGAGCTCGATTACAGTACTTTTTATCCGAAAATTTCAGACAGAGAAGCTTATTCTGTTTTGAAGGCTTCGCTGCTTCAGGAAAATCAAAAGTACGAAAAATCCCAACGTGATGATATATCAAGAAATACAGAAGGCGGCAAGGAACAGCGTCCCAACATCATCGTTATTGCCATTGAAAGCTTCAGTGCTGATTTTCTTTCCGAATTCGGTAATAAAGATCATTTAACCCCGAATTATGATGAACTTTCTAAAGAAGGCATATTTTTTACGAATCTTTACGCCACCGGTACAAGAACCGTGAGAGGGATGGAGGCTTTAACACTCTGCGTGCCGCCTACTCCCGGAAACAGTATTGTGAGAAGACCTGATAATGACAACCTGTTTTCAGTTTCATCTATTGTGAAATCTAAAAACTATCACCCTTATTTTATCTACGGCGGCGACGGTTATTTTGACAATATGAACAATTTTTTCGGAGGTCAGGGTTTTGATATTGTTGACCGCAACAGAGGCAATCCTTTATCAGACAAAATTCATACTCACAGATTTAAAATTGCAGATCAGGAAGTTACATTTGAAAATGCCTGGGGAATCTGTGATGAGGATATTTACACCCAGTCTTTAAAATATGCAGACAAAAGTTCAAAAGAAAACAAGCCGTTTTTTGAGTTTGTAATGACGACTTCAAACCACAAACCGTACACTTTTCCCGGTGGTAAAATTAATCTTGCGCAGGGAGACAGAAATGCTGCAGTGAAATATACCGATTATGCCTTGGGGAAATTTATTAAAGATGCCAGAACAAAACCATGGTTCAAAAATACGGTATTCGTGATTGTGGCAGATCACTGCGCGAGCAGCGCAGGAAAATGGGAAATCAATATAGCCAAACATCACATTCCTGCCGTAATCTATAATCTGAAACAACCCAGTCAAAGAATCAGCCGTCTGACTTCGCAGATTGATCTGATGCCAACGTTGTTCGGATATTTAGGCTGGAATTACCATACTGAACTCTACGGCAAAGACATCAACCAGACAAAAGTGGGAGATGAGCGTGCATTTATAGGCAATTACAGAACTTTAGGTATGTTGAAAAATAATATTTTCACGCAGATTGACGACCGCAAAAGAATCAGACAGTTTGAAGTTAATCCTTCAGACCAGTCACTTTCAGAGGTTCATGCTCTAAACAACTATCTTATATCTGAAACTATTGCCAATTATCAGACAGCGAGCGAAAGATTTAAAAATGGAAGAATGAAGTTGAAGTAATTCTAGTTTTAATTTAGAATTTATCCTAAAAGTTTTTAGCATGTGCCGAGAAATTAGTTTAAAAAAGATATTGACTTATCTGATTTTTACAATAAAAAAAACAGTTCTTTAAGTTGAAGTAAAAAACAAATAACCTGATGGGATTAGATGTTACGTTCAACAGAAAGAGCTGTTTTTTATGGCTTACAAAGTTACCCGAGAGTTGCGGCAAATTCAAAGCGGGTTGGCATTTTGGACGTTGCCAAAGCGGTTAATTTTTTTCAGAACTTTTATTTCTTCCCTGTAATCCACTGATCCTGAAGTTTCTTTTCGGCAGCAGTTGGATTCGCTTTGAAAGCTAAATTTTCTATGGTCATTTTATCTAGAATAGCTTTTCCTTTTAAATCCATTTTTTCAGATTTTCCGTTGGCTGTTCTCAGAACAGTTACCGTTACATTCTGTCCGTCTTTTACGCTTTTTGCATAATTAATAAATTCCTGAACATTCTGGATGTTGATTGTTCTACCGTCTAAAGCCACCACTTCGTCTGTAATTTTAAATCCGACAGATTTTGCAAAAGGAGAAAGGGCAGAACTTTCGTCAAAAATAAAGGTATTGTTTTTATCGTTATAACCCGTTTGGTTCGGGTCTTTTACAAACCAGAAAATCGGTGGAGTATCCTGCTTTTGAACCTCTACACCAACTTCTTTTAAGTATTTTTCGTAAGGTGTGGCCTCACTTCCTGCGATATATTTATTGTAGAAATCTCTTACCTGCGGATAGCCTGTAACTTCAACCAGTTCGTCAATCAGTTTGTCATCTTTAAAAGGTTTGTTTTCACCAAATCTCTGCGACAGTTTTCTGATCATATCACGGTAACCTATTTCGCCATTGGAAAGTTTTCTCAGTTCAATATCAAGACACATCGCAAGCAACGCACCTTTTTCGTAAACGTTTCTGTACTGGTCTTTGTACTCGTCTTTCAGGATGTTTTTGCTCATCACTGTAAACGGCATCGTGTCGTTGTAATTTTTAGAATTGGTGATCTTATCAGTCATTCTTTTCAAAAATTCATCTCTGGAAATCAAACCTTCCTGGATCTGGAAAAGATTGGCAAAATATTCTGTTCCCCCTTCATACATCCACAAATGCTGAGACATTTTCGGGTCTGCATAATCAAAGTAATGAATTTCTTCAGAATGTGTTTTCAATGGATTAACCGTGTGGAAAAATTCGTGAGAAACTACGTCCGTAATGGTTTGGTCGATGGCTTCCTTCGGCATCATTTCCGGTAAAACAACGCTGGTAGATTCGTGATGTTCCAAAGCTCCGAAACCTTTAATCTGAGGGCCGTCTGTACCTGCAAGATAAAGCATGATTGCGTACTTTTTATTGGTATTCATATCGCCTAAGAATTTCTTCTGGGCAACAACCATTTTTTCTAAATTTTCTTTAAAATCAGCAGCTTTATATTTTCCTCTAGGAGAATAAACACCTAAAACCAGTTCCATTCCGCCTGCGTTGAAGGTTATGTAATCCGGTTTGGTGTACATCAGCGGCGAGTCGGTGAGTTTAGCATAATTTGCTAAAGTAAAAGTATCTGTATCTTCAGACTTATCCTGATCTGTTAATGCTGTTGTTCCGTAGAAATCTTTCGGTTTTCTTACGGTTAACTGATAGGGCACATCCTGCATATTTTCAATGTAACCAACGAAACCGTGGGTGTTAATAAGATAGATTTTTCCTTCTTCGATATCAGTTCCTGACGGAGAAAAAACTGCTTTGTGTTTGGTATTATCCATTTCATCATCGAAACTGTCGTTTACCCAATATGTAACTTTAGTTAAATTCTGTGCATTTTTTAAGGTGTATGAATTGTCATTCACTTTCGTAAAAGTCAATTCTTTTCCTTTATTGTCGAGAAATTTTATTCCTTCAATAAATCTTCCGTAATCGTCTGTTGAATATGTTCCCGGAACTGTTTTAGGAAAGTGGAATTTCACGTCACCCGATTTCATTTTTGGAAATTCAAGGCTTACATTTACTTTATCGTCTTTAATATTAACAAGGTCGATTTGCGTCTTTACAGACTGTGCACTAAATGCTACTGCGGATAAAAGTCCTAAGCTTACTGCAATTTTTTTCATGTTGATTATATTTGCTTAAATAGTTGCCGGAAAGTGAGTTTTGTTACAAAAAAGGATGTAAAAAAAGCAAAACCGAACGTTCGATTTTGCTTTTCCAATATTTTCAGCCTCAGCCTCAACCTAATTCACCTTTTGATATCTTACGTAATTATTTTTATTAAACTCTACTGCACCATCATTTTTCAACTTCACAGTCTGCCATTCTTCCGTAGGTTTTATCCATTCACCATTCACTTTTAAAGGAAGTTTAAAATTTTTAACGACTTTGCTGTATTTGAATTTCAGTTCATTTCCTTTTTGAGAATATTCCAGAACCGGAACGTCTGTAGTTCTCAAATATTGATTAAAAACCGACGAAAAATCAATTCCCGATTTATCAGAAATGTATTTTTCAATCTGTTCTGTAGTTACGGTTTGGTGGTAAAAATCTTTATTTAAACCGCGTAAAATCTGTCTGAATTTCTCATCATTATCAATCACCTGACGGATCGTGTGAAGCATACTCGCACCTTTTGGGTACATATCGCCGCTGCCTTCATTTCTCACACCGTATTTCCCAATAATCGGCACATCGTTGCTGATCGAACGCTGAACTCCCTGAGCATATAAATCTGCAGACTTTTTATCCATATATTTTTCAGTAAAAAGCACTTCAGAATACATTGTAAAACCTTCATGAACCCACATATCTGCCTGATCTTTCGCTGTGATATTGTTGGCAAACCACTCGTGACCACTTTCGTGGATGATAATATAATCCCAGTTTAAACCAACCCCGGTTCCGGACAGATCACTTCCAAGATATCCATTTTCAAATTTATTTCCGTAGGCTACATTACTTTGGTGTTCCATTCCCAGGTATGGAGATTCTACCAGTTTGTAAGAATCTTCGTAAAAAGGATACGGCCCAAACCAGAATTCAAATGCTTTCATCATCGGCTGTACCTGCTGAAACTGTTTTTTGGCTTTATCTAAATTATAATCAATCACCCAATAATCTAAATCAAGCTTACCTTTTTCGCCGTTGTAAGTGTCTTTATAATTTACATATTTCCCGATGTTTGGTATGATAGAGTAGGCATTGATGGGGTTTTTCACCTCCCAGGTGAATACATTCCTGTTATCCGCAATGGTATTTCCGATACTCACTTCCTCTTTTATAAGTCTTCCGTTTCCGATACCTACCAAACCCACTGGTGTAATAATTTTCATAGTAATTCCCTGATCAGGCTCATCGCTCCAGATATCTTTCGTTGGAAGCCAGACCGAAGCACCAATTCCTTCATCAGCAACACTCATCCATGGGTTTCCTTTTTCATCTTTTGTGAAAACCCAGCCACCGTCCCATGGAGCACGTCTCGCAATCGTAGGATTCCCGGAGTAGGTAACATCAATGGTAAATTTTTCTCCTTTTTTAAAATTCTTTTTGGCAGAAATAAAAATGAAATCTCCATCCTGTTTAAAACCATCTAAAGTGGGGAAACTGCATTCAATTTTAACAGCTTTCATCGGCTTTTGCAAATCGATTTGAAATACAGGATTCACAACATCTTTTGTGATTTCAAAACTGATTTTATTGTTGCCTTTAATACTTTTTGATTCAAAATCCGGTTCTACGGAAAGGTCATACCTTTTAACATCCCAAAAATTCCTGAATTTGGTATCTGAACCCTTCAGTGTATCCTCTTTGGTGAAAGTTTTACCATGCTCAAAAAACTGCCCGAAAGCCAGTGATGAAGCAAAAAGCAGCGAGAAAGTGATTTTTTTCATAGGTGATGTATATTTCAAAAATAGAGAATTAATTTTTGTTTAGTCGCAAAAAGATATGACTTGTGACAGTGTTTTTCAATTATTAACATAAAAAAGCAGCTTTAATTACTTAAAACTGCCTGATTCTTTAATTAAATACAGTTTAGCTTTCTTTGGTAAGACCGGCATTTGCCTTCTGAACTTTTTTATAAGTGTAACCGGATGCAATAATGCTGAATTCATACAAAGCAAGCAGTGGAAGTGCTGCCATCATCATACTCAAGACGTCTGCAGGGGTAATAATTGCGGCAACCACCATAATCAGAACAATGGCATGGCGACGGTAGGTACGCATAAACATAGGTGTTAAAATTCCTATGGAAGTTAAGAAGTAAATTAAAATTGGAAATAAAAATACAACGCCCATTCCTAAAACAACCTGCAGAAAAAGTGTGGTGTAATCGCTCAAATCATACAGCGGAATGATGATATTTGAAATTTTGAAAATCACCCCAAAGTTGACTGCGAAAGGTAAAATTAAAAAGTAACCGCAGAGAACACCAGACAGAAAAAGCATCCACACTGCATTGATGATGAATATTGAGTTTTTTCTTTCATTAGGATGTAAAGCCGGGCCAATGAATCTCCAAAGCTCCCAGACAATATAAGGAAACGCAATCACCACGCCCCCAAACATAGAAACTGCAATCATCACATTAAACTGCTGATAAAGTCTCTGCACACGTACAGGGAAATCTTTTGGCAGATGTATGCTGTCTTCACCCAGAATCATCCGGGAAAAATAATTGGCCGCCTTGAAAGTAGGAAAATCATTTCTGGTAGGACCGAAAAAAATATGATCCATCACCCATTCAATGTTATAGCCTATTACAAATGCTGCGATGATAATCGCTATTATTGATCGGATGAGATGCCCTCTCAGCTCGCCAATATGTCCCCAGAAAGACATGTCTTTACCTTCGCTCATTAAAAAAAATATTTAGTTACGAAATTATGATAAATTGTTCAGAATTTCACAAGTTTTTAATTCCATTTCCATTCTAAATCTAGAGAGTAAGAAATGTTGTTCTCAGCAGATATACCGTTTAAAAATTTCTGTAAAATATTAATGTTTTGTGTTGTCATTTTATTTATTATTAAAACATTGTTTTCTAAAACTTTAATAAATAAAATATCTTTAATTTCAGTGATTTCTTTTATGCCGTTAAAAAAAAATTTGTGTTCAGAAGCCTTTTCAGAAACTACTATGTGTTTTTCAAAAAATAGAAGGTCAGAATTTTGGTTATTTCTTCTTTTGATGTTTTTCTTAACGTAAGTTTCTAGTTTTTTATGATAGAGATTTCTCCCCATTATCCTTCTAACAAAAAACATTGTAATTGCTAAAGGAGAAAAAATGATAGTAAATTCAATATTAAAGCCTTCTCTATTTCCATAAATCAATATAGAAAGCATGATAATAACAAAAAGAATATTGTTAATCACTTTAGCAGTCATCGCTTTTTTGCTTTTCGAAGAATCATAAAGAAGATAAGTCAAATAGTCCTGCTCAGAAATTTTATAATTGCTGATTGAAAAAAATGGCTGTTCCATCTAATTAATTCCCTCGTCCAACAATTTATGCAAATCTATAATTCCGAAATATTTTCCGTTTTCGGTAACAACAAGCTGACCGATGTTGTTATCTTTCAGGATTTTCATCGCGTCTTTGGCAAGAGAATTTCTTTCCACGGTTTTAGGGTTGAAAGACATAATATCCTTAGCAGAAACATCGGAGATATTAATACCGTTCATCAACATTCTCCGTAAATCTCCGTCTGTAATTACTCCGATAATATTGTCATTGTCTGTGACAACAGTAATTCCGTGTCTGGAGCTGCTTATAGAAATAATTACCTCTTTCACACTGTCATTTTCAGACACCTGTGGTTTTTGGGATGAAACAAAATCATCCACTTTTGAAATTAAATTTTTACCCAAACTGCCACCGGGATGAAATTTGGCAAAATCATTCGCTTTAAAATCTTTCAGTTCCATTAAACTCACCGCTAAAGCGTCTCCCAAAGCCATTTGTACCGTGGTGGAGCTCGTCGGAGCAAGTTTGATAGGGCAGGCTTCTACATCAACGTGTGTATCAAGAATAATATCTGAAAACTCAGCAAGTTTACTGCTTTTATTTCCCGTCATACCAATAAGGGAAGAAGAATATTCTTTTAAATAGGGAACTAAACTTACAATTTCCGGAGAATTTCCGGAATTTGAAATACAAAGTACAACATCCTGCTTCTGAATCACCCCCAAATCACCGTGGATAGCCTCTGAAGCATGCAGAAACTGCGACGGTGTGCCTGTAGAATTCAATGTTGCAACCATTTTGGTGGCAACATGCGCAGATTTTCCAATCCCTACAACGATGAGTTTTCCGGTTGCCGAATGAATAAGTTCTACTGCTTTTACAAAATCGTCATTAAGTCTGTTTTTTAATTTTTCAAGCTCAGAAATCTCAATATCAAGTGTTTTTTTTGCGATCGAAATAATATCGGTTGTATGCATTTTTAGTTGTAAATTTCAGATGAAAATAAGTTTCCCACTCAATTTATATTAACTATAAATATGATCTTAAAAATTGGTTAGCTTTTATTTTAGCTAAAATTTTTATAACTTTGGGATAGATGCAAATTTAGCAATACAAAATTAGATGAGCGCAAAAAAAGCCAATATATCGGGCGAGTTAAAAAAATATTTTGGGTTTTCTACTTTCAAAGGTCAGCAGGAGCAGATCATAGAAAACCTTTTAGACGGGAAAGATGTTTTCGTCCTCATGCCTACAGGTGGTGGTAAATCGCTTTGCTATCAGCTTCCTGCATTAATTTCTGAAGGTACGGCTATCGTGGTTTCGCCATTGATCGCACTGATGAAGAATCAGGTGGATGCCATAAACGGGCTCTCGTCAGATGAAGGGGTAGCCCACGTTTTAAACTCGTCACTGAACAAAACCCAGACTAAAAAAGTTTTTGATGATATAAAAGCAGGCCGTACAAAGCTGCTTTACGTGGCACCGGAGTCTTTGATAAAAGAAGATTACTTAGAATTCTTTAAAGAAGTGAAAATTTCTTTTGTTGCAATAGACGAGGCTCACTGTATTTCAGAATGGGGGCATGATTTCCGACCGGAATACCGTAATTTAAAATCAATTATCGATAAAATTGCAGATGTTCCCGTTATTGCTCTTACCGCTACGGCAACTCCAAAAGTGCAGGATGATATCCAGAAAACTTTGGGGATGACTTCCGCAATCGTCTACAAAGAAAGTTTCAACAGACCGAATCTTTATTATGAAGTTCGCCCAAAGGTGAATGTAGATAAAGAAATTGTAAAATTTATCAATCAACGGAAGGGTAAATCGGGAATTATCTACTGTCTCAGCCGAAGAAAAGTGGAGGAATTTGCACAGCTGCTTCAGGTGAACGGTATTAACGCGCTTCCTTATCATGCCGGCCTGGATCAAAAAGTAAGGGTTGCCAATCAGGATAAATTTCTGATGGAAGATGTAGACGTAATTGTCGCAACAATCGCATTCGGGATGGGAATTGATAAACCGGATGTACGTTTTGTAATTCACTACGATTTCCCGAAATCTCTTGAAAGCTACTATCAGGAAACGGGTAGAGCCGGACGAGACGGTGGCGAAGGATATTGCCTTGCTTTCTACGACCCGAAAGATATCGAAAAACTGGAGAAATTTTTAGCACAGAAACCTGTTTCTGAAAGAGAAATAGGTTTGCAATTGCTTAACGAAGTGGTGGGTTACGCTGAAACATCGATGAGCAGAAGGCAGTATATTCTTTATTATTTCGGTGAAACATTCGATCCTAAGACGGGTGACGGAGCAAAAATGTGCGACAATGCTTCAAATCCGCCCAAGCTCAAAGACGGTAGCGAGGATCTGAAAAAAGTACTGCAACTTATCAAAGATACGGGCGAAAAATTCAAATCTAAAGACTTAATATCTACGATTGTAGGCAAAGAAAATGCTGTTACCAAATCTTATAAATTAGAGCAGACTCCGCATTTTGGTTTCGGAAAATCAGAAAATGAAAATTACTGGAAAACCATTATCAGACAGGCTACGGTTCAGAATTTCCTTCAGAAAGATATTGAAACTTACGGTGTTCTAAAGATTTCTGAAAAAGGAAAAGCTGTTTTTGAAGAAGGGTTAAACCAGTCTTTTATGATAGCTGAAGATCGCGAATTTGATCTTTCACAGACGAAAGCAGAAAGTGATCAGGTTCAGCAGCAGTCGGCTGGTGGTTTAGACCAGAATCTTTTCGCATTGTTGAAAGATCTCCAGAAAAAAGTCGCCAAAAAGCACGGAATTCCACCGTATACGGTTTTTATGGAGCCAAGTCTGGAAGATATGACTGTTCAGTATCCGGTAACTGTGGAAGAAATCGCAAAAATTTACGGCGTAGGTGAGGGTAAAGCCAAGAAATATGGTAGAGAGTTCGCAGATTTCATCGCAAAATATGTAGAAGAAAACAATATAGAGCGTACTCAGGATATGGTTTTGAAAAATGTGGCGAATAAATCCAGTCACAAAGTTTTCATCATCCAGAGTACAGATAAAAAGATTGATCTTGAAGATATTGCCAGAGCCAAAAATCTTTCGATGAATGATCTTTTGAAAGAAATGGAACGTATTGTTTATCAGGGTACTAAATTGAATATTGATTATTACATCGAAGAAAATTTTGACGAAGATATGGTGGATGAGTTCATGGAATTTATGAATGAATCTGAAAGCGACAGCATGAAAGTTCTGTTGGATGAGTTTGGCGATGAACTGTCTGACGAAGAAGTGAGAATGCTGAGAATAAAATTCATCAGCGATGTTGCCAATTAAAGAATGAAGAAATATATAAAATATCCACTTTATTTCGCTCTATTTTTATTGGGTAGTTATGTTATGATATTTTATGTTTTTAATTTTTTAATTGAATGGTTTTTACAAGGAAGAAAATAAAAAATAATTACTATTGCTAAAGGAAAACTTTAGCATTTTTTATACTCATGAAAAAGATTTCTGTCATATTTATTCTGCCGGATCTTGAGACCGGAGGTGCAGAAAGAATCGTTACTACCATTGCAAATCATCTCTCCAGAGATCGATTTGAACCGAAGATTTTACTTTTACGCAAAGAAGGCGGCTACCTGAATATTCTGAAAAAAGATGTCGAAATTATCGATATCAATACCGAAAGGATTCGTCACTCTTTAAAGCCAATTCTTAAAGAAATTTACCGCCGAAAACCGGATATTGTTTTTTCTGGATATGGAGAGGTGAATGCGTATCTGTCTATGTTTATCAAACTTTTTCCGAAAACAAAATTCATTGCGAGAGAAACCAATGTTGTCTCGCAACATGTGACCAAAAAGGAAATTAAATTTTTCTACCACTTTTACAATAATTACCAGCAGATTATCGCACAGAGTGATGATATGATGCACGATCTGGTCAAGAATTTTAAAGTCAACCGTTCGAAAATTGTTAAGATCAATAATCCTGTTGATTTTGATTTTATTGAAAGCAAATTACAGGTTTCGCATAAGCCCGAAAGTTTTAAACTAAACTATAAAAACGTTGTTGCCATAGGAAATCTTTCGGCCAGAAAAGGGTTTGATAATTTGCTGAAAGTTTTTTCAAGATTAAAAAATGAAAAAATTTTGTTACACATTTTAGGTGACGGCAAAGACCGTGAGATTCTTCACCAAATGAAAGATTTTCTGGGCCTAAAAAATGTGTTTTTTCACGGAAAGCAGGAGAATCCCTACGAGTTTTTGAAGTATGCCGATCTGTTTATTCTGTCGTCACGTTACGAAGGTTTTCCCAATGTTCTATTGGAAGCAGGAGCCTGCGGAACGTATTCTTTAGCCAATAACTGTCCTGGCGGAATCAATGAAATCATTCAGCACGAAACCAATGGCGAAATTTCTGATATTGAAAATCACGAAGATTTTTCACAAAAAATTATGCAGATTCTGCATCGGTCTTACGATCATGATACCATAAAAAATTCTATAAAATCGAGGTTTTCGAAAGAGATTATTTTGGATAATTATGAGAAGGTTTTACTGGATTTGATGCATAAATAATAGGCTGGTGAAGATTTTTCTAAAAGTTACTTCTTTTTATATATTTTCAGTTGGCTTCTTTCTTCTGAAATTTGCCTGGGTAAACCTTGTTTTTGAATGCAGTTGCAAAGATGATGTTTTTCCGAAGTATTATGATCTTCCTTTTGTTTTTAAAAGGGATTCTCTAGCCTCTTCAATGGCAGAAGTTTTTTACGTTTCGGGAATACTTCTTAATGGTTTAGTCATCGCAATACTTCTTTTAATTTTTGATTTTTTTTAATGAAATTAGTAAAAAATCATAAGTTTATTTTAAAAATATATACATTCCTGCAGATTGCCTTGCTTTTGCTTTCTATTCACAGCTATTACATTTCATATACATTCGTAATTGATGATAGATTTGAATGGAAAAGCGATTTTAACGAACAGAGAAAAATGTATAAAGCAGAGTGTAAAAGCTATTTTGACGGAATAACCATCAATTAAATTTCAAGCATTTCCTTATATTTGAATCGCTAAAAAAATTAACTCAAACTTCATTCATGAAAAAACTCCCGAAATTAGGTTGTGCCTGCGAAAAGCACGATTTAATTGAATCAGAATACAGAACTTCAACCGTTGGTACAGATTCTACTGACGGCAGAAATGCTGAAGTAAGCATTATTCAATGCAGACTATGCCAAAGAATTTGGATTAAATATTCCGTTGAAACTGAAAATTCTTCAAATTTAAACAGATGGTTTAAAGGAATTATTGCCAAAAAAGAAGTGGCCGAAATGAAACCTGAAAATGCTGCGGAATATTTAGAAAATCTTCCTTGGTATATTTGCGGAGGCGAATTCTTTGGAAATAAAGAAGTTTTTGGACAGGGGAAATTGAATTTTGAGTTGTAAAAAGGCTGGAAGTCTGAAGCTGGAAGCCGGGGAATCTATAGTCACAAAATCAAAAGTATCCTCAATCAATTGAACATCCCAGCATCCCGCATCCAAAACCCCGCTCCCAAAAACTTGACAAAACTCACTTTGCTCCTTCTAAATTAATCAGTAAATTTGTAAGAATTAATCATCAGATAATAAATAAATTAAAATATAAAATGAGTCAATTCGATGTTACCGTAATAGGTTCTGGTCCCGGAGGTTATGTAGCTGCAATCCGCGCTGCACAATTAGGTTTCAAAGTAGCAATTATTGAGAAGTATTCAACTTTAGGCGGAACCTGTCTTAACGTTGGATGTATTCCTTCAAAAGCACTTTTAGACAGCTCTGAGCATTTCGAAAATGCAAAACACAATTTCGAAAACCACGGAATTATCATTAATGAGCCAAAAGCGGATATCGCAAGAATGATTGCGAGAAAAAATGAAGTGGTAGACCAGACTACAAAAGGAATCAACTTCCTGATGGACAAAAACAAAATCACTGTTTTTGAAGGTCTTGGAAGCTTTGAATCTGCAACTCAGGTTAAAGTGACTAAAAACGACGGTTCATCTGAAACTATCGAATCAAAATATACAATTATCGCAACGGGTTCTAAGCCATCATCTCTGCCTTTCATCACCTTGGATAAAGAAAGAGTGATCACTTCTACGGAAGCTTTAAATTTAAAAGAAATTCCTAAGCATTTGGTAGTAATCGGTGGTGGAGTTATAGGTCTTGAATTAGGTTCAGTTTATTTGAGATTGGGTGCTCAGGTTACTGTAGTTGAATTTATGGATAAAATCATTCCTACAATGGATGGAGCTTTAAGCAAGGAATTGACTAAGGTTCTGAAAAAGCAGGGAATGAAGTTCATGCTTTCTACAGCGGTTTCTGCAGTTGAAAGAAACGGAGATTCGGTAAAAATTACAGCTAAAGATAAAAAAGGAGAGGAGGTAACTGTTGAAGGAGATTATTGTCTGGTTTCTGTAGGAAGAAGACCTTTCACAGACGGACTTGGTTTGGAAAAAGCAGGTGTTGAGCTTGACGAAAGAGGAAGAATCAAAACCAACGACCATTTACAAACGAACGTTGCAAATATTTATGCAATCGGTGATGTAATCAAAGGTGCAATGTTGGCTCACAAAGCCGAAGAAGAAGGAACTTTTGTTGCTGAAACTTTAGCTGGTCAAAAGCCTCACATTAATTATAACTTAATTCCTGGAGTAGTTTATACTTGGCCGGAAGTTGCAGGAGTTGGTAAAACTGAAGAGCAATTGAAGGAAGAAGGTATTGCTTACAAAATCGGAACTTTCCCGATGAGAGCTTTAGGTAGAAGCCGTGCAAGTGGAGATATTGATGGTTTGGTGAAAATTATCGCTGACGAAAAAACTGATGAGGTTCTTGGTTTCCACATGATTGGAGCAAGAGCTGCCGATTTGGTTGCTGAAGGAGTTATTGCAATGGAATTCCGTGCAAGTGCTGAAGATATCGCAAGAAGTTCGCACGCACACCCAACGTATGCTGAAGCTGTGAAAGAAGCTGCTTTGGATGCGACTGGGAAGAGAGCTATACATATGTAAGAGCAAAGTAAAAAGTTTAAAGAGCCAAGTTTGGCGAAAAATATAAAAGAGAAGTTTCTGCTTCTCTTTTTTTTTGTAATTTTTTAGTTAAATTATTGATGATGAAAAAACTAATACTTTTTTCGATGGCTATTTTTTCCGGATTAATTTTGGGGCAGAATATTGAGTCTGTAAAAGAGATTGTGCAACATATCAATCAAACCAAAGATTTTAAAATTAAAACAGTTCCGTATTCCTATTTTATGGATCAATCTGAGGTTACAGATAACGGAATTGAATTAAAAGGCTTCTACAAAAACGGAAAACTAAGAAAAATGGAACATTGGGTTGGTTTGTCTGCCTGGAACATCATTACAGAATATTTTTTCTCGGAAAACGGGAAGTTAGTATTTGTTCATTCAAAAAAATATCAGATACTTAATGAAAATGGTTATTTGAAACAACCTCAACTTGTGTCTGAATCAAGATATTATTATGAGAAAGATAAACTGATTAAAAGCGTGTGGAAATTTGATGATGATGAAAAAACAGATTATTTAAAAGAATCTACAAATTTGATTAATCATTTAAGAAATTATTAGGATTAAATTTAAAATCAATTTACCATGTAACTCCCAAAACTCTCTAACTCTAAAAGCGTCCAACCCTAAAACCCAAAAAATCTCCAACTTATTTTCCTTACCTTTGCCAGCTAAATTATCATCAATGCAACTCGGAAAAACCCAGACTTTAAAAATTTCAGAAAAAAATCATTCAGGATGGATGCTTGAATCAGAAACCGGCAAAACGGCTTTTCTGTCCAAAGTTTTTATCCGTGAAGAAAAAGAAATTGGTGATGAGGTTGAAGTTTTTGTTTTTCAGGATGATCATAAGTTAAAGGCAACAACAGAAATTCCTTTGGCTGAAGTTGGCGAATTTGCCGTGATGAGCTGTGTGGAAAGCCTTCCGACAGGCGCGTTTATGGATTGGGGAATCATCAAAGACCTTTTTATTCCGTATAAACAGCAGAAAACAAAAATTCTTGAGGGAAAAAGATATCTGGTTTACCTTTATGTTGATGAAGATCTGGATTTAATTACCGGAACTACAAAATTCAAACGAAATCCTCAGTATGAAAATTTACCTTTCCAGAAAGGTGATAAGGTAGATTTAATCATGATGAACGAAAGCGAACTGGGCTGGAATGTGGTCATCAATAAAAAATACATCGGGCTGATTTACGCTTCTGATGTTTTCAAAAAATTATATCCTTTATCAGAAGAAAGCGGTTTCATCAAAGACATCCGTGAAGATGGAAAGATTGATATTTCATTACAGCCTCAGGGTTTTGAAAATATTGACGAGTTTAAACAGAAAATTTTGGATAAACTGGAAGAAAATTACGGTCTGCTTCACCTTTCAGACAAATCTACACCTGAAGAAATTAAAGATGAACTGCAGATGAGCAAAAAGAACTTTAAAAAGGCACTTGGCGGTCTGTACAAAGATAAAATCGTCGAAATAATGGATGAAAAAATCAGATTAATTTAAAAAAACTTTTCCATAAAAAATAGTGGTCCGGGCAATACGTCCGGACCTTTTTTATGATAATTATCACAGAAAATATATTAATTATTTTGTTTAACAATTTTGTCAAAACAATTGATTGAATTAAATTTGCACAAAATTGTTTAACAAAAATGTCAAAACAAGAAAAAAAAGATCAAACTCAGGAGTTAATAAAAGAAACTGCAAAGAATCTATTCTTCGTGCAGGGAAAGTTTGCTGCTACAACGCAGGAAATTGCCGATGAAGCCGGCGTAAACAGGACGCTGATTAATTACTATTTCCGCTCCAGAGATAATCTTCTTCAGATTATTTTTGATGAAGCGCACCGGGTTGAAAAAGAAAAATCTGAATTGATCATGAATTCTGATCTTCCATTCAAAGAAAAAATTTCAAACTTTATCGATGGCAGCCTCCAGACGAGCCTGCAGTACCCATATCTGGAAACCTACATCGTATCACAGATCAACAGCGGAAGTTGCCATAAAAAGGATGTAGAAGAAGAAGATCTGAAAAAGATGTATCGCGAGATTGAAGCAGAAATGGAATTGGGAAACATAGAAAAGATGGCCCCTGTGCAGTTTGTACTCAATATGATCTCTCTCCTCGTTTTTCCAAGTGCTGTGCGGCCTTTATTTTTAGAAAACATGATGATAGAGGAAGAAGAGTTTAATCTTCTGATTGCAGACAGAAAAGATATTATCATGAATATTCTTTTTAAAAAATAATTAAAAACTGTTAAAGTATTTTAAAACCTGAACCGTCCCTAAGGGATAACACAATAACATTAAGAAAATAAACGAAGTAATAAATTATGATTAGAAAACTTGTAACTGCAAAAAAGCTAAAAATTGGGATAGCTGCAGCATTTATGATTTTCGGCTCTACATCTGTATTTGCACAGCAGCAGATCTCTTTGCAGGAAGCCATCAGACAGGCTCTTCAGAACAAAGCAGAAGCAAAAAAGGCGGCATTGCAGATTAAAAAAGCAGAAGCAAAAATCGATGAGGCAAGAGCTGGTGCTTTACCTCAGATCAGCGTGACAGCGGGTCTTACGTATAATCCCGTAATTCAGGAGTCTTTACTTGAATTTGGTGGCGAGAGAATCCGTGCGAAACTGGGACAGCCGTGGCAGACCAATGCAACAGCTCAGGTACAGCAGGCAATTTTTGACCAGAGAGTTTTTACAGGCCTTAAAGCTGCAAAATCTACAAGAGAATTTTATGTTTTAAACGCTCAGCTTACAAACGAGCAGATCATAGAAAACGTTGCTACAGCCTATTATCAGGTTTTTGTGCAGGAAGAAAATCTTGAAACCGTCAATCAGAGCTATGTAAATACAGAAAAAGTAAGAAACGTAATTAAAAGCCTGGTAGATAACGGACTGGCAAAAAAAATCGATTTAGACAGAACCAATGTTCAGTTAACCAATATCGGATCAAACAAGCAGACGCTCATCAACAGTGTGGAACTTTCTAAAAATTCTCTGAAATTCTACATGGGAATTCCAATGGAAACCGATATAACGCTTGAAGAAAAAACAATTGAACCAAGACCGGAACTTTTAGCTTCAAACGTAGATTTAACAAGCCGTTCCGAAGTGAAAGTTCTTCAGAAAAACAGAGAACTTCTGGTATTCAACAAAAAAGCTACGGAAGCATATCTGTATCCAACAGTGAATCTGGTTGCCAACTATGGTTGGGGTGCTACGGGTGCGAAGTTTCCTTTAACAAACGGTTTGCAGAACGGTGTACTTTGGAGTGATTTTTCTGCTGTAGGTTTAAATATCAACATCCCGATCTTTACCGGTGGTGCCACAAAGTCTAAAATTGCTCAGGCTCAGTTTGATATTGACGATTTAGATCTGGATATAGAAAATACAGAACTTCAGCTGAGTCTTGATTATAAAAATGCCATTACCAATATGGAAAATTCTTTAATCAATATCGAAAGCATGAAAAATAATGTGGAGCTTGCCGAAAAAGTACAGAAAGATACTCAGTCTAACTACCAGTACGGTCTTGCAACACTCACCGAAGTTTTGGATACCGAAAATGCCTTAACACAGGCGAAGCAGAACTACGCAAACGCCTTGCTGGACTACAAACAGGCTGAAATTAAATTATTTAAAGCTAAAGGAGAACTAAACACTTTACAAAACCCGTAATTGAAATGAAACCGCTGCCAGTTGATTCAGAAAGAAAAAATCAGACTGCTGCATTTCACTTTTAAATTCAATAAATAACTTCAAATGAAAAAAACTTTAATATATATCATCGTAGCAGCTGTACTTGTAGGTCTGGCTGCCTGGAAAATTACCGACAACAAAAAGAAACAGCAAACTGAAGTAAAAGAAGTTGCAAAACAGGTTGACAAGATCAACGTGAATGTGGTAACGGTTTCCAGAGAAAATATTAACACAGATTATTCTGCAAACGGAACATTTATCCCAAAACAGGAATCTAACCAGTCTTCTGAAATTTCCGGGCGTATTGTGAGCGTTTTGGTGAAAGAAGGTTCAAGGGTAGGAGCAGGGCAGACTTTGGCAACCATTAAAAGGGACGCAATTGAAGTAGATGTTACGCAGGCTCAAAACAATTTGCAGAACGCAATTGCAGATAACCAGCGTTACGAAAATGCTTTCAAAACCGGTGGCGTTACCAAGCAGCAGCTGGACAATTCAAGATTACAGGTGAAAAATGCTCAGGCTGCAGTGAGAGCTCAGGGCGTAAAAGTAAATGATACCAGCATCAGAGCGGGAATCAGCGGAATTATCAACAAAAAAATGGTGGAGCCGGGAATGGTGGTATCGCCGGGAACTGCTTTATTTGAAATTGTTAATATCAACTCTTTAAAGCTTTCAGTTTTGGTGGACGAAAGCCAGATTGGAAGAATCCAGCTGGGGCAGGAAGTTGCTATCAATGTCAATGTTTTGCCTGAAGAATCTTTCAGCGGAAGAATCACATTTATAGCTCCAAAAAGTGATGCGTCTTTAAATTTTCCTGTAGAAATTGAAGTTCAGAACAGAGGAAACTTAAAAGCAGGTATGTACGCAACGGCTTTATTTAAAACTAATAACGGCGCCGAAACTCAGAATATGCTGACAGTTCCGGCAGAAGCCTTTGCAAATGGGGTTAGCTCAGGTCAAATCTTTATCGTTCAAAACGGAACAGCTAAAATGATCACTGTAAAAACCGGTAAAGTATACGGCGATAAAGTACAGATCATCAGCGGACTGAAAGGTGGTGAGCAGGTAATTACCAGCGGACAGATCAACCTTGATAACGGTTCAAAAATCAATATCGTAAAGTAACAGAAGAATGAAGTTAGCAGAAATATCCATCAAAAGACCGTCCCTTGTAATCGTATTGTTTACGATTCTTACGTTGGGAGGTTTATTAAGTTACTCCATGATGGGGTACGAGTTGATTCCGAAGTTTGAAACCAATATGGTGACAATTTCTACGGTGTATCCCGGTGCTTCACCTTCTGAGGTGGAAACTTCGGTGACGCGGAAGATTGAAGATGCCGTAGGTTCTCTGGAAAACGTAAAAAAAGTAGAATCTTCTTCTTACGAAAGTTTATCTGTAATCATGGTTCAGCTGAACACAGGAGCTGATGTAAATTATGCTTTAAATGATGCTCAGAGAAAGGTAAATGCTATTTTGGCAGACCTTCCGGAAGATGCAGATCCGCCGTCGCTGCAGAAATTCTCTCTGGATGATTTGCCTATCATGACTTTGAGTATCTCAAGTGATAAACTGAACAGCAAAGAACTTTACGATCTTTTAGATAAAAAAGTAGAACCGGTATTCTCCCGTGTAAACGGTGTGGCTCAGGTTGACCTTGTGGGTGGGCAGGAGAGAGAAATTCAGGTAAATTTAGATGAAAAGAAAATGCAGGGTTACGGTGTTGCCATTGCAGACGTTCAGCAGGCGATTCTTTCTTCCAACTTAGATTTCCCTACAGGAGCTTTAAAGACACGAACTTCAAGATCTACCATCAGACTTTCTGGTAAATACAGAGACATTGCCGAAATGAACAGTCTTGTAGTATCAAACAAAAACGGAGCTCAGGTTCGTCTGTCTGATATTGCAACCGTCTTTGATACTCAGAAAGATATTGAAAAGGTAGCGAGATTTAACCAAAATCCTACCATTTTACTTCAGATTAAAAAACAGTCTGATGCCAATGCAGTATCAGTTTCTGAAGCGGTACAGAAGACTATTGAGCAGGTTCAGACCAATTATAAAGTTCAGGGATTGAAAGTGGCCACTGTGGATGACAGTACAAACTTTACCCTCGAAGCCGCAGACCACGTAATCTTCGATTTATTTCTTGCGATTATCTTGGTGGCGGTGGTGATGTTATTATTCCTTCACAACATCAGAAACGCATTTATTGTAATGGTTTCAATTCCGGTATCGTTGATTGCAACGGTGATTGGAATGTATTTGATGGGATATACCTTAAACCTGATGAGTTTATTGGGACTTTCATTGGTTGTAGGTATTCTTGTGGATGATGCAATTGTGGTGCTGGAGAACGTTTACCGTCACATGGAGATGGGAAAAAGCAGAATCCGTGCAGCTTATGACGGAGCTTCCGAGATTGGATTTACGGTTACAGCGATCACGATGGTAATTGTCGTAGTATTCTTACCGATTGCGATGAGTTCTGGTTTGGTTTCAGACATCTTAGCACAGTTTTGTGTCACGGTAGTTATTGCAACACTTTTTTCATTATTGGCTTCATTTACAATTATTCCATGGTTGTCTTCAAGATTTGGAAAACTGGTGCATTTGTCTGGAAAAAATCCTTTCGAGAAATTTATTCTCTGGTTTGAAAAGCAATTAGATAAATTCACAGCATGGATTACAGGAATTCTTGAATGGGTCCTAAAAACCGGTCTTAGAAGAGTGCTGACCGTTTTTCTTACGTTTGTACTTCTGATTGTTGTTTCAGTAGGATTAATGAGTGGCGGATTTATAGGTGGTGAATTTTTCCCGAAAATGGACAGAGGTCAGTTCCTTGTTCAGATGGAATTGCCTAAAGATGCTTCCGTTGAAAAAACCAACCAATTGACTTTACAGGTTGAAAAATACCTGAGAGAGGATAAAGATGTTGTGGATATGATTACGACAGTAGGTCAGCAGTCATCAGGTTTTGGTGGTGCGCAGGCTACTTTGTACCAGTCAGAAATTCAGGTAATTTTGGTGGATAAATCTGAGCGTAACGAAAGTACAGATATTAAATCCGCTAAAATCAAAAGAGCTTTAGAAGAAAAGTTCACCGGTGTTGAATTCAAAACTGCACCAATCGGTTTGATGGGAGCAGATGCGGCACCAATTGAAATGGTGGTTACCGCTCCGGATAATGCAACAGCAAACAAAGAAGCCAACAGAATTCTTGCTTTGCTTAAAAAAGTACCGGGAGCTGTAGATGCAGAGTTATCTTCAGACTCAGGAAACCCTGAAGTTCAGGTGAATATAGACAGAGATAAAATGTCTTCTTTAGGCTTAAATCTTTCAAGTGTAGGACAGACGATGCAGACCGCATTCAGTGGTAATACAGACGGAAAATTCAGAGCCGGAGAATATGAATATGACATCAACATCCGTTTTGGAGATGCCAACAGACAGTCGATTGACGATGTAAGAAACCTGGTATTTACCAATCCTTCAGGCGAACAGATCAGACTGAGCCAGTTTGCTGAGGTGAAAATGGGTTCAGGACCAAGTTTGCTGGAGCGTAGAGACAAAACTGCTTCCGTGAAAGTAAAATCAAAAGTGGTGGGCCGTGCAATGGGTGATGTTGCGAATGAATGGGCAGACCAGTTTATGAACAACGAAAAAACAAAACCAGCCGGAGTAAATTACATCTGGAGTGGAGATATGGAAAACCAGACCGAAGGGATGGGTACTTTAGGAATTGCTTTGGCAGCAGCTATTGTATTGGTTTATCTGGTAATGGTTTCACTTTATGATTCATTTGTATATCCGTTTGTGGTCTTGTTCTCAATTCCTCTGGCATTAATCGGGGTAATGCTGATTCTTGCCATTACAGGAAACACCATCAATATCTTTACGATGCTCGGAATGATTATGTTGATTGGTTTGGTGGCGAAAAACGCGATTATGATTGTCGATTTTGCCAATATGAGAAAAGCTGCGGGAGCAAATACGCACGACGCTTTGATTCAGGCTAACCACGCCCGTCTCCGACCGATTTTGATGACCACGATTGCGATGATCTTTGGTATGATCCCAATTGCGATTGCAAAAGGAGCAGGAGCCGAGATGAACAACGGTCTTGCCTGGGTAATCATCGGTGGTTTAACATCGTCATTATTCCTTACCTTGATTATTGTGCCTACTGTATATTCACTATTTGATTCTTTATTGAGAAGAATGGGTAAAAATGAAAAAGTAGATTATGATGCTGAAATGAAAGCTGAGTACGAAGCTAAAGAACTGAGTGAAGACGGCTACACCCCGAAACACATAGATTAATATAACAACCTTAATTAACCTGAAAGCGCATCAATTTATTGATGCGTTTTTTTTGTCATTGCGATGAGCAAAGCGAAGAAGCAATCTCAAAAATAAGCAGGATCTCTGTCATCCCGTAGGGATCTAGACACGAATCTTTCCATGCTATTCCTAAACAAGTTTGTTTAGATCCCTTCGGGATGACAAAGTGGACGCTACTTTGGTGAACTTTATTTTATCAAACAAAAAAAGGCTTCCAGAATAAACTGAAAGCCTTTGCTTATTATATAGAAAAATTAATCTGCCATTACTTCACCGGACTTTCTAAAAATAAAATTTCCGTAGATATGTCTTCTTGCAAAACGGCTCGGCGAATCTGAATTCACCATTTTGATATACGTGTTTCTTGGAACTCCGATGTATTCAAACATTTTTCCGTTCAAATGCTGAACTTTAAGGATTGATTTCTCAAGATAAAAATCAGTAATTATCGAAGTGGTAATCGTTTCCGTGTATTCTTCTTTATATTTTTCCTGTGTTTCAGGGTTGATGCTTACCAAAAAATGATAGGCTTCAATCACAGATTTACTTTTTTCTTCCGCTTCCAGTTTCCCTTCTTCATTATTCACAAATTTATCAGGATGCGTATCTTTCATCGCATTTCTGTATATCGTTTTTAAATCTTTCAAAGTAGCAGTATTGTCTACCTCAAGAAGTTTTCTGTAATCGCCAATTTTTTTCATAACGTACAATCCTTATTTCGGGGTGCAAAATTAGTCTTTTTAATTTTAAAAACCGTAAGTTTTTGATTATTAATTTGTTTTAATCATAAATATATAAACTTGTCAATTCTATTTTGTTATCTACAGAGATAATTTCAACTTTACTCAGCAGTTTTTGATCGTTATATGAAAATCTTATTTTTATATTTCCTCTGATTCCTGAGTAATCAGGTTTTGAAATTTCTAATATTTTATCTTCGGCATCAAATATAAAGGTAACTTTACCTATACTCGTGCATACTTCTGAAATCTTAAAATCGTAATCTGGCCATAATCTAATATAGTCATAATCGTACTCATTATGATACTGACGATATTCATCCCATACTAACCTCTCATTGTCATAAGAAGTAATTTTTATAGGATTTTTATCTAAGTAATAATAATGGTAAATATTTTGACTTTTTTTATATTTTTCAGGGACAATAGTTTTTACTATCCTTTGCCTTTCATCATATTTGAAGTATTTCTTTAAATCTGTGGTCCATTTAGCTTTGGTTTCCCATCTTTCTTCCCCTAATAACTCACCTTCATTCGTTTTTTCAACTTTGGTTTTTATCCCTTTTTCAAATTTTTTTAAAGTAATAGAAATAAGTTGTTTTAAACTGTTATACTTGAAAGTGCTGTGGGATTTATTAATAGAATTAGGAAATTTTGTTTCAATTTTGACAAGTAAATTTTCGTTATAAACAAAGTTTGCTATATGATCATGGACAAAAGTCAGTTTGGAAGTTTTATAATTAATAGTTGACTCATAAATTTTATAACCTCTTTCGTTAAATTTTACGATTTTGCTCACTTTTCCACTTAAGCTATCACCAGCTAAAAATTGATAGATTTTATAATCTTTCTTAGATACGTTATATTTATCAAAATCGTAATCAGAACTGTCAAAAATAAAGTCCTGTGTATATGCGTAAAGTGAAGAGAATGTTAAAAGTGTAATTAAGAATTTAGACATATAAAAATCAGATTTGATAAGATTTTGACTGATAATGATATAAAAATGTTTTACGCTAAAGATAAATAAACTTGAACCCAGTTAAAGCAAAAAAAAGCAGGAGTTTAACCATTGCTTTCGTAAATCAAATTGAATTTAATTAAAAAGTCTTTTCCTTTTTAGACTCCGCATACATTTTCCTAGGAGATTTCACCATTGCAATCTTTGCCTTCTTTTTCATCCAAATTACGGGTTTCAAAGGAAAAATCACAAAACCTCCCGCTTCAACTCCCCAATTTTCTCCTTAATAAACCCCGCTTTATCCTTTTTCACCGCATTCAAAATCATCTTCTGACTTTCAGGAATTTCAGAATATTTTTCTGCCCACAGATTGATTTCTATCAGCAAAGGAAGCAGATTAATGCCTTTTTCTGTGAGCTTATATAAAACTTTTGCCTTACTGTCAGGGTGATCCTGCTTGCTGATAATGCCATTTTCCTCAAGCATTAAAAGTCTTGAAGCCAGAATGTTGGTCGCTATTTTCTCGTCAGATTTTAAAAATTCTCCGTAAGTACTCTGTTTTTTGAACATCAGATCTCTTACAATGAGCAGTGACCATTTGTCTCCCCATACGTCTAATGAGCTGCTGATAGGGCAGTCTGATCTCTTTTTTGAACTCGACATACAATTATTTTTAAATAATTAAATAAAACCACTTGCGTTTTAAAAGTAATTTTATAGATTTGTACTTGCAAAACGCAAGCAAATTTACCGAATTAAATTTAAAATACAATGGAAAACATTCTTTTTGATGCCTACAAAAGCAAAACTTAGATCTGAAAAACCGTATCGTAATGGCTCCAATGACCCGAAGCCGTTCAGATAATCAAGAACATAAAGCAACTGAACTCACCGCAAAGTACTACCAGCAGAGAGCTACCGCAGGTCTGATTATCACTGAAGGCACTTTCATCAGTCCGCAAGCCGTCGGCGTAATCAACGTACCGGCAATATACAGTTCAGCACAAATCGAAGGCTGGAAATTGATCTCGGAAGCTGTTCACAAAGAAGGAGGCAAAATTTTTGCGCAGCTTTGGCATACAGGTGCATATTCTCATCCGGATTTGCATAACGGCAAAAAACCTTTGGCTCCGTCCAACGTGAATCCTCAACAACAGGTTTTTACAGCTCAGGGTTTTCAGACAAGTGAAGAGCCTCAGCCGATGACTGTTGCAGATATCAAACAAACAGTTACCGATTTCAAACAGGCTGCAATCAATGCTTTTGAAGCAGGGTTTGATGGAGTAGAGCTTCACGGTGCAAATGGTTATTTGATTCAGCAGTTTTTCAGCAAAAATTCCAATCTCCGCACCGATGAGTACGGTGGTTCGGTAGAAAACAGAGCGAGAATTCTTTTCGAAATTCTGGATGCTATCAAAGAATTTGCAGATTTAAAAAAAGTTGCAGTTCGCTTAAACCCTTCTCTCAACGGAATTATGGGGATTTTAGTAGATGATGAAACCATTGAACTCTATAATCAGATCGTCAACCGTCTGAACGATTACAATTTGGCTTATTTACATTTGATAGAGCCTTTTACAGACGTTTCGGGTAATTCAAATGCTGTTCAGGAAGTCGCAAAGCATTTCCGCAAAATCTACAACGGTACTATCATTATCAACCGAGGCTTCAACAAAGAAACTGCCACCAAAGTTTTACAGGATGGCGACGTAGATTTGGTTTCTTTCGGAACTCCTTTCATTGCCAATGCCGATCTGGTAGAACGTTTCAAGACCAATTCACCACTCAATCAGCCGGATCAGGCGACTTTTTACACGCCTGGCGAAAAGGGTTATACCGATTACCCTGCTCTGAACAATTAAAATAATTTGGGCGAACGGCCGGGCTTTCCGCTGTATCTTTTGTTCCGCTGCCGCTGCACAAAAGGATGCCGCTGCAATCCCTGTCGCAAAGTCTATCATCATAACAACAGATTTTATTTAAAACAAAAAATATGAAAACAAAAGGAAATACAGTATTCATAAGTGGCGGAAGTGCCGGAATTGGTTTGGCCATGGCAAAAAAACTGAGCGCAGAAGGCAACAGGATAATCATCAACGGAAGAAATCAAGAACGTCTTCAAAATGCATTAAAAGAGTTGGGCAATGCTGTAGCAATTCAGGGTGATCTATCCGTTGAAGCAGACAGATTACGCATCGCAGAACATTTAAAAAACAATCATCCGGAAGTCAACATCATCATCAATAATGCAGGTGCTGCAATTGCCTATATGCTGAATGAAACTCAAAACGCTCACGAAAAAGCAGCTGTTGAAATGAATACCAATTATTTCAGCGTTATTCATTTCACAGAACTTTTGCTTCCTCATTTAGTCCAAAAAACGGAAGCAGCGGTAATTAATATTTCATCAATTGCAGTTTTTGGAAGCCACAAAATGTTACCAACTTACGGCGCAACAAAAGCGGCTTTACACAGTTACACGCAAGCATTAAGACAAACTTATGAAGGGCAGGGAAATGTTCAGATTTATGAAGTATATCCACCATTAGTCAATACAGATTTCTCTGCAGAAATCGGTGGAGCTAACGGAATTCCGCCTTCTGAAGTTGCTGAAGAATTATTTTTGGCACTGTCAAAAAATCAGTTTGATGTTCCGGTTGGCGATTCTAAACAGTTTTTTGCAAAAGGATTAGCTTAAAAAAATTAAGAAAGAATTTTCGAATAAATTAACCACAAAAGACACAAAAGAAAGCTTAAATGAATCTTCAGAAAGACCAAAAAAGCTGGAGTTTAAAACAGTTTTATTTTTTTGAACTTTAAAATTTACCAACAGAGTATTTTAACTTTTAAAATTTAATCATGCAATTAAAAGGAAAAATCGTCACTGGCGGTGCTTCAGGAATTGATCTGGAAGCCGCAATACAGTTTTTGGAATTAGGCGCAAAAGTCATCGTTACAGGAAGAAATCAGGAAAGACTTGATGCTGCAAAAAGTCTGCTTCCAAATCTCAATGCTATTAAAAGTGATGTGTCAAACCAAGACGATGTAAATCTGCTTTTCAACGCCATTTCAGAATTGAGTGGATTTGATATTTTGTAAAATAATGCTGCGGTATTGGCTTCTCCGTTGAATTTGGGTGTTGCAAATAACAAACATATCGAAAATGCAGCCTACGAAATAGATGTCAATTACTTGGGAGTCATCAGATTAAATAATATCTTTATGGATAAGTTGAAATCCAGAAAAGAAGCTGCGTTTATCAACATCACATCCAACTTCTGTATTATTCCTTCATTAATTGAAGCAACGTATTCATCTTCAAAAGTGGCATTGGCATTTTATACAGTTTCGCTTCTGGAACATTTAAAAATTGCGGGAAGTACAGTGAAAGTTTTCGACCTTATTCCACCGCATGTGGCTACAGAAATGACTTCTGAAAGAAATGATAAAAAAATATCGACGGAAGAATTTGTTAAAGGTCTGATCAAAGGATTAACAAAAAATCAGAACTTAATTCGTGTGGGAGATGCGAAAATTGTGGACTTTATCAAAAGGCTTTTTCCAAAAACAGCTTTCAGACCCATCAATCCGAAAAAAGCAAATGAAATTCTTGAATAAAACTTCAAATTATAAAAGCATTGAGTATCAGCAGTTATAAAAAAGGTGGCGAACTGCAATTGGTAGAAATACCAGAACCGATTGTAAAGGAAAATGAGGTATTAGTTGAAATTCACGCAGCAAGCGTTAATCTTTTAGACTCGAAAATAAAAAATGGCGAATTTAAACTGATTTTACCTTACAAAATGCCACTCATTCTTGGTCACGATGTTGCTTGAGTAATTATTAAGGTTGGATCAAAAGTAAAAAACTTTAAAGTGGGCGATGAAATTTATGTCAGACCTGCCGACTTTCATATCGGAGCTTTTGCTGAATTTATCTCTGTAAACGAAAAAGATATCGCTTTAAAACCTAAAAACCTAACGATGGAAGAGGCTGCCTCAATTCCTTTAGTTGGCTTAACGGCTTGGCAGGCTCTGGTGGAGAAATCGAATGTACAGAAAGGGCAGAAAGTTTTCATTTAGGCAGGATCCGGTGGGGTGGGAACTCTTGCTATCCAGCTGGCAAAATATTTGGGAGCTGCGGTTGCAACTACAGCGAGCGAAAAAAGTTTTGAACTTTTAAAAAAACTTGGCGCTGATGTTTTGATTGATTACAAAACTCAGAATTTTGAAGATGTTTTGAAAGATTATGATGTGGTTTTAAACAGTCAGGATGACAAAACTTAGGTAAAATCTTTTACGGTAGTAAAACCGAACGGTAAAATTGTTTCGATATCAGGACCTCCCACGCCTGCTTTTTCAGCTGAATTTAATCTTCCATGGTATGTAAAATTGGCAACCTTTTTTCTGAGTAGCAAAGTGAGAAGAACTGCAGAGAAACAGAATATAGATTATAAATTTCTTTTCATGAAAGTCAACGGATATAAGCTGGCAAAAATCAACGGCCTTGTAGACGCCGGGAAAATAATACCGGTTATTGATAAAGTTTTTCCTTTTGCGCAGACAAATGAAGCATTAAAATACGTTGAAAATGGCCGTGCTAAAGGAAAAGTAGTGATTAAAATGATTTAATTTACCACACTGAAATTTCATTTAGACAAATCCTTTTTTGTCAGATAATCTGATCATCCAATAACCGGAACAGGAATGGGGAAATTTTCCTTTTTTTTCTAGTTAAAGAAAATTAGTCATACCATTCCTGATCAAAATAGGTCAGCCTTGCGCCATTCAGAAAATCAGACATTGATGTTTTGGCGTCAGCTTTATCATTCGTGAGTTCAAAAAAGTAAGTGACAGAATTTGGGAGGTTACTATTTTTCGAACTTACTTTAAATCTTTTAACGGTGCTGTTTTTTTTAAAATAAGACAGTTCCTGGAGCAGGCTCAGCTTTAGACTTTTAATATCGAAAGCTGCTTTCCAGTCTTTCTGGATTTTCATAAAACGCTTCTGAGTGCGGTCTGTTGTCTCTTCCCTGTATTTTTCTGCCTGATAATCTGAGATGAGTTGTGGGTAAATCAGGCCGTTTTGCAGAATGCTGATCGTAGCTTTATCGCTGGGATCGAAACTCACCGTTTTGTCGTCAAAAGTCACATAATTTTTGTACACAGCTATTTTTCCTTCAAACTTTTTATAGTTTTTCTTCTTGTAATTGTTTTCAAAATGCTCAATAATTTTTTTGTCTTTGGCATTTAATGTTTCATTTTTTTGTGCAAAAACCCCGGCAGTAAAGAAGAGGCAAAAAATGAATGAGTACGTAAGTCTCATGATGTAATAGATTATTTATTGAATTGTTACTTTTTCAGCAGATCTTCCAGCGCCCCCTTTAATTGGGGGAAGTGAAATGCAAAACCTGCTTTCTGAATTTTTTCTGAAGATGCTCTGGAACCTTCCAGAAGTGCAACAGACAGTTCACCAAACATCATTTTCAGAACAAATCCCGGAACATTAGGCATGAAAAAAGGTTTTTTCAAAATTTCCGCAATTTTTTTGCTGAGGATTTTATTAGTGGCATGTTCCGGTGCAACAGCATTGTAAGCTCCAGATACATTGTTGTTTTTCAATGCAAATTCATACATTCCACAGATATCGTCGATGTGAATCCACGGCATATATTGATTTCCAGAACCAACGGGAGAACCGACTCCAAATTTTATGGGTGCTGCCAGTTTTGGTAATGCGCCTTCATTTTCAGTTAAAACCACTGCAGTACGTAATTTTACCACACGCTCTGCAACATTGCTGTCTTTAAAAGCATCAGCAGATTTTTCCCAAAGTACAACTACCTTGCTCAAAAAATCACTTCCTGAAGGATCATTTTCCGTGAAAATTTTCTCAGTTGTCACGGTACCGTAATAATTAATTCCTGAAGCTGAAATGAAAGATTTTAAAATGATATTTTTCTGCTTCAGCGTATTAAGAAGGAGCTCTGCAGAATCTGTCCGGCTCTTTATGATTTCCTGTTTTCTTTCAGGAGTCCATTTTTTTTCAGCGATGTTGGCACCAGCGAGATGAATGATGTGTCGAACATTTTCCAGAGCTTTCTCATCAATGGTTTTATTTTCCAGATCCCATTGAAAATCATTCGGATTTTTCTTTTTCCGCGTTAGAAATCTTACTTCAAAATCGTTTTGCAGCCGTTCTGCAAGTTTTCTGGCGATACTTCCGCCAGCTCCGGTGATGAGAACTGTTTCTTTCATTTTTCAGTTATGAATTTTTTACAATCAAAACAAAGTTTTCTTCTAAAATTTTGTAGCCCTGATCGTAAACAAATTTGTATTCTGAACCGTTTTTATAAACCTTCAGACTTGTGAAAAGATTAAAATCAAATCCCAAGCCATCGAGCTTTGTTTTAGGAATTTTAGTTTTTCCTTCAATATTGATTTCACTCAGAATTCTGTAATTCCTACGAAGTTTATTGTTGATATTCCGCATCAGATTGCTGGAATTTTTGTTTTGCTTATTGTTGAAAGCATTTCTACAGCCGTCGTTACAGAATTTTTTATCAGATCTGCCGATGATTTTTTCACCGCACTCAATACATTCCATACCCATTAATTTTTCATTGTGTGTTTGTGTTTTTTGCGTAAAAGTTTTTTCCACCATGCGCCCGTAGGGTACGTTCGGTTTTTGGTCATATTATTGAATACCAAAGCTACCAATAGCAGGATCAGACATCCTGAAAGTACAGGTGAAAGCACATACCAATATCCCATTTCAGGGATTTTTCCTGTTGATGTTACGGCAATTAAAGCGGTTGCTCCTCCCGGCGGATGCAGGGTTTTGGTATACTGCATCAGGACAATCGAAAATGCTACCGCCAAAGGGGCTGATAGCCATAAAATATCAGGTACAATCTGATAAACAGTAACCCCGACTAATGCTGAGAGTACATGACCGCCAATCAGATTCCGTGGTTGTGCCAACGGACTTTGAATTGCTCCGTAAATCAATACGCTTGATGCGCCGAAAGAACCAATCAGAAATACATTTTCTTCCTGTAATAAATAGTGAGACTGGAAAAACGCAATGAGCCCAATGCCAAAAAATGCTCCTAAAAAAGACCAAAAATGCTCTCTGTAATCTACAAGTGTTTCTCTGTAAATTACGTATTTGGAAACTCTGAGCGTTCTTTTAAGACCTTTTTTCACTAAAATTTTATTTGAAATTTAAAGATACGAAATTTATGCGTTTGAAAACGGCTGAGACCAACTGTAAAATTTTAATTTACGAAAATTTTTAACGGAGTCAGATGCTTTTGAACGTAGATTTTGATGTGCTGAAATCAGTAATAGATAGATGTTTGAAGTCTTTTCCTGATGGCAAACATAGTCTTAAAATTTGCTTTAAGTTTCTGAAAGCCTGTTTAAATTTTTATCAAATTAATAATGATGGTTTAAACACTCTGCGACAGGTTCAGAGTGACACAGTTAAATTGAGCGGTTGGTATTGATCTGTCAGTCTGAGCCTGCCAATGACTCCATTAATCATCCATTAAAATCAATATAATCAAACTGTTCTAATAGTTTTTAAACAGGCTCTAAGTAATACTGTAAAACAAAAATCTTTCATTTTCCAAAAAAAAGTCTCACATTTGCCCTATTAATGGGGTGCTGCCACTGGCGGCTGAGATGATACCCGGGAATTTTTTTCCACACCTGATTCGGATAATGCCGACGTAGGGATTTTTTATGATTTATCATCTCATCATTTAATTTTATAAAAAGTTAATTTGATGCAGGAAATTTTACAACAGACTACCTGGCAGGAATGGCTGGGAGTCAGCTTTTCAGCAGTTCAGGTTTTATTAGCCAGAAAAAACAATTCAAACAATTATCTTTTCGGGATTGCCGGAATTTCACTTTCGCTTTACGTGATGTTTTTAGCCAAACTGTATGCAGAATTTACCTTAAATCTGTATTATCTGGTGATGAGTATTTATGGATGGCTTTACTGGAAGTTTGGTAAGGGGCATTCGGAAACCGTAATTTCTGAAACGAACAATAAGGAAAAATTAATAACCGCTGGAATTGTGGTGGGAACATTCAGTCTTTTCTATATTTTTCTTACCCATTTTACAGATTCTGATGTTCCGATTTTGGATTCTTTGGTCAGTGCATTTGCCTGGGCGGGAATGTGGCTGATGGCAAGAAGAAAAATCGAAAACTGGATCTTATTAAATATCAGCAACATCATCGCAATTCCGTTGTTGATCCATAAAGAGTTGTATCTGTATGCGGCTTTGACGGCTTTCTTATTTATCATTGCTATTTCAGGTTACATCGAATGGCGGAAAATTATTAAATCTAAATCTTTAGAAGTCGATTGATTTTTAAATAATCACGCAGATTTAGCAAATTGAGCTGATTTTTATCTGCAACATCTGACTGATTAGCGAGAGATAAAAGCATTCACTTAAACACACTTCAAATAATGTTTACACCCGAAGAAATCACAGCAAAGATGCATCAGGTTTCAAAAGTTCCTTCTGAGATTATTGACCAGATTCATCAGGAAAGATTGCTTCAAATTTGGGTTCCAAAAAAATATGGCGGATTGGGTTTTCGTTTAAATATAGGTTTGCAAATCCTTTTTGATTGGTCTAAAATAGATGGAAGTTTGGGCTGGATGATCACATTATGTTCTGGTGCCAATTTTTTTTCAAGAAACTTAAAACCAGAGGTTGCAAAGGCACTTTTTTCCAATTCTAAAACCTGTTTCGGAGGAAGCGGAATGATTGGCGGAACGGCAGACAAACAAAATGATGGAACTTTCATCATCAACGGACTTTGGCACTTTGCAACCGGAGCGCCACATTTGAGTCATTTCACGTTGAATGCAAAACTAACAGAAAACGGAAATCCTCTGCTTGATGAATCGGGTTCTGAAATGATAAGGTCGTTTGTTATTTCTAAAGATGAAGTCGAAATTATTCCCAACTGGAAATCGATGGGCATGAAAGCTACGGGAACGTTTTCATTTAAAGTCGAAAATGTGAAAGTTTCTGAAGAATACAGCTTTATTTACGATGAATTTTTCACGGATGATGTTTTAGATAAAATTCCATTCAGGATTTTTGCAGATTTGACTCTGCTGGTCAATTATCTTGGAATGGCGGCGCATTTTTCTGAGGAATCGATTAAGATAAGGCCAAATCTTGATTTAAGTTCAATCAACAAAATGATCAATAATGAACTAGACAAAACTTTTGAATTTGCAAATGAAGTAGAAAATATTCTGAATGATTTTGAAACAGTTTCTTCCGAAAAACGGTCTGAAATTCACATTTTAGCAACCGAATCAGTCAAAAAATTATCGCATCAGATTTTGGAGATTTATTTTCAGTTAGGACTCAAAGCAACGCATACCGATTCTGCAATTTATCAGGTTTTTTGTGATTATTTTACGGCGACGCAGCATTCTAATTTTCGAAGGGAATTTTTGTGATTTGATTCGAATTCAAAGCAATAAATCATCTAAATATTTGAATAAAAGAAACTTAAATATATGAATTATTGCTGTTTTTTATAAAGTACATTTCTGTTTTTATCCCGAACTCAGGTTAATTAGTAAAAAATATATAAATGTTTTTTTTATACTTGTTTAGATTTCTGCCCACTCTTTAATTCTGCTACTAAAATTTTGTGGCTTTGCTATTGTGCAACATGGAAAACCATTCAGACTCAATTTTATCAAAAACTTGTTGAATGTGAAAATTATTTTAGTCAAATTCTTCTTGATACTGATCTTTTTCACTCAAGAGTTTTATTCCGTTACTCCAAATGACTTTATGCTTACTTTTATCTTCCATGTTGAGTGAATAGTCTACCACTTCCACGTTAGTTTTGTAAATATCATCTATGGTTACTAAGCCTACTTTAGTAAACTCTACTTCTTTTCCATATATACTGTTTTCATCCGGATAATCAAATTTTAAATTTTTTCGAACTGTTCCATTCAATGTTATTTTTGATTGTGGTGTAATTTTTTCACGTCCTGGAAAATTGCTGTCACATCCCCGAGTATAAAAATAAATATAGTTATTATTAATCTTTATATTACTATACCAAGAGCAAGTCATCAACCATACGTATATATCTCTTTGTCCGGTATTTTCAATTTCAATTTTTATGTCATAATAATGTACAATTACAGAGTCTGCATCAACGTTCAAACTTTGTTGTTCTATTTGATCTCTTACCCAGGGATCATTTTTACTCAAGGATTTAGTATATTCCTTTTCAAGATTAAGTTTGACCTTTACTGGAATAGTATCTGTATGCTTACATCCAAAATTTAGAGCTAAAACCAATAGGAGAAAAAATATAAAGAGTGATTTCATAGGTTTAAGTATTGTGGATTTATTGTATACAATATTTTGGGGCTCGGAATAGGAGGATCGATTGAAGACGAACTTTCAACTAAAATACAAATTTCTACCAAAGTGCAGAACGTGAACTTACAAATTTCCTATTGATAATACCTTTTTAGCAACAGTATTTCAGTTCCATCTTTTATTGTAATTTTTAATCGTGTCAATTACTGTTTTGTTGATTTGTTTTGATAAAATTGTTTTTTCATCAGAAAAAAAATTAGTTTTATCTTCACTTTCCAAGATCAAAAAAATCTGTTCGTTTGGTGCAAGAAAGCTGCCTTCCGAAAAATAAGAAGTTTTTTTAATCAATTTATCTAATAATTTTTTTCCTTCCTCATTTTTATATTTACTTACCGCTTTTGTAAACAATTCCAATTCAAAAAAAATATCGTCGGCTCTGAATTTTTTACCATTGATCTTTCTATCATAATAGTTTTCCAGAATTTTAAAATATTCAGGTTTCGGTGAATGATTAATAAATTCAATTGCAGAGTTAAAATATGTTGGTTCCCTGTAAATTGAATTTTCTAAGCATTCAGTAATTAATTTTACATCTTCTGGCTTATTGTAATTTGAAAAGTAGGTTAAAAGAGTAATATTATTGTAATAATTGTCTGGTATTTTTTTTTGAATTTCAGCTCTGAGAATCGAATAATATTTTGGTTTTGGATTTTCCTTGTTATTATCAAGGTACAAAGTTAAGTGTCCGCTTAAATGTTTCTTGTTGTCTAAGTCTAAAATGATTTTATCTGAAATGACATCCAGTTGCTTTTGTGAGAAAACATTATTCTTTAATGTAGCATAATAGAGCATTGCCTCTGAAACAGTCATTTCTTGAAGGGTATCGTAGCTTGTTGATATTACAATCTTTTCAGTATTGTTGATGTTTTTAAGAAAAATATGATAGGCTTCCGTTGGATATCTTTTAAGCAAAATTTCATAAAAATAGATAGCAATTTTAGCATTTTGATTTGATGACAATTCTGCTAAGTCATCTTTAGCAAAAGTCTCAGTAATAACGTTTTCAAAATTTTCTTCAAAAATTTCACTTTTTGAATTCTCTATTTTACTCAACAGCGCTTTTTGTTCCGTATTATACTTACAGGAAGTCAATAAAAACAGACAAGACATTGGTGTTAAAAGGATTTTCATTTTATTATGGGTAAATTTTTGGAGTTTGTGATGGTAGGTAAATCAAGGCTGAAACTATCAACTAAAATACAAATTTCTAGTAAAGCGAAGAACGGAAGTTGATCACTTTCCGTTCGCTATTGCCGAACTGTTTTTAGGCGATGTCATAATTTTCGTTTCGATTGTTTCTTTTTTAGTTTTTTATATTTTTTGTATTCAGAATAATTTTCTTTGTTCAAAACAGTTACTGCAGTCCAGCTAACACCATCTTTTGTCCAACTGAAGTATGGTATTTCTTTTCTGAATTTTTCACCGTTTTCCCGATAATTAATAATTTTATCAATTTTCGTTAAGAAGAAATTAATTTTATCAGATTCTTCAAATTTCTCCTGTGATGTAGGCGTCCAATAATATTTAAATGAATATGAGTTTTTATTTTTAATTTCAAATTTGTAAGTAATACCATCAAAGCCTGAACGCCATTTTTCAATTTGATTATCGCTTGGAATGTTATTTATCTTTAATGAATCAGCTATTGCATTATCTCCTTAACATGACTCTATAATCGCCAAAACAAAACGTCAACAAATCTAAAACAAAACGTCAAAAAAAAACCGCGATATGCGGTTTTTTTAATGCTTACCTTGTTTCATAGTCAATCATCAGTAAGTCTGGGCGATAGATATCTTTTACATTCGTGTTGGGCTCAAATGTGCTAAAACGCCTGTCTTGTGGCTTTCTTTTTATTACACCATTTAAAACATCTTTCAACGCCGTTTCAAAGAGTTTTAAACCCATCGGGCATAATTCGTCTCTCCATAATTTTACGGCCGAATTGGACGGTTCTAAATAATAATCAGGAGGAATCCAGCACCAGTCCTGATATGCTATGTCACCTCTGTCGATTCCTGCGTTCAGCCAAAATACCGTACCGCCTGTAATTGGTTCATTCATCCTGATTGCCCATTCGATTGAAGAACGCCCACGGTGCCTGGGTAATAAGGATGGATGGTATCCAAGCCACCCAAGCTTTGGGATGTACCGTGTTTTTTTACCGATATAATCAAAAGAATGCGCCGTAATTCCCAAGTCACATTCCGGCATTTTATCCGCCGTCAAAGTTCCGGCGGGAATAATTGTAACTTTGCGCTGTTCTGCACCCATTTTTTTGAATTTCTTAAATAGCCACATAGTTGCGGATGCGAGGTGTGAAAAAATGTTGGGTATTTATGCCCACATCTTCCGCTACCTTCAAGGTGATACTGCATCACGGAATTTAAAAACGCTGTTCCAACACCCGCACCCTGCCATTCAGGCATTACTACCAAGCGTGTGGCTCTGTACGCTTTTGCAGTGAAAAGCGGACAAACTGCAACGTGACAAACCAATTCTCCTTCCACTGTTCCCACAAAATATTCCGCACAGGGAGGATGCTTCAGGTCTAAATAGTAATGCTCTTTAAAAAACTTCCAGTAACTGCCGTTGACCTTCCAAATGTCGAGTTTGACAGCCGGCCGTTTTGGGACTTTTTTTTTACTTCCGATACCCTCGTATCATAAACCCAGTCCGGCTGCAACCATTCGATAATATCATAATGACACGAAAGCAGTACAATTTGTTTTCCTGTTTTACGCCAGGACTTTGCAAAAGCCGCCGCACCTATTTTAGCTATTTGTCTGTCCACTACGGACGTAAACTCATCAATTACAACTTTTTCTGGTGCATCGCAAATTAACCTTGCCAAACCCGCACGGAACTGTTCGCCGTTGCTTAAAACCTTAAATGGTCGAAGCCAAGAGGGAACATCTCCAAGACCAACCGAAGATAATGCGCTGGTAACGACACTCATGTCGCTACTTGGGGCGATGTCCTCAATAATGGGTAAATCAGGATTCCACCCTTCCGATAGGTTGATAATGCCGTTTTCCCAAATACTTTTTCCGATAGATGTTTTCCCACTTCCGGATGCGCCGACAATTAAACCAATTTGCCAGCCTTCCTCCTCGATTGGTAGTTCTGCAATGTGCTGCCATTCGTGGCCGCTTTCAGCGTTAAATAAACTTTTTACTTTTTCCGAGCGGAACGAATTAAAATTTTTACAACTGTGATTTACTTCTATTTTCATACTGATACTACTTTTAAATCTTTGAAACCTAATTTTTTTAATTTTTCGAAAACCTCTTTTTGCTCCTGTTCGCTTTCGACTTTCACAATAACTGCGTGTTGCTCTTTGTACTTGAAATTTGACATTTATTTTAATTTTACGTTATATTTGCACTTCCTACAGTATTCAACAAAGCCACCCGAAAGAAGACTTTTCGTCCTCCATCGGGTGGCTTTGTTGCTATTAAAATACTGTAGGAAGTTTTTAATTTGGAGGACGTTTTTAATTCATTTCCTCTAAGAATTCATTTTTAGTTGAGTTTTAAAGTACTCCCGAAATAATCAATAAATATCGCTGTCTAAAATTTTGTTCAACCTGCCTTCACCACATTTAAACCTCCAAACTGAACACTTTAAAGCTGTGTTATCCCAGTATTCCGCAAACATATAAGTCTGCCCATCTATCTCGACAACTTCAGGATCTGCTATTTGATCTGTGTTTGCATAAGGTTGGCGCGTTATAGCCAACAAAGGATTATATACCATTTTAAAATATGTAGGGTCTGATACCTCAGATTCTGCATACATCAACCAATTAGGTAAATTTCCCTCCCCACCGTGTAGAAACATTTTAAATTTGCCCGCGTGATAATGGGTATTGTTTCCTCCATACATCGGCGTCATTCCTTTCAGTAATCCAAGGTCTTCAAATACAGCCGTCTCTATATCATCGGATGATGTCCTAAGTAGTTTTGTTAGCCAATTACCTGTGTCTGTATGTCTTCCTTCCGTAAACCAATAGTAATATCCATTTATCTTTTCGGTGATAAAGGTGTGATTTCCGTTTTGGTAAGCAAATGCCCCGTTATCATAGTTATTTTTTACAAGGGTAAAATTTCGACCGTCTGTGGATTTACATAACGCCACCCCGTTTGTTGGAAACCAAAGAGTTACTAACGCGTAAACAACACCATTGAAAATGAAAATGTTACTACATTTGTGAGTAGTTGATGATTTGCCTGTTGTTGTGCCGTTTATGGCACTTGTTATATTACTAACAGTATTTGTTTCAGGGTCATAATCTCCAACTTTAATATGCTCGTGTGAGTCTGAACCTTCATCGAGAGCAGAAAAATAAAACCTTAACACGCCTTTATATCTTAAAACCGTGCATTCTTCTGAATTTCCTACAATACCTTTTACTTTTTCTGGATTATCGCCATTAACTATTATGTCTCGTAAATTTTGACCAATTCCTGATTTCTTCAATCTTTCGCCTATTGACAAATAATCTTTAAAATTGTAAGCATAATAATTTGTGCCGAAATATGTGCTACTGTGAAATCTTATAAATCCGTCAAAATCAGACACGAATTCTAATTCGTGGTAATCACCGTTTAAACCACTAAAAAGTCCAAAATTTCCCAAAACATTGCCTGATTCACTGTATTTAATTCCAATAACAACCGTTGGATTTCCGTACAATCCGACCTTTACAGTTTCCCCAGATTTAACGTAAACCGTAAAATAACCCCAAGCAGGCGTTACAGCTTTTACAGTACCATTTGGGTTGAGCAACGTTCCTCCTGTAAATTTTGAATTATTATAAAAATCCACATCACCTACTCTTTTTTGTAAACCTTCAATCGTTTTGGATTTATACGAATAATCTATACCCGTAGTAAAATAACCAACGATTGGTATTGTGCTTTCGTCAAAAGTACACGATATTTTTTCGTAGTTTGAAATATCGAAATCAAAATCATTAACTGTGGGATAGTCACCTGTAAAACCATTAATATTTAATATATTATCAACGGTACCATCACTTTTAACTCCAATAAGACCGTCAATAATGTTTGCTTCTTTTGAGAACATTGCCGACGTAATGTGCAAAACAGTATATGCGGATATATCATAATCTTTTAGGGTGTGAAGAAAAGAATATGGATTATTAACGAAATTAGGATATTTCATCATCCTCTCGTTATTTACATATAAATTACTTGTACTTCCATCGAAGTTAAAATCATCTTCATAGACTTTGATTAAATCTAATACGCTTCGTACTTCATCATCCTGACCACCAAGATTTACCCAAACATCACTCACCCCCGGCAAATCTCCAACATTAGCAGTCTCACCGTCTTTCAACTGAAACAAACCAACGTTATTAATGGTCTGTACTTTCTCTGTCCCTACATTTTGCAGAGGAAAATCACTTGAAGGAATATCTGAGAAATTTATTATGCTTTTCTTAGCTTGTGGCAATAGTTTCACAATTTTTACAGATATGCCATTCATTACGGCAATTTGTACAAGTCCCTTCAACTCATCAGCGGTAATTACCACTGGCTGTCCGTCAGCTTTCAGAAAATGGGTAAAGCTTCCGGCAACCTCCACATCGTATTTCTCGTAAAGTCCATTAGGAAAGGTTGCCGGATCGTAAACTGTAGGAACTGTTGCAGGTATGGCAATTCCCTTTAAGCCGAAAGAAGCTTGATTTAATGCATCCTGAAATGCATCCATTAGAGAATCCTGAGCGCTTGAATCAAGTTTGTTGTCAAGCTGGGTTTTTAAATCTTTTACGGCGTTGATATCTATAAGTTCGTCTTTGTGCCAGTAAGAGTCAAACCAATTGTAAAATGTTTCTTGAAGAGGTTTTAAACCTCTTTTAAAATTAGTTCGTAAAGTTTGTTTTGAAATTTTCATTGTTATTTTTTGAATATGATGAAATCGAAATTTAAGTTTTGAACGATTTGCGAAACCTCTCTAATCGAAAGATCAAAACCGTTAACATTTTTGTTGGTGATGGAAAATATCACATCATTATTGGCGTTGAAGTCGCCACTGTAATTAATGGTTCCGTACAACATAAAATCGTTTGTTGGCAAAGGCTCGGTGAAAACGATTCTGTATAAATCGTCGCCACCACTTCCGCTGGGAGTAGAGTTAATCAGGTAAATTGAATACCCCGCACCAGTAGTAGTCCAGCCGTTTGGTTTATTGGCAATATCGCCTATAAAAACATTTCCTTTTTTTAGAAATCCAAGAGCATTGATCAGATTGTCGATCTTTGTGTTGAGATTAGTTTCCAGAGTTGTAATTGTTGCAGGCAGGCTATTGAGTGCTGGAACTCTTTTAAATTCCGCCCAGGGAAAGGATGTTGTAGAAAAACCAAATGTGGCATAGCGATTTGTCTCAAATGGCTTGGTGCTGCCGTCTTCAAAATCTGCTGTTCCAATTTCCTCTTTGATTATTACGGTTGTCTGTTTTAAGGCACCTTTAAATTCAAGCATTTCACCATTAATCACGACATATCCATCACCAACGGAAGTTCCCAAATCTTCGCACCCGGAAAGAATAGCTTTATCACCTGCCATTCTCGCTACTCCGTTGTAGATCGAGTAAGCAGATTGAATTTTTGTAAGGATATCTGTAACAAGCTTAAAACCGCCTGTCTGATTAAAATTAAATAGTTTCATCAACTTCTATTTTATAACGTTTTCCTGCCAACTTGTAGAAGTCAACCAGGGCTTTTATTTCTATTTGATAATTTTTAAGTTCTCCGGGAATAATGACTGTGAAATCAATTCCGTTTCCTTCAGTTTCTTCTGATGTGTAGATTATTAATTCACCCAACCATTCCGGTTTCTGTTCCGCATCGGTGTAGATGTAAACAGGCTTTTTTAAAACGCCATCAACGATGGTGATTCTTCGCTGATCATCGAAAGTATCATTCAATATCTTTCGGAGCTTACAGACCTGAGAATTATGCGTAATCTTTGTTATGTTAGCGGTTCGGCTGATGTTGAAAATATTATTCAAATCTGTGATTTCATCAGAAACAAGCGATAAAAATGAACCGATAACAGGCTTTCTCAAAAAAGAAACCCAAGCTTGAAGGATTAGTTTTTGAGCATTTAATTTATACCACATATTCAATCACAGAGTTTTCCCAGTCTATTTCAAAATATCCGCTAACCGGTATTTTTGAAATCTCAATGTTTTCAAAGTTGCCGTACGTTCCGGCATCAGCATCAATCCAGGCAGTTTTTACATTAATTAAATGAGGATTTACAACACCTTCAATAATCTGCAGCTTATCTACTAATTTGTTTAAAATCAATTCTCCATTAAATGGAAGTTCTTTTCTAAACTGATTCAGGGCGTCATTCACAGGCTGATTGCCGTATAAAATGGAAACACCTGAAGAATCCAAAACATTAGGGTCTCTTTTAATTTGTAGAAATAATTGAAGCTTATCCGGCAGATAGTTGATAACTGTTGCCTGTACTCCTGCATCACGTATTTCTGAGATGTAGTACTCAAAAGCTTCTTTCTGATCAGCCGTCACAGGTTGCAAAATATTACCGGATTCGGTGGCTATTTTAATGATTAAACGGCTGTCGTTTTCAGATTCTGTCACAGCGCAATATTTAACGATTTTTGCAGCTTCAATTTCATCGTCTGTATGATTTTCATTATTGAACTGATCTGAGTCTACAATCAAAGAAAAACCATATTGAAATGCCAAAGACATCTTTTTATACCATCTTAAAGTATGCGATTTCTCATCATTGATAATCTGAGCCACCTCCGTTCTGTGAGCTTGAAAAATCTGCTCGTGAACATAGACAGCAAAAGCAAAAACCCAAAGCATATTTCGCCAAATGGATACTTTAGAAGTAGAATCTAAAACATCAAGTGCCGGGTAGGTGGTTTTTCTCTCCAAAAGGCTGTTAAAAATTTCGTCTAATGTTCTCATTGTACTTCAAAGTCTTTTTCGATTTCCCAGTATCCTACACCACCAAGTGGTTTTATCTCAATCACGTTGATATCGAAATCAGATGCTGGAGAAATCTTTTTTAATTTTAGAAAGTTTTTAATTTCTTTATTTTCAGTTCCTGCCAGCTTTACAAGCGTGGGCAGTTCATCCGTGATAGATATGTTATTTTCAAAAGCAATTTGAAACGTGTTTAAAACGCTTCCTGTATGCTGAATTGCGATATCAAGTAAACTTTGTCTATTCAGTATCGTTGCCTCCATTTTTCAAACTTCTTACAGATGATATTGCTGATTTTACTTTTACAAAAATTGCTTTCACTTTAAGTTCAATACTAAATCCTGCTTTCGGCAGATTCTCAAAAAATATTGAATAAAACTCAATTGCACAGGCGATGGCTATTGCTCCCAAAGTGAGCGTGATCTGATGCTCAGTGTAACTTTCGGCCTTAAAGGTTTTAATTTTAAATATGGTCTCAATCCCGTAGGCGCACATGATCAGCAGAAAATAAGTGATACTTTTTACAACGGATTCTCTGATTCGTACACTGGTAAATCCTTTTTGCCAAAAACTGCTCTCAATCTTTGAATTTTTCCACAGGTTCCATGAAGCCAAAACACCGGTTATAAAATCAAAAAGCATCAGTACAAATAGTAAAGAGATTCCCCACTGACAATCACTGAGTGTAATCATTCCAACAGCAGGAACAGCAACAGCCGGTTTCTTTATTGCTGCTAAAATTCCGATTGCGTGCTTTTTATAAACTAATAATTCTTTCATGGTTATTTATATATTGCATCAATAGTGATGGCTAAATTTTCATCTACTTTTAAAGAATTCACCTGCATCCCGTCAGCGAAAAATTCGAGTCTTATTTCTCTTGCAAATTCATCGGGTTTACTCGTTTCAAGATATTTTCTTGTACCAACGCCCGTGGTTGGATTGCTTTTAAATTCTCCTTTTTCAGCAAACAGTAAAGTTTTTTGATGCTGATACGTGCTTTCTCCGATAATGAAATCACCGTCTTTAATTTGCGGTTCAAAATTTTCATCAAGTAAAATATCGTTGGGCATCTTATTCTATATTTCCGGTTCCTGATCCGCTTTGCGCAGTTGCAGTTCCGGCAGTTGTTACATTTACTTTTACTAAGCCTGTTTTCACAAAATCATAAATTGCGTTGGTCAACTTTTCTGCAATTCTTTCACGGGATTGATCCGGGCTTTCATCTTCCTGTGCTTCATGCTCAAAAATTGCTAAAATTGCCGTTTTTAAAATCGGTTTCCCAGTGTTTAAACTCATTTTAAAAGCTTTTTAAAATCCTGTTTTATTAATTCAAATTGTGGTTTCAAAACCAAATCAATCGTCACACCTGTGTTGGTTTTATATCCACGATCTAAGACTGTGAACAATCTTTCCATGAGATTAAGAAGATTTTGATTACCAGCTTCCATACAGATTTTATCTGTCAGCTCCAGTTTTGTATCGCCTACAATCCAAAGGAATTTCTCCACTTCATCACATGCTATGACCATCCAGTCATCGTCGTCTTCGATTCGCACAGCCAAAACAAAGGTTCCGACCTTTGGAATCTGAAGAAAACTTTTGTTATCGGATAACACCGGTTTTATACGGACTTCCAAAAACTCCTGATCATCTTCATCAATTAATACACAGGTGCCTTCTGATTCATTTACTGACTTTACCTTTGCTACATTACTAACAGGTGGAGCCATTCTTCGTGAAAAGTCTTCTAATCCTTTCCTAATTCGTTCCGGTGTTACCATTCCATAAAAATCCTAAATTAACAGTCTGACGACCTCCACTCATTCCATATTCACCAGAAATACTTTCAATAAAGTAATCTCCAGTCTTTTCGTGATACATGCCACCATTTACTTCGAGAACCATCCCTTTATCTACATGTGGCTCTAAGAAAAGCTGTAAGCTTCCTTCGTAACCAGCATAATTTTCTTTTAACTGGAGTCGGTTTACGATTTCTTGAACCAACTTTGCAGGAATGCCTGCTTTTATTTTTACTTCTTTCTGATCATCATACTTCCGTACAATTCTGTTTTGTGCATTTTGCTGACGTTTTTTTTCACGTGCTATTCTGTCACGTTTCTTTTCTTCATCTGTTTTTTTAAGGTTGTTTTTTGTTTTTGTGACCTCACCACGTTTATCTTTTTCACGAACAACAATTTTTACATTTTTGTCCACTTTTCTTTTTTGGAAATCATCATCTTTAACTGTATTCCAGCCAATTTTTACTTTAACATGTTTTTGAACTTTGCCGAAAAGAGTTCCCACAAACAGTTCATTAAAATTGAAATAAACTGCGAGCTGACATTCTTTTTTTAAATATTCTAAAACCTGTATCCCGGTTGCATTTTTAAAACGAACATTTTTCAACGGAATGTCAGCCATTTCGGGTGAAAGAATAATCTCGGTGCCTGCTGTTAAATCCGTTAATAGCTGTTTTACGGTCACTGTTGAATAGGTTTTATTGAAAATGATATCGTAAAGCTGATATCCATAACCTTCACATTCCAGTTCAACAGGAATTCCCATTTTAACGTTACGTACAAATCCTTCAAACCGTTTGTGAAACCTTTTATTATAACCTAACAAAACGCTTACTTTATCGCCTTCCTTAAATTGATAAATCTTCTTTCCTCCTAAATCTTCTGTTTGATCAGGAAATTCATTAACCAGATGTGTTTTCCTTGGAAGAGTTATGATACAACTGTCGACGAATGAGTTGACATCGGTTTTCCAACTAACCTTATTAGGTTTAATATTTTCATAATCCCCAATTTTAATTTGAGATGTTAAGTAAAATGCCATCAAATAAATTCTAAATCTGTTATGAAATCACTTTCACAAGTCAAAGTAAAAGGTCTTATCCAGTGATTTTTTCCCTGTACTTCAGGGAATTCAACATCAGAAATTACTATTCTACACGTTTCATCTAAAAACAGCTCTGGGTAACCGCCATGAAGAGTTTTCTCTTGAGTGCTGTTACGTAAATCTTTCAGATTCAAAATTTGATCTTCCGGGACGGTTCTATCCTTACTTGTGAGAAAACCCCTAATTGTAAATTTGTAATCATCGTGGCTGATAATTTCTTTTACCGTACCTATTCTTTCTGTAACAGGTGTTCGGATAATTGTGCTTACTAAATTGACAGAAACAGTACAAATGTCAATTGGAATAGAAATAGGTTCCAATGAATCTCCAACCAGTTTAGTACCTTTTAGCTCGATAGGAAACCAAATATCCTGACCATATTTTCCAATTTTATTAAATGGTTGTCCTGTTCGGTTACTAAAATGAATTGTTCCCCTTGGCCTTTCATTTCTCGCAATTCCTGAATAAATAATTTCTTCAGCTGGAGAAGTCTCACCGTTTTTATTTACGACGTAAGAACCTCTTCCGAAATATTCTTTATAAAGGTCCACAAGATTAATTACGTTTGCTGTAGTTGGTGTCATTTATCCGTTTTTTGCTCCATTATACAGGATTCTTCCCATACATTCCATTAATATTCTTTCAATATCCTGTTCGCTTTCTTTCATGTTCATTGTGGTAAACTGAATATTATCGAAGAACTTTCCTAAATTAATAGTGATATTTTTTTGGCCTCCACCGGAAATCGTGTCACCGGCTTCTTTTGACTTTTTCTTGTTTTTTTCTTTTTCTTCACTACCAGCTCCAAGAGCCGTTGTATCTTTAAATCGGGTTAAGTCTGCAAAGTTGGTAGGTTCGGTTGGCGTTTCAGGCGTTTCTGGTTTTGGCTTTCCTGTAGTTTTTTTAACCTCAATAGTGAGTGTATTATCACTTGCTCCAAGCATTTCTTTTACCCACTTATACGCGGTTTCAAGACCTTCAAGGATAGGTTTTAAAACTGATTCCCAAATCCAAACTAATGCATCTCCAATCCAGCCTACTACTTTAAAAATCACGTTCTCGAAAATCCATCCAATTAATCGGAGTAAATCTTTAATGATTTCACTTTTGCCAATCCACTCTACAATTCCGCTTACTATTTTCCAAACAGAAACTGAAATGCTTTTTAAAAAATTCCACACAATGGAAACCCAATCAGTGGCAATGGTTAGATAATCACCCCAGGAACCTATACCACTTCCCATACTCATTACTAATTCAATCGCAGTTCCCAAACCGGCCGAAATCATGTCAATGTATGGAGATGCAGCAGCTAATAATGGTGCGACATAGCTGGACATTTTTATTGCTACATCAAGAATTCTCACGATTACTGGCGAAAATGCGTCGCCGATATCAACCAGCGCATTTGCTGCTCTGTCTTTCACTTGTTCCCATTTTCCTGATTTGGTTTTACCCATTTTTTCCAAAGCTCCTTCGTACAATCCGCCTTCACCTCGTGCCATTGCCAAAGCTTTTGCAAGTAGATCGTAGGAAACATCCATGTTTTTGACCTGATCAATATTCTTTCCGCTGGCTTTGGCTAACAAGGCATAAATATTAATGCCGGCATATCCGAACTGTTTAATATCCATCGCTGAAGCTTTTCCGAGCGATTTGATCTGTTGCATGTTGATGGCCATTCTTTGAAGCTCATCATTTCCGCCTCCTGTTGCAGAAATAGCATTGGCAAGATTCATTGCATCCTGTCTTGCATCTTTTGCGTTGAGACCTGAAGAGATCAAAGCACGGTTCACCTTTAATAATGAAGCCGTATCGAACGGCGTTATTTCCGCATCCTTACGAATATTTTTGTAAGCATCAGCGGCTCCTTTTTCACCGATGAAAGTTGACAGACCAACTAAGTCTTTTTCTTTCTGCATACTTCCGGAAATGGCAGCACCAATCCCATCTTTTACGGCTCCTAAAAATGCTGTTGCAGCATTCATTGCGAAACCTCCAAGCATGTTGCCAACTGCTAAACTTCCGATTCCCATTCCGCCACCTGATGAACCTCCGGCAGAACCGCCACCGCTCAGGTTACCCCTGTGTTGTGATGCCTGTCTTTGAAGTCTTTCAAGTTCCCGGCGTGCTGCCGATATTTGGCTGGGAATAGTGGAGCTTCTTATGGTTGCTTCAACATTCCGGATATTTCTTTGGATTGCATCGAAACTTTGTCCTAAAACACGGTTACGACCCGTAACTCTGTCGGTATGTTGTGCCATCGTGTTGAATGTTGACCTGGTGGTGGAGCCTAAACGATTTAGGCCGCCACTCATCAGGTCTTTCATTCTAACAACAAACTCAACAATATTACTCACGGGTTACATTCTGTTTTCGGCTTCTTTTTCCCAAATTTTTAAGGCGATGCCAGTACGGTAGAAGAATTTTTCTTCGCCCCATTCTTCAAGGGCTTGTGAGCCAAATTTCATCGCTCCGAAGACAATTAGAAATTCAATTCCAGATTCTTTTTTATCAAAATCCTTTTTGCCACGCTCATTAAGCGCGAAAAAACTCTCCCTTCTTTGACTCTAAAATATTGTTCATCTGAAGGAAACAGGCGATGAATAAATCTTCATCATCAATCAGTTCGATATCACCGTCAATCCATAAAGTTTCCATCACTGAGGCCACAGCCTTTGACATTCCATTCAGACCAATTGCGGTTACATAATCGCCCAAATCTTCAGCAGTAGGAGGTCTCAGAACTGCCAGTTTATCTTCTACTTTTAAGTAGATCATATCACGGTTTCCATAAGAAAGCTTCCAGTCTGCCAACTGTTTTTCGCCAAATCTTTCGTTAAAAGGAGTGAGATTTTTCACTTCTGATTTTTTTGATTTTGATTCTTTGTCCGCTTCAGCGGTTTTTCTTTTTGCAAAAGCTGATTGCAGTTTTTCGTCTTGTGTTGTAGTTTCGATTGATTGTTTCATTGTTGTTATAATTGTTGATTAATGAATCATTTGTCTTGACATTGCGATGTACGGCAATGTGATTTCACGCATTTTTGCGTTCTGCTCCATTGAAAAACCATCTTCTGTGAACTGTACACCTGTTGAAATAATGGTTTTGATTTTATCCGTAATTCTTCTTTTGTAAGAAATTGAGATGATGATCAATTCGTGTGGAACTTCCGTAATGTCATCGAATCCAGCATCCTGTGCGGCTTTGTTCATGGCATCCGCTTCGAAGCCTAAAACCTTGATATTACCTTCGTATTTTTTATTTCCGGTTGTAATATCCAGCGGTTCATCACCAGCGCCATATAAATGCTCAGCTTCCTTTGATTTTTTAGATTCAAAACCTCGCAGACCTTTGATTACACGGTTAAGTATTTTTACTTCAAAATGCGACCATGCACATTCAGAAGTTGTGATATTTACATTCATCTTTTAAATAGTTTTTGAAAGTCCAAGGTTTACGATGATCCAGGTTAAATATCCGAGTGGCTGAATTTTTACCTGCATTTCTAACGTGCTGGTATTAATTAAATCCTGATCAATCGGAATGATCACATCTGCATCACTGATCTGTCCAGCCATTAATGAAAGCAACTGCGATTTAATAGTGGTTTCAAGATAGACAGCATCAGCATCATTAATATTTCCTTCTTTGGTAATTCTGACTGAACTCTCAAGAAAAGGAGTGGAGGTTGATGTCGCAATTCTTTGCGCTTTGTCGATTAAACGACCCCTCACAAGAATATTGAAATCATCATTTCCAGCCATCTTATCAACTGAAAAATAATACCCGGATACGCCTTCACGAATGTGATAATGAATGTAACCAGCATTTGTAAAATTGTTTAATTCTACAGGATCAAATTCATCCACTTGCTTTGAACCAATGAATGCAGATGTTACGCTTAAAACTCCATTAAGACCATCACCTATTTTCACATGAGCCGGATATTTAACTGCACGACCTAAAGCAATTCCAATGGATGCAGAACCGTCGTTCAAAGTTCCGCCCAGGGCAACACCTGAGAAAGTATTTTCAGCAGTCACCGGTTGAAAAATTGGCGTTACATCTTCATCGTTCACCCTTCCTTCAATAATAAATCTTAGAGGACGGTTAATTGATTGCTGGTATTCAGCTGCAATTTTTGAAGTGATTAGAGCTTTTGCAACATCCTGATCTAAAAATCCAGCACCGGCATTGTATGCTACAGCAGGATTTCGGGAAACTCCCACAAGATTTACACGGCCTTTTGAAACGGTAAGAAGTTTTTTAACTCCATTGACATTGGTTGAAGTGCAGGCACTTTCCATCGTCATAGTGTCTTCTACACCTAAAATCCAAAGTTCCATACTTCCGCCAACTTCATTGTAAAATTCAAGAATATGACGGTGCAGATGTGGTTCTGCAACTTCTGTGTAACCTTTAGTTTTGGCATCAGTCAGTGAGTAAACCGTAACTACTTTGCCGATATTTTCGGCAACTTTTGCAGTGCCTACAATTCCTGCAACGCCGTCGGTAATTTGAACCTGACGTTGCAAGTTGCCGTTTGTAACATTAGCCGTTACGGACGGCGTTCCAGTTCCTTGTGCCATTAGTCTTGGTTAAGAGTTTTTTTGAATTCTGTTAATGCAGCAATAAATGTTTCTGCTTTCTGATTGTCGGTTTTTACCTCGAAATATTTTGCAAGAGCTTTCATTTCGTTGTAATTAGCAGTTACCAGTTCCAGAGCTTCCAGTTCTTTAATTTTCTCAGGACGATTACCTTCCAAAACTTCTTTTGCTGTAACTTCAGTTGTTTCTTTTTCGAGTCCTTTTCTCGTGTAAGATTCGATGTCCTGACTGTCAAGAGTTCCGGCAAAGCCTAATGCAGAACCTTTTGTGTGGAAAACACGACCGTCGGAAGTGATATGACATTCGTTACTTGAAGGATGTCTTTCAAAATAGTCCTGTGCTTTTTCTGTGTATTTATTCATTTTAAGAATTTTTAAATGAGTTTTTAAATGAGTTTAAACGGTTTTTAAAAGACTTTTAAATAATCTTTTTCCAGCGTAGAATAAAAGCGAGAGCTCCAAGTGAAATGAATCCTAAAAAGATTCTTCCGAGCCATATTTGTGATTTTTGCCATAAAGTCAAAGGTTTATCCTTGTAGACTGGCTGAGGCACGTAGATAGGTTTTTGCTCGTGTTCTTTAATGTAGGTTTCCTTCCATTGCTTGAAGAGCTCTTCCGCTTTTTTATTGCATTCTATGTTTAAAAGATTACCGTTAATGGTAGCTTTTGGTTGATCTAACGATTTGCCGGCTTTGGAATTGGATTTTGTTTCCGGTGTTTCTTTGATTACTGGTTTACCATTCACACATTCGATGTATGCCTGATACAAAGACTGGTCGGCTTCAATTTGATAAACGGTATCTCTAACCGTGTGAGTGATTTCCTTTGTGTTGGTAATTACCACCGGTTCGATAGGTTTCCTGGTTGCGCAGGAAACCATCGTTCCAATGATTAACACAAAAAATAATGATATGAAGAAAAAAATACGTTTCATGTTTAAGTTGGTTTTTAACCGTTCCATCTTGCAGGAACTGGACGTACATCGTAATGCACAAATGTTGAATACAAGCCAAGACCACCATTATGCATCTTGCCTTCCTTGATTAATTGTAAAATAGTTGAGTGAACCTGTTTAGGTGTCATTCCGGCAATTTTGATGTCGCCTGCGTTTGCTTTGGGATGCTGTGAATCTTTAGCACCACCAATTTTTTTGTTGTACGATGGCGTTCTGTAGCCACTGTTTAAAACAACTGGTTTACCTACGTGATCTCGTAAAACCTGTAGATTTTGCGCTAATTTTTTGATGTTAGGATAAAGACTTGCAGGAACTGGTGTTCCGTCTTTACAGGCAAATTCTTCTAATGAAAAGTTTTGGGTTAGCTGCATTGAATTGTTTTTAAAAAACAATCGCCTGCCTTAAAACAGGCGATTGTTGGATATCTGTTTAATTTTTATTTTTATGAAGCTTGAACCACGGCTAAAACACCTTTCCAGTCTTCACGTCTACATCTTCCACCCATCTTTAAAAGGGTTGAGAAAATATCACCGTAATACAATGGATTACCTTTGTCGTCAAACATTTCAGTGTCTCCCATTGCTTTCGTTACTGAATTTTTCTGCCAGAAAAGGCAACCTAAATTATCAGTTGCGGATAAGGCTTCACCTGGCATCACAGCAACTCCGGCTGTAGTAAATGCCAACACAGAACTTCTGTCAAGAATTTTGAACCCTGCAAAAGTTCCCACGATTCCTTTTTCCAAATCAGCGGAACCTGCGAAAGCAGCCATCTGATTGTCAGATAAAGAATCTAAAAACTGTTGATACATGTAAGATTCTAACATTGCGTATCTCTCAGTCTTTGCAACATTATCTTTATTCATCATTGCTTGCGCTTTCTGAATATCTTTATAATGCAAAGCCTTACGGGTTCCTGTCTGCCCGTCTTCACCGTTAACTGCTGTTGCAGCACCACTGGTAGGAATCTTTTTATTTGCTGGTAAATTATCAGCTGTAACACCACCGTTTACGGCAGGTTTAAAGGCTCTCACCCAATTGTAGATTAATTCATCACCAACCGCTTCGATTAACGTATTGACATGATCACCCAGAACAGAATCAGTCTTTTCATAAGAAAGTTCCAACTGTTCTGCTAATGGTAAGTGAGATGGGTCTGTTGTCCATACATCAAGTGCATAAACCAATGCTGTGTCAGCTCTCTTGGTAGCTGTAGCCGGATAAACATTTCTGTTTTTCTGAGTTGCCGGTTTTGCTCCAGCTTGCGGAATGTAAACCACTGAACCACCTTTTACAAATGCAGATTCATCATAGCAAAGTGCCAGGTGTGGATTTTCTTTCCAAAGCTTTTCTACTACGTAGGAAGCCCATAGTTCTTGTGGAACCTTTGGATTTTGTGCCATATTTTAATTAGATTTTAGATTAGGAAATTTTTCGTTTCTCAGTTTTTCATAAAGGTCTGGAAACTGTTTTTCGATGGTTGGTAAATCGTTTGATTTATACAAATCATCCCAAGTTTTACCATTGTATTTCTCCTGGCCATCTTTGTTTTTCAGTTCGTCTGTTACTGAAACCTGAGCAGGCATTTTGTCAATCAAGTCTTTCAATCCATCAGGATTTTCGGCAAAAGATTTTTTCAACTGAGTAGCTAATTCGACAGTTAGTTTCTTATCAGTTGTGCCTTTGTCAATAAGGTCTTCAACCTGTTTGGTGACAGATTCAGCCTTCAGGGCTTCTAGGTCTTTTTCCAAACCATCTGCTTTATCTGCTTTTTCAACAAGGTTATTAATTGCGGTAACAACTTCTGTTTCGTCACCGTCTTTTAAGTTTAAGGCTGCAAGAATTTTGGCAGCATCAAGAGTATTACTCATAGTATGTTCGATTGTATAATTTGAGAGATCAGAAAGATTTAGCTCGTTATCGTCCTTATCAAAGAGATTTGCTAAAGCGTTAAAGTTTCCGGGAATATCAACCAGTGAGATTTCACGAGGAAACCACTTAGTGACTGTTGGTCTTTCCTGTCCTGGTAACATCAAACTTTTAGCTTCTGAAGCTTCCAAAACTTTAATCTTACCAACAGATGCTGCATTTAAGAAACCGGATTCAATCTGATCAGCGATCGACTGGCCTTCCGGATGAGAAAGATTAACTACAGGTGTAGCGAAAACTTTGTCGCCATCAATCCTGAAATCTTCCCAACGAACTACAACACCTTTCTCACGGTTGTGCATGTGATAGCCAATCGGGTTCTTTTTCACTTCATCAAGTAAAAGTCCGGCAGTGAGACAACGGTATTTATAAACATTGACAGAATCGTCTGTGATGCAGAATTCTTTGTCGATTTTCTTAAATGTCGGTGTACTCATTAAACGTTCGTTCTTTTATGAGTTCCACGTTTTACGAAGTTCATTCCGTAGAATTTTGGAGGAATACCAGGATCGAATGAAGCGAATAAAGGAGCCTTAGTTTTAGCACGTTTTGTGGAAGCAATTTTCTGAATTTCTTCGGGAGAAACATTTCTCTTCTCAGAGCTTGGAAGCTCATTAGGCGTTTTTTCCTTTACTAATTTTTGTGCTTCAGCTCTTTGAGCTGATTCCGCAACTGAATGTGCGCCTGTTCCGGCAAGACCTCCAGCTATTGACATTGCTGCTAAAATTCCGATTCCTACAGATTTTTTCATTCTAAAATTTTTAACTGTTTTGCAGTTCCCTGCGATTGAGATGACAAACTTCCGAAAACCCGCGAGCCTTTGAAATTAAGTGCGCAAGGATTGCACAACTATTTCAAAAACAATCCTTTAAACTTCAATTTTGTACCGAGAAATAGTATCTATGGCAGTAAGTAAGACAGAGCAACGAGAACACGCACGCCTTTTATATGTGAATGAGAAAATCACATTAAAGGAAGTCGCAGAGCGTGTAAAAGTCACGGAAAAGACCGTTGGTAAATGGTGTAAGGATGACAATTGGGACGAACTTCGTAAAAGTTTGATGAACACCAGGGAAAACCAATTGATTCACTTTTACAATCAGTTGGAGGCTCTCAACATGGATATCGCCAACCGTCCTGAAATCAAAGTTGATGGAAAGCCTATTCAGAGACCTTTAAAAAATATTCCTACATCTGCTGAAGCTGATATCCTTACTAAAACAACATCGAACATTAATAAGTTAGAGGTTGAAATAGGTCTTGGTGAAATTGTAGTTACTGCTAAAAAGATGATCACTTTCATTCAGCAAATCAGCCTTCCTGATGCAAAGCTTTTTAAAAACTATTTCGATGAATACATTAATAATCGTGTGAAGAATGGCTAATAAAAAAAAGACTGACAAGGAATGGTTAGCCGAATGGAAAGAATTTGGAGACAATATAGATAATGCCACACCGATTGATCTTACAGAAACATCTGTCGAAAAACTAAATAGGATAAAAGATTTAGAGGCAAATGATGAGAAATGGTTTAAATATTATTTTCCAAATTTCTACACCTCTGAACCTGCTGATTTTCATTTAAAATCTACAAAAAAGGTCATGAAAAACGACGAATATTATATCGTTCGTTCATGGGCTCGTGAGCTTTCAAAATCAGGTAGAACGATGATGGAGGTTCTGAAACTTGTTTTAACAGGAAAAAAGAAAAATACTCTTTTTGTTTCAAATTCTTATGATAATGCTGAAAGATTATTAATGCCGTATATGGTTATTCTTGAAAGGAATAACAGGATTATAAATGACTACGGAAATCAAAAAAGAGTCGGATCATGGGAGGCAGGCGAATTCACCACACGCAAAGGTGCAGCGTTTCGTGCATTGGGAGCAGGACAATCACCAAGAGGAACTCGTAATAATGAGATAAGACCCGACGTTATTATTATTGATGATATTGATACAGATGCTGATTGCTTAAACTCTGAAATTATTGATAAGCGAGTACGATGGATTGATCAGGCATTGATACCCACACGCTCAATTTCAAGAGGACTTTTATTGATAGCGTGCGGAAATATCATTTCTGATTATTGTTGCATTACAGAAATGGGTGCAAAAGCTGATTCCTGGGAAGTCGTAAATATCCGTGATGAAGACGGAAATTCAACATGGCCTCAAAAAAATTCGCAGGAAGCAATTAACAGAGTTTTAAAAATAATTGATTACGAATCCGGTGAAAAGGAATACTTCAATAATCCAATGGATGGAAGTAAGGTCTTTACAAATATTGTCGACACACCGGCATTTCTTTTAAGATATTGTAATCATGTAATTATTTATGCTGATCCTTCACCAAGTGATAGTGAAGCCAAATCTTCATCAGATAAAGCTGTAGGGATTATTGCTAACAAAGGACTTGACTTTCAAATTTATAAAGCATGGCTCGACAAAATGACTAATGCAAAGTTCGTCGATTATCTCTATGAAGCCTACAAGATTTGCAAAAAAGCAGGTGTTGATCCAATTGTTGTCTATATCGAAAACAACACTTTACAAAATCCACATTATGAACTTGTGATTTTACCTGAGGTTTTCAGAAAAAAAGACATAGAAAAAATAAATCTACCAATTACTCCAGATGATAGAGTAAAGCCCCATAAATGGAGTAGAATATCGGGTACATTAGAACCTATGATCAGGCTTGAAACACTGACTTTTAATGAAAATGAAAAAGATAATCCTCACATGATCCGTTTAAAAAAACAATTTAAAAATGCCAACTCAAAAGCTAAAAAATTAGATGGACCGGATATGGTTGAAGGTGGCGTAACGATTATTAACGAAAGGATTATTGTAGATGCTTCAACTGGTGGAATTGAATCTCAACAACGTGAACCAAGTAAACACCGATTATAAATTATGATAATTTCAATTGAAGAATTACAGACTGAATTATACGAAGAAGTAATTGAAGAAATCACAAGAGCATCTGAAGATGAAGTAAAATCTCATATTAAAGCTGCTGAAGATTTCGCTAAAGGATTCTTGTTTAAATATGATTTAAAAGCTCTTTTTGGAACTTCCGAAAGTCAACCAACTGTAACGGACGAAAGTTTAAAAAAGTGCATTAAAATATTAGCCTCCTATTTCCTTATCAGGAAAGCGAATCCGAGTGTTCAGTCATCACCTTTTAAAGATGATTACATGATGATGATCGGAACTAAAGAGGAACCTGGCTGGCTGTATGAAATCAGAAACGGAGATATTAATCCGGATTGGCCGTATAAAAAAGATGATCCCGAAACTCCGGAAGATGAAAGCCAACAGAACCAAGACTTTTACTGGACTTCAACTACAAAAAGAACCAACCGATTTTAACCATGAAAAAGAGAATGAAACCAAAAGCTCCGGAAACGGCTGCTCCAACTTATCTGATTCACGACTTAACAGTTGTATCACCTGACAGACAGCGAAAGGACGTACAGTCTTTAAAAAATGCTGTTATCAGTGGTGAACAGGTACATTTCCCAAACCGTACCTTGTTATATGATTTATACCATGATGTTTGGTCAATGGATGGTTTTTTGCGCGGAATTATCGACAAAAGAATAAATACAGTTTTAAATAAAAAACTGAAATTTATTGACAAGTCCGGAAAGGAGAATGTGGAGATTACAAAATTGATGCGTTCAAAAGCCGGTCGTGGTTTAATCAAAAAGATTTTGGAATCTATCATTTGGGGAATCTCCGGTGTTGAATTTAAAATCGGGCAAAAATTTGAGTGGGAAGAAATTCCACGAAAACACATTAAGCCGGAAAAAGGTTTAATAACTAAAAGCCAGTACGGAGTTTCTGAAGATAACGGTTATAAAATTGATGATCTACCTTTTGCGTGGATCATTGGCGAAAAAACTGATTTAGGATTGCTTTTAGCGTGTTCGCTGTATGCAATTTATAAGCGTGGCAATTTTGGTGATTGGGCTCAATACGTCGAGATTTTCGGACAGCCAGTCCGCATTATGGAATATGATGCCTACGATACCAAGACTAAAGAGGAACTTCGAAAAGTTTTGAATGAGTCCGGAAACTCATTAGCAATGATGATTCCGAAACAGGCAACTTTCCAAATGTTGGACGGGAAACAAAGTAACGGCGATGGTCAATTACAGTCAACATTTAAAGATGCTTGTAATTCTGAAATGGCAATCGCTATTTTAGGGAATACCGAAACCACTTCCAGCTCATCATCTTCCGGCTACGCTCAGTCCAAAGAGCATGGCGAACAGCAGGATGAAATCACAGCATCAGATTTAATTTTTGTTGAAAATTATTTGAACTCAGAAAAATTTCTGACGATTTTAAAATCTTATGGTTTTGATGTTAATGGTGAATTTGAATATGATCTTGATATCAATTTAGCAAAACTAAAACTGAAAATTGAGATTGACATGCAGGTTTCTACAAAAGTACCCATCGGTGATGATTACTGGTATGATACCTACAGAATTCCGAAGCCTGACAATTACGATGAATTAAAAAAGAAGATGGATGAAAAATCATCTTTGGCAATGCAACCAAAACCATCAGAAAAACCGGATAAAAAAGAAGATCCCGAAAAAGAAGATCTCTCCGATTTTTCTCAACCTAAATTTTTGGATAAATTCTTTTTAAGGCTTGCTGATTTTTTCGACCAAGCCCGACATTGATCGGGCAGTTGAATAATCTTTACAGTCAACAATGCGAAATATGTGGTGGAACCCATCAAGACCTATCAGATTTTTATGATTTGGGCGATCCTCCACTTGATCCGATTTACGAGCAAATAACAAGAGATTTGCTCACCGGCAGAATTACGCCGATCAATGCAGCTTTACATTTGGAAACCGCCGCCCGTTTAAATGAAGCGATTGCGGTAAAAACAGAACTTGGAACGCCTTCGAGTTTGGAGCCTTATTTAAAACGAAATATCTATCATTTTTCGGCTGCCAAAAGCTTTGCCCAAATGCAGTATTATCGTGACGGGATGGTGGACGAAAAGGGCAATATTAAAAGTTTTCAAACCTTTAGGAAATGGGTAGCCGATGCTGGAGAAATGTTCAATGAACGACATTTGAAGGTAGAGTATGATATGGCTCATTCGTCTGCTTTGATGGCTCAGGCGTGGGAAGAAATGAACTCTGAACTCATTGAGTTTTCAACTGCCGGAGATAACCATGTAAGACCGAAACACGCCCTTCTGGATAAGTTCACCGCTCCAAAATCAGACCCGATCTGGAAGCGTATTTGTCCGCCATTGGATTGGGGTTGCCGTTGCAGAATTATTCCGGGCAATCCAAATACACCAAAAAAGCTCAATAATACTGAAGCTTATAATATTGTAAAAGAAGATGTGAAAGGAACTGTTTTCGAAAATAACAGTGCTGTATCGAAAATCATTTTTAACGATAAACATCCTTATTTTCAAAATGCTAATGGCAAGGAAAAGCAACTTAACTGGTCACAGTATGGAATGGATAAAATATCAAAAATAAAAACCCGTGAACTGGAAGCTTTCCAAACCCGTGAATTGGCAAGGGATGAAGCTTTGAAATCACCTCATGAAAGTTGGATGAATCCTGATAAAGGAACTACCAGCCATGTAAAATATTACGAGGATAAAACCGTTATTGTAACTGTGGGAAAAGATAATGAGGTTGAAAAAGTAAGAGTGATTAGTATCACCCGTGAATCAACAATAAATCAATATCGCAAAGGCGTTTTAATGCACAGAGAATGACACCACAAGAATCAGAATCAGTAATCAGAGGTAAAGCCTACAGGGTTAAAAATTATATTGAACAACAGCTGCCGAAAAAAAAGGCTAACATGATGATTCGGTACGTCAATGGAAATTTTCGTGCTCAAGGATTTCAAGGCACATATTTCAAAAAATGGAAACCAACCAAAAAGAAAAAAGGCAGAATATTAATTGAAAGCGGAAGACTAAGAGCAGCAACACGAGTAATTATCGGCGTTGGTGAAGTAACGCTTAGAAATGATATGCCGTATGCTCAGGTACACAATGAAGGTTTCAAAGGTAAAATGTCTGTAAAAGCACATCAAAGAAACCGATATTCCAAAGGAAAGGTTGGTACTGGGAAATTTACCAAAACAGGAAAGGAACGGCAAAAAACCGTGAAATTCAAAAGCGGTGAAGGAAGCGTACGAGCTCACACAAGAAAAGTGAATATTCCAAGAAGGCAATTTATTCCAACGGCGAAAAGACCTTCTAAAACTTTGGAGAACTCACTTTTAAAAATGATTAATAAGGACATTCAGGAAATCATAAAATAATGGATAATTTTTTTGCAAACTTTTTATTGGACTTTCAGAATCGCATCACCGAGAAAGTCCCGGAAATAAAATACATTGATCAGGATTTAGGTCAGTTAGGTCAGGATAGTGAAGATGAAAGACCGCCACTGGTTTACCCTGCTATTTTAATTGATTTTCCAAGTACAGATTACACCAATATTTCGGGCGGTGCTCAGGTGGGTGCTGTGCAGATTTCGATACAGTTAATTTTTGCACCTTTCAGTCAGTCATGGCAGAAAGCACCACAGCCTGTAAAAGAAAAGGCACTGGAGTATTTGGCAATTGAGCAAAAAGTGCATAAGGCCTTACAAAATTGGGAAGCTGATTATTTTCAGGCGTTGGTGCGAACCAATATCAGAAGTCAGAATAATAACGATATCGGTCTGCGTGTGAGAAATCTGAACTATACCACTCAGTATGAAGATTACAGCCCGATTGACGAAGAATTTAAAGAAATTGAATTTACCTTTAAAGGGAATTTAAACACTAATTAAAAAGCGTTAACTGCTCTTCATTCTCAACCTTCGGAATCACCATTCCTTTAATGTTCATCCACTGGCGGTAAGAAATAAAAATATTGTGTTGAGGAAAGTAGTTTGAGAGGATTCGGGTATCAGGAACATCGACGTGCTTATATTGGTTGTACACCGATATAATATATTTTGCCCGTTTAACATAATTTCGTCGATTGTACGCCATCTGAGAACAAAAATACATCACAGTATCATACAAGTCAAGCCGGCGTTATATGGTATTAAAAAACCCGCTTAATTGCGGGTTTTATTATATTACCAAGGTTGCGGGTTTTGAGACATGTTTTTGATCATCCAGCGCCTGCCAACATTAAAGAAGTTTAACCAAATTTTATCTTCCCTATTTTTGTAAGTGTAGACTTTTTTTTCACCCCCTTCCGCTTGTACATAAGTTACCCAAAATTGTTTCAATGGTTCAGCTTCACCAGTTGCACTTTCAAAATTAAAGACAGAATTTTTATTATTATAATTGATCATTATTTTTCTGTCACAAGGATTTCCAAGTTTACAATTTTTGACTTCATTATCTTCAGCATTTTTTGGCAAGTAAGTATAATGAGTTGTTAAACCTTGACGATATGAATCTATCAATTTAAAATCAGGCAGCATTACTGCATTCAGTTTTTCGGCTTCAGTTTCACTAATGCCATTGACCTTTTTCAATAGCTCAACATTCTGCCCAAATGCGAAAACAGAAAAAAGTAAAAATAAAAGTGGTTTCATTTTGTTATTGCAATTAATTCTAAAATTATAGTGTTATCTAAAACAGCGTAGACCAAGTACTCATTTTTATCAAAAAATATACGATTACCTATTTTAAATTCGATTCCATCAATTATAATTGATTTACCCGTTTCATTATCTAAATTTATACAATAACCTTTTTCCTTCCTATTCTTTAACAAATCATCTATTTTAATCTCAATAAGTATTTCGAATGCGTTTTTGCTACTATTATATTCGACAGGCACAAATGGCACCGATTCTCCGGAAACTAAAAGCTTCACATCTTCCCAATAAAAATCCTGTATCGACATTAATTTATTTTTATCAAATTTAATTAATAATCTCTACCAATAAAATAGCCAAACATAAAAAAATCTATTGCGTTCAATTTTTGGCCTTCCTTCGGTGTAAAAACGAGAGTAGAAGAATAAGTGCCACTCTCAACTTCGTAGTTGTATTTTTCGGCGATACCGATACCGGCACCACATGTTTTTAAAGCATCCAATATATTTTCAATGATATCGTTTTGAAAATTGATTCTGCATTCTTTCATTGTTGTAAATTTAAAATGTTTGTTTCAAAAAAAACTACGGAAATCCGTAGTTAGCTAAATTAATTCAGGTTTTTTCTCAAATTCTTTCAAAGCAACGCTTTTCATTCGGTTGAGAACCGTTGGCGATTCGCCGTTTTGTAAGGCGTAGGTTTCGTAAAGAGGAAAATCACGGGCTTCAGAACTTATTTCTAAAGTTACAATGGTGTAGCCTTTTTTCTCTAATGCTTCCTTTATCTCTGTATCATTGTACCAATAACCGTTTATCTTTATCATTTTTTTGTTTTTTTTATTGGTTTACTTTTATCCCTTATTTCTTTTTCGGTCATCAAAATTTTGTAGACTTCCGGATGAGAATATTTTGAAGTATTGCCAATCATCGTTTCCAAAAACTCATCGTCTTTCTTTTGGATCGTTTCCGGAAGTGTTTTCAGATATTCACTGTAATCAAATAAAGGATTATCTTTTCTCAAAACGCCTGTATTTCGGCTGACGGTTGCTGTTTTCAACCTTCGGGAAAGTTCCTCCAGCATTTCAACCGATTTCTCGGAATACTCGTGATTTTGTACTGCATCATTTTCCGCTCTTATTCTCGCATTTTCCTCGCTGATCCGGCTGTCGTGAAAAGCTTCAATTTTCTTTTCAAGATATTGAGGAACCCATGCGAGAATGACGATTGAATCAAGGCGGTAGATGTCGCCAAAATCGCCGTTTCTTGCCATCTTAAAAAATAACATTACATCTTCAAGACTTTCCCCTGAAAACCGTTCGTAAAAGTCTGCTGCCAAAGCAATCATCTGGTCTTCATTTAGTTTTCGGCTGACATTCACCAAATCATTAAATCTCCGGATAATTAAAAAAATTGATTTAATCAGCTCATTTTCTCCAGCTTTCTGATTGATAAGCAAAGGAGCCGAAACGCATTTTGCAATTGTCAGACTCCTTTCCATTTGAATAATTTTAAATTTATCCTCGCTTACCAAACATTGCATCAATTTTATCGAACGCTCCGGAAGTACTTTGCTCTGTTTTAACGTTATTGATTTCTGCGAAGTATTTTGCATACAATTGAGGATTTTGCTTTATTCTTTCGATCTCGTTGATGTAATTTTCAAAATTCCTTTCTAAAAAAAGTGTTGATGGTCTCAAATACATCGCCATTTTCGGGTTATTTTTCCACTGAATAACTTTCAGTTGGATCACTTCTATAATCTGCTCTTTGGTGAAGTTCTGTTTTAAAAGTGCTGATATTTTGGAAATATTACTTTTAATTTCTCTGAACTTCGAGCCGGTAACTTCGTTGAGGAAGTTTAGTATTTCTGTTTCTTCCATTATGTGTATTTAAAATTTGTCCAGTGAATAATTTTGCCTTTGAAATCTTCGTTGAAATATTCAAAAAACTCATCAAGCGATGCAAAGCCATCATTTTGAGCTAAAGTTTCTAAGTCCAAATTGTGACATTCTATATTTTTGAATTGGTCAAAAAAAGCGTCTCCAAACCACTCTTCATCAATTAATATCTGAACGGTCAACCCAAAATATTTAATTTCAAATTCCTGAATAGAAACAACCTGTATTTTCGGAGCAAAGCGAAACATATCTTTCGTTCTCGCATTGATAAAAAAATCAATCATTACACCTACCTTCCATCTGTTTTTATCGTCTTTTCTGATGGTGTGGATTTTTGGGCTGTAATCTTTTGACGCTATTCCAAAATTTAAAGGCTCATCCGAAAGTTTATTCTGTTCTATAGAAAGGAGAATCTTTTCAGGAAAGTGAGTCTTTTTATCGTTGATTTTTGTTTTGAATGATAGTATCATTTTTCTGTTTTTCTTTAGGTTTTACAATAGAATGATTCTTTAATGCTTCACGCTCACCAAATAGAACGTGAAGCGGGGTTTTTCTTTTTTTGAGTGCCATTAAACTTCCTTTTCAAAATACATTTTGTAGAAATTTCCCTTTTCATCAGTTCCACTCTCAAGAAGTTTTCTATCACCGTGGATGTAGATGTGAAAATTTTTGTCAAGTTTAATAATGCTTTTAAAATGCTTTTGAGACTTCTTTACAGCTGAATGACTGATTGGAAATTCTTCAGCAATATTGATTTGCATCTCCTGTTCGTAATCAGTTTTAAAATCTGTGAAACTTTCGATGATTTCGGGCTGTTCTAAAACTTCAGTTCCAAAATCTTCTAAGTTGAACTGTTCTTTTTCTTGGAAGTATCTTGCAGCTTTATTTAGGAGGTCTGCCTGATCAGCTTTGGAAACTTCAAATTCCACCGGAAGCTGTTTTTTAAAATAATCTTTGATGACAGCCATTGATTCCTGCGTATGGTAATAATCATCTTCACGCTGTTTTACTTTTAAAAAATCTTCAAACCAGTAATACATGTCGCCGTTTTTATTGTTGTCTACAACTGAAAGAATGTAACCATCATCTTCAGATGAATTATAAATTAAAGCAGCTTTGTCGATTTTAGTTAAACTTACACCTTGGTCTTTCTCAATATCAAGATTTTCGTTACCGGGAAACATTTTTAAGAAGTTTTCTCTTTTCTCAGTTTTAAAAATCCCTATTTTCTCATTTCCTACGGTTTCATCATCAAAGTAAACAATGAACAGTTCACCACCTTGCACTCTCGGATTTTCAGCAGATTCAAAAAGATGTTTTGCTATTTTTTGAGATTCAAGTCTTATGGAGTCGGGGCGTGAAAAAATTTCTCTACTGGCAGAAAAAACAGGATTATTGACCAAATAAGTATCACTGTAAAATTGATAGGTTTCTTCAGTTTTAAAAGCACCTAAAAAATAATTCTCCAGTAATTCAAAAGTTGATTCGTCGAGTTGTAATTCGTCTTCGTAGGTGATTAAGGATTCTCCGTTAATCTTGTTTCCTACTTTGTGGGCAATAATCTTCATATTAATTAAGTTTTACGTTTTTTTCTGCTTTATCCCACCACGCTTTTGTCATTACTTTAGTTGCGCTGCGGGCATTGTTGGTTTTCACAGCTTGGAGCTGTTGGTGAACTCTCTGAAGTTCCAGAATTGAATGAGCATTTAAATGCTTTTTAAATACTGATGAAGCAAACATCCAGTTATTGAATTTGTGGAAGCCTCCTTTTTCTTTAATGCCGGTTTCCTCAGCAAGTTTTAAAATCTTTGAAATCCAGCCGTTTCTCAGGAGCTCATTTTTAAGCTCATCGTTTTCCTGTTCTACAGACTTCTGTTTTGGAACATGAATACTTAAAAGCTTCATGGCTTCATCCAGTGTAAGGTCATCTATCAATGTGGTTCTAAAACCAGTAAAACCATTGATCTCAATTGCCACCGACATGGGAGGTCGGTCGGCAAATAGCTGTTTTAATTCTTCTTTTGGGTTCATATCTTTGTTGTTTGTTTTAGAAATTTCTTATTTTTTTAAGTGCAGTGATGTTATTTTTACTTTTAAAAATTTAAACACGACACACTCAATTCCGCTTAGGAAAACATCCTCACCTGTGCCACTCCAGTAGTTCGGAGATTTTGGTTTTGCCTTCGGGTGTTTTTTGTTGAATTCCCTTACTTTCTCCAAAATAAGCTGTTGAAACTTTGTAAAATCAACATCATCAATAAGTATTCTGTCTAAAGTTTCGAGGTAAGTTTTGATTTCTTTTTCCAGGTTATTTTTAGCCTGTGTCCCGTGTTGAAAATCCGTTAAATACATAATTCTATTTTTTTTGCTCCTATCGGTGGAATCGAACCACCGAGAAACCATTTAGGAAATTTTATAAGCTTTTATGATTATAATCATACTTTATAAGCTTTTTTGCTTATTTTTCTCGATGTCTCCGACATTGATGTCGGAGACATCCGTAAGACTTTCAACTGCTGCGGAAATTAATACTCCAACTAAAACTCCCGCAACAAATCCAGCTGTGGCGATGATGAGAACTATTTCCATTTTAGTCTATTGAAAAATTAAAGTTTACTCTTTTGATAATTCCGTCGCCGTGATCTACCATCTTGTAGCCTCGTGCGTACCGTGAAGTTCTGATATCAATCATTGCTTCCATGATGATATCCATACCTTCATTAAAAAGCTCGCTGTCGGCACGATCTCTCATTTGATTAAGCTCACGAACTTTTTTAGGATCATAATTGCCTTGAGAATCCGTTTTCAAAGCGATATTTAGAAAATCCATCAGTATTTTTTCATTATCACTTTCACCGGCCAATGAAGCCATGTAACTTTTGATTTTTACAATGCCTTCAGCTTCGGTTCCATTGAAAGATGGACGAACATTCCATCCAACTTTCACAGAGGCAGAACCATCATCAAGCGTGAACGTGTGACTATCCTGTGCTCTTTTGTCGTTTCCGAAAACTTCAGCTCGCAGTTCGATCACCGGCTCAATGTTTTTGAAAAGATTTTCAATTCGTGCCTCAAGATCCTGACGCTTATCAATGAAAAAATCTATCTGACCGAGAACCACGTCATTCTCCATATTTTTCATGAGCTTTTTGTCCTCAGCTTTTTTGTTTTTTCTCTCTTTTTCCTGCTGTGCCACCTGATCAGCAATAGCTTTCATTTGCTCCGGTGTAAGTTGTGCGATGTCAATTGTTGTCATAATGTGTTATCTTGAATAATTAAATGTTGTAATTGTTTTTCTCTAATCATCAGCTCATCGTGGATTTTTACCCATTCTTCCTGATAGCTGTCGTCTTCTAATCTTGCCTTTAAACCTTTGATGATTTCTTCAAGTTCCTCGGCATTTGGTGGAAACATTTCGTTTTGCATTTTAATTTTCTCTTTGTTGTTTTAACTTATTCTTTTCTTCCAACTCTTGTGAAGCGGCATGATAACCTCTGATGTATTCCCGTGATAGTTCTTTTTTCAAAAGACTTTCAACTTCTTGAAAAACTCTTATAGAGTCAGAAACTTTCCCGGAAGCAGTTCCTATTATTGCAAATATTTCGTCCGTTAATTGTGCTGGTTTTTCCATTATTTTAATTTTGGTAAATCAATTTTTATATATTTTAGTTCTTCAGTCAAAACCCACTCATCCGGACTGTTCTCAAAATACTGGAGGCGATCCTGTCCGTATTTTAATTTTGGTGGAAGCCATTTCCATTTTATGCACCAGTCGTGAAGGATTTTAATGTTTTCCGTTGGCTCTGATATTTTGTCCTGCATCAGTAAGTGAATTCTCACCCGGTCTTTCCAATCTAAAACCCTCCAGATGCTGTCAAGGATTAAGATGTTTTTCAGTATTTCTTTATTCATATACACTTTGTTATTTTGTCCAGTACCTTTGGGCACCTTCGTCCCAGATTGTTAAACCTTCAGCTGCGTATTCTCCGAGATAACGGCCTTTTGAAAATGCCTTAAAACCTTCCACCCATATTTTTAAGTCAGCATCATACAGTAATCTAATAGCTGTTTTACCCATTGGTTTACTGCCATCCATTTGGCTATTCCATATAAAAAGCTTGTTTGGAAATTCTTCTTTTAGCTTCAAATATTGCTCAAATGTCATCCCTGCATATTGCCAACTGTCACTTATTATATATCTTGGGCTTTGGCGTTTTCTTAATCGGACTAATAATTCGTTATATCTTTCCTGGATAAGTTGAATTCTTCGACCACTTTCGGCGACTTGGTGGCGTTTCCAAGCTTTTTGCATTGTCAGTGAAGTACCTTCTTCTAATGAGTTGAATAAAACCCGATCAAACTTTGCGAGCTGTTTTGCAAGCTCAAGCATAAAAGAAGTTTTTCCCATTCCGGACTGACCGCTGATAAACCACGTTCCCGATGCTTCCGGCTCTTCAAAATTGTCGTACCATTCGCCTTCCCATTTTATCAGATCATATTTTTTTGCAAGCAGGTCGGTAGATGATATGGCTTTACTCACACTGTCATTTTTGGAAGGTTCAACACTTTTCTTACTAAATTTTCGGTTAATGGTTCACCCAATCTGTCAGCTTCACGCATTGCAGGTAGTAAGGCATCTCTAAGCTCTCCGTAATTCTCGCATTCTCTCTGAATGAACTGGATCAGCTTCTTATCTTCGATACCGGTTAAAAACTCTTTGTATCGGGTATCAATCGGTTTTAGTTCTCGAATACCGTACTTAACTCTTCTATAGAACTGAGGCATTCCCGGTGAATTTTTGCTTTTCAGCCTTTCTATTTTTGTTTTCAGCTGATCAGTACCAATAAGAATCAAGGCGCATTTACCGTGAAGGTGGTCGTGCATCTCTTTTACGTTGCAAAGGGTTGCCTGTTTCATGTATTCTGCCTCATCCCAAATTACAGCCGGCTGACGGCCGTTCATTTTCATTCTCTGAAGTTCTTTGATGACGGCATTGATTTTTTTTGTTTTAGAACCGGAAACATTAAGTCTCATCTGGTCGCATAATTTATCAATCAGATCGCCAATGGTGTCCATTGAGCCAACTGTAATTTTAAAAACATCTTTCGGTGACTGCTTCACGAAAATGTCTGCACAAAATGTTTTACCTGCTCCTGTACCACCGATGATAATATTGGTGTAGCCAAATCTTTTCGCATCTTCCAAAACTGAAAGCATTTGCATAAGCTGTGGAGTTTGACGGATTGACCATTTTAGTTCGTTGCTGTAGTTGTATTCAATAGTTTCGGCAATCATTCTGAAATACTTATCGTCGATTACGACCTCATTTTTATCGACAAGGATAAAATACTGTCCACGTCTCATGTAAGAAAGATAGTTTGAAGGAACGCCCGATTTTTCACAAAATTCATTGGCAGAATAATCGTGTTCATCCATCCATGTTTCAAGCTCCAGTAAGATTTTCTCTTTTATATTATTCGTCATCGGTTAAATATTTATCAAGGTTAATTTTGTTTGCGTAATAATCGTCCTGTTCTTTTTCCCAGCTTTGCTGATGTACTTTTTCGGCTTTTTGTTCCTGTTTTTCCAAAAGCTTTTTAGCCGGTGCAAGTCGTTTGGAATTTCTCTGATCTTTGTGCTGTCCACGGCTGTCGACGATCACCATTTTTGCAAGGGTATTGTCAAGCTCCGGATTCTGAATGAAAAGCTGATTTACAATCTTGCTGTCCTCAGCCTGCGTTTCAAGAACAATCTCTTTTGCTTTTTTGTTGAAGTTTCTCACTCTCTGAAGTTCCTCTCCGTCGCCTTCCTGTCTGTCATAGAGTGCCATCGGCTGTACGTATTTCTGATCAAGTAAGAAACTTATGTTTTGCTCTTCATTGTGTGCTAAAACTTGTGTTAAATCGTTACTGTCAAATTTTATAGTCCAGTTCAGGTGTGCATTCATTCTGAAATTGATATCAAAACTGTCGTACTCCATTTTTTTTCCGTTGATGGCAACGTGAAGACCGTTGTGAGAAAGTTTATTGGTGAATCCTGTGGTTTCTCCAAAATGTAAAAGAAACTCCTGTTGTGAAATCTGTTTTTTAGCATCAGAAGGCATTTCGTTGTAAGCCTGTAGATACTGATCAACCAATTTTTCCCGCTCCAGTTCAATCATTCTTACCAACTGCATCATACATCCTTCCTGGTCCGGAAATGAGTGGCGGATTTTATTCAGATACTCATCATTTGGCTGTGCTTTAGATTTTACGCCCTGACCGCTCCAGTTTGGTGCAAGCTGGCAATACGTTTTATTGAAATGCTTAAACCACGGCTCAATCACTTTAGATTTTGCGTTTCCAACTTTAGCAGGTGTGAATTTATCTGAAACAATCTCGTAGAATGAGGTCATTTCCTTTTTCGCATAGTTGTCGGCCTGAATCTGTAGCACTTTGTGTTTTGCCCCGAATAATTCTTCTGTGTGCTGAACTGCGTTTCGTAAAGCTGCCTTAATTAAATCTGCATTTTCGTGAGTTCCGATTGCATAACCTACCGGATATTTAACCGATGGATCAAGAACCACCACCATTGTAAGGCGGTTGTGATAAGTTGTAGTATTTTTTCCTTTTAAAGTTGTAGCGGATTTCTGATACAGTAATTCTGCATCCCAACCGTCGACTGTCCAGTAAAGCATCGGCGAAGTTGGAGCCGATCTTTTAACGTGCATCGCAATTTTGTTATCAAAACCTTTTTCGCCTTTGGTTCCGGCCATTACAAGCAGGTTCCATTTTTTACGATAGTTTCCAATCGTGTTTGCGCTCAGTTCCGGAAATTGCTGAATTTTTGCAACTGCATTGTAAACAACTGCGATCTGCTCATTATCGAAAGTTCTGTGATCTCTGAGAAGAGTTCTCAATAAAGCCTCCTGATTTTCATCTTTTACCTTCACCGCTTTTTTGTTTCCGAAATTTTCAGATACTAAAGATGAATAACCATCTTTTTTAAATTCCTCCAGTTTTTCCTTCAGACGTCTTGAAGATTTTGGCAGACTGTGACCGATCTGATCTTTCACATCCGTAACTGCTGTTGCAGCATCTTTCCAAATTTCAGTGAGACCTCTTTTGCCATTACGGGAGCGAACAAATGAAACTGTTTCTTTTACGTACTGCTCAACTGCTTGAAGCATCTGTGCGTTTTTTACGTATTCCTCCTGCTTTTCGGTAGAAAGCGTTCTGTAATCATCAAGTAGATAATAAGCGAAGAAATCAACTGCCTCGTAATCGTCTTTGTAGAAATTTAGAATTAAATTCTGCGTGTTTTTCTTTGGTGGATATCCAAGAATCTTCACAATCTGAACTCTGAAACGTTCCGGGATGCTATCAAATTCTACAAGAGCCCTGTTTCCAAGACCACGAGCGGTAACGACTTTATTTAATTTGCCATTACTGCACAAGTACTTGTAATTAGACTCGGAAATAACTCCCAAATCATCATACAAGGCTTTCGCTGGTATTGTTAAAGTATTATTGTAGAATTGATACATTTTTAAACTGTGTTTAAATAGAATTTAAATTGTTCCCATCGGAGGAATCGAACCTCCGGAAAACCATTTGGGATTTAGTATGATTTAAAATTTTTGTAGATGGTGAATCTTCCGAAAAGAACCCATTCTTCAGTTACCACTGGATTTGTGAAAATTGTTGTTACCGCAGTTTTGCGATATTTCAAGAATTTTAATAGTAATTTTTTCATAACAGCGATTTTTAATTATTTGCTTTATCTTCAATAGCTTTTTGGGCAGCGGCTTCTAAGGCTTTGTATTCCTTTTTTATTTCATCTGGCATTACACCTACACGATCGCCTCTAAGAGACTTTCTGATGTAGTCTATCGAGTACCCGTACTTTTTTTGTAATACATTAAGGATTCCCGTATTGTAATAGATTTTTTTTGTTATACTTTTGTCCATTGCTTTAATTGTCTTTTGTACAGGACAAATATAATTAGAAAACTTTCTAAAAAGCAAGAAAAAAAATAGAAAACTTTCTAAAATATTTATTTGGATGAAGAACATTGTTGAAAAACTGAAAGAATATCTTGACTTTAAGGGCGTTTCCGTGAGTGTGGCCGAAAAAGAGATAGGTGTAGCGAACGGTACATTGAGCAAACCTTTTAAGGCAAATACAACAATCAAAACCGACACTTTAGAAAAGTTTCTAAATGTTTACACGGATATAAATCCGTTTTGGGTTTTGGACGGTTCAAAAGCAATGATCAAATCAGACGTTGAGTCGATAAAAGAAAATGTTCAGGTCTACAACACAAAAAAAAGACGAACAAAGGATGCCATTATAGATATGCAGGAGGTTCCTTTCTATAATTTAGAGGCAACAGCGGGTTTACAAGCTCTCTTTAACAGCGGTAACCCACAGAAAGTTTTAGACACAATTAAAATTCCCAACCTTCCAAAATGTGACGGCGCTCTCACGGTTACTGGTGACAGTATGTATCCACTGCTAAAATCAGGTGACATCGTTTTATACAAACAGACATCGGTAGAAAGTATTTTCTATGGTGAAATGTACCTAATCAGTGTTAAAATTGATGAATGGGAGGAGTACGTGACGGTAAAATATGTACAGAAATCTGATAAGGGAGATGGTTTTGTGAAACTCGTAAGCCAAAACCAGCATCATCAGCCAAAAGATATTGACATTAAAAATATACAGGCCATCGCAATGGTGAAGGCAAGTGTGCGATTTAACACCATGTTTTAGATAGTTTATTTATTAATATACTGTAAATCAACTATTTAAAATATTTTTAAGATAAAAAATAGGGTATTGAGCTTGTAAATTTTATGCAATTTCACACGTTTTTACACAATTACAGTATATTGACTTGCTTTTTTTAAACATATTTAGACTAACCCCAAACCTAACCCCAAACCTAACCGCTACCAATTTTAAACGATCAACCCGGATGACAAAACAGACCACGTTAAAATGCTAATTTTACTGGGATTCTTAGCGTGGTTTGTATATGAAAATCGTATCTACAGGATATTTAAAGCCATATTTAGCCATAAAATGACAAAACACTCCGTTAAGAGTGTTTAATCTGTATTTAAAGAATGTTTAAACGGTAATTAAATGGTAGTAAAACGTAGATTTTTGACGGCCTGTTTGCGTATTGTTTAAAGGAAAATATTTGCCTTTTTTTGTTTATTCATCGGCTTTTCAGCCATTTTTTTCAGCTTTTTGTTTTTTGACCTTTTGTTTTATGCCCTATAACTCTCAACTAAAATTATTTCCTTGATAAAAACTTCTCCGGTTTTTTTTCCTTCCCAAATTTCATCAGCATAAAAAATATATCTATTTGAATCTTCGGATAATTCTAAATAATATTTGCTAGAACTAAATCGGAAGAAATTTTTGCTTTCTTCTGGTTTAATAAGATTTAATTTTTCACTTATTGGTTTCTCGTATTTGAAATAATGTAAAGTATCACTATCCTTTGTTAAGTAGTAAGAGTTATTGAATTGACCATAAAGATTTAGTGTGATTATTTGAAACAATACAAAAATTTTGAATTTCACAGTGATTTTGATGTAATGTTACTTAATTCTTAAATATACAAAATTATCTATTTCATTCTAAAAAAAATAGGTCTAAAAATGAGTTTAATAAGTAACCGCATACCCGTTTACAAACGACTACAAACGAATTCAAATAATTTACAACCGAATAAATTTCCAATTCCGATGAATCTTTGCAACAGAGATTTGAGAAAACAAAGTGAACGTCTCTTATCTTAATTACTAATTAAAAAAAACAGAAAATTATGTCACTAAGAAATCGAGTAACATTAATCGGTTACACAGGAAAAGAAGTTGAAATCGTAAACTTCGAAAAAGGTAAAATTGCAAAAGTATCTTTGGCAACAAACGATTACTACACCAATGCAAAAGGCGAAAAAGTGGAAGAAACGCAATGGCACAATCTTGTGGCCAACGGAAAACTGGCAGACATTATGGAAAAATATGTCCAAAAAGGAAAAGAAATTTCTGTAGAAGGAAAAATTGTCTATAAATCGTACGATGATAAGGATGGAAACAAGAGATTTATTACAGAAATCAGGGTAGAAGAACTTTTACTTTTGGGAGGAAAACACGCATAAACTTAAAATGATGAAGCCATGCATATCAAAGTATTTAAAGTTAGAATTGCTGATGAATTTCTGATTGGAGATCAGCAGAAAGTAGATCATTTTCTGGTAGAAAACGATGTGGTGAAATTTGAAACTGCTTTTGTGCAGGATGATCAGTCCTGGTCTGTGATCTTGTATTACAGGAAATATCAAACGGAAACAAATTCTGTGAGAGAATCAAAAGCAGAGAAGTATTCTGCGGATGATGACATTCTTACAGACAGCGAGATTAAAATTTTTGAAGCCCTTAAAATGTGGAGATCAGAAAAAGCACGGGATCAAAACTTACCAACCTACTTTATCGCAACCAATAAAGAACTTACTTCTGTTGCCAAATACAAACCTTCCAAGAAACAGGAACTTCTTGATATCAAAGGTTTCGGAAAACATAAAATAGAAAATTATGGCGAAGAAATTATAGAAATTCTGGAAAGCGTATGATTCTGAAAATTAAATGATGAAAATAAATGTGCAGAAAGTCACGGAAATGTTCTGTGGCTTTTTGTTCCTTTAAAAGTCCTTTCAATTCCTTATTTTTGCACGCAATTACTCATTACACATTACTTATAAAATATGAAGCCAAGCTTAGCAAAAGGAACGAGAGATTTTACCTCACTAGAGGTCTCAAGAAGAAAATACATCATCAATATACTACAGAAAAATTTTGAACTGTTTGGTTTTCAGCCTTTGGAAACGCCAAGTTTTGAGAATCTTTCTACCTTGACAGGGAAATATGGGGAAGAAGGTGACCGTTTGATTTTCAAGATTTTAAACTCAAGCATCAACGAAGCTAAAGAAGAGAAAAAAACTCAGATGATGAATGATTTTCAAAAAGCTTTGGATCAGCCTTTCAGTACAGAAAGTATTACAGACAAAGCTCTCCGCTACGACCTCACAGTTCCTTTTGCAAGATTTGTGGCCATGAATCACGGGAAACTGACTTTCCCATACAAACGCTACCAAATTCAGCCTGTTTGGAGAGCAGACCGTCCACAGAAAGGAAGATTCAGAGAGTTTTATCAGTGTGATGCCGATGTGGTAGGAAGTGAAAGTCTTTGGCAGGAAGTTGAACTGGTACAATTGTATTTAAAATCTTTTGCTGAATTAAAAGTTTCGGTAACCATTCATATCAACAACAGAAAAATTCTTTCAGGTCTGGCAGAATATGCCGGAATTACAGACAAACTGATTGACTTTACCGTCGCTTTGGATAAACTGGATAAAATAGGGAAAGATGGAGTAGTGAAGGAACTTTTAGAAAGAAATATCTCGCAGGAATCGATTAATAAACTTGATTTCCTTTTCACACAATCGAATGACCCTTTGGAAAATCTTCTTCAGTTAAAAGAAAAATTTACCGGGAACGAAATCGGATTGAAAGGTGTTGAGGAAATGGAATTTGTCATCACTCAATCTTTAAATTTAGGAGTTGATATTAAAAAATTAGTATTCGACATTACTTTAGCACGTGGTTTAGATTACTATACCGGAGCAATTTTTGAAGTGAAAGCCGACGAAGCTCAAATGGGTTCTATCGGCGGCGGCGGCAGATACGATAATCTTACCGAAGTTTTTGGCGTAAAAAATGTGCCGGGAATAGGGATTTCTTTTGGGCTTGACAGAATTTATCTTGTGATGGAAGAGCTGAACCTTTTTCCTGAAGACGCAACTTCAAACGTAGAGTATCTGTTTGCCAATTTTGGTGGTAATGAAACCATTGAAGCTTTAAAATTAATCATCAGGTTAAGAGAGAAAGGCGTTTCTGCAGAGCTTTATCCTGAAAATGCAAAAATCAACAAACAGTTCACTTATGCCGAGAAAAAAGGAATTAAAAATCTTGTTTTCTTAGGCGAAGAAGAATTAAAAAACGGTACAGTAACCGTTAAGAATCTGGAAGCAGGTGAGCAAAAGACTCTTTCATTGCAGGATTTTTTAGCATAAAAATTGAAAATCAGCAGAAAGAAATATTACAGCAACAATCACCTTTTTTTCATAGGAATGGTGATTGCTGCTTTTTTTTACGGTAATTATTTAGACAAAAAATATCTGGAAACGGTGCAGACTGGTGTAAGAAGCTTGCGTCGGGTAGAGAAACAATACTGCAGATACTCTCGCAAATCAAGATCCAGTGTTTTGATACGTGTGGGAAATACAGAATATGGGATTGCTTTAAGTTCGGAAATCTGTGAGCAGTATCCTGTGAATTCCGCCATTCCTGTATATTATCTGAAAAGATATGACGAATATATATACAGAGTAGATAATTACAAAAGCAGGATGAATTTTCTGTTGACCATCCTGCTGATCACAATTCTACCGTGGACATATTTCTGGAGTGTTTTTTATTCTAAGTATGCCCGGGCAAAGTAATTACTCCCAGCCACAAAGCGTCTTACCCGAAGTCTGAGCTTTTTTAGGCTCACTTTTATGATCTCATGTTTGCAATTGGATAAACCACGGCAGTTTTTGGTGTAATGGTATTTTTTTCCACCCACACTTTCACAAAGGTAAACATCAGATTCTGCTGCTTTATGGTTTAAATTCAGTGAAATAAAAACGTAATAAGGAGTATATTTTTCATAAAAAAAACAAAGAAAGAATTCCGGCTCAAAAAATGTGAGCCGGAATTTTTTCATCATTTGTGCTACCTTTTAAAGATATATACTGTTGTGTTTGCAGATACCTTGGTAACCTTAGATGCAAAGATATAAATGCTTTTTGGATGATTTTTACGTGATGACGTAGAATGGGTGATTTTTTTAAATTTTCTGAAATAAAATAAACATATGTATTGTGTTGACCGTCTTATTTTATAGTAGATATAAGGGTTTTGACAATATTGTCACGATGAATAACTCGCATTAATGTGGACGAAAAAATTCCTCATTTTGTCTGAATTTCAAAAAAACTACATTTACAGAAAATATAAATCATGGAAAATTATTTAGACATCAACAAAAATTCCTGGAACGCCATGGTAGAACCACACCTGAAATCAGATTTTTACTTTGTAGATGAATTTTTAAAAGGCAGAAACTCGCTCAATTCAATCGAACTGGATTTGTTGGGAGATATAAAAAGAAAAAGCATTCTCCATTTGCAGTGTCATTTTGGGCAGGATTCAATCTCACTTTCGCGGATGGGTGCAAAAGTTACCGGAGTTGATTTATCAGATAAAGCAATTTACGCAGCGAAAGATTTAGCAAAACAATGCGGAACTGAGACCAAATTTATCTGTACCGACGTTTATAATTTACCCAATGTTTTAAATGAAAAATTCGACATCGTTTTTACAAGCTACGGAACAATTGGCTGGTTGCCCGATTTAAAGAAATGGGCAGAAGTAATAAGTCATTTTTTAAAACCTGAAGGAGAATTTGTAATGGCTGAATTTCATCCCGTGGTCTGGATGTATGACGATGATTTTGAAAGAGTTGCCTACAATTATTTTAATGAAAAACCTATTATTGAAACCACCGAAGGCACTTACGCAGACAAATCAGCTGAAATCGTTCAGGATTATGTCTCGTGGAATCATCCTTTGTCTGATGTGTTGCAGAGTCTGATTGATAAAAATTTAATTGTAGAAAATTTCAGAGAATTCGACTGGTCGCCATATTCCTGCTTCAGACTAGTGGAAGAATTTGAAAAAGGGAAGTGGCGGATTACGAAATTCGGTAATAAAATTCCGATGGTCTATGCCATAAAAGCAAAGAAAAGGTAAGCTTTAAAAACTTACCTTTTCTCCCGTATATATGAATGTTAACTAATGATTAGTTTTGATTAACCTTCTGCTCAACAGTTGACTTCGCTTCGTCAAATTTGCTCTGAGCCTGTGAAGCAACATCGTTTGCTTTATCTTTCAGGTCATTTCCCCATTTGTTGATATTATCTTTGGCGTTGTTGATCTTATCTTTTACAGCCTGTTTTTCTTCCGGAGTAGCTTTATTGTATCTCCAGTATGCTAAAGCTCCCAATCCTACTAATGCCAATAAGCCTTTTGTCTTATTTCCCATGATTTCTATTTTTTAATTTAATTAATTGATATCAAGTGATATGTAAAATCTGTGCCAAAGATTTTTTTCAGACATTTAATTTTTTGTTAAATTTTTAAAGATTAGGGTGAACAGAAAATCCTGATTTTCATCCTGTATGTTCTGAAATATCCGCAATCACTTTAACTAAAAAATAATGTTGCTTATGTGTTTAACAGATTACTCGAAAACCTCAAAACTATCTCCGTCATAGCTCGCAAAGACCATTTTTGGATAAGAATCCTGATGAAAAATATTCCCGTCTTTATCAATTGCAATCGCACCTGCAAAACCGTCAATTGCTTTTAATTCGATGAAAGTTTTATTAAAAGCTTCCTCCAGACTCATTCCGTCAGTCACTCTCGTCACAATTTTTGCGGAAGTGGCGTTGCTTACGATGTCTTCGCCCACTCCGGTGCAGCTTACAGCACAGAATTCGTTGGCATAATTTCCTGCAACCGTCGCAGAATCTGATATTCTTCCCGGGATTTCAAAACCTTTTCCTCCGGTTGAGGTGGCAACAGCCAGTTTGCCCTCTTTATCAATAGCGACGCAGCCTACGGTTCCCTTTCCGCCGTTGCTCAGTTTGGCTTCATACTCATTTCTTCTTTGTGGAATTTCGGTTGAGAAATTTTCAAAACCATGTTCAGTTGCATAATTTTTTGCACCACTTCCACCCAAAACCCTGTCATCTTCTTTCATCAGCTCCTTCGCTACAAAAATGGGGTTTTTCACATCCTGGATATTGATTACACCGCTCATTTTCTGAGTTTCACCATCCATCAAAGCAGCACTCATTCTGATGATTCCGTCACTTTGAATTTGAGATCCCATTCCGGCATTGTACAGCTCATCATCTTCGAGCAGCGAAACTGCGTAAGCAACAGTATCCACCGCCGAATTTGTAAGTAAATATTGATAAGCCCTTTCAGCAATGCTTTTTAGCGAATTTTGCTTGGCAACTTTTACGTCGTTGCTTTGGTCGCTTTCAGAGAAAAAACCTCCGTGAATGATGATTTTCATAAGATATTTTTTTGTGTTGAATATTCTGCATGAAATGCTTTCCTTGCAGTAAGAATTAGAATTATAGAATTTAAAATTAATAAGTAATATCCTATTTTAAATTGATTGATGTCTTCAACAACTTCAGATAAAATTAATGCAACTACAGAACAAATTAACAATACTAAATTAAAAATTCCAAGCTTATATGTCAATCTATACTTTTCAATAAACGTGATGATTAGGATAATTATAGAATTAACAAAAATTAGCAAATAACAGAAAAGAGGATAAAATGAAATGTCTTTAAAAGTTGAAGAATCGTATTCCTGTAATTTTTTTTCTTCTAGAGTCGTAAATAATAACTCATAAAAATTGAAAGTGAAATCCTTTTTGCTTTCTTCTAATATTTCCTCTTTTTTTTGATTTAATTTCTGCTCTTCGTAATCAACATCAATACTTTTATCTACCAACTCAGTTGCTTCTAATCTGGGGAATGATTTGATTGATTGATCAGAACAAGTCCGCAAAAATGGAAGGAAAAAGATTAAAAATGTAAATGAAGCTAAGGCTTTTAACTTTAAAGAATTTTTCATTTAATCAATAATCTTTTGTTTCTACGTTTGCGGAATGGGATTAAACTGAGAATTCTCAATCGTCATTTCCTTTGTCGTAAGGTTGTAATGATCGTTCATAGACATCACGTGAACCGTCAGATTTTCAATTGAAATGGGTTCACCCAGATTGATATTGGTTAAATTGGTGTCTTTAATAAATCTACCGTCCACCAAAATTACAAGTCCGGATCCTACGGCTGTCATCACATCGTTGTGAATAAACAGGCCGGTATCTTCTCCCAAACCGATTCCCAGAGTTCTGGGATTGCTCACAACCGCCTGAAAAAGTCTTCCTATTCTTCCTCTCTGAACAAAATGGGTATCTACCACTACATTATCAATTAAACCTAAACCCTGTGTTGTTTTGATTTCACCTTTCAGCAAAGCTTCAGAACTGCTTCCCTGATAAATCATATTTTCAGAAGCAGCCGCCGCACCAGCAGAAGTTCCGGAATAGATAAAATCCTGCTCCTGATATTTCAGTAAAATAGTATCGTGAAATCTTGTTCCGCCCAGAATGGAAGTCAGCCTCAACTGATCTCCGCCGGTAAACATCACTACATCCGCAGCGTTGGCTCTGGCAACAAGTGCATCAGAATTGGCTTCTTCACGGTTGTGAATGTCTAAAATATTGACGTTTTTAGCACCCAGATATTCAAATGCTTTCTTATATTCTGCTCCTACAATCTGAGGAATTTGTGATGCTGTAGTGATTACCTCAATCACAGATTCTTCTTTATTTTTAGATTCTGTAATGATTTTACGCAAAATTCCTCTCTCAAAAAAATTGAGGTTTTTTTCTACATTCTGATCGTACTCGGTTTCTGCGAAACTGCCTTTATTTACAGCTCCTCCGATAATAATTAGTTTTCCCACTGGTTTCATAGCCTGCAAAATTAAAAAATATTTACGGGTTAATAAAATGTTAATCTATATTTAACGAATTGATTTTCATTATAGATTGCTTATAATAATATTTAATGTTTTAAGAAATATTTAAACTGAAATTGCAATCATTTAATGTTTTGCATTATCTTTGAGTATAAAACGAAAAATTGATAATTAACGCTACATTTTTTATATGAACATTGAGAAGATACAGGCACTGAGAGGGCCAAACATTTGGAGCATCAGAAGAAAAAAATTAATCCAGATGAGACTGGATCTTCAGGAGATGGAGAATTTCCCTACCAACAAAATTGATGGCTTCCGGGAGAGGATAGAAAAACTGCTTCCATCCCTTATTACACACAGATGTTCTGAAGGTGTGGAAGGCGGATTTTTTCACAGAATTTCAGAAGGAACCTGGATGGGTCACGTCATAGAGCACATTGCATTGGAAATTCAGACGCTTGCCGGGATGGAAGTGGGTTTTGGAAGAACCAGAGAAACTAAAACTCCGGGTGTTTATAACGTAGTATTTACTTACATCGAAGAAACAGCAGGTATTTTTGCAGCTGAAGAGTCTGTGAAAATAGCTGAAGCCTTAATTGAAAACAAGGAATATGATATCGCGGGCTGCATTCAGAAGCTGAAAGAAATTCGTGAAAGGGTGAGGCTGGGACCTTCTACAGGAAGTATTGTGGAAGAGGCTGTATCCCGAAAAATCCCATGGATAAGATTGGGAACCAACTCTCTGGTTCAGCTGGGTTACGGGGTTAATCAGCAGAGATTTCAGGCAACAATTACAGGAAATACAAGCTGCATCGGGGTAGATATTGCCTGCAATAAAGACTTAACCAAAAGAATGCTTCATGAAGCTGCAATCCCCGTTCCTGTTGGTGAGTTGATTGTAGATGAAGAAGGTTTGGATGAAGTGGTAAGAAAAATTGGTTATCCCATCGTAATTAAACCTTTGGACGGAAATCACGGAAAAGGATCTTCTATCAACGTTACAGATTGGGAATCAGCAAAAACCGGACTTGAGCATGCCCAAACTTATTCAAGAAAAGTGATTGTTGAAAAATATATTACCGGATATGACTTTAGAGTCCTGGTAATCAATAATAAAATGGTTGCCGCTGCAAGAAGAGTTCCTGCTCATGTTGTGGGTGACGGTGAATTGAGCCTGCAGGAACTCATTGATAAAGAAAATCAGGATCCGAGAAGAGGCTACGGTCACGAAAATGTCTTAACGGAAATTACTATTGATAAAGATACTACCGAACTTCTTGAGAAACTTCAGTATACGTTAGAAACTGTTCCCCAAAAGGGTGAAGTCGTTTATTTAAAATCTACGGCAAATCTTTCAACGGGTGGAACTTCGATTGATGTCACAGACATGGTTCATCCCGAAAATATCACGATGGCCGAAAGAATTTCAAAAATTATCGGTTTGGATGTCTGCGGTATTGATATCATGGCAGAAAATCTCACCCAGCCATTAAAAGAAAGTGGTGCAGCAATCATTGAAGTGAATGCAGCACCTGGTTTCAGAATGCATTTGGCTCCAAGTGAAGGTTTGCCCAGAAACGTTGCAGCTCCTGTAGTTGATATGCTTTATCCGCCAGGAAAACCATTCACCATTCCAATTATTGCCGTCACAGGAACCAATGGAAAAACCACCACTACGAGACTGATTTCACACATCGTAAAAAACAATGGTTACAGAGTAGGATTTACCACTTCTGATGGAATCTACATTCAGAATACAATGTTGACGAAAGGCGATACAACAGGTCCGATTTCTGCGGAATTTATTTTAAAAGATCCAACTGTAGAATTTGCCGTTCTGGAAACCGCAAGAGGTGGAATTCTAAGATCAGGACTTGGTTTTTCTAACTGTGATATCGGGGTTTTAACCAATATTAAAGAAGATCATTTAGGAATTAACGATATTCATAATCTGAAAGATTTAACGAAAGTGAAGCGTGTAATTCTGGACAGCGTGAAGAAAAACGGCTGGAGCGTTATGAATGCAGACGACGAGTATTCGATGAGGATAATGAATGATTTGGACAGCAATGTTGCGATTTTCAGTATGGATGAAAACAATCCTCACATCAGGAAATATGCGAAGGAAGGAAAAACAACCTGCGTTTACGAAGAAGGCTTTGTGACCATCAAAAAAGGTGACTGGAAAATAAGAATAGGTAAAGCCAAAGATTTCCCGATTACGATGGAAGGCAAGGCCAAATTTATGATCGAAAACGTTCTGGCAGCGAGTTTAGCGTGCTATCTATACGGTTTTGCAATCGAAGATATTTCCAATTCTCTCAGAACTTTCATTCCGAGTGCACAGCTTACACCCGGACGTTTGAATGTCTTTAATTTCAAGAAATTTAAGGTTCTTATTGATTTTGCCCACAACCCTTCAGGATATGAGGCTATCGAAGATTATCTGAAAAATGTGGAAGCAACCAAAAAGATCGGCATCATTAGTGGAGTAGGAGACCGCCGCGATGAAGATATCAAATTATGCGGACAGATTGCAGGCAGAATGTTTGACCACATCATCATCCGAAACGAAAAACACCTTCGGGGAAGAACTGAGGAGGAAATCAACGGTCTGATTATCGAAGGAATGCAGTCTTCAGGAAAAGATGTGAGTTACGAGGCAATTCCTAAAGAAATCGACGCATTAAAACATGCGATGGGAATGGCAGAAGACGGAACTTTTATCACCGCTTTAAGCGATGTAATTTCCAATGCAATCGACCTTGTGCAGGAATACCAGACAAGGGAACTGATGGAGGAAGACAGACCTTAGGAAAACAATTCAATTGGTTTATAAAAAGTCGGGCGCACCAAATGGAACGCCCGTTTTTTTTATGCCTCACCAAAAAAAGCGTGAGAACTGCCAATCCAGATGGCATCTTTTTTATTGAAATCTACATTCACCATTTCTGCTTTGGTCATTCTTACAAGGTACTGAACCAAAACCGGTCGCTCCTCATCTTCCTGCCAAACGTATAACAGCCGGATTTCAGCACGTGAAAATTCCCCGTTGATGTCTTCAAAAACCGGCGCGTATTCTACTTTTCTCTGTAATATATAATTTTCTTTGTCTGCGATTTGATCTGTCATTTCTTGAGTTGGATAAAGATTTACACCGCTCCCGGCAAAAGAAAACAAAGGTTTGAAAACAAAATTTTCCAGATTTTCATCTTCCGGAAATTCATTCAGAAAATAGCTTTTGGGCACATATTCATGCTTTAAAAGAGGTAAAAGATATTTGGAAATTTTAAAAAACCAGTTCGGGTGTGTTACCCAGGTAACATCAACTTCTTCTCTGAAATCAAATTCAGTTTTCAGATCCGGAATTCTGTCGAGTTCGTCAAAAATTACACGGTTATATATTCTTTTGATTTCTGTGAGCTTACCATCGTTATCGTAAAAAAGTTTTTTACCGTCCTTTTTAACTTTGGTCAGACAGACGGTTTTTATGCCCAGATAGTTTTCTGTAAGTAGAAAATCAATCGCTGTTTTCTGTTTCTCAGGATAAATTTCAAGTAAAATTACATTCTCAGGTTTTTCGTCTCCCAAGATCAGATTTTTCATCTGTGACAAAAATTCTTCATCGCTCATTTTGCTTTTTAACTCATTGAGAAACGGGTAAACTTCACAAAATGCATCCTCATACATTTTCTGGAAAGCGTAAAGCGAAGGAAATGCCTGCAATTCTATAAGCTGAGGTTCAACTTCGCCAGCAGAGTTTTTGCAGATTCCAAAGTCTATTGTGAAGAAATGAGGCTTTAAAGTATCATTCGGAACATTACAGTTTGCGGGAATTGCTTTCTGTAAAGCCTCAGGAGACATCGCGATGATCTGGTCTAAAATGCTTTCGCTGGCGTCTGTGAGTTTGTTTTTAAAATCAAGAGTTAAAAAAACCGGACTTTCAGAAAGTTTAAATCCTGTCTGTATCCCACTTTTTTCTTTTAAGATTGAGTTTATTTTCTGATACTTTTCTTCAGAAAATTCTGAGTTAAATTTTTGTCTGTACTTTGGAATCATCCGTGATGTTTTTCTTTAAATTAAAAAATCGGGCGTTTTGCCCGATTTTGCTGTATTTCTAAACAGTTTCCGGCTGTAGAATTTTTTGTTTTGAATCTTCCAGAAATCTTGGGAGAATTTGAGCCTGGGTGAGTTTTATCTTGTCATCATCATCCATTCTGTCTAAGGTTTCCAGATATTTTTCAATGCCGTAGTTCTCAATCATTGCGATTTTGTTTTCTTCATCTTTCAGGTTTTCCAGCATTCCTTCAGGATTGGCTTCAGGATGAAACTGAGTTCCGAAAATCTCGTCAGAAAAACGAATCGCCATCACTGCTCTTTCAAGGTTAATGTGCGGACGGAACTTTTCCAGTGCCATAATTTTCATTCCCAAATTATCAAACCTCTCCTGATCTGGTTCAATAAACTGATAAGCTCTTGAGTCCACAGCATAGAAAGGATCGGGGAGATTTTTAAGTAGATAATCTGTTTCACCTTCCTCAGATTTGTGTACCGGCATCACACCGAATGAATAGGATTTTCTTTCACAAATATTCCCTAGTTTCCAGTGAATGCTCGCAATCTGAAATGAGTGACAGATCAGAAACATATACTTTTTGTTTTCAGAAACTTTGTTATGACTGAAAACTCCATCCAGCAGACCGGCAAATTTTTCTTCCCATTCATGTCCTTCTCTGTGCGGATTTCCAGGCCCGCCTGATGAAATGAAAATATCAAAATCTTCCAGTGCTGGCATCTCATTCAGATGTCTTATATCAAAAGTGGTGATGCTTATTTCTTCTTCAGAATTTGCTTTAAAACTTTCAGAAATCTCACGGATGTTTTTAAAACCCTGATTTTTCTTATTGTTATTCATATCCAGCAATGCAATTCTTAGCTCTCTCATAACTTCATAATTTGCACAAAGTTATAAAATTATTATAAAGCAGCTTCGCTGTGCGTGATACCAAATTCTGTTTCAGAAATCATGTAATCCACTACTTTTTTCAGGTCACCTGTCTCTTCAAGTACTTTCAGCTGGCGGTCTGCGCCGGTTCCGTGCTCTATAATTTTCCATGCGTATTCCACTTCTTTTCGGCATCCCAGTTCATCCACTACATCGTCGATAAATTCAAGAAGTTCTTTCAGAAGGTCACGGTAAGGAACGGATTCTTCTTTACCAAAATCAATTAAATGAGCATCAATTCCGTCTTTGGAAGCACGCCATTTATTTTCATTCAATAGCAATCTTCTGTAGCTTCTGAAACTTAAATTCTGCTGATGCAGTTTGTAAATTTTCGCCACCAGGCTCTGCATGATAGCGGCAAGACAAACGGTTTCGTCTATCCTCATCGGCATATCGCAGATTCTGAATTCTATTGTAGGGTAAAAAGGATGCACACGTAAGTCCCACCATATTTTTTTAGCATTGTCTATTGTTCCGGTTTTCACCAGAAGATCTACATAGCTGTCAAACTCCGAAAGAGAATTAAAATAACTCGGAATTCCCGTTCTTGGGAACTTTACAAAAATTTCCTGTCTGTAAGATTTGAATCCTGTATTTCTTCCAATCCAAAACGGTGAGTTGGTGGATAATGCATAAACGTGAGGCAGAAAATACCGCATTACATTCTGAATTCTCACACCTTCCTCACGGTTGGGAATTCCGATGTGAACGTGAAGACCAAAAATCAGGTTTCCGCGCGCTACATCTCCCATGTCGTCCACAATTTTGTTGTACCGTTCGCCGTTTGTGATGGTATTGTGCTCCCAGTTTGAAAAGGGATGCGTACCTCCCCCTGAAACACGGAGTCCCTGCTCATGCGCTGTTGCAATGAGGTGTTTGCGGAGTGTTGTTAATTCTTCTCTTGCCTGCTGAATATTCTGGCAGATTCCGGTTTCCATTTCAATCATAGATTCGTGCATTTCGTGTTTTAAATTTTCACTTAAAACTGCTTTGCCACCCTCAATAATCTTGGAAACGTGAGAGATCAGATCTCTGCTTTCCACATCTATGATTTGATATTCCTCTTCAATTCCTATGGTGAATGTGTGCATACTTTTGTGTTTTTGAGGTTAAATTATTTCGCAGAATCCTTCACAAAAGTTCCCCAGGAGATATTAGGTTTTCCAGGAACATATTCTTTTGCTTTTTCGATGGCAAATTTTGCTGCGTTTTCCACAATCCATTTAAAGTTTTCTTCACCTACAGAATTTTTATCTGCATCCGGCGCAGGGTTGCAGAAGTCGATAGCATAAGGGATTCCGTCTCTTACCGCAAATTCTACAGTGTTGAAATCGTAGCCTAAAGCTTCATTCATTTTTATAGTATAATCGTGGATGGTTTTCAATAGCTTTTTAAGTTTGGCACCAGAAGTCTGATGAGTTGTTGCGTATCTTAAATGGTGCTCATTTCTGGGCTCATAAGGCATGATGTGAACATGTTTTTTACCAAGACAATACACTCGGTAATAATCATCGAAAACAATTTCTTCTTGAACCATCATTACCAGTTGTTCAGTTTCAGACAGTTTATCCCACATATCCTCTGGGCTTTCCACTCTGTAAACGCTTTTCCAGCCTCCGCCGTCGTGAGGCTTCATGTATGCAGGAAATCCTACGTAATCGAAAATATAATCCCAGTCATGAGGGAATTTCAGGTTTCTGAATGAAGTTTCAGAGGTGTTGCTCGGTCTTTCGTGTGATGGAAGCAAAACTGTTTTCGGTAACGGGATACCCAGCTTCGACATCAGTGCATTATTGAAGAACTTTTCGTCTGCGCTCCACCAGAAAGGGTTATTCATTACATACGTTCCGTTTAAAGCTGCATTTTTAAGATATGCTCTGTAGAAAGGGACATCCTGAGAAATTCTGTCTATGATAACCGCATATCCGTAATCAACGCCCTGCTCAAGTTTGTCTATCATTACGGGTTCTGCAACGATTTCTCCTTTACCCAATTCGTTTACCTTATCGATGAATGCCCACGGAAATGTGTCTTCCATACCAAATAGAATTCCTACTTTTTTTGCCATAATAAAATTGTTAATGTGTTTATTTTTTGTTTAGATTTTAATTGCTTTAAGAAAAGAAGCGCCCGATAAATGTGGGGAATACCATTCTCCAGAGTGGCCAGTCGTGGTTGATCCATTTCTGCTCATCATACCAGAAGTTAATTCCTTTCGAACTTAATATTTCTGCCATTTCAATATTTTTGTCTTTGCAGATATCTTCGTCTGATGTACTCAGAACGATGTGCATGTGTTTGTACTTCCAGGCTTCATCTGTACGCACAAATTCTCTGGGGCAGTTAAAGAAAACCAGTTCGTCACTATATCCGTCCATAAAATTTCTTATACTGAATGCACCGGAAAGACAGAATAGATGAGAAACCAAATCAGGAAATCTGAAGGCGAAATTCGCAGCATGGTAACCTCCGAAACTGGCTCCTGCAACGGCAACACGGTGTGTCTGATGCATTTTCTGAATGTAAGGTACAAATTCTTTTAAGAGAAACTGAACGTACAGTTCATAATTTTTTATTCTCTGCTGTGGAGAAATGTTTTTATCGTAAAAACTCCATCCATCGATGGTCTGGATATTATAAAGTTTCACTTTTCCGTTATCTACAAACCAGTCGATGCTTCCGTTTAAATGAAAGTCGTGGTTTTGTGTATATTGACCCTGTGAAGTTGGAAACATGATAATTGGGTAACCAAAATGCCCGGTAACTTCCACCTGAAGGCTTGTTCCTAAGATATGAGAATAGTAGTCTGTATGCGTGATTTGCGGCATAAGTTGTATTATTTGAAAAAAGTTTATAATTTGATTAGGAAGTCGGTTTGTCTTTTGGCGGAATAATACTCAGCATTTCTGCATGAATTTTGTCTGCAGTTTCGTCTAGTCTTGTCTGTATTACATCAGAGTCTGCGGATTTATACACAATTCCTACGTGGTAATCAATTGGTAAAAATTTCACCGTTTCTTCAGATTCGAAATACTGATAGTCTGGATGTTTTTCTTTAATTAAAGCAATGATCAAACCTGCGTAATATCCCGTGGGCTTTGAAATTGAATAGTCTAAACCTTTTAAAAGTGCATTTTCTATTTTTGCCCACTCGTGCCAGATATTGATGCCGCTTGAAGCCTCCACCATATCCGGAATATGAGCTCCGCCCACACGGGAAGACGTTTCAAGAAAATACCATTTTCCATCTTCCTTTCCACGGATAAATTCTGTGTGTGTTGCTCCGTTCTGCAGTCCAAAATTGGTCAGAACTTTTTCATTGGCAAGTTCCAAAGCTTTGAATTCATCAGAATATCTTCCTAAAGTTCTCGTTCTGAAAACTCCGCCCTCGTGCGAAACCTGCATTGGAGGTGCCAGATATTTGGATGAAGATGTGAAAACCGTTTTGGCATTGAATGTAAGGCTGTCTACATGATAGACATCACCAGGCTTGAAGCTTTCCAGAAGAAAAAGGTGTCTTTCGTCACCGAGGTTTTCCAGGGCGTTCCAAAGTTCGTCTTCGCTTTTCAATTTTTTAATTCCGCTTGCAGAAGCTTCGGATCTTGGTTTTAAAACCCATGGCGCGGGAACTTTTCTGGCGAATTCAGCCACTTCAGCGTCGTTAAAAATAGCAGTGAATTCCGGAACATCAATCCCTGAACTTTTTGCTTTTTGTCTCATGGCGAGTTTATCGCGAAAATAGCGGTGTGTAGTCTGTCCCATCCCGGGAATTCTGAATGTTTCTCTCACAAGAGCAGCTTTCTCCACATCATAATCGTCCAATGCGATCACGGCATCCACTTTGCGTGTTTTCATCAGGTGCGAAAATCCCTGTACCAAATGATCGAGATCCCAAACCGACGGCTTAATTTCTGGCATGTAGAAAACTTCGCTTATAGCATGCCAAGGCCAGTCTTTTTCTTTGAGATTTTGAGAAGTTATTAGGATGACCTTATTTCCAAGGTTCTGCATTTCCTCCATAAAATCATATCCTTTGTAATAACAGGAAATACAAACAATCGTTTTCTCTTGCATATAGTGTTTTTCAGGTTTTGGTAACATATCGAAAATGAATTCAAACAATCGTTTGAAATTTATTAAGTAAATTACTTATACGGTGTGATTTTGTAAATTACTTATCAAGTTTAAGGATATTTTTTCAAAAAAACTAATTTTTATTGATATTTTTCAATTATTTCAGCTAATAATTGTACGCCGTACCCCGTTGCTGCCTTTTCTTTTGAATATCCCGTATTTCCAAATGCTACGCCAGCGATATCAAGATGCGCCCAATTTTCATGACCTTCAATAAATTCTTCAAGGAATTTTGCGGCTACGATGCAGTCTCCAATAGGTTTCATTGAAATGTTTTTCACATCTGCAACATCAGATTTAAAATCGTCTTTCCAAACATTCCAGAGTGGCAGATTCCAAAGTCTCTGATTGGTTTTATCACCTGTTTTCAGTAATAAATTTTTAAGATTTTCATTGTTTGAAAACATCGCTCCGCAGGTATCTCCAAACATTCTCACGCTGCTTCCTGTGAGTGTTGCGAGATCTATCATTACGTCAGTTCTGTAATTCTTAGACATATAGGAAAGTGCATCTGCCAGAGTCATTCTTCCTTCTGCATCAGTGTTAAGAACTTCTATAGTTTTACCGTTGTATGCTTTGATGACGTCACTTGGAAGATATGCATTTTCCGAAACAGCGTTGTCTGTAATGGGCAAAATGGCGACGATATTCACTGGAAGAGCTTTTTCAGCGGCATAGATTAAGGCTCCTATCACTGCTGTTGCTCCACCCATGTCAGATTTCATATAATGCATATTGTCTGATGCTTTGATGGATATTCCGCCTGTGTCAAACGTTACACATTTTCCAATAAGGCCTACGGTTTTGGCATTTTTCGATTTTGTTTTATATTCCAAAACAGTGAATGCCGCATCCTTTTCGCTTCCCTGATTTACTGCCAGATAAGCACCTAGGCCAAGTTCTTCACATTTTTTTCTGTTGAATGATGTATATTTAAAATCGTATTTTTTAGAAAGATCTTTTAAAAACGAACTTAAAACATCGGTTTTTTTGTAATTGGCGGGTTTATTCAGCCATTCCATGCAGGCAAACTGTCCTTCGCAGATAGCAGCTGTGTTTAAGCTGATGTGGTCTAATTTTTTCTGACTGAAATTTTCAAAATGAATCTCTGTTTTATCACTCCAGAGGACATGTGATTGATCAGAATTATAAGAATACGTTCCCAAATATAATCCTTTAAAAAACTCTTCAAATTGCTTTTCACTGATGTTTTCAGAAATGATTTGTGTAGGAGCTCCCTGGATTTTTTCTTTGTGAGTCTGAGAAAATTTTTGTCCCACCTGTTGAAATTCAAAATCTGCTGCTCCAGATTTGCCCAGACCTATAAGAAATAAGATACTGTCTTCGCTGGCCTGAATGTGAACTTCATTTTTCTTCCCGGAAAATAAAAGATCAATATTTTTACTAAAGTGTTTTGAGCTTTCTTTCCAGTTTTCTTCTGTGAAAAGATGGAAAATCTGAGAATATTTTTTGTTTTTTTTATTAATCAGTTTCATAATTTATTTAATTTAATCCTGATGAGGCGCCACTTCTACAGGGTTTTCTGTGTTATTGTAAAAAAGCCATTCAATAGCTCTGGGAAACTCCTGCGACCAATAGAATTCTTTATGCTCTCCATCAGGATTGATATTGGTTTTAAATTCAAAATCAAAAAGGTTTTTTTCTTCCCACTGTCTTAGATACTGCTCGAAAACATTAATTCTGTTGACCATCTTGGAACCTTCTTTTTCCCCACCATACAGATAAATTTTAGTTTTAAAAGGAACTCTGAAATTCATCATTGGGAAATTATTGTTAGGTTCTACCCAAAGACTTGGCGAGAAAATAAGCAGTTTAGAGTATACTTCAGGATAAAGAAAACCGCTGTAAATACTTATCAGGCCACCTAAAGAGCTGCCACCGATTCCCGTGTTGTCACGGTCTTTCTTTGTTCTGTAATGGGCGTCTACATAAGGTTTCAAAGTATCTGTTATAAAACGGATGTATTTTTTACCTTCGGAGCCATTGGCCACGCTGTCATTGTCAAAAATATACTCCCGGATTCTGTCTTCACTTCCGTGTTCTATGGCCACTACAATCACGTCGCCACGCCCGTATTCAGCAAGCACAGACAGTTTTTTATCAATTTCCCAGTTTCCGTAAGGGCTTCCTTCGTTGAAAAGGTTTTGTGCATCCTGAAGGTACAAAACAGGATAGTCTTTCTTGCTGGAATAATAATCATGGGGAAGCAGTGCCCAGATTTTACGGTACCTGTCAAGCTGCGGAATGTAGAATTCTTCAGAGATTATTTCTGCAATGGGGTAGAGTTCTTTTTTAAAAGGTCCCCAGTTGAAACGCCATTTCGTAACTTCGTCTTCAGACTGAATTTTACTTTTTTCAATTCTGCGGTTTAGGGTAATATTTGCGTACTCGTCCAGTTCTACATTTTCCCATCCTCCTTTGGTAAATTTATATTCAATCACGTCTGGGAGGAGGCTGTCATTGATTTCTATAACTGAAAGTCTGGGTTCTTTCTTCCAAAGCCGGAATTTCGGATCTTTAGGATTCCAGCTGTTGAAGTTGCCTGTAATGTAAATGGGCCTGTCATCATCTTTATGTGTCTTTAAATTAAAAATCATGTAGAGTATAAAAAATTTAGTTATTTAAATTTATAAAAACTTTTTTTAAAATAAGCAATGAAAGAGATAATTCCAACATTAATAATAAATGTCTTGACATTTAACACAAATTGAACAGTATTTGCATCAAGACAAATCCGAACGTGTAAACTAAATTTAAAATTAAAATTTTCTCAGCAGATGATTTTGAATGGATATTTTTCATATATTTACTACAATCTCTGTATTTTGGAGAATGGCAACAGAGCCGGATTTCCGGTTTACATGTCTGGAGGAAAAACATAATCGATGAATTCTGTACAAAATCATTCACTTTTCACTGAGCAAGATATCTATCTTTTCAAGGAAGGCAAGCATTACAAACTTTATGAGAGGTTTGGTTCACATTCCGTAGAGAAAGATGGGGTAAAAGGGGTGTACTTTTCTGTATGGGCGCCTTTTGCTAAAAAAGTTTCAGTTATTGGTAATTTTAACAGGTGGAACTCTAAGGATATGATTCTTTTTCCGCGCTGGGATCAATCCGGAATCTGGGAAGGCTTTATTCCCGGTCTTTCCTGGGGAACTTTATATAAATATGCCATTGAAACTCTTCAGGGTGAAATTTTGGAAAAAAGTGATCCTTATGCGCTCAGTTGGGAACAGAACCGTCAGGCAGCATCACTTATTTCAACAACGTACTATGATTGGGATGACAGTGAATGGATGCAGAACCGGTGGAAAAACAACAGTCTCAATGCTCCGGTTTCTGTTTACGAAATGCACATTGGCTCATGGCTGCGTTTTGGAGACAATCCAAAACAGTTTTTAAACTACCGCGACGTAGCCGGAAAACTTGTTCCATACATTCTGGAAATGGGTTTTACACATGTAGAATTTATGCCTGTGATGGAATATCCTTATGATCCAAGCTGGGGCTATCAGATTACAGGATTTTTTGCCGCAACATCAAGATTCGGATCTCCGCAGGATCTGATGTTTCTGATCAATGAACTTCATAAAAATAATATTGGAGTTATTCTCGATTGGGTTCCGTCCCATTTTCCAGGCGATGCCAATGGTCTGCACCGTTTTGACGGCTCTTACCTGTATGAGCACGAAGATCCCAGAAAAGGCTTTCACCCAGACTGGAAGTCCTATATTTTTAATTATGGAAGAAATGAGGTGAAATCTTTTCTGATTTCAAACGCCATGTTCTGGCTGGACCGTTATCATGCAGACGGATTGCGCGTGGATGCCGTAACATCGATGCTTCACCTCGATTATTCTAGAAATGAAGGAGAGTGGGAACCGAATATTTTTGGAACTAATGTGAATCTTGAAGCAAAAACTTTTCTTCAGGAATTTAATACTGCCGTGTACGGAGAGTTCGGAGAGTCTATTATGACCATAGCTGAAGAAAGTTCAGATTTTCCCATGCTCACAAAGCCTGTACATGACGGCGGGGTAGGGTTTGGGATGAAATGGATGATGGGCTGGATGCACGATACACTTAAATATTTTAAAGAAGATCCCATCAACAGAAAATATCAGCACCACAAGCTCACCTTTGCTTCTGCATACATGAATAATGAAAATTACATGATGCCTCTGTCTCACGATGAAGTGGTACACGGAAAAGCAAGTCTGATTTACAAAATGGTGGGTGATGAATGGCAGAAATTTGCCAATCTCAGGGCATTGTTTATCTATATGTATACACATCCCGGAGCAAAACTGCTTTTCATGGGAGACGAATTCGGGCAGACCAGCGAGTGGAATTTTACACAAAGTTTAGACTGGCATCTGCTGGAACATCATGTGCACAAAGGTTTGCAGACAGCGGTGAAAGATTTGAATCATTTATACAGAGAAGAAACAGCCCTCTACGAAAACCAGTTTAATTCTTACGGTTTTGAATGGGTGGAAGCAGATGATATAGAAAATTCTGTATATATTTATTTGCGGAAAGGAAAAAAAGAAGACGATATTTTAATGGTTATTCTGAATTTAACCCCAAGAGTGATTGATTACAAAGTTGGAGTGGATGAAAATTCAAAATGGGAAGTCATCTTCAATTCTGATGATGAAAAATATGGAGGTAGCGGAGTAAAAGCCAATATTTTCAGTGAAGATGAGGAAGAGTGGAAAGACAAAAAACACACAATAAGCATTAATCTTCCTGCACTTTCCGGCGTGGTTTTGAGATTTAAAAAGGGGATTAAACCAAAATCTGGAAAAAAAATAATCAGAAAAAGTCAAGCGGGCGGCAAACAGTTAAAATAAATAAAACGAAATCGATCTTAAAATTAAATCAGACTTAGAATCAATATGAATATATATCACCTCAGTACAGAATGTTACCCAGTCGCAAAGGTAGGCGGTCTTGCCGATGTCGTTGGTGCACTGCCTAAATATCAGAACAAAATTAAAGGCATCAGTGCCAAAGTGGTTATGCCCTTTTACAACAAGCCCTTTGTTTACGATCACGATTTTGAAACCGTTTTTGACGGATGGATTCATCAGGGTGGGAATATGCTGCAGGTTCAGGTTTTAAAGGAAAGAACAAATGTTTTGGAATTTGAACTTTTTATGGTAAGAATTCCCGGACTTTTAGATCGCGATAATCCTTATGGTTATCAGGATGAAAGCTTCCAGTTTCTGGCTTTTCAACACGGTTTGCTGCATTGGTTAACTGCGATGCAGATTCGTCCGGATGTGCTTCACTGTCACGATTATCACACAGGGCTCGTTCCTTTTATGATAGAAAACTGTCCGGAATTCGGGTTTTTAAAAGGGGTAAAAACAATTGCCACGATTCACAACGGAGAATATCAGGGCTGGATGAGCTGGGGAATGGCCAATTATTTTCCTGCTTTTGACCAGTACAAATGGGGGCTGTTAGACTGGGACGGCATGATCAATCCTTTAGCCTGCATGATTAAATGTGCAAACGCTTTCACTACAGTGTCAGAAGGTTATCTTCAGGAGCTTTTTGAGAGTTTTAAGGGTCTTGAAAGTCTCGTTAGAGACGAATACTACAAAGCCCACGGCATCATCAACGGAATTGATACAGAAGTGTGGAATCCTGCTACAGACCCCATGCTTGACTATAATTTCACCAAAAAAGACGTGTTTAAAAAGAAAAAACTGAGCAAAGAAAAACTCTGTAAAGAATATGGTCTCAATCCAGATTTACCGTTATTTGGGTTTATCGGAAGATTTGCAACAGAGAAAGGGGCAGATCTTTTACCGGATACGGTGTGGAAGAGTATTCAGCAAAACTATGGTGGTCTCAACATTATCATTTTAGGTTCGGGAAACAGATATCTTGAAGACAGACTTTCGGAACTTAGCTATTCTTTCAGCAATTTCGCGCTGGATCTTGGGTACAAAGAATATCTTTCGCATAAAATCTATGCTTCGGCAGATTTTTTGTTGATGCCTTCCAGAGTAGAGCCGTGCGGTCTTAATCAGATGTATGCCATGCGTTACGGAACAATACCGGTCGTAAGTTATACAGGTGGTTTGCGGGATACCGTAAAAGATATTTCAACGGGCGGTGCAGGAATTAATTTCACCTATCCTGGAGTTGATGATATTCTTCATGCGATTAACAGAGCGGTGAGTATGTATTACAAAAAAGATGTGATGCAGAGTCTGGTAAAAGCCAATATGAGTTTTGATTTTGCCTGGGAAAAATCTTCAGAAAAATACATCAGTCTGTATAAAAATTAGTATTTTAGAGAGCAGTATTAATTTCGAGATTTTCTTACGGAAGACAGAAAGTTTTAATATCCTTATTGAGAGAAATAAATATAATATAAACAAACCAAAAGGTGAAAAACCGCAACTAATTTATGAATCAAAATGTTATTTCGATTGTTTTGGGTGGTGGCAGAGGAACAAGACTGTTTCCGCTTACGTATACCAGATCAAAGCCTGCAGTTCCTATCGCAGGAAAGTACAGATTGGTAGATATTCCTATTTCAAACTGTCTGAACTCGGGGATGAACAAAATTCTTGTTCTTACTCAGTTTAATTCGGCATCACTTAACTCTCACATTAAAAATTCTTTCCATTTTGATATTTTCAGCAAAGGTTTTGTGGATATTCTGGCTGCTGAACAGAATGTGGAAAACGAAAACTGGTATCAGGGAACTGCTGATGCGGTGAGGCAGTCTATGAAACATCTTGAAAAATATGATTACGAATATATCCTTATTCTTTCAGGAGATCAGCTTTATCAGATGGATTTTCAGGAAATGCTGGATTTTCATATCGAAAAGGGTGGTGATGTAACCATTGCTACGATTCCGGTGAATGCTAAAGATGCTACAGGTTTCGGAATTTTAAGTTCTGATGATGAGGGAAATATTACCTCCTTCGTTGAAAAGCCAGGCTACGATATGCTGAACGGATTACAGTCTGAAGTTTCTGACGAAAATAAACAGAAAGGAAAAGAATATTTAGCATCGATGGGAATTTATATTTTCACCAAATCAATGCTAAAAAAAATGTTTGAAGACGGCGCAGGAGATGATTTCGGAAAAGATATTATTCCAAACGCGATTGGTAAATACACCACTTTAAGTTATCAGTATGAGGGATACTGGACGGACATCGGAACTATCGAGTCTTTCTACGAGGCCAATTTAGATCTGTGTCAGGATTTCCCTCAATTTAATCTGTTTTCTACATCACCTATTTTTACAAGAGCAAGAATGCTTCCACCATCTAAAATTAATGGTTCATACGTCAGCAAAGCAGTTTTTGGTGACGGATGCATCATCATGGCAGATAAAATAGAAAATTCTCTGATCGGAAACCGTACAAGAATAGATAAAGGAAGTACCATCGTAAATTCCTATGTGATGGGGTCAGATTTCTATCAGAATACAGCAGAAATCGTTGAAAATGATAAAAACGGATATCCAAATATGGGAATCGGAAAATACTGTTACATTGAAAGAACAATTATCGATAAAAACTGCTATATTGGTGATAACGTGAGAATTATCGGAGGTAAACACATTCCCGACGGTGATTATGGCACACACGCTGTTCAGGACGGTATTGTAGTTGTGAAAAAAGGAGCTGTGATTCACTCCGGAACGCACATCGGGTAGGAATGAGTGGTGAAAAATTGAGTAATGAGTAATTGGTAATGAGTGATTCAGAAAGTTTATGGTTATTTTTCACAATCTGATTTAACTGCAATTTAAAATCCATCACCCACCATCCTTCATCCATCACCCAACATTCCTCACCCAACAAAAAAAACAGAGTGATCAGCATATTGGTCACTCTTTTTAATTATGCTATTTTTGCGATATGCGTTTACTGAAATTTTTAGCGGTTATTATTTTACTTTTATTGGGAGCCTATGCCGCTTCTATGTACTTTTTTGTAGATGAAAACAAAGATTTTACCATCGAAAGAAAGGTTGAATATCCTTTGGAAAAGGTGTATTCGCAGTTTGATAATCTTCAGAGTTTCACCCGATGGAACAACTATTTTTCAAATTCGAAAACCATCAAAATTGATTATTATTCGCCGTACTCCGGGGAAGGAAGTGCAATCAGTTACACCGATCCCGTTACAGAAAATAACGGTGAAATGTTTGTTCGTTTTGCCAGTCAGAATAAGGGTTTAAGGTATCAGCTTTTTGAGGGTGACAATGAAAATCCGACGATTATTGAAGTTAAATTTAAAAAAGTTTCAGAAAATCAAACGCACATCAAATGGATGGTTCATACTCCGAAACTTCCCGTGTGGACGCGTGTAAAAAACTTCTGGACCGAAGACCGTTTCACCGAAAACATCAATAAAAGTATGGTGAATCTTAATAATGTTCTCGGTAATAAAGTAGAAAAAGATAATCAGCTTGCCGCAATAAAATACGACAGCATTATGGTGGAAAAAGACGAAAGCCAAATGCTTTTAGGAATTAATGTAAGTGCTTCCAACAAAAAAAACGCGCTGTACAGAAATCTGGCTATGAACTATAATAAAGTTTACAATTTTGTGACGATTGATCTGGGAAAAAAAGACGACGAATTTGGATTTCCGATGATGATTGCAGATCCGGATAATTTCAAAGATAAAGAAATTTCTTACTACGTGGGGATTCCTTTGAGCAAAAAAGAAGGTGTAACAGATAATAATTTCAGCTTCAGAACGTTGAACGGTGCCGAGAAATACATTATTTACTACAGGGGAAGTTTTGAAGGTTCGGTGAAAGCTGTTCAGCAGCTGGTTCAGAAAGCCAAAAAAGACGAATTGAGATATGGCGATGTCTCTCACATGTTCATAGAACCACCTGTTGAGAATCAGAACGTAAATGTGAAGATTTCTTTGTCAGTTTTTAAATAAAATGTCAAAAATCATATTCTTCTTTTCATTTTTTAAGGTTTTTCTAACATTTTACCTCACATTTTTTTGTTAAATTTGAAGATTAATTAGCAACATAAATTTTAATAACAGATATACTGTAATAATGGACAGATTTTCATTCCTAAACGCAGCTCATTCTCAGTTAATTGAGGATTTATACCAACAATACCTTAAATTTCCGGACTCTCTAGAACCATCATGGAAAGCTTTTTTTCAGGGCTTTGATTTTGCTTTAGAGAATTATTCAGACGAAGAAGATATTCAGCAAATCAAAAATGTTGTAAATGCTGCACCTGCAGTTCAGCAGATTTCGCAGGCCGCTTCTAACGGAGAAGTTCCGGAGCATATTAAAAAGGAATTTAAAGTGGTAAATCTTATTGAGGCGTACAGAACGAGAGGTCACCTTTTCACAAAAACAAATCCTGTACGTGAAAGAAGACATCATTCTCCAACTTTGGACATCGAAAATTTCGGTCTTGAAAAGTCAGATTTAAATACAAAATTCAACTGTGCAGTAGAAACAGGGATGAAAGGTCCTGCTTCACTTCAGGAAATCATTACACATCTTGAAAACATATACTGTGATTCTATCGGGGTAGAGTATATGCACATCAATAATGTAAAAGAGAAGGATTTTATCAAGCAGTGGATTCAGGTAAACGAAAACCATCCTGTTCTTAATGCCAACGAGAAAACTGAGATTTTACTGAAATTAAATCAGGCTGTAGCTTTTGAAAATTATCTTCACACGAAATTTGTAGGTCAGAAAAGATTCTCTCTTGAGGGTGGTGAAACTTTAATTCCTGCCTTGGATCAGTTGATCTCAAGATCTTCTCAGCTGGGTGTTGATGAGGTTGTTCTAGGGATGGCTCACAGAGGAAGACTGAACGTTTTAACAAATATTTTCGGGAAGTCTTACAAACAGATTTTCTCAGAATTTGAAGGGAAAGAATTTGAAGAAGATGTGTTTTCAGGTGACGTAAAATATCACTTAGGTTCATCTAAAAAAATCAAAACAGCTTCTGGCGAAGAAGTTTCTATCAATTTAACTCCAAACCCGTCTCACCTTGAAACGGTTGCCGCTTTGGTAGAAGGTATCTGCCGTGCAAAAGTGGATGATAAATACAAAGACTATTCTAAAGTTTTACCAATCATTATTCACGGTGATGGTGCTTTGGCTGGGCAGGGTATCGCTTACGAAGTTGCTCAGATGATGACTTTGGAAGGATACAGAACGGGTGGAACAGTTCATATCGTTGTGAATAATCAGGTTTCATTTACCACAAACTATCTGGATGCAAGGTCTTCTACATACTGTACAGATGTTGCAAAAGTAACCGAATCTCCTGTAATGCACGTGAATGCAGACGATGCAGAAGCTGTGGTTCATGCCATTCATTTTGCAGCTGATTTCAGAGCCAAATTTGGTAAAGACGTTTATATTGATCTTTTAGGTTACAGAAAATATGGGCATAATGAAGGTGATGAACCGAGATTTACGCAGCCTAATTTGTATAAATTGATTTCTAAGCATCAGAATCCAAGAGAAATTTACAAAGATCTTTTACTGAAAGAAAACGTAGTTTCCAACGATCTTATTGCAAAAATGGAAACAGAATTCAAAGCTCTTCTTGATAAAGATTTTGATGCTTCCAAAGAAATCGAGAAAAACGTAATGGATATCTTCATGGCAGACGACTGGACCGATTTCCCGATTGCGAAAAGAGGCGCTGTTCAGGAATCTGTTGATACAAAATACGATCTTGAAAAACTGAAAGAACTGGCGGTAAAAATGTCAACTCTTCCGGCTGATAAGAAGTTTTTAAATAAAATTACAAGGCTTTTCGAAAACAGACTGAAGGCTATCGAAGCTAACAGTTTAGATTGGGCTCTAGGTGAATGGCTGGCTTATGCTACGCTTCTTGTGGAAGGTCACAACGTAAGAATTTCCGGTGAAGATGTGGAAAGAGGTACATTCTCTCACAGACACGCCGTAGTAAAAACTGAAGATACTGAAGAAGAATATGTTCCTTTAAAAGAAGTTTCAGACAGCAGATTTGATGTTTTTAACTCTCATCTTTCTGAGTACGGAGTTTTAGGATTTGATTACGGTTATGCGATGGCGTCTCCTAATACTTTAACAATTTGGGAAGCGCAGTTCGGAGATTTCGTGAACGGAGCTCAGATTATTGTTGACCAGTATTTGGCTGCAGCAGAAGAAAAATGGAAGATTCAGGATGGTTTGGTAATGTTGTTGCCACATGGTTCAGAAGGTCAGGGTGCTGAGCACTCTTCAGCAAGACTGGAAAGATTCCTGACACTTTGTGCAAACGAAAATATGGTTGTGGCGAATATAACTTCCCCGGCCAACTACTTCCACCTGTTGAGAAGACAGTTGAAGTGGGCATTCAGAAAGCCGTTAATTGTAATGAGTCCAAAATCATTGCTAAGACATCCAAAAGTGGTTTCTCCGCTTGAAGATTTCTCAAACAAAGGATTCCAGCCAATTTTAGATGATCCTACTGCAGACCCTGCAAAAATTGAAAAATTAGTATTGTGTTCAGGTAAATTATACTTCGAATTATTGGCTAAAAAAGAAGAATTAAACTGTGCAAATGTTGCTTTGGTAAGATTCGAACAGTTGTATCCGCTTCAGACTGATGCAATCGAAGCTGTATTTGCTAAATATTCAAACAGAACTTCTCTGGTTTGGGCTCAGGAAGAACCTGAAAATATGGGTGCATGGTCATACATCTTAAGAAACTTCAGAGATACGGGAATTCAGGTAGTATCACCGGTTCAGAGTGGTGCGCCGGCTCCGGGAAGTCATAAAATGTTTGAGAAAAACCAAAATGCTGTAATCAACAGAGTTTTCGACAGAGATGATGCTCCGGCTAAAAGACCTGTTACAGCTTAACAACAGAAATAAGAGATTAAAGGATAAAAATCAGATATAAAAAGAAAAGTTTAGTCTCGTATCTGAAGTCTTTATTCTTTTAGTCTAAAAAAACTTAATATCAATTAAAAAAATAAAAAATACGATATGTCAATTTTAGAAATGAAAGTTCCTTCACCGGGAGAATCAATTACAGAAGTTGAAATTGCAACTTGGCTTGTAAAAGATGGTGATTACGTAGAAAAAGATCAACCAATCGCTGAAGTAGATTCAGACAAGGCAACATTAGAATTACCGGCGGAAGAAAGTGGTGTCATCACTTTGAAAGCAGAAGAGGGTGATGTAGTGCAGGTAGGCCAGGTTGTTTGTTTAATTGATAGAGACGCTGCAAAACCTGCGGGTGGTGCTGCACCAGGTGCGGAAGCGCCAAAACAGGAAGAAGCTCCTAAAGCTGCTGAGCCTGCAAAAACAGAAGCGCCAAAGCAGGAAGCTGCCAAGCCAGCTGCGGCTGCTACCCAATCTTATGCTACAGGTTCGCCATCTCCAGCTGCGAAGAAGATTCTTGACGAAAAAGGAATTGAAGCTTCTCAGGTTTCAGGTTCTGGAAGAGACGGAAGAATTTCTAAAACTGACGCTGAATTAGCTGCTAAACCAGCAATGGGCGGAACTTCTCTTTCTGCTACAGGTGCAAGATCTACTACAACAACCAAACTCTCAGTTTTAAGAAGAAAAATCGCTCAGAGATTGGTTTCTGTGAAGAACGAAACTGCGATGCTGACCACTTTTAACGAGGTGGATATGTCTGAAATTTTCAGATTAAGAAAACAATATAAAGAAGAATTTGCTCAAAAACACGGGGTTGGACTTGGTTTCATGTCTTTCTTCACGAAAGCAGTGACAAGAGCATTACAAATGTATCCTGATGTAAATGCATCTATCGACGGAGATTATAAAATCAACTATGATTTCTGTGATATTTCAATTGCAGTTTCAGGGCCGAAAGGTTTGATGGTTCCTGTGTTGAGAAATGCAGAAAATATGTCTTTCAGCAGTGTTGAAGCAAATATTAAGGATCTGGCAATCAAAGTAAGAGACGGTAAAATTACAGTTGACGAAATGACTGGCGGTACTTTCACGATTACAAACGGTGGTACTTTCGGATCAATGTTATCTACACCTATTATCAACCCTCCTCAATCTGCAATACTTGGAATGCACAACATTATCCAGAGACCGGTTGCGGTGGACGGGCAGGTGGTTATCAGACCAATGATGTACGTTGCAATGTCTTATGACCACAGAATTATCGACGGTAAAGAGTCTGTAGGATTCCTTGTTGCGGTAAAAGAAGGTATAGACAATCCGGTTGAAATTCTATTGGGTGGAGACGAAAGAAAAGGTCTTGGGCTTTAACTAAATCTCAATTTAAATAAAACTTAAAAACCCTGTCTCAAAAAAAGGCGGGGTTTTTGTATTTTAAAAATTAAATTTACTGCGATGTTTTCAAAAATTACTTCCAATATAAAAGTTTCTGTCGTCCCGGAGTACGATAGTAAAAACTCTTATCCATCAGAAAACAGACACGTTTTTAAATACAATATCGTTATTGAAAACTGCAGTGATTTTCCGGTAAAGATTATGAAAAGAAAGTGGTTGATCTTCGATGTTGGGTTTGGTTTTACAGAAGTGGTGGGAGATGGGATTATCGGTCTTACCCCAGAGTTGCAGTCTGGTGAAACTTTCACCTATTTTTCCAATGTAATGCTGAGATCTGGCTTGGGTAATATGAGTGGCAAATACCTTGTAAAAAATCTGTTTAACGAGGATAATTTTGAAATTGATATTCCCAAATTTAATCTCATGTCTGAAATTCTGAGCAATTAAGAACTTTAAAGCTTTTTTATTTTAGCCTTCATTACATCAGCCATTTCATCGTTGCTTGTAATAAATAACTTTTCAAAAGCCAAAAGTGAAACTTTTGCACAAACTTCTGCATCATCTCCGGCTCTGTGGTGGTTAAAACTGAGATTGTGATGTTCAGCAAGATGTTTTAAGCCATATTTTGGAAGATAATTCCAGGATTTTTTTGCAATCTGAATACTGCAGAGATAATTTATTTTCGGAGTAAAAATTCCGTAATGGTTCAGACAACTTCTCAAAACTCCCGCATCGAAAGCTGCATTATGGGCAATCATCATCGTTCCGTACATCATTTCTTCCATTTCATACCAGATTTCATCGAAGGTAGGTGAATCTTTCACATCATCCGGTAAAATCCCGTGTACATCAATATTTCGCGGCGAAAAGTAAGGAAAACTGGGTGGTTTGATAAGCCAGGTTTTCGTTTCAATTATTTCGGAGTTCTGCACCACACAAATACCAACTTCACAGGCAGAATTACGCTCAAATGTGGCAGTTTCAAAATCAATCGCGCAAAAATCCATCTTTTTATCTAAGTTTTATGTTGTGATTTATGGTTTTGGTTTTTTAGGTTTAGATTTAAGTTTTAATGTTTAAAATTCACACATCAACACTTCTTAACCCAAAATCTCAAGCCACGAAAGTCAAACCCCGAATACGAATCCGAATCCCAAATCTCAAATCTAAAATTCCCTCGTCAGCGTGTCAACTTTTTTCAGGAGAGTAGGAATTCTGTAATTTCCGTGCATTTTTTTGATTAAACCGAAGGCTGTTTCTATTTCAATTCCTACACTCGAGATGTACAGAGGAGTTTTGCTTTCACCTCGGAATAATTCCATCTTCAGCTTTTCAACGGTAGCAAAATTGGTTTTAGCAACGCCGATTACAGGAATTTTTTCTTTTAAACTGTAAAATAAACGCTTTCCCAAACCCGCTTTATATTCATCATCAAGATATACAAAACCGTCAATCACAATACACGAAATATCATTAATCTGAGTTTTTACTGTATCTAAAAGGCTCAGAATACACGGCAGTTCTCTTTTATAGAATTCACCCGGTATGTATTCTGAAACTCCATTTTTAACCTCAGAAAATTCAAAATCCGCAGTTTCTGCATACCAGTTTTCAAAAGCTAAACAAATGGTATTGGCTTTATCACCGTCAAAATAATACGTATCAAAAACGAGATTCATTATTTTAAAAAATGTTTAAAAATTAACCATTTGGTCTGATAATAATCGGATTTCTGAAAGTTCTGTCTTCTTTTCAGGCTTTCGGGAAGCTGTGCATAAAATCCAAAATGTCCTTTCAGTACGGCTCCGAAATGGGAAATTCCGTTTTTGTAGGCGAAGTAGAATGATGCAATTCCGTCTAAACACAATCGCAGAAATATCACCCATAATAAGTTTTGAAAAGGTAAATTCTTGGCGAGCATGGAAAGATTGTTTCTCATATTCAGAAACGTCTTTTTTGTGCTTTGCTTATTTAGCGTTCCGCCTCCTACGTGATAAACTTTAGATTTTCCGGTATAAAATATGGTTTTTCCTGAATTAATCAATCTCCAGCAGAGATCAATCTCTTCCTGATGGGCAAAAAATCTTTCATCAAAACCATTCTGTGCCCAAAAATCAGCAGACCGGATAAAGAGGCAGCAGCCTGAAGCCCAGAAAATCTCTGATTCACCATCGTACTGTCCGTTATCTTTTTCCACATCATCAAAAATTCTTCCCCGGCAGTAAGGATAACCCAAATTGTCTATCAAACCGCCACCGGCGCCTGCAAATTCAAAATATTTTCTATTATTGTAAGACAGTATTTTTGGCTGCACAGCTGCGATTCCGGCGTCTTTTTCAAAGACTTCCAAAACCGGTTCAATCCAGTTTTCTGTTACTTCCACATCTGAGTTCAGCAGACAGTAAAATTCTGCATCAATATGTTTCAGACCTTCGTTGTAACCGCCTGCAAAACCATAATTTTTGTTGTTTATTACAGTCTGTACGGCTGGGAAATTATTTTTTAAATAAGATACAGAATCATCATCAGAATGATTATCGATCACAAAAACATCTGCTGTTTGTGAAAATTTGAGAACAGATGGCAGGAATTTTTCAAGCCAAGACTTTCCGTTCCAGTTGAGAATAACTACTGCAATTTTCGACTTCATAAATAAGCTTTCTCTGAATCAAAATTTTTAATAGCCGACTGGTATTTCCATTTTCTGTGAGACCACAGATAATTGTCTGGATGTTTTTTGATGGTGTTTTCAAGATGTTTATGAAATTTTCTTACCACTTCATTTTCCACAAACTTTTCACCATCAGGCAAAATTCTGTGATAGTTAATCTGATAATATCCTCGCTTCACCTTCTTCATTTCGCAGTAAATTACTGCCATATCAAGTCTGGTAGCCAGTTTGTCGTATCCTATAAATGCGGGAGTACGCTGGTTCAGAAATTCCAGCCCGTAATTTACGTGGGCAACGTGCGGAGTCTGGTCTGCTACAAACAGAAAAATAGAATCACCGTCGTTGGGCGTTCTGAAAATCCTCATGATTACTTCTTTAGCCTCAATCGCTTCATTGCCGAATTTGTTTCTGATTTTCTTCATCTCATTTTCCCAGAAATTGCTGTTCACTTTCCGGTAAACAGGATGACTGTGTTTTTGCGGAACTACTTTCGCCAAAGCGTTCATCCACTCCCAGTTGAAAACATGGCCTGCCATCAGAATAATATTTTTTCCTTCTGCCTTGGCATCATGAAAGTGATGTTGATTGATGTGCTGCATTCTCACTCTGCCTTCTGTTCGGGACATGGTGAAAGATTTTACTGTTTCTGCAAGATAGTCGAAAAAATTCCGGTAAAATTTTGTTCTTATTTCGGCAATTTCCTGAGGAGATTTCTCCGGAAAAGATTTCACAAGATTTTCGGTAATTACTTTGTTACGGTAGCCGATGAAGGAAGCATTAAGCCAAAACATAAGATCAGAGAAAACATAAAGAATTCTGAGCGGCAGTCTGGAAATCAAATAAAGTATTTTGATTAAAAAATTCATAAGGTATGCAAAGGTAAGAATTAATAAAAGCAATATGTTATTTTGCAGGCTTAAAAATTGACAGTCTGATCTGTTTTTATACTCTTTTTAAAATTTAATGTCTAAATATTAACATAATTATTTAACTTTGATTAGGTTTTTCAATCTAGTATACAATGAAGAGAACAGTAAAAATTATGGGTGCATTTGGTCTTCTTTTAACAGGAAACCTTTTATTTGCACAGAAAGAGATAAAGACAGCTGAAGCTGAAAAAGACAAATCTTTACTCGTAAAAACGGATAATAAAGAGCTGGATCAGGAGGCTAAAAAGAAAGCTGCTGCTGAAGAAAAAGCAAAACTTCCGAAACCTTATGATGCGAAAGCAGATGCTGAAAAGGATATTCAAAACCTGATTGCAAAAGCTAAAAAAGAGAAGAAAAATATTATGATACAAGCTGGCGGAAACTGGTGCATCTGGTGTCTGAGATTTAATCAGTATGTACAGACCACGCCGGAACTCAAGAAATTAATCGATGATAATTATCTTTACTATCATCTGAACTGGTCTCCGGATAATAAGAATGAAAAGATTTTTGCAAAATATGGCAATCCGGGAGATAAATTGGGCTATCCTGTATTTATTGTTTTGGACCAAAACGGAAAACAGATTCACACGCAGGACAGTGCTGTTTTGGAAGACGGGAAAGGCTACGGATTGGAAAAAGTAAAAACTTTTTTTAACAGCTGGAAGCCTAAATCATAAATTTAAAACCGGAATTATTTTCCGGTTTTTTCACAGCAGTTTTTTTATCCATTTCATCGCTGATTCGCTGTATGGTGGGTATTTAAAGTTGGGCTCGCCCCAGGTTGCTCTGTCGAGAACTGCTTTTTGATGCGAAAATGTGTCAAAACCAAATTTACCGTGGTAACTTCCCATTCCCGAATTTCCTACGCCTCCGAAAGGAAGATTTTCGTTGCCCAGATGCATCATTACATCGTTTATACAACCTCCGCCAAAGGAGAGTGTGTTTGTAAAGCCCTCTTTTTCTTCTGAATTATTTGAAAAAAGATATGCGGCTAAAGGTTTTTCGTGCTGTAAAATCTCATTGAGCGTAATATTAAAATCATTGAAGCTGAGAACCGGCAAAATTGGTCCAAAAATCTCATCCTGCATTATCCCGTCATTCCAGCTTACATTTTCCAGAACTGTAGGCTCAATAAATAAGTTTTCCTCCTCAAAAATCCCTCCCGAATAGATTTTATCTCTATCAATAACTTTTACTAATCTTTCAAAATTTTTCTGATTAATAATTCTTGTGTACTGCTCTGAATTATTTTCATATCTAAATTTTTCAATATAAAATTTAAGTTTTTCCAGCAATTGACTCTGAATTTTTTCATGTACCAAAATGTAATCCGGAGCCACACAGGTTTGACCGGCATTGATGAATTTTCCCCAGACGATTCTTTTTGCGGCGACATCTATTTCTGCATTTTCAGTGACGATTGCAGGCGATTTTCCGCCCAATTCCAGTGTGACCGGTGTGAGATTTTCTGCGGCTGCTTTGTAGACTATTTTGCCCACTTTTGTGCTTCCGGTAAAGAATATTTTGTCGAATTTTAATTTTAAAATTTCTGTGGTTTCATCAATTCCGCCTTCAAATACGTGTATGTAGTTTGAATCAAAATTTTTATTAATCATTTCAGCCATTAATTTCATTGTATTTTCGGCAACTTCACTAGGTTTTAAAATACAACAGTTTCCTGCAGCCATAGCGGCGATAAGAGGGGAGAGTGAGAGCTGATAAGGGTAGTTCCAGGCTCCTATAACTAAAACACATCCCAGAGGATCAGAATAGATTTTACTTGTCCCAAACTGATTGGCAAGATTGGTTCGTACTTTTTTTGGTTTTGATAAAGAATTCAGTTTTTTTAAGTAATAATCAATGTCTTTCAAAACAAATGAAATTTCGGTGACGTAAGTTTCAAATTTTGATTTGCCGAAATCTTTTGATATAGCTTCGTAAAAAAGTTCTTCATTTTCAAGAATTAGCTTTTTCAGCTTTTCCAGATTCAATTTTCTGAATTTTAAATTTTTGGTTTTTTGAGTTTTGAAGAAGTCTCTTTGGGAGGAGAGTATATTTTGATAATTCATTTGGAAAAGATTTGATATTGATGATATTTGCTGAAAAACCATGCCAATATACCATAAAAAAACCACCTCTTTCGAAGTGGTTTTTTTATTTGAGAAAATCTCTGTAAGTATTAAGCTTCTTCAGAAGGAGTTTCTTCTACAACTTTAGCTTTAGGAGCAGCTGGTTTAGGAGCTTCTACCGGAGCATCAGAAACGATATCAAATTCGAAGTTGTACTCAACGTTTCTGTGTAATCTTACGTTTGCAGTAACTTTACCAGTTCTTTTGATTGTATTTCCAGGAATTTTGATGTATTTCTTGTCTACCTGTACACCTGCCTTAGCAAGAGCAGCAGCAAGATCTGCATTATTGATAGATCCGAATAATTTGTCACCAGTACCTACTTTTGCAGGAATAGTAACAGAAGTTTTCTTCAACTGATCTACGATACCGTTTGCAGTAGCGATCAATTTAGCTTCTTCTTCCTTTCTAGATTCCAAAGTTGCTTCCAAAGCAGCTTTGTTTTTAGGAGTAGCTAAAAGAGCGAAACCTTGAGGTAAAAGGAAGTTTCTTGCATATCCTGGCTTTACGCTCACTGTGTCGAATTCAAGACCTAAATTTTCTACGTCTTTTTTTAAGATAATATCCATTGTTGTTGTCCGTTTTTGGAGTTTAGAGTTCCGGATTTGAGTTTCGGGATTCTCTAGACTTCGTTAGAATTTAAAATTAATTCAGCAACAAGTACGTACTTGTTTATTTTGTCTTTTTACCTGGCTCTTATTATTTCAATAAATCAGCTACGTAAGGTAGTAAAGATAAGTGTCTTGCTCTTTTTATAGCAGAAGAGACTTTTCTCTGATATTTCAAAGAAGTACCGGTATATCTTCTAGGTAAGATTTTACCTTGCTCGTTTACGAACTGTAATAAGAAATCAGCATCTTTGTAATCAACGTGCTTGATTCCGAATTTTTTGAATCTACAGTACTTTTTATCAGTTTTAGTATTGATATCAAGTGGTGTAAGGAATTTTACTTCAGATTCTCCACCAGCTGAGGCTTGTTTAGCCATATCGTCTATTGCCATGTCTTTGTCTTTTAAATAATTGGTTAATGATTAAGCTCTAGCCGCTTTTACTTTTGCTCTTCTTGTTACAGCGTACTCAATAGCATGCTTGTCTAGTTTTGTAGTAAGGTAACGGATTACTCTCTCGTCACGTTTGAATGCCAATTCTAAATCAGCAACTACAGTACCTTCTCCTTTAAATTCGATTAAAGTGTAGAATCCGTTCTTTTTCAATTGAATCGGATAAGCCAGTTTTTTTAATCCCCAATTTTCTCTAGTGACAATTTCACAGTTCTTTTCTTTCAAAAGATCTACATACTTGTTCACTGCTTCCTCCACCTGAGACTCAGATAGAACGGGAGTTAAAATGAAAACAGTTTCGTAATTGTTCATAATGTTAAATGAATTTGTTAATTATTTCGAGGTGCAAAAGTATGAATTAAATTTAGGATATACAATAAAGAGACTGTATTTTATCTGCTGAAAATGAAAGATTAATGTAAAATAAAGATTTAATGCTTAGTATCTGGATTTTTTCCGTCAGTTTCAATATTTTCTTCACTTCTGATTTCATGCAGGAAATTCATTTTCAAAACATCATATAAAGAATGTCTGCTTACCAGGATAGAGAATAAAGAAGACATCATCCCTGCGAGCATCAGATGGAAAATCAGCGAATGTCTGTCGGTCATTTCCAGAACAATGATTGCTGATGTAAACGGAGCTCTCGTGATTCCTGTCAAAAAAGCAACCATTCCGGCAAGAATAACCACATTGGTTTCGTTCGGCGTCAGATGAATAACTCCTGAAATTACAGAACCAATACTTGCTCCTGCTGTTAAAGCCGGCGCAAAAATTCCTCCCGCGCCACCAGAAGTGAAGGATAAGGCAGGACCCAGCATTCTCAGAATCGGAACATACCAGGATTCGTGTTTGTCCTGTGTAAAAAGTACCCGTTCCATAATTTCTTTTCCTGAACCTAAAATTTCCCGGCTGATAAAAAATGATATCAAAGCAATGATCATGGCACAACTCACCAAAAATAAGACATTTGCGCGGTCAGACTTCAGTTTTCTCTTTTTCCAGCTGTTGATTTTAAGCATCGTCACTGCGAGCTGACTTGCCAGCATTCCCGCAACTCCACCTACCAGAATGATCGGGAACATTACCATTAAAGAAACATCATTTGTTTTCGGATAACCTAAATATAAATAAGAACCTGCTAAAGTCTGTGCCGTTAAACCTGCTATAATTACAGCGGTAAAAAGGGCTGTTTTGAAGTAATTGATATGCGTTTTTGAAAGTTCCTCCACGGCAAAAACAATTCCGCCGAGAGGAGTGTTGAAAGCCGCTGCCAATCCTGCTGCAGCTCCGGTCATAATCATATTTTTCTTGGAGATTTTCGGCCACCAGTCTGGTAGGTATTCGTTCACTTTTCTGAAGACAGATCCTGAAATCTGAATTGTCGGACCTTCACGGCCAACAGCCCCACCACCAATCACCAGAACAACGGATGAGATAATTTTAAAAATAATAATTTTTAAACTTAAAAGACTTCGTATTTTTTTATGTTCTTTGGGATTGGCCAGTTCTACAGCCGCCATCACCTGCGGAATTCCGCTGCCTTTGGCATTGGGAGCAAATTCTTTTACCAGCCACCAGGATAAAACGAATGCAATTGGAGCAATGATGAAAATCATCCAGTCGTGCCAATTGAGAATAAAATGCAGCAGATTTTCGCCCCACGCAAATATTTTCGCATACATCACGGCAAAAAAACCTGTAATCACCGAGCCAATCCAGAAGGGAACCGCCTGAAGAAGGTTATTCTTCAGCTGTTCGTTTCGGATATTGTCGAATGATTTTTTGAGACCTCGTCGGATGTAGATCAATATTCTACGCATAGCTCAAATTTAAGCTAATTTTTACGAATATGGAAATTTTAAATCTATTTTAGCTTAATGAATTTTTGAATTCATAAAAAATATCATTTCTTTAATCGGGTATATAATTTCAGGATTGATCATAATCATTATTTATCTTCAGGTTTGTCATGTTGTAAGCATCTTTACAAAACTGATATAGATTCCTGCGGAACGACAAACGTTGTATATAGATTAATAAAAAAACCTCCGAAAAAATTCCGAAGGTTTTGTATCTGAAATCGGCTCTGAGCGAATTACTCATTACCCATCACTTATTACTTATATTTCCGTGTTGAGATCCCAGTTTTGCAGGTAATCGTGAACGTGTTTCAACATCATTCCACCTAAAGAACCGTCTACAACTCTGTGATCGTAAGAGTGAGACATGAACATCAACTGACGAATTGCGATTACATCACCATCCTTAGTCTCAAGAACTGCTGGTTTTTTAACAATCGCTCCGATAGCCATAATTGCCACCTGAGGCTGAGGAATAATAGGAGTTCCCATTAAATTTCCAAAGCTTCCTACATTAGAAATCGTGTATGTTGCTCCCTGAGTATCTTCCGGTCTTAATTTTTTGTTTCTTGCTCTGTAAGCCAAATCATTGATGGCTTTTGCCAAACCTGAAAGGGATAACTGATCTGCATTTTTGATAACAGGTACTATTAAATTTCCGTCTGGTAAAGCTGTTGCCATACCGATATTGATGTTTTTCTTTTTGATGATGTTGTCACCATTGATGGAAACATTGATCATTGGGAAATCCTGAATCGCTTTTACAATCGCTTTCACGAAAATCGGCATGAAAGTCAGTTTTTCACCTTCACGTTTCTCAAACATATCTTTGTTCTTCGCTCTCCATTTTACTACGTTGGTTACGTCGGTTTCGATGAAAGAGGTTACGTGTGGAGCAATGTGTTTTGCTTTCACCATGTTTTCAGCGATGATTTTTCTCATTCTGTCCATAGGAATGATTTCGTCACCTGCACCAACAGAAATTGTTGAAGCCGGAGCTGAAGTAGCAGCTGGTGGAGTAGATACTGCCTGAACCGGAGTAGCTTGTTGCTGAACTGCCTGTTGTGGCTGGTTTCCGCGGTTTTTAACGAATGTTAAAATGTCTTCTTTGGTAATTCTGCCTTCCAAACCACTTCCTTTGATGTTTTTCAGTTCAGATTCAGAAATGTTTTCTTCCTGAGCAATAGATTTTACAAGCGGAGAAAGGTAAAGATCTCCCGAAAATTCTACGTGAGAAGTCGCTGTTGGATTTAAAGGCTCTTCAATTGCCTTGATGGTTTCTGCATCCGGAGCTGAAGTTTCAGTTTTTACTTCTTCTGTAGCTGTGTTTTCGCCTTCTCCTTCAATTTCTAAAATCGCAATGGCTTCACCTACTTTTGCAACCTCGTCTTTCTGCTTCAGGATTTTCACGATTTTCCCCGAAACTGGTGTCGGAACGTCTGAATCAACCTTATCTGTTGCAATTTCCACTACCGAATCATCTTCTTTTACCTGATCACCTTCATTGAACAACCAAGTGATTACTGTAGCTTCCATAACGCCTTCACCCATCGACGGAAGCAATAATTTGTATTCTGCCATTTTTAAATTTTAGATTTTGACAAATATATAAAAAAAATCGGTTTTTTTACGAAATGTATAATTTTATGAAAACTGAATGAATATTTTTTCGCCCACATTCAAGCCGAAAAGACTTTTAGCACCATTCTTTTTGCTGCCTTTATAAATGGTAAGTTCCAGCAGATCACTGTCATTGAATATCGCCGCAGACTGCCCGTGGTACTCTGTTTCACGCTCCCAGTCGCTTACTAGCTCTGTATGGGTTGAGAAGATTTTAGACAGGCTCAGGTTTCTGAATTTGATGGTAAAATTCTCCTGTCCGCGCATGATGCTTTCAAAAAATTCTTTGTTGATATTTGAGATTATATTTCCGAAATTGTCAATGTATGTTACTTCGCCCACCATTATTTTTTCAGATTCATTATAAACAGGCCTTGGGAAAGAGAGCTGTTTTACTATATCTATTTTCCGTCCTATAACTTCCGGGAGGCCGCCGTTTGCCAAATGTACTGCCACAGGCACAAAAACATCGGTGGATGTAAAATTTACAATGTCATCAAATCTGTTGTTAAGGGTGATTTCGTAAATGGCTTCAGGTTTGATATCAAAAAAAATCAGGCTCAGAACACCGTTATCCGCAGCGATAAAATATGAGCCATCAGCTTTATATAAAATATTTCTGCGTGATTTGTGATAAAAACTGTCTGTGGAGATGATATGAACTGTTCCTTTAGGGAAAAATTTATAAGCGTTTCTTACAATCTGTGATGTCTGTATTAAATTGAATGCCTGAATGCTGTGGGTAATATCTGTAATAATTACCTCACGGTTCAGCGTAAGAATGCTGCCTTTGATGGCTGCAACTCTGTAATCTAAAGTTCCTAAATCTGATGTAAGCGTAATAATAGACATGAAAAAAATGCGTAGAAATGCGAAGCGCAAATATATTTAAAAATTAAAAAAAAGATGACCAAAATGTGGAAAAGTATTTGGATAATTTCAGAAAAAAATAATTTAACTTTAAAAATTATAAAATAAACTATTTGCATGTTTGAACTGACTTATGATCTGGAAGATGTTGATGTGAAAATCTTCTATGGGGTGAATAACCAATATTTCAATTTGATAAAATCAAGCTTTCCCACACTTAAAATTACCGGCAGAGACCATTCTGTTTTTGCCATCGGAAACAGGGAGGCATTAGATATATTTAAACTTAAACTTGACGATATCGTCAGATTTATCTCCAGCAATAATTCCATCGGTCTCAAGGATCTTGAAAGTATTCTTAACCTTAAAGATGAGAGCGAAAAACAGTTGGTTTTTGATCAGGATATTATTGTAAAAGGTGTTAATGGGAAAATCATTAAAGCTAAAACCACCAATCTCAAAAAACTGGTAAAGGAAACCGATAAGAAAGATATGGTTTTTGCCATCGGACCTGCCGGAACGGGGAAAACTTACACGAGTGTTGCCTTAGCTGCGAGAGCTTTAAGAAATAAGGAAGTTAAAAGAATTATTCTTACGAGACCTGCAGTGGAAGCCGGTGAGAGCCTTGGTTTTTTGCCCGGTGACCTTAAAGAAAAGCTGGATCCGTATATGCAGCCCCTTTATGATGCGTTAAGAGATATGATTCCGCATGAGAAGCTGGAAGGTTTTATGGAAAAGAGAATTATAGAAGTGGCTCCGCTGGCTTTTATGAGAGGGCGTACATTGGATGATGCCTTCGTAATTCTGGATGAAGCTCAAAATACAACACGCTCCCAAATGAAAATGTTTCTTACCAGAATGGGGATGAATGCCAAATTTATCATCACGGGAGATCCCAGTCAGGTAGATTTACCTCCAAAACAGCAGTCTGGTCTTCGTGAAGCGATGAGAATACTGAAAGATGTGAAAGAGATTGGTTTTGTGCATCTTACGGAAGAAGATGTAGTGAGACATCCTGTGGTAAAAAAGATTATTCTGGCTTATAACGAAGATGATAAGAGGCAACAGGATTGAAGTTTTTTGCTAAATTTTAAAAAATATTTGGTAGTTCTGTAAAATGTGATATATTTGGAGTCTTAATAAAATGTTAAACTTTAAAATAATCAGATGAAAAAATTATTAACTATTGCGTTATTTGCTTTTCTTGGAACTACAATTGCCAATGCACAGGAATTCAGATTTGGTCCGAAGGCGGGTTATTCTCTTTCGATGTTAAAAGCTGAAGGATCAGGAGAATCTTATAAATTTGATTCAAAATCAACTTTCTATGCAGGAGGTTTTGCTGAATATAAATTTAATGATAAGTTTGCTGTGCAGGGAGAAGTTTTGTATTCAGAACTGGGTGGTAAGCAGGAAGAATCTTTCAACATCACAGAAATGGGAGTAACGGTAACCGGTACTGCGAAAACTGATCTTAAATTTGGTATGGTGCAGATTCCTGTAAGTGCAAAATATTTTGCTACAGAAAATCTGGCTTTTGGATTGGGATTAAATGTAGGCATTGTAACCACTGCAGAGACTGAATATTCAGTAACTGGTTCGGCAGGAGGTCAGTCTGCTTCTCAAAGCGGAACAGAAGACATTAAAGACGATGTAAATTCGCTTAACCTTGCACCATTTATCGGAGCGGAATATACTTTGAATAACGGATTATTCTTTGATGCAAGATACAACCTTGGTGTTTCAAACATGATAAAAAACCCTGAAGGAGACGAAACTTTGAAAAACAGCTTCTTCCAGATTGGTGTTGGTTTCAAGTTTGGAGGTAAATAATATATTCCTCGGTTTTAAATAAAAGTAAAGCAGAACATTTTAGTTCTGCTTTTTTTGTGCGGCATCGGATTTGCAGTGTGGTAGGCATTATAAAATAATTTTAAACTAAAGAGAAATGAAAAAGTTAATTTTATTAGGTGCCTTTGCCCTGTTTGGAAATTTTGCAAACGCGCAGTCAGGTTTTAAATTAGGTGGTCACATCGGTGCTCCTGTGGGTGATGCTTCAGAAGTTGCAGCCTTCACACTGGGAGTTGATGCAGCTTATATGTGGACAGTTATGAAAGGTCTCGATGTGGGTATCGCTTCCGGATATTCCCATTTTTTCGGGAAAGACAGATGGGATGATTTCGGATTTATTCCGTTGGCTGCTTCAGGAAAATACAGATTTAACGGGCTTCCTCTGTTTGTGGGCTTGGATTTGGGTGGAGCGATTTCAACCAAAGAAGGTATCAACAGTGGGCTTTATGTGTATCCAAAAGTTGGATTTCAGTTGCCTAAAGCAGAACTGTATCTAGGATATCAGAATATTGGAAGCGAAAGAGGAGACTGGGAAAGAAGAGACAGAAGAATAGATTCGAATTTTGGAGCCATTAATCTTGGTGTAAATTTCTTCTTAAAGTAGAATTGATAAAAAAATAACAATAAATTTTTTCCGGTTGCAAAATCGGAATTTTTTTTTGTGTTCATTGTGAAATAGTCATTTTAAACATCACACTGTGAATTTTTCCCGTAAAAACTCAATAATGATGCGTGATATCAATCATATTAACAAATTTTAATTTTGAAAATTGTCACTATACATTTGCTCCCAGAAAGTATAAAATTAATCAAAAATGAAAAAATTATTAGTTGCAAGTGCTGTTGCACTTTTCGGTTTAGGAAACGCTCAGACAACTCCAGGACCAATCGCTAAGGGAACTACTTATGTTTCGGGTACTGTACGTTATTCTTCAATTGAAGATAATAACAGTGATACAAAAGTTGACGACTTCGAAATTGTACCTACCGTAGGATATTTTGTTGCTCCAAACCTTGCTATTGGTGCAGGTTTAGGATATGCTTCAAGAAGCGTTAAGGAAACAGATACAAATAGTTATGATAAATATACTCGATCTGCATTTGTTGTAGAGCCTTTCGTAAGAAAATACTGGACTTTAGGTGATAAGTTATACTTTTTTGGTCAACTTTCAGTTCCTATGGAATTCGGTACCGAAAAAGCTGAAGAAAATTTTAATAATTCTACAACTTCAGACAAAGTAAAATATAATGCAGTAGGTGTTTCAATTAAGCCAGGTTTGGATTATTTCTTAAACAAAAACTGGACGATCGAAGCTACAATTGGAGAATTCGGTTACAATACATCTAAATATGATGTGGATGGAGCTAAAAATGTAAACAACTTTAACTTTGGATTAAACCTTACTAACGTGGGTATCGGTGTTAAATATGTTTTCTCTAAATAATCAGTAAACATTATTTGATATAAATCCTGAGATTTTTTTCTCAGGATTTTTTTGTATGATTAATGTACCGGAAATATTTTCAAATATCTCATTTACAATTGTCTATAATTCTGCGTAAAGGTAAAGTGTGATATTGTATTAAAACGGGAGTTGTAGCATGTTTTTTCAATTTCACAAATCATTTGCCAAGTTATTTTCATCATATTCCTTGATTTGCCTTTTAGTGGCAAGACCTTTCCAGCTCAGTTCGAGAACTTCAGTGATTAATTTGTGATTGTGATTATGAATCCACATACAGATGTAAGGGTAATTTTTAAAATGGTCAGGTAAATGAAAATCTCAGGATAGGTTTTCAGATACCTGTCTCTGAATTCAAAATCAAGCCGTATCGGAATAAATTCTCCACTGTCATGAAGTCTGCACATCAGTTTGCCACGCATTTTAACTGAAGGCGTGCCCTCGTGAGACGTGCTTTCTTCAGTTCCAGGGAAAGTGAGGGCAATGTTTTTTACTGCTTCAAAATCGCTGTAATTAAAGTTTTGTGGTTTGGTTTTCATGAGCAATTTATCTCTTTATTAATGTAAGTAAGTCAGCTCCGTTTCTGAAAATACTTTTTAGCTGACAGCATTTTTTTGTTTTAGATAAACTACTATGCCAATAGCAGCTATCACTCCTCCCAATAATGAGTAAATTAAAAGGTTTGATTTGCCAGCTGTTTTATTACTTACTGTAGACTTTGTTGTGCAGTTGCAGACAGATTCACTGTCAGATTCATCTTTTGATGTCGGACTAGTAAATTTAACAGGTTCAGTTAATTTCATATTTTCATTTCCGCTTGCATCCATCAGACCAAACTGAACTTCGTAATCAGTGTCTTTATCAAAAGCAAATGCACCGCTGCACATACCATGTCCGATTGAAATATTTTGACCTTCACTTGTTAAAAAATAGTCAGAATGTGTTTTGTTTTTTCGGTTAAAGACTTTGGCATAAATCAGAGTAGGTGAGTTGTCTTTAAATATTCCACAAAAGTTTACATGCATTTCCGGGCCACATCCAAATGATGTGTAACTTCGGCTGTTGTAAATTGGCAAACATTCCCAAACAGGCTTGTCGAGGTCTTTTTTTGAGCTGACTGTCCATTTTGCAACTTTGTAGTCCTGTTTTTCATATTCTCCCAGACCGCCAATTTGAAGTTCGTAAGTTTTTCCGGTCTGAAGTTCTCTTTCCGGCTGTAAAATTGCCTGTGTAAGCCCAAATTGACCTTTTAAAATCCTTAAAACTTTTAATGGAATCCTTACTGCGTTGCCTGTTAAATAAATTCTATTTTTTTTGTTAAGCTGTAAGATTAATTCCTGAGACTGAGCATAACCTTCCACCACAAATATTGAATTTGGTGCAATATTTTGTTGATTTGGCCAAACATTAATACCTGAAAACGAGCATTCGGCTTTCGCAGAAAAATTAAATGTGAGAATTACTAAGAGTAAAATCAGTTTTTTCATTTTGCTTTTTTTTATGCTATTAGATGCTGTTTTAGCGGAAGACAAGGTTCGACATGGGTAAAATCAATATGGGAAAAATCAATATTTTTTTACCTCTGGCATGTCGAATATGGCTTTTGGTCATAATTTAGCTGATATAATCCCAAAATTTATCCAGGGAATTGTTTAAATATGAATTTAAAGCAAATTTTAAATCTTCATTCTAAGTAATTTCGAGAATTTCATCTGTTGAGTCAGGTCTGAATGCCCAAATCCAACATAAAAATTTCATCTTCTAACGGTGGATTATTGTCTGGAGTAAATTCAAAATATCCTCTTCCACACCAATTGTATTGACTACGATACAATCAATAACAGATAAACGTTCATCAAAATTTTCAAAATCATCGATGTTGTTAAGCATAATTTCATTCGGATAATTTTGTGATATTTCTTTCAGTGTTTCGTTTTTCATGAAGTCGCACAACTTTTGTCTTCGGGCACTTCGTCGATCTTTATTTAATTCCATAAAAATAGCAAACAATTCTAAGATCCTGTTTAAATTTTATCAAAAAAGTAATTCTGATTCAAAAACTCTTCGACGAGCTCCTAGTGACACCGTTAAATTAAGCGGTTAGTATTACATTTGTCATTCTGAGCCTGTCGAAGACTCAATTAAGCAAGCCTTTAAAAATCAATATAATCAAACTATTATAATAATTTGTAAACAGTCTCTTAAAAATGAGAATATTTTTAAAACCTTCTGGGAATCACAAAAAAAACTCCCAGAAAATCTGAGAGTTTTGTATTTTTAAGCCATAAGCCATAAGCCATAAGCCATAAGCCAACCTATTTTCCAAACATTCCGCCCATTCCCGGCATATTTGGCATTTTGCTCATCATCTGCATCATTTGTTTTCCCTGTGGCCCCTGCATCATTTTCATCATTTTCCCCATTTGGTCAAACTGTTTCATCAAAGCGTTCACGTCTTCAATTTTTCTACCTGCACCCTTGGCAATTCTGTTTTTTCTCTGCGTATTGATGATAGAGGGTCTTCTTCTTTCATCCGGAGTCATAGAATGAATAATCGCTTCGATATGTTTAAATGCATCGTCGCTGATCTCAACATCTTTAATGGCTTTTCCTACTCCCGGGATCATTCCCATAAGGTCTTTCATGTTACCCATTTTTTTGATCTGGTTGATTTGCTTCAAGAAGTCATCAAAACCAAACTCATTTTTAGCAATTTTTTTGTGAAGTTTTTTTGCTTCCTCTTCGTCAAACTGCTCCTGAGCTCTTTCTACTAAGGAAACAACGTCTCCCATTCCCAGGATTCTGTCGGCCATCCTTTCCGGGTAGAAAAGGTCTAAAGCTTCCATTTTCTCTCCTGTAGAAATGAATTTAATTGGCTTTTCAACTACCGAACGAATCGTTAAAGCAGCTCCACCACGGGTATCACCGTCTAATTTCGTTAAAACAACCCCATCAAAATTCAAAGTATCGTTGAAGGCTTTTGCCGTATTTACAGCATCCTGACCTGTCATTGAGTCAACTACGAAAAGTGTTTCATTAGGCTGAATAGTAGTGTGAACAACTTTAATCTCGTTCATCATCTGCTCATCAATCGCCAAACGGCCCGCCGTATCAACGATTACAATATCGTGACCATTAGATTTGGCATAGGCAATGGCATTTTTAGCAATACCTGCAGGATCTGTGGAACCTTCTTCGGTGAAAACCGGAACTCCGATCTGTCCACCAAGAACTTTCAGCTGATCAATTGCAGCAGGACGGTAAACGTCGCACGCTACCAATAAAGGTTTTTTGCTTCTTTTTGTTTTAAGGTAATTGGCAAGTTTTCCGGAAAAAGTGGTTTTACCTGAACCCTGAAGACCTGCGATAAGAATCACAGACGGTTTACCTGAAAGATTGATGCCTTCCTGAGAACCTCCCATCAATTCTACCAACTCGTCGTGAACGATTTTCGTCATCAGCTGTCCCGGAGTAAGCGATGTAAGAACGTTTTGTCCCAAAGCTTTGTCCTGAACTCTTTTGGTAAGGTCTTTGGCAACTTTATAGTTAACGTCAGCATCCACCAACGCTCTTCTGATTTCTTTTACGGTCTCTGCAACGTTGATTTCGGTGATTTTTCCTCTTCCGGAAATGTTGTGCAGTGCTTTATCTAATTTATCCTGTAAACTATTAAACATAAAAAATAATATATAAGGTTTGCAAAAATAAGCTTTTTTTTAAGAATTTAAAACATCGTTATGTCGCTGTTTTTCAATTATAATTTTATTTTTGCAAAATGTATTTTTTTGATTGTTTTATTGTAATTCTTTTAATGCTGATTTTAAACCTGATGGTCTACATTATATTTAAAAGATACATGTATAAAAAAGATGATGCTGCGATGAAGTTTCTTGTGGTAAATATCACCAAAGATGTTTTGTGGATGGCAATTTCACTCATGCTGATAGAAAAAGCGAGACCCAATTTTATTTTTCTTGTGGTATGTTTTGTTATTTCGTCTTGTCTGATGTACTGGAGTGTGATAAAACTGATTAACAAATCGTGACTTTTTTGATGATAAAAATCAATTTTTAATATTTGCAGACTGTAATAAATTCGATATATTTGCACACGATTAAAAAAGAGATATGAACAGAAAGATTTCTTCATTATTTTTCACATTTTTATTTGTACTTGTCGGTAGTTTTGCTTCTGCACAGCACGAATCTGAAGGTGAAAAATCTGCTGAAAAAGTAGAGCACAAAGAGGGCGAAAAAGGCTTCAATGCTACAGAAATGATCATGGAGCACATCGGTGATTCAAATGAATGGCATTTATGGACTACTAAAGATGATAACGGTGTAGAGCATCACGTTTCTGTTCCTCTTCCAATTATTATTAAGGACAATGCTGGATGGCATACTTTCCTTTCAAGTGATATCGCACACGGTCACGAGCACGAAGGTTATACTTTACAGCACGGTAAAGTAGTTTCTACAAAAGGAATCCAGGAAGCAAGACTTTTCGGAATGATTTCAGGAAAACAATCTGCAGCTGATTCTTACTTTGATCTTTCTATTACTAAAAATACTGCATCGATGCTTCTTTCAGTTATTTTCATGGCTGTAATTTTCATCGGAATGGCAAGAAACTATAAAAAATCTCAGTTACCAAAAGGAGCGGGTAGACTACTGGAGCCTGTGATCGTTTTCATAAGAGACGAAGTAGCTATTCCAAACATCGGATCTGTAAAGTATAAAAGATATATGCCTTATTTATTGACTGCATTTTTCTTTATCTGGTTCAATAACCTTTTCGGATTGATTCCTTTCTTTCCGTTCGGAGCTAACCTTACAGGAAACATTGCGATTACGGCAGTGTTGGCAATCATTACTTTATTAATTACATTATTCAGTGCGAATAAAGATTACTGGAAACACATATTTATGCCACCGGTACCTTTATTATTATACCCGATCATGGTTCCAATTGAAATCATCGGAATCTTCACAAAGCCTTTTGCATTGATGATGCGACTTTTTGCCAACGTAACGGCAGGTCACATTATGATTTTGGCGATCATCTCTTTGATCTTCATCTTCAAATCTCCTTTACTAGGATTTGCATCTGTACCATTGGCATTGTTTGTATCGGTACTTGAATTATTGGTAGCAGCTTTACAGGCATATATCTTTACTGTATTATCAGCATTATTTATTGGTATCGCAGTACAGGATCATCATCATGAGGAGCACGCTCACTAATTAAACGGAATTTAAAAAATAATTTTAACTAATATAATTTATTTATTATGGACATGTCAACAGGAGCAGGTTTAGTTTACGTAGGAATTGGTTTAGCAGTATTAGGCGTTGGTCTTGGTATTGGTAAAATCGGAGGTCACGCAATGGATGCTATCGCAAGACAGCCAGAGCAAGCAGGTAAGATTCAGGGAGCAATGCTTATTGCTGCAGGTCTTATCGAAGGTGCTGGTCTTATCGCGATTATCTTTGGTGCTTTCATCAAGTAATCTATCCTCAAAAAACATTCTTAGCAGTCTTGCGGTTGGCAGCTGCTAAGAATTTTAAAATGATCCATAAAATAACATTTAAAAAGAACTTACAGATATGGGAATTATAGAACCTGGAATTGGACTTTTGTTTTGGATGACGCTTACGTTTGTGATCCTTTTATTTCTCTTAGGGAAATTTGCATGGAAACCAATTGTAAATGCAGTAAACGACAGAGAAACATCTATTGTTGATGCATTGAACCAAGCAAAACTGGCTAAAAAAGAAATGGAAGATCTTAAAGCTGATAACGAAAGAATTATCCGTGAGGCTAAAATCGAAAGAGACGGTATCCTGAAAGAAGCAAGAGAGATCAAAGAAAGAATTGTTACTGAGGCTAAAGATATCGCTAAATCTGAAGGTGAAAAACTAATCGAAGCTGCAAAACAAACCATTACTTCTGAGAAAAATGCTGCCATGGCAGACATCAAATCTCAAATCGGTACTTTGTCTGTAAACATCGCAGAATCTATTCTTAAACAAAAACTGGATAACAGCGAAGCACAAAACGAGCTGGTTCAGAATTATTTAAACAAATCAAACCTTAACTAAGAATGCTTACATCTAAAGTAGCTAAAAGATACGCACAGGGATTGCTCGATTTCACCAACGAATCCGGGCAGACAGCTACTGTATTTTCTGAAATGAAAGATGTGAAGAAACTGATGTCTGAATCTGAAGATTTAAACAAATTTTTCAAAACACCTTACATCGATGCAAAAAAGAAAGTAGAGGTAGCAAAAGAAATATTTAAAGGTTTATCGCCGGTTTCCCAGAATTTGATTACTTTGGTGATCAAACACGGCAGAGAAAATCATTTGAAAAATATCGCTCAGGAATTTATCAATAAAGTTGAAGATATCAACGGTGTACAGAGAGTTACTCTTACTACTGCGACTCAGCTTACCAATGAAAATCTGAATGAGATTTTAAAATCATCAAACCTGGTTAAACCAAATTCAAACTTTGATATCAATGTAATCGTAAAACCTGAAATTTTGGGAGGTTACATTTTAAGAGTAGGAGATCAGCAGGTAGATGCCTCTGTGAAGTCTAAACTTAATAATATCAAGAAAGATTTTCATTTAAATTAAATTTTAACTGAAGTAATCTTTATCAATTTAGATTGATAAAAAATTATTTAAAAAAGAAAAAACAACCATACAATGGCAGAAATAAATCCAGCAGAAGTATCTGCGATCTTAAAACAGCAATTGGCCAACTTCGATACTCAATCAAACGTTGAGGAAGTAGGTACAGTTCTTACCATCGGTGATGGTATTGCCCGTGTTTACGGGTTAGAAAATGTACAATACGGAGAATTGGTAAAATTTGCTAGCGATGTAGAAGGTATTGTACTAAACTTAGAAGAAGACAACGTAGGTGTTGCTCTTTTGGGTGAAAGTAAATTGGTAAAAGAAGGAGACACTGTAAGAAGAACAAACAGAATCTCTTCTATCAAAGTAGGAGAAGGGATGTTGGGTAGAGTAGTTGATACTCTTGGTAACCCTATCGACGGTAAAGGACCTATTACAGGTGAATTGTACGAGATGCCATTGGAAAGAAAAGCTCCAGGTGTTATCTACAGACAGCCGGTAACCGAGCCTCTACAGACAGGTATCGTTGCTATTGACTCTATGATCCCTGTAGGAAGAGGTCAGAGAGAGCTAATCATTGGTGACAGACAGACAGGTAAAACTACTGTTGCTATTGATACCATTATCAACCAGAAAGAATTTTTTGACGCTGGGCAGCCAGTATATTGTATCTATGTTGCAATTGGTCAGAAAGCTTCTACTGTTGCACAAATCGTAAAAACATTATCAGATAAAGGTGCCTTGGCTTATACAGTAATTGTTGCAGCTAATGCTTCAGATCCAGTTCCTATGCAGGTATATTCTGCAATGGCTGGTGCTTCTATCGGAGAATTCTTCAGAGATTCCGGTAGACCGGCTTTGATAGTTTATGATGATTTATCTAAACAGGCTGTTGCTTACCGTGAGCTTTCTCTACTTTTGAGAAGACCACCAGGCCGTGAAGCTTACCCGGGAGACGTTTTCTATCTTCACTCAAGATTATTGGAAAGAGCTGCGAAAGTGATTGCTGATGACAATATCGCAAGCCAGATGAATGATTTACCTGAATCTTTAAGACCTTTGGTAAAAGGTGGCGGATCATTAACTGCACTTCCAATTATCGAAACTCAGGCAGGTGACGTTTCTGCATATATCCCAACGAACGTAATTTCAATTACTGACGGACAGATTTTCCTTGAAACCGACTTGTTTAACTCTGGTGTTCGTCCGGCAATTAACGTAGGTATTTCTGTATCACGTGTTGGAGGTAACGCTCAGATTAAATCTATGAAGAAAGTTTCCGGTACTCTTAAATTAGACCAGGCTCAGTATAAAGAACTGGAAGCGTTTGCTAAATTCGGTTCAGACCTTGATGCTTCTACTTTAGCAGTAATCTCTAAAGGAGAAAGAAACGTTGAATTGCTGAAGCAGCCGGTAAACTCTCCACTTCCTGTAGATACTCAGGTGGCGATGATTTATGCTGGTACAGAGAATTTAATGAGAAACGTTCCTGTGAAAAAAGTAAAAGAATTCCAGGAAGAATATATTTCTTTCCTGAGATCTAAGCATCCTGAAACTATGGCTGCTATCAAAACCGGAAAAATCGATAACGATATTACTTCTGTTCTTAAGCAGGCAGCTAATGATTTAGCTTCAAAATATAACTAAAATCAATTCAAAATTCCGAATTCAAAGTTGAAAAAATTTTGAATTCGGAATATTAAATCTTGAATCCGTAGAATGGCAAACTTAAAAGAAATACGAGGCAGAATTACGTCAATCTCATCTACAATGCAGATTACACGTGCAATGAAAATGGTTTCGGCAGCGAAACTCAAGAAAGCACAGGACGCAATTGTAATGCTGAGACCGTATTCAGAGAAACTACAGGAGATTATTCAGAATGTGAATGCAAGTTCAGATCCTGATCAGGTTTCTATTTATGCTCAGAAAAGAGAGGTGAAAAAAGTACTGTACATCGCCGTGACTTCAAACAGAGGTTTGGCAGGTGCTTTCAACTCATCAATCGTAAAAGAGCTTAATATTCAGTTTCAGAATAATTCTCACCACGAAATCGAAGTGCTTACCATTGGTAAAAAAGCGTACGATGCCGTTAGAAGAAGCCGTAAAGTATATTCTAATGACAGTGCTATTTTTGAAAATCTGAACTTTGACTCTGTTTCAAATGTTGCTGAAGGGGTTATGAAAAGCTTTAGAGAAGGTACTTTCGATGAAGTTTATTTAATCTACAACAAATTTGTAAATGCTGCCACTCAGGAAGTAACTACAGAAAAACTGTTGCCCATTTCAATGCCGGAAAACACTGAGCCAGTGGTAGAAACTGATTATATCTTTGAACCGGACAGAGCAGAGATTCTGGATAATCTTATTCCTAAATCTATCAAAACGCAGATGTTCAAAGCTGTTTTAGATTCTGTAGCATCAGAACACGGAGCTAGAATGACGGCAATGCACAAAGCAACAGATAATGCAGAAGCGCTTAGAAATGATCTGAAGATTTTCTACAACAAAGCAAGACAGGCAGCCATCACCAACGAGATTTTAGAAATAGTATCAGGAGCAGAAGCACTGAAAAATTCATAAGAAGTTTTCCTTAAAATATTTTAAAAGCATCGATGAAAATCGGTGCTTTTTGTATTAATGATAATTGATAAATGATGATTGATTAATGATGGATGATGGATGATGGGAAATGAGCATTTAATATTGAACTTTGAGTCTTGAATATTAAATGTTGCCGACCTTTTTTTTAAAAAATCCTGTTAAGTATACAAATCGTAAATCCCGCACCCAGCATCCTGCATCTCGCATGCCGGATCCCAAAATCATTTTTAATCGTATTCATATTTTACCTATCTTTGTAAGATAAATTATAATTTCTAAATGGACTCGGACATAGTCAGGCTTTTGCTGGCCTTATTTCTTGTATTACTCAATGGCTTTTTCGTAGCCGCAGAATTTTCAATTGTTAAAGTTCGTTATTCCCAAATTCAACTCAAAGCCGCTGAGGGAGACTCTATGGCAAAACAGGCAGAGCACATTATCAAACATCTTGATGAGTATCTTTCTGCAACTCAGCTCGGGATCACTCTTGCTTCGCTTGCTTTAGGTTGGGTAGGTGAAAGTGCGATGCACCATGTGATAGACAACTTATTCCACTCTTTAAATATTAATTTTGCTGAATCTACTGTGACTACCATTTCTGTAGTGATCAGTTTCCTGATTATTACGGTGATGCACATTGTATTTGGAGAATTAATTCCTAAATCTATTGCAATCAGAAAGGCTGAAGCGACAACAATGGCTACAGCCGTTCCCCTGAGAGTTTTTTATACGGTTTTCAAACCATTTATCTGGTTGATGAACTTAATGTCTAACGGATTTTTAAGGTTAATTAAAATTCATCCGGCTTCCGAACAGGAAATTCACTCTACAGAAGAGCTTCAGCTTTTGGTGAAACAGTCTGCCGACAGCGGGGAAATTGAAGAGGAGAACTACGAAATCATTAAAAATGCATTTGATTTTACCGATCACTCGGCAAAACAGATTATGGTTCCGAGACAGAATATCACCTCCATTAATTTCAGCGATGACGTCAATTCAATCATCAACGAAATTATGGACAGCGGCTATTCCCGTATTCCGGTTTACGAAAATTCTATAGACAATATCATCGGGATTCTTTACACCAAAGAAATTATCAGAGAATTTGTGAAGCGTAAAGGCGTTTTAAGTCACGATGATTTGCGAGAACTGATGCGCGATTCGTTTTTTGTGGTGGGAAGCAAGAAAATTTCAGATTTACTCAAGATTTTCCAGCAGAAAAAGCAGCATTTAGCCATTGTTATCGACGAATTTGGAGGTACTGAAGGAATTATTACTTTGGAAGATATTCTGGAAGAACTGGTAGGTGAAATCCAGGATGAAGAAGATGATGAAGAAAAACTGGTTGATAAAGTAGGTGAAAATACCTTTTGGGTAAAAGCTACACAGCCGTTGGACGAAATCAATGATTCTTTACCGAAGAAACTAACTCTGTCTGAAGAGAGCGAGTACAATACTCTCGCAGGATTTATACTGCACGCACTGGAAGATATTCCGGAAGAAAATCAGGAATTTGACCTTGAAAATTATCATTTCAAGATCTTAAAAATGAATAACAAAAGTGTTGAGATGGTAGAATTGGTTTATATTGAAGCCAATAACATTGTAGACGATATTTTAGACAAATTAGGAGAAGATTAAAATTTAGGCCATGATTTTTTATAATACAATAAAAGATTACGAAGATCCGAAGCGTCAGTACGAAGAAGAAGTTCTGGTTTTGGATGAAACTGATGAAGTTTACAAACTGATTCTTCATAACGACGATATTCACACATTTGATGACGTTATTGAAGCCTTGATCCAGATTTGCAACCATGATCCGATACAGGCAGAGCAATGCACTATGTTGGTCCATTTCAAAGGTAAATGCACCGTAAAAACAGGCTCAATGGATCTTCTGAAACCCATGCACGAAAAACTGATTTCAAGAAGCTTAACCAGCGAAATCGTTTAAAATAAAGAAAACTCCTGCAAACACGTCGGAGTTTTTTTACTGTAAAGCCAAACTCAAACTTCAAACTTCAAATCTCAAATTTTATCGGAATCCTCCACAATTTACGATTTGTTATGAAGGTAACGGCTCAATTCTAATTTGTCCACCAACAGCTTTCAAAACTTTCATAATGGTAGAAAACTGAGGCTTGGAACCTTCAGATAATGCTTTGTATAAGCTTGGTCGGCTCATTCCGGCTTCTTCAGCAATTTTTGTCATACCTACTGCCTTAGCGATATTTCCGAGGGCAGCTATAATTTGAATGTCATTTCCTTCCTCCAAAACAGTATTTAAATATTCAGCAATCATTTCACTGCTGCCTAAATAATCTGTTATATCAAATTTTGATGTTTCCATTTTACTTTTTATTTTTACTGATTTGCGCTGCAATTTCTTTCGCTTTTTGAATGTCTTTTTGCTGAGTCGATTTGTCGCCTCCAATCTACAGAATTATAATTTTTCCGTTTGTTTCATTAAAATAAATCCTGTATCCTTTTGCGTAATTTATTTTTAGTGCGTTTATTCCGTCACCCACAGTTTTCCATTCTCCAAAATGCTCATCATTCTCTATTTTTTGAATACGGAGTAAAATTTTTGCTTTCGCCCTTAAATCACTCAGTTTCCTAAGCCACTTATCAAATTCGGGAGTCTTCTAAATAAAATACATATCTTAAAATTGTATTCGTTTGGATAAAAAATTACGCAGAAAATTTTAAATTAGCAAATGTGATTTTAAAAGAGTTGCTCAAACCTCAAACCTCAAATTTACAGGAATCAACCTTCCAACTTCCCACTTCCATCTTCCAGCTTTTAATAAAAATACTATCTTTGTCAAAACTTTAAAGAAAAATGCTTGTAATAGGAATTGCGGGAGGTACAGGATCCGGCAAAACTACAGTTGTGGATAAGATCATCCAGCAACTTGATATTGATGGGATGAATATGCTGTCTCAGGACAATTATTATCATGATAATCACAGCCTTACCCTCACGGAAAGAGAAGCTTTAAACTATGATCATCCGAAATCCATTGATTTTGATCTGTTGATTAAGCATGTAAAAGCTTTGAAAAACAATGAAGCCATCGAACAGCCGATTTACAGTTTTGTAACCCACGGAAGAACCGGAGATCACGTTACCGTGGAGCCTAAAAACGTTTTGGTGGTGGAAGGAATTTTGGTTTTAACCAACAAAGAATTGTTAAAAGAATTTGACCTTAAAGTCTTTGTTCATGCAGATTCTGATGAAAGATTAATCAGAAGAATTAAAAGAGATACGCAGGAGCGTGGAAGAGATCTGAATGAAGTTCTCCACCGTTATCAGACCACTTTGAAGCCAATGCATCAGGAATTTATCGAGCCTTCAAAAAATGAAGCGGATTTGATTATTCCAAATATGAGGCAGAATTCTGTAGCCATTGATTTCTTAACTACAGTGATTAAAAACTCTCTTAAAAAACATTAAAAAACTTCTTATGAAAGAGAATAAACTGATCAAAGACATAAAACCACAGCCTGATGCGATTAAATTCATCAGAAAATATGTGTTGAATAAGTACACGATCACCATCGGTCTTTTTTTGGTCTGGATGATTTTCTTTGATAAAACTTCATTCCTCGTGATCAACGAAATCAACGGGGAAATCGATAAATACGAGGAGCAGCTCATCTATTACAAATCTGAGTACGAAAAGAATGACAAATTCTACAAAAAACTCATGAATAATAAGGATGAGAAAGAAAAATATGCCCGCGAAAACTATTTTATGAAAAAGCCCAACGAAGAAATCTTCATCCTCGTTGCAGACAGCTCAAAAGTCGCTAAAAAATGATTTACTGTGAATTGTGAATAGTCAAATAGCTTTGCCGTCAATTTTAAAATAAGTCAGCGAAAATTATTACCAATTACCCTTTACCCACTACTGATTACTTACTACCAATACCTATGTCAAATACAGAAACCTTCACCAACTGGGAAAATCTTGTTAAAAAACAACTTAAAACTGATAATATTGAATCTGTTTTAAGGAAAGAAAATTTAGAAGGAATTGAGGTAAAAGCTTTCTACACAGATGTTCAGAAACCTTTGGTAAATCTTCCGAAAATTGAGGAGAGCACTCATTTGGTGGCAAATTATCACGAAAGTTTGGAAGAAGATGTTTTTGCTTTTCTGCTCAATGAGAATGTTGAAAATCTGGTTGAAAAAACCATTTTTATCAATAACAGAGATTTGGCAGAGCACATCAGTCCTGCGGATGAAGATCAGTATTTTTCTCTTATCGACGTATTTGACGAAAAAACTTCTGAGATCAACGATCAGCTTGTAAAAGAATTGCTGGCAAAACAGTTTAAAAGAAATATTGGTGTAGACATTTCTCTTCACCAGAACTCCGGAGCATCGGTTGTACAGCAACTGGGAATCGCTTTGGCAAAAACAAAAGAGTTAACCGAAATGTACGGTGCAGAAATTTTAGATAAACTGGTATTTAAAATCGCTGTCGGAGGAAATTATTTCTTCGAAATGTCAAAAATCCGTGCTTTCAAATTAGTTTTTAATCAGCTTTCAAAAGAATTTGATTTAAATTTAATTCCCTACATTTTTGCAGAAACTTCGTTGAGAAATAAATCGGTTTCTGACAGCGAAAATAACTTAATCCGATCTACTTTAGAGCTGGCCTCTGCGATGATTGGCGGTGCCGATGCCGTTTACAGCAACAATTATCAGATAGGAAAAAGTACTGAAAATTCAGAGGAAATTTCATTTAAACAACAGATTGTTTTAGCTTACGAAAGCATCATCAATGTCTTCGAAGACGCCTCAAACGGCAGTTATTATGTTGAAGACATCACCCAGCAGATTGCAGATAAATCCTGGAAGTTTTTCTTTGAAATTGAAGAAGCAGGTGGATATTTGGAATCTTTAAAGCAAGGAATTCTTCAGAAAAAAATATATGATCAGGCTGTAGAAGAGCAAAAGTGGGTTGAAGAAGGCAAAATAAAACTCATTGGCGTGAATTTATATCCGAAATTAGAAGTTAAGAAATCTGTTGACGACTTATACAATCCAGCTGAGATAAAGGCGGTTCGTTGGGCTGAAATGTTTGAGTGATTATTAACAAAATTTTTATAATTATATAAAATTTCAATGCTTAGCAAAAGTGATGTAGAATATATAAAGCAATTCGAAAGATCGAAGAGGAAATTCTATGACTACACCAATTATTTTTTTTTGTTCTTCCCAACTTTGTTTTTAGTAATGGGACTTTCCGTGCTGAATTCTTATATTAAAAATGATGCGAAAAATGAATTAATATTTATTTCATTTTTAATGATTTTCGTTGGGATTATACTTATGTACTTTACTTTTAAGAGGTTAGGTGAGAACATTAAATTTTTAGCTATAGAAAATTATAATAACTTTAACTTAGTGGATTTAAGATCCAAATTGGAAAATAATTTTAAACCTACAGATCTACATTTTGATGAAAAAATGGGAGTTATAATCATCAACACTCAATTGACAGGTTTTTCTTGGGGAGAAGTAATAACAATTATACTTATTGGAAATAAATACTTAGTGAATAGTAGACCAAATGGTCAACCAATTACGTTATATAAAGACAGGAAAAATGTGAAAAAAATTTCTGCTATTTTAAGGTATAATAATTAACATTTTGGAAATTTCTGATTTTTCTGAAAGTATTCAGCAATTCATCAACGCAAATCTCAATTCAGACTTGCATTCGTTACTATTAAAAAAATCCCCGTTTCCTGAGATTTCGATGCAGGAAATCGTTCAGCAAATCAGAGGAAAACAGGTTGCGCAGAAAAAGTTTCCGTTTCTTTTGAAAGAGGGAATTATTTTCCCTCCACAGCTCAATCTGGAGCAAGCATCGTCTGAAAAAACAGCCCTTTACAAATCAGAAATTTTGAAAGGAAAGAAATTCATTGATTTGACTAGCGGCTTTGGCATTGATGCTTATTATTTATCCAAAAATTTTGAGAAAGTCACATTGGTTGAACAAAACACGGAACTTTTAGAGATTGTAAAACACAATTGGACGGTTTTAGAAAGAAAAGCAGAATTTGTCAATCAGAAATTAGAAGATTTTCTGAGGGAAAATACAGAAAATTTTGACACAATTTATCTCGATCCCGCACGAAGAGATCAGAATAAAAACAAAGTCTTTCTCCTCGAAGATCTTTCACCAAATATTCTTGAAATTCAGGATCATCTGCTTTCAATAGCTGAAAAAGTAATCATTAAACTTTCACCATTAATTGATTTAAAATACCTCATTTCCGTTTTAAAAAATGTTTCCGGAATCGAAATTATTGCGGTGAAAAATGATGTGAAAGAGATCGTTATCTTTCTTTCTAAAGTGGCTCAGGATCAAATTGCCTGCAACTGTATAAACCTTGAGAGTGGTGAAGAAATTTTCAGTTTCAGTTTTGGGGACGAAGAAAATGCAGTTTCAGAGTACGGCGAGCCGGAAAAATACATTTATATTCCAAATAATACCATTTTAAAATCAGGAGTGTTCAATTTAATATCTCAAAGATTTAATATTAAAAAATTACATCCCAACACTCATATTTATACGGCATCAGAAAAAAAACATCACTTCCCCGGAAGAATTTTGGAAATGGAAGTAATTGAATCAAAACAGATTAAAAAGAAAGGTCAGTTTAATATTATATCAAAAAATCATCCTCTTAAACCGGAAGAAATAAGGAAAAAATACCAGCTGAAAGATGGCGGAGAATCGTATCTTATTTTTACACAGTCCAAAAAAGGAAAAATTATTTTAAAATCAGTCTGAAATCTTTGCCAAAAAATGCAATATTTCTTATTTTTGACAATTATAAAATTAAATCTGAGATCGTTTCATTTAAAAACTATTGAAAACGCTTTTCATTTGACATTAATAAATATAAATCTGTATATGAAAAAATTAGTGGTAGTCTTGGCGATTGCATCAGTTGCGGTAAGCTGTAAGAAAATTTCGGCGGGAGGAAACAAAAGTACGCTGAAACTTGAAGAAGGAGTAGAAAGATACTCAGACGATCATCAGGGTGGCGGAGATGCTCACGGTCACGCAGCAGCACCTGCTCACGCTGAGCCCGCTCACGAAGCACACAAAACTGAAGCTCCGAAAACCGACAGTGCTGCAGCAGAAAAACCTGTGGAAGCAGCGGCTCCGGCGGCAGCTCACTAGCCTTACCTTCAAAATATAATAGTCCTGCAATACTTTTGTGGGACTTTTTGTTTGGTGTCTGAGCAAAAAGATAGAGATTTCTTTGTGCCACACCTGCAAATTTTTTACTTTTAGCAAAATAAAAATTTACAATGCAAGAGACTTTAAAATACATCAGCGAAAACAAACTCCGTTTCGTGGATGAATTGTTCGAATTATTAAGAATCCCTTCAATCTCAGCAGATCCGGCATATAAAAATGATGTTTTGAAATGTGCGGAAGTAGTGGCTTCCCATTTGAAAAACGCTGGTGCAGATCAGGTAGAAATCTGCGAAACTGCCGGTTATCCTATAGTTTATGGTGAAAAACTGATTAACCCTGAATTGCCCACGGTTTTAGTCTACGGGCACTACGACGTTCAGCCTGCAGACCCTGTAGAGTTGTGGAGAAGACCGCCATTTGAGCCATATATTGAGAAAACGGATCTTCATCCTGACGGGGCTGTCTTTGCGAGAGGTTCTGCTGATGACAAAGGCCAGTTCTTTATGCATTTAAAAGCTTTTGAAGCTATGATGCAGACCAATACACTTCCCTGTAACGTGAAATTTATTTTGGAAGGGGAAGAAGAAGTGGGTTCTGTAAGTTTGGGAGCTTGGGTAAATGAGAATAAAGAAAAACTTGCCTGTGACTGTATTTTAATCTCAGACACACACATTTACAGCAACGAACAGCCAACTGTTACCACAGGTCTGAGAGGTTTGAGCTATGTAGAAGTAGAAGTGGAGGGGCCAAACAGAGACCTGCATTCCGGGCTTTACGGAGGTGCGGTTCCAAACCCGATTCATGTGCTTTCAAGAATGATTGCCAAATTAATTGACGATGACGGAAGAATAACTATTGACGGTTTTTATGACAATGTAGATGTGGTTTCTGACGAAGAAAGAGCAGATATGAATAAGCTTAAAGACAATCCGGAAGAATTTAAAAGATCAATAGGACTGAGTGGTGTTGAAGGCGAAAAAGGCTACACAACTTTAGAAAGAACTTCCATCCGCCCGACGCTTGACTGCAACGGGATTTGGGGTGGTTACACTGGCGAAGGTGCAAAAACGGTAATCCCTTCGAAGGCTTCTGCTAAAATATCAATGCGTTTGGTGCCTTATCAGACTCCGGAAGAGATTACAGAAAAATTCACAAAATATTTTGAAAAAATCGCTCCTGAAAATGTAAAAGTGAAAGTTACACCTCACCATGGCGGAATGCCTTACGTTTTACCAACAGAAACCAAAGAATTTTTAGCCGCAAAAACGGCTATGGAAACTGCTTTTGGTAAAGAAGTTCTTCCTTACAGAGGTGGTGGAAGTATTCCTATTACTGCGATGTTTGAGCAGGTTTTAGGAGCTAAATCAGTTTTGATGGGCTTCGGCTTGGATTCTGATGCGATACACTCTCCAAATGAACATTATGGCTTGTTCAACTTTTACAAAGGAATTGAAAGTATTCCATTGTTCTTTGAGAATTATGTAAAATAAATTTTAATAAAACGCCAATTTTATATCCCCAGAAAGCGATTTCTGGGTTTTTTTGGTTTTTTAACAAAATTTTTGAGGTCAATTGATTGATTATTATTACATTTACTACAATTAATGTTAAAAATAATTTAATATGAAAAAAATTCTATTCTCTCTATTGGTGATTTCTGCAACAGGGACGGTGTTTGGACAAACTTTGGTTACCGAAAATTTTGAAACTTCCTATACGAACGGTAATTTAGGGACAGACGTCACAGGTAATACAGGAGGACAAAACGGCTGGTATACGTATTATGGAGCCAACGCTGATTATCAGATTGCGAATATTGATGCAGCACACGGAAAATCTCTAACGATTGCAAGTTACAATAGCTACAGTTCAGTTACAAATACTACCTTAAACACGAGATTAGCAACTAAGGAGACCTCTGTTGTAGCCACTGCCTCAAACAACATATTACGTGGAAAATTTGATTTGTATACAGGGCCTTCCACAGGTACGGGAACAATTCAAATGAGAGTTTTAGGTCTTAATGGCACTACTTCTACAGCGATTGGAGGTTTTGCTTATGATGTAGCAACAAAAGAGATTAGAGGAATTGGTCTTTTTACCAATCAAACTACATTAGCTCCCACAGTCTATTCAATAGGTTTTGCCGCAGCTCCAGGAGTACTTTTAACAGCAAATACATGGGTAACCCTGGAATTTAGATATAACAAGACAACAGGTGCTTTTACATGGTTTTGGCCCACTGGTTCCGGATCTATATCGGCAGATACAGCAACACTGGGCTTAATTCCAGGTTTAGAAGGTCAGGATTTATACCTGTTTAATGTAACAGCAGCAGGAAATACGGTAAGCAAAACGGCAGGTTTCGACAATATAACCGTCGAATTTACAAATGCGGGACTTCTTTCTACGAATGATTTAAGTGCATACGTGAAAGCAACGCCTGCGGTAAAAATTTATCCTAATCCTACTTCAGAAATTCTAAATATTGTGGCGGACTCAAAAATTATAAATGTTTCCGTTTCAGATTTCACAGGCAAAAAAGTAAATGTGAGATTAAACGAAAACAAAATAGATGTAAGTGCAATTCCTGCGGGCAATTATTTGATTAATATCGAAACAAAAGATGGAGTTTCAGTTGAAAAATTCATCAAAAAATAATAACTGATTAATTTCAGCAGATAAAAATCGTTCTTATGGAACGATTTTTTTTATTTTAGAGAAATCAAAAATTTTAAATAATGATTCAAAATAAAGTAGCTTACATTACGGGGGGAACCAAAGGAATTGGTTTGGGCATTGCCGAAATATTATTGAAAAACGGTGTCTCGATTGCATTTTCGGGAAGAAAACAGGAAGATGTGGAAAAAGCTGAGCAGGATCTAAAGAAAATCTCAGAAAATGTTTTAGGTATTGTTTCTGATGTAAAAAGTCTGGAGAATGAAAATGAAGCTGTAAAAAAAATTAAAGAAAAGTTCGGACAGTTAGATTTCGTGATTGCCAACGCTGGTCTGGGGATTTTTAAACCAGTGGACGAACTTACAGCCGAGGAATGGAATGATATGATTGAAACCAACCTTACCGGAGTTTTTTATACCTTAAAAGCATCAGTGGAAGAATTGAAAAAGAGTGAAGGTTACTACATCACAATTGCAAGTTTAGCCGGTGCCAATTTCTTTGAAAACGGAACGGGCTACAACGCTTCAAAGTTTGGAGTTGTGGGCTTTACTCAGGCTGCGATGATTGATTTAAGGAAATACAATATCAAATCAACGGTAATAATGCCGGGTTCTGTAGCTACAAATTTCAACGGAAACATTCCTTCAGAGAAAGATGAATGGAAAATTCAACCCGAAGATATAGGAAATCTGGTACTCGATGTTTTAAAAATGAATCCCAGAGTTTTGCCAAGCAAGATAGAGTTTAGGGCATCAAGACCAAAGAGTTAAAAACTTATAATGCACTGAATAATAATTAAATAAGTATTATGCATGCATAATATATTTTTTATTTATATTTACAAAACTTAACAAACAAAATTGCTTCTCTGATTTTTTTGGATACAGCAAAAAGAAAATATAGTATACTTATGAAAATATTAGTTTGTATTAGTAGTGTTCCTGATACTACTTCTAAAATTAACTTTACAGCAGACAAATCTGCATTCGACAAAAACGGTATTCAGTGGGTAATAAACCCTTTGGATGAATTTGCTTTAACAAAAGCAATCAAATTACAGGAATCTCAGGGCGCAACAGTTACTGTGATGAATGTAGGTGATGCCGGAACAGAGCCGGTAATCAGAAAAGCATTGGCAATCGGTGCAAACGACGGTGTAAGAGTAAATCTTGACCCAAAAGACAGCTATTCTACTGCAAAAGAAATTGCTTCTGTAGCTCAAAATGGTGGATATGATTTAATTCTTTGTGGAAAAGAATCTATCGACTACAACGGTGGTTCTGTACCGGGAATGGTTGCTCAGATGTTGAATCAGCCTTTCGTAAACGCTTCGGTTGGTTTAGACGTAAACGCGGGTGAAGCTACCGCTGTAAGAGAGATTGAAGGAGGTAAGGAAACTATTTCTGTGAAATTACCTGCAGTAATCGCTGGTCAGAAAGGTTTGGTAGACGAAAAAGATTTGATTATCCCAAACATGAGAGGGATTATGTCTGCAAGAACAAAACCGTTACAGGTTGTTGAGCCCACTTCTTCTGAAGTGAAAGTTCAGGGCGTTTCTTATGATTCAGTTCCGCCAAGGGCAGCTGTGAAAATCGTTTCTCCGGATAATTTGGACGAATTGGTAAGACTTCTTCACGAGGAAGCAAAAGTGATCTAATAAAGAGCCAAGTAAAAAGTAAAAAGATTCAAGTAACGTGATTCGAAGTTAAAATGTAAAATTTCAAACCTCAAATCTCAAATTTGAACATAAAACCTTAAACTTTAAACAAAAATTAAAATGTCAGTATTCGTATACGCAGAAAATATAAACGGAGTTTACAAAAAAGCAGCTTTTGAGGCAGTTTCTTACGCTAAAGCAGTGGCTGACCAGGCGGGAACTACCGTTACAGCAATTTCTGTAAACCCAACAGATTCTTCAGATTTATTGTATAAATATGGAGCAACAAACGTGATCAACATCAAAGACGAAGGTCTTAAAAATTTCTCGGCAAAAGCTTATGCACAGGCTGTAAGTGAAGTGGCAGACGGAAATATTCTTGTTTTCCCTCATACCACAGATGCTTCTTCAGTTGCGCCAATGTTGGCTGTAATGAAAAATTATTCTTTAATTACCAATGTTTTGGAAGCTCCGGAAAGTCAGTCGCCATTTCAGGTGAAAAGAAAGGCATTCTCAGGAAAAGGTTTCATGCACGCAAAAGCCGAAGGAGAAGGAGTTATTTTAACAGTTTCTCAAAACGCTTTCGGTGTTAAAGAAAATGCAGTTTCAGGTTCTGAAGAAGTGAAAAATCTTTCTGTAGCTAATGAAGATACAAAAGTGATTTCTCACGAACAAAGTTCAGGGAAATTAGATTTAAAAGAAGCGGAAGTAGTAGTTTCTGCCGGAAGAGGATTAAAAGGTCCAGAAAACTGGGGAATGGTAGAAGATTTGGCCAACGTTTTAGGTGCTGCAACAGCTTGTTCAAAACCGGTTTCAGACATTGGATGGAGAGGTCATAACGAGCACGTGGGGCAAACCGGTAAGGCAATTTCTCCAAACTTATATATCGCAATCGGTATTTCTGGGGCAATTCAGCATTTGGCGGGTGTGAACTCTTCTAAAACAATTGTAGTTATCAACAGTGATGCAGAAGCGCCGTTCTTCAAGTCAGCAGATTATGGTGTGGTGGGAGACGCTTTCCAGATTATTCCTGCATTAACCGAAAAGATTAGAGCTATCAAAGGATAAGAATGCGAATTGTGAATGGTCAGTTCGCTTTGCTTGTCAGTTTTCAAATAATTTAATTCACTTGCAAAGCAAAATTCACAATTGACTTTTGAGAGACATCAACATTTATACATAAAAGCTCGGCTTCCGGGCTTTTATTTTTGTCTAAAATAAAACCTACAATAAAAAATTAATTTATATTTGTAGCCATGGATTATAAACAGCTAATCATACGCGGAATATCGTACAGCCAGACCCAATCTGGCGCCTACGCATTGTTATTGGAACATGAAGAAACAAACGTTAAACTGCCCGTTGTGATCGGGAATTTTGAAGCACAATCCATTTCATTAGGTCTGGAAAAAGATATTCATCCGCCGCGTCCTCTTACGCACGATTTATTTACAAAATTTATTGTTTCCACGAATTATAAACTGGTTTCTGTGATCATTTATCAGATCGTAGACGGCGTATTTTTTTCAAATATAAACTTTAAAAATTCAGAAACAGAAGAAGAATTAATTCTCGATGCAAGAACTTCTGATGCAGTTGCAATGGCTGTACGTTTCGATGCCCCAATATACACTACTCAGCAGGTTTTAAACGAAGCCGGAATATTGCTTGAACTGGAAGAAGTGGCCAAAGAAGACGAGGCTTTTTCTGAAATTGGAGCTTCCGAAGACAGTTTGACTTCAATTTCGATGGAAGAGCTGCAGAAATTGCTTGAAGACGCTGTAAAAGAAGAGGATTTTGATACCGCTCTCGAAATTCAGGAGGAAATCAAAAGGAGAAAAAAGAAAATAGATTAAGAATTTAACATAAATAATGAATTTAAAATTACGATTGACCGTCCTGAGCTTTCTGCAGTTTTTCGTGTGGGGAGCGTGGCTTATAACGATGGCAAATTTCTGGTTCGGCACAAAACAGTGGGACGGAACCCAGTTTGGAGCCGTTTTCGGAACTATGGGTATCGCTTCGATTTTTATGCCTACAATTACCGGAATTATTGCCGACAGATGGGTGAATGCAGAGAAAATATTCTCAATCCTCCAAATTCTTTACGGTATTACGCTTTTCTTTCTACCTCAGAGCGATAATCCAAATTCATTTTTTACGGTAATGCTAGTTGCGATGTGTTTTTACATGCCGACGATTGCACTGGCAAATTCAATTTCCTACACAGTTTTAAAGAACAGTAATCTGGATGTGGTAAAAGATTTTCCGCCTATCAGAGTTTGGGGAACGGTAGGTTTTATTGTTGCTATGTGGATAACCAATCTTACGGGAAACAAAGCTACTGAAGGACAGTTTTACATTGCCGGAGTAGCTGCAATCCTGCTTGGTATTTATGCTTTAACATTGCCTAAGTGTCCACCACAGAAGCTTATTGATAAAGACGCACCTTTATCAGAACAATTGGGTTTAAATGCTTTTAAGCTCTTCAAAAACTATAAAACAGCACTTTTCTTTTTGTTTTCAATGCTTTTAGGAGCTGCTTTACAGCTTACAAATGCTTACGGAGATGTATTTTTAAGTGAATTTTCGCACTTTCCAAAGTATGCAGATTCTTTCGTAGTGCAGAGATCAACGATCATCATGTCGATTTCTCAGGTTTCAGAGACTTTATTTATTCTGGCAATTCCGTTTTTCCTGAAAAGATTTGGAATTAAAAAAGTAATGCTGTTCTCCATGTTTGCATGGGTCTTAAGATTCGGATTTTTTGCCTACGGAATCCCTGAAGGATATGGTTTAGGACTGATCATCATGTCCTGTATCGTTTACGGAATGGCTTTCGATTTCTTTAATATTTCGGGCTCTCTTTTCGTGGAAACCACTACAGATAAAAAGATCCGTTCTTCCGCACAAGGCTTGTTTATGATGATGACCAACGGTTTTGGTGCTGTTTTCGGAAGTTACATCGCAGGTTGGGCGATTGATAAATTTTTTACGCATAAGTTTACGACCGTTACGGAATTGTCGACCTATCTGGAAACAACTCCGGATAATCCGTCATTTATAAGTATTCTGAAAGAGAGTTTCCATTCATCAGTAAATCCTGACGGAAGCTTATCGTCTGTTGTGATGATGAAAGACTGGCAAAATATCTGGCTGTCTTTTGCAGCTTATGCATTGGTTTTAGCCATTCTGTTCTGGGTACTTTTTAAGCACAAACACAATCCGGTAGAACTCAAAGAAATAAATCATTAACTTCACTCACTTATCATAGAAAACGCATCCTTTTAAAGATGCGTTTTTTTTGTAGCTAAAGCATTTTTTTATATTGACTTTCAGAATATTAGGGTAGGTTATCATAAATTTTTGGTCAAATAATTTTTCAGATTAGTAAATTTATTATATTTGTTTAAGATTTAAATATTCTTTAAAGATATATAAATCAAAAGTAATAATTAATATGAATTTGATATGAAAAAAACGATTTTAATGTTAGGTCTTGTTGGGCTTTTTGCCACAAGCTGTGAGTCTGACGAAAAAATGGATCAGCAAATGGGAGACAGTCAAACTGAAAGTTCAGCTTTCAAAAGAAACTGTGCTTCTGATGAAGTTTTAAAACAGCAACTGGCTTCAGATCCCGAACTCGCCAGTAAAATGCAGCAGATAGAATCATTTACAGCTGCCAGAATGCATGAAAATTTTGATTCCAGACTGGTAAATGGTGTTATAGAAATACCCGTTGTGGTAAATGTTTTGTATAAAACTGCAGCAGAAAATATCTCTGCCGCACAGATTCAGTCTCAGATTGATGTTTTAAACAGAGATTTTAACGCTACAAACACTGATTATAATAATGTTCCCACACTATTTGCCAATGTAAAAGCCAATGTTGGAATCAGATTCGTACTGGATCAGGTGGTAAGAAAAGCTACCAACAAATCATCCTGGGGAACCAGAGATGCCATGAAGAAATCCAATCAGGGAGGTTTAAGTCCGCTTTCTCCCACTACTAAACTCAACCTTTGGGTCTGTACCATTGGCGGCGGGATTTTAGGTTACGCACAGTTTCCTGGTGGATCTTCAGCAACGGATGGTGTGGTGATAGATTCAAAATATCTGGGAACTACAGGTACAGCAACCTATCCGTATAATCTGGGCAGAACTGCCACCCATGAGGTTGGCCACTGGATGAATCTCCGTCATATCTGGGGCGATGCTACTTGCGGTAACGACCTTGTAGCTGATACTCCTTCTCACAATACAGCCAATTATGGCGCTCCGGCCTATCCACATTACAGCACCTGTGCGGGAACTCCTGTAGAAATGACAATGAACTACATGGATTACGTAGATGACAGAGCAATGTATATGTTTTCAAATAATCAAAAAAGCAGAATGCTCGCAATCTTCCAGTCTGGCGGACCTAGATACTCTTTTGCTCAATAAAAAGATCTTAAAACAGATCACTGAAATGCACTTTAAAAAAAAGTGCATTTTTTTTGCTGTTAAAGCAACCATTTTCACAATTTGCAGTCTTATAAATAGAAACCCATTAATGAATCATTTAGAAGAGAATTTTAAACTCGCCAAAAAGCAAAACCGGAGAGCTCAGAAAGCGCTTTTCGACTTGTTTTCAGCTAAAATGCTGGCGGTTGCCAATTCTTACACAAATAACATTCATGATGCAGAAGATGTATTGTTAAATGCTTTTCTCAAGTGTTTCAATAAAATTGATGACTGTAAAGAATGGAAAAGTTTTTCGTTTTGGCTGAGAAAAATTGTGGTCAATGATTCCATTACATTTATCAGGAAAAACAAAAATATTCTGTATTCTGATATCGAAATCGCTGATGATTATTTTGAAGAAGATCCGGACGAAAATTTTCACAAGATCAATATCGAAGAAATTTTTTCTCAAATGCCGGCAGGTTACAGACTGATTTTTAATCTGTATGTATTTGAAGACAAAAAGCATCAGGAAATAGCTGAAATTCTGAATATTTCTGAAGGAACCAGCAAAAGCCAGCTCAGCAAAGCCAAGAAATGGATTGCAGATTATTTAAAAGCAAAAGAGAATGGACAAAAACATACTGAAACAGTTAAAAAGTGATTACGAAGACCTTGTAATAAAGCCTTCTGCCAACCTTTGGAATCAGATAGACAATGGATTGGAATCAGGTTCTGAAACAGGTAAAAAACCAACTTTTAGATGGTGGAAATACGCTGCGGTTATCCTTTTTTTGATCTCTGTAGGAAGTCTTTTTTACTTTAATTCCAACAAACCTATAGAAAATGACAAGATTATTGTTAAAAAATTTCCTTATGAAAATCATTTAAAACCAACAGAAAAATTTGAAACAGTAATTTCAAGTAAGGAAAAATTTGAAAATTCTATTATTAGTTTTAAAAAAAATCAAAATGTTTCGTCTGAAAAAATTTATAAAACACCAACAGAATTTATCGAACCAACTGAAATCATAGTATTTAACAAAAAAACTGATGAAATAATTGCTCAAAATCCCACTCTCCAAAATTCTGAATTTGCAGGTTTAAAACCGAGCAAAACAGAAAGTAAAAAATCATCTTACATCAACGCTGATGATTTACTTTTAGGAAGAGAATTAGATAAGACCAGAGTTGAAATGAAAAACGACCGACAGTTCGGAGTTGTAGATGCTTCAAAATTAAAATTTAAACGTCCGAGCTCTTTGCAGATATTTGGAGTTCATGTATTTGCTGATTCCATCGTTTCAGAATAATTAAAATTAATTTCTATAAATAAATAACTGTTTACAGCTAAACGGTGATACAATTACGTCTAAAAATAATCATGATATGAAAACAAAAATCGCCTTATTTTCTGCACTTATACTATCTATGCAGGCTTTTAGTCAAAGTAACAAGAATATTCATTCTGAAATGGATGTGTATACCAAAAAAATCGACAGTATTATTCTATCAGAAAAAATGAAGATGAATATTGAGCTGGATCAACTTGATAAAGATTTTAATGGAAAATCTTCCGCAGAAGAAAAGCAGAAAAGAAAAGCGGAAATAGCTGAAAGATATCAAAATATTCTCAATGAAAAGATTGAAAATGAAAAAGGCAGTTTGGAAGATTCTACAAAAGAGATGGTCAGAAATATTATTTTAAATCCTGATAAACGTTACAGTCTCGGAATTGACCCACAAAGTGGACTCTTGGGTATCTTCAATAAACGAGTGAAATTACCGAAAGATTATCTGCATTCTGTAAGACTTACCGCAAGTTTTGTTTCTCCGTCACTTACTTCTGAAGATAAACCGTTTGGTTTTTATAATAAAGATTCTGATGTGAAACGCGCCAGTAATAATTTGTCAGCCTATGCCACTCTTAGGTATGAAAATCAATTGGGTAAGTTTACAAGTCCGGTTTTTTATCGCTTAGGTTTGGGATTGCGTACCGATTATTTTACGCCAGAGAATAACAAAGTATTTGCACAGGACGGCAAAAATTTATTTCTGCAGGATTTTGCAAAAGGGCAGTTGAAAAAAACATTAATTTATAATACATACATAACGATTCCCTTAGAATTGAGATGGGTTTTAAATCCTAAATATGTAGATTATGAAGGTGTGAAATATCTCGATAACAGAAAAACACAGTTTTATCTGATAGGTGGATTTTACAGTGGCATTAGAACCCGGAGTGCAATCTATAATAAATATTCCACAGATTACACAAAAAAAATTGTGGAAAGAGAGAGAGTAATGGTTGGCGTAAATAACTTCATTGCCGGGGCGAAAATTGGTGTGGGATATGGAGGTGTTGCATTATTCATTCAGAAAGATTTTACCCCAACTTTTAACAATGATGCGTTGCTAAACAATAAATATGGTATTCAAATTGGTTTGGAATTGGTGAGTGTTAATTTTTAAATTAACAATAAAATTAAATTAATATTAAATAACTGATAATATTTAAATATAATTTTTATCTAAAACAGATTCGCATTTTCAATTATTTGATTTTAAAGCATACTCACAAAAAGTATGTTTTTTTTTGTACTTTGGCATTCTGAGATTGATAATAAATTTCACAGTTATTAATGAAAAATTTACAGCTTTTAGGATTAATTTTGGTGGTTGTAGGAAGCTTTCTTCCACTCGTTCACGTTCCCATCATCGGAAACTGGAACTACTGGCAGCTCGATCACTTTCTGGCAATTTTCTGCTGGATATTCTCTGCCTGTGCACTTTTTGGGATTGTGAACAACAGAAGTAAACTTGTGAATACTTTCGCTGTATTTCTGCTGATTCTTTTTGTATTCACATTATTTGCAGTGAAATATCAGGCCTCAAGCTACTTCAGTTTTCTTCCTTTTAAATCATGGACAAAAGCTTTGGCCGGAACCGTTAAACTACAATGGGGATGGACTGTTGAGTTTTTGGGAGCTTTGATTATGTTATTTACAAAAAGAGCCAGGTGAAAAGTAGAGATAGGCGAGGGTAAAAGATCAAAACATTGAGTTTTTAAGAAATTATGAGCAATTGTGTTTAGAAAAATTAAATTAAAATTAAAAAAGATATGAAAGAAGTATTCATCGTTTCCGCAGTAAGAACTCCAATGGGAAGTTTTATGGGAAGTTTATCTACAGTTCCTGCTACAAAACTGGGAGCTGCAGCGGTAAAAGGAGCATTAGACAAAATTAATCTTGACCCGAAAAACGTTCAGGAAATCTACATGGGGAACGTTCTTCAGGCAGGCGAGGGTCAGGCTCCGGCTCGTCAGGTTGCTTTAGGTGCAGGACTTTCAAATGAAACGCCTTCTACAACCATTAACAAAGTCTGTGCTTCAGGAATGAAGGCTGTGACAATGGCTGCACAGGCTATTAAAGCTGGTGATGCAGACGTTATCGTGGCAGGTGGGATGGAAAATATGTCGATGGTTCCTCACTATTATAATGCAAGAAACGCTACCAAATTAGGCGACGTAAAAATGCAGGACGGAATGGTTTTAGACGGACTTACAGACGTTTACAACAAAGTTCACATGGGGGTTTGCGCAGAAAAATGTGCTACAGATTACAGTTTTTCAAGAGAAGATCAGGATAATTTTGCGATAGAATCTTACAAAAGATCTGCTAAAGCCTGGAGCGAAGGGAAATTTGCTGAAGAAGTTATTCCTGTATCCATTCCTCAGAGAAAAGGTGACCCAATCATTTTCGCTGAAGATGAAGAATATAAAGCGGTAAATTTCGAAAGAATGCCAACGCTTCCAACAGTTTTCAAAAAAGAGGAAGGAACGGTTACTGCTGCTAATGCATCAACTTTAAATGACGGTGCTTCTGCTTTGATTCTTGTTTCAAAAGAGAAAATGGAAGAACTAGGTCTAAAACCTTTAGCTAAAATCGTTTCTTATGCAGACGCTGCCCACGAGCCTGAAAACTTCACAACAGCGCCTTCAAAAGCTTTACCAATCGCTCTTAAAAAGGCAGGTTTGGAAGTTTCAGATATTGATTTCTTTGAATTTAACGAAGCGTTTTCTGTAGTAGGTCTGGCCAACAATAAAATCTTAGGATTGGATGCTGCAAAAGTAAACGTAAATGGTGGAGCAGTGGCTTTAGGTCATCCACTGGGAAGTTCTGGCTCAAGAATCATTGTTACTTTGATCAATGTTTTGAAGCAAAACAACGGTAAATACGGTGCTGCTGCAATCTGTAACGGTGGCGGTGGTGCTTCTGCTATCGTTATTGAAAACATGTAATTTTTTATGAAATTTAAACTCGGTATCATTATTTTTCTGATTGGATTTTTAATCACGCTTGTTGGCGCCTGGCTGAAAATCACACATATCACACTGGGACCTTTCAATGGAAACATAGTTTTAACATTAGGTACATTCTTTCAGGTTATGGGGATTATAGTTCTGATAGTTCAAATGTTAATGAGAAGAAAAAGTTAGAATTTCTATAAAAATAAATGTTCAGACATAAATTTTAAAAACCAGAAGCTTCCATGTTTCTGGTTTTTTTATTCTAAATCTTTAAATAAAATTAAAAGTTTGACGGATTTCGTCGAAATATTGAAGGCTTCAGAGAAGCCAAACCTTTGTAGCTAACACATCGGTAACCCAAGAAAGCTCCGTAGGAGCGACACCTTTATAAAAATACCTGTTTCAATTTAAATCATTATTTTAATAAACCAATAAAATTCTACCTTATAAAAATAAAAATTGCCGAATGTTCAGCGGTTTTTCTATTTTTGTGCAACTAATTAGTTAGAAAATGTCTGAAACTCAAATTCAACCGACTCCAAATATAAAAAATAACCCGAAAATCATGAAAGCCTGGGCAGTTTACGACTGGGCAAATTCTGTTTATTCTTTGGTTATTACCTCTGCAATTTTCCCAATTTATTATACGATTCTCACAACTGCTTACAATAAAAAAGAGTTTGTTGCAGAAGCTGGCGAAGTGCAGGAAATTCCTGTGCGTCACATGATTAAGGTTTTTGGGGAAGGGTATGAACCGGAAGCGGTTTTAAGTTTTTCTTACGCAATTTCGTTCTTTTTAGTGGTGCTTTTATCCCCGTTTTTATCTTCATTGGCAGATACTATTGGAAATAAAAAATCATTCCTTCAGTTTTTCTGTTATCTGGGAGCAACGTCCTGTATGGGATTAGCGATGTTTACAGGAATGGAAAACGTTTTCTTAGGATTACTTTTCAGCATAACGGCAAGTGTAGGCTTTTGGGGAAGTTTGGTTTTTTACAATTCATTTTTACCCGACATCGCCACTCCCGATAAGCAGGATTCCCTCTCTGCCAGAGGTTATATTTACGGTTATATAGGTTCCGTGGTTCTTTTAATTATCTGTCTGGTTTTAATTCAGGTGGTTGCAGAAGGTCCGGAGCAGGCTAAAATTTACATCAGAGTGAGCTTCTTGCTTACAGGTGCCTGGTGGTTTGGTTTTTCACAGTATACTTTCAAACATTTGCCTCAGTTTGGAGATGTTAAAGATAAATTGCCTAAAGATTTAGTGCTTTTAAATTATAAAAATATCTTCAAAAGACACGAGGAGCAGGGCGGATTTTTTGAGGTTTTAAAAGATAATATCAGCTTCTATAAAGACATTGCGAAAGAGAGTTTCAGAGAATTATTCAGAGTTGGAAACAAACTTTTTTCAGATAAAGCACTTAAGTTTTTCCTCTCAAGTTTTTTCTTTTACAGCGTCGGAATGCAGACCATATTTTTAATGGCAGTCCCGTTTGGAAGTACGGTGATTTTTCCTAAGGAAGCAGATAAGTATAAATTAATCATTACAATTCTGGTTATTCAGATTATTGCGATTTTCGGAGCATTTTTATTCTCAAGATTATCAAAAAAAATTGGAAATAAAAACGTGATCACAATTGCCGTAATTATTTGGATTGGATGTTGTCTTTCGGCTTATTCATTAAACAAAGAAAACCCAAATGTACAGCTTCAGTTTTATGGCTTGGCAGGTTTAATCGGTTTGGTAATGGGCGGACTTCAGGCGATGTCAAGATCTACCTATTCAAAACTTTTACCGGAAAATTCAATGGAAAATACAACGTATTTCAGTTTCTATGACGTGCTGGAAAAATTGGCTATCATCTGTGGAATGTTGATCTTCAGTATATTTATCCAGAAGTTTCACAATATGCAGTATGCGTTTATCTCAATGTCTGCATTTTTTGCCACGGGTGCAATTTTGATCAGATTCCTAAAAACCAAGATATAAGCGTTTTATTGGCTTAAAATTTGTTAATATTCAGCAGAATAATAGTAACTTTGCACAAAGATTTTAACACACAATGACGAACCCTCTGTTTTACGCTAAAATTATCCTTTTCGGAGAATACGGAATGATAGAAGACTCTCAGGGTCTTGTAGTTCCTTACAGCTTTTATAAGGGCACATTGAAATTTTCAGATTCCGATTCAGAATTTGAAAAAAAATCTAATTTCCACCTCAATAAATACGCTGCTTTTCTAGAAAATTTGAGTCTTCCTGAGCAATTCAGACTGGATGTGAAGCGTTTTAAAAAAGATATCTCAAACGGACTTTTCTTTGACTCCAACATTCCTCAAGGTTATGGGGTGGGCAGTTCTGGTGCTTTGGTGGCAGCTATTTTTGAAAAATACTGTTTCACAAAACACAATCCCGACAGTATTTCAAAAGACGACTTAAAAAATATTAAAGCCGTTTTTGGTGAAATGGAAAGCTATTTCCACGGAAAAAGTTCCGGTATGGATCCTCTGATCTGCTACATGAACCTTCCGATTCTCATTGAAGACAAAGAAAATTTAGACAAAGTTGCAATCCCAAAAGGCGAAGAAGGCAAAGGTGCAATTTTCCTTATCGATTCGGGAATTACAGGCGAAACTGGACCGATGATTCAGATCTTCTTTGAAAAAATGAAGACTGAAGGTTTCCGTAAAACTTTGAAAGAAGAATTTATCCGTTACAACAATGCCTGCATCGATTCTTTCCTTAAAAAAGATATGAATCCGTTCTTCAGAAATCTTAAAAAGCTTTCTCATTGGGCTTATGAACATTTTCGCCCGATGATTCCGGAAAGTATTTTTAATATCTGGAAAAAAGGTCTTGATTCTAATGCTTATTACCTCAAACTTTGTGGTAGTGGTGGCGGTGGTTACATTTTAGGATTTACAAAAGATTACGGTAAAGCTGAAAAAATGCTTGAAGGTTTTGAAAAAGAAGTAATATACAGATTCTAATGCTGCATGGAATGAATTCTGAAAAAGAAAGTTTCCAGCAGAAAAATTATTTCCAGAAATCTCTGTTTTACAGACTGTCACAATTCGTGGGCTTCTTATTTGGCGCACGTTTCTTTGTGGCTGCGCTGCTCACATTTGCCCTTTATGTTTCTACTTTTTTCCTTTTTAATCAGGAAGAAAATTTCAGAAATTTTGTTTTCGATTTCAAGGTTCACGGGATTATTTTCTGTACTGTTTTAAGCATTCTTGCAGGCGGAATCATTAATCAGTTCTATGATTTTGAAAAAGATTACGTGGTAAAACCTTTCCGTACAAGAATTCAAAGCTTTATCAAACAGAAATATTTTCTCTACGCTTATTTGGTTTTAACCTTAATATCGTTGGGAATTGCAAGCATGATTTCTTATCGCGTTCTCCTTTTTTTTATTGTTTATCAGTTCTTTATGTGGTTTTACAGTCACAAGCTGAGCCGGATTTTGATTTTAAATAATCTCACGTTTGTAAGTTTAACTTTATATCCGTTTTTCGGAATGATGGTGTATTATGAAACATTCTCTATGAAAGTTTTTTTAATGGCCATTTTTCTTTTTCTCATTCTTTTATGTATTGATATTGTGAAAGATACATTAACAAAAAGTGTGGATAAGGCTCTGGGGTATGTTACAATTCCAAACTATTTCAGAAGTAAAAATACTAAAATTATTCTGGTCTCCCTGCTGATCATTACAATGGCTGTTTCGGCAAAACTTGTAGACAGGACGGGAATTTCGGGATTTATGTCTTATTATTTCACAGGAGGTCTGTTTGTGTTGATTATCTGTATATATTTACTTTTAAATACGTCAGGGCGTACTAAGTTTTTCACGCTCAATATTTTGAGGTTCTGGGTTTTTGTAGGAATTATAGCCATGCTTTTAAACGGAATCGAGGGTAAATTATAGAAAAAAAGCTTTAATAAAGCTTAGGTTATTCTTACATTTGCCAAAATAAATTTACTAAAAAGGATGCCCATTTTTAACGATACAAAAGTTGCATTTGCAGACAAAACAGATGCGCAGTTAAGAAAAGCGTATTGGATGTTCAAAATGATTGAGCAGCCGGCTTTAACAAGTCTTGGAACTTCTGTCCTTAATTTTACTGTTCATAATAATTTCCCGTTCGTCAATACGATTGTAAAAAATACTCTTTTTGAGCAGTTTTGTGGTGGCGAAACGCGTGAAGAAAGTATGAAAGCAGTGAAACAGCTCTTTAAAAGAGGCGTTGGAAGTATCTTTGATTACTCCATTGAAGGGAAGGAGGATGAAGAAACTTTTGATGCGGTCTGCCAGGAAATTAAAGATATCATTAAATTTTCTGTGGGAAATCCAGCCATTCCTTTTATCGTTTTTAAACCTACAGCATTCGGAAGAATTGATTTGTATGACGCCGTGGGAAACGGTTCTGAACTCACTTCAAGCCAAAAAGAAGAATGGGCAAGAGTGGTAAAAAGGTTTGACGAAGTGTGTAAGCTCTGCCATGAAAACAACAAAAAAGTAATGGTGGATGCAGAAGAAACCTGGATGCAGGACGCAGCAGACCAGCTTTGCGAGGAGATGATGGAAAAATATAATCAGGAAAAACCGATTGTCTGGAACACTATTCAAATGTATAGAACCGGTCGTCTGGAATATATGAATCAGAATCTTCAGCGTGCGAAGGAAAAAAATTACTTTATCGGTTACAAGATTGTACGTGGTGCTTACATGGAAAAAGAGCGCGCAAGAGCTGCCGAAAAAGGGTATGCAGATCCCATTCAGCCAACGAAAGATGCATCTGATAAAAACTACAATGCAGGAATCGATTTTGTGATGAATCACCTTGATAAAGTTTCCGCATTTTTCGGTACACACAACGAAGTTTCTTCTGAGCTGGTGATAGATAAAATGAAAGCAAAAGGTTTGGAAAATAACCATCCAAACATCTATTTTGGGCAGCTTTACGGCATGAGTGATAACATTACATTCTATCTGTCTGACAAAGGCTACAATGCAGCTAAATATCTACCTTACGGACCTGTGAAAGATGTTGTTCCGTATCTTACGAGAAGAGCCAGAGAAAACACTTCAGTTGCCGGACAAACCGGAAGAGAACTGGGATTAATTAAAAAAGAATTAGACAGAAGAAAGAAATGATTCTTCTTCCTCAAAATAAAAAAAGAAAAGCTTAGTCTGTCATAGACTGAGCTTTTTTGTTGATGACCGCTTTTCTGAATTAAAATTAATCTCAGGGTTCAAAACTCTCAAATTTTCCGTTTTCGTAGAACAGAACGATGCGTTTTATCTTATGTGTTTGATTTTCAATAACTTGATTGATGATTTGTTCGCCTGTTTTTTCTAAACGCTGAGAATCGGATATTTCGGTGTTTGCTTTACTCCCGTACGTTTTAAATGATTCTGGCGGCGCTTTTGCTACAACAGATTTATCCCGTTTTGGCTCGTCCTCAGTTTTTTTTTCTTCGTCCTCATTGATAAGAGTAAAAAGATCGGGTAGAGAAGTAGGCTTAGATTGTTCTTCATCAATAATATTTTCTGCCGGAAGTTCAGATTTCAGCATTTCACCATCACCATTCACCAGCCAATCCCATAAGATTTCAGGAAAGCGGGATTTTATTTTTATGATAAATTCTAAAGAAGGTTTATTTCTTCCTGAAGTTACGTGAGAGATAGAGGAACGCTGCACATCAATCTCATCCGCAAATTCTGAGGACGTGAGACCTGAATATTCTATCACTTTTGAGATTCTGTCATTTAAACTCATAAAATAAGCATCAAATTAGTAATTACAAATGTAAATAATTAATTTACATCAAACAAATACATTTGTAAACGTACAAATATTCTTTTAGAATACAAAAGTAAATCACATAAACAACATATAAACAAAAAGTTACATAAAATTCGCCGTTTTAACACTGTAATTATTATCTCATTTCCACAAAATTCAAAATCATGATAAATGTTAAAGTAAAAGATGAAGTAGAAGGTTTTAGAATTTTTAAAAATACTGTTATGGCAGAAAGATTCGATCTTAAATCTCTGCGATGCACCACCACTAAAGGTTTTATACAGATTGATGATCTGTAGAGTAGGAGACGGCCTTACAAGTCAGTTTAAAACGCATTTTGAAGTGCAATTTTCCGTCAGTTTAGATAATTCAATCTACAGAAGACCATAAACAAAGCATTTCTGCTCATATTTGATATCTCTTATAATCCCTTAACAACATTTTTTTAATCAATTTTAGCATTTTTATTTTAAGGGATTTTCAGCTCGTAAATTTGATGTTTTCACCAAATTTTTTAGTCATTTACAATTGTAACAAGTAATATGATTACAATGTAATCCACAACCGGAATGTTTAGTTTAATTACACTCAAATGTACAAAACATCACAGTAACACAGTTAAAGTAGATATAATTAACAACTTTAAATAAATATTTTAAATAATTGAATTATAATATTTTACGTAAAATAAATTAAATTATACTTAATTAACAATTTTATCCACAGACAAAGTGACATTTTGCATCGTTTAGAATTGTTACAAATGTTAATTGAAATTTTAATGAAATAATTGGTATTTTTGACGGATGTAAAATCGTTACAGAATGAATTTTGAAGCCATATACAAATCTAATCAGCACTTTAAAAGCCGGTATATTTTTCCGGAAAGGCTGTTTCATTATCTCCGTGAAAATTTCGCAGGTCAGATTTTCAAAATCGGAATTTCTTACCTTAAACAACCTATTTATAAATTGAGTTTTGGTACTGGCCCTGTTAAAATCATAGCGTGGTCACAGATGCACGGTAACGAGTCTAATGCTACTCTTGCTATGATTGATTTACTGTTTAGTCTGGAAAACGATACTGAGCAGAAAAGGAATCTTGAAAGTAGAATTCATTTGGATTTTATTTTTATGCTGAATCCTGACGGCTCAAAAAAATGGACGAGACTCAATGCACAGGAATTGGATCTCAACCGTGATTTCCATAACAATCACTCAGCAGAACTGAAATTTTTGAAGGAAACAATTGAGAAGGGAGGCTATCATTATGGCTTAAACCTTCACGAGCAGAGAACCATATTTACTACAGACGGTATTCATCCTGCCACACTGTCTTTTCTTTCGCCATCAGAAGATCAGGAAAGAAATATTACAGAAAACCGGAAAAAATGCATGGCAGTGATTTCAGAAATCTTTGCTAAGCTTGAGAACTTAATACCAAATCAGATCGGAAGATATTCTGATGAATTCTACCCCACTTCTACAGGCGATAATTTTATGAAAGCCGGGCTTCCAACAGTGCTTTTTGAAGGAGGACATTTTGAAAACGATTATCTGAGAAAAGAAACCAGAAAATATTACACCATTGCACTGTACTACGCTTTGGAAGCAATGGCAGAGCTAAATTCCGGGATAGAAGGCTGGGAAGATTATTTTAAAATTCCCGAAAATAAAGAAACTCATTACGATATTATTTACAGAAATGTAAAACTAAATACTGACCACGAGTGTATCTTAGACATCGCCGTTCAATATAAAGAATTCTATGAGAGTGGAAATGATGATATTACATTTGTACCTTACGTAGTTGCAGTAGGTGATGTTAAAAATAAAAAAGGCTGGAAAGAATTTGACTGTTCCGGAAAACGTTTTGTATCTGAAACAAAATTTCCAAAACTTGATGAGCCGGTAAGATTCTCAATCGAATAAAAAAAAACGGCGAAACATTTTGTTCCGCCGGTCTTCAATATGTATTGTTTTAAAATCAGTTCACTACTTTAATTCCGGTAGCCACAAATCTGATTTCTTCTTTAGGATTTTTGATGGCATCAATCTCTTTCTGAGATTTTTTCGCGTCAGTTGCATAATGTTTCTGCTCGTCTACAGAAACAGTTTTCACCTCTGCAGTACCGTCCATCACTACATTCTTACCTTTCAAAGCGGTAGGAACAAAAAAGCCGTAATCCTGCATTTTTACAAAAAATTCAGAATTATTGTCAGTTTTAATCTTCAGCCAGCAACCTTTTTTCTCGCAAACTTCAGCTACAGTACCTTTTATCGCAACGTTTTCAACTTTTTTAGCTTTTTTCAGCTTCTTGCTTAGTTTATTAACCGTAAGTGCGTTTGATTCAGACTTAGCCCCAACTGCAGAACCGTATGTATCGCCCACAATTGCATTTCCTGCAGGTGGACCTGCTTTCGGAGCTTCCTGTGCAAAAGCAATACTGGATAAACTTACTGCAAAAACTGCTATTAATGATTTAATTTTCATAAAAATAATTTTTACAAAAATACTAATTATTATGATTGTTCGAAAAAAAAAATTAATCTGATGCTTTTCCAGTGAATTTTCAGAAAAAATTCTGTTTTGGAATATTTCAATGTGTATTATTATTCATATTTTAATACATTCGTCAAAAAATTAGAAGATGGATGCCAACGATATTTTAGATTACTGTTTAGGAAAAAAGGGAGTAAGTGAAAGTTTTCCTTTTGATAATGAAACGCTGGTCTTGAAGGTAGGTACAAAAATGTTTCTGCTGATGTCTCTGGAAAAACAGCCACTTCAAATCTCAGTAAAAACCAATCCTGAATGGAGTGAAGAACTTCGCGAGCAGCATCCACAGATTACAGGAGCTTATCACATGAACAAAACCCACTGGAATTCTGTTTCTTTAGATGGTTTGAAAAAGGATTTGATTTTAAAACTGATTGATCACTCGTATGATTTGGTGTTTAAATCTCTAACGAAAAAAATGAGAGAAGAAATTGAAAAACTGTGAAAGAAGATAATATTTTAAAACCCAAACTCCTCAGTCAACCTCTTATCCTCATCCAATCTCTCAACCAACTTTTCAATCCCTTCAAATTTAATTTCCTTATGAAGAAAATCCCTGAATTTTACAGTGATTTTTTCATCATAAATATTGCCTTCAAAATCAAGAATATAAACTTCAACGGTTAATTTCTCTCCATTTACTGTAGGATTTGTTCCTACGCTTAGCATTCCTCTGTATTGTTGATCTTTTACAAAAACTTCAACAATGTAAGCACCTTTTTTAGGTAAAAGTTTCAGAGTTTCTGTTTCAATATTGGCTGTAGGATAACCGATCGTTCTTCCCAGTTTTTTCCCGTGAACCACAGTTCCGGAAACAGAGTAGGAATAACCGAGCATTTCGTTAGCTTCAGTAATGTTTCCATTTAATAAAGCATTTCGAATTTTTGTAGAGCTGATATTGTTCTCGTGAATGTTAATGGCTTCCATCTGTTCGACTTCAAAACCGAGTTCTTTTGAAAGTTTTTGAAGCAATTCAAAGTTTCCGCTTTTATTTTTTCCGAAAACGTGATCGTAGCCTACAATCAGATATTTTACATTGAGTTTTTCAACCAAAATCTGTCTCACAAATTCTTCTCCTGTAAGATTTCTGAATTCTTCGTCAAATTCTTTTAAAAATAAATTCTGAATTCCGTATTTGTCTATCAGGAATTTTTTTTCTGCTAAAGTGTTGAGGAGTTTTAAGTTTTCGTCAGGATTAAAAACAAATCTTGGATGAGGCCAGAAAGTAAGAATCGCTGTATCAAGATTTTTCTCGAAACCAATTTTTGTAAGCTCATCAATGATACTTTTATGACCCAAATGCACCCCGTCAAACATTCCTAATGACAATGCCAAAGGCTTATGAGACTGATAATCGCTAAAATTTTTGAAAACTTTCAACCCGAAAAAAATTTGACTGCAAATATAAAGATAATGTAACAATGTACCAATGTAATAATGTACCAATGTTTTTGGTTTCTAAATGATTGGTAAATTGCTCGATTGGTACATTGGTAAATTAGTAAAAAAATATGATAAAAATCTTTTTTTTAGCAATTGCGTGTTTATGAAGAATCATTATATTTGCACCAAGAAAAAATTTAGCAATGGCAAACCAAATAAAAGGTAAAATTTCTCAAATTATTGGTCCGGTAATCGACGTTGTGTTTTCAAACGTAGAAGCAGTACCAAGCATTTATGATGCACTGGAAATTATTAAACAAAACGGTGAAAAAGTAGTATTGGAAGTTGAGCAGCACATTGGCGAAGACACTGTAAGATGTATCGCTATGGACGCTACTGACGGTCTTCAGAGAGGTCAGGAAGTAATAGGATATGGTAATCCTATCATGATGCCGGTAGGTGATGCTGTAAACGGAAGACTTTTCAACGTTGTAGGTGATGCTATCGACGGGCTTCAGAATATTTCTAAGGAAGGTGGTCTTCCTATTCACAGACCAGCTCCAAAATTTGATCAGCTTTCAACTTCTGCAGAAGTTTTATTCACAGGTATTAAAGTAATCGATTTGGTTGAGCCTTACGCAAAGGGAGGTAAAATTGGATTGTTCGGTGGTGCCGGTGTAGGTAAAACAGTATTGATTCAGGAGTTGATTAACAATATTGCGAAAGGACACGGTGGTCTTTCTGTTTTTGCCGGTGTAGGTGAAAGAACGAGAGAAGGAAATGACCTTTTGAGGGAGATGCTTGAATCTGGTATTATTAAATACGGTGATGATTTTATGCACTCTATGGAAAACGGAGGTTGGGATCTTTCTAAAGTAGATTTAGAAGCAATGAAAGATTCTAAAGCAGCATTCGTTTTCGGACAGATGAATGAGCCGCCAGGAGCAAGAGCGAGAGTAGCACTTTCTGGTCTTACTTTAGCTGAATACTACAGAGACGGTGGTGAAACAGGACAGGGTAGAGACGTACTTTTCTTCGTTGACAACATCTTCCGTTTTACACAGGCTGGTTCTGAGGTATCTGCACTTTTAGGCCGTATGCCTTCTGCGGTAGGTTACCAACCAACTTTGGCATCTGAAATGGGTGCTATGCAGGAAAGAATTACTTCTACTAAAAACGGTTCAATTACTTCAGTACAGGCGGTTTACGTACCTGCGGATGATTTAACTGACCCGGCTCCTGCTACAACGTTTGCTCACTTAGATGCAACCACTGTATTAGATAGAAAAATTGCTTCATTAGGTATCTATCCAGCGGTAGATCCATTGGCTTCTACGTCAAGAATCCTCGCTCCGGAAATTATCGGTGATGAGCATTATGACTGTGCACAGAGAGTAAAAGAAATTCTTCAGAGATACAAAGCACTTCAGGATATTATTGCAATCTTAGGTATGGAAGAACTTTCTGAAGAAGACAAATCTGTAGTTTACAGAGCAAGAAAAGTTCAGAGATTCCTTTCTCAGCCATTCCACGTTGCAGAACAGTTTACAGGTCTTAAAGGATCTTTGGTAGATATTAAAGATACCATCAAAGGGTTCAACATGATTATGGATGGTGAATTGGATCACTTACCGGAAGCTGCTTTCAACCTGAAAGGAACTATCGAAGAGGCAATTGAAGCCGGAGAAAAAATGTTGGCAGACAACGCTTAAAATTAATAACAATTTGAGATTTGAAATTTGAGATTCGATATGTAATTTCAAATTTCAAACATCAAATTTCAAATTTGTTTAGATGAATATAAAAATTTTAACACCGGAACACGTAGTTTTTGAAGGAGAGGTAAATTCAGTTTTGCTTCCAGGAAAAAATGGTGAATTTCATATTATGAAAAATCACGCAGGAATTGTTTCTTCTCTTATTGGTGGTAAAGTAAAACTTTTTACACAGAATGTGGACGAAGCTTTTGCCAAAAACTTTACCAAAGAAAATGATAAAGATTCTATTTTCTCTTTCCCCATCAAAAGCGGTGTTGTAGAGTTTAATCATGACAAAGGAATCATCCTTTGCGAATAATTAAATTGAAAAGCTAAATATATTTTCAGGGAAAGTGTAACTTTGTTACACTTTTTTTTATTCTACTCAAATCATAATATTTTTTCATGAGAATAATTTTTCTAATCGTATTTTCGGTCTGCAGCTCGTTTTTACAGGGGCAAATCATAAAAACAAAAAGAGGAATTGTAACCATAGACGGTGAGCACGTTGCGAAAGTAAATTACAAAAACGGAATTTATACGTTTATGGATCTCAAAGAAAGTCCGGTTTACACAGTCGAGTTTGTAGATAAAAGTATTACAGACTCTGTTCGAGACAGTTATATAAAACTCAAGCGGCTATACAACCAGGAGAAAACTCTGGAACTGGATTATGTTTCTCCTTCAGCATTTTCAGGTGAAGAAAAATCTGCAGTTTTTACCTGTATCAAAGAACTGAAAGTTATCGACAACAGAGGAATCAATATTAAAAATCTGGATGCCATTTTTACAAATTCTCCAAAACGTAAATTTGATAACCGTACGAAAGACGCATACAGCATCAAGTCTAAAGTTGACAGATTAAATATTACAGTCAACAATGTGGGAGAAATATTAAGTAACGGTAAACCAGTAGGTTATTTTACAAATCTTCCCGTAAGTTTTGGTTCTGAGGAGACCATTTCAGATAAAACATTTGTAGATATCGAAATTTACGATGCCAAAAGCAAGTATATCGGAAAATACATTACAACGACAAAACAACTCAAAAGTGCAGGCGGAAAAACTTTTACTTTATACAGAGAAATGTCTGGCCGGGCATCAATTTTGAAATTTCCCACTTACAAAGCCATCGCCGAAAGAATGGCAATCATGGATCCCAATTTTATAAAAATTCAGGAAAAAGTAACGGTAGGCGAAGTGGTGAGAGATGGAATTGAGAAAGATAAAAAATAATTAGTTTTTAATTCAACTGAATAAATGTAGATAGTACTCCATTCGATTACAAACAAAGTATTGAGCTTCTGCAAAATAAAAAATTCTGAGAACATTCTTCACAATTTTTTTCTGTAATTCAGCACGAATCTTAAAATTATTTTTAATCTAATTATAAAAATTAGAAATGAAAATACTTTAATTATTTTAAACCTTAAATCTTGAATTTTAGATCGTAGCTTACAAACTCAAGATCACACCATTTTCTTTCAACATTTGCATCTGTTTTGAAAACCAGAATAATTCAAAGTCTTCAAAATTTTCTTCAAACTGATTTTTAAGTTGCTGAAGTGTAATCTTTTGCGACTGATCTACATAATTTTCCTGCATCATTTTCATCAGCCATTTTGCGTGATCAGGCTCCAGATCGAGACTTACAACATTTGTTTTCAGATGGACTGTAATTTTGGTGTACGGATATTCAGTTTGTTTTTTCTTCTTTAAACGATTCTCAGCAATTACATTTTTCGCCAAAAATAGAACCTTTGAATTGCTTTTAAATTTAAAATCCTCTTCTTCCAGCAAACAGTCATGAATATAATCTGGATGAACAGTCGTTTTTGGAATTTTAAAATCAAACCAATCCTGCAGAGGAATTTCAAAATTAATTCCATGCATATAATTGAACAAGGATTTTTTTAGTCCAAAACTGAATTTCCCATGATCGATCCCGGTTTTGTCTGTAAAATCGATATCGTTATTGGCAAACAAAATTTCCTGTTTGATTGGTGTCACTCCGAATTCTTCAGGGTTGAGCCCAACCGGAGAATGTGCCGTCATTGCAAATTGATGCCAAAATGCACTTTGCAGAATTCCCATTTCAAAAAGCTGGCGAACCATTTCCAGAGAATCAACAGTTTCCTGAACCGTTTGAGTGGGGTAACCATACATCAGATAAGCATGAATCATAACTCCAGCTTCCGTGAAATTTCTTGTCACTTTGGCAACCTGTTCCACAGAAATTCCTTTGTCGATCAATTTTAAAAGTCTGTCACTTGCGACTTCAAGGCCACCTGAAACAGCAACACAACCTGAAAGTTTTAATAAAAAACATAAGTCGCGGGTAAAACTTTTTTCAAAACGAATATTTGTCCACCAGGTTACCACCAGATTTCTTCTCAGGATTTCAATAGCAACTTCACGCATCAAAGCGGGTGGAGCAGCTTCATCCACAAAATGAAATCCCGTTTCACCGGTTTGAGCAACCAGTTCTTCCATTCTGTCGACAAGAATTTTAGCTGAGATAGGTTCGTAAATTTTAATATAATCAAGAGAAATGTCGCAAAAAGTACATTTTCCCCAATAGCAGCCGTGTGCCATCGTGAGCTTATTCCATCGTCCGTCGCTCCACAAACTGTGCATCGGATTGGCAATTTCAATCACGGAAATGTATTGATCTAACTGTAAATCAGTGTAATCGGGAGTTCCGATGTCTGCCTGTTTGTAGTCGTGGCGTTTGGAATTGTTTTTATAGATAACTTCCTCATTTTCAATTAGGAAAGTTCTTTTGAATTCTAAATTTTCTGTTTTATCTAAATTTTCACATAGCAATTCCAAAGGAACTTCTCCGTCATCCAAAGTGATGAAATCGAAAAATTCAAAAACTCTTTTGTCTTTTATATCCCTCAATTCCGTATTCGGAAAACCGCCGCCCATGGCAGTTTTTATGTGAGGATATTTTTCTTTAATGAACTTTGCACACCGAAACGCAGAGTACAGATTTCCAGGAAACGGAATTGAAAAACAGACTAATTTGGGCTCTGCAAATTTCAGTTTTTTATCCAAAATTTCTAAAGTAATTTTGTCGATAAAAGTTTTTTCGCCTGAAATTTTAGCGTACAATTCATCAAAAGAATTGGCAGATTTACCCAATCTTTCGGCATATCTGCTGAAACCAAAATCAGAATCGACAGCTTCAACTATATAATCAGATAAATCCTCTAAATATAAAGTAGCCAAGTGTTTAGCCTTGTCCTGAAGTCCCATATTCCCGAAAGCAAATTCCATATCATCCAGCTGACTGAATCTTGAAGCTTCAGGTAAAAAATTCATCGAACAGATCTGTCTTGCCAAGGTTGGAGTTTTTCCCTGAAGAAAAGAAATTACCTGATGGATGGTTTTGATGTACTCATCTTTTAAACTGAAAATCCGCTGCGAATTTTCTGAAAGAGACTGAATTGAAATTTCCTCACTGAATATTTTTGTCAGACCTTTTTTCGAAAATAATTCCAGAATTACCTCAATACCCAAATCCGTCTGGTAGCTCGAAATGTTTTTCGTATTTAAAAAACCTTTGATATAAGCTGTTGCAGGATACGGCGTATTGAGTTGCGTAAAAGGCGGAGTAATTAGAAGGAGATCTTTCAACAAAAATTTTTTGCAAATTTACGGTTTAAAATGAAACATACATATTCCTTTCAGATAGAATAAATTTCATTAAAAAATTTCTAAATTCACAACATGAAATTTTCTCTTACGATTTTATCCTCAGCTTTTTTGGCGTTTTCAGTTGGTGTTATGGCGCAAAACATTGAAAATGAAATAGTTTTAAAACCTTTCTTTGACAATTTAAATAAAAATCAGGTTACTCAGATTCTTTTTATAGGAGATTCACACATTCAGGCAGATCATCTGACGGGTTACCTTCGGAAGAACTTTCAGGATCAACATGGAAATGCAGGTCGCGGTTTGGTTTTTCCTTATCAGGTTGCCAATACCAATGGTGCTGAAGATTTTTCATCTGTGAGCAACCAACCCTGGGAAACATTTCGATTGGTGCATGAACAAAAGGTTTTTCCACAAATTGGAGCTGCCGGATTTGTGATTGGAAATAAAGCAGATTCTTTTTTAGAAATCAGTTTTAAAAATCCTGAAGACAGTTTTGATAAAGTGTTGATTTACAATGATGCTAAAATGAAAGGCGGAAGCTTTTTTTTGTTTAATGAAAATAAGCCGCTAAAAGATTTTGTTCAGAAAAAATCTGAAAGAATGAGTCATACGGCTTCAGAGAATCAAACTTTTCATGAAATTGTTTCTCAATACAATACAACTACTACAAAATTGCGTGCATTGAACGGCGACAAAATTTTAAATCCGAAAGCAGGCTCAGTTTATATGGTTGAAAGAAATTATTTAAACTATAATCCTGATTTCGAACAAAATATAAAAGAAATTGCTTCATATAAATTTGACAGTTATAAAACTGAAATTGATTTTAAAAGTCCTCAGAATATATTTTTAATTAAAACAAATAATCCTCAGGGGAATACATTTTATGGTTTTCAGTTCCTTAAAAATGTAAAAAAAGGAATTGTTTTCAATACGGTCGGCGTGAACGGAGCCACTTATTCTGACTTTTTAAAATTCCCACTCCAGCTGGAGCAGCTTTCAAAAATGAAATCTGATGTTCTCATCATTGCTTTGGGAACAAACGAGGCTTTCGGAAAAATTGAAAAAGAAGAATTTCAAAAAAATGTTTCCGATGTGATCTTAAAATTCAGAAATGAAAATCCAAATTTGCCGATTCTGCTGATTGGTCCGCCGGATAATTCGCCTAAAGAAAGCAGAACTATTGAGGTGATCAGCTGGATTGAAGAAAGTGCGCGACAAAACAACACTGCTTTTTTTAATCTCTTTGAAGCAACAGGTGGAAAAGGTTCATTTAAAAAAGCGCAGTCAAGAAAAGAGGCAAGTGCCGATGGCGTTCATTATCTGAAACCCGGTTACGAAAAACAGGCTGAAGCCATTTGGAAAGCGATAAAAAAAACTGCAGAGAATTGATTCTGCAGTTTTTTTTTATTTTTAAAACTGAAGGTAGATTGGTAAAACCTGCTCGGCAGACTTGAAATATCCGTACAAAATCAGAAATCCAAAAAACACAATGATATATGCTGCAAGAGGTATTGTTTTTATTTTAACAACAGCCTTTTCAGCAACATCATCCGGAATAAGGTGAATGATCATCGCTAAAACGATCATCCAGATTACTTTTTTGTAGTTTTCGTAAAACGGACCAAAAACGTCTGCGTCAAAATTGTAGATAATCTGATTAATCATCGTCATTGCAGCATCAAAGTTTTCAGCTCTGAAAAATATCCATCCAAAACATACAAAATGGAATGTGAAAATTCCCATAATGATCCTGTAAACCAAAGAATTATTGATTCCGGAGAGTGCTTTTCCTGTCAGCAATATCCAGATTTTGTGTAGTCCAAGTCCGATTCCGTGGATTGCTCCCCAAATAATAAAATTCCAGCTGGCTCCGTGCCAGAAGCCGCCCAAAAGCATGGTTGTTAAAAGGTTAAAATTCGCTGCAATCCCTTTGGAATCTTTTGTAATCATCGCCGGAAGGATAAAAATCAATAAAAGAACACCAGAAATTCCGGCAGAGTAAAAGTAATTCAGCTTAAAAAGATTGACTGACATTAAAAACGCTCCGGTTAAAAACAACGTCACAAAAATAAATGAACCGACTGAGAATTTTCTGTTTCCTCCCAAAGGGATATAAAGATAATCTTTCAGCCATGAGGAGAGCGAAATATGCCATCTTCGCCAGAATTCTGTGATGCTTGTACTTTGATAAGGAGAGAAAAAATTGGCAGGAATTTTAAAACCTAACCAAAGTGCAATTCCTATCGCAATATCGCTGTAACCACTGAAATCGCAGTAAATGACCATTGCATAACCGTAGACGGCAAATAGATTTTCAAGCCCGGCATGAAGCGAAGGTGTATCAAAAATATAGTTTACAAGATTTAAAGTAATGTAATCTGAAATCACCAGTTTTTTAATCAGACCTGAAATAATCAGATAAAATCCCATGGCAAAGTCCCTTTCAGAAATGATGTAGGGTTTATTGATCTGCGGAACAAAATCGTGCGCCCTTACAATCGGACCCATCATCAGTTTTGGGAAAAATGAGAGAAACAGCAGATAATCTGTAAACTTTTTGGCAGGTTCAAATTCGTCCCGGTACACGTCAATAGTATAACTTAAATTTTCGAACGTGAAAAAGGAAATTCCAATCGGTAAAATAATATGCAGCGGATTAAATTCTGTACTGAAAATCTCATTGGAAACTGTAATGAAAAAGTTGGTGTACTTATAATAAAACAGGATGGCGAGATTAACAACGATGCTTAAAACCAAAAGCGAAGTTTTCCATGATTTTCCTTTGGTTCTGTAGATCATATTAGACAATGCAAAATTGATCAGTGCCGAAACCACCACCAAACCTACAAACCATCCACTTGCTTTATAAAAAAAGTAAAGGGAAAAAAATGTGAAAACATATCTTCTTGCGGTATGATGATTTTTCAGGAGGAAAAAAAGCAGAATAAAAAGAGTGAAAAAATACACGAAAAAACCATTATTGAAGAGTAAAGGATTTTTTGGATCATACAGAAACTGGCTTAGAAATGCGTTCCAGTCAAATGAAGTAAAAAGATTTTCTAATTGTTTCATTTCTCAGTCTGTGTTTTTGGTTTGTATTTTTTATAGTCTTTCATTAATGCTTTAAAAATTTTATCTGCTAAAATATCGGTTCCGCGGGCATTGGGATGGATGTAATCTTTATTGGCCAATGGTGGATTTTGATTGGCCCAGTCTACGATTGAATTTTCACCACCCATTGTTTCAAATAGATTAAAAAACGCCAGATGATTATCAAATGCAAGTTTTGCCTGAGTTTCAAGAACATTTGGCAGTCCGGTTGCAGTTTGCCAGCTGCCGTTGTACATAAACGCTCTGTCTGCGCTGCTTACCATCAAAATATCGGTATTGGGGAAAGCTCTGTTGAATTTTTCCAGAACAGGATTCATATTTTTGGTATAGAAAGAGAAATCTTTTGTATCAGGCTTCCAGAGAAGGTTTACGCCATATTGCATCACAACGAGATCGTAATGATTGGCATTCTGAACAGCTTTTAAAAAGTCTTCATTAATTTTTTTAAATTCAATTCCCGTAATTCCCCGGAAAGAAAAGTTGTCGAGAATAATTCCGTTTTCAGATTCAAAACTCATCCCGTACAAAGGGAGATTTGCAGAATTGCTTTTAAAATTAACGGTCGCCAAAGTATCTGAAGAAAGCATCTGAGAATTGACCGCAAAATTTCCTTTAAGTGAAATATTAGATCCATTGAAGTTAACACTTGCTCCGTTTGAATTTCCATACAGCAGGAATTTTTGAAGGGAAGAACCTGCGTTCACAGATTTATCAACAAATTTTGAATTTCCGGTTCCGCTGAAGGCAAACCCGGAAATGTACATATTTTTGACACTTTTATCCATAAAATTAACAGTGTTCCAGCCATTGCCCGTAACGGATGCAGTCTGTCTGAAATTTCCCACATTGGTGTGAATAGGAAGAAATCCCACACCATAACCTCCAAACTCTTTCTGCATCAGCCTGCGCAAAGTTTGGGTAAGCATATCACCTTCAATCATGCTGTCGCCGAAATAAGCGATACGTATTTTTCCCTTTCCGGTTGCTTTCAGCTGATGCAGTTTTTCAGCAAGGTGGGCGAGGGCAGTGACGTTCTGGTCTTTATAAAACCGGGTAATCAGATCCGGCTTCTTATAAAGCTCAAAATCAGTTGGTAAGTTTTGATTACCGGAATTTTTTACTGTAGATTTTTGGGCAGTTTTTTCTGTATTTTCATCAATTTTAAATACATCGGTGATTAAATTTACTTTGTCTAAAGGTTCCCATTTCCACCCAAAGGCAAGGCAGATAACCGAGACGGCAAAGTATACAGCAAAGCAAATGGTAATCAAAGATACCACCCGCCAATTTTTATTTTCAAACATAAAATTTTAGGGGAAATTGAGGATGCTAATTTAATCAGATTCCGTATTCCTTACAAGATGAAATAAAAAAAAGCTTCAAATATTTTTGAAGCTTTAGTTTTTCTTTTTCAATCTCAGATTTTGAGAATTTAGTCCTTGAGTTTGTATTTGTGAATGATAGAATTAATTCTTCTCATCCATTCTCCGGGCTGTGTAGAGTATCCTGCATTAGCAATTGCTTTTACCCATTTTCCAAAATCCTCGGTACCTTTCAGGGCGGTGTAGTATTTCTTTTTTACGATCAGTTTGCAAAATGCTTCGTAACTTTCTTCCTTTGATTCAAATTGCTTGTATCTGGATCCAATGCTGTTTTTGCCTACAATCCCAAAATGATTATTTAATGCTTTGGAATTTCTGCTGGTTCCGCCTCCTGTTTCTACGAATGCTATTGCAAGTATTACAGAGCTTGGTATGCCGTACTTTGTTGATAATTTTTCTGCGAGAGTTTTGTTATTTTGTATGTAACCCTGTGTCTGTGCGTTGGCAGTTAAAGATACAAAGCTGAATACCAAACTCAAAAGTACAATTCTTAAGTACGTAAAACTGTGTTTCATAATTGTATGTTTTGAAATCATGGTTGCAAATTTACCCCTACCACAACTAACAGCCTAATTTTTAACAGAATATAACGCCCAATCGCCGTCCTGTGAACATTATTAGTTAAAAAATGTTAAAAATTAGGTTTTGTTAAATATTTAAAATTTTTACTTAATAAAATTGAATTTATGTGAATATAATTTTATTTTTAATTGAATATTATTATATAAATAATTTTTGTAATGAATTTAACTGATTTTGTGATATTTCAGCTTTTTCAAAATTTTAGAAATTCATTCTTTATTCTATGTCAGAATTTTAATCATTCTGTTCAAATTTTACTGTCATTAATCATGTAAAACCAGTTGATATTAAATAAATTAGGTTTTGTTATCCTAAATTTCATTCAGATAAAAAAAACCACCGGAAACTCCGATGGTCATTTATATTGATGAAAAATCAAGTTTAGTTTTGCTTGTACTCGATGTTCATTTCTTTTTCCATTTCTGCGTAAACACCAGATTCCAGTTTTTCTTTGATGCCTTCAAAAGCTGCCAAAGTTTCGTTGATTTCTGAATCGGTATGCGATGCAGTAGGTATTAATCTCAATAAAATCATACCCTTTGGAATCACCGGATATACCACCACAGAAGTAAATACCCCGTAATTTTCTCTTAAATCTTTTGCTAAAAGTGTTGCTTCAATTGTTGTTCCTTTAATGAAAACCGGCGTTACACAGGTATCCGTATTTCCAAGGTTGAAACCTCTTTCTTTTAATCCGTTCTGAAGTTTAGTTACGTTTTCCCATAACTTGTCTTTAATTTCCGGACGGGTTCTTAATAATTCCAGTCTCTTCAAACCTCCGATTACCATTGGCATTGTTAAAGATTTAGCAAAAATCTGAGAACGAAGATTGTATTTTAAAAACTGAATAATTTTCTGATCTCCTGACAAAAATGCTCCGAAACCAGCCATTGATTTGGCGAAAGTAGAGAAGTACACATCAATCTGATCCTGACAACCTTGTTCCTCACCAGCTCCAGCTCCGGTTTTACCCAAAGTTCCGAAACCGTGTGCGTCATCCACCAAAAGTCTGAAATTGAATTTAGATTTTAAATTACAGATTTCTTTCAGTTTACCCTGCATTCCTCTCATTCCGAAAACCCCTTCGGTAATTACTAAAATTCCGCCGCCGTTTTCTTCAGCTACTTTTGTTGCTCTTGTAAGGTTTTTCTCTAAACTTTCAATATCATTGTGTTTAAAAGTAAAACTTTTTCCCATGTGAAGACGTACACCGTCAACAATACAGGCGTGAGAGTCTGCGTCATAAACGATGACGTCGTGTCTCGTTACCAACGCATCGATACAAGAAACCATTCCCTGATACCCAAAATTCAAAAGATAAGCAGCTTCTTTTTGTGTAAACTCTGCCAGCTCTTTTTCCAGCTGCTGGTGCTGCTGGGTTTCACCTGACATTGCTCTTGCTCCCATCGGATAAAACATTCCGAATTCTGCCGCTGCTTTTGCATCAGCTTCCAAAACTTCAGGATGATTACACAGTCCCAGATAATCGTTGGCACTCCAGAAAATAACGTCTTTTCCCTGAAATTTCATTCTTGGGCCAATAGGTCCTTCCAGTTTTGGGAAAACAAAATATCCTTCTGCGTAATCTGCAAACTGACCCAGTGGTCCCGGATTTTGTTTTATTCTTTCAAATATATCTACCATTTTTAAATAAAGGGTTTAATTGTAAATTTTAACGAACAAATTTAGTTAAATTATATAGAATGAAAAAAGCCTTTTGTTTTTTTTCAAAAGGCTTTTATTTTATTTCTTATTTAATGATTTCTGTTTTGAAAACTTCATCATAATTATGAAAGCAATTGTTGATGAATCCCTGTTCTTCCATCCACTTGTCGCTATATACTTTTGTGATGTATCTTGAGCCGTGGTCGGGATAAATTAAGACAACAAGGTCATTTTCTGCAAACTGATGAGAGTTGGCATACTGAATAAGTCCTTGTGTAACCGCCCCTGTAGTGTATCCTCCCATAATGGCTTCTTTCAAAGCGATTTCTCTGGTTCTGTAGGCAGACATTTCGTCGTTTACCCTTACAAACTCGTCAATTTTATCGAATAAAAGGGCAGAAGGAATTAAATTTTTTCCCATTCCTTCAATCTGATAAGGATGTACGTCTTCTTTGTGAATTTCACCAGTCTCGTGGAAGCTTTTCAAAATAGAACCGTCAGCATCCACACCGATAATTTTGATGTCTGGATTTTTCTCCTTTAAAAATTTTGCAGATCCAGATAAAGTTCCTCCCGTTCCCGTGCAGGCAAAAAGGTGTGTAATTTTTCCCTGAGTCTGCTCCCAGATTTCAGGACCGGTGGTCTGATAATGGGCATCTACATTAAGCTCATTGAAATACTGATTGATGTAAACCGAGTTGGGTGTTTCTGCTGCAATTCTTTTTGCAACTTCATAGTATGATCTCGGGTCATTTGCCGGAACATTCGCTGGGCATATATAAACTTGCGCTCCCAAAGATTTCAGGTAAGCAATTTTCTCTGCTTTCGTTTTATCACTTACTGCGAGAATACATTTATATCCTTTAATAATACAAACCATAGCAATAGAAAACCCGGTATTTCCGGAAGTGGTTTCCACTACTACAGATTCACTGTTCAATAAACCTTTTTTCTCTGCGTTTTCTATAATATGAAGAGCAATTCTATCTTTGGTTGAATGTCCAGGATTACAAGATTCTAACTTGGCATATACGGTTGCTGGGATGTCTTTTGTGACATTATTAAGCTTCACCATAGGAGTGTTTCCTATAAGGCCAAGAATATTATCGTAAACATTACTCATTATTTTATTAATTTTTCAATAAAAAATCTGACCGCAAAAATACAAAAAAATAAATAATCTCTAAACTTTTGTTTGAAACTACAGCAATGAGGGTTAAAATTCTTTTGCAGATTTTACTGTTTTCTGATTTCGCACCCAAAATTTACGCCATTTTTTTTAAATTTTGTTAAAAACAGCATAAAATCATCTAAAAATCTTATTTTCGCATGATTGATTTATTACTATGAAAAACTGGACTTTCAGGCAATGGAATACCGTTCTCGGATGGGTGATATTCGCCATTGCATTTATCACGTATCTCTCAACTATAGAACCCAACTTTAGTTTTTGGGATTGTGGAGAGTATATTTCCTCTGCCGTAAAACTTGAAGTAACGCACGCTCCGGGTGCCGCACTTTTTCAAATCGTTGGTGCTGTGGCAGGAATTTTTGCTTTCGGTAAAGGCGAAAATTATTCTATTGTGATTAATGGAATGTCTGCACTTTTCAGTGCTTTTACTATTCTCTTTCTTTTCTGGACAATTACTCATTTTGTGAGAAGACTTTTGAATAAAGAATTCGAAGAGATTAACAAACATCAGGAGATTGCTATTCTTTTTGCTGGTGTAATTGGTTCTCTGTGTTTCACATTTTCAGACACATTCTGGTTTTCGGCTGTGGAAGGTGAGGTGTATTCTATGGCTTCCATGTTTATCGCACTGTTGGTGTGGCTGATCACAAAATGGGAAAACGAATATCTTGCCGCAGATTCTGACCGCTGGATTGTTTTAATATTCTTCATCGTGGGGCTTTCAGTAGGAGTTCACATGATGTGTATGCTGGCAATTCCTGCAGTGTGTCTGGTGTATTATGCGAGACATTATCAATTTACCTGGAAGAATTTTCTGGTTGCCAACGGAGTTACGCTGCTGATCTTAATCATAGTTTTTAAACTTATTTTCCCATTTATCATGACCATGTTTGGGAAGCTTGAAATCTTTATGGTGAATGGTGTGGGATTGCCTTTCCACTCAGGAACAATCGTAGGATTTCTGGTTATGGTTGCGGTTTCTTACTTCATCATTAAGTATGCAAGAAGAGCCAAAAAGAAAATTTATCAGACGATTGCACTTTCTGCGGTATTTATGGTGATTGGATTTTCATGCTGGATGGTAATTCCTGTAAGAGCGAATGCAAACCCGCCGATGAACCTTAACGATCCGGATACTGCTATCGGTATGCTGGATTATTACAACAGAGAACAATATGGTGACTGGCCAACGATTTACGGTCAGAACTACACTGCATTTCTGGATGCTAACGGTATCGAGAAGAATGAAGACAACAGCTTTAAAACCACCAAGACCGGAGAGATCTACGAAAAGGACGAAAAGACCGGTACGTACAGAAAGACCGGAGAAAGATTCAATTACGTTTTCAATAAGGATCATGTAAGCCTTATGCCGAGAATGTTTAATGAGGACAAAGCTGTGATGTCTAATTATATGTCTATGTACGGTGCGCCGGATTTTGCATTTAATTTTGATAATCCAGACGTTGCAGATAGTCCAGAAGCTCAGGAAATTTATAATGAGCTGAGAGCAAAATACGACAACAAAGACATTACAGTTTCAGATTACCTGAAAGTGAGACCTTATAATTTAATTAAAGTTCAGAGGCCTTCGTTTGTGGATAATATGCATTATTTTATCACATTTCAAAACGGATATTATTTTGTAAGATACCTTTTCTGGAATTTTGCCGGTAGACAGAATGACCTTGAAGGACATGGTGAAGATACAAACGGGAACTGGATTTCAGGAATACCTTTTATCGATAATACCTTGTATGGTGATCAGGATGCAATGCCTGCAAAATTCAGAAATGAAAGTACGGTGGCATTCTTTTTCCTACCGATGCTGTTGGGAGTTTTAGGATGTTATTTTCAGCTGAACAGAGATTTCGGAAGATTCTATGCTTTATTATCTTTATTTATTTTAACAAGTATCGGAATTGTTTTCTACACAGGGATGAAACCTTACGAACCGCGTGAAAGAGATTACGCAACTGTAGGCTCCTTCTACGCTTTTGCAATCTGGATAGGTCTTGGAGCTGGAGGAATTTTATGGTACCTTCAGTCTAAAGTGAAATCTAATTTAGCCAATATCGGTTTTGGTGTTGTTTTACTGGGAATTCCTTTGATGATGGGCTTTCAGAACTATAATGTTCATGATAGAAGCGGTCGTTACACGGCTTACGATTATTCTTATTCCATGTTAAAATCTCTGCCTAAGGACGATATTTTATTTGTTTACGGAGATAACGATACATATCCGGTTTGGGCGATGCAGGAAACAGAAAGATTCAGAGATGATGTTAAAGTAGTGAATTTCACTCTTCTTTCAACACCCTGGAATATTGATCAGGTAAAAAGAAGAACGTACAACGCAATGCCTGTACCGGGACAGCTGAAGCATGAAGACTACCGTGACGGAGTGAATGATCAGATTTACATTATGAAACCCAGCGACTGGAAAAATGTTTTTGCCAATTTACAGGAGAAAGGAACTGGTGACAGTGTTTTCAAAGCATTTCAGGGATATCTGGAAAAGGATTCAATGACAGTAAAAGAGGCCGTAGAATTTATAAAAATTCAGTCACCCGAAAAAGATGAAGTTTTAAAAGAAATCTTTGGTGGAGATAAATATGAAAAATACAATTTCTTACCGGTAAGCAAATTTGTAATTCCTGTAAATAAAGCTAATGCTGTAAAATCCGGAACTGTAACAGCAGCAGATTTACCCAATGTAGTTGATCACATTACTGTAGATTACAAAGCCAATACTTTGTACAAAGGAAATCTGATTATGTTTGATATTCTGGCCAATTTTAATTGGAAAAGAACGCTGAACTTTTCAACAGGCGGTATTTACGAAAGTGAAAACATCTTCTTCCTGGACGACTATCTGCAGTTTGACGGTTTCAGCTACAGACTGGTTCCTATTAAAACACGCAGAGGTCAGGATGGTGAGATGGGAAGAGTAGATGCAAACTCTCTCTACAACATTGTAAAAAATTACAGATGGGGCAATTTTAAAGACCTGAATGTTCATTTTGATGAAACTGCTACTTCCAATATCATCGGTTACAGAAGTGCAGCGAGCAGAGCCGCCGCAGCCTTGGCTTTAAAAGGTGACAGGAAAAGAGCTTTGGAAATTCTTGATTTGGCTTCGAGAGAAATTCCTGCCTCTAAATACAATGATCCGAGATCTTTAAGTTCAATGGTGAATGGTTACATTATGGTCGGGGAGGAGAAAAAAGCTTTAGATTTAGCTGAAAATTTAAAGAAAGACATCTTCGAAGAATATGATTATTACCTTGCTATGAATGCTTCGGAACAGAGAAACCTCGGCAGACAGATGAGATCAAAACCTGCTGAATATTCTCTTGTGGTAACGGCGGTGACAGATGCCTACAAAAAATTAGGTCAGAATCAGAAAGCGTACAATTACCTTCTAAAGTCTATGGAGCCAATTGATAAGAAATTCAATGCCTTCGTAAAAAAAGCTCAGTCTATGGGTAAGGATAAGGCGAAGAATGAAATAGAGAACAATGCTCAGAAAATTACTTCATATTATTCTTATTTAATGGATGTGATTGAGCCCATTGATTCTAATTTTGCCAGACAGAAAGAGCAGCAAATTAACGATCAGTTGATTAAAGCTATTCAGTAATACTTTAGAATCCGTCTCACAACTGAGGCGGTTTTTTTGGTAATTATTGCAGGATTTCGTATATTTATATCTGATAATCAGACAGTTGTTTATGAATTTTAAGCATTATAATCAAAATC